>NZ_JBITLN010000009.1:2447-474061 GCF_044465285.1 Streptomyces sp. NPDC049687
CGCCCACCACGCCCCCGCCGCCCCCCGCCCCCCCCCCCCCGGGGGGGGGGGGGGGGGGGGGGGGGGGCGGGGCCCGGGCGCCCCCCCCGCCCCCCCCCCCCCCCCGCCCCTGTTGGCGTTCACAGGTCCAGTGCGCGCAGGACCAGGCCGGAGGCCGGTTTGGGGCCGAAGGACGTCGACTTGCGGGGCATGGTGACGCCCTGGCGGGCGAGGTCGCGGACGACCTCCTCGCGGACGGGGTGGAGCAGGACCGCCGTGGCGCCGCTGCGTTCCGCCTTTCGCACGGTGGCGGCCGTGTCGTGGATGTAGGCGATGCGGGTCGGGTCGTCCTCGGGGATGTGCCACACGTGGTCGAGGAGCGCGGTGTGCAGGACGGTCGCGTCCAGGGTGCGCCAGGCCTGCGGGCGGTCCCGGGGGATCGTACGGTCCAGGAGAGCTGGGTCCGGGCGGTCGAGGAGGTGGAAGGCGCCGTCGCCGGCCAGCAGGAACGCGTTGCCGGCGCAGGCGGAGTCCGCGAGGGCCTCCAGGGCCTCCGGGAGGGGGACCTCCAGGTGCCGCACCCGGAACAGACCCTCGGCGGCGGCCAGGGCGTGCGCCACCGGCAGGCCGTGCAGGAGGCGGTGGATGGCGCGGACGCGCAGGGGGTAGCGGGCCGTGTCGACCAGGAGGACCAGGCCGTGATCCCAGGGGCTGGGGGAGGGGTGCTCGGCGCGGAGCCGGCGGTAGGTGGCCCAGCGGTGGTGGCCGTCGGCGATCAGGGCTTGGTGATGGGTGAGGTCCGCCTGGACCCGGGCCTGGTCGGCGGGGTCGGTGATCGCCCACAGACGGTGCCTGAAGCCGTCCTCCGTGGTGGTGGCCAGGAGCGGCGGGCGCTCTGCGGTGCGCTCCACGATCTCCGCCGCCGTGCCGTTCCCGCGGTAGGTGAGGAGGAGGGGCTCGAGGTTCGCGTAGGTGGCGCGCATCAGGGCCGCGCGTTCCGCGACGACGGGCGCGATGACGTCCTCGTGGGGGAGGACGACCCCTTCCGACGGCTCGGAGACGCGCAGGGTGCCGATGAGGCCGCGCTGGAGCATGCCGTCGGCGTGCCGCTGCTCGTAGACGTACAGCGCGGGCTCGGGGTCGGCCGTCAGGACGCCCTCGGCGAGCCAGCGGCGCAGCGCGTCGGCGGCCTGTTCGTTGCGGGCGCTGGGGGTGGTGGCCTGAGGGAGGATCAGGCGGACGATGTTGTAGGGGTCCGCGTCCTGGAGCTGGTGCAGGCCGTCGGGGCGGACGACGACGTCGTACGGCGGGGAGGTGACGGCGGCGAGACTGCCGACCCGGTCGGGGTCGTAGCGCAGGCCTCGGAACGGGGTGAGTTCCAGGCCTCGGGGCGCCGTTGCCTCAGGGTGACCTGCTGTGTTCATCCCGGCATCGTACGGCTCGCACCTGGGTGCGTACCGGTGTCAGGGGCATGCGCGATGATCGGGGGAGAGCGGATCGAGCTGAGGAGCGATGTGGAATGAGCCCGAGCGTCAGGACGAGGCCCGAGGGCAGTGGGCAGGCCCTGAGCGAGGCGTACGACACGGCGCTGCTCGACCTGGACGGGGTGGTGTACGCGGGTGGCAGTGCGATCGTGCACGCCGTCGAGTCGCTGGCCGCGGCTCGTGCGGGCGGGATGCGTCTCGCGTACGTCACCAACAACGCGCTGCGGACGCCGGACACGGTGGCCGGGCACCTCACCGAGCTGGGGATACCGACGGGGGCCGCGGAGGTCGTCACCTCGGCGCAGGCGGTCGCGCGGCTGATCAGTGAGCAGGTGCCGGCGGGAGCGCGGGTGCTGGTGATCGGTGGTGAGGGGCTGCGGGTGGCGCTGCGGGAGCGGGGGCTGACGCCGGTGGAGTCGGCGGACGACGATCCGGCGGCCGTGGTGCAGGGGTACGGCGGGCCGGATCTGCCGTGGGGGCGGTTCGCGGAGGCTTCGTACGCCGTCGCGCGCGGAGTGCCGTGGTTCGCGTCCAACACCGACCTGACGATTCCGAGCGGGCGGGGAATCGCGCCGGGGAACGGGGCGGCGGTGGAGGTCGTGCGGATTGCCACCGGTGCCGAGCCGCAGGTCGCGGGGAAGCCGTTGCCTCCGATGCACCGGGAGACGATCCTGCGGACGGGCGCTGAGCGGCCGTTGGTCGTCGGGGACCGGCTGGACACCGACATCGAGGGGGCGTTCAACGGGGAGGTGGACTCGCTGCTCGTCCTCACCGGTGTGACGGACGGAGCGCAGCTGCTGGCCGCGCCGCCGCAGCACCGGCCGACGTACGTGGATGCCGACCTGCGGGGGCTGCTCACCGGGCAGCCGGTGGTCAGCGTGGCCGGGGACGGGTTCCGGTGCGGCGGTTGGACGGCGACGGCGGGTGGCGAACGGCTGGAGCTGGACGGGGAGGGCGAAACGCTGGACGGGTTGCGGGCGTTGTGCGCGGCGGCCTGGACGGCGGCGGGAGACGGGAGTTGCGAGCTGGACGGGGGGAAGGCGCTGGCGCGGCTGGGTCTGTGAGGCGGCCCCCGGGGCGCTGACCTGCTTAGCAGGGTAGGCTAACCTAACTGCGTGTTGGTCGACAGTGTTCCCGAACAGCGCGCGGAGATCGCCCCCGCGCCCCCAACCCGCCGGGCGATCCGTTCGGTCGGACTGCTCGTCGCCGTGGCCGTCCTGGCCGCGGTGGCGGTGGCGAGCATCGCCGTCGGGGCCAAGGAGTTGTCCGTGGCCCAGGTCTGGCACGGGCTGTTCGAGGACTCGGGGACGTACGCGGACGTCGTCGTCGACGAGCGGTTGTCGAGGACCGTGCTCGGACTGCTGGTCGGTGCCGCGCTGGGGCTGTCGGGAGCCGTGCTCCAGGCCCTGACGCGCAACCCGCTGGCCGACCCGGGACTGCTCGGCATCAACGCGGGGGCCTCGGCGGCCGTCGTCACCGCGATCACGTTCCTCGGTGTGACGAGCCTGACCGGTTATGTGTGGTTCGCCTTCTCCGGGGCGGCCGCGGTCGGCGGGCTGGTCTGGTTCCTGGGCGGCAGCCGGGGGGCCACGCCCGTGCGGCTCGCGCTCGCCGGTACCGCGATCAGTGCCGCGTTGTACGGCTATCTCCAGGCCGTGATGATCATGGATGACGCGGCGCTCGCCCGGATGCGCTTCTGGACGGTTGGTTCGCTGTCCTCGGCGACCGACGAGACGATCCGGCAGGTGCTGCCCTTCCTGGTCGTCGGCACGGTCCTCGCGCTCGCGCTCGCCCGGCCGCTGAACGCCGTGGAGATGGGCGAGGACACGGCCAGGGCGCTCGGCGCCCACCTCAACCGCACCCGGGCGCTGGCCATGCTCGCCGCGACCGTGCTGTGCGGGGCCGCGACAGCCGCCTGTGGGCCGATCGTGTTCGTCGGGCTGATGGTCCCGCACATCGTCCGCTCCTTCACCGGCCCCGACCTGCGCTGGATCATGCCGTACGCGGCGATCCTGTCGCCGGTGCTGCTGCTGGGTTCCGATGTCATCGGCCGGGTCGTCGCCCGCCCGTCGGAGGTCCAGGTCGGCGTCATCACCGCGATCATCGGCGGGCCGGTCTTCATCATTCTCGTACGACGGCGGAGGACGGCCCAGCTGTGAAGACGGTGGACGAGGACAAGACCGCCCCCGGCAGCGGGCCCCGTGCGCTGCGCACGCCGGGCGGGCTGTCGGTGCGGCTGGACGTGCGGGCCCTGGTCGTCGTGGTGCTGTTGCTGCTCGCCGCGTTCGCCGCGAGTGTCGTGCTGATCGGCACCGGAGACTTCCCGATCTCGGCCGGCGACGTGGTGAGGACGCTGTTCGGCGAGGGGAACCCCGGTCAGGAACTGATCGTCAACGAGCTGCGGTTGCCACGGGTCCTGGTCGGGTTGTTGGTCGGGGCCTCCCTGGGGCTGGGCGGCGCGCTGTTCCAGGCCGTGTCGCGCAATCCGCTGGGCAGCCCGGACGTGCTCGGGCTCGGCCAGGGGGCCACGGCCGGCGCGCTTGTGATGATCGTGCTGTTCTCCGGGAGCACCACCCAGGTCACCCTCGGGGCGCTGGTGGGCGGGCTGGTGACCGGGGCCGCCATCTATCTGCTGGCGTGGCGGCGGGGCGTGCACGGCTACCGGCTGGTGCTCGTCGGCATCGGCGTGTCGGCCGTGGCGACCGCGGTCAACGGGTATCTGATCACCAAGGCCGACTTCGTCGACGCGGCCCGGGCCGTCGTATGGATGACCGGGACCCTCGACGGGCGGGACTGGAAGCAGGTCTGGCCGCTGCTCGTCCTGGTCTGCGTGTTCGTACCGCTCGCCCTCGGCAACGCGCGCGGGCTGCGGATGATGGAGATGGGCGACGACGTCTCCCACGCGCTCGGGGTGCGGGTGGAGCGCGTACGGCTGGTTCTGATGGTCTCCGCCGTCCTGCTCACCGCGGCCGCCACCGCCGCCGCGGGCCCCGTCAGCTTCGTGGCGCTCACCGCGCCGCAGCTCGCCCGGCGCCTGACCCGCTCGCCCGGGCCGAACCTCCTGCCGTCCCTGTGCATGGGCGCCGCCCTCCTGGTCACCGCCGACTGGGTCTCGCAGCGGCTCTTCGGCGACGGACAGCTGCCCGTCGGCGTGGTCACCGGGGTGCTGGGCGGGGTGTACCTGCTGTGGCTGCTCGTCACCGAACGCAAGGCGGGCCGGATATGAGCGGCGCAGCCGACCACCACGGCCGCTCGGCCGATCAGAACAACCGAAGGAGCACCGTGAACCGCCTGTCCGCCGAGAACGTCACCCTCGCCTACGACCAGCGGATCATCGCCGAGCAACTGTCGGTGGAGATACCCGACAACTCCTTCACCGTGATCGTCGGTCCCAACGCGTGCGGCAAGTCGACGCTGTTGCGGGCGTTGTCGCGGATGCTGAAGCCGTCGCAGGGGCGGGTGCTGCTCGACGGGCAGGTCATCCAGTCGATGCCGGCGAAGAAGGTGGCGCGCACCCTGGGCCTGCTGCCGCAGTCGTCCATCGCACCGGACGGGATCACCGTCGCCGATCTGGTGGGCCGGGGCCGCTATCCGCACCAGGGGATCCTGCGGCAGTGGTCGGCGCAGGACGAGCGGGTCGTGCAGGAGTCCATGGCGCAGACGGGGGTGGCCGAGCTCGCCGACCGGTACGTCGACGAGTTGTCCGGCGGCCAGCGCCAGCGCGTCTGGATCGCGATGGCCCTCGCCCAGCAGACCCCGCTGCTGCTGCTCGACGAGCCGACGACCTACCTCGACATCCAGCACCAGATCGACGTCCTCGACCTGTGCGCCGAACTGCACGAGGAGCAGGGCCGCACGCTCGTCGCCGTCCTGCACGACCTCAACCACGCGGCCCGGTACGCCACCCACCTCATCGCGCTGAAGGGCGGCCGGGTCATCGCGCAGGGCGCGCCGAACGACGTCGTCACGGCCGGGCTGGTCGAGGAGGTCTTCGGGCTGCGCTGCCAGGTCATCGACGACCCCGAGACGGGGACGCCGCTGGTGGTGCCGGCCGCGCGGAAGGCACGGACGGCGGCCGAGCGGGCGGTCGAAGCGGTCGCTACAGAAGTTTCCTGAGCTGGAACAGGTCCCGCAGACTCGCCTCCAGCTTCACCCGCCCCGAACCCCACGCCTTCGCGAAGTGCAGCTCGCCGTCGACCAGCGCGACCAGGTCGTCGCCGGTCATGGTCAGCCTGATCTGGGCCTTCTCCGGAGGAGGGCCCTGCAGGGTGTCCCGGACCACGATCCGGCCGTCCGTCATCCGGCCGACGAACGTGACGTCCAGGTCGGTGATCCAGCAGCTCACCGAACGGTCCAGGGCCGCGGCCGTACGGACGTCCCCTTCGGCGCTCTGCATGTTGTCCGAGAGCTTCTCGAGTGCCGCACGGCACTCCTCAATCGTGGCCATCGTGATCGACGGTACCGCAGGGGTTCGGGGTAGCGTCTGCGCATGAGCGACACAGTGCCGGAGAGCGAGGGCGCGCAGGACTCGGTGGGCGAACCCGAGTACGATCCCGCCGGGCCCGCCCCGCTCGCCGTCCCCCGCATCCCCACCGGCAACGCCGAGGTCGACGCCTGGCTGGACCGGCTCGCCGACGCCGACCACCTCGCCACGGACGGACACCTCGAGGTGTACGAGGATGTACACCGGGGCTTGCGCGACGCGCTCACCGCGCTCGACGCCCGCCCGGGGCCTCCGGCGCCCTCACCGTCGTACGACACGAGGACGCCTTCACCGTCGTATGGCACTAGGAGCTGAACCGAACGTGGCAGGAGTCGCACGTCGCCGTCTGGACGCGGAGCTGGTCCGCCGGAAGCTTGCGCGCTCGCGCGAGCACGCCGGGCAGCTGATCGCCGCCGGGCGGGTCAGCGTGGGCAGGACCGTCGCGACCAAGCCGGCCACGCAGGTGGAGACGGCGGCCGCGATCGTCGTCGCCGCCGACGACAACGACCCCGACTACGTGTCGCGGGGCGGGCACAAGCTCGCCGGCGCGCTCGAGGTGTTCGTGCCGCAGGGGCTCGTCGTCGGGGGGCGGCGGGCGCTGGACGCGGGGGCCTCCACCGGGGGGTTCACGGACGTGCTGCTGCGGGCGGGGGCCGCGCACGTCGTCGCCGTGGACGTCGGATACGGGCAACTCGCCTGGTCTCTTCGGAGCGATGAACGCGTCACCGTCAAGGACCGTACGAACGTACGCGAGTTGACGCTTGAAGCGATCGATGGGGAGCCTGTGGATCTTGTCGTGGGGGACTTGTCCTTCATTCCGCTGGGGCTGGTGCTGCCGGCCCTCGCGCGGTGCACCGAGCCGGACGCGGACCTGGTGATGATGGTCAAGCCGCAGTTCGAGGTGGGGAAGGAACGGCTCGGCAGCGGGGGCGTCGTACGCAGTCCCCAGCTGCGGGCCGAGGCGGTGCGCGGCGTCGCCGGGAAGGCGTGGGACCTGGGGCTCGGGGTGAAGGGTGTCACCGCCAGCCCGCTGCCCGGGCCCTCGGGCAATGTCGAGTATTTTCTGTGGCTCCGGGCCGGGGCGCCCGCCCTGGACCCGGCCGACGTCGACCGTGCAGTTGCGGAGGGGCCGCGTTGACACCGAACCGAGCTCGTACTGTTTTCCTGCTCGCCCACACGGGCCGGCCCGCCGCGATCCGCAGCGCGGAACTGGTGGTGAAGGGGCTGCTGCGCGAGGGCATCGGAGTGCGCGTCCTGGAGTACGAGGCGGCCGACCTGCCTCTGCCGGACGAGGTGGAACTGGTCTCCGAGGCCACCCCGCAGTGCCTGGAGGGGTGCGAGCTGCTCATCGTCCTCGGCGGTGACGGGACGCTGCTGCGGGGCGCGGAGTTCGCGCGGGCGTCCGGGGTGCCGATGCTCGGCGTCAACCTCGGGAGCGTCGGCTTCCTCGCGGAGGCCGAGCGCGACGATCTCGACAAGGTCGTGGACCGGGTGGTGTCCAAGGCGTACGAGGTCGAGGAGCGGATGACCGTCGATGTCGTCGTGCATCGCAACGGGGACATCGTGCACACGGACTGGGCGCTGAACGAGGCGGCGGTGCAGAAGGCCGGCGCCGAGAAGCTGCTGGAAGTCGTGCTGGAGATCGACGGGCGGCCGGTGACGGGGTTCGGGTGCGACGGGATCGTCCTGTCCACGCCGACCGGGTCCACGGCGTATGCCTTCTCCGCCGGTGGGCCCGTGGTGTGGCCCGAGGTCGAGGCGTTGTTGATGGTGCCGATCAGTGCGCACGCGCTGTTCGCGAAGCCGTTGGTGACCTCGCCGAACTCCGTGCTCGCGGTGGAGTTGCTGCCTCATATCCCGCCGGGGGTGCTGTGGTGTGACGGGCGGCGGACCTTCGAGTTGCCGCCGGGGGCTCGGGTGGAGGTGCGGCGGGGGGCGGTGCCGGTGCGGCTGGCTCGACTGCACCATGCCTCGTTCACCGATCGGCTGGTGGCGAAGTTCGCGCTGCCCGTTTCCGGGTGGCGGGGGGCTCGGCACTAGGGACGTCCACTCGGCCGGGTGACAGGGTGCCTCGCGCTTTCTCCGTCCGACCTCGTAAGGTCTTCCCCGTGTTGGAGGAGATGCGGATACGGTCGCTCGGAGTCATCGACGACGCTGTCGTCGAGCTGTCGCCCGGCTTCACCGCCGTCACCGGTGAGACGGGTGCGGGCAAGACCATGGTGGTCACCAGCCTCGGGCTGCTGCTGGGCGGACGCGCAGATGCCGCGCTCGTGCGGATCGGCGCCGAGCGGGCGGTCGTGGAGGGGCGGATCGCCGTGCCCTCGGACGCCTCGGTGCTCGTACGGGCCGAGGAGGCCGGCGCCGAGCTCGACGACGGGGCGTTGCTCATCAGCCGTACCGTTTCCGCCGAGGGGCGGTCGCGGGCGCATGTCGGCGGGCGGAGCGTGCCCGTGGGCGTGCTCGCGGAGCTGGCCGACGAGCTGGTCGCCGTGCACGGGCAGACCGACCAGCAGGGGCTGCTGAAGCTCTCCCGGCAGCGGCAGGCGCTCGACCGGTACGCGGGCGACGCCGTCGCCGTGCCGCTCGCCAAGTACACCGAGGCCTACCGGCGGCTGCGGGCCGTGGCCGTCGAGCTGGACGAGATCGTCACGCGCGCGCGTGAGCGGGCCCAGGAGGCCGACATGCTGCGCTACGGGCTCGACGAGGTCGCCGGCGTCGAGCCGCGCGCCGGGGAGGACGTGGAGCTCGCGGAGGAGGCGGGGCGGCTCGGGCACGCGGAGGCGCTGTCGTCGGCCGCCACGGCCGCGCACGGCGCTCTGGCGGGCAATCCGGAGGATCCCGAGGGCATCGACGCCGCAACCCTTGTGGCGGGCGCACAGCGGGCCCTGGAGGCCGTCAGGGCCTACGACCCGCAGCTCGCCGGGCTCGCCGACCGCATCGGTGAGATCGGGATCCTGCTGGGCGACGTGGCGGGGGAGCTCGCCGGGTACGCCGACGACCTGGACGCCGATCCGCTGCGGCTGGCGGCGGTCGAGGAGCGGCGGGCCGCGCTCACCGCGCTGACCCGCAAGTACGGCCCGGACGTGAACGCCGTGCTGGCGTGGGCCGAGCAGAGCGCCGCGCGGCTCACCGAACTGGACGGCGACGACGAGCGGATCGACGAGCTGACCGCCGAGCGGGACGCGCTCAGGACCGAACTGGGCGGGCTCGCGCAGGCACTGACGGACGCGCGCACGGAGGCCGCCGAGAGGTTCGCGGCGGCGGTGACCGCGGAGCTGGCCTCGCTGGCCATGCCGCACGCGCGTGTGTCGTTCGCCATCCGGCAGACCGAGGATCCCGAGGGCGTCGAGGTCGGCGGGCGTACGGTCGCCTACGGGCCGTCCGGTGCCGACGAGGTCGAACTGCTGCTCGCGCCACATCCGGGGGCGCCGCCCCGGCCCATCGCCAAGGGCGCCTCCGGTGGTGAGCTGTCGCGCGTGATGCTCGCCGTGGAGGTCGTGTTCGCGGGGACGGATCCCGTGCCGACGTACCTCTTCGACGAGGTCGACGCGGGTGTGGGCGGCAAGGCCGCCGTCGAGATCGGGCGGCGGCTCGCGAAGCTCGCGAAGAGCGCGCAGGTCGTGGTCGTCACCCACCTCCCGCAGGTCGCCGCCTTCGCCGACCGGCAGCTGCTGGTCGAGAAGACCAACGACGGATCGGTCACCCGGTCCGGTGTGAAGGTCCTGGAGGGCGAGGAGCGGATCCGGGAGCTGTCCCGGATGCTCGCCGGCCAGGAGGACTCGGAGACGGCCCGGGCACACGCGGAGGAACTGCTGGCGACGGCTCGGGCGGACGCGTAGGGGCGTCCCAGGCGGGCGCGTAAGGGACGTATCGGGTGTTCGTGCAGAGGACTTAATCGAACGGAACCCTGGGTTCGTTCACTCGTGTGGGTGACCTGTGCGGCCGTGTCGCCGCGTACCCCGGGTCCGGGCGGCCCGGAACACCCGTACGTGCTGGCATCCTTGGGCGTACTACGTGGAGGAAGCCGAGCGGTACACCCCTCCGCCCGGTCCCTCAGTACGTTCCTTCGTGACCGTCCGACGCCGAACCAGGAGCCCCGGCCACGTGAGCAGCCACTCACCGCACGGCCAGTCGTCGCTGCGCACCGTGCAGGTGCTGGGCGGCGGCAACGCCGGCAGCAGCGCACACGTGCGCTCCCTGGCCGCGGGGCTCGTCGCGCGGGGCGTGCGGGTGACGGTGTGCGCCCCCGCCGAGGCCGAAAGCCTCTACGACTTCACGGGTGCCGGCGCTGAACACGTGCACGTGCCGCGCAGCAGCGACCCGGGCTCGGTGGGGGCGCTGCGGGCGGCCTGCACGGACGCCGACCTGGTCCACGCCCACGGGCTGCACGCCTCCTTCCGGGCCGTCCTCGCACTCAGCGGCCGCCGCACCCCGCTCGTCGTCACCTGGCACAACCGGGCGCGCGCCGAAGGCGCCCGAGCCCATCTGCTGCGGCTGCTGGAGCGGCGCGTGGCCAAGGCGGCCGCCGTCGTGCTGGGCACCACCTCCGACCTGGTCGACCGGGCGCGCCGGACCGGGGCCCGGGACGCGCGGCTCGCCGGTGTGGCCCTGCCCGGGCCCGGGCGGAGCGAGGGGCACGAGGACGCCGATCAGCCGCGTCCCAAGGTGCGGGCCGACCTCGGCGCGACCGGCCGTCCGTTGCTCATCGCCGTCGGATCACTGGACCGGCACCGGGGCTACGACCTGCTGCTGGACGCCACGCGCGCGTGGCGCCGGCTGGATCCGGTGCCGCTGGTCGTCATCGCCGGGGAAGGGCCGCTGCGCCCGGCCCTCCAGCGCCGGATCGAGGACGAGGAGCTGCCGGTGCGGCTGCTGGGGCGACGGGACGACGTCGGGTACCTGCTCGCCGCCGCCGACCTCGCGCTGCTGCCGGGCGGCGACGAGGCCCGGTCGGTGCTGGCGCAGGAGGCGCTCCACGCGCGCGTGCCGCTCGTCGCAGCCGTGGCCGGCGGAGTCCGTGAACTCGTCGGCGACGCCGCCGAACTCGTTCCGGCCGATGACGCCGAGGCCTTCGCCGACGCCGTCGTACGCCTGCTCGACGATCCCGGGCGGTGCGAGCGGCTGCGGGAGCTGGGCACCCGTCAGGCGGCCACCTGGCCCACCGAGGACGAGACCGTCGCACAGGTCCTCAGCGTCTACGACGAGCTGACGCAGCCCCGGCCGATGATCTGAGCCGGCTCACGGCAGGAGTCTGCGCGCGCGCAGGGCCAGGCTGAGCGCCAGGACCGTCTGCGGGTCGTCCAGGTCGGTGCCCAGCAGCTCGCCGATGCGGGCGAGGCGGTTGTAGAGCGTCTGGCGGTTGAGGTGCAGCTCGCGGGCCGTCTCCGCCTTGCGGCCCGCGTGGGCCAGGTAGGTCTCCAGGGTGGGCAGCAGGGGCGGCTTGGAGCGGCGGTCGTGATCGCGGACGGGACCGATGGCCCGGTCCACGAAGGCCCCCAGGTCCGGGTGGTCGCGCAGGCGCCACAGCAGCAGGTCGATGTCCAGGCGGCGGGCGTCGTACCAGGGGCGGTCCGAAAGGCCCTGTGCGGCGGTCGCCGTCTCCGCCGCGTGCCGCAGCCCCGCGGAGGCCGCCGTCCAGCCGCCCGCGGCGCCGACCACCACGACCGGCGGCGGGGCGCCCGGCCGCCGCATTCCGGCCCGTTCCGCCCCGGCCCGCATGGCCGCCGCGACCCGGTCCGCGACCGCTTGGCGCTCCGAGTCCGACCGCAGGCCCAGCAGCAGCGGAACCCGGCCCTCCACCGGCCGTACGCCCAACAGCACCGGAACGCCCACCGACGCCAGCTCCTCAGCGACCGCCCGCGCGAGCACCGCCCAGCCCCCGCCGGGAGCAGGGGAGTCCCCCCGCTCGAGCGAAGCCGAAAGCGGGGGGACGTCGCCGAGCCGCATCACGACCGGCAGCAGGGGGCCGGCACCGGGCTTGAAGCCGAGCACGCGCGCCTGCGCCGGAGCGTCCTCCGCCGTGATGCGGCCCTCGGCGAGGTCGGTCAGGAAGTCGCCCCGGCCGCGCGCGGCCAGCTCCTCCTCCTGACGGGCCTGCATCAGCACCAGGGCCAGGATCCCGGCCGCCCGCTCGGCGGCGATGCGGTGCACCGGTGCGAGCGGGGCGCGCACGGGCAGGAGGGCGAGCCGGGCGCGGACCGAACCCGTCCCGGGGCCGCCCCCGGGCACGTCCACCAGCACCGAACCGGCGGGCGGCGGCGCGTCCTTGCGCGGGCCGCGCAGCCCCTCCCACACCTGGAGCGGATCCGCCCCCTGCGGTCCCTCCCCGGCGGTGTACAGGAGCCTGCCGTCCGTCGTCTCCAGGAACACCGGGTTGCCGCTGAAGTCGGCCAGGATGCCCAGGACCTGAGGGATTCCGCCGCCGCCCAGCAGGGCCTCCGTGCAGCGGCGGTGCACTTCCTCCGCGCGCTGGAGCAGGGCGTAGTGGCCGTTGACGATCTCGGTGTGGATCTCCTCGGTGACCGTCACGAACGGAACCTCGCGGTGCAGTTGGACCAGCGGGAGGCCGGTCGCCCTCGCCGTCTCCACCAGGGCCGCGGGCAGCCGGGTGAAGCGCGGGCCCAGTTCGATCACCAGGGCCGCGATGCCCCGGTCGGCCAGGGTCCGCACGAACACCCGCTGCTCGGCCGGGCGGGTGCCGAGGCCGTAGCCCGTGGTCAGCAGCAGTTCGCCGCCCTTGAGCAGCGAGGCGATGTGCGGGACCTCACCGGCGTGCACCCAGCGCACGGTCCGCCCCAGCCGGTCGGCGCCCGCGAGGATCTCGGGCAGCCCGCTGCGCAGGCCGGGCAGCTCCAGCGCCCGCCGCACGGTGATACCGGCGGCCTGGCTGTCGGGACGGTGATCCGGGCGGCTGTCCATGCAGCGGACGCTACCTGCGAAAACGCGTCGGCGACATCTCTCCGGGGAGCGGGCGGCCGACGGTGCCTCAGGCCGGCCTGATGTTGTGGTTGAAGCGGAAGACGTTGTCCGGGTCGTACCGCCGTTTCACGTCCGCGAGACGGCGGGTGTTCTCCGTGCCGAGGCCCGCCACCACCCGCTCGGTGCCCTCGTCGCCGATGAAGTTCAGGTACACGTCCCCGGTGCTCCACGGGCGCACATCGGCGCGGACGTCCCGCACCCACTGGACGCAGCGCTCGTCGTCCGCCGGGTCCGCCCAGATCCCGAAGGGGTGCACCGCCCAGGCGGCGTCCCGGTACGGCACCGGATACTCGTGCGGCCCGTCGGCCACCGCGCCGCCCTGCGGCCACAGCAGGTGCTGGGTGCCCGTCGGTACGGGCATGGAGTCCCCGAGCGCGCAGTAGGCGTCCACGAAGTCGTCGGGCGCGCCGGTCAGATACTCCGCCGACCAGTAGTTCCGCATCCCGGGCGGATCGTCGATCATGCACTGGACGTCCGCGTACGGCATCGCCCCGACGATCTCCGTCTCGTGCGGCAGGGCCAGCAGCGGCTGGGCGAGCTTGCGCATGTCCTCCTCGGTGCCGGCGTACGTCAGCAGCGCGCCGCTCAGCCGCTTGCCGACCAGGTGGGACGGTACGAACTCGTCGGGCGGGCCAGTGAGGTAGAGGACCGCGCCGCTCGCCTCGACGGGGGCCGCCTCGATCACGTCGCGGTAGGTGCGCACGACCTCGCGGCCGTACTCCGGGAGGTACAGCACCAGTGCGATGGAGAACTCGGGCAGCTCGTACAGCTTCAGGGTGAGCGCGGTGGCGATGCCGAAGTTGCCGCCGCCGCCGTGCAGGGCCCAGAACAGGTCGGGGTGTTCGTCGGCGCTCGCGTGCACCCGCTCGCCGTCGGCGGTGACCAGTTCGACGCCGAGCAGGTTGTCGACCGCCAGGCCGCAGCAGCGGTCCAGCCAGCCCGAGCCGCCGCCCAGGACGAAGCCGCCGACACCGGTGGTGGAGGCCCGGCCGCCGGTCGTGGCGAGACGGAACGGCTCGCAGGCGCGGTCCAGGTCGCTCATCGTCGCACCGCCCGCGACCCGTACCGCCTCGGCCGCCGGATCGACGGTGACCGCCCGCATGTGCCGCAGATCGACCACCACGGCGCCGTCCCCGAGTGCCTGGCCCGCCACGCTGTGCCCGCCGCCGCGCACCGCGATCTTCAGGTCGAGGTCACGGGCGAAGCGGACCGTGCGGACGACGTCGGCCTCGTCCACGCACTGGGCGATCACCGCCGGGCGCCGGTCGATCATGGCGTTGAAGACGGTACGGGCCTCGTCGTAGCCCACGTCTCCCTGGGCGAACACGTCGCCGACCAGATCCTCGCGGAACGCGGCGAGTGCCGCGCCCGCCTTCGACGGGGAGGCCATGAGGCGCCCCCTTCCGTGCAGGGGCTGATCCTCCCAGCCTAGGACGTGTGGTGAAAGTCCCGCCTGCCCGGCGGGGCAGGACGACGCTACTTTCACCACACACCTGGGCGGGCCCGGCCGGGCCCGCCCGCCCGCCGAGCCTGAACGGTTCAGCCGCCGTACGCCCCGGACGCCGTCAGGCGCAGGGCCGTGTCGATCAGGGGCACGTGGCTGAAGGCCTGCGGGAAGTTGCCCACCTGGCGCTTGAGACGCGGGTCCCACTCCTCGGCGAGCAGACCCAGGTCGTTGCGCAGGGACAGCAGCTTCTCGAAGAGCTTGCGGGCCTCGTCGACCCGGCCGATCATCGCCAGGTCGTCCGCCATCCAGAACGAACAGGCCAGGAAGGCGCCCTCGTCGCCGGGGAGGCCGTCGACGCCCTCGTTGTCGCCCGAGGTCGGGTAGCGCAGGATGAAGCCGTCCGGGGTGGACAGCTCGCGCTGGATCGCCTCGATGGTGCCGATGACGCGCTTGTCGTCGGGCGGCAGGAATCCCATCTGGGGGATGAGCAGCAGCGAGGCGTCCAGCTCCTTGGAGCCGTAGGACTGGGTGAACGTGTTGCGCTCCTTGTCGTAGCCCTTCTCGCACACGTCCCGGTGGATGTCGTCGCGCAGTTCGCGCCACCGCTCCAGCGGGCCGTCCGCGTCGCCGGACTCGATCAGCTTGATGGTGCGGTCGACGGCGACCCAGGCCATGACCTTGGAGTGCACGAAGTGGCGGCGCGGGCCGCGCACCTCCCAGATGCCCTCGTCCGGCGTGTCCCAGTGCTTCTCCAGGTAGCGGATCAGCTTCAGCTGGAGGAGGGAGGCGTAGTCGTTGCGGGCCAGGCCGGTCATGTGGCCGAGGTGCAGGGCCTCGGTGACCTCGCCGTACACGTCCAGCTGGAGCTGGTGCGCCGCACCGTTGCCGACGCGCACCGGGGCGGAGTTCTCGTAGCCCGGCAGCCAGTCCAGCTCGGCCTCGCCCAGCTCGCGCTCGCCCGCGATGCCGTACATGATCTGCAGGTTCTCGGGGTCGCCGGCGACCGCGCGCAGCAGCCACTCGCGCCAGGCGCGGGCCTCCTCGCGGTAGCCGGTGCGCAGCAGCGAGGACAGGGTGATCGCGGCGTCGCGCAGCCAGGTGTAGCGGTAGTCCCAGTTGCGGACGCCGCCGATGTCCTCGGGGAGGGAGGTGGTGGGGGCCGCCACGATGCCGCCGGTGGGGGCGTAGGTCAGCGCCTTGAGGGTGATCAGCGAGCGGATCACCGCCTCGCGGTAGGGGCCGTGGTACGTGCAGTGCTCGACCCACTCGCGCCAGAACTCCTCCGTCGCCTCCAGTGCCTGCTCCGGCTCCGGCAGGGCCGGCGGCTGCTTGTGCGAGGGCTCCCAGGAGATCGTGAACGCGATGCGGTCACCGGGGGCGACCGTGAAGTCCGCGTACGTCGTCAGCGACTTTCCGTAGGTCTCCGCGGTGGTGTCGAACCACACCGAGTCGGGGCCCGCGACGGCGACGGTGCGCCCCTCGTGCTTGTGCACCCACGGGACCACACGGCCGTAGGAGAAGCGCATCCGCAGGGTGGAACGCATGGGGACGCGGCCCGAGACGCCCTCGACGATGCGGATCAGCTGGGGCGCGCCGTCACGAGGCGGCATGAAATCGGTCACGCGGACCGTGCCGCGCGGGGTGTCCCACTCGGATTCGAGGATCAGGGAGTCGCCGCGGTAGGTGCGGCGGGCCGCGCGCGGCGGCGGTGCGTCGGAGGCGTGCGCGGGGCCGAGGCGCCAGAATCCGTGTTCCTCGGTGCCCAGCAGACCGGCGAAGATCGCGTGCGAGTCGAAGCGGGGCAGGCACAGCCAGTCCACTGTCCCGTCACGGCAGACCAGGGCAGCGGTCTGCATGTCTCCGATGAGTGCGTAGTCTTCGATGCGCCCGGCCACGTGCAACTCCAGTCGAACGGCCACGTCACCCCCACGCGAACGGGGGCTGTCGCTAGTGCGGTCAAGGGGGTCGATGTAATGCGTCGTTGAGCGATGAAGCAAAGCAGTCGCTCCGCCGTATGGGCAAAACGCCAATTGTTGCTCAACGAACTGTCGAGCTCTCGTTGTTCCGGTGGATACGGGCTGGGGTGTGCCGTCTGTCCGGCCGGGCTCGGCAGCGAGTGTCCGAGCAGGATACGACGCACGTAGAAGATCTGTGTGTCGCTCCGGGCAACGCGGGTACGCCGAACGGGTGAGCCATCGGTGAGAAGCCCGTAAGAGAAGTCTGCCTGGCTCTCGCGGCAGGTGCGTCGGGTGTCCGCGCGTGCGCGGAGCGTGGCCGGAAGCCATCTCCCCGAGGCGCTGATACCCTGGTAGCCCGTGGACCGGAGGGCTCGAAACCCCCGAACCGCAGCGACCCCAGACCGCGACCACGGGAGCCCCCTCTTGGCCATGTTGCCGAAATCCACGACGACCAAGCACATCTTCGTCACCGGGGGTGTCGCCTCCTCGCTCGGCAAGGGTCTGACGGCCTCCAGCCTCGGCATGCTGCTCAAGGCACGGGGTCTGCGCGTCGTGATGCAGAAGCTCGACCCGTATCTGAACGTCGACCCGGGCACGATGAACCCCTTCCAGCACGGTGAGGTGTTCGTCACCAACGACGGCGCCGAGACCGACCTGGACATCGGCCACTACGAGCGCTTCCTCGACCGCGACCTCGACGGCTCCGCGAACGTCACCACCGGTCAGGTCTACTCGACGGTGATCGCCAAGGAGCGCCGGGGCGAGTACCTGGGCGACACCGTGCAGGTCATCCCGCACATCACCAACGAGATCAAGCACCGCATCCGCCGGATGGCGACGGACGAGGTCGACGTGGTGATCACCGAGGTCGGCGGCACGGTCGGTGACATCGAGTCGCTGCCCTTCCTGGAGACCGTCCGCCAGGTCCGGCACGAGGTCGGCCGGGACAACGTCTTCGTGGTGCACATCTCGCTCCTGCCCTACATCGGGCCGTCCGGCGAGCTGAAGACCAAGCCCACCCAGCACTCCGTGGCCGCCCTGCGCAACATCGGTATCCAGCCGGACGCGATCGTGCTGCGCTGCGACCGCGAGGTGCCGACCGCGATCAAGCGCAAGATCTCGCTGATGTGCGACGTGGACGAGGCCGCCGTGGTCGCCTGCCCCGACGCCCGGTCGATCTACGACATCCCGAAGACCGTGCACGGCGAGGGCCTGGACGCGTATGTCGTGCGCAAGCTGGACCTGCCGTTCCGTGACGTGGACTGGACGACGTGGGACGACCTGCTCGACCGCGTCCACAACCCCGACCACGAGATCACCCTCGCCCTGGTCGGCAAGTACATCGACCTGCCCGACGCCTACCTGTCGGTCACCGAGGCGCTGCGCGCCGGCGGCTTCGCCAACAAGGCCCGTGTGAAGATCAAGTGGGTCACCTCGGACGACTGCAAGACCCCGGCCGGGGCCAAGGCGCAGCTCGCCGACGTGGACGGCATCTGCATCCCGGGCGGCTTCGGTGACCGCGGTGTGCTCGGCAAGGTCGGCGCGATCCGCTACGCCCGCGAGAACAGGATCCCGCTCCTCGGTCTCTGCCTGGGCCTGCAGTGCATCGTGATCGAGGCGGCCCGCAACCTCGCCGACATCGGCGACGCCAACTCCACCGAGTTCGACCCGGCCACCTCCCACCCCGTCATCTCCACCATGGCCGAGCAGCTCGACATCGTCGCGGGCGAGGGCGACATGGGAGGAACGATGCGCCTGGGCATGTACCCGGCCAAGCTGGCGGAAGGTTCGATCGTCCGCGAGGTGTACGACGGCAAGGAGTACGTCGAGGAGCGGCACCGTCACCGGTACGAGGTGAACAACGCCTACCGCGCCGAGCTGGAGAAGAAGGCGGGCATCCTGTTCTCCGGCACTTCCCCGGACGGCAAGCTCGTCGAGTACGTCGAGTACCCGCGTGACGTCCATCCCTACCTGGTCGCCACGCAGGCCCACCCCGAGCTGCGCTCGCGGCCGACGCGTCCGCACCCGCTCTTCGCGGGCCTGGTGAAGGCGGCCGTAGAGCGTCAGCGGGCCGAGGGCACGCGGCAGAATTCCGAGTAACACACCAGCTTGTACGGTGGCCGGGGTGCATACCTTCAACGGTGGGCACCCCGGTTTTCGTTCGTGCAGGTGGAAGGACGGCAAGGGCAATGACGATCAAGGACACCCCCGAGGCCTGGGAGATCCGTTCCACGGAGACCCCCTTCGCGGGCAACAAGACCTCCGTGCGCACTGATGAGGTGGTCATGCCCAACGGCTCGGTGGTCCGCCGCGATTACCAGGTCCACCCGGGTTCCGTGGCCGTCCTCGCGCTCGACGACGAGGACCGGGTCCTGCTCATCAAGCAGTACCGCCACCCCGTGCGGCACAAGCTGTGGGAGATCCCGGCCGGCCTGCTCGACGTGCCCGGTGAGAACCCGCTGCGCGCCGCCCAGCGCGAGCTGTACGAGGAGGCGCACGTCAAGGCCGAGGACTGGCGGGTGCTGACCGACGTGTACACGACTCCGGGCGGCTGTGACGAGTCCGTACGGATCTTCCTCGCCCAGGGGCTGTCCGAGGCGGACGGGCAGCGCTTCGAGGTGGAGGACGAGGAGGCCGACATGGAGCACGCGCGCGTGCCCGTCGCCGAGCTCGTCCGGGCCGTGCTCGCCGGCGATGTGCACAACAACTGCCTCGTGGTGGGTGTGCTGTCGCTGGTCGCCGCGCGGGCCGGGGACGGCATCGACGCGCTGCGTCCGGCGGAGGCGCCCTGGCCGGCCCGCCCGTTCGAGGCGTGAGGTCCTTCTCGCCCTGCGCGGTGTGACGATCACCTGATCCGATCGGGGGATGTCCCGGCCGTGCCCGCCGTCCTCCGCCCGGGACGTCGCAGAGCGTGAACTAGGCTCTGGAAGCGCCCGAACCGGAGTCCCGGCGGGCCGGCGTGCGCGTGGGACGGGAGTGTGGCCCGTGACGGATCAGGCAGTGGACACAGGCGGCGTGCAGCTGTCCGGACACGCTGCGACACCGGGCCGATTCCTGGGCCGTACCCGGGAGTTGAAGGAACTGCGCGCCGACATCGAACGCACCGGCCTGGACACTCTGACCGGGAAGAAGGCGCCCCGCGCCCGCGTGCTCCTCATCGCCGGCCGGCCCGGCTCCGGGCGCACGGCGCTCGCCGAGGAACTCGTACGACAGGTCGCCGGCCGCTACCGCGACGGTGTTCTGCGCGCCCGCCTCGCCGAACCCGACGGCACCCCCGTCCCCGTCGAGCGCGCCGCGCGCGAACTGCTCACCGCCCTGGACGCGCCCGCCCCGGCCGGCGCCGACGAGGACGAGCTCGCGGCCACCCTGCGCGCGGCCCTCGCCGACCGGCGGGCGCTGATCCTGCTGGACGACGCGGCCGGCGCCGACCAGGTCGACGCGCTGCTGCCGGACACCCCGGAGTGTCTGCTCGTCGCCGTCTCCGCGGGCCCCCTCACCGGCATCTCGGACGTCCGCCCCTGCACCCTGGGCGGCCTGGACACCAAGTCCGCCCTGGAACTCCTCACCCGCTACACCGGCTCCGTCCGTATCACCGTCGACCCGCGCGCCGCCGAGGGCCTGGCCGAGGCCTGCCAGGGCCATCCCGCCGCGCTGATCCTGGCGGGCGGCTGGCTCGCCGCCCGTCCCCAGGCGGCCGTCTCCGACCTCGCCAAGCAACTGCACGCCGAAGGCGACGAGGGCACCCCGCTCAGCCGCGTCTTCGGGCTCGTCCACGCCACCCTGCCCGCCCCCGCCGCCCGCACCCTGCGCCTGCTCTCCCTCGCCCCGGCCGGACTGGTCGACCCGCACACCGCCTCCGCGCTCGCTGGCTGCTCGGTGAGCGCCGCCCGCACCACCCTGGACGACCTCACCGCCCTCGGCCTGCTGCGGGCCGTCGACTCCCCGCTGCCCGAGTACGAGGTCCCCGGCTGTCTGCACCCCCTGCTGCGCGCCGCCGCCGAGACCCACGAACGCCCGGCCGAGCTCCGGCTGGCCCGCGCCCGCATGCTGGAGCGGACGGTACGGCTGCTGCAGTCCTGCCGGGCCGTGACCGAGCCGGAGAACCCGCAGGCCCGCGAGAAGCTCCAGGAGACGCCCCGCGCCCTGCGCTTCCCCACCCAGCGCGACGCCGCCGACTGGCTGAGCCGCCGCAGGCCCGCCCTGCTGGCCGCCGCCCGGGCGGCCGTCGGGGACGGCGAGCTGGACACGCTGGCCCGCCGGCTGATGTCCCAGCTGGTCCGGGCGATGGTCGCGCACTTCGGCACCCAGGCCGCCGCGCCCGACCTCTACGGCATCCACCAGCTCGTCCTCGACGTGGCCGAGCGCCGCGACCTGCCCCGGGAGCGGGCCGCCGCCCTGCTGAACCTGGCGGACGTCGACGCCCGCACCGGGCGCACGGCGGAGGCACTGGTGCGCTATCGGGCGGCTCTGGACGCCGGACGGGAGGCGAACGACCCGTACGCGACCGGCCGCGCGATGGAATCCGTGGGCGGTGCGCATCTGGAGCTGGGGGACTACGACCGGGCCGCCGACTGGTTCGGCCGGGCCCTCGCCCAGCGCCTGGCCCGCGACGAGCGCGCGGACGCGGCCCGGCTGTACGGCCGGATCGCCACCGCGCACACCTACGCGGGCCGCTACGGCGAGGCGCAGCGGGCCTGGCGGGCTGCGGTGGCCGGACACCGCAAGAACGGCGATGTGGCCGCCTGCGCGCGGGCGTTGAGCGAGCTGGCGCGGGTCCAGGAGTACGCGGGCCGGCCCGAGGAGTCGCTGCGCACCTGCGAGGAGGCGCTGGAGTGGGCGCGGCGTGCCGAGGACACCCGGCTGCAGGCGGCGGTGCGGCTGCGGCTGGCCGACACCCTGGACCACCTCGGCGATCCGACGGCCGCCCGGCTGCACCGCGGCGCGGCCGAGCGTCTCCTGGAAGAGGAGCCCCAGGAGAGGGAGCCGGACCAGGAAACGGCTGGAACACAGCCCTAACACC
Source organism: Streptomyces sp. NPDC049687 (assembly GCF_044465285.1). NCBI lineage: Bacteria > Bacillati > Actinomycetota > Actinomycetes > Kitasatosporales > Streptomycetaceae > Streptomyces > Streptomyces sp. NPDC049687. The sequence continues at coordinate 23,797 of NZ_JBITLN010000009.1, forward strand.
TGCGAAATCCGTAGTACACCCGCTGAAGATTGATGCATTGAAAGGCTGGACAGCGGGAACACCTTCATTAGACTGGCTCTGCCGCACCTTCTCCTGCGGTGTATCCCGGTGTACCCCTTGTATCCGGGTATGTATTGCTGTGCCCACCACACCCTCTGAGCCAAGGACCGTGATCGACGTGAAGGTCGGCATCCCCCGCGAGGTCAAGAACAACGAGTTCCGGGTGGCCATCACCCCCGCCGGTGTGCACGAGCTGGTGCGCCACGGCCACCAGGTCGTCGTCGAGCGAAACGCCGGCGTCGGCTCGTCGATCACCGACGAGGAGTACGTGGCCGCCGGTGCCGAGATCCTCGGGACGGCCGACGAGGTGTGGGCCACCGCCGACCTGCTGCTGAAGGTCAAGGAGCCCATCGCCGAGGAGTACCACCGCCTCCGCAAGGACCAGACGCTCTTCACCTACCTGCACCTGGCCGCGTCCAAGGAGTGCACGGACGCCCTGCTGGAGTCCGGGACGACCGCGATCGCGTACGAGACCGTCGAGCTCCCGAGCCGCGCGCTGCCGCTGCTCGCGCCCATGTCCGAGGTCGCGGGCCGGCTGGCCCCGCAGGTCGGCGCCTACCACCTGATGCGCGCCAACGGCGGCCGCGGCGTCCTGCCCGGTGGTGTCCCCGGCGTGCTGGCCGCCAGGGCGGTCGTCATCGGCGGTGGTGTCTCCGGCTGGAACGCGGCGCAGATCGCCATCGGCATGGGCTTCCACGTGACCCTGCTCGACAAGGACATCAACAAGCTCAAGGAAGCCGACAAGATCTTCGGTACGAAGATCCAGACCGTCGTCTCCAACGCCTTCGAGCTGGAGAAGGCCTGCCTCGAGGCCGACCTCGTCATCGGCGCCGTCCTCATCCCGGGCGCCAAGGCCCCGAAGCTGGTCACCAACGAGCTGGTGTCCCGCATGAAGCCCGGAAGTGTCCTTGTCGACATCGCGATCGACCAGGGCGGCTGCTTCGAGGACTCCCGGCCGACCACCCACGCCGAGCCGACCTTCCAGGTCCACAACTCGGTCTTCTACTGCGTCGCCAACATGCCCGGCGCGGTCCCCAACACCTCCACCTACGCGCTCACCAACGCCACCCTGCCCTACATCGTCGAACTCGCCGACAAGGGCTGGGCGGAGGCGCTGCGCCGCGACGCCGCGCTGGCCAGGGGACTCAACACCCATGACGGAAAGGTCGTTTACCGCGAGGTGGCCGAGGCGCACGGCCTGGAGCACGTGGAGCTCGACCAGCTCCTCGGCTGAGCCCCCGTTGCCGGGCGCCCCGCTCAAGTCACCTTTTCGCAAAGGCGATACGTCAACAAGGCGCGTCAACGGCACAGATGCCGGCCGGACCTTGCCCGACAAGGTCCGGCCCGATGTGTGTATGGTCACTTTGCGGCTCTCGGCCAACTCGCCTCGAACGTAACCCTTCGACCGATTCGCACACCGGTTGAACCTGCCGTGCGACGGCCGTACGCCCTTGACAGCGGGATGTTTCATTGCCGACACATCGGGCCGGGTCCGGCGGATTGTGTTGCTGCGGACGCCCGACACGCCATAGAGTCGCCAACCGTCGGCATGGTGCCACGCTGACCTTGTCTAGAAGTTTCCTGGTCACCAAGGAGGTAAGACGACTTGTGAATGAGTCGACATTTGCTCCCGGGGGTGGTCAACCAGGAATGCCTACGCGGGGCCCGGGCCCCACGGGGCTCGAGGCTGTCGGCTCCGTCGCTGTCCGAACCTTCGCAGCCCACCAGAGCCAGACCAGCCCCCATACGGCTCTGTCAGCACACCAGAGCATGGACGGTCATCACGTGAACGCCATGGCCGGCGACGGAAGTGGCGCGCCCCACAACCACTTCGCCGACTACGACGAACTGCCCGAAGGGCACTTCTACGACCCCGACGCCGAATACGAGCCGGACCCGGAGTACGCGGCCACGCTCGCGCCCGACGCTGCCCGTCAGCGCCGGGAGCGCATCGGCCCGACCGGACGCCCGCTGCCGTACTTCCCGATCCCGGGACCGCTCACCAACCACGGTCCCGCGACGATCATCGCGATGTGCAACCAGAAGGGCGGCGTCGGCAAGACCACGTCGACCATCAACCTGGGTGCCGCGCTCGCGGAGTACGGACGCCGGGTGCTGCTCGTGGACTTCGACCCGCAGGGCGCGCTGTCGGTCGGCCTCGGTGTCAATCCGATGGAGCTCGACCTCACGGTCTACAACCTGCTCATGGAGCGGGGCATGTCCGCCGACGAGGTGCTCCTGAAGACCGCGGTCCCCAACATGGACCTGCTGCCCAGCAACATCGACCTGTCGGCCGCCGAGGTCCAGTTGGTCTCGGAGGTCGCGCGCGAGTCGACCCTCCAGCGGGCGCTGAAGCCGCTGATGGACGACTACGACTACATCGTCATCGACTGCCAGCCCTCGCTCGGCCTGCTCACGGTCAACGCGCTGACGGCCGCGCACAAGGTGATCGTGCCGCTGGAGTGCGAGTTCTTCGCCCTCCGCGGGGTGGCGCTGCTGACCGAGACCATCGAGAAGGTCCAGGAGCGGCTCAACCCCGAGCTGGAGCTCGACGGGATCCTCGCGACCATGTACGACTCGCGCACCGTGCACAGCCGTGAGGTGCTCGCGCGGGTCGTCGAGGCGTTCGACGACCACGTCTACCACACGGTCATCGGGCGCACGGTCCGCTTCCCGGAGACCACGGTCGCCGGTGAGCCGATCACCACGTACGCCTCCAACTCCGTCGGTGCCGCCGCCTACCGCCAGCTCGCCAGGGAGGTGCTCGCCCGGTGTCACGCCGAGTGAGTCTGCCGGGGGCCGACGAACTCTTCCGTACGACAGGGGGAATGGCGCTGCAGCCGTCCGCACCCCGGCGCCAGGCCAACGGCGAGGCCCGGGTGCCCGCGCCGGCGGGCGAGAGCGACGGGGTCGCGGCCGGCTCGGGCGAGGACGCGCCACAGGCCGTGCCCGCGCAGGGCGGGGACGGCGAGGGCGCGGAGCATGCGGCGGCCGACGCCGAACAGACCGAGGCCGAGTCCCGCAGCCGGACGCTTCCCGGGGAGCGCTCCGCGCGTCGGCAGGGGGCGCAGCCGCAGGAAGGTTCTGCCGCCGCTGCCGTCTCCGACGACGGGCAGCCGCGCAAGCGGGGGCGGGCCGCGGCTCGCCGGCCCAGTGGACGGGAGCGGCACGACGAGAAGATCACCGTGTATGTGTCCGCCGAGGAGCTGATGGACCTGGAGCATGCCCGGCTGGTGCTCCGCGGTGAGCACGGGCTGGCCGTGGACCGGGGCCGGATCGTGCGGGAGGCGGTGGCCGTGGTGCTGGCCGACCTGGAGAGCCGCGGGGACGCCAGCATCCTCGTACGACGACTGCGTGGGCGGTAGGGGTAGCCTGCGGGGGCTATGACCTCCTCGACCTCCTCGAACGACGTTCCCGCCCCCGGTGCGGCCGGTGGCCGTCGGCGTGCGCTGGGGCGGGGGCCGGGGACGGCGCCGGTGCCGGTCGAGCCGGAGCCCGAGCCCGAACCCGTGGTCGCCGTACAGGAACCTGTTGCTCCGGTTGCTCCGGCACCGGATCCCGGTCCCGGTCCCGGTCCCGATCAAACTCCCGATGGGGTCTTCAAGGTTCGGCTTGCCAACTTCGAGGGGCCCTTCGATCTGCTGCTTCAGCTGATTTCCAAGCACAAGCTGGATGTCACCGAGGTCGCGCTGTCGAAGGTGACCGACGAGTTCATGGCGCACATCCGGGCGATGGGGCCGGACTGGGATCTGGATCAGACGACCGAGTTCCTGGTCGTGGCGGCCACGCTGCTCGACCTGAAGGCCGCCCGGCTGCTGCCCGCCGCCGAGGTGGAGGACGAGGCGGACCTGGCGTTGCTGGAGGCGCGGGACCTGTTGTTCGCGCGGCTGCTTCAGTACCGCGCGTACAAGCAGGTCGCCGACGTCTTCACCGGGCGGCTGGAGGACGAGGCCCGCCGGTATCCGCGGACCGTCGGGCTCGAACCGCACCATGCCGAACTGCTGCCCGAGGTGGTCATCAGCATCGGGGCGGAAGGCTTCGCCAGGCTCGCCGTGAAGGCGATGCAGCCCAAGCCCAAGCCGCAGGTCTACATCGACCACATCCACGCGCCGCTGGTGAGCGTGCAGGAGCAGGCGGGGATCGTGGTGGCGCGGCTGCGGGAGCTGGGGGAGGCCAGCTTCCGGGTGCTCGTGGAGGACACCGACGACACACTGACCGTCGTGGCCCGCTTCCTCGCGCTGCTGGAGCTGTACCGGGAGAAGGCGGTCGCGCTCGACCAGGAGACCGCGCTCGGGGAGCTGCTGGTCCGCTGGACGGGTGGGGACGGCGACGAGACGCCCATGGTCACCGACGAGTTCGACCGGCCGCCCGAGGAGCCCGAGAAGGAGAAGAAGCCGTGACCGAGAACACCGTCGCCGCACTCGACCTCAAGGGCGCCCTGGAGGCCGTCCTGATGGTCGTGGACGAGCCCGCGACCGAGGAGTACCTCGCGAAGATCGTGGAGCGGCCGCGGCGGCGGGTCGCGGACGCGCTGCGGGAACTGGCCGACGAGTACACCGTGCAGGGGCGGGGCTTCGAGCTGCGGTTCGTCGCGGGCGGCTGGCGGTTCTACACCCGGGCCGAGTACGCCCCGGCCGTGGAGCGGTTCGTCCTCGACGGGCAGCAGGCCCGGCTCACCCAGGCCGCCCTGGAGACGCTCGCGGTGGTCGCGTACCGGCAACCGGTCAGCCGCAGCCGGGTCTCCGCCGTGCGCGGAGTCAACTGCGACGGTGTGATGCGCACCCTCCTGCAACGGGGTCTGGTCGAGGAGGCGGGCACGGAACCCGAAACAGGTGCGATCCTGTATGCGACGACGAACTACTTCCTGGAGCGGATGGGCCTGCGCGGTCTGGACGAGCTCCCGGAGCTCGCGCCCTTCCTCCCGGAGGCGGAGGCGATCGAGGCCGAGACCCAGGAAGCCGTACCGTCGTTCGACCCGGACGCCCCGGACGCGGACGACGGGCCCACGACGAACATGCCTAACACGACGACGACGGAACTTTGATGCGAAGCAGTGGCAGCGGTAGCGGAAGCGGCAAGAGCGGCGGGCGCGGTAACTACCGCGGGGCCGGGAACAGCAGGGACCAGAAGCAGGGCCAGGGCCAGGGGCGTCCGCGCAAGCCCCGTCCCGAGGAGCGCCGTTACGACGTCGGTCCCGGCGCGACTCCGGACGGGCCGAAGTCGGGTCGGGGCGGCTCCGCGCGCGGGGGTGCCAAGGGCGGTCCCAAGAAGGCCCAGCCGCAGCGCGGGCGTACGGCTCCGGCGAGCTCCCGGGAGTACGACGTGCGCGCCGAGGAGCGCAACCGCGAGCGGTACGCCGGCAAGAAGGACGTCAAGCTGCCCAAGACCTTCCCGGGCGCCGAGCAGGAGGGCGAGCGGCTGCAGAAGGTCCTCGCCCGCGCGGGCTACGGTTCCCGGCGGGCCTGCGAGGAGCTGATCGAGCAGGCGCGGGTCGAGGTCAACGGCGAGATCGTGCTCGAGCAGGGCAAGCGGGTCGACCCGGAGAAGGACGAGGTCAAGGTCGACGGCCTCACGGTCGCCACGCAGTCGTACCAGTTCTTCTCGCTCAACAAGCCCGCCGGTGTCGTGTCGACCATGGAGGACCCGGAGGGACGGCAGTGCCTCGGTGACTACGTGACCAACCGCGAGACCCGGCTCTTCCACGTCGGCCGGCTCGACACCGAGACCGAGGGCGTCATCCTGCTCACCAACCACGGCGAACTGGCGCACCGGCTGACCCACCCCAAGTACGGCGTGAAGAAGACCTATCTCGCCGCCATCGTGGGCCCGATCCCGCGCGACCTGGGCAAGAGGCTCAAGGACGGCATCCAGCTGGAGGACGGGTACGCGCGCGCCGACCACTTCCGGGTCGTCGAGCAGACCGGCAAGAACTACCTCGTCGAGGTCACCCTCCACGAGGGCCGCAAGCACATCGTGCGGCGCATGCTCGCCGAGGCGGGCTTCCCGGTGGAGAAGCTCGTGCGCACCGCCTTCGGACCGATCACCCTGGGCGACCAGAAGTCGGGCTGGCTGCGGCGGCTGTCCAACACCGAGGTCGGCATGCTGATGAAGGAGGTCGACCTCTAGGAGCGCCTTCAGGGGGTCTGTGGTGGCCGGTTCCGGGTTTCCCGGTGCCGGCCGCTTCCGTGTGTGGGAAAGCGGCTCAGCGAGGCGCTGAGGGGTTGTGGAGCCGGGGTGGTGTTCTTTATAGTCGTCATGACTATTAGTCATGCTGACCATAAAGGGGGTGACGGGTGTGCAGGGCTATGACAAGCACGCCTACGAACCCTTCGCCGTCACCGTCGACCTCGCCGTCCTGACGATTCGCGCCGGCGCGCTGCAGGTGCTGCTCGTCGAGCGGGGGCAGGAGCCGTACGCCGGGCGGTGGGCGCTGCCCGGGGGGTTCGTGCTGCCGGACGAGTCCGCCGAGACGGCCGCCCGGCGCGAACTCGCCGAGGAGACCGGCCTGGACGGCCTCTCCGGGCTGCATCTGGAGCAGCTGCGCACGTACAGCGAGCCCGGCCGCGATCCCCGGATGCGGGTCGTCTCCGTCGCCTTCGCCGCGCTGCTGCCGGACGCGCCCGAGCCGCGGGGCGGCGGTGACGCGGCGCAGGCCCGCTGGCTGCCGTACGACACCGTCGGGCCGCTGGCCTTCGACCACGACCGGATCCTGGCCGACGCCCATGACCGCGTCGGCGCCAAACTCGAGTACACCTGCCTCGCGACCGCGTTCTGCCCGTCCGAGTTCACGCTCGGGGAGCTCCAGCGGGTCTACGAGACGGTGTGGGGGACGGGGCTCGACCGTCCCAACTTCCGCCGCAAGGTGCTGGCCACACCGGGATTCGTCGAGCCCGTGCCCGGCGCCGCACGCCTGACCGGCGGCCGCGGCAAACCGGCCGCCCTCTACCGCGCGGGCACCGCCACCGCGCTCCACCCGCCCCTGCTGCGACCGCCCCGGGAAGGACGTTCCGCATGACCATGACCACAGTGAGGAAGCGCGCCGCCACCGGGTCCCTGCTGGGACTCGCCCTCGGGGACGCGCTCGGCTTCCCCACCGAGTTCGACGACGTCCCCTCGATCCTCGCCAAGTGCGGGCCCTGGCGGGAGATGGAACTGCCGGAGCGGGCCTTCGTCTCCGACGACACACAGATGACGCTGGCCGTGGCGCGGGCCCTGCGCACCGCGATGGACCGCGGACTGCTCGTGCCCACGCGGCTGGAGCGGCCCCTGCGCGAGGAGTTCGTGGACTGGTACCAGTCGCCGGAGAACAACCGGGCCCCGGGCCGGACCTGCCTGACCGCCTGCAATCTGCTCAAGGACGAGAAGCGGTTGTGGCAGGACGCCAGCCAGATCGGCTCCAAGGGCTGCGGCGCCAACATGCGCGTCGCCCCGATCGGCCTGGCCCCCGGCCTCAGCGAGGAACAGCGCGCCGGGGCCGCCCAGTTCCAGTCCGGTCTCACCCACGGCCACCCCACCGCGCTCGCCGCTTCCGACCTCACCGCCCACGCCGTGCGGCTCCTCGCGCAGGGTGCGGAGCCCGGGGGCCTGGTCGGGCTGCTGCGGTCGTACGCCGTCGAGAACCGGACCCGCTACCACCACCGCTGGCTCGGCGACCTGTGGACCCGCAGCCAGGACCCCAGCGCGGAGCACTTCATCGCGCGCGGGTGGGACGAATGCCTCGGCGTGCTGGACCGGCTGGAGGCGGCCCTGCGCGCCCCCGCGCCCGAGGACGACCCGTGCCTGGCCACGGGGGCGGGCTGGATCGCCGAGGAGGCACTGGCCACCGGGCTGCTGTGCTTCCTGCTCTTCCCCGGCGAGCCGGTGACCGCGCTGCGCCGGGCCGCCTGCTCCTCCGGCGACTCCGACTCCATCGCCTGCCTGGCGGGCGCCTTCGCCGGCGCGTACGCCGGTGCGGACGCCTGGCCGACGGAATGGGCGGACCGGATCGAGTACCAGGGGGAGCTGGTGACGCTCGGGGCGCTGTGGGACCTGTGACCGGGCGGGCCCGATCACGTCACGGTGATGGAGCCGCCCTGCACCGTGATCTGCTTGGCGGGCAGCGGCTTGGGCGCCGGGCCCCCCGCCACCGAGCCGTCGGCGATGCGGAACTTGCTCTGGTGGCAGGGGCAGTTGATCGTGCCGTCGGTGACGCTGCCGACCGTGCAGCCCTGGTGGGTGCAGATGGCGGAGAAGGCCTTGAAGTCGTCCTTCGTGGGCTGGGTGACCACGACCTTCCGGTCCTTGAAGATCTTGCCGCCCCCCACGGGGATGTCCGTCGTCTTCGCCAGCGCGGTGCCTGCGGCCGCGCTGGAGGAGTCGCTGCCGTCGTTGCCGTCCTTGTCGTCGCCGTAGCTGCTGCAGGCCGCGGTGAGCGCCGCTGCCGCGCCGCCCGCCGCGATGAGGACCGTGCGCCGTGTGGGGGAGTAGGTCATGTCGTCACTCCGAAGGTGCGGAAGAACCAGAGGGCGGAGGTCAGCCAGATGATCGTGAGCGCGGCGAAGACGATTCCGCCGATGATCGGCAGCAGCCATCCGGGGAGTCGCTCCGAGCGGAGCAGCAGCATCTTGGCGCTGAAGGCTCCGAAGAAGAAGCAACCCAGGAGGGAGTGCCACAGAACGCGCGTTTCGTACGTCTGATAGCCAAGCGCGTACAGGCAGTGCACCGCAACCGGGACCGCGATCAGGAAGGCCGCCCGGCCCGACCAGCGGTGCAGGGCGCCGGACCACCCCGGACCCGGCAGCCTGCCGTACAGCATCAGCGCCGACACGACCTGGACCGACGCGAAGAGCACCGCCGCCGACGCCAGCCACGACTTCACCGCGCCCGTACTGCTGAAGCCGGCGAAGTTGAAGGCCGTGCCGGCCGGGTCGTGGACCTTGCCGTACGCGCCCAGCGCCACCGCCACCGCGGCCGCCACGAGAGCCGGGACCAGATAGCGGGCGGGGTGCGGGCGCGAGGCCCCGGGCGGCGTGGGGAAGTCTTGCGTGGCGGCGTTCGGGTCGACGGTCATGGTGGCTCCCCGGGGAAGAGGTCAGGGGGTCGCGGGTCGGGCCGTGAGCTGCTGTCCGTCGACCGTCACCGCGCCGGTCTCCGGGTCGATGCGGGGCGCGGGCGCGGGCTCGCCGTCACGAGTGAGGACGCCGACCTGGGTGCCGTCCTTCAGCACGATCCAGCCGGCGTCGATCTTCGCCGAGCGCACGGTGGCCGTCGCCCGGTACAGCCCCGAGGGCTTCTTCGCCTTGTCCGCGGTGAAGGCCTGGTGCGTGCCCGCGACGTCCACCGTGCCGCGGATCCGCTTGCCCTCCCTGAGCGTGCCGTCCAGCGTCGCGCCCTGCCCGCCCGTGAGACGGAGCGTGCCGTCGTCCTCGACGTCGCCCCGGAGCCAGGACTCCTTGGCGCGGCCGTCGCAGAAGTACGCGATCGCCTTCCCGTCGCGCACCGAGACGGCGATCGCGGCCGAGTCGTCGTCGGTCCGGCCGGCGTAGTCGGCGTCCGGGGGCGGGGTGCGCGTCGGTTCCGGGGAGGCGTCGGCGCGGGTGGGCGTCGGGCTCGGTGACCGCTCCTCGTACGAGGACGAGGCGTTCGTCGTCCTCGACGTCCCCGTCGTCGCGTTCAGCGTCAACAGGAACAGGCCGAGCACCAGTCCCGCGAGAAGGGTGAGCAGGGGTCCTGGACGCTTCATGTCGGGCCTTCCCCGAGCCGGGTGTCCTGCCGTCGGTGCCGTCAAAGTGTCATGAGAGCGCAGGACGCACCCGGCGTAAAGGGCGTATGGGGGTGTTCCCGTCTCGCTGGGCGGGCGACACGCCCCCGACCGGCGCGGGCTGACTAGGCTGGATGAGCGAAGAGCCGTACATCGACACCAGCAAGGAGCAGCGCCGTGGCGGTACGAGCGGTCCGGGGAGCCGTCCAACTGGAACGGGACGAGGCCGGGCACATGGACGAGCAGGTCGGAGCCCTGCTCACCGCCGTCCTGGAGCGGAACGACCTCGGCGTCGACGACCTCATCAGCATCTGGTTCACGGCCACGCCCGACCTGCACAGCGACTTCCCGGCGGCCGCTGCGCGCAAGCTGGGCATCGTCGACGTACCGCTGATCTGCGCGCAGGAGCTCGACATCGAGGGTGCCATGCCGCGCGTGGTGCGGATACTCGCGCACATCGAGTCCGACCGGCCGCGCGCCGAGATCAGCCATGTCTACCTCGGTGCCGCCGCCGCCCTGCGCAAGGACATCGCCCAGTGAGGACCGCGCTCGTCATCGGAACCGGTCTCATCGGTACGTCCATCGCCCTGGCCCTCGCCCAGCGAGGTGTCGTCGTCCACCTGGAGGACCACGACCCGGGACAGGCCCGTACGGCGGCCGCGCTCGGCGCCGGCACCGACGAGGCGCCCGAGAAACCGGTCGACCTCGCGGTCGTCGCCGCCCCGCCCGCCCATGTGGCCGCCGTCCTCGCCGACGCCATGCGCCGGGGCGCGGCCCGCGGCTACCTCGACGTGGCCAGTGTCAAGGGCGGGCCGCGCCGCGAGCTGGAGGCGCTCGGCCTGGACCTGTCGGCGTACATCGGGACGCATCCCATGTCCGGACGGGAGAAGTCCGGGCCGCTGGCGGCGACCGGTGACCTCTTCGAGGGCCGGCCCTGGGTGCTGACCCCGACCCGGGACACCGACACCGAGGTGCTGAACCTCGCCCTGGAACTGGTCTCGCACTGCCGGGCCGTCCCCGTGGTGATGGACGCGGACGCCCACGACCGCGCGGTGGCCCTCGTCTCCCACATGCCCCACCTGGTCTCGAGCATGGTCGCCGCGCGTCTGGAGCACGCCGAGGAGGCCGCCGTACGGCTGTGCGGGCAGGGCATCCGGGACGTCACCCGGATCGCCGCCTCCGATCCCCGGATGTGGATCGACATCCTCTCCGCGAACCCGGGGCCGGTCGCCGACCTGCTCACCGATGTCGCCGCCGACCTGACGGAGACCGTCGGGGCCCTGCGCGCCCTGCAGTCCTCCGACGACGCCAAGCGCCGTGCGGGCGTGGACGGCATCGAGGACGTCCTGCGCCGCGGCAACGCCGGGCAGGTCCGCGTTCCGGGCAAGCACGGGGCCGCGCCGCGGACGTACGAGGTCGTCGCGGTGCTGATCGACGACCAGCCGGGTCAGCTGGCCCGCATCTTCGCGGACGCGGGGCAGGCCGGGGTCAACATCGAGGACGTCCGCATCGAGCACGCGACGGGGCAGCAGGCGGGGCTGGTGCAGCTGATGGTCGAGCCGAAGTCCGCGGTGGTGTTGTCGTCGGCGTTGCGCGAGCGTGGGTGGGCGATCCGGCAGTAGGTGGTGCGGACCTCGGCCAGAAGGGTGACGCGTGCCCGGTAACCTTGTGCGGGGCACAGTCGCGCCCCCTACCCACCGCCTCGCACCAGGAAGGTGTCCCCCCGTGGAAAACGGCGCCGCCCAGCCCGTGATTGTCGCCATCGACGGCCCCTCCGGCACGGGCAAGTCGAGCACGTCCAAGGCCGTGGCCGCCCAGCTCGGGCTGAGCTACCTGGACACCGGCGCCCAGTACCGGGCGATCACGTGGTGGATGGTGACCAACGGGATCGACATCGAGGACCCCACGGCGATCGCCGCCGTCGTCGGCAAGGCGGAGATCGTCTCCGGCACCGACCCGGCCAACCCGACGATCACCGTCGACGGCGTCGACGTCGCCGGCCCGATCCGCACCCAGGAGGTCACCTCCAAGGTCAGCGCGGTGAGCGCGGTCCCCGAGGTGCGGGCCCGGATCACCGAGTTGCAGCGGTCGCTGGCCGCGGGCGCCGAGAGGGGGATCGTCGTCGAGGGGCGGGACATCGGTACGACCGTACTGCCCGACGCCGACCTGAAGATCTTCCTCACCGCCTCCCCGGAGGCCCGCGCCGCCCGCCGCAGCGGGGAGCTGAAGGGCGCCGACGTGCACGCCACCCGCGAGGCGCTGGTCAAGCGGGACGCGGCCGACTCCTCCCGCAAGACCTCCCCGCTCGCCAAGGCGGACGACGCCGTCGAGGTGGACACCACCGAGCTGACGCTGACCCAGGTCATCGAGTGCGTCGTCACCCTCGTCGAGGAGAAGCGAGCCGCGAAGTGAGCGAGCTGCCCTCCGAGAAGGGCGCCGAGGTCGGACGGCGCATCGGTGTCGGCCTGATGTACGGGCTGTGGAAGCCGCGCGTGCTGGGCGCCTGGCGGGTGCCCGCGAGCGGGCCCGTGATCTTCGCGGTCAACCACTCCCACAACATCGACGGCCCGATGGTCATGGGTGTGGCGCCCCGGCCGACGCACTTCCTGATCAAGAAGGAGGCGTTCGTCGGCCCGCTCGACCCGTTCCTGACCCGGATCGGACAGCTCAAGGTCGACCGCGACACCACCGACCGCACGGCGATCACGCGCGCGCTGGGCGTGCTGGAGAGCGGCGGTGTCCTCGGCATCTTCCCGGAGGGCACCCGAGGCGAGGGCGACTTCGCCTCCCTGCGCGCCGGGCTCGCCTACTTCGCCGTCCGCAGCGGGGCGCCGATCGTGCCCGTCGCCGTCCTGGGAAGTTCCGAGAAGCCCGGACGGTTGATAAAGGCGCTGCCCCCGTTGCGCTCCCGCGTCGACGTCGTCTTCGGCGACCCGTTCGAGGCGGGCGACGGCAGCGGCCGGCGCACCCGCGGGGCGCTGGACGAGGCGACCGAGCGCATCCAGAAGCAGCTGGCCGACCACCTGGAAAACGCCCGGCGTCTCACCGGGCGCTGAGCCACACTTGAGTAGTGGATCACCTGGAACAAACCGGGCGATCCACCGACCACCACGAATGAACGACGAGGTACGGACTTCATGAACGACCACATCCAGCCCGGCGGCTCGGACGGATTCGAGCACGACCACGGGGCGCTCGGCGACGCCGAGTACGCGGAGTTCATGGAGCTCGCCGCGGAAGAGGGCTTCGACATCGAGGACGTCGAGGGCGCCATCGAGGAGGCGGGTCACGGCCCGCTGCCCGTGCTCGCCGTCGTCGGCCGCCCGAACGTCGGCAAGTCGACCCTCGTCAACCGGATCATCGGGCGGCGCGAGGCAGTCGTCGAGGACAAGCCGGGCGTGACCCGCGACCGCGTCACCTACGAGGCCGAGTGGGCGGGCCGCCGCTTCAAGGTCGTCGACACCGGCGGCTGGGAGCAGGACGTCCTCGGTATCGACGCCTCCGTGGCCGCGCAGGCCGAGTACGCGATCGAGGCGGCCGACGCCGTCGTGTTCGTCGTCGACGCCAAGGTCGGCGCCACCGACACAGACGAGGCGGTCGTACGGCTCCTGCGCAAGGCCGGCAAGCCCGTCGTGCTGGCCGCCAACAAGGTCGACGGCCCGAGCGGTGAGGCCGACGCGGCCTACCTCTGGTCGCTGGGCCTCGGTGAGCCGCACCCCGTCTCCGCGCTGCACGGCCGCGGCACCGGCGACATGCTGGACGCCGTTCTCGAGGTGCTGCCGGACGCCCCCGAGCAGACCTTCGGCACCGCCGTCGGCGGCCCGCGCCGTATCGCTCTCATCGGCCGCCCGAACGTCGGCAAGTCCTCCCTGCTGAACAAGGTGGCGGGCGAGGAGCGCGTCGTCGTCAACGAACTCGCGGGCACCACCCGCGACCCGGTCGACGAGCTGATCGAACTCGGCGGCGTGACCTGGAAGTTCGTCGACACCGCCGGTATCCGCAAGCGGGTCCACCTCCAGCAGGGCGCCGACTACTACGCCTCGCTGCGCACCGCCGCGGCCGTGGAGAAGGCCGAGGTGGCGGTCATCCTGATCGACGCCTCCGAGTCGATCTCGGTGCAGGACCAGCGGATCGTGACGATGGCCGTCGAGGCCGGGCGCGCGATGGTCATCGCCTACAACAAGTGGGACACCCTCGACGAGGAGCGCCGCTACTACCTGGAGCGGGAGATCGAGACCGAGTTCGGCCAGGTCGCCTGGGCGCCCCGGGTGAACGTCTCCGCGCGCACCGGGCGGCACATGGAGAAGCTGGTTCCGGCGATCGAGACCGCCCTCGCCGGCTGGGAGACACGGGTTCCGACGGGCCGCCTCAACGCCTTCCTGGGCGAGCTGGTCGCCGCCCACCCGCACCCGATCCGGGGCGGCAAGCAGCCGCGCATCCTCTTCGGTACCCAGGCCGGCACCAAGCCGCCGCGGTTCGTCCTCTTCGCCTCCGGCTTCATCGAGGCGGGCTACCGGCGCTTCATCGAGCGCCGTCTGCGCGAGGAGTTCGGCTTCGAGGGCACCCCGATCCACATCTCGGTGCGGGTGCGCGAGAAGCGCGGCAAGAAGAAGTGACGACCGAGGGGGCCGCCGGCGGTGGCCCCCTCAGTCAGAAACCCCTGCGCGCTCCCGGCGGCAACGCCGCCGGTACGGGCACCATGGCGGTCTGCGTCTGCTGCTGGCCGACCTGGCCCACCCGCTGCCACTGCGACTGCTGCCGCGCGCTCTGCGCGCCCGCGCTGTAGGCGCTGTAGGAGTGGCTGAACGAGCCCGGCCGGTACGTGGTCGGCGAGCCCGTGGTGTGCGGGATGTTCCCGAAGGCGGTGAACCCCAGGTCGTCCTCGCCGCTGCGGTCACCCGGCAGCGAGCGGAACGTCTTGACGTACTCCGCGTAGAGCGCGTCGTAGATCGGCGTGGCCGATGGGCCGCCCCGGGAGTCCGAGGCCGGTCGCGCGGACGGGATCGGCTGGAAGCCCTGGCGGCGGGGAACGTCGTAGGTGTGCACGTATGTCCAAACGACGGCGCACTGCAAGAGATGCGGTTGTGGAGCGCCCCTGAAGGGGCGCGGGCCGTGGACATGGGCGGCTGGGCCGCGTAGGCGGATCGATCACGGATCGCCCGCGGAGGCCGAATTCTCCGCGGCTCCCGCTCGGATGGTGCTCAGGTTCCCGCCAGAGGCAACGCGGCCCCGACCAACTGTCCGTTCGACGCCGCCTTGTCCAGCGCGTCCCGCAGCAGATCCTCCCGCGGCTGACGCCCGATCGACCCCACCGGCGCCGCGAACATCAGCACCTGCTGGTGCTTGTTGGCGGCGGCCCGCCACCCCTCCGTCACCTGCAGCGGCTGATGCGCCTGCCACCAGGCCACCGGCTGCCCGCCGTTCGCCGAGGGCTGCAGTACGGCGTGCAGCTGACCCATCGCCAGCAGCACGGACCAGCCGTGCTGCACCGGCGGGACCTCGGACAGCTCGGACAGCGGCATGAAGCCCTGCTCGATCAGCAGCGGCAGGAAGTCGTCGCCTGCGCCGACGGTGCCGGGGCGCACGATGGGCGCGGTGGGCTCGACCACCAGTGCGGGGTGCAACTCCCCGGCGAGCAGCACGAGTCCGCTGGTCACACCGAGCACGGCCTGCTCGGGGACGACCTTCGCCGGGTCGAGGTCGACGGTGTCGCCGCTGATGGAGCGGACGGCGCCCTGAAGCTGTTCCTCGGTGACCTGGACGATCTGCGACGGCAGGCAGGTGGCGTGGGCGAAGGCGAGGACGGCGGTCTCGTCCCCGATGAAGAGGACGGTGCTGGTGCGCTCGTGCTCGGAGTCGCCCGGGGTGCGGCAGGACGTGCAGTCGTAACTGCCCGGGGCGTTCTCTCCGGCGAGCAGCCGGTCGGCTTCTTCGTCGCCGATCTCGGCGCGTACCTCGTCGCTGACGTCGAGCATGCGCGGCACGGGTGACTCCCTCGGAATGCGGTGCGTTGGCGGGCCGGGTGGGTCCCCGGCTCATGAAGATGACAACGGGGGACCTGTGGTGGGGGTCACGCTGTAGGGCGCACGCGATCGAACCGTCGAACACGGATGGTCACGTTGGGTATGGAATCTGGCACTCCTTGTCAAGTAACGGGAAGGTCACGGAGGTTGGTTCCGTGACCTGACTCACAGCGCGCTCGAGTCGTTGGCCAGGAAAGCATGACATGGATGGATATAGTGGGTGGCCGGAATTGGCCGCTACTTGCGGTAACGGCCAACTGGCCTGCGACAACAGGGATTTGGTTGATAACGGCTCGTCAGGCTCCCTAGATTGCTCCGCCGTGTGCAGCGAGCACCGCCTGGGTACGTCCACCGGCCGCGCAGAGCCAGACAAGCGCAGCAAGACCGCCGGTGGACGGGGCGGAGCGCGACACCCGCGTCGACACGCGGGAAGCGTTCCGCCTTGGGGGAGGCCCGGGTTCGCAGAGAGGGATCTTCATGTCCGAGTGTGCCGATAACAACACCCGCAAGTCCCGTACTACGGCGGTCCTCGCCGGGGCGGCCCTGCTCGCCCCCCTCGGACTGCTGGCCGCGACCGGCAACGCCGCGGCGGCGGACAGCGGGGTGTGGGACCGCATCGCCCAGTGCGAGAGCGGCGGCAACTGGCACATCAACACCGGCAACGGCTACTACGGCGGCCTGCAGTTCTCCGCCGGCACCTGGCGCGCGTACGGCGGCACCGCCTACGCGTCCACCGCCGACAAGGCGACCAAGGCGCAGCAGATCTCCGTAGCCACCAAGGTCCAGAAGTCCCAGGGGTGGGGCGCGTGGCCGGTCTGCTCGGCACGGGCCGGAGCGACGGGCAGCGCACCGGCGGCCTCCGGGTCGACCGAGTCGACCTCGGCCCGGTCGACCAAGTCGACCACCCCGTCCGGCTCGTCGAAGAGCGGTTCCTCGAAGAAGGGCTCGGCCACGGCGGGCGAGCGCACGACGACCAACACCTCCCGTGGCACCTCGCGCGGTGACTACACCGTCCGTGTGGGCGACACGCTCAGCACCATCGCGGCCGCGCACAACACCACCTGGCAGCGGCTCTACGCCGCCAACAAGACCGCCATCGGCGGCGACCCCGACCTGATCCTGCCGGGCCAGCGCCTCGCGTTCTGACCCGATCGCGGTGCGGCCCCATCCGGTTCAGCCACCGGATGGGGCCGCACCGTCGCGGGCGCGCCCCGCCCACTCGCCCGCCTCCCCGCCGAACACCACGGAGCCACGCCGCAGTTCGTAGACGAAGGCCGCACGGCCGTGCAGCGCGGGCGGCAGCCGCTGCTCGGCGAGCACCACGCACGCGTCGAGCGAGGCCAGCAGGGCGTAGGTGCGGGCCGCGACCGCCGGGGACATGCCCTGTGCCGGCTCGTCGACGAGGACCACGCGCGCGCGTGCCGACAGGGCGCGGCACAGGGCCACCATCCGCTGCTCCCCGCCCGACAGGGTGCCGGCGCGGCGCTCGAGCAGGGGCTCCAGCCTCGGGTAGAGGGTGTGGTCGGCCCCGACGAGGTCCAGGTTCTCCCGCACCGTCAGCGAGCCGAACACCGCCCGCCGTTCGGGAACCAGGCACAGGCCGCGCCGCGCCCGCTCGAACGCGGGCATCCGGGTCACATCCGCCCCGTCCCAGATCACCGCGCCCTGCGCCAGCGGGACGGCCCCGGCCAGCGCCCGCAGCACCGTCGTACGGCCGGAGCCGTTGCGGCCCAGCAGCACGGTGAGGCCCGGGCCGGGGGCGGTGAGGGTGACACCGTGCAGGGCCTCCAGGGGGCCGTAGCGCACGCGCGCGTGCCGCAGTGAGATCACGAGGCCTCCAGGGCGTCGAGGACGCGGTCGGGCGGACCCGAGGCGACGATCCGGCCGGCCGCCATGACATGCACGACGTCGGCGAGACCGGCGACCAGGTCGAGATCGTGCTCGACGACGAGCAGGGCGGTGCCGTCGGCGGCCAGGGCGCCCAGGATCCGGGCGAGCGCGGTCACCTCGGCGGTGTCGAGTCCGGCGGCCGGCTCGTCGAGCAGCAGCACGCGCGGGCTCCCCGCGAAGGCCCGGGCCAGCTCGACCCGGCGCAGGGTGCCGGTGGGAAGCGCGGCGGCGGGCAGCGCACGGACCGGCCCGTCCAGCCCGAACAGCGCGAGCGCCCGCTCCACGGCCTCCGGACCGGCGGCCCGCCCCTGTTCCGCCCCCACCCGGACGTTCTCCGCCACGGTCAGCGACGGGAACACGGCCAGCTGCTGGAAGGTCCGCGCGACTCCGAGACGGGTACGGGCGTGCGCGGGCAGCCGGGTGATGTCCCGCCCGCCGAGCACCACCTGCCCGTGCGCGGGGCGCAGGGTGCCGGCGAGACAGTGGAACAGCGTGCTCTTCCCCGCCCCGTTGGGCCCGACGACGGCGGCGACCCGACCGGCACGGACCTCGAGCCCGACCCCGTCGAGCGCGGTGAAGCCCCCGTAATGGACTCGCAGGTGCCGAGCGGTGAGGAGGGGAGGGGGCGGTGTGCGGGCGGGCCGGGGCGCGTGGTGGGGGAGGCCGTCCGGTGGGGGTGACGTGCGGGCGGGCCGGGGCGCGGGGTGGGGGAGGCCGTCCGGTGGGGGTGACGTGCGGGCGGGCTCGGTGCGCAGTCTCCGTCGCAGCCGCGCACCCGCCGGGGTCAGTGTCGCCCTGCGCCGAGCCCGTTCGCGCGCCGCTCGCAGTGCCTCGTACGGGCCGTCGGGGAACCGGCCGACCAGTACCGCCAGCACGCCCACCAGCGCCGCCGCCACCCCGCCCCGTGCGCCCGCGTCCAGTCCCACCAGCAGGGCCGCCGCCGTCAGGGCGCCCAGCGCGTTGTCGGCGCCCAGGACCACCACCGCCGCGAACCAGAGCAGGCCGCGCACGGGGTCGTAGGCCGCCGCGTCGAAGGCCCGCAGGCCCATGCCGAGCATGCCGCCGCCGAGCGCGGCCAGCGCGGCCCCGGCGACGAAGGCCAGGAGCTTCAGGGACGGGACGCGGACGCCCGCCGCCGAGGCGCCCTGCTCATGGTCCCGCATCGCCGCGAGGGCCCGTCCGGTCCGCCCCCGGCGCAGTGCCCGTGTCACCAGCAGGGCGACGGTCAGGAGTACCAGCTCCAGGACGTAGTAGGCGCGGTCCCCGTCGAAGCCGGCCGGGCGGCCCAGGGACAGCCCCGAGGTGGCGTACGGCTGGACGAAGACGAAGCGGCTCACACCGACGCCGACCGCGAAGGTCGCGAGGGCCAGGGCGAGGCCGTGCCGGTTGATCGCGGGCCGGCCGGTCAGCAGTCCCAGCGGGGCCACCAGGAGGACCGCCCCGGCCAGCGCGGCCAGCTCCGGCAGGCGGGGCAGCCCCGGGAAGCGGCCCGCCGCCAGCAGCGCCGTGAACAGGGCGCCCAGACCCGCGTAGGCCGCCTGACCGAGGGAGATCTGGCCGCCGCGGCCGGTGACCACCACCAGGGACAGCAGGATCACGCCCAGGGCGGGCACCTGGACCGACGTGTGCAGGTCCGCGCCCGCGAGGCCCAGCGGCAGCAGGAACAGCACCACCGCCACGATCCACGCGCCCGGCGGGGTCGTCACCCGCCCGGTCACCGTGCGCGGCAGCGCGTCACGCGTGCCCACACCCGGCAGGACGAGCGCGGCGACCAGGAGGGCCACCACGAAGAGGTTCGCGCCGATCGCCTGCAGAAGCGGCGCGGCCCAGCCCGACGGATGCAGCCGGGTCAGCTGGCTCTGCGCGATGCCGATGCCCAGCGCCACCACCACCGCGACGGCCAGGCTGCGCATCCTCGCCGCCACCGCGACCGCGACCACCTCCATCACGAGCAGCGGGAGCCCGTACGGGTCGAGGCGTACGTACGGCGCCAGCAGCACGCCCGTCAGACCGGCCGTGAACGAGCCGAACGCCCAGCCCGCCGCCGCCACCCGGTCCGCGTCGATCCCGCCGAGCACGGCCAGCTCCCGGTCGTCGACCACGGCCCGCAGCTCCCGCCCGAACGGCGTCCACCGGATGACCGCGCCGACCCCGGCCGCAAGGACCAGCACCACCGCCAGCTGTCCCCAAGGATCCGCCGGCGCCGGCTCCGGCACGTCGTCCCGCGCCCCCTGCCCCCACACCAGCGCCGCCCCGCCCACCAGCAGCACGAACACACCGATCGACGCCACCAGGGACCGCGCCGGATCGCCGCCCAGGACCGCGAGCGGACGGAAGACGAACCGTTCCAGCACCACCCCGATCCCCGGCGCGAGCAGCAGCAGTGTCACCGCCGCCGCCTGCCACAGGGGCCAGCCCCACTCCACCACGCACTGCCGCAGCACGTACGCGCAGACCATCGCGATCGCCCCGTGCGCGAAGTTGAGCACGCCGGTCGCCCGGTAGGTGACGATCAGGCCGATCCCGGTGAGGGCGGCCGCGCCGCCGATCGCGAGACCGGCGAGCGTGAGGTCGTAGGTGAGCGACGACATCAGGAGTCCGCCGCGTCGGGCTCGCAGATCGGGCAGGGCGCCAGTTCGCCGCCGGCCAGGAGTGTGCCGTCCACGGGCACCGCCTCGGGTTTCCCGGCGACCAGCGGGCAGTCCGCCCGGTGCCACAGCGTGCCCCCGGGCACCATCCGCAGCTCACCGCTGACCGCGACCGGTGCCGCCACGGGCTCCTCCGCCTCCGGCGGCTCGGCGGCGGCCACCAGAAGGCCGTACAGCTCCTCCACGCGCGCCGAGGCGGCATGCGCGCGTCCATGCGTCAGCAGGACCGCCCCGGCCACGATCAGCGCGGCGCCCGGGACCGTGCAGGAGGCGAGGTAGGGCAGCTGCCGTTCGGCGAAGCGCTCGCCGGAGACGCCGTACCAGCCGACCACGCACAGCACCGCGCCGGCGGCCAGCGCGGCCCAGCCGGCCCACAGGACGGGGTGCACGGTCCGCAGTCGTCCTGTCCGCATCTCCGGCTCCCACACGTCGTACGACGGTCATGTCGGCCAATGGCTTGCACTATGCCCTCTGCAAGCTGACCCTGAAAGGACCGGGCGCGCACGCCCGGACCGACACCCGGTGGTGAGCCAGATGGTTCTCGGGAGCGACCGCAGGCGGGGGAAGGCGCGACGGGGAAGCGGTCCACGCGCGGCGGGACGGGGCACGGCACTCGCGGCCGCCCTCGTCCTCGTGCTCGCCCCGGCGCTCGCGGCCTGCAGCGACGACGGAGGCGGCGGCGGGGCCGGTACGGCTCCCATGACGAGCAGCGCGCCGGCCGCCACCGCGCCCGCCGACCCGGCGGCGGCCGAACAGCAGATCCGGCAGAACTGGCAGAAGTTCTTCGACCCGGCCAGCTCCACCGAGGACAAGCTGGCCGTCCTGGAGAACGGCGAGCGGATGGGTCCCGTCCTCCAGGCGTTCGGCGGTGACCGGCGCGGCGGACAGGTGGCGGCGAAGGTCGAGAAGGTCGAGTTCACCCGGCCGACCGAGGCGACCGTGACGTACACCCTCACCCTCGACGGCGCGACCGCCCTCCCGCACGCCTCCGGACGGGCCGTCCAGCAGGAGGGCACCTGGAAGGTCTCCGTCACCACCCTCTGCGCCCTCGTCCAGCTGAGCGGCAATGAGTCCGGGTCGGCGGTGCCGGGCTGCTGAGACCGCTGCCGCCGTGCTGCTGCTCCTGCTGAGCGCGGCCTGCGGCAGCCGGCTCCCGGAGAGCGACTTCGCACATGATCGCGGCACCCCTCGCGCCACCACGCGGGAGCCGATCCGGGTCGGCATCATCACCAGCGCCACCAGCCCCGTCGGCGGGAGCGCCTTCACGGGGCCCCGCGACGGTGCCCGGGCCTGGTTCGACCACCTCAACTCGCGCGGGGGCATCGCCGGCCGCCGGGTCGAGGTGCGGCTGTGCGACGACGGCGGCAGCGGGGTCGGCAACAACACCTGCGTGCACAAGCTGCTGGACGAGGACAGGGTCGTCGCCCTCGTCGCCACCACCGCCCTCGACTACGCGGGCGCCTCCCGGGTCTCCCACGCGCGCGTGCCCGACGTCGGCGGCCAGCCCCTCGGCGCCGCCTACGACACCTGGCCGCACCTGTACGGCATCTACGGCAGCCTCGCGCCCCGCGACGGCACCCCGGGCTGGGACGGAAAGCTGTACGGCGGCACCGAGGTCTACCGCTACTTCAAGCGCGAGCACGGCGCCCGCACGGCCGCCGTCGTCTCCTACAACCAGTCCGCGTCCGCCGCCTACGCCCGGCTCGTCGAACAGGGACTGAAGGCCGAGGGGTACAAGGTGGTGGACGAACAGGTCGACTTCGCGCTGCCCAACTTCCGGGCCGTCGCGGCCGACCTGAAGGCGGAGGGCGCGGACCTCGTCTTCGACGCCCTCGACACACACGGCAACGCCCGACTGTGCGAGGCGATGGACGAGGTCGGGGCACGGGTCACCGCCAAGGTGACCAACGTGCAGAACTGGACGTCCACCGTCCCCGACGACTACAAGGACTCCCCGGCCTGCCGCAACGTCCTGTGGGCCACCGGATCCAGCCGCAACTTCCAGGACACCTCCCAGCCGGCGGCAAGGGAGTTCCAGGAGGCGACCGAGGGGCTCCGGACGCACTCGCAGTGGCAGCTGGAGGGGTGGGCGGCCGCGAAGTGGTTCACGCGGGCGGCGCAGGCGTGCGCCGACCGGGGCGTCACCCGCGCGTGCGTCGACGACTTCATGAACCGCGGCCAGGACTACGACGCCGACGGGCTGCTGCTTCCCGTGCGCTTCGAGCGCCTCACCGCACCGCCGGGGACCCGGCGGACGTGTCTGTCGGTGGCGCGCTGGGAGGACGGCCGGGGGTGGGTCTCGCAGGGGGAGATGACCCGCACCTGCTTCGACGTGCCGCAACTGGCGTACACGCCCTGAGCCGCCCGCGCGGCGAGCAGGGGTGCGGAGGATGTGTGGCGGAGTGGTGCATTTCCTATGAGGTGTCAGCTTGCCCGGCCCTGTACGGAATGGCGGCGGAAAGGGTCCGGAAGTGGGTTCTCCGGGGACTTTCCGCCGGGTTTTCCGAGGAGTCGCGGTGACGGGCGGGAATTACGTTCGAATGTGCTCGGAAGGGCCCTGGAACCGCTCGTACGTGTGACGAAGGGCGACCGAAACATGTGTCGTGATCCTGTGACAGAAGTGTGACCGGAGTGATCCACATCCCCCTTCCGGGGTTTCCCGGCGGCTGTCCGAGGCCTAGCGTGGGCGGCATGGCACCGAATGAACCCCAGGACAGTCCGGACGGATACGTCGGTCTCGAGGCCGAGCGGGCCGAGCGGCTCGCCCGCGAACGGGGGTGGTCGACGGTGCGCTCGCTGCCGCCGGGGGCGATCATCACCATGGAGTACCGCTTCGGACGGCTGAACTTCGAGGTGCGCGACGGCCGCGTGGCGCGGGCCTGGAAGGGCTAGGTGTATTGATCACGAGCGTTGTTGACACTCGACGGTGCTTGATCATGGCGAAGACCACCTAGGGCGTGGACGGCGAAGGCCCCGGTTCCCGTCAGGTGGGAACCGGGGCCTTCGTGCGCGGGACCGGGGCTGTGCGTACCGGTGGTCCCGCCGATCGAGGGGTCAGCCGCCGGTCAGGGGGCGGGCCGCCGAGGCGGTCGCGCCGCGCGGGAGGCGGTCGGAGTGCGGGGGTCTGCGGCTGCCGACGGGCGTGACCGGGGTGCGCTCGGAGCGAGCCGTGTGCGGGCCGGGGGCGAGGTAGACCGGCGCGCGGGGCGAACGGGGCGCGGCGACCGTCTCACGGGCCGCGGCGGCCTCGTCCTGCGGCGCCGCCGTGCGCGGCGTGAAGGGCATCGGTACGGCGACGGGGGCGGCCGGCACCGGCAGGGTGCCGGTGCGGTGCTCGCGCCGACGGTCGCGCAGGTCCAGGATGGCGACCTCGGCACGGGCGATCAGCGGCTCGCACCAGGGCAGGGCCAGCAGGATCAGCAGACCGGCGGCCCAGCCGAGCACGACGTCGCTCAGCCAGTGCGTACCGAGGTAGACGGTGGTGAGTCCGACGCCGAGCGAGACCACCGCGGAGACGGCCGACAGCCAGCGGCGGGCCCTCGGGGTGGAGGCCAGATACGCCAGGATTCCCCAGGTCACGACCGCGTTGGCGGTGTGACCGCTGGGGAATATGTCGCCGCCCAGGCCCATCTCGTTCGCGCCGATGGTGGTGGCGTAGTGCGGTCCGAGCCGGCCCATGCCGAGCTTGGCGGCGCCGACGGTGATGTTCAGCAGAAGCAGCGAGGCGCCCAGGGTGAGCAGCGGGCGCAGGGTGTGCTGGCGCCAGGATCTCCAGCCGAGCCAGGCGGCGACCATGACGGCGGTCGGGCCGCGCTGGCCGAGAACCACGTAGTAGTCCAGGAACGCGTGGATCTCGGGCCACTGCTGGTACGGCCGGAAGAACATGACCTGCCAGTCGAGGCGGACCAGCCACGAGGTGATCACCACGAGCCACACGATGGCCAGGTAGAAGGCCAGGGTCGCCGCGAACAGCGCGATCCGGTGCCTGCTCATCCTCGGCACGTCGATGTGGGTGGGCCGTTCGGGCTCACGGTCGAGCCTGGCGAACACCCGGTCCAGACGGGTGAGGTTTCGTTCGGTACGCACCTAAACGACGTTACAGCGAGTGAGCTCGGCACTCGGCCGATTCCGCTGGTTTGTGATGACGATGTGATGTGGGATTGCTCTCAGAAGGGATCTTTATTCCTACGGATTCAGTAATCCTCGAACACCGGTCCCTTCAATTCCTTTGATCATTGGCGGGGATAGTTTTAAGGAACTTATGAATGAGTTCACCTGAAACTCATGGAGGACCGGAGCCGTTCAGCCACCACGCGCCGTACACGGCCGACGCCATCGCGACACCGCCCGCGACCAGCGCCGCACGCGAGGTCCGCGGCCGGGCCAGGGCCAGGGCGAGGGGGAACAGCAGCGGGAAGGCGGGCAGCAGCAGGCGCGGCTTCGAGCCGAAGTAGCTCGACGCGCACAGGGCGAGGGCGAGGACCACACCCGCGTACACCAGCAGCGCAAGCGGCTGGCGCTGCCGTACGCAGGTGACGTACAGCCGGACCAGCAGGGCGACGCCGACGACCAGTCCGAGGCCGGCCAGGGCGGACGGGAATGACGTGAACTTGTCGGCGACGAAGCGTGCGAAGGCGTAGCCGCCGTCGAAGCCGTTGCGCCAGCCCGCCTGGACGTCGAGATAGCCGAGCGGGCCCTTGCCGGTCCGGTGGCCGACCCACAGGACGTACCCGGCGGCGCCCAGCGGGGCGAGGAGCATGCCAAGGGCGCGGATCCCGGCAGGAGCGCCGTCGGGTGTCCGTTCGTGCCGGAGAGCGGCGTCCGTGGGCGTGCCGGGGGCGTGCTCGTCGGCGCGCGCGCCGGGCTCGGGCGCCGCGCTGCGCTTGCGCCCGAACGAGAGCCCCGGGGGGACGCCCCGGTCCCGCAGGAAGGACGCCACGCCGGCCGCCCAGACCGCGGCGACCACCGCGAGTCCCACCGGCCGGGTCAGACCGGACAACAGTGCGAGGACGCCGGCGGTCACCCACCCTCCGGTGAGCACCGCGTACAGCGACCAGGCGGCCAGAGCGGTGAACAGCGACTCGCTGTACGCCATCGACTGCACGATCCCGACCGGCAGGACGGCCCACACCAGAACCGCGCAGACCCCCACCCGGCGGCCGTACACATGGTCGGCCACCGCGAAGATCCCCCAGGCCGCGGCGAGCGAGGCGACCAGGGAGACGGTGAAACCGGCGTCGGCGTACGACAGCGGCGTCACCGCCTGCAGGAGTCGTTCCAGCCAGGGCAGCAGCGGGAAGAACGCGAGGTTGGAGTGGACGTCGCCGTTGGGCAGCCGGACCTCGTAGCCGTACCCCGCCTCGGCGACCCTCGTGTACCAGAGGGAGTCCCAGCGGGCCGTCAGCAGCGTGTACGCGCTCTTGTCGCGGGCGGCGCTCCACAGGGCGAGGACGAGCAGGCCCAGGGCCCGTACGGCCGCGTACCCCAGCAGGGCGGGGGCCGCCCGGCGCAGGGCCGCGGAGCCGGCGGGCGCCACGCGCGTTGCAAGATCGGTCACGGGCCCGATTATCGACCGGGCGCCGCGGGCGCGGGGAAAGCCGCCGCTCGGGGAGTGGTGTACGCCACATGGGTTCGCTGTGAAGGGTGAGAGCTCCGCCACGTGGCCCTGGCGCGAACTCGCGTACGCTGCGTCTCACTCGTGTTCGTTTGCGCGGGCCGGAGACCACCGCTCCTCTCCGGCCGAGTCGCGGGGAGCCCCCCACCCCGCGAGCCCGCCGGATCGAGGGATCACCTGGGAGGTACGTTCATGTCCGGGACGACCACGGCTGCCGTCGGGCTGCGCCGTCGGGCGGCCGGGGCCGGTGCCAACCGCTGGGTCGTACTGGTGGTGCTGTGCGTCAGCCTGCTCCTGGTCGCGGTCGACGCGACCGTGCTGCACGTCGCGGTGCCCGCGGTCACCGAGGACCTCAGGCCCGGCGCGATCGAGCTGCTCTGGATCGTCGACACCTATCCACTGGTCTGCGCCTCGCTGCTGATCCTCTTCGGCACGCTCGGCGACAGGGTCGGCCGACGGCGGGTCCTGCTGCTCGGGTACGCCCTGTTCGGCGTCGCCTCCGCGCTGGCGGCGTTCGCCGGGAGCGCCGAGACGCTGATCGTGGCGCGGGCGCTGCTCGGCGTCGGCGGCGCGATGATCATGCCGGCCACGCTGTCGATCCTGCGGCAGGTCTTTCCCGACCGGCGGGAACGGGCGCTCGCGATAGGCATCTGGAGTGCCGTGGCCGCGGTCGGCGCGGCGGTCGGCCCGTTGCTGGGCGGCTTCCTCCTCGAGCACTTCTGGTGGGGTTCGGTCTTCCTCGTCAACATCCCGCTGATGCTGGTCAGCCTCCCGGTGGGTCGGCTGCTGCTGCCGGAGTCGCGGGGTGTGGAGGACGGGCCCTGGGACGTGGTCGGCGCGCTGATGGCGGCGGCCGGGCTGTTCGGTGTCGTCCTGGGCGTGAAGCGGCTGGGCGGCGGCGAGCTCGGGGCGTTCACCCTGGTGCCGGTGGCGGTCGGTGCGGTGCTGCTCACTCTCTTCGTACGACGCCAGCGACGGCGGGCGCATCCCCTGGTGGACCTGCGGATGTTCGCGCGGCCGGCGTTCAGTACGTCGGTGGGGTGCATCGTGCTGGCGATGCTGGCGCTGGTGGGGCTCGAACTGATCGCGGCGCAGTATCTGCAGCTGGTGCTGGGGCTGTCTCCGCTGGAGACGGGCCTGCGACTCCTGCCCCTGACCTTCGCCGCGATGGCGGCGGGGCTGGCCGGGGCGCGGCTGCTGCGGGGGTTCGGGCCGCGGCGGATGGTGTGCGGGGGATTCCTCCTCACGGCGCTGGCGGTGCTGCTGCTGACCGCGATGGGCGGAGCCGACAACGCGGCGCTGCTGTTGTTCGGGTTCGTACTGCTCGGGTTCGGTCTGGAGACGACGCTGTTCGCGGCGTACGAGTCGATGCTGAGCGAGGCGCCGGCGGAACGGGCGGGAGGCGCCGCGGCGATCGGCGAGACGTCCTACCAGCTGGGGGCGGGTATCGGCATCGCCCTGCTGGGCAGCGTGATGAACGCGGCCTACGCGCCCGGGCTGTCGTCCGTGCCCGGGGTGCCGGCGTCCGCGTCGGCGGCCGCCGGGCATTCGCTGGGCGAGGCCTATGAGGTGGCCGGGCAGCTGGGCGGGCCGGCCGGGGCCGCGCTGCGGCGGGTCGCGAAGGACAGCTTCGTGCACGGACTGCATGCCACGCTGCTGGTGAGTGCGGGGTTGTTGTTGCTGGGGGCGGTGATGGCGTTGCGGTTGCCGCGGGTCATGCAGTGCGAGTCCGCCGCGGTCGGGCTGCCCGCTCCGCGGGAGGCCGGGTCTGCCACCCACGCACCACCGGTAACCGTTCGTTGAGTGGTGATCGTCGCCCGTGCGGGTGACGCGCCGTCGGCGGCTTCGCGTGGCCGGGTGGGCATCGCCTTCGCCCCTGTCGTGCCTCGCCGTCGCGGCGCGTTTGGTAGCGTCGGCCGGACATCGTAACTAGCGTTGCTAGTTTTCGTGCTCCCGGAGGCTGCCGTATGTCCGCGTCCTCGAAGTTGCCGCCGTTCGATCCCGCCGATCCGCTGGGGATCGATGATCTGCTGGAGCCAGAGGATCTCGCCGTCCGTGACACGGTGCGGAGCTGGGCGGCGGACCGGGTGGTGCCGTATGTGGCCGAGTGGTACGAGCGCGGGGAGCTGCCGGGGATCCGGGAGCTGGCGCGGGAGCTCGGCGGGATCGGGGCGCTCGGGATGTCGCTCAGCGGGTACGGGTGTGCCGGGGCGAGTGCCGTGCAGTACGGGCTGGCCTGTCTGGAGCTGGAGGCCGCCGACTCCGGGATCCGGTCGCTGGTGTCCGTGCAGGGGTCCCTCGCCATGTACGCCGTCCACCGGTTCGGCTCCGAGGAGCAGAAGCAGGAGTGGCTGCCCCGGATGGCGAGCGGGGACGTCATCGGATGCTTCGGGCTCACCGAACCCGATCACGGGTCCGACCCCGCGGGCATGCGGACCTACGCCAAGCGGGACGGCTCGGACTGGGTGCTCAACGGGCGGAAGATGTGGATCACCAACGGGTCCGTCGCCGGGGTCGCCGTGGTCTGGGCCCGGACCGACGGGGGGATCCGCGGGTTCGTGGTGCCCGCCGACAGCGCCGGGTTCTCCGCGCCGGAGATCAAGCACAAGTGGTCGCTGCGGGCCAGTGTGACCAGCGAGCTCGTGCTCGACGACGTGCGGCTGCCCGCCGACTCCGTGCTGCCGGAGGTCACCGGGCTGCGGGGGCCGCTCAGTTGTCTGTCCCACGCGCGGTACGGGATCGTCTGGGGTGCGATGGGAGCGGCGCGCGCCTGTTTCGAGACCGCCGTCGAGTACGCGCGGACGCGGGAGCAGTTCGGGCGGCCCATCGGGGGGTTCCAGCTCACCCAGGCCAAGCTCGCCGACATGGCGGTCGAACTGCACAAGGGGATTCTGCTCGCCCACCATCTGGGGCGGCGCATGGACGCCGGCCGCCTGCGTCCCGAGCAGGTCAGCTTCGGCAAGCTCAACAACGTACGGGAGGCGATCGAGATCTGCCGTACGGCGCGGACGATCCTCGGTGCCAACGGGATCTCGCTCGAATACCCCGTCATGCGGCACGCGACCAACCTCGAGTCGGTGCTCACCTACGAGGGCACCGTCGAGATGCACCAGCTCGTGCTGGGCAAGGCGCTCACCGGACTCGACGCCTTCCGCTGACCCGGCCCCAAGGGGCCGGGGCAGGGCCGGTGAGCGGCCCTGCCTCAGCTCTGGTTGAAGAAACCGTCCCCCCGGTGCGGGGCCGGATCGCCGTTCACGATCTCCGTGTTGGACGGGGTCAGCAGGAACACCCGGGTGGAGACCCGCTCGATCGAACCGCGCAGGCCGAAGATCAGCCCGGCCGCGAAGTCGACGACGCGCTTGGCGTCGGCCGCCTCCATGGCCGTGAGGTTCATGATGACCGGCACGCCCTCGCGGAACAGCTCACCGATCGCGCGCGCGTCCCGGAAGCTGTCCGGGGTGACGGTGCCGATCCGGCGGCCCTTCTCCTCGGCCGTGTCCGTGGCCACCTTCACGCGGGGGTCGGTGACCCAGGCGTCGCCGGAGTCGGTCCCCTCGGAATAGTCGTCGTCGTAGTAACGCTCGTCATCGTTGTCGTCGACGAGGCCAAGCCAGGCACTCGCCTTGCGCACCGATCCCATGGACGCCTCCTCTCACAGCGGTCTTTCTTCCTTTCCGCATTCCCCATGGTCGTCCATGATGCGGATGTCGCGCCAAGTGGATAGACGCCGCGCGGGGGGTTTGTGACGGTACTGGTGCACAGCGAATCCGTCGAGAGCCCGCGTCCCCCAAGGGTCCTGCCGTGCACGGCTGCTGACTGAGAGTGAAATATGACTGTTCGTGGCGTACGGGTGATACACGGTGCGTACGGGTGAACAGGGCAGAGCGTTCAACGGTGATTATCGGCCGATAGCATGCGGCAGCTCAATGTCTGACTATGGCTACGGGGGTCGTCGTGTTCGGAATCGTCAGGCCGTGCAGCCACCGGCTCGGTGAGCGGCTCAAGACCCAGTGGATGGCGCACCTGTGCGGGCTCTGTCTCGCGCTGCGCGGCGATCACGGCCAGTTCGCCCGGGTCGTCACCAACTACGACGGGCTGCTCGTCTCGGTCCTGACGGAGGCTCAGGCCGAGACGGCCACCGGGTGGCGGCGTACGGCGGGACCCTGCCCGTTGCGCGGGATGCGCACCGCGTCCGTCGCGCAGGGGGAGGGCGCGCGGCTCGCGGCGGCCGTCTCGCTGGTGCTGGCCTCGGCCAAGGTCCGCGACCATGTCGCCGACGGGGACGGGCTCCTGGCGCGACGGCCGGTGGCCGCGGCCGCGCGCAGGGTCGCGCGGAGCTGGGGGCGGGCGGGGGAGCGCGGTGGAGCGGCGGTCGGGTTCGACACCGCGGTTCTGGTGGACGCCGTGGACCGGCAGGTCGGGATCGAGGCGCTCGCCGGGCCCGGCACGTCTCTGCTGACGGTCACCGAGCCGACCGAGACCGCCACCGCCGCCGCCCTCGCGCACACCGCCGTGCTGGCCGGCCGGCCGGGCAACGCCGCACCGCTCGCCGAGGCCGGCCGCCTCTTCGGGCGCCTCGCGCATCTGCTGGACGCCGTCGAGGACCAGGCGGCCGACGCCGCGTCCGGTGCCTGGAACCCGCTGACGGCGACGGGGACCCCGCGCACCGAGGCCCGGCGGCTCGCCGACGACGCCCTGCACGGCATCCGGCTCGCGCTGCGGGATGTGGAGTTCACCGACGGCAGGCTGGCGCATCTGCTGCTCGCGCACGAGCTGGGGCGGTCGGTGGACCGGGCGTTCGGGACGTCCTCGTGCGGCCACGCGCATGCGCCTCAGGGCGCCTTCGGCCCGCCGACCGGGCCGTACGCCCCGCAGGGCCCGGTCGATCCGAACGCACCCGGCAATCCGTACGGCAACCCCTTCGGCGGTGAGCCGCCGCGCCCCGGCAAACGGGGC
This sequence comes from Streptomyces sp. NPDC049687, assembly GCF_044465285.1. Lineage (NCBI taxonomy): Bacteria > Bacillati > Actinomycetota > Actinomycetes > Kitasatosporales > Streptomycetaceae > Streptomyces > Streptomyces sp. NPDC049687. The sequence continues at coordinate 54,727 of NZ_JBITLN010000009.1, forward strand.
TTCTGGGCCGGGTGCGCGGTCGCGCTCGGGCTGTGCTGCACCTGCAAGGCGTGCTGCGCCGACGAGTTCGAGGGGCCCTGGTCGAGAAAGAAGCGTGAAGGATGGTGCAGCGACGGCTGCGGCAACTGTGACTGCTGCGAGACATGCGAGTGCTGCGAATGCTGTGAGTGCTGCGCCTGCGACTGCTCCTGCTGACACAGCGTCATCCTCAGGTCTACGCGGCGCTCTGTGAGGGGCGTCACGGTGAGCGTCGAGCACGCCCGGGACGTATCCCGTGTCGAGGACGCGGACGCTCGAAAGGACCAGGGACCATGCCCGGGCGCTCTGACAGGATCGTGCCGCTCGCCGTGAAGATCGTGGTGAGCGGAGGGCTCGGGGTCGGCAAGACGACCTTCATCGGGGCCGTCTCCGAGATCGAGCCCCTCGACACCGAGGCGGCGATGACGCAGGTGTCGGTGGGTGTCGACTCGCTGGACGGCGTGGAGTCCAAGACCAGGACCACCGTCGCGCTCGACTTCGGCCGGATCGCCCTCGACCCGGCCATCGCGCTGTATCTGTTCGGGACGCCCGGGCAGGACCGGTTCTCCTTTCTGTGGGACGACCTGGTGGAGGGCGCGTTGGGGACGGTCGTCCTCGCGGACACCCGGCGGATCGAGGAATGCTTCCCCGCCGTCGACTACTTCGAGGCCCGGGGCGCCCCGTTCGTGCTCGCCGTGAATCGGTTCGACGGGGCGGAACACCGTGAACTCGACGATGTCCGGGACGCGTTGGGACTCGGCGCGGAGGTTCCGGTACTGGAGTGCGACGCACGGGAACGGGGGTCCGTCCGGGATGTCCTGGGTGCTCTGATGGATCGGGTGATCGGGGTTCGGGCCGAGCTCAGAGGGCGGGCGGTCGCGGGTTAGGGCCTGTCCGGCGGATCATGCCGCAGACGCGGGGCTTGGCACGCCCATCCGCGGCGTTGCCGTCGGTTGCCGACGCTCCGCGTCGACGCCCTCCTCCGCCTTGCAGCTGGACGCACCAAGCCCCGCTCACCTGCGCCGAGGAGCCGGCGTCGGTTTCCTGCGACTTGATCCGCCGGACAGGCCCAAGGCCGCTTACCGCTCCGGAGGGGAGATCTCCGACTTGGTGATGGCCGAGCCCGTCGTGCCCCACTTCTTCAGGATCCTGGCGTATGTGCCGTCGGCGATCAGGCTGTTGACCGCCGCCTGGAAGGCCGGCGCCAGCTCTGTGCCCTTCTTGAAGGCGAAGCCGACGTCCAGGCGGTGGTACTCGTTGAGGAACTTCACGCCTTCCTGATGGGCCACGGCGTAGCGCAGGCCGTTGATCGTGGACATCACGATGTCGCTGCGGCCCTGCTGGAGCGAGGACCAGATCGCGCCCTGCTCGCTGTACGTCTGGACCTTGTACGCCGTCTCGCCCGCGTCGGCGCAGACGTGCTTGTTCTCCTCCAGGGTGGCCTCGAAGGTGGTGCCGGCGCCGGTGGCGACGTTCAGGCCGCACAGCTGCCTCAGGTCGGTGATCTTGGAGAGCTTGCTGTCCTCGCGGGTGGCGAAGCCCTGGCCGTCGTTGATGTAGGTGACGAAGTCGATGGTCTTGAGGCGTTCGGTCGTCACGCCGAAGTTGCTGACGCCGAAGTCGTACTTGCCGCTGTCGAGGGCGGGCAGGATCGCCTCGAAACTGGCCTGTTCCGTCGTGACCTCGATCCCGAGCACGTGGGCGACCGCGTGGGTGAAGTCGACGTCCTGGCCCGCCAGGGTCTTGCCGTCGGCCAGATAGCCGGTGCCCGGCGGGGTGCCGCCGACGCTCAGGCCCACGGTCAGACCGGTCACGCCGGACGGCAGCAGCTCGGCGGCCGCGTCGTCCTTCTTGACGGAGGACACGACGTCCGTCGTGGGGATCGCGTCCGACGTGGCGGCCGCCTCGGCCGTCCCGGTACCGGTTGGGCCGGAGCCGCACGCGGTGAGGAGCAGGGTCGCGGAGGTGATGAGGGCGAAGGGGATGAAAGGGGTGAAACGCCTGGTGCGGATACGCGTGAGCGTGCGCATGGTGTGCGGTCTCCTGGCGGCAGGGGTGAGGGTGGCGCGAGGGGAGGGGTGCGCGTGTGAAGGCGAAGGGGGAGAACGCGAAAGGCGCCCCTCCGGTCAGGAGGCCGGGGCGCGCAGGGGGTCAGCTCAACAGGACGAGGACCACACTCGACCGAAGTCGATGTGGGAGCGTGTGACCAGCCACTGCTGCGGATGCATGGGCCAAGTGGAGCAGGTCTCCGATTACCCGTCAACCGACTTGAGACGTACGGCTCACAGTTCGGACAGCCTTGACAGTGAGGGGAAACACCCCCGTACTCTCGCTGTACGGCCCTGCTGAGGGGCTCGGCCGTATCTCTTTCCGTGTGAAGGCATCCACCCGTGTTCGACCCACCGCGTCACGGAGCCTTCGCATGTCTTCCGACACCCTCGCCACAGTCCCCGCCGTCCCGGACGCGCCGGACCACGCGGACACCCCGCGCATCGTTCCGCGGCGCCGTCTCGGTCAGTGGACGGCCGCCGCCGTCGTGCTCGTCCTGCTCGCGCTCGCCGTCAACTCGGTGCTGCGCAACGACGCGTTCCAGTGGGCCGTCGTCGCCGACTACTTCACCACCGACTCCGTCCTGCGCGGACTGTGGCTCACGCTGTGGCTGACGGCGGTGGTGATGGGGCTCGGGTTCGTCCTGGGCACCCTGCTGGCCGCCGCCCGGTTGTCCGCCAACCCCGTGCTGAGGGCGGTCAGTTGGGGGTACGTCTGGCTTTTCCGCTCGATCCCGATCCTGGTGCAGCTGCTGCTGTGGTTCAACATCGGGGCGTTGTATCCGCAGGTGTTCGGTGTGAAGACCGTGAACCTGCTCACGCCCGTCGCCGTCGCGATCATCGGGCTCACCCTGCACGAGGCCGCCTACGCCGCCGAGGTGGTGCGCGGCGGGATCCTCTCCGTGGACCGGGGGCAGGTCGAGGCCGCCCAGGCGCTCGGGCTGAGCCGGTGGCGCCGCTGGCGGCGGATCGTGCTGCCGCAGGCCATGCGCTCCATCGTGCCGCCGGCCGGGAACATGCTGATCGGCACTCTCAAGGGCACCTCCGTCGTCAGCGTCATCGCCGTCCAGGACCTGCTGTTCTCGGTGCAGCTCGTCTACCACCGCACGTACCAGGTCATTCCGCTGCTGATGGTGGCCACCGTCTGGTACACCGTCGTCACCTCGGTGCTCGGCGTCGGTCAGTACTACGTGGAGAAGCACTACGCGCGCGGGACGGGAGACCGGCGATGAGGCGGTCTCTCGTGATCGTCGGGGCCGGGCCGCGGGGCACCGGCCTGATCGAACGCATCGCCGCCAACGCGCCCGAGCTGTACGCCGGTCCGGGCCTCGACATCCATCTCGTGGACCCGCATCCACCGGGCGCCGGACGCATCTGGCGGGCCGCCCAGTCGCCGCTGCTGTGGATGAACTCGCACGCCGAGGACGTCACCATGTTCACCGACGAGACCGTGCAGATGGACGGTCCGGTGCGGCCCGGGCCCACCCTGCACGAGTGGGCCGGCGTCGACGGGCGACTCTTCGCCGACCGGCAGCTCCAGGGCGCCTACCTGCGCTGGGTGCACGAACAGGCCGTCGCCGCGCTGCCTCCGCAGATCGGCGTCCACCACCATCCCCGGCGCGCGCTACGGGTGAGCGGGCCGCGCGAAGGACGTCAGCAGGTGTGGCTGGAGGGGCGGCCCCGGCCGCTCCTCGCCGACCTCGTCGTCCTCGCCCTGGGCCATCTCGACGCCGAACTCGACGATCAGCAGAGCGAGTTGGCGGCGTACGCCCACGAGCACGGGCTCACCCACCTGCCGCCCGACTTCACCGCAGACAGCGACCTGTCCGCGCTCCGGGCCGGCGAACCCGTCCTCGTGCGCGGCTTCGGGCTGGCCTTCGTCGACCTGATGGTGCTGCTCACCGAGGGGCGCGGCGGACGGTACGAGGGGGACACCTATGTGCCCTCGGGGCGGGAGCCGGTGCTGTACGTCGGATCGCGGCGCGGGGTGCCGTACCACTCGAAGATCGGCTACGACTGGACGGGGGAGCGCCCGCCGCTGCCCCGGTTCCTCGGGCCCGCCGACATCGACGCGCTGCTCGCGCGGCCGGAGGGCTTCGACTTCCGGCGGGACGTGTGGCCGCTGGTGGTGAAGGAGCTGGGCTTCGCCCACTACCACCGGCTGTTCACCGCCCACCCCGAGCGGACCGCGATCGCCCGGGCGGACTTCGAGGAGAAGTACGCGGCGGCCGACGACGCGGCCGAGCTGGACGCCCTGGTCGCGTCCGCCGTGCCCGATCCCGCCGACCGGCTTGACCTCGCCGTGCTCGACCGGCCGCTGGACGGGGTGCGGTACGCCTCCCACGAGGAGTTCCAGGACGGGCTGCGGCGGTATGTCGAGGACGATCTGAGCCGTCGTCACGACCCTTCCCACAGCGCCGACCTGTCCGTGTTCCTCGGACTGCTGTCCGTCTACGGGCAGCTCGTGCGGCTCGGGGACATCGGGTCCTGGTGGCACGGGTTCTTCAGCCACCTCGCCTCCGGACCGCCCGGGCCCCGGCTGCGGCAGCTGCTCGCGTTGTCCCGGGCCGGCGTGCTGAAGTTCGTCGGCGCCGACATGGCCGTACACGCCGAGGACGGGGTGTTCCGGGCGTCCAGCCCGACCGTGCCCGGGTTCTCGGTGACGGCACGGGCCCTTGTCGAGGCCCGGCTGCCCGAGCCGACGCTGCGGCGCGCCCTGGACCCTCTGCTGCGCGAGCTGCACGCCGACGGCGCCGCGGAGACGGCCGACGGACTGCTGCGGGTGGACCGGGCCGACGGGCGGATCCTGGACCGGGCCGGCCGGCCGCACCCACGGCGGTTCGCGCTCGGCCCGCACACCGACGGACGCACACCCGGCGCGTTCACCCGCCCCCGCACGGGCGGACCCGCGTTCCGGCAGAACGACGCCACCGCGCGTGCCGCCCTGGTGTTCCTGCGGGACCTCGGCGCCGACGCCGCCGCGTAAGCCAACCCCCTGCCAGCAAAGGAATCTCCGCGATGAGCGTCATGGTCGACATCAGGTCCGTGCACAAGAGCTTCGGCTCGCTGGAGGTGCTCAAGGGCATCGACCTGGCGGTGCCCACCGGCGAGGTCACCGTCGTCCTCGGGCCCTCCGGCTCGGGCAAGTCGACACTGCTGCGCACCATCAACCACCTGGAGAAGGTGGACAAGGGCTCGATCAGCGTCGACGGCGCCCTCATCGGTTACCGGCGGTCGGGGGACAAGCTGTACGAGCTGCCCGAGCGCGAGGTGCTGAGGCAGCGCACCCGGATCGGTTTCGTCTTCCAGAACTTCAACCTGTTCCCGCACCTCACCGTGCTCGACAACGTCGTCGAGGCGCCGGTGTCCGCGCTGAAGCGGCCCCGGAGGGAGGCGGTGGAGACGGCGCGCAGACTGCTGGAGCGGGTGGGGCTCGGCGACAGGGCCGACGCCCATCCGAAGCAGTTGTCCGGCGGGCAGCAGCAGCGGGTCGCCATCGCACGGGCGCTCGCGCTGGAGCCCAGGCTGCTGCTGTTCGACGAGCCGACCTCCGCGCTCGACCCCGAACTGGTCGGCGAGGTCCTCGATGTCATCAAGGATCTGGCCCGGCAGGGCACCACGATGATCGTCGTCACGCACGAGATCGGGTTCGCCCGCGAGGTCGCCGACACCGTGGTGTTCATGGACGACGGCCGGATCGTCGAGCAGGGCCCGCCCGGTGACGTACTGGACGCTCCCCGGCACGAGCGGACCCGGGCGTTCCTGTCGAAGGTGCTGTGAGCCATGGGACTGCTGCATCTCGCCGCCGCCGTCGATCAGCCCGGCGTGTACGAGGCCGGCCCCTACGTCGAGCTGGCGCGGCTCGCCGAGCGCGGCGGGCTCGACTTCGTGACGCTGGACGACTCCTCCGCCCGGCCCGGACTGGACGCGCCGGCCGTGCTCGCCCGGGTGGCGCCCGCCACGCACCGCGTCGGACTCGTGCCCACCCTCACCGAGCCCTCCCGCGTCCGGGCCGCCGTCGCCACCCTCGACCGGGTCAGCCGGGGCCGGGCCGGCCGGTGGATCGACCTGTCCACCGGCGAGGGTGACCCCCGCCGCTTCGGCCGCCGGAACACCGCCCCGCCGGACGCTCTGTGGCAGGAGGCGGGCGAAGGCGCCGACGGGGCCGCCGGGTTGAGGGGAAGCGGCCCCTCCGGCGTGCCCCGGCCACCACAGGGCCGCCCCGTGCGCGTCGTCGACGCCACCGAGGGACCGGCGCGTCCGGCCGCCGCACGGTACGCCGACGTGGCCCTGGTGCGGGTGGCGAGTTCCGCGCAGGCCCGCGCCGTACGCGAGCGACTGCGCGCCGAGGCCGCCGCGTTCGGCCGGGACCCGGACGGATTGCGCGTGCTGGTGAGCCTGCTCGTCGACCTCGGCGCCGGCGAACACGCGGCCGAGCCGGGCCACGGCGGCGGAGGTCCCCGGCAGACCGCGCAGGGCCCGCTCTACCGCGGCGGCCCCGTCGACCTCGCCGAACTGATCGCCTCCTGGCACCAGGAGGGCACCGCCGACGGCTTCCACCTCGTCCCCCTCGAACCCCACCGCGACCTGGAGCGCCTGGTCAACGGCACGGTCGCGCTGCTGCAGCACCGTGGCCTGTTCCGCACCTTCTACCCGGGCAGCACACTGCGCGAGCACCTGGGCCTGGCCCGGGCCGTCCACCAGCCGCGGTGTCCCACCCCCCTCTCAAAGGACTGATCGGATGACGACGGACGCGGCAGTCGCCTGGAAGCAGTGGCACGCACACCGCATCGACACGGTCTCGGCGCCCTACGGGCCGCTCGCGCTCACCGGCACGCACTGGCTGGAGGACTTTCCGGACGGTCGACTTCCGGACATCCCCGGGGCCTGGACGGCCGCGGCGGACGGGGTGGTGCTCACCGCGGCCGAGGCCGACGGGCTGACCCTGGACGGGCAGCCGTTCCGTGGTGCGGCGCGGCTCGGCGCCGACCCGGGAGTGGTGGCGGCCAGGGTCGGGTACGGGGAGCGGCGGCTGGTCGTGCTGGTCAGGGAGGGTGTCTGGGGGGTGCGCGACTTCGACCCGGGCGCCGCGGCCCGGCGCCTGTTCCGAGGCGTCGAGGCCACCCCGTACCAGGCGCGCTGGTCGGTACCCGGGCGCTTCACGCCGTACGGCGAGGACCGTACCGTCCGGGTGCCGAACGCAGACGGACGGGAGCGCGGGCTCGGGCTCGGCGGAGAACTGGCGTTCGTGCTGGACGGGCAGCACCACACCCTCCAGGTGAGCGTGCAGGGCGACGGCTCGCTGTGGGCGGTGTTCGCCGACGCGACCAGCGGAATGAGCAGTTACCGGTTCCGGTTCCTGCACCCGGGCGCACCCGACCCGCACGGGCGCACGAGGGTCGACTTCAACCGGGCCGTACTGCCTCCGTGTGCTTTCGCCGACGCCTTCATCTGTCCCTTCCCGCCGCCGGGGAACACGCTGGGCGCGGCGATCGAGGCAGGGGAGCGCAACCTGCTCTGAACTGGGGCGAAGAGGGCTTCCACGGGTCTTGGGCAGGGACAACTCGCGCAGTCCGGTCAAGATCTGACGGCCGAAAGGCGCCCTTGCGCCGACCGTCCGTTCGGCCGAATACTCCCCCACAGCGCTTGTCAGGGTCACGGCGTGTCCGAAATCGGGCACCATCGGTCCTGGCTGCGCCTCACGGGCCCCGACCCCACTCGACGGGCCCCCGACTTCCCCTGGGAGGGAACGAAAAGTGAGGATCAAGCGCACCACCCCCACCCCGCGCGGCATCTCGAGACGGAGCCGGCTGGTCGCCGTCGCCACCGGCCTCGTGGCCGCGGCCGCCGTCGCGATCCCCAACGCGAGCGCGGCCGACACCGCCACCTTCAGCACCGCCCAGCTCAAGAGCGCCGGCAGTTCGGTGCTCAAGGCCGACGTCCCGGGCACCGCCTGGGCCGTCGACAGCAAGACCAACCGGCTCGTCGTCACCGTCGACAGCACGGTCTCGCAGGCCGAGATCACGAAGATCAAGGAGCAGGCGGGCAGCAACGCCGGCGCGCTCACGATCAAGCACACGCCGGGCCAGTTCAAGAAGCTGATCACCGGCGGCGACGCCATCTACGGCGGCGGCTACCGCTGCTCGCTCGGCTTCAACGTGCACAGCGGGAGCACCTACTACTTCCTGACCGCCGGTCACTGCGGTGAGGTCGCCTCCACCTGGTACTCCAACTCGGGCCAGAGCACGACGCTGGGCACGAACGTCAGCTACAGCTTCCCGACCAACGACTTCGCCCTGGTGCGGTACACCAACTCGTCGGTCGCCCACCCGAGCACGGTCGGCAGCCAGACGATCTCCAGCGCGGCCACCCCGAGCGTGGGCACCACGGTCTACCGCCGCGGTTCCACCACGGGTACCCACAGCGGCCGGGTCACCGCCCTGAACGCCACCGTCAACTACGGCGGCGGCGACGTCGTCTACGGCATGATCCAGACCACGGTCTGCGCCGAGGGCGGCGACAGCGGCGGCCCCCTGTACGCGGGCACCGTGGCCTACGGTCTGACCTCCGGCGGCAGCGGCAACTGCACCTCCGGCGGCACGACCTTCTTCCAGCCGGTCACCGAGGCTCTCAGCTACTACGGCGTGAGCGTCGGCTGACGATCCCGCCCGGCGAGTTCCACGAGTGAGGGGCGAGCCCCCGTACGCGAATGGCGTGCGGGGGCTCGCTCATGCCGCGGGACCCTTCGTCCGGCGCTGACAAAGGCGCAGCCCGGAGCTGAGTTCTTGTGAGCACCGCCCGATCGCCCGGTCCCCGCGGTCCTACGGTCCGGCCATGGACACGAGTCGCAGCACAGGAAGAACCGCGAAAGCCCTCCGCAGCGCCGCCCTGGCGGTGCTGCTGACCACCGGGACCCTCACCGTGGCCGCCCCGAACGCCCAGGGGGAGACCGGGAGGACCGAAGAGCCCGTGGCCTCGACGAGTCCGGTCGCCGGGGTGACCGAGACGGTGGTGCGCGTGAAGGCACCCCTGCCGGCCGCCTTCGGAGCGCGTCCGGCGGCGTGCGACTGGCTGTCGTACCTGCGCTACCGCTCCGCCGACGGCCCCACGGCATCGGCCGACGCGGACCGGATCCTGCTCGCCCAGCCGGGCATCCTGGAGGGCGCCGGGGCGTTCGACAGTGTCGCCCGCAACACCGTGGCACGTGCCGCCGCGCAGGGCCGGCACATCGAGTTCTGGGCCCTGGACCGGCGCTCCAACTGTCTGGAGGACCACACCGGCATCGCCTCCGGCGACCAGCACACGGCCGTCGACTACTACCACCGCGGCAGACAGGTCGACGGGCGCTCCTTCGCCGGGTTCGTCGGCAACGACCGGCTGGGCTGGATGGCGAAGCTGGGCATCGAACAGACCGTCCGCGACCAGTACGACCTGCTCGCCGCCGAGTTGCCCGACCAGAGCCTGCGCAAGCGGAAGGTGCTGTGCGGCGGCCACTCGCTCGGCGGAGTCGTCACCGGCTACTTCGCCACCGCCGACTTCGACGGGGACCGCGCCACCACCGCCGACGCCGGATACAACCAGTGCGCCGGCTACTTCGCCCTCGACACCACCGTCTCCACCTCGCTCGCCGACCTCAGCGGCAGCATCCCCGACGACACCAACCTCCCCGACATCGGCCTCGGATACGGTGTCGTCCAGGCCGGGCTCGACAGCGGCGTGCTGCCGCGTTCGCTGTCCGCGCCGGTCCTGCTCAACCCCGAGACCATGACCCTGCTGGCCATCGCCGGCCTGGGCGCCGTACGGGATCCCGACGGCGAGGCCGACCTGCCGGCCTACCTGCCCTCCGACGTCAACATCGAGGCGACCAACCGCTTCCTGTTCTCCAAGGACGCCGCCGCCTTCCTCACCGGCTCACCCGCCGTGAAGGACTTCCGGCTCACCAACGCGGCGGTGCTCGGAGCCCTGCTGGACGACAACTCGGTACCGCTGGCGTTCCTGCAGAGCAGCGTCGGCTTCTTCGACGGCGGGCCGGTGGCCGACAAGAGCTTCCCCGTCGCCAACGGCGGCGACCAGCAGCCGGGGCTGTTCGGCACCGCCTACAAGGCCATCCCCGACCGGCCCCACGGGCCGCTGTACACCTGGCGCGACTACGACCGTGTCGGTGATCCCGACGATCCGGGGTACCGGTCGGCCGACGGGACGCCGTTCACCGGCGCCGACAAGGAGGTCACCGACCTCCAGGAGCTGGCCCGCAGCCTCGCCGAGCAGCCACTGGACTTCACCGAACAGTACTTCCCCACCAAGCTCGTCACCGATCTGGAACTGGCCACCTCACCGCAGGTGAAGCGGCTCGTCGCGCATCCGGAGGGGCTCACCGCCAACCCGACGCTCACCGTGCTCGCGGGCGACGGACTGCTGGCCGGCCGCATCCCGGCCGACCTGCACCCCGTGGTCGCCGACGGCTACCAGCACCTCGACGTGCTGACCGCGGCGCCCGTACAGAACAACGGCCTGCCCGAGCCCGTCTCGGCCGGCCTCACGGAGTTCGCGCGCGATCCCCGGTAGTGGCCGCACCCGCACGGCCGAAGGGCCCGGGAGGATCCTCCCGGGCCCTTCGGTGCGGGGCCGTGGCTCGGACTTCGGCGTGGCTCGTGCTCAGACCTTGCCGGCCGCGAAGACGGCCGCCGCGTCGGCGTCTGCCGTGTAGCCGAGGTGCGCGAGCACGTCGCCGCCGCCGTTCTCACAGATGGGGTCGCCCTCGGCGCAGAAGTCGATGGTGCGGCTCTGGTAGGTGCCGGTGACGCTCTTGCCGAGGGCCCGGATCGGGTTGCCGAACAGCAGCACCGCGGAGACCCTCGGTTCGAGAGCGGCGGGGATGGTGGCGACGATGGGACTGCCGACCACCGCGCCGGCGCTGCTGATGCCGATGGAGTTGTCGACGACGTTCGCGCCCTGCGAATAGCCGACGAGCACGAAACGCTGATTCGGGCAGGCGGCCGCCTGGCTGGTGACGTGGTTCACGAGATCCGCGTTGCCCTGTGCGGCCGACGTGAGGGAAAGGTCGGCCGGATAATTCACCCGGTAGCTGGAGAGGCTTTTACCCGTCAGTTTCCTCTGCAGGGCGGAATACACCGGGTCGCCGACGATCAGACCGAGTGTGCCCGGTTCGAAGGTGCCACGAGCTGCCACGACGTCGATGTCCGAGCAGGCGGCGGCCGATGCGGCGGGCGCCGTGAGAGTGGCCAGTCCGGCCCCGCCGAGCAGCGAGAGCGCGGCGAGGCACAAGCGAATACGCATGGGGATCCTTTGCGGGTGGGGCGCGGTGACGCGCCTGGGGAAAAGGACGTCCCGAAGGTATTCGCGTTTCCTGACGGGGTGTTATGGACGGGAATTCAGAAACTCCCGCTTTTTTGTTGCCGACGTGAGCGGACCATCACGTCGTGGCACAGCCGCCGCGGCCCCGCAGTTCCTCGGCGTGCAGGGCCAGGATGAGGTCCAGCCGGGTACCGGGGTCGTGCAGCGCGTCGCCGAACAGCTTCTCCAACTGGCGCAGGCGGTAGCGGACCGTCTGGGGGTGGACGTGCAGCCGGGTGGCGACGTCGGGCACGTTGCTGCCGCCGAGCAGCCAGGCCAGCAGGGTCTCGGCGAGCCGGGGGCGCTGCCCCTCGGAGACCGTGTCGAGCGGCGCGAGGACACGCGCCCGCAACTGGGCGAGCAGCGGCTCGTCGTTGTGCAGCAGCAGGGTCGACAGATGGTCGGAGCACCGCACCACGCCCTGCCGGGGCAGCACCCCACGGCCCATCAGCCCCAGGGCGCGGGTGGCCCAGTGCAGCGACTGGGCGGCCGCGGTGAGCGGGACGGTCGGGCCGATCGCCGCCGGACGGCCGCGCAGCGCGAGGGCGAACGCCCGCCCGCCGAAGCGGCCGGAACCGTCCGGGTCGGGTACCAGCATCCGCGGCGGCCGGGACTCCATGTCCACCAGCGCCCCGGCCGCCGCGAGCGGCCGGTCCTCCTCCCGCTGCTCCGGGGTGGCCGCGAGGGCGACGACCGCCACCTGCCGCGGCACCGACCACCGGGCGCCGTGCGCCAGATCCTGCACGGCGTCCAGGGACGGCGGGACGTCGCCGAGCAGCAGGTCGAGCAGCCGCCTGCGGCGCCGTTCCAGCTCGTCCGTGCTGCGCAGCCGGGCCTCCGCGTAGCCGGCCGCGGCCGCCTCGGCCACCTCGTGGACGGTCCGGAACGCCAGCTCGCCCAGGGCCGCCACGACCGCGGAGTCCAGCCCCAGCTCCTCCGCCGTACGGCCCATCAGCCGCCAGGCGTGCAGTCCCCCGACGCGCAGCGCGGACTGCAACGCGTCCAGACTGCGGCCCTCCAGGGCCTCGCCCCGCCCCAGTTCGTAGTACGTCGCGGCGATCGCGTCCCCCTGCCCGTGCGGGTCGGCGATGTGGTCGACGAACAGGGTGAGAGCCTGCACGACCCCGGCTCTGAGATGCGCGCGGTACGTCCCGTCGGCCGGCCGCGCGTACTCCGGGACCTGGCTGCGCACCTCCTCCTCCACCTCGTCGGCGACGGCCTCGAGCTGAGCGCGCAGCAGCTTGGCCAGATCGGGTGGCACGGCGGAGGCTCCGGGGCCGTCCGCTGTGCCGTGCGGGGTGGGGGAAGCCACGGCGGACCCTCCTTTCACCCGGAAACGGCTCACCCGCGGGCCGCTGCCCGTGGGGCGAGGGAACAGTCCTGTGTTGGACGGGCGTCCCCTGCGCTCCGTTCCGTGCCCCGACGGCACCGACATCACTCCGGCACCCCCAGCGCACGGGCGAGCATCGGCCACGACGCGCTGAACTCCCGCTTCCAGTACGCCCAGCTGTGTCCTCCGCCGGTGTAGTAGTGGGTGGTCACCGGGATGCCGAGCAGCGCGAGCGTGTCGGTGAAGCCGTGGGCGGAGGGCCACAGGGCGCTCTCCAGCGCCTCGGGCAACCAGTCACCGCTGCCGCCCGCCACACCGCTGCCGCCGGAGACGTACAGGCTGGTGCCGCGCAGTCCCGCGGCCCGGGCACGCGGGTTGAAGTCGCGCCAGGTCAGGAGGTTCAGCACCGGGCTGCCCCAGAGGGCGCGGGGCAGCAGGTTCTCGCGCGCGACGATGGCGTCCACGATCGGCGGCACACCCGGTGCCGTGGTGTCGAGGATGCCGCTGTAGGAGGCCGCCGCGGCGAACATGCCCGGATGACGTGCCGCGTGCGCCATCGCGCCGTAGCCGCCGGTGGAGACCCCGGCGACGGCCCGCACCCCGGAAGCCCGGTAGTCCCGGGCGAGCAGCGCCGGCACCTCCTGGAGCTGGAAGGCCTCGTAGTCGGGACCACTGCGCCAGGCGGTGGGAATGCCGGTGGGGCCCGCGTCCGGTATCGCCACGATCAGCTGCCGGCCCTCGGTGAAGGCCTCGATGTCCGTCTCCCGGGTCCAGGAGGTGTAGTCGTCGTGGGCGCCGTGCAGCAGGTACAGCACGGGATACGTCCGCCCCGTCTGCGTGTCGAAGTCCGACGGCAGGATCAGCCGTACCGGCGCGCTGCGGCCCAGGGCCGCGGAGGGCACGGACACGTCCAGGGTGCGTGGTCCGAGCCGGGTCGCGGCCCGGGCCGTGCCGGGCCTGACGCCGAACAGCGCGGAAAGACCGACGGCCGTCGCGGCTCTGGCGACGGCACGGCGGGACACTCCGTCGGTGGGGTGGGACATGGCGGCTCCTCGTCGTCCGGTTCAGCGGCTCTGCTCGGCGAGCGCGCGCCGCAGATGGGCGGCGATCTCGTCGACGTGCGGTGGGTCGAGCAGCGACAGATGGTGTCCCGTGACCCGTACGACGCTCAGGCGTGGGCACACCTCGTCCCACCCCAGCGCCTCGTCGTCCCGTTCATGGGCGGGATCGCGCACGGTGTGCGGGGCGGGCCAGGTCGCCCGGTACAGGACCACCCGACCGTCGTAGGGCCCCGGGACGTGGGCCTCGCCGACCCTGAGGTCCAGGTAGGAGGACCGCTGGTGCTCCAGGGCGGCGGCCGGCACATCGGCCGCCTCGCGCAGGGCCCGCAGCACGGTGTCGATGCGGTCGCCGTCGTCGTCCACCGCGACGAGTTCGTCGTACGGCAACTCCAGCCGGACCCCGTAGGCGTCGGCGACGTGCCGGGCGAAACCCGTGAGGTGGGCGCGGATCCGGTCGGCCGGTGTCACGCCCGGCCGGGGGAGGGGACGTACGGAGTCGATGAGCGCCACCAGTTCCACGTGCCGCCCGGCGGCGGTGAGCTGCCGCGCGGTCTCCTGGGCGAGGAAGCCGCCGAAGGACCAACCACCCAGCGCACACGGCCCGTCGGGGTGGACGGCCGTGATCTGCTCGGCGTAGCGGTGTGCCTTCTCGGTCACCGTACGGGCCTCCTCGATCCGCTCAAGGCCGTACACCGGCCGGTCGTCCCCCAGCCGTTCGGTGAGTGTCCGGTAGACGTCGGTCGTGCCGCCGGCGGCGTGCAGGAGGAAGAGCGGGGGCAGCGTGCCGGTGGCGCGCAGGGTCCGCACCGGGGAGTCCGGCTTCCTCGCGGCAAGCGTCCGCCGTAGGTGATCGGCCACCCGCTCGACGGTGCCGGCGCCGAGCAGGCCGCGCAGCGGCAGTTCGATCCCGAACTCGCGTTCGAGGGCGGTGCGGATGCGGACGGCCATCAGGGAGTCCAGGCCGAGGTCGGCCAGGGCGGTGGTGGGGGTGACGCGGGCCGCCGGGTGGCCGGTGACCGCCGCGATGTGGTGGCGCAGGCGGCCGGAGAGGGAGGTGTCCTCCGCTGTCTCCGTCTCCCCGGCCGATGGGGGCGCGGCCGCCGGACGCCCGTCCGTCCACCAGTGCCGTACGTGCCGCCAGCGCGGGGCGGGCAGGTCGATGACGCGGCCGGGCGGCGGCGGCAGGCGTACGCCTGCCGCGTACAGGGCTCCCACCTGGGTGAGGAACGCGGCGACGTCGTCGGCGTCGCGGCGCAGCGTGCCCAGGGCCACGGCGCCGGGCGCGGTGTCGGTGACGGCCCGGGTCAGGACCGGGTGGGGGGAGATCTCGACGAAGACGGCGTGGCCGTCGGCCGCGGCGGCCGCGACGGCCCGGTCCAGGCGCACGGGCCGCCGCAGGTTCGCGGCCCAGTGGGCGGCGTCGAACACCCCGTCTGCGCGCGGGTCGTCCAGCACGGTGGAGTACACCGGGACGCGCGGCCGCCCGCCCGGGACGCCGGCGAGGGCCTCGGTCAGCTCCGGCAGCAGCGCATCGACCTGGGGCGAGTGCCCGGCGCCGACGACCCGCATGGCGCGGGCGGCCCGCCCCCGCCGCTCCAGCCTTCGCACCAGCCGGGCGACCGCCGGCTCCTCACCGGTGACGACCTTCTGACCGGGCGAGGAGTGCACGGCGACCTGCACGCCGGGGAACTCCTCCGCCAGAGCGGCGAGTTCGCCGTCGTCGAGGTCGACGACAGCCATGGCGCCGCCGCGCAGCCCGCTGAGCAGCCGGGCCCGTACGGCGACGACCCGGGCCGCGTCCGACACGTCCAGCGCGCCCGCGCACACCGCGGCGGCCACTTCGCCCAGCGAGTGCCCGATGACGGCGGCGGGCTCGACACCCTGGGCGCGCCACAGCTCGGCGAGCGCCAACTGCGTACCGAACAGGACGGGTTGGGCGACCTCCACGCGATCGAGGGCCGCACCGGAGGCCAGACAGTCGTACAGGGACAGACCGCACTCCGGGGCCAGCTGGGCGTCGAGCTTCTCCACGGCCGCGGCGAAGACGGGTTCCTCGGCCAGCAGACGGCGCCCCATGCCGGCCCACTGGCTGCCGTACCCGGAGAAGACCCACACCGGTCCCCGTCCGATGAGCCCGCGGTCGTCGGTGACGACCCGTGGGTGGGGCCGGCCCCGCGCCAACGAGGCGAGGCCCTCGGCCAGTTCGTGACGGTCGCGGGCGGTGACGGCGGCCCGCACGGGACCGCGCCCGGCCCGCCCGGCGAGCGTACGCGCCACGTCGGCGGGGTGGGCCGCACTCCCCTCGGGCGTACCGAGCCAGTCGGCCAGCCGGGCCGCGGTGTCCCGGACACGGGCGCTGTCGAGGTCGGAGAGGAGATGGAGCCGGGCGGCCGGCTCGTCGGCCGGGGCCTCGGGCGGCAGGGTGCCCGGCCGCCATTCCTCCAGTACCGCGTGGGCGTTGGTGCCGCCGAAGCCGAACCCGGAGACCCCGGCGGTGGCCGTACCGCCGTAGCGGGGCCACGGCTCCGGCTCGGTCACCACCCGCAGCCGTTCGTCGTCCGGAGCGCTGCCCTCCGCGCAGTGCAGGGACGGCGGAACGAGGTCGTGGTGCAGCGCGAGCACCGTCTTCACCAGCCCGGCGACACCCGCGGCGGACTCCAGGTGGCCGAGGTTGCCCTTGACGGAGCCGAGGAGCAGCGGCTGGTCGGCTTCGCGGCCCGCGCCGAGCACGGCGCCGAGGGCGCCCGCCTCGATCGGGTCGCCGAGCGGGGTGCCGGTGCCGTGCGCCTCGACGTGGTCGATGAGCGCCGGGTCGAGCCCCGCCCGCGCGTAGGCCGTGGTCAACAGGGCTCGCTGCGCTGCCGGGTTGGGCGCCAGGAGCCCGTTGGAACGGCCGTCGGAGTTGACCGCCGTGGCACGGATGACGGCGAGGACGCGGTCGCCGTCCCGCTCGGCGTCGGACAGCCGCTTCAGCAGCACGGCCGCGCAGCCCTCGCCCCGCCCGATACCGTCGGCCGCCGCGGAGAACGGTTTGCACCGCCCGTCCGGGGCGAGGGCACCGGCCCGCCGGAACGCGACGCCGACGGCGGGGGAGAGCAGCACGTTGACCCCGGCGGCGATCGCCGTGTCGACCTCCCCCGTGCGCAGACTGACGCAGGCCTGGTGCACGGCGACCAGCGAGGACGAACAGGCCGTGTCGACAGCCATGCTCGGCCCCCGCGTGTCCAACACGTAGGCCAGACGTCCCGCGGTCACGCTCAACGCCCCGCCGGCCGGTGCCCAGGGGTCGACGGCGGCGGGGTCCGCGCCGGTCAGCGAGCCGTACTCCGGGGCGGAGACACCGACGAAGACGCCGGTGGCGGTGCCGGCGAGGGAGGCGGCCGGGACGGCCGCGTGGTCGAGGGTCTCGTGGACGACCTCCAGCAGAATCCGCTGCTGCGGATCCATCACCGCGGCCTCGCGCGGTGTGATCCGGAAGAAGTCCGCGTCGAACCCGGCGATGTCGTCGAGGTACCCGCCGAACAGGGGCGCCTCGGCAGGCGGGAAGGCGACGAAGTCACGCCACCGCTCCTCCGGGACCCGCCGGATCGCGTCGACGCCCTCGCACAGCAGCCGCCAGTAGTCCGCCGGGCCGTGCACGCCCCCCGGCAGCCGGCAGCCGACCCCGATGACCGCGACGGGCTCGCCGGGCAGTCCCGGCCCGGCCGGGGGAGCGGCGGCCTGCGTCTCGGTGCCGCCGCACAGCCGCGCCACGAGGGCGTCGCCGGTGGACGCCTCCCACAGCAGCGTCACCGGCAGCTCACGACCCGTGGCCCGGGAGAGCTCCCCGGCCAGGACCACCGCGTCGCGCGAGGACATGCCGAGGTCCGCCAGCGGCCGGTCCATCAGGACGTCCGAGGCGGACACGCCGGTCCAGGACGCCACCCGTTCGGCGATCAGCCGGCGCAGCGCTCCCTCCCCGACGGCGCTCACCGCGCGGTCCCCGCCGCGTAGGCGCCCGCCAGATACCGTTCGCGGGTCAGCGCCCGCGACACCTTGCCGCTGGAGGTACGGGGCACGGTGCCCGGCGGCACGAGGACGACGTCGGCGAGCCGCAGTCCGTGCCGGGCGGACACGGCCGCCCGCACCGCGCGCACCAGGGCCGGTACGTCGATCCCGGTGAGACTCGTGGTGCGTACGTGCTCCACCACGACGGCCGCACGCTCGCCCCCGGGGCCGGGCACGGCGAAGGCGGCGAGCCGGTCGCGCCGCACGGCCGGGTGCGCCTCCTGGGCGGTGGCCTCCAGGTCCTGCGGATAGTGGTTGCGGCCGTCGACGACGATGAGGTCCTTCAGCCGGCCGGTGACGACCAACTGGCCGTCCAGGACCGTCCCCAGATCACCGGTGCGCAGCCAGCCGTGCGAGCCGTGCGCGTCGGCCGCCGTGTCGGCGAACGCGGCCCCGAAGACGCTCCTCGTCAGCCGGTCCTGGTTCCAGTAACCGCGCCCGACGTTGGGGCCCCGAACCCAGATCTCACCGATCTCGCCCTCGGCCAGGGCGGTGCGGGACACGGGGTCGGCGATACGGACCCGCTGGCCGGCCGGAGTACCGCAGCCCGCGAGCAGCACGGCCGTCGGATCGTCGGGCCGCGCCGGCAGGGCCTTCCCGGTGGCCAGGGCCTCCCGGTCGAGCGCGAACCGGCGCATCGGCTTCCCGGGCCGGGCGGCGCTGACGAAGACGGTGGCTTCGGCGAGCCCGTACGACGGGCAGTGGGTCTCCGGTGCCAGTCCCCGGGAGGCGAAGGCGGCGTGGAAGGCGTCGGCCGTACCGGGGCGGACCGGCTCGCTGCCGTTGATCAGCGCGGCGACACCGTCCAGCCGCAGGCCCGCCTTCTGTCCGTCGGTGACGGCCGAGGCGCAGTAGTCGTAGGCGAAGTTGGGCGCGGCGCTCACCGCGCGCGGATGGGCGGCGAGCAGGCGCAGCCAGCGCACGGGCTCGTGCAGGAACGCGACCGGGTCCATGAGCACCGACAGCAGTCCCCGCACCACCGGGGCGGCGACACTCAGCACGAGCCCCATGTCGTGGTACAGCGGCAGCCAGCCCACACAGGTCACCGGCTGCTCGTCGGCGCCGTAGGCGGTCAGCGCCTGACGGGCGTTGGCGACGACGTTGGCGTGGCTGATCTCCACGCCCGCCGGGGTGCGGGTCGAACCGGAGGTGTACTGGAGGTAGGCGACCGCCGAGTCGTCCGGTGTGACCGGCCGCCGGTCCCCGGCCGCGGTGTCCGGCACCTGGTCGGCGGCGACGACCGTCACCCCGGCGCCCGCGCAGAACTCCCGTACCTCCTCGAGGGCGCCGCTCGTCGTCACCACGGCCGTCGGACGGGCGTCGGCCAGCACGGCCGAGAGCCGGTCGCCGTGCCCCGGCAGACCGGGCGGGTACAGCGGTACGGCGACCAGACCGGCGGTGAGCGTCGCGAGGAACGCGGTGACGTACTCCGTGCCCTGCGGACACAGCAGCGCGACTCGCGCTCCCGGTTCGGCCTCCTCGGCGAGCCGGGCGGCCAGGGCCCGTACCCGCAGGTCCAGGCGGCGCCAGGTCAGGACGCGGTGGACCCCCCGCGCGTGCGGAGCGGGGTGGTCGACGAAGGTGAACGCCCGGCGGCCGGGGGTCGCCTCGGCCCAGTGCCGCACGTATTCCGGCAGGGTCCGGTACACGGGCGCGAGCGGGGGGCGGGGGGTGTCCATCGGGGATGGCTCCTCACGTCGCGTAGGCGGGGCGGGATCAGAGGGGGATGTTGCCGTGCCGGCGCTCCGGCATCGGGGCGCGTTTGCCGCGCAGCGCCCGCAGGGCACGGCAGACCTGGGCGCGGGTGTCGCGCGGGGCGATGACGGCGTCGACGTATCCGCGCTCGGCGGCGGGATAGGGGTTGCCGTGGGTGCTCTCGTACGCGGCGACGAGGCGGGCGCGCACCGCGTCCGGGTCGGCGGCGGCGGCGAGTTCACGCCGGTGCAGGACGCCGACGGCGCCCTCGGCGCCCATGACCGCGATCCGGGCCGTGGGCCAGGCGAGGTTGATGTCGGCGCCCAGGTGCTTGGAGCCCATCACCGCGTACCCGCCGCCGTACGCCTTGCGCACCACCACGGTGACCTTCGGGACGGTCGCCTCGGCGTAGGCGTACAGCAGTTTGGCGCCGCGCCGGATGATCCCGGCCTGCTCCTGACGGACGCCGGAGAGATAGCCGGGAACGTCGGCGAAGGTCAGCAGGGGGATGCCGAACGCGTCGCAGAACCGTACGAAGCGGGCGGCCTTCTCGGAGGCGTCGATGTCGAGGACCCCGGCGCAGTGCAGCGGCTGGTTGGCGACGACACCGACGGGAGCGCCCTCGACGAGGGCCAGCGCGCAGACGATGTTCGGCGCGAACAGCTCGTGGACCTCGAGCAGTTCGCCGTTGTCGACGACCGCCCGCAGGATGTCGCGCATGTCGTAGGCCTCTTCGAGCCGGTCCGGCACGACCTCGTCCAGCCGCGCACCGGCGGGCGCCGGCGCCGGCGCGTACCGCGGGGGCCGCTCCAGGTTGTTGGCGGGCAGGTACGACAGCAGGTCGCGTACGGTGTTCAGGGCGTCCACCTCGTCGGCGGCGAGGAAGTGGGCGTTGCCGTTGACGGTGTTGCTGGCGCGGGCGCCGCCCAGGCACTCGGCGCTGGTGCGTTCACCGGTGACCGCCTCGATGACGTCGGGTCCGGTGACGAACATGTGCGAGGCGCCGTCCACCATCACGGTGAAGTCGGTGATGGCCGGCGAGTACGCGGCCCCGCCGGCGCACGGTCCCAGGACGACCGAGATCTGCGGGATGACGCCGGACGCCTTGACGTTGCGTCGCACCAGCTCGGCGTAGAGGGCGAGCGAGGCGACGCCCTCCTGGATGCGGGCGCCCCCGCCGTCGTTGAGCCCGACGACCGGACAGCCGGTCTTCAGGGCGAGGTCCATCAGGGCGATCGTCTTCTCGCCGAACGCCTCACCCATGCTGCCGCCGAAGACGGTGGAGTCCTGGGCGAACACACAGACCGGGCGTCCGTCGACCGTGCCGTAGCCGGTGACGACCCCGTCGCCGTAGGGCCCACGAGCGCCGTCCGCGGTGGGCCGGCCCCGGACGAACAGGCCGGTCTCGGTGAACGAGCCCGCGTCCAGCAGCAGGTCGATCCGCTCGCGGGCGCCGTACTCCCCGCGTCGCCCGGGCCCGCCCGATGTCACCGCCCGGACCCGTCGGCTCTCCAGACCGGCGAGGCGTTCGGCGGTGCCGTCGGGCACGCCCGTCGCCGTCTCCCTCACCCGGGATGTTGTCGCCTCTCGCGTCACAGCCACCTCCGAAAGTGGCTTCGAATATGGCAGTGGCCAGGGGGAGGACCGGGGGGATCGCCCTTCTGTGTGCGCGAGATGAGTCTCCTGGGAACCGGGTTCGTGCCTGGGTGACAAGAGACCGCCGGCCAATGGGGTGGTGAAGGAGCGGAGGGCGCGCGGTGCTCACCCTGTGCGCGTCCCGAAGTCGACCTTGTGTGCTCCCTGTGCGGTTGGGAAGAGTGAGCGCCCGTCAACCGTCCTTCCGGCCCCTCCCGCGGTCCCCACTACCGTCCGGGCCGACCCCCCACAGGAGGAAGTGAGTTGCAGCACCGACGCATACCCAGGCGGCGGATGATCACAGCGGGTGCGGGCGTCGCCGCCCTCGTCGCGGCGGGAGTCACCTTCCAGACCGCGAACGCCAGTGAGCCTGCGAAGACCCCCCGGCCCGCCACCCTCTCGGCCCTCGCGGCCGGAAAGCTCGCCTCGAGGCTCGGCGCGGGCCTCGGCACCGACGCGGCGGGCACGTACTACGACGCCAAGAGCGAGAGTCTCGTCGTGAACGTGCTCGACGCGGCCGCCGCCAGGACCGTCGAGGCGGCCGGCGCCAAGGCGAGAGTCGTCGAGAACTCCCTCGCCGAACTGTCCGGCGCCCGGACGAGGCTCAAGGCGGACGCGGCCGTCCCCGGCACCTCCTGGGTGACCGACCCGCGCACCAACAAGGTCGTCGTCACCGCCGACCGCACCGTCTCCGACGCCGAGTGGACCAGACTCACCGAGGTCGTCGACGGGCTCGGCCAGGTGGCCGAACTCCAGCGCGCCAAGGGGGAGTTCAAGCCCTTCATCGCCGGCGGCGACGCGATCACCGGGAGCGGCGGGCGCTGCTCGCTCGGCTTCAACGTGGTCAAGGGCGGCGAGCCGTACTTCCTGACCGCGGGGCACTGCACCGACGCCATCTCCACCTGGGCGGACTCCTCCGGCACCCGGATCGGCACCAACGAGAGCTCCAGCTTCCCGGGCGACGACTACGGCCTGGTCAAGTACACCGCCGGCGTCGACCACCCCAGCGAGGTCGACCTCTACAACGGCTCCGCCCAGCGGATCACCGGCGCCGCCGAGGCCACCGTCGGCATGAAGGTCACCCGCAGCGGCTCCACCACCCAGGTCCACTCCGGCACGGTCACCGGTCTGGACGCCACCGTCAACTACGGCAACGGCGACGTCGTCGACGGCCTCATCCAGACCGACGTCTGCGCCGAGCCCGGCGACAGCGGCGGCCCCCTCTTCTCGGGTGGCAGCGCGGTCGGCCTGACCTCGGGCGGCAGCGGCGACTGCGCCTCCGGCGGCGAGACGTTCTTCCAGCCGGTGACGGAGGCGCTGTCGGCGACGGGGACGCAGATCGGCTGACGCGACCGCTCCCGGAGGTCCCGCCCCCGGCCCGAGGGCGGGACCTCGTGCTGTGTTCCGTGTGACGGAGCACGGTTGCTCGGATGCCCGTCGCGTCGACGGGGCCACCGGCCGTCCGCGCAGGCCATGACCGCGCTTTCGCCTTCCAGGGCGGTCAGGCCCTGCAGCGTGCGCAGGCCCAGGCCGTTCAGTCCGAGCATCTGCGCCTCGTGCGCGGGAATCGTGCTGAGCTCGTCGACCTTTGCCTGCCGCCGCTGGGTCAACGTCGTCCGGGCCGGATCGTATGCCGGCCTCGGCTCTCCTCGCCGGGCCCGCGACGTGTCCCCGGCGACCGCGATGGGTGCGGGTATGTGGTCGTCCTCGTTCACGTAGAGCACGTCCCGGTCCACGTGCACGGCGGCGTTCGGCGTCCGGGTTCGTCTGTGTATTGCCGGTGTGTGGTGGCGTGCAGCCCGTAGAGCCGTCCGGCCGCGGCCGGCGCGAACGCGCCGGTACAAATGGACACCACCCGCCGGCCCCGGTCTCGGGCCGTGGCCGGCGCGTCGAGCACCGCCGCCGGCGGTGGACCCGGCTGCGGCAGCCCGCGGGCCCCCTGCTCAGGGTGCCCACCGCATTTACGCCGCACCCTCCTGGCCTGTGAAGCTCATGTCGCCGGTCGCGGGTTCGGCGGGTGCGATGAGGTGCCTGGCGGTGTCCAGGGTTTCGCGGATGTGCTGGGCGAGGGAGTGTCGGTCGGCGTCGTTGACCCAGCGTTCGTAGGCGACCTTGAACGCGGCGATCCCGATTTCCGCGGCGAGCGCCGCGGTGGTGGTCTCCAGACCGCGTTCGCGCAGCACGTGGGCGAGAGTGGAGGTGAATGCGGCGAGTTTGGCCAGCTCGCGTTCCTGGAGTTCGGGGTTGGCGGCGATGACGGCCTGGCGTTGCCGAGCCAGGTCTCCGCGTTCCTCGAAAACGGGAGCGGCTTCGGTCAGGGCGTGGGTGATCACCTCCAGCGGCGGGAGCGGAACGGGGGCGGCGGCCGAGGCGTCCGCGAGGACGTCGGCGATCGGATTGTCGGCCGGGAAGAGGACTTCCCGTTTGTCGGCGAAGTGCCGGTAGAAGGTCCTTTCGGTGACCCCGGCGCGGGTGGCGATCTCCGCGACGGTGGTGGCGTCGAAGCCCTGGTGGTTGTAGAGCTCCAGCGCCGCCTTCTCCAGGCGGCCTCGTGCGTCGGGTTTCCATCGGCTCATGCTCCGATCCTACCCCCGTGATGACAGGTTCTGACATCAAAGTGATGACAGGGTCTGACATCGGTGCTACCGTGATGTCACGAACTGACATCACGGTCCGCCGCCGCCTCGGCGGAGAGTCCGCAGCAGGAAGGCGCACACCATGCGCGTATTCGTCACCGGAGCCTCCGGACACGTCGGCTCCGCCGTCGTTCCCGAACTTCTCGGAGCGGGACACCAGGTCGTCGGCCTGGCCCGCTCGGACAAGTCCGCCGCCGCCCTGACGGCTGCCGGAGCCGAGGTGCACCGAGGCGACCTCGACGATCCCAGCAGCCTCGCCGCGGCCGCCGCCGCGGCCGACGGCGTCATCCACCTGGCCTTCAAGCACGACGCCATGTTCGCCGGCGACTTCGACAACGCGGTCGCAGCCGACCTGCGCGCCATCGGCACGCTCGGGGACGCGCTCGCCGGCACGGGCAAGCCTCTGGTGACCACGTCGGGAACCATGCTGCTCGCCTTCGCGGGGCTGGACCACGTCGCCACCGAAGCCGATGTGCTCGACGCAGGGCCGCGGATCGACGCCGAGAACGCGGTGGTCGCACTCGCACAACGCGGCATCCGCTCGTCCGTCGTCCGGCTCGCCCCGACCGTCCACAGCCCGCTCGACCACAACGGCTTCATCCCGACCCTGATCTCCCTCGCCCGGTCCAAGGGCGTCGCCGCCTACGTCGGCGACGGGGCCAACCGCTGGCCCGCCGTCCACACCCTCGACGCGGCACGCCTGTACCGGCTGGCGCTGGAATCCGCCCCGGCGGGCTCCCGGCTGCACGCCGCCGACGACCAGGGAATCGCCTTCCGCGAGATCGCCGAGGCCATCGGCCAGGGGCTGAACCTGCCCGTGGCCAGCATCCCGCCGGCCGAGGCCGACGCCCACTTCGGCTTCCTCGGCGGCCACGTCACGGCCGACAACCCGTCCTCGAGCACGCTGACCCAGGACCTCCTCGGCTGGAAGCCCGTCCAGCCCGGCCTCCTCGACGACCTCGGTCAGGGCCACTACTTCGACGTCCCGGCGACCGCCACAGGCTGAGCCCGCTCCAGCCCCCATCCCGCCTCATCCCCGCGCCACCTCCAGGCCCTGCTCGGCCGGTCACCCAGCCGGCCGGGCCCGCCCGAAGACCCAAGGTCCGGCGAAGACCTGGCCGCACCGACGGCCTGAGGACCCTCCCGTGCCCTGCCGCAGACTCCACCCCAGGAAGAGAAGAACCATGCCCCGCTCCCGTCCCGCGATCGACAGCGAACTCGCCGCAGCACTCCAGGTCATGCCGATCGGACCGAACGGCGTCTTCGACGTGACCGACATCCCCGCCACACGCGAGGCCGTCCGCGCGCTCGCCGAAACCATCGCCGCCACCATCCCCGACGAGCCCACCGTCACCGCCGACGAGATCCACGTGCCGCGCGCCGACGCCCCCGACGTCCCGGTCCTCCTGCTGCGTCCGCAGAACGCCCCCGGACCACTGCCGGTCATCGTGTGGTTCCACGGCGGCGGGCAGGTGCTCGGCTTCGCCGCCCAGGACGCACCCTGGCTCAAGCCGCTGTCCGCGGCACTCGGCTGCGCCGTCGCCGCCGTCGACTACCGCCTGGCCCCGGAAACCCCCGCGCCCGGCGCCGCCGAGGACGGATACACCGCCTACCGGTGGATCAGCGACAACGCCACCGACCTCGGTCTCGACCCCACCCGCATCGGCCTGGCCGGCCAGAGCGGTGGCGGAGGCATCGCCGCCGCCACCGCCCTGCTGATCCGCGACCGCGGCGCAACGACCCCCCTGTTCCAGATGCTGCAGTACCCGATGCTCGACGACCGCAACACGACCGACTCGAGCCGGGAGATCGCCGACATCGGCATCTGGGACCGCGCGACCAACCTCCTGGCCTGGCAGGCGATCCTCGGCGACCGCGCCGGCACCGAGGACGTCACGCCCTACAGCGCCGCTTCCCGGGCGACCGACCTCGCCGGCCTGCCCCCGGCCTTCATCGGCGTCGGTGAACTCGACGTCTTCCGCGACGAGGATCTCGACTACGCCGCGCGCCTGCGCGCCCACGGCGTCCCCGTCGAGCTGCACCTCTACCCCGGCGCCTACCACGCCTTCGACCTGTTCGCTCCGCAGTCCCAGCTCGCGGAGAGCTTCCGCCACGCCTGGAACAGCTTCCTCGCCCGGCACCTCACCAAGGCCCCGGCAACGGCGACCGCTTCGTAACACGCGGGTGATGGCGAGCCTCTGTCCGCAATCCCACCGGCGCCTGCGAGCCGACCGCCACCCCGCTCGGCTCGCAGGCGCATCCGACCTTGGCCGTACCGAGAAATCGGTTTGGGTCCGCCGGCCAACTGCTCAGACACAGCCGCGGCGTCACTACCGGAGGGCTCGCAAGTCGGCGTGCTCCGCTCGCAAGCTGTCGTGCTCCGTCACATTCCGGACGTTTCCCCAGGTGAGAGGCGCCCGCATGGTTGTCGTACACATGTTCGGGATTTGGTCTATGGTGGAGGTGGGAGAGTAGGGAACTGATGTTCGAGAGCGGGATCGCGGGAGGTGCGTGTGCCAGGCTTCACGCATCTGCACACCGTCTCCGGGTTCTCCCTGCGGTACGGGGCCTCGCACCCGGAGCGACTGGCCGAGCGCGCCTCCGAGCGGGGCATGGACGCCCTCGCCCTCACCGACCGTGACACCCTCGCCGGCACGGTGCGCTTCGCCAAGGCCTGCGCGAAGGAGGGCGTGCGTCCGCTGTTCGGCGTGGACCTGGCGGTCGCCGCACCGGTACGCGAGGAGACCGACGTACGACGGGAACGGCGCCGCACCCCCGTACGCGGCGGCGCCTTCATCGACGAGTCGACCCCCCGCGTCACCTTCCTCGCCCGCGACGGCGCCCGGGGCTGGGCCGATCTGTGCCGGCTCGTGACGGCCGCGCACGAGGGCGAGGGCACGCCCCTGCTGTCCTGGACCGGCAACCACGGCGACGGCCTGACCGTCCTGCTCGGCCCCGGTTCCGACGTCGGCCGTGCCCTCGCCGCGGGCCGCCCGGACCGGGCCGCGAAGCTCCTCGTCCCCTGGCGCGAGACCTACGGCGACGCCCTGCGCCTGGAGGCCGTCTGGCACGGCCGCACCGGCACCGGACCCGGCTCCCTGCGCCTCGCCGCCCGCACCGTCGGCTTCGCTGCCGAACAGCGGGTCCGCCCGGTGCTCAGCAACGCCGTCCGCTACGCCGACCCCGGCCAGGGCCCGGTCGCCGACGTCCTGGACGCCGCCCGCCGGCTCGTCCCCATCGACCCGACCAAGGAGCTCGACTCGGGCGAGGCCTGGCTGAAGGACGCCGACGCCATGCTCGCGGTGGCGGAGCGGATCGTGGAGGCCGCGGGCTTCCGGCGGGACACCGCCCCCCGGCTGCTGGAGCAGACCCGGGCCACGGCCGCCGAGTGCCTGGTCGACCCCGAGGACGACCTCGGCATGGGCACCGTCCACTTCCCCGAACCGCACCTCGTCGGCGCGGGCCGCCGCACCGCCCAGCGGGCGCTGGCCTCGCGGGCGGCGGCCGGGATGGTGCTGCACGGGTACGCCGACCGGCGCGCCTACTGGGAGCGGATGCACCACGAACTCGACATCATCGCCCACCACGGTTTCGCCTCCTACTTCCTGACGGTCGCTCAAGTCGTCGACGACGTACGGCACATGGGTATCCGGGTGGCCGCGCGCGGCTCCGGTGCCGGCTCCCTCGTCAACCACCTCCTCGGCATCGCGCACGCCGACCCGATCGAACACGGGCTGCTGATGGAGCGGTTCCTGTCGAAGGAACGGGTCGTGCTGCCCGACATCGACATCGACGTGGAGTCCGCGCGCCGCCTGGAGGTCTACCGCGCGATCATCGGCCGCTTCGGCGCCGAGCGGGTCGCGACGGTCGCGATGCCGGAGACGTACCGGATCCGCCATGCCGTCCGGGACGTCGGCGCGGCCCTGTCCATGGACCCCGCCGACATCGACCGCGTCGCCAAGTCCTTCCCGCACATCCGGGCGCGGGACGCACGGGCGGCGCTGGACGAGCTGCCCGAGCTCAGACAGCTGGCAGGGGAGCGGGAGAAGTACGGAAGGCTGTGGGAGCTGGTCGAGGCGCTCGACGCCCTCCCGCGCGGGGTCGCCATGCACCCGTGCGGGGTGCTCCTCTCCGACGCCTCCCTGCTCTCCCGCACGCCGGTCATGCCGACCAGCGGCGAGGGATTCCCCATGGCGCAGTTCGACAAGGACGACGTCGAGGACCTCGGGCTGCTCAAGCTGGACGTGCTGGGCGTGCGGATGCAGTCGGCGATGGCGCACGCGGTGGCGGAGGTGGAGCGGGCGACGGGGGAGCGGGTCGACCTGGACGCGGTCGAGGGCGGCGACCCGGCGACGTATCGACTCATCCGGTCCACCGAGACGCTGGGCTGCTTCCAGATCGAGTCGCCGGGCCAGCGGGACCTCGTGGGGCGGTTGCAGCCGGCCACCTTCCACGACCTGGTCGTCGACATCTCGCTCTTCCGGCCCGGGCCGGTCGCCGCCGACATGGTGCGGCCGTTCATCGAGGCGCGGCACGGGCGGGCGCCCGTCCGCTACCCGCACCCCGATCTGGAGGAGCCGCTGAAGGGGACGTACGGCGTCGTCGTCTTCCACGAGCAGATCATCGACATCGTCGCGATCATGACCGGCTGTGGGCGCGGTGAGGCGGACCGGGTGCGGCGCGGGCTGTCCGACCCGGAGTCGCAGGGGCGGATCAAGGTGTGGTTCGCGCAGCACGCGGCGGCCAACGGGTATGACGCAGAAACGATTCGGCGGACGTGGGAGATCATCGAGGCCTTCGGTTCGTACGGCTTCTGCAAGGCGCACGCGGTCGCCTTCGCCGTCCCGACCTACCAGTCGGCATGGCTGAAGGCGCATCACCCGGCCGCTTTCTACGCCGGGCTGCTCACCCACGACCCCGGGATGTATCCGAAGCGCCTGCTGTTGGCGGACGCGCGGCGGCGCGGGGTGCCGATCCTGCCGTTGGACGTGAACCGGTCGGGAGTCGCACACCGTATCGAACTGGTGTCTGAATCCCCTGGCCCTGGCGGGCGTTGGGGGCTCCGGCTGGCCCTCTCCGACGTGTACGGCATCAGCGAGGCCGAGGCGAAGCGGGTCGCGGACGGGCAGCCGTACGCCTCGCTGCTGGACTTCTGGGAGCGGGCCCGCCCGAGCCGCCCCCTCGCCCAACGGCTCGCACAGGTGGGCGCGTTGGATTCCTTCGGTGCCAACCGGCGAGATCTGCAACTGCACTTGACCGAGCTGCACCGGGGAGCGCGGGGTGCGGGCGGCGGCCAACTCCCGCTGGCCGGTGGACGGAAGACCGCCCCGGCCGGTCTGCCGGACCTGTCCTCCGCCGAGCGGCTCAGCGCCGAGCTGGGCGTGCTGTCCATGGATGCCTCGCGCAACCTGATGGACGACCACCGGGCGTTCCTCGACGAGCTGGGCGTGGTGTCGGCGCGGCGGCTGCGGGAGGCCCGGCACGGGGAGACCGTGCTGGTCGCGGGCGCCAAGGCGGCCACCCAGACCCCGCCGATCCGGTCCGGCAAACGGGTCATCTTCACCACCCTGGACGACGGCACCGGTCTGGTCGACCTCGCCTTCTTCGACGACTCCCACGACGCCTGCGCCCACACCGTCTTCCACTCCTGGCTGCTGCTGGTGCGCGGGGTGGTGCAGCGGCGCGGCCCGCGCAGCCTCAGCGTGGTGGGCGCCGCCGCCTGGAACCTCGCCGAACTCGTCGAACTGCGGGCGGAGGGCGGGCTGGACGAGGTGGCGGCACGGCTTGCGGAGCCGGCGGCCGTGCCCGGCCCGGTGCCGGAAGGGGCCGGTGACCCGGATGCGAGAGAGGGCGGCGATGCGAAAGGGGGCGGTGATTCCACGGGGGGCAGGCGAATCCATCTGTCCACCGGATACGAACTCCATCCGTGGGCCGATCTGCGGCCCGCGGGACAGGAGGCCTCGCAAGGGCCTTCGACGGTACGGAAGTTGTGGCACCAGAGCCCGGGGAGTGCGGGATGACCATCCTCTGCGTACGTTTCCAGCTGCCTCCGATGTACGAAGCCGAAGCGGCCCTGCCGGGGCTGCTCGGGCTGCTGGAGGAGTTCACTCCGGTGGTCGAGGCGCTGCCGCCGGACGGGGCGCTGGCCGATCTGCGGGGCGCCGAACGGTACTTCGGCCGCAGCGCGGTGGAACTGGCGTCGGTGATCCGCGTCCGCGCCCTCGCGCTGTACGGCGTCGACTGTGTGATCGGCGCCGGTCCCGGCCCGATGCTGGCCCGGGTGGCGCTACGAGCCGCCCGGCCGGGGCTGACCTGCGAGGTTCCCGAGGACGGGGTGCGGGAGTTCCTGGCTGAGAAGCCGGTCGCCGCGCTGCCCGGGGTCGGGACGGCCACCGCCCGCACCCTGTGCGAGTACGGCCTCGACACCCTCGGCCGGGTCGCCGCGGCACCCCTGTCGACGCTCCAGCGCCTGATCGGCGCGAGGGTGGGCCGCGAGCTGCACGAGAAGGCGAACGGGATCGACCGCGGACGGGTCGTACCGAACGCCGTCTCCCGCTCCCTCGCCGCCGAACGCCCATTCCAGCGCGACGAGTTGGACCCCGACCGGCACCGCCGGGCCCTGCTGTCGGCCGCCGGGGAACTGGGCGCCCGGCTGCGCGCCCTGGAGAAGGTCTGCCGCACCCTGACCCTCACCGTGCGCTACGCCGACCGCTCCTCCACCACCCGCAGCCGCACCCTCAAGGAACCGACCGCGCACTCGGCGGCCCTGACGAGGGCGGCGTACGGACTGTACGAGGCGCTCGGGCTGCAGCGCGCCCGGGTCCGCGCGATCGTGCTGCGCGCCGAGGCCCTCGGCCCCGCCGAGGAGGCCTCCTACCAGCTCACCTTCGACCCCACCGACGACAAGCTCCGCCGCATCGAGGAGGTCACCGACCGGGTGCGGGCGAAGTTCGGACCGGGGGCGGTGATCCCGGGGGCGCTGGCGGCGTGACCTCAGTTGGCCCAGGGCGGGGTGATCCGCGTCCCGTCGGCCATCTCGGCCTCCAGGCCGACGGACGTGGTGACCCAGGACATCGCGGTGTGACCGGTCGGGTTCTCGACGGCCAGGGTGGAGCCCGGGTTGATGATCAGCGTGTCGCCGGCGGTGATCCGCTCGGCCTTTTGGTCGACTGTGACGAGCAGTTCGCCGACGAGCAGGTGGAAGATCTCCTCCCGGCTGACGGTGTGCGCGGGCGCCTTCGTCCCGGCGGGAATCTCACCGCGCCCGGCGCACAGCTCCTTGCTGCCGGTGAGAGGGCTGGCGTACGAGACGAAGCGGGCGCCGTGGATCTCGAGTCCGCCGCCCTGCTCGCCGTCGCCGGTGAGCTCACGCAGCGCATTCACGAGGGCGTCGTCGCCCGGGGGTTCGAGGGAGTGAGGCCCGCGCACGGCTTCGCCTTCGCCCGGCTCGCCCCGGACGGCGCGACGGTCACCGATCTCGCCGTCCATCTCGGGGTCACCAAGCAGGCGGCGAGTCAGCTCGTCGACGAGCTCGTGCGGAAGGGGTATGTCGAGCGGCGGGCGCATCCGCGGGACGCGCGGGCGCGGCTGGTCGTGCTCACCGCGCGGGGCTGGGAGTGCACTCGGGCGGCGGAGGAGGCGGCCGTCGAGGTGGTGCGGACGTGGGGCGATGTGCTCGGGGAGGGTGAAGTGCGCGTGCTGGGGGAGCAATTGGGACGCATTGCCCCCTATGGTCCCGTCAGGCCCGCCTGGTGAGGGAATGTCAGCGGCCCCGGCCGTCACTGACTATCACTGGAAGTTTTTACTGACGCGTAACTTCACACTTCATCTACTCGTCCGTAACTTGATGAGTGAACAGCATCCTAGTGATCCGGATCACAGGGCGTAAGGCCATCGCACCTCCCTTGAGCCGCAAGGAGATCACACGATGCTGCCCTGGAAGCGCGTGCTCAGACCACTCGCCGCACTGCTGCTGGCGGCCGCGGCCGCCACCGTCCCCGCCTCCGCCGCCCAGGCCTCCTCCGCACCCAGCCGCGGCTGGAACGACTACAGCTGCAAGCCCTCCGCCGCCCACCCCCACCCCGTCGTCCTGGTCCACGGCACCTTCGGGAACTCGATCGACAACTGGCTGTCCCTCGCCCCCTACCTCAAGGACCGGGGCTACTGCGTCTACTCCCTCGACTACGGCCGACTCCCGGGCGTCCCGCTCTTCCACGGCCTCGGCCCCATCGACGAGTCGGCCGGGCAGCTCTCCGCCTTCGTCGACAAGGTGCTCTCCGCGACCGGCGCCGCCGAGGCCGACCTCGTCGGACACTCGCAGGGCGGCATGATGCCCCGTTACTACCTCAAGTTCCTCGGCGGAGCCGCCAAGGTGAACGCGCTGGTCGGCATCGCCCCCGACAACCACGGCACCACGCTCGGTGGCCTCACCAACCTGCTGCCGTACTTCCCCGGCGCCGAGGACCTGCTCTCGGCCGCCACCCCCGGCCTCGCCGACCAGATCGCCGGCTCCGCCTTCCTCACCCGACTCAACGCCGGCGGCGACACCGTCCCCGGCGTCCGCTACACGGTCATCGCCACCAGGTACGACGAGGTGGCCACCCCCTGGCGCAGCCAGTACCTCAGCGGATCCGGCGTCAACAACGTCCTGCTGCAGGACCTGTGCCCGCTCGACCTGTCCGAGCACGTCGCGATCGGCCTGTTCGACCGCATCGCCTTCCACGAGGTGGCCAATGCGCTCGACCCGGCCCACGCCACCGCCACCACCTGCGCCTCCGCGCTGAGCTGACCCGCGGGCCGTTCCGCCGGGGCCTGTCCGACCTGAGCCGCCGGTCAGGCCCCGGAGTCCTCGGATTCCGGTGTGCCGGAACCAAGAAACCGCTAAAACGCCTGCTGGGGGAGGTCTGGAGCGATCTTTAGGGCTGCCTTAAGGGAGCGCTCAGACAGAGATCAGGTAGTTAACGTGTCCGGTATGACGAGCGAGGAGATCCGGCCCGCCACCGCGGCCGACGTGGCGGCCGTGAAGGCGGTCACCGACGCGGCGTACGCGCACTACATCGAGCGCATCGGCGTCGTACCGCTGCCCATGACGGCGGACCACGCGGCGAACGTGGCCGCGGGGAAGGTGTTCGTGACCGGGGACCCCGTCACCGGTCTGGTGGTGGTCGAGGAGTTCCCCGACCACCTGTTCCTCGACAGCATCGCCGTCCATCCCGACGCCCACGGCAGGGGCGTCGGGCGGCGGCTGCTGTCCTTCGTGGACGCACACGCGCGTGCGCTCGGCCTGCCCGAGGTCAGGCTCTTCACGAACGCGATGATGTGGGAGAACCAGAAGATCTACCCGAAGTACGGTTACGAGCTGGTGGGGCGACGGGTGGACGGTCCGTACGACCGGCTCCACTACCGCAAGCGGCTCCGCTGACGAGGGCCGCAGGCGGTCTCACCCGTCCGGCCACCAGGTGCGCGCGATGTCCTTTCGCACCTCGGGGCGCCCGGCGGGGCGCTCGTCCGCCTCTTCGCGGATCCGGCGGGAGTCCGTCTTCTTCAGGGGCTTCTGCACGGTAGTGCGGCGCATGACTGCCTCCTTCAGGGACACCGGGTTCCGCGTTCTCACGGAGGTAGACCCTTTTCGGGAGAGTTCCTCATCGCCCCCTGTTCTGTCAGTGGCGGGTGTCACGATTCGAGTGTCAGTGGCAGGTGTCACTCTTGGGCAGATGCGGAAGAACCATGACGAAAGGACGTCTGTGGGTATCGACTGGGACGCGGAGGCGGCCGCCTTCGACGATGAGCCGGACCACGGGCTGCGCGACCCCGAGGTGCGGGCGGCCTGGGCGGAGCGACTGCGGAGCTGGCTGCCCGAGCGTGCCGGTGACCTCCTCGACCTCGGCTGCGGCACCGGCAGCCTGGCGCTTCTCGCCGCCGAACAGGGGCACCGCGTCACCGGCGTCGACCTCTCCGTGCCCATGATCGGCCTGGCCCGCGCCAAACTCGCCGGGCGTGACGCCGTGTTCCTCGTCGGTGACGCGGCGGCGCCCCCGGTCGGCGAGCAGCGCTTCGACACCGTGCTCGTACGGCATGTGCTGTGGGCGCTGCCCGACCCCGCCCGCGTCCTGCGGCACTGGCGGGACCTGTTGCGCCCGGGAGGGCGGTTGGTGCTGGTGGAGGGCGTCTGGGGGACGGTCACCCCGGTCGGCATACCCGCGGACCACCTCACCGCCCTCCTCGCCCCGCTCACCGCGCACACCCGCCTGGAGCGGCTCTCGGACGACCCCCGACTGTGGGGCGGCGCGGTCCAGGACGAGCGGTACGCGGTGGTGGCGACCCTCCAGCCCCATGAGGCCGAGGACATCCGGCCCGACCGGGCGAACCTCGGCTGACGCGGCACTCGGGCTTGTGGTGAAAGTGGCGTCGTCCGCCCGGACGGCGGGCCCGACAACGCGGCGAGCGTGCCTGGCCAGGCCGCCGGTCGGGCGGGACTCTCACCACACGCCCTGGCCCACCAGGGCCGCGAAGTCGCCCTCCCGTGCCAGCGCCTCCAGCTCGTCGAGGGCGGCCACGGCCGCCGCGGCCGCCTCGGGGTCGGTCCGCGCCAGGCCGCTCTCCGCGAACTCGTCCTCGTCCAGCCGTCGTACGTCCCTACCGTCGGCGGAGCGCCACAGGTCCAGGTCGAGGTCCTCGACGACCAGCTCGGTACCGGAGAGGGTCGCCGGGCGGGTGACATCGCAGTACCAGCCCTTCAGGGCACCCGTCGCGGCCCGGACCTCCTTCACCGCGTACCACCGGTCGCGCCAGTAGTACTCGGTGAAGACGTCACCCCGCTCGAACCGTACGAAGCCGAAGTCGCGCACGCCCTCCCCCGCCCAGGGGGCGCGTACGGCGATGCGCGTGCCGTCGTCCGACAGCAGCTCGGCCGCGTAACGGATTTTCGTACGCCCGCCCTTGACCAGGACGACGTCCAGCGGTCCTGCCGGGTCAGCCGATTGCGCGGACATACCGCACCTCCGTCGCGCGGATCTCGTAGCCGAACCACTTGTTGATCGCGAGCATCGGCCCGTTGTCCGAGTCGTTGCCGGTGTACGCCTCCGTGTATCCCGCGGCGCGGGCGCGGTGCAGGGAGACGTTCTTCACGAGCTTGGCCAGGCCCCGGCCGCGGTGGGCGCGGATGGTTCCGGTCATGGCGGTGCCGTAGCGGCCGACGCCGTCGGTGTGGGCCACGCTGAAGGCGACGGGGCGGCCGTCGGCCACGGCGACCGAGGTCAGCTCCCGGTCGAGATGGGGGTGGTCCCAGGTCTCCGCGACCCAGGCCTCGTAGTCCGTGAACTCGGTGTCGATGTCGCCCGGCTCGTCGGCCACCACGGCCGCGTCCAGGTCGAACAGCGGGCGCGGGTCGTCCGCGAAGTCGGCGGCCGTGCGCAGTTCGACACCCCGCGGCGGGTCCTGCAACGGCGGCAGCGAGGTGCCCGCCAGGTCCAGACGCAGGAAGTGCGCGGAGCGGCTCGCCCGGTAGCCGTGCCGCTCGGCGAACACCCGGTTGCCGGGCTCGTCCAGGACCCAGGCGAACAGCCTGGTCGCCCCGAGTGCCGCCAGATACTCCTCGGCGGTGCGCACCAGCAGCGTGCCGGCGCCCCGGCGGGTACGCGCCGGGTCCACGTACACGTTGAGGTAGCCCTGGCCGGGCTCCGGGCTCTCATGGGCGAGGCCCACCTGGGCCGTGCCGACGATCTCGCCGTCCTCCTCGGCGACCAGCTTGCAGGCGTGGGCATCGGGGTGGGCGTGGGCGAAGTCGTGGAGCACCGACTGCGGGCTGAAGTACACGAACGGCAGAGCGAGGTGGCGGACCCGGACGAATCCCTCGATGTCGGGGGCCGCGTCGGGACGGAGATCGCGCACGATGACGGTCATGTGAGCGCACGCTACGGGCGGGCGGCGTCCCGGTGCCTCTCATTTTCCGGCGGGTGCGGGACAATCGGGCCGTGACGTTGAAGATCCACATCGATGAGGGTGTCGCGCCGTACGAGCAGGTGCGGGCGCAGATCGCCGAGCAGGCCCGTTCGGGAGCGCTGCCGGTCGGGTACCGGCTGCCGACGGTGCGGGGGCTCGCCGAGTCCCTGGGCCTCGCGGCGAACACGGTCGCCAAGGCGTACCGGGCGCTCGAGGCGGACGGGGTGATCGAGACCCGCGGGCGCAACGGCACGTTCGTGGCGGCGGCGGGCTCGGCCGCGGAGCGGGAGGCCGCGTCCGCCGCGCAGGCCTACGCCGAGAGGGTGGTGCGGCTGGGGCTCACCGAGGAGCAGGCGTCGGTCGCGGTACGGGAGGCCCTGCGGGCGGTGTACGGGGGCTGAACGTCACCGGGAGCGGGAAGCCAGCGCACGCGGCGTCCGGGTCACCGTCAGACCCGCTCGTTCCGCCGTTCTGCCGAACAGGGCCGCGTCGCCGACCGCCGCGCCGCCCGGGTCGTTGTTGAAGTACGCGTACACGTCGTCACCGTCGGCCCAGGTCGTGGCGATGCGGTCGATCCACGTCTCCAGGGAGCGCTGGCCGTACCGCGGCCAGGGCTGGGCGCGGCCCTGGTGGAAGCGGACGTACCCCCAGTCGGCGGTGCGCCAGAGCGGGGTGACCGGGCGGGCCAGGACGTCGGCCCAGCACAGGGCCGCTCCCCGGGCCTCCAGGACCCCCCGTACCGCCGGTGTCCACCAGGAGTCGTGGCGGGGCTCCACCGCGACCCGGGTGCCCGACGGGAAGCAGGCCAGGCAGGTGTCCAGGAGCACCGGGTCGGCGCGCAGGGTCGGCGGGAGCTGCAGCAGGACCGGCCCCAGGCGGGCGCCGAGCCCGGCCGCGTGGCCCATCAGCCGGTGCACCGGCTCCTCGGGGTCCCGCAACCGCTTGATGTGGGTCAGATAGCGGCTCGCCTTGACCGCGACCACGAAGTCCGACGGGACGCGTTCGGCCCAGGACGCGAAGGTGTCCTTCGCCGGCAGCCGGTAGAACGCGTTGTTGATCTCGACGGTGGCGAAGTGATCGGTGTACTCCTCCAGCCACCGCCGCATGGGGACGTCGGCCGGGTACAGGACCTCACGCCAGTCCTTGTACTGCCAGCCGGACGTGCCGACGTACAGGGTCATACCTCCATCAAAGCACTTCTACAGGTACAGCCCCGCGTCCGAGCGGCCCCTCGGCTCCGGCAGTGCGGTCGGGGAGGTGCCCCGCCGCAGGGCGTACAGCTCCGCCAGGGTCGCCCCCTGGTGGCCGATGCCCTCTTCGTCGCCGAGCCAGTCGACCGCCTCCCGCCGGGTCAGCGGGCCCACCTCGATCCGGGCCAGACAGCGGCCCGGGCGGACGACGGCCGGGTGGAGGCGTTCGAGGTCCTCGTTGGTGGTGACGCCGACCAGGACGTTGCGCCCCTGGCCGAGCAGGCCGTCGGTGAGGTTGAGCAGGCGGGACAACGCCTGGCCCGCCGTGTGCTTCGCCTCGCCGCGGATCAGCTCGTCGCAGTCCTCCAGGAGCAGCAGCCGCCAACGGCCCTTGCCCGTGGCGTCCTCCTCGCCGATCGCGATGTCCATCAGATAGCCGACGTCGGAGAAGAGCCGCTCGGGGTCCAGGACGCAGTCCACCTGGCACCATTCCCGCCAGGACCGGGCCAGGGTGCGCAGCGCCGAGGTCTTGCCGGTGCCGGGCGGGCCGTGCAACAGGAGCAGCCGCCCGGCGATGTCCTCGGGGGTGGTCGCCATCAGCCGGTCCATCGCCTCGGCCACCGGCGCCGTGTAGTTGGGGCGCACCTCCTCCCACGTACCCGCGGAGATCTGACGGGTCGTGCGGTGCGGGCCGCGCCTCGGGGAGACGTACCAGAACCCCATCGTCACGTTCTCCGGCTGGGGTTCGGGCTCGTCCACGGCACCGTCCGTGGCCTCGCCCAGCACCTTCGCGGCGAGTTCGGCGGTGGTCGCGGTGACCGTGACGTCGGCGCCGCGGTTCCAGCGGGAGACCAGCAGCGTCCAGCCGTCGCCCTCGGCGAGCGTGGCGCTGCGGTCCTCGTCGCGGGCGACGCGCAGCACCCGGGCCTGGGGCGGCAGCAGGGTCGCGCCGGAGCGGACGCGGTCGATGTTCGCCGCGTGCGAGTAAGGCTGCTCGCCCGTCGCGAAGCGGCCGAGGAACAGCGCGTCGACGACGTCGGACGGGGAGTCGGAGTCGTCGACGTTGAGCCGGATCGGCAGAGCGTCGTGTGGCTGAGCGGACATGCCGCCATGATCCGGCACGGGGGCGTCCTGCGCACCCGGTTTCCGCGGTGCGCGCGGTGTGTCGGCCGCCTCAGGCGGTTCTGGCGCATCGGACGGTTCCGGTGGTTTGGGGGCGCGCCGGTCGCCCGGCGCGCCCCGTGGCCTTCGTCGGCTCATACGAGGGCGTCGACCGCCCTGCGCCGAAGCCGGCGTGTCCTGCGCACCACGGCGTATCCCTTCGTCATCATCCGGTCCCGGGCGAACGTACGGCCGATCGTCCGTCCGTCGAGGAGCCGTTCGAACTCCTCGGCGTCCGTGCCACACCGTACGGTCACCCGCCGCAGGGCGTACGGCCCCTGGGCACGGCGGGCGAGGGAGTTGCCGACGGCCAGCGCCTGGGCGAAGCCGTGGGCGCGGACCGCCGTGCGCACCCGGCGGCTGGAGTAGCCGTAGGGGTAGGCGAACGACACCGGCGGGGCGCCCAGTTCGTCCGCGACGATGTCCCGGCAGCGGGTCAGCTCGGTGCGCAGCGCGAGGTCGTCGAGCTGGTCGAGCTGCGGGTGGCTGTGGCTGTGGCCCCCGATCTCCACGCCCGCGTCGGCCAGTCGGCGCACCTGCGGCCAGTCCAGCATGGTGTCCAGCCCGCCGCCGGTGTCGTGGGCGCCCTTGATCCAGCCGGTGGAGACGAACAGCGTGGCCGGGAAGCCGTGTCCGGCGAGGGCCGGGAGGGCGTGCCGGTGCACACCCTCGTAGCCGTCGTCGAACGTGATCAGCACCGGCCGGGCGGGCAGCGGCCGCCCGGTCCGCCAGCGGGCCGCGAGGTCGGCCGTGCTGAGCGGGGTGAGGCCGCGGTCCGCGATCACCGCCATCTGCTCGGCGAAGGCCTCCGGCGACACCGAGAGGGCACGGGTGGCGTTGTTCGGACGGTCGGCGACCGAGTGGTACATGAGAATCGGAACGCGCGCCCGCGTCATCCGGCCCGCCCCCTCCTCCACGCCTCCGTCACGCGGCAGCCTCCTCACTTCGTACGGTCCCGGTCCGCACGACCTCGAACGTCGTGCCGTTCCTGCGCCCCCGCAGGCTGCCGACCACGTACCCCCCGGCCGCCGTCAGCACCCCCGCGACGATCGCACCCGCCCGCCGGGCCCCGCCGGGCCGGGCCAGCAGCTGGTCGCGAAGTCCGCGCACCACGCCCGCCGGCAGCACCCGGGTGGTGTACCGGCGTTCGGACTCCAGCCCCTTGCCGATGCCGACGCTGCGGGCGACGAGTGCCTTGGACAGGCCCTCGGCGTAGGTGCGGGTGCGGAAGTAGCCGAAGCGCTCGCGCGCCTCGGGCACCTTGTGGTGGATCACCGCGCGGTCGTCGACCAGCAGGATCGCGTCGGGTCTCGCCTGACCGAGCCGGATGCACAACTCCGTCTCCTCGCCGCCCAGCGGCCGCTTGTCGCCGTCGCGTCCGATGCCGCTGGCGAAGCCGCCCGCGATGTCGAAGGCGGTGCGCCGGAAGGAGGCGTTTCCGCCGAGGATGTTGCGCACTCTGACACGGCCGGGCGGCAGGCCCCGGTAGGAGCAGCCCACCACCCAGTCGAACTCCTCGGGGAACCAGTCGGGCCGCCGGCCCGAGGACCAGACGGGCACGCACCGGCCGCCCACCGCCATCACCCGCGGGTCGGAGTACGGGTCGGCGAAGCGGCGCAGCCAGTCCCGTTCCGCGACGGCGTCGTCGTCGAGGAAGGCGATGACCTCGCCGGACGAGGCGGCGATACCGGTGTTGCGGCCGGCCGACAGCCCGCGCGGGCCGGCGTTGGGCAGCACCCGTACCTCGTCGTCCTCCTTGTACTCCTGGGCCAGCCGGTCCAGGAGCGCCGGGTTGTGGTCGACGACCAGCAGGGTCTCCAGGGCCGGGTGGGTCTGGGCGCGCACCGAGGCGACCGCCGCGAGGATGTCCGCCCAGCGGTCCTCGGTGTACACGCAGATGACGACGGACATGCCGAGCGCGCTCAAGACACCTCTCCCCGGACCGAGTCGAGCAGGGGCGAGCGGCGGCCGGTGCGGCGCAGCGCCCGCCGGTTGGAGCGCTCCTTGAGGATCACCCGCAGGACGCGCAGCCCGTCGCGCACCGCGCGCAGGTTGCTGACGCCGTGGATGCGCAGGTACTCGTGGCTGGGGATCTCCTGCACCCGCAGCCCCGCCTTGACGACCCGGATGTTCATCAGGGTCTCCACCTCGAAGCCCGTGCAGTCCAGCTCGATCTTGTCCAGGCAGTGCCGCCAGAACGCGTTGTAGCCGTAGCACAGGTCGGTGTACCGGGCGCCGAACTTGCGGTTGACCACCGCGCACAGCACCCGGTTGCCCAGCCGGCGGATGAAGGTCATGTCGTCGGTGCCGCCGCCGTTGGCGAAGCGGGAGCCCTTGGCGAAGTCCGCGCCGGAGACCAGGGCGGAGACGTACGACACGATCTCGTTGCCGTCGGCCGAGCCGTCCGCGTCGACCATCACGATGATGTCGCCGGAGCAGGCCTCGAAGCCGGTGATCAGGGCGTCGCCCTTGCCGCGGCCCTGCTGTCCGACGACCTTGACGCCGGGCCACAGCTCGCGGGCGACCTCGACGGTGTCGTCGGTGGAGTTGCCGTCGACCAGGACCACCTCGTGGATCCAGTCCGGCAGGGTCTTGAAGACGTACGGAAGGTTCTCGGCCTCGTTCATCGCGGGGATGACCACACTCACCGGCGGCGCGATGGCCAGGTGAGAGGAGATCGGCCGGTACTTGCCGACGGCGGACGGGCCTTTCAGGTCCTGGCCCGATGTCGCCGGCTGCAGAACGGAACTCATGAGCTTGGTCCCTCTCGTCCGGTGGGCCGCCCGCCCCTGGGGGCGGCCCGGATCCACGTCCGGTTCGAAAGGGGGGTTTCTCACCCATGGCGGACTGGTCTCCGCCGCATGCCGGAGCGATCTCCGTGCACACTGGGTGAGCTGGCAAAACTGACCGGCCACCGGCGAATGACGGCAGCCGACCGCGCGGCACGGCCCGGTCACCACTGCGGCAACCGAGCACGGCACCCCCCTACCGCGCTCTCGCCCCGGACACCGTCGCGGTCCCTGAGCCCTCCCCTGGAGCCGTTGCCGACGGTCCGCTGCGAGTGAGGTGTATGACGGTATTGATGATTTAGCCCGGATGGCAAGCCCTTGACGGTCCTCTGACCATTTTGTTCGTTTGACCGTTACAGAACGGTGTGTCCCATCGGGAGTGAGAGAACGCGAGTGTTCCCCGGAGGCGAAACATGCCTCCGGGGAACGGTGTTGCCGCTCAGGACGCGGTGGCCGAGAGCGCGCAACAAGGTGGGCGGAAACGGTCGCCGAACGATCCCGTTGAGACCCGAAAAGTCTTGGCATGGACACTTCCCGTCAACACGCGTAGTTGCTACGACGGTTGTGGCAGAGATCCTGCTAAAGGGAGGTTCCATGAGACGTTCCCGACTTGTCGTATTCGTCAGCTCGCTCCTCCTCGCCGCGGGCGCGGCCCTCACCGGGGCCACCGCGGCGCACGCGTCCCCGCTCGCCGCGACCGGCGGCTATGTGGCGCTCGGCGACTCCTACTCCTCCGGTGTCGGCGCCGGCAGCTACCTCAGCTCCAGCGGCAACTGCAAGCGCAGCACCAAGGCGTACCCGTACCTGTGGAACGCCGCGCACGCCCCCGCCTCGTTCACCTTCGCGGCCTGCTCGGGCGCCCGAACGGATGATGTGCTGGCGAGTCAGCTCGGCGGCCTCAACTCCGCCACCGGCCTGGTCTCGATCAGCGTCGGCGGCAACGACGCGGGCTTCGC
This sequence comes from Streptomyces sp. NPDC049687, assembly GCF_044465285.1. Lineage (NCBI taxonomy): Bacteria > Bacillati > Actinomycetota > Actinomycetes > Kitasatosporales > Streptomycetaceae > Streptomyces > Streptomyces sp. NPDC049687. Next base: position 96,587 of record NZ_JBITLN010000009.1, read on the forward strand.
CGACGTCATGACGACCTGCGTCACCAGCTCCGACAGCACCTGCGTCAACCGCATCAACACGGCCAAGGCGTACGTCGACTCGACGCTCCCCGGCAAGCTCGACACCGTCTACTCGACGATCAGCTCCAAGGCGCCCGACGCCAAGGTCGTCGTCCTCGGCTACCCCCGCTTCTACAAGCTGGGCACCACCTGCCTCGGCCTGTCCGAGACCAAGCGCTCCGCCATCAACAACGCGGCCGACTACCTCGACGCCGCCGTCGCCAGGCGCGCCGCCGCCCACGGATTCGTCTTCGGCGACGTCCGCACGCCGTTCGGCGGCCACGAGATCTGCTCCGGCAGCTCCTGGCTGCACAGCCTCAACCTGCTCAACATCGGCGAGTCCTACCACCCGACCGCGTCCGGCCAGTCGGGTGGCTATCTGCCGGTTCTGAACAGCGCGGCCTGACCTACTCGGTGGGCGAGGTCGAGGGGGAGGCCCCGGTCGACGGGGTCTCCGTCTCGCAGGTGATCGTGAACGGCACGAAGTTGGACGTCGTACTCACCGGATCGCGCACCTCGACACCGATCGAGTTCTGGAACGTCCCGCTCCCGGCGGGCGTCGACACGGTCACCGTGTCCTGCTTCGACTTGCCGCCGCCCTCCTGGAAACTGAGGGTCTTCCAGGTCTGGCCGGACAGTTCGCCGTCCTTCGACACCCAGCGGTAGGACACCGTCGCGGGCAGCCTCCCCACCGTGATCGTCGCCGTGAAGGCGGGCGTCGAGGCGCCCGGCGGCGGGCAGGAGCCCGAGTACTCGGTGTGGGCGCCGGTCACGGCGGCCGCGACGCTCTGCCGGGGAGCGGCGGACGACGCGCTGTGACTCGGGCTCGCGGAGGGGCTCGCCGGCTCGCTGGACTCCTGCCGCGTCGGCGCCGAACTCAGGCCCTGTGTCTGGCTGCTGGTGACCCCACTGGTGCCGCCCTGGTCGTCGTCGCCCCGGTTCAGCAGCCCGTACGTCAGCCCGGCGACGGCCAGCGCGAGGACGATCACGCCGGTGACGAGGACCACGCCGCTCCGCCGGTTGCCTTCCGGCTCCTCCCGGGTGGCGCCGGTGGTCGTCCACGGCGGGGACGGCGGCGGCGCCTCGTGGCGGAAGGGCTCGACGGGGGGCGGCGGGGTCGTGACGGTCGTCGGATACGGCGCGTACGGCGCCGAGCGGACCGTGCCCGGCCGCGGGCCGCCTCCCCCGGAGGGGGCACCCCCAGCCGCGACGACCCGCAGATCCTGCTCGGCCTGCGCGGCCGGGGTCCGCTCGGCCGGGTCCTTGCGCAGCAGCCCCTCGATCACGGGCGTCAGCGGACCGGCCCGGCGCGGCGGCGGCAGCTCCTCGTCGACGATCGCGCGCAGGGTGCTCAGCGGCGTGTCGTGCCGGAACGGGGAATTGCCCTCGACCGCCGCGTAGAGCAGTACCCCCAGCGACCACAGGTCCGACTCGGGCCCCGGCGTACGCCCCAGCGCGCGCTCCGGCGCGAGGAACTCGGGGGAGCCGATGACCTCACCGGTCATGGTCAGAGCCGAGGTGCCCTCGACCGTCGCGATACCGAAGTCGGTGAGCACCACCCGGCCGTCGTTCGACATCAGCACATTGGCCGGTTTCACGTCCCGGTGCAGCACCCCGGCCTCGTGCGCGGCCCGCAGCGCGGACAGCACCTCGGCGCCGATGTGCGCGGCCCGCGCCGGCTCCAGCGGGCCCTCGGCGTCCAGCAGCTCGGCGAGGGAGATGCCGCGCACGATCTCCATGACGATCCACGGGCGGCCGTCCTCCATGGCCACGTCGTACACCGTGACCACGTTCCGGTTGGCGACCCGGGCCGCGGCCCAGGCCTCCCGCTCCAGCCGGGCGTACATCCGCTCGACGTCCGAGGCCGCGAGCCCGTGCGGGGCGCGCACCTCCTTGACGGCGACCTCGCGGCCCAGCACCTCGTCACGGGCCCGCCACACCGTCCCCATGCCGCCCTCGCCGAGCGGGGACAGCAGACGGTAGCGGCCCGCGATCAGACGTTCACGGCCCGGTTCTTCGGACACCGCGTCCCCCATTCGCACTTCGCATCCGGGCGAAAACCTCCGCAACCCCACAAACGTAGCTCAGCCGAGTACGGATGCGGCCCCCTTGAGTACCAGTCCGGCCCCCAGGGCCACCACGAGCAGCGCCGACCACAGGGGCAGACCGCGGCGGACCAGTGTCACCACGGGGCGGCCGGTCCAGCGCGGACGTTTGTCCAGGAGGCGGGTCGCGCCCGCGCCCAGCTTGACGACGGCGAACCCGGCGGCCGTCAGGGTCAGCGCGAGACCGACGCCGTAGGCGACGACGAGCAGCAGCCCGAACCAGGCCTGCCCGAGCGCCGCCGCGCCGACCAGGACCACGACGGCGGAGGGACTGGGCACCATGCCGCCGGCGAAGCCGAGCAGGATCGTGCCGCGGAGGGTGGGGGCGACGGCGTGGGTGTGGGTGTGACCGCCGTGCGTGTGCGTGTGACCACTGTGGGTGTGGTCGTGGTCGTGGTCGTGGTGATGGTGGTCGTGGCTGTGCTCGTGGTGCGGGTGCGCGGGGGCTTCCGGGAGCGTGGTGGGGTGGGTGTCGCCGGTGGGGGCGCCGGCGAGGACCAGCTCGCGGTGGGGGGTGTGCGCGTGGTCGTGATCGTGGCCGTGCGGGTGGTCGTCGTCGGGCCCGTGGGTGTGGGCGTGGCCGCCGTGACTGTGCCCGTGGCCGTGCCCGTGTCGCCGGTTGCGCCAGGCGCGGCGTACGAGGGTCACTCCGGCGCAGAGCACCAGGGCGCCGCTGGCCAGGCCCAGCCAGGCGATCACCGAGGGGGCCGCGGCCGAACCGGCGGTGACCAGGAGACCGAGGGCGACCACGCCCAGGGTGTGGGTGATGGTCACCGACGCGGCCAGGGGCAGGACGTCCTTCATCCGGGCCTTGCCGCCGCGGGCCGCCGCCGTAGCGGCCATGATGGTCTTGCCGTGGCCCGGGGCGACCGCGTGCATCGCGCCGAGGCCGACGGCGATCACCAGGGCCAGCGCGGCGAAGCCGAGGGTGAGGTCCTGCCGGGCGACGAGGCCGTCCAGGGCCCGTGTCCAGCGGTCGGCCCCGCGCGGCAGCACGGACGCGGCGGGCGCGTCCCGGTCCTCCTCGACCAGCGCCGCGCCACCCGGGCGCACCGTCAGCGCCGCGGTCGCGGTGTCGGCCGGGGAGGAGAGCAACTCCTTGGGGTACGTGGTCAGTTCGTCGGAGACCGACTTCTTCGGTACGTCGGACTTCGCGAGCGTCATCCGGTCGCCTCGCGCGGTGATCTCGCGCCAGCCGGGGCCGGTGGAGGCGCCCGCGCTGTGGAAGGAGAGGGAGACGGTGTCCTTCTCGGGCAGCGGGGCCGTCAGCCGGCACTCCACGCGCAGGGTGTTCAGCCCGGCCTGGCCGGGCCGCAGCGTCGCCTTGCCGCTGCCCGCCGTGAGGGTCACGGCACGCCCGTCGACGGTGAGCCCGCTGTCGCTCGCGGCGGTGGCGCAGCGCTCCCGGGCCCACTCGGTCATGCCGAGCCGTTCGATGTCCGGTTTGGCCTGGGTCGCGGGGATCTCGGCGAGGTCCTCCACGTGGTCGACGCGGAGCTGTCCGGGGGCGGCGACGAGACCGTCGTAGCGGTTGACGGTGAAGTTGCCGAGGGGGTGCGCGCTCGCGCTGGTGGAAGGAGCCAGCGCGAGCGCGACGCCGGCCGTGAACACGGCCGCGCAGGAGGCGAACAGACGACGGGTACTCACTTGTCCGCCTCCAGCGTCTTCAGGGCCGTACGGGCCTCACGGGCGCCCAGCGGGGAGAAGCCGGGGTTCAGCTTCAGCGCGGCCGAGAGGTGGGTACGGGCGTCGTCGGGGTGACCGGTGGCCTTCTCGATCACACCGCGGTGGTAGAGGAAGGACGCGTTGCGGTAACCGGTGGCCGTGGCCTGCCGGGCGTAGGTGAGGGCCTCGGCGTCCTTGCCGTTGACGTGCAGCGCCCAGGCGAGGGCGTCCGCCGTGTGCACGGTGTGCCGGCGGGACCAGTCGTCGCGGGCCGCGCGCAGGGCCGTCGCCCGGTCGCCGTGGTCGGCGGCGGCGAGCGCGGTGTCGAGGTCGACGTTGACGCCGTTGGCACGGGCGATCGCCGTCCAGGCGTCGACGAGGGTGTACTGGTCCTCGGCCTTCGCCGCATCGCCCTTCGTGCCCCGGAGCTCGTACAGCTCCCCGAGGGCGACGAGCGGGCCGGGCAGCGGGTAGCGGGCGACGACGTCCTCCAAGCCCTTGACGGCCTCGGTCCGTCGGCCGCTCGCGGCCTGGGCGCGGGCCCTGCCCTCCAGCGCCGGGAGATAGGTGTCGTCGGCGGCGAGGGCGCGGGCGTAGAAGGTGAGGGCTTCTGCGTACTGGCCCTGGTTCCAGGCGAGTTGGCCGAGCTGGGTGGCGACGTAGGCGATGTCGCCGGGGGAAGTGGCGGCGGAGAGCGCCTGGTCGAGGACACGGCGGGCGGTGGTGACGTCGCCGCGCAGCTCGTGGACGTACGCGTAGCGGGTGAACACCGGGACGCCCGGGCGCCGTTCGTCCGCGAGGTTCGCGGCCTTCTCGGCGTCGTCGTAGCGGCCGAGTTCGACGAGGGCGTCGATACGGGAGCACAGGGCGCGTTCGCTGTAGGGGTTCTGCTTCAGGGCGCGGTCGGCGTACTCCAGCGCGCCCGCGAAGTCATGGCGGGCGGCGGCGAGCGCGGCGCGGCCGGCCAGTGCCTGGTCGTTGTCCGCGCGCAGGGAGAGGGAGCGCTTCAGTGCCTGCTCGGCCTGCGGATAGCGGGAGGGGTCGCCCTTGGTGCGGGCCTGCTCGACGTAGGCCAGCCCCAGGGTGGCCCAGCTGCCGAAGTCCCTCGGCTGGGCGCGGAGATGGGCCTGGAGCGCGGTGATGCTCGAGTCGAGGTCGCCGTTCGCGAGGAGTCCGGGGGACACGGCGGCGGCCGTGGCCACGGCCGGGCGCTGTCCGTCCCGTGCCGCTCCGACCGCGACCGCCCCCGCGGTGAGGGCGACGGCCAGCATGGCCGCACAGGCCCCGAGCTGAACGGATCGCCAGCGACGGCCGGCGGCGGCGACCCTGCGGACGGCGGCGACGCGGTCATCGGCGTCCGTCGCCTCCAGGGCCTGCGTCGCCTCGGTGTCCTCCACGGCGAAGGCGTCCTCGGAGTCGGTATCGGACGGGCCCTCCGCCACGGCGTCCACCTGGTGCCGCTCGCTCTCCGGTTCGCCGTCGTTCGTACGCGGGGACATGCCCTCTCCTCGGTCGCCTGGGGTGGATCGGCCTGCTGGGGTGTGGGGGGTGGCGCGGCCCGCGCCGTGGGGGATGAGTACGCGGGCCGCGCCAGTCTCTGGGGGTGAGGCGGGCCGGGGAGCGCAGGATTCTCCCCGGCCCACCTGCTCGGTGGGTCCTCCGGGTGGCTCAGTGGCGCCGGTAGGACGGCCGGCTCATCCGGCGCCACCACATCAGGCCGCCGCCGATGAGGAGGATGCCCGCCGCGCCGGCGCCCGCGGAGGCGGCGATCAGCGGAGTGTTCTCGGACGTGGCGCCGGTCAGGCTGTCACCGAGGGCGCTCTTGGTGTCGGCGCCGCTCTTGGCGGTCTTGCCACGCGAACCCTCGGTCGGCAGGGCGACGTAGGGGAAGTACTTCTCGAAGTTCTTGTCGTTCTTGTCGACCGCGTCACCCAGGTCGTTCTTGGCACCGACCAGTTCGCCTTCGACGACCTGCAGCGAGGCGTCGATCACGTCGTCCGTGAGGCGACGGCCGTTCGGGAAGCCCGCGTTGTCGCCGTCCAGCACACCGAGTCGCTTCGGGCTGGAGGCGGGCTTGATCGAGGTGTTGAGGCGCAGTTCCTCGGACGCCGTCACGTACGGCGGCTGGTTGAGGCCCTTGACGCCCTTCAGGAACACGTCGACGAGGTCGTTGCGCGGCTCCGCCGGGGCCTTGATCTTGTAGATCGCCTCGATGAGCTTCGGCAGCTCGGGGTTGGTGACGTTCTTCAGGAACTGGCCGTCGTCCTTCGGCTGGGACGCGTTGAACTTGTCCTTGTCCTTCAGCGGGTTGACGACCTCGTTGACCAGCGGGTTGCCGAGGCGCGAGACCTGGGAGTAGTAGCCCTGCGCGTTCTTGCGCTGGGTGGTCGACCAGATGCCGACGATCGGCTGGTGCTTCGCCTCGACGATCATGTCGTTCGGCACCTGCAGGGCGATCGTGTTGACGTTGTAGCCCTTGAGGGTGTCGTTGCCGACCTCGGAGAGGTCACCGCCGTACAACAGGTCGAAGACGCGCAGGTCGGCGAAGAACGGGTCGTCGGCCTGGCCGGCGAACGTCTTGGCGCCGTTGGAGAGCTTGTAGATCGCCTGGTCGCGCAGCTTGGAGTACTTCGGCATCGACGCCTTGCCCACGTTGGACGGCGCCACCGGCACGTCGTCGGCGAGCTTGGTGTCGTGGACGACCTTGCCGTTCTTCTCCTTGATCAGCTCCAGGTCGTAGGTCTGCGTGACGTTCAGGTCGGGGTCGTACAGGCTGTCGACGACCCCGGTGTTGTAGAGGAAGGACTTCCGGTTCTTGACGTTCGTCTTGAAGGTGTAGCGGAAGACCAGCTCCTCCTTCGCGTCGCCGTTGTTGTCGATCCGGATGTCGTACTGGGCGTCCTCGGCGAACTGGTAGAAGTTCGGGCCGCCGCCGGGTTCCTCGAACGGGATCACGTTCGCGATGATGGTCGTCGTGTCCGGATGGTCCGGGCTGACGAACGCGTAGAGGTCGGTGTTGTCGTACTGCGGGGTCCCCGAGATGAGGGGCGCCTCGCGGTGGCTGGAGGCCTGTGCAGCCCCTGGAGCCAGCACCACGACGCCGGCGGCAGTGAGCGCCCCGGCGGCAAGTGCCGCACTGATGAGAGTCGCGACGCCCTTGCGTCCCGTGCCGCTCTTGGAGATTGCTGCTGTCATGCCGTCCTGCCGTCCGTCCTCTGTGCCAACTTGCCTGACGGACAGAGATACGGAGCGGAGGGGCGATCGGATTGGTCGAAACCGAAAAACTTTTTTTCGCTGCTCGACCCGCGTTTTCCGGCCGCTGATCCGTACCCCATCCGGAGGTGTGTCCGTTGCGAATGCCTGGTGTGACGGGGCGGCCCGGATGTGGCCGCGGAGAGGGGGACCGGATGGAGGCGGACGAGCTACTGGTGCTCGTCGCAGGGGGCGACCAGAGGGCATTCGAGCAGTTGTACGGATTGGTGTCCGGGCCGGTGTTCGGACTGGTACGGAGGGTCCTGCGCGACCCGGCCCAGTCGGAGGAGGTCGCCCAGGAGGTCCTTCTGGAGGCCTGGCGCTCCGCCGCCCGCTTCGACCCGAGCCGCGGCAGCGCCCTGTCCTGGATCCTCACGCTGGCCCACCGCCGCGCCGTCGACCGGGTGCGCAGCGCCCGCGCGGCCAGCGACCGGGAGCAGCGCGAGGCCCGGCGCTACCACGACCCCGCCTTCGACCAGGTGGCGGAGGAGGTCGAGGCGGGCCTGGAACGCCAGTTGGTCCGCCGCTGCCTCAACCGTCTGACGGACCTTCAGCGCCAGTCCGTCACCCTCGCCTACTACGACGGCTACACGTACCGTGAGGTCGCCGAGCGGCTCAAGCTGCCGCTGGGCACCGTGAAGACCCGGATGCGCGACGGACTCACGCGGCTGCGCGACTGTTTGGGAGGTGTCGCGTGAGCGTCCTCGGATCGTTGTTCCGCCGGGAGGACCCGCACTCGCTGGCCGCCCCCTACGCCCTCGACGCCCTCGAACCGGACGAACGCCGTCGTTTCGAGAAGCACCTCAAGGGCTGTGACCGGTGCGCCGCCGAGGTGCGTGACCTGGCCGAGGACGCCGTCCGGCTCGCCTGGTCCCAGGCCGCTCCGCCGCCGGCCGCGATGCGCGACCGGGTGCTGGCCGCCGTACGCGCCACCCCGCAGGAACCGGGGCGTGCGCCGGTGCGGGAGCACGCGCCCCAACTGCCTCCGCATGTGTGGGGCACGCAGCCGCTGCCGGGACGCTTCCGTGCGCCCCGCGCGCGCCGCCCGCTGTTCGTGCCGTTCGCCACGGTCACCGCCGCCGCGGCCCTCGTCGTCGCCTCGCTCTTCGCCGTCCAGGCCAACCGCACCCAGGACCAGCTGAACGCCGAGCGCGCCCAGGCACGTGAGATCGCCCACGTTCTCGCTGCTCCGGACGCCCGGGCGAGCACCGGCACCGACACCGAGGGCCGCAGTATCGGAGTGATCGCTTCCGCATCCGAGGGGCAGGCGATCGTCACCTTGAGCGGCTACGGAGATCTGCCCGCGGGGCAGGTGCACCAGCTCTGGCTCATGCGCCCCGACGTGCAACCCCGCTCCCTGGGGCTCTTCGACGGTGACACGCCCTTGATCGCGACAGGTCTCGACAAGACCTCCACGTCACTGGCTGTGACCGTCGAGCCCGACGGGGGGTCACCTCAACCCACCAGCCAGCCGGTTGTCCAACTCACCCTGAAATCGGTCGGATTCGGAGAGTGATCGAAGAGGGTACGTCAACCCCCGTACGGGGAAGGTGATTCCTGTGAGCTCGATACACGCGTGCCCGGACGGGGCGATAGGGTTACCCTGCCCGGGCCGGGTGGACTCGTACGGGTGGGGAGTGACATGGAACAGATAACGATGCCCAGCAGGGCGAGGGTCCCTGCGATCACGTGCGGGAGCAGCGCGACCAGTTCGCGGCTCGACCGCCATCTCTCGGTGCTGGCGGGCCCCGCCATACCGCAACGGGAGACGGTCGAGGCGACCTCGCTCATGCGGGAACTGACCGCGCGCGAGCCTGCCGCCCGGCGCGACTCCAGGACGGCCCGCGTCTCGCTGTTCGCGCCGCTGCGCCGACTGCGCCGCTCGCTGTTCGGCGGACACAAGCACTGAGCCCCACGCTGAGGACCTGTCACCGGCACCACCCAGACAGTGCCGCATTCCTGCGACCTGATCGGCCGGACAGGTCCTAGGCGGCCACACCGTCCCGGCGCAGGGCTGCGATCTCGTCGTCCGTCATCCCCACGGCACGCAGCAGCGCTTCGGTGTGCTCCCCGAGCGCGGGCACGTCCCCCATCCGCGCCTCCGACCCGCCCGGCAGTGTGATCGGAGGCAGCAGCGCCCGGAGCGGCCCGACCGGCGATCCCACTTCCCGCCACCGCTCACGGGCCGCCAGTTGCGGATGCTCCGCCAGTTCCCGCAGATCCCTCAGGCGTGCGCACGCGATGCCCGCGCCTTCCAGTCGGGCCAGTGCCTCGTCGGTGTCCAGCGCGCCCAGCGCCTTCGCCACCAGGGCGTCCGTGCGCTCCCGGTTCGTCACCCGTGCCGCGTTCGTCGCGTACGCCGGGTCCGTCCCCAACTCCGGCCGTCCGACGACCTGTTCGGCCAGCCGCCGCCACTCCCGGTCGTTCTGCACCGACAGCAGCACCCGTGCGCCGTCACGCGTCGGATAGGCGTCGTAGGGCGCGATCACGGCGTGCGCGAGACCGGTGCGCTCCGGCGGAGTGCCCCCGTGGATCGTGTGGTGCAGCGGATGCCCCATCCACTCCGCGAGCGCCTCCAGCATGGACACCTCGACCGGCCCGCCCCGCCCGGTCGTGCCCCGCCGCACCAGCGCCGCCAGCACCCCCGAGAAGGCGTACATGGCCGCCGCGATGTCCGCCGCCGGGACCCCCGCCTTCACCGGCTGCTCCGGCGTTCCCGTCACCGACACGAGCCCCGCCTCGCACTGCACGAGCATGTCGTACGCCCGCTTGTCCGCGTACGGCCCGAAAGCCCCGTATCCCGAGATGTCCACGGCGACCAGCCGCGGATGCGCCGCGCACAGCGTGGCCGCGTCAAGGCCGAGCCGGGCGGCGGCGCCCTGCGCGAGGTTCTGCACGAACACGTCCGCGTCCGCGACCAGCTTTCGTACGACGTCCAGGCCGCGCGGGTCCTTGAGATCGAGGGCGATGGACTCCTTGCCCCGATTGCACCACACGAAGTGCGAGGCGAGGCCGTGTGCGGCGGTGTCGTAGCCGCGCGCGAAGTCGCCGCCGTCGATCCGCTCCACCTTGATGACCCGGGCGCCGAGATCGGCGAGCTGACGGGTGGCGAAGGGGGCCGCGACGGCCTGCTCGACGGCGACGACGGTGAGGCCCTCCAGGGGCAGGGGGAGTCCATCCATGGGACGGATCATGTCACCGGTCGGCGTGGGCGTGCCTTCGCACGGCGAGCGGCGCGAACAGGGCGATCTAGAGCAGCGAGAACTGGCCCTCCGGGCCCTCCTCGTGGTGGTCCAGGACGGTCGCCGGGTGGCGGGCCGAGTCGGGGACCGGCAGGACGCCCGCCGCCCGGAGCTCCGCGGTGGTGACCGGGTCCGTGACCTCCACCTCCGCCTGTTGGGCGCGTACTTCGGCCAGGAGCGCCAACACCGTGATCAGCTCCAGGAGTTCGGAGGTCCATGCCTGCTGCCAGGCCGCCGGGCGGATCGCCGCCAGGGTGCCGGGTTCGGCGCTCTCCGCCGTCCGCGCCGCGAACCACCGCTCCAGCACCCGCACTCCCGCGCCCGCCTCGAAGTCCCAGGCCTCCGGCGGCACGGGGGAGACACGGCCCTCGTCGAGGTGGAGGGTCTCCTCCTCGCGGTCGTAGAGGAGGGTGAGGGGGCGGGACGGGAGCGGGGCGCGGACGTAGGGGCGGCGGCCGCCGGGGAGCTTGGGGCGCTCGCCGTCCCGGCGCAGCAACCACAGCGCACGCCGACCCAAGTCGACTCCCCGGGACCAGAGTTCGGGATCCCGGGTGAGCGGGACGGTGAGATCGGGGCGGACGGCCGTCAGGGTCCAGGCCAGGAAGTCCACCGGATCGGGGGAGTGGCCGATCCGGGCCAGCTGCTCCAGCAGGCCCGGCGCCAGGTTCGGCTCCTCGCCGCCCGGACGCCGGTACAGCGGGCGGATCCGGCCGGGGCGCGTGAACGGGATCAGGGAGGTCACCAGCGGCGGCGCGTCCGGTGTCTCCACCACGAACACCTGCCGCTCGTCCGCCACCCGCCACACCTCCGGGCGGGCGGCGTCGATCAGTCGGTGGTCGGGGATGAGCCACTGCTCGTCGAAGGGCGCGGCCAGCACCCGCACGGGTTCCGGGCAGGGACCCGAGGCGCGGACCAGTCGTCCCGTGCCGCCCGCCCGGCCCGGCAGCTGTCCCACCGCCGAGTGCAGGGTGCGGGAGCGCGTCTGCTCGAACAGCGCCTCGCGGTCCGGGCCCTGCGCCTTCATCAGGGCGTCCCAGCGGGCCTTGAGGGAAGCCGGATCGGGGGCCGTCGGCCACCCCCGGCCGAGCCGCGGCGGTGCGACGGACCACGGCATGAGGTCCGCCAGCGGCGGAGCGTCGTCGTGCGTCACGCTGGGCATGGTACGTGGGACCACCCGCGGCACGTCACGTCGCGTCGAGGGTGACCGTGAAGGAGAAACGGTCCCCCCGGTAGTGGATCACGGCAGCGTCGAGCACCCGCCCGACGGCGTCGTAGGTGACGCCCGTGTAGTGCAGGATCGGACTCAGCAGCGGGACGTCCAGCAGCTGGGCGGTCTCCGGGTCCGCGAGCCGGGCCTCCACCGTGTCCGTGATCCGGCCGATGTCCGCGCCCACCACGTCCCGCAGCACCTTGGTCATCGGCCAGCGCACCAGGTCGTCCGGGTCGATACGGGCGGCGATCTCGGGACGGACGTAGTTGCGGGCGTGGTTGGTCGGCTCGCCCGTCTTCTCGTCGCCGCGCAGCCGGTGGTAGGTCGCCACCTCGGCCAGGTCCGGGAAGTACTCGGCGAGTTCGGCGGGGACGGCCGCCGTCCCGTGCTCCAGCAGTTCCGTCGCCATGCCCGACTGCTGGGCCACGATCGCGTCGACCGAGCCGAGCAGCCGCACCGGAGCGCCCCGCCGCGCCCCGGGCTCGATGAACGTGCCGCGCCGGCGATGCCGGGTGATCAGCCCCTCCTCCTCCAGCTCCTTCAGCGCCTGCCGCATGGTCAGCACGCTCACCCCGTAATGCCCCGCCAGCTGCTCCTCGGTGGGCAGCCGCAGCGGGTCCCGGGGAGAGCGGCCGAGTATCGAGGCGCGCAGCGACTGCGACACCTGGTACCACAGCGGCAGCTTGCGGTTGAGGACGATCGAGTCCGGCGCGAAGGAGGTCACGGGCTATCCGTACCGGTCGTCCGCGATCAGTGCAACGGGCGGAAATGCCGTTCGAGCCCCTGCCACACGTCGTCGTAGCGCTGTTGCAGGTGCTCCGCCCCGGCCGCGTGCGCGGTGAGGGTGACCGGCCAGCGCGTCTCGAACATGAACGCCAGCCCGTCGTCCACCTTCTGCGGCCGCAGCTCCGCCGCGCTCGCCCGGTCGAACGTCTCCCGGTCCGGCCCGTGCGCCGACATCATGTTGTGCAGCGAACCGCCCCCGGGGACGAAGCCCCCCTTCCCTGCCGTCTTCGCGTCGTAGGCGCCCTCGATCAGGCCCATGTACTCGCTCATCACGTTCCGGTGGAAGTACGGCGGCCGGAAGGTGTCCTCGCCCACCAGCCAGCGCGGCGCGAAGACGACGAAATCGACCCCGGCGAGGCCGGGGGTGTCGCTCGGAGCGGTCAGCACCGTGAAGATCGACGGGTCGGGGTGGTCGTACGAGATCGTCCCGATGACGTTGAAACGGCGCAGGTCGTAGACGTACGGGACGTGGTTGCCGTGCCAGGCGACCACGTCGAGGGGGGAGTGGTCGTACGTCGCCCTCCAGAGGTTGCCGCAGAACTTGCCGACCACCTCCACCGGGCCCTCGACATCCTCGTAGGCGGCGACCGGTGCCCGGAAGTCGCGGGCGTTGGCGAGGCCGTTGGCCCCGATGGGGCCGAGGTCGGGGAGGCGGAAGGGAGCGCCGTAGTTCTCGCACACGTACCCCCGGGCAGAGGCGTCCAGCAGTTCCACGCGGAAGCGCACCCCGCGCGGGATCAGCGCCACCTCGCCGGGCTCGGCGTGCAGCAGCCCGAACTCCGTGCGCAGCAGCAGCCCGCCCCGCTCGGGGACGATCAGCAGTTCGCCGTCGGCGTCACTGAGGACGCGGTCCATGGAGGCGTTGGCGTGGTAGAGGTGCACGGCCATGCCGGTGCGCTGGGTGACGTCGCCGTTGCCGCCGAGGGTCCACAGGCCGGCCAGGAAGTCCGTGCCCTCGGCGGGCTCCGGCAGGGGGTTCCAGCGCAGGCGGTTGGGGTCGGGGACCGTCTCCGTGAAGGGGCCGGTGCGCAGCGCCCCGTTGTCGGTGCGGGTGAAGGCCGGGTGTGCGGCCGAGGGGCGGATCCGGTACAGCCAGGAACGGCGGTTGTGGGCGCGCGGTTCGGTGAAGGCCGTCCCGCTGAGCTGTTCCGCGTACAGGCCGAGGGGGGCGCGCTGCGGCGAGTTGCGGCCCTCGGGGAGGGCGCCCGGCACCGCCTCGGAGGCGTGCTCGTTGCCGAACCCCGAGAGGTACGACAGCCCCTCGGCGGTCTTGCGTGCGTCCCCGCTGCTCATGTCGCTCCCCTGCCTGCCGGCTCTCGCCCTGCCGATTCCTATGCAACACCGTAGGATTGCGTTTTCACGGGCGCAAGAGGTCCACCGGTTCCCTTCTCGTGCGCCCGTCCTCCTCTCGGAGGACGATCGGACCCGTCCAGAACCAGCCTTCAGGGGGATCCGTGGTGTCGGACAGGTGCCCTAATCTCCCGGGCATGTCGTGGAAGCGCGCAATCGTCGCCGCGCTCGCGGTCTGTGTCCTGCTGCTGACGGGAGCCGCGGGCTGCGGCTCCAGCGGTACACAGAAGCGGGGGACCGTCGTGTCCCCCTCGCCCGTCGGAAAGGTCCTGGACAACACGGACGACGACGGGCGCCACTACCGCGAGGTGGACAAGAAGGGGGCGCCCGAGGTCGGCGTCGAGGTCCAGCCGGACACCGACGGCAGCTGGGACGTCCGGCTGAAACTGGCCAACTTCCGTCTCTCGTCGACCGGCGCCCCGGCGAAGGCGGTCTCGGGCCGCGGCGCCGCCCGCCTCTACGTGGACGACCAGCCCGTCGCCGAACTGCGCACCCGGTCCTACCGGATCCCCGCCGGCTATCTCCCGCACGGTACGCACCAGGTCACCGCGCGGCTGTACGCGGACGACGGCACGGTGTGGGCGGTGGACGGCAAACCGGTGCAGAGCACGGCGGACATCACGGTGTCCGAGCCCTCGCCCTCCCCGTGACCGCCGCGGAGCCCTCGTCGAGCGCGTCCAAGCCCTCGTCGAGCACATCGAAGCCCACGTTGAGTGCGTCCAGCATCTTTCCCCGTACTCAGGGGCGAGGTTCACCACGCCGCGACGGAAAGGCATCATGAAGTCCGTGCCCCAAGCGACATCGCTCCGTCGTGCGCCCGTCCAGCGGCGCAGTGCCGAACGGCTGACCAGGATCCTCGACGCCTGCGCCGACCTGCTGGACGAGGTCGGCTACGACGCCCTGAGCACCCGGGCCGTCGCCCAGCGCGCGGGCGTCCCGATCGGCTCCGTCTACCGCTTCTTCGGCAACAAGCGGCAGATGGCCGACGCGCTCGCCCAGCGCAACCTGGAGCGCTACGCCGAGCGCGTCACCGAGCGCCTGAAGGGAGCCCGGCACGGAGACTGGCGGGCCGCCATGGACGCCGTGCTCGACGAGTACCTGGCCATGAAGCGCACCGCGCCCGGCTTCTCCCTCGTCGACTTCGGCAACCAGATCCCGGTCGGCGTCCGCCAGGCCGAACCCAACCACCGCGTCGCCGACCGCCTCACCGACCTGCTCTCCGACTACCTCGAGCGTGCCCCCGACGAGGATCTGCGCCGCACCTTCCTGATCGCCGTGGAGACCGCCGACGCCCTCGTCCAGCTGGCCTTCCGGGTGGATCCGGAGGGGGACGCGAAGGTGATCGAGGAGACGCGGGAGCTGTTGCGGGCGTATCTGGCGCGGGTGCTGGACTGACCGGCCCACCGGCGCGGGCCGGGGTCGTGGCGCAAGACTCCGTCGTCCCCCTCCCCGTGCGGCATACCGGTCGGTATGCTCGGCCGGAAGAAGGCAACGCCGCCCCCAGGAGGACCCGTGTCCCGCACCGCCCTGCGAATCTGCCCCCTGTGCGAGGCCACCTGCGGGCTCACGCTCACCATCGAGGGGACGGAGGTCACCGGCGCCCGCGGCGACCGGGAGGACGTGTTCAGCAAGGGGTTCATCTGCCCCAAGGGCGCCTCCTTCGGCGCCGTCGACGGCGATCCCGACCGGCTGCGCACCCCGCTCGTCCGCCGGGACGGCGAGCTGCGCGAGGCCACCTGGGCCGAGGCCTTCGACGCCGTGGCCGCCGGCATCCGCCCGGTCGTCGAGCGGCACGGCCCGCACTCCGTCGGGGTCGTCCTCGGCAACCCCAACGTGCACACCATGGCCGGTGCCCTCTATCCGCCCGTACTGCTCGCCGGGCTCGGCACCCGCAGCATCTTCACCGCCTCCACGGTCGACCAGATGCCCAAGCACGTCTCCAGCGGACTGCTCTTCGGTGACGCCAACGCGATCCCCGTGCCGGACCTCGACCGCACCGACCATCTCCTCCTCATCGGCGCCAACCCCCTGGAGTCCAACGGGAGTCTGTGCACCGCCCCCGACTTCCCCGGCAAGCTCAAGGCACTCAAGGCCCGCGGCGGCACCCTCACCGTCATCGACCCGCGCCGCACCCGTACCGCGAAACTCGCCGACCGGCACATCGAGATCCGCCCCGGCACCGACGCCCTGCTCCTCGCGGCCATGGCGTACGTCCTGTTCGAGGAAGGCCTGGTGGAACTGGGGGAGTTGGCCGCACACGTCGAGGGAGTCGGCGAACTGAGGGGCGCCGTACGGGATTTCACCCCGGACGCCGTGGCCCCCGCCTGTGACGTCGACGCCGGCACCATCCGCGTCCTGGCCCGCGAACTCGCCGCCGCCCCCACCGCCGCCGTCTACGGCCGCATCGGCAGCTGCACGGTCCCGTTCGGCACCCTGGGCAGCTGGCTCGTAGACGTCCTCAACGTCCTCACCGGCAACCTGGACCGGCCGGGCGGCGCGCTCTTTCCGCAGGCCGCCACCGACAAGACCCCCCGCCCGGCCGGGCCGGGCCGCGGCTTCCAGCTCGGCCGCTGGCACTCCCGGGTGAGCCGGCACCCCGAGGCGAAGGGCGAGTTGCCGCTCTCCGCGCTCGCCGAGGAGATCGACACCGCGACGGAGGAGGGCGAGCCGATCCGCGCGCTCATCGCGGTGGCCGCCAACCCCGTCCTCTCCGCCCCGGACGGCGACCGGCTCGACAAGGCGCTCGGCTCGCTCGACTTCATGGTCAGCGTCGACCCGTACCTGAACGAGACCTCGCGCCACGCCGACGTCGTCCTGCCGCCGCCCCCGCCCTCCCGGAGCGCGCACCACGACTTCGCCTTCAACACCCTCGCCGTGCGCAACCAGGTCCGTTACACCCGCCCCGCCGTCCCGCTGGAACCCGGCAGGATGGCCGAGACCGAGATCCTCGCCCGGCTGATCCTGGCCGCGACCGGCATGCACGGCGCCGACCCGTCCGCAGTCGACGACCTCGTCATCGGCCAGACCCTCGGCAAGGCGGTCACGGAGCCGCACTCGCCCGTGCACGGCCGCGCTCCGCAGGACCTGGCCGCCCTCCTCACCGGCGAGAACGGTCCCGAACGCCGGCTCGACATGATGCTGCGCCTCGGCCCCTACGGCGACGGATTCGGCGCCCGACCGGACGGGCTGAGCCTGGAGAAGCTGCTGGCCCATCCGCACGGCATCGACCTCGGACCGCTGGCGTCCCGGCTGCCGCAGCCGCTGAAGACCAGGAGCGGAAAGATCGAGCTGCTGCCGCAGCCGATCGTCGACGATCTTCCCCGGCTCGAGCAGGCGCTGCGGGAGCGTCCCGCCGGACTCGTCCTCGTCGGGCGACGCCATCTGCGGTCCAACAACAGCTGGATGCACAACGTCCCGGCCCTCACCGGCGGCACCAACCGCTGCACCCTGCACATCCACCCCGAGGACGCCGAGCGGCTGGGCGTGCGGGACGGGGCCGCCGTGCGCGTGAAGGGCGCCGGGGGGGAGGTGACCGCCCCGGCCGAGGTCACCGACGGCGTGCGCCGGGGTGTGGTGAGCCTGCCGCACGGCTGGGGGCACGACCGGCCCGGCACCCGTCTCAGCCACGCTTCCACGGACCCCGGCGTCAACGTCAACCAGCTCATCGACGGCAGCCTGCTCGACCCGCTGTCGGGCAACGCGGTCCTCAACGGAGTGCCCATCGAGATCACGGCGATCATGGCAACGCTGTGACCTGGAATTTTGCGCTTATTGCTCGCGCGTCAACGTCTTGTTAACAGCGTTTGAACGGACCTAACGTCAACCCACCGCCGACCCCCAGGTGGGATGTTCAAGGGCGAACGTTAGGTATCCATACATGTTGACCATCCTCGGCTTCGCCATGATCGCGACCTTCCTGGTCCTGATCATGCTGAAGAAGATGTCGCCGATCGCGGCGCTCGTCTTGATCCCGGCATTGTTCTGCGTCTTCGTCGGGAAGGGCGCCAAGCTCGGTGACTACGTCATCGAAGGCGTCGGCAGCCTCGCCCCCACGGCGGCGATGCTCATGTTCGCGATCGTCTACTTCGGTGTGATGATCGACGTCGGCCTCTTCGACCCGATCGTCCGGGCGATCCTGAAGTTCTGCAAGGCCGACCCGCTCCGGATCGTCGTCGGTACGGCGGTCCTCGCCGCGATCGTCTCGCTCGACGGCGACGGCTCCACCACCTTCATGATCACCGTCTCGGCCATGTACCCGCTGTACAAGCGCCTGAAGATGAGCCTGGTCGTGATGACCGGGGTGGCCGCCATGGCCAACGGCGTGATGAACACGCTGCCCTGGGGCGGTCCGACCGCCCGCGCCGCCACCGCGCTGAAGCTGGACGCCAGCGACATCTTCGTGCCGATGATCCCGGCCCTGGCCGTGGGCCTCCTCTTCGTCATCGCGCTCTCGTTCGTCCTCGGCCGCCGTGAGCGCAAGCGGCTGGGCGTGCTGACGCTGGACGAGGTGCTGGTGGAGGAGAAGGAGGCCGAGACCGTCCTGGTCGGCGCCGGCGGCACCGGCTCCGGCAAGGGTGCCGCTCCGGCCGCGGGCTCCGGCGCCGCCGCCACCCTCGGCGACGACGAGGCCGAGGACGGCTTCAAGGGCCTCGACCCGAACCGGGCCACCCTGCGCCCCAGGCTGTACTGGTTCAACGCGCTGCTCACGGTCGCGCTGCTCACCGCCATGATCATGGAATGGCTGCCGATCCCGGTGCTGTTCCTGATCGGCGCCGCCCTCGTGCTCACCGTGAACTTCCCGCACATCCCGGACCAGAAGGCCCGGCTCGCCGCCCACGCCGACAACGTCCTCAACGTCTCCGGCATGGTCTTCGCCGCCGCCGTCTTCACCGGCGTGCTGCAGGGCACCGGCATGGTCGACCACATGGCCAAGTGGATGGTGGACGTCATCCCCGAGGGCATGGGCCCGCACATGGCGCTCGTCACCGGCGTCCTGAGCCTGCCGCTCACCTACTTCATGTCGAACGACGGCTTCTACTTCGGTGTCCTCCCGGTGCTCGCCGAGGCCGGCGCCGCCCACGGCGTCACCCCGCTGGAGATGGCCCGCGCCTCCCTCGTCGGCCAGCCCCTGCACATGTCGAGCCCGCTGGTCCCGGCCGTCTACGTCCTGGTCGGCATGGCCAAGGTCGAGTTCGGCGACCACACCCGGTTCGTCGTCAAGTGGGCGGCACTCACCTGCCTGGTGATCCTCGGGGCGGGCCTGCTGTTCGGCATCATCTGACCGCTCCGGCGCGTACATGGAGGAACTTGTGAGGCCCGGCAGGAACCGCGGCTGGCTGCTCCGTCTCGTCATCGCCTTCGGCTTCGCGCAGGGGGCGGTGTCGATGGCCAGGCCGGCCGTCTCCTACCGGGCCCTCGCGCTGGGCGCCGACGAACGGGCGATCGGCGTCGTCGCGGGCGTGTACGCGCTGCTGCCGCTCTTCGCCGCCGTACCCCTGGGCCGCCGCACGGACCACGGTCGCTGCGCCCCGCTGCTGCCGGTGGGCGTGGTGCTCATATCCGGCGGCTGCGCCCTGAGCGGTCTCGCCGGCTCGCTCTGGGCGATGGCCCTGTGGAGCGGGGTGATGGGCCTCGGCCACCTCTGCTTCGTCATCGGCTCCCAGTCGCTGGTCGCCCGGCAGTCCGCCCCGGACGAACAGGACCGCAACTTCGGCCACTTCACGATCGGGGCCTCCCTCGGCCAGCTGGTCGGCCCGATCGCGGCGGGCACCCTGATCGGCGGCGACGACATGGCGGGCAGCAGCGCCCTCGCCCTGCTCGTCGCGGGCGCGGGCTGCGCGGTCGCGTTCACCTCTCTCTGGCGCATCGAACACCGCGATACGGAGCCCAAGTCCCGTACGGCGAACGGCGACCGCGTCCCGGTGGGCGGCATCCTGCGCGCCCGGGGCGTCCCCGCCGGCATCTTCGTCAGCCTCGCCGTCCTCTCCGCGACCGACATCCTCACCGCCTACCTCCCGGTGGTCGGCGAACACCGAGACATCGCGCCCACGGTGATCGGTGTCCTGCTCAGCGTCCGCGCGGCGGCCACCATCGCCTGCCGCCTGGTCCTCACACCGCTGCTCCGGCTGCTCGGCCGGACACTGCTGCTCGCCGTGACCTGTCTGCTGGCGGCCGTGCTGTGCGCGGGGATCGCGCTGCCGGTGCCGGTCTGGGCGCTGGGCGTGATGCTCGCCCTCCTGGGGTTCTGTCTCGGGGTCGGACAGCCGCTGTCCATGACGACGGTCGTGCAGGCCGCGCCCGACGGCGCCCGTTCCACGGCCCTCGCGCTGCGGCTGACCGGCAACCGTCTCGGCCAGGTCGCGGCGCCCGCGGCGGCGGGCCTGGTCGCCGGGGTGGCGGGCGTGGCCGCACCCTTCGTGATGCTGGGCGTGCTGTTGCTCCTGTCGTCGGGGGTGGCGCTGCGCTCGCCGGCGAAGCCCGCCCGGGGGCCGGGGGAGCCGGCCGCCGACCCCCGTCGCCCCGGGTCGGCCGTGGGCCGGAAGAGGGACAACTGACAGACCCCGGGGCGAGGCTCCCACCATTGCGTGCGGATGTGTGACAAAGAGTCAGATACCAAGTGATTTGTATGAAAATCATCTGATTCGGAGGAATCGCGCATGCACGCCACGCCCCGTCCACGCCGCGCCGGCGCCCGCACCGCCGCCCTCGCGGCCCTCGTCGTCGCGGGGAGCGCCCTGACGGCGCCGGCCGCGGTCGCCGCGCCCATGGCGCCCGGAGACAACGGCACCGTCAAGATCCACCGCAGCCTTCAGGGGCCGGACGGGACGAAGGTCGGCGACCCGCGCGACGATCCCAGGGTCTGCTCGTTCTACCTCGACGCCGCCAACTTCGACACCGTCCAGAACATCACCTGGACCATCGAGACCCAGCCGCTCGACCCGAACGGCGCCTCGCTCGAGGGCGAGATCGACCTCGCCGGCGGTGTCGGCCACACCGAGGACCTGATCCTCCCGGACGGCCAGTACAAGCTGGTGTGGGTGATCACCGGGGGCGGCGGCACCGGAAAGGAGAAGGTGTTCACCGTCGACTGCACCACCCCGCCGACCTCGCCGCCCCCGACCACGGCTCCGCCCACCACCCGTCCGCACCACGGCGGCCCGCACGGTGGCCCGCCGGCCGGCGGTGGCGGAATCGCCCGTGACGCCGCGCTCGGCCCGGTCGCCGGTGCCGCCGCCGTGGGTGTGGCCGCCGTCGGCGGGGTGGTCTGGTTCCGGCTCCGTCGCCGCCCGCATGGCGCCGCGTAGACGCAGGCGCAGGCCCAGGCCCTGGCACCGGACGCGCGCCTTCCGTCTGACCCGGACGGCCGTACTGACCGCCACGCTGGTCACGGGGTGCGTCCACTGGACCCAGGACGAACGACCCCCGGGGGCGGCCTCGGCCGCCCCGGGGGGCTCCGCCGAGGCGGCCGACGCGTCCCGGCGGCCGGGGACGCCCGGCCGGGAGACGGCACCGGGGTCCTCGGGGGCCCCCGTCTCCGGGGGTGCCGGGGCTCCGCGCCCCCAGGACGGGGACTCCCGCCCCGGGCGGACGCCTGCCGACGGCGACTCCCGGGGCAGCGGAGCCCCGGACCCGCGCAAGCCGGTCCGACCGGGCGCCTCGGGCCGGACCGACGGGCAAGGTGCGCCGGGCCGGGCGGGGGAGCCGGACGGCTCGGGTCAGCAGGGTCGGCGAGGTCCGTCGGGCCGGCCGGATCAGCCGGGGCGGACCGGCAGCCAGGGGCGGCCCGGTCGGGAAGGGCAGCCGGGGCGAGCCGGTCAGTCCGGTCAGCCCGGTCAGCCCGGCCGGTCACGGCAAACCGGCCAGTCGGCTCGGCCGGCCCCCGTCCGCCCCCGCGTCAAGCCCGCCACCCCCCGCCCGCTCCCGCGCTCCCGCGCCACCCGTCTCGCCATCCCCTACATCGGCGTGGACGCCCCCGTCATGGACCTCCGCCTCGATGCCCGGCGCCGCCTCCCCGCGCCCCCGGAGAACGACGCCCACCGCGTCGGCTGGTACGCGGAGGGCCCGACGCCGGGCGAGCCGGGGACCGCCGTGGCCGTCGGCCACCTCGACACGGACACCGGGCCGGCCGTGTTCGGCGGCCTTTCCGAACTCGGGCGGGGCAAGCTGATCGAGGTCCGCCGCGCCGACGGCCGGACCGCCGTCTACGTCGTCGACGCCCTCCGCAGGTACGAGAAGGCGCACTTCCCCAACCAGGAGGTGTACGGCGACCGGGGCCGCCCCGAGCTCCGGCTGATCACCTGCGGCGGCACCTTCGACCGCAGGGCCGGCTACGACGGCAACCTCGTCGTCTTCGCACACCTCAGCCGGCTCCTCGCCCCACGCGCCCCCTGAGCCGAACCGGGCCGTCCGGTTTCTCACTTGTCGGACCGCGACGTCCGATCCGGGCGTGTCCCTTCCCCCGGGCGTGCACAGTCCGTTAACTTCCGTGACTCACGAGACCAGTTGGCACCCGGGGACGCTTCCATGACACGCGCCATCTCCCTGCACGACATCAGCAAGGTCCACGCCAGAGGAGTCCGGGCCGTGGACCGGCTGTCGCTGCACATCGAACCAGGCGAGTTCCTGGTCCTCCTCGGGCCCTCCGGCTGCGGCAAGTCCACCGTGCTCAGAATGATCGCGGGCCTGGAGCACATCACCGAGGGGGAGCTGCTCCTCGACGGCAGCTACGCCAACGATCTGCCGCCGTCCGCGCGGGACATCGCGATGGTCTTCCAGAACTTCGCCCTCTACCCGAACATGACCGGCCGCGACAACATCGGCTTCCCCCTGCGCATCGAGACCCCGGGCGCCGACCCGCGCCCGCGCATCGACGCCACCGCGCGGATGCTCGGCATCGAGGACCTCCTCGACCGCTTCCCCGCCCAGCTCTCCGGCGGTGAACGCCAGCGCGTCGCCATGGGCCGGGCCATCGCCCGCCACCCCTCCGCCTTCCTGATGGACGAGCCCCTGTCCAACCTGGACGCCAAGCTCCGCAACCATCTGCGCGCCGAGATATCCAAGCTGACCCGGGAGCTGGGCGTCACCACGGTCTACGTCACCCACGACCAGGCCGAGGCCATGTCGCTCGGCGACCGGGTCGCCGTCCTGCGCGGCGGCATCCTCCAGCAGCTCGACAGCCCGCGGGTGGTCTACGCGCTGCCCCGCAACATCTTCGTCGCCGCCTTCATCGGAACCCCGCGCATCAACCTCCTGCGCGGTCTGGTCCGCGCCCCGCTCGACGGGGCCATGACGATCAGCCTCGGCAAGCAGGCCCTGCGCCTGCCCGAGCCCCTCTCGCTGGACCACCGGCTGCTGCGCGTGCAGCAGGGCCGCGAGGTGATCGTCGGTCTGCGCTCGGAGGCGGTGCGCATCGCCACGCCCGCCGAGGCCCGCGCAGAGGAGACGCACATCACCGGGCTCGTGGAGCACGTGGAGTTCCAGGGCCACGAGGTCCTGGTTCACTTCAACACCGGCTCCAGCCCCGCCGTCGTACCGGAGCTGGAGGCGCCCCGGCCGGTCCCGCGCCCGCCCCGGCGCCGCCGTGAGGGCCGCGTGCTGGACCGGCTGCGGGAACGCGCGGGCAGTCTGCGGGCGGGCCCGGTCGTCGTCCTGGACGAACCGGCACAGCGGGACCTCCCGCCCGCCGGTCCCGAGACCCGTGTCCCCGGCGACCTCGTGGTCCGCACCACCCCCGACTTCGACCTCCGCCACGGCATGCAGGTGCCCCTCCTCGTCGACACCGCCCACCTCTTCGTCTTCGACCAGCACGGCGACCGCATCTGCCCGGCCCCCGCGCGGCTGCCGGACCTGGAGGAGTGACCCGTCCCACTCCCCGTGCGCCTCCCGTGTCACCCCGGGCCGCCCTGGTGTCGGAAAACTAACGACGCTAGTTTGGGGCACGGACGACGAGCACCGCCCGGAGGGAACGCGATGAAGGCACACGACGGCATCTATCTGGACGGCGGCTGGCGCCCCGCCGCGAGCCAGGACGTGATCGAGGTCGTCGACCCGGCCGACGAGCAGGTGATCGCCCGGGTCCCGGCGGGCGACGCCGAGGACGTCGACGCCGCCGTACGGGCCGCCCGCGCCGCACTGCCCGGCTGGGCGGCCACCCCGCCCACCGAGCGCGCCGCCCGCCTCGGCGCCCTCCGGGACGTCCTGGCGGCCCGCAAGGACGAGATCGCCGAGACCGTCACCGCCGAACTCGGCTCCCCGCCGCCCCTCGCCCAAGCGGTCCACGCGGGCCTGCCGATCGCGGTGGCGGGCTCCTACGCCGACCTCGCCGCCACCCACTCCTTCGAGGAGAAGGTCGGCAACTCGACGGTCTTCCACGAGCCGATCGGCGTGGTCGCCGCGATCACGCCCTGGAACTACCCCCTGCACCAGATCGTCGCCAAGGTCGCCCCGGCCCTGGCCGCCGGCTGCACGGTGGTCCTCAAGCCCGCCGAGGACACCCCGCTCACCGCCCAGCTCTTCGCGGAGGCCGTCCACGAGGCGGGCGTCCCGGCCGGTGTCGTCAACGTCGTCACCGGCCTCGGCCCGGTCGCCGGCCAGGCCCTCGCCGAACATCCCGGCGTCGACCTGGTCTCCTTCACCGGCTCCACGGCCGTCGGCAAGCAGATCGCCGCGACCGCCGGGGCCGCCGTCAAGAAGGTGGCCCTCGAGCTCGGCGGCAAGTCAGCCAACGTCATCCTGCCGAGCGCCGACCTCGCCAGGGCGGTCACCGTCGGCGTCGCCAACGTGATGTCCAACTCCGGCCAGACCTGCAGCGCCTGGACCCGCATGCTGGTCCACCGCGACCAGTACGACGAGGCCGTCGAACTGGCGGCCGCCACCGCCGCCACGTACGCCGACCGCATCGGCCCGGTGGTGAGCGCCAAACAGCAGGCACGCGTGCGCGGTTACATCGAGAAGGGCATCGCCGAGGGCGCCCGGCTGGTCGCGGGCGGCCCCGAATCCCCTCGCGAGCGGGGCTACTTCATCGCGCCGACGGTCTTCGCCGACGTCACGCCCGAGATGACGATCGCCCAGGAGGAGATCTTCGGCCCGGTCCTGTCCATCCTGCGCTACGACGACGAGGAGGACGCCCTGCGCATCGCCAACGGCACGGTCTACGGCCTGGCCGGCGCTGTCTGGGCCGGCGAGGAGGCCGAGGCGGTGGCCTTCGCCCGGCGTTTGGACACCGGCCAGGTGCACATCAACGGCGGCCGTTTCAACCCGATGGCACCGTTCGGCGGTTACAAGCAGTCGGGCGTGGGCCGGGAACTCGGCGCGCACGGGCTCGCCGAGTACCTCCAGACCAAGTCCCTGCAGTTCTGAGGAGGCTGCCGTGGTTCGCGCCGCCGTACTGCCCGCCGTGGGCGCTCCCCTGGAGATCACCGACATCGACCTCCCGCAACCCGGCCCCGGCCAGGTGCGTGTCCGCCTCGCCGCCGCCGGGGTCTGCCACTCCGACCTGTCCCTGTCCGACGGGACGATGAGGGTGCCGGTCCCCGCGGTGCTCGGCCATGAGGGCGCGGGGACGGTCGTCTCCGTGGGGGAGGGCGTCACGGGGGTGGGGCCCGGTGACGGTGTCGTCCTCAACTGGGCTCCTTCCTGCGGCGGTTGTCACGCCTGCGGGCTGGGCGAGGTCTGGCTGTGCGCCAACGCCCTGAACGGCTCCGCCGACGTGTACGCCCGCACCGCCGACGGCACCGACCTCCACCCCGGTCTGAACGTCGCCGCGTTCGCCGAGGAGACGGTCGTCCAGGCCTCCTGCGTCCTGCCCCTGCCCGACGGCGTCCCGCTCACCGACGCGGCCCTCCTGGGCTGCGCGGTCCTCACCGGCTACGGCGCCGTCCACCACTCGGCGCGCGTCCGCCCCGGCGAGACGGTCGCCGTCTTCGGTGTCGGCGGAGTCGGGCTCGCGACCCTCCAGGCCGCCCGGATCGCCGGCGCCTCGACGATCGTCGCCGTGGACCTCTCCCCGGAGAAGGAGGAGCTGGCGCGAGCGGCGGGCGCCACGGAGTACGTGCTCGCCTCCGACCGGACGGCCCGCGAGATCCGCGCCCTCACGGGCAAGCAGGGCGTCGACGTGGCCGTGGAGTGCGTGGGCCGGGCGGTCTCCATCCGCACGGCCTGGGAGTCCACCCGGCGCGGCGGCCGCACCACGGTCGTCGGCATCGGCGGCAAGGACCAGCAGGTCACCTTCAACGCCCTGGAACTCTTCCACTGGGGCCGGACCCTCTCGGGCTGTGTGTACGGCAACTCCGACCCGGCTCGGGACCTGCCGGTGCTCGCCGAGCACGTCCGGGCGGGCCGCCTGGACCTCTCCGCCCTGGTGACGGAACGCATCGCCCTGGAGGGCATCCCGGCGGCCTTCGAGAACATGCTGGCGGGCAAGGGCGGAAGGGCCCTCGTCGTCTTCTAGTGCCGCGGCAGGCAACGTTTGCCCGTCAAGGAGCGGCGTCGTGGGGGTCCCTCCCGCTCGAGCGAAGCCGAGAGTGGGGGAGCGTGCTCTCGGCGTGCCGGGCGCAAGCCCTCGTACTGGACGTACTTGGGGTTGTGCCCGGTGCGGCGAGAGGGCGTGCCGGGCGTCGCGACGGGGCGAACGTTGCCTGCCGCGGCACTAGCCCCTCGAGGCGACGGGCACCCCCCTGGCGGACTCCGCCCGCATCGTCGCCCTCTCCGTGATCGCCCCGATCCCATCGAGGTCCCCTCGGGCCGGGTCCGTTCACGCTGAGACGTCCGCCTCCTCGGGCTGCCGCTCCGCCGTGGCCCGAGGAGGCCGGGACCGGGACACCGCCACACCCGCCAGACACAGTGCCCCGCCCGCCAGCGTCAACGGCCCCGGCACCTCGCCGAGCGCCAGCCACGACATCAGCACCACCAGCGCGGGTACGGCGTAGGTGGTCGCGCCCATACGGCCTGCGGTCGTCCTGGCCAGGGCGTACGCCCAGGTGGTGAAGGCGAGCGCGGTCGGAACGACGCCCAGGTAGACCATGTTGAGGGTGGCGGACAGCGGGGCGTCGGCGGCCTCGTGCGCCAACTGCCCGGCGAACGGCAGACACATCACCGCCCCGACCAGACACCCGGACGTCGTCACCTGCAGCGCGCTCGCGTGCCCGAGCGCCGGCTTCTGCGCCACCACCCCGCCCGCGTACGCCACGGCCGCCAGCAGACACAGCGCCACGCCCAGCAGCGAGGACCCGCCCCCGCCCGACATCGACAGCCCGACGGTCACCGCGCCCGCGAAGGACACCGCCATCCCCGCCAGCAGCCTCGGCGGCAGCCGGTCGCCGAGAAACCGTGCGCCCAGCAGGGCGATGAGCAGCGGCCCGATGTTCACGACCAGGGCCGCCGTCCCGGCGTCCACCTCCTGCTCGCCCCAGTTCAGCGCCACCATGTAGAACCCGAACCACAGCACCCCCGACGCCGCGATCCCGGGCCGGGCGGCCCTCGGCGGCCACCCCTCACGCCGTACGAGGCACAGGATCCCCAACGCCACCGCACCGGTCAGCAACCTCCCGAGCGCCAGCGCGCCCGGCGAGTACGCCTCCCCGGCGCTGCGGATCGAGACGAAGGCGGAGGCCCAGGCCGCGACCGTGACGACCGCGGCGCCGGCGGCGAGGACAGAGGTACGGGGGCTGTTCATCATGCTCCTGAGGCTAGGAAGGGAAGGAGGAGGGTGCTCGCGGAATTCGGACGGGGTCTCGCTATCGGAGCGCCGCCGCCTCGAGCCCCAGCAGCTCGCCCAGCGCCCGCTCGCCCGCCGCCGTCACCTTCACCGCCCGCTCCGAGCCGATGCGCACGCACCAGCCCGCGTCGAGGGCGTGCCGGCACAGCGCCGCGCCGGCGGCGCCGGCGAGGTGGGGACGGCGTTCGGTCCAGTCGAGGCAGGCCCGGGCCAGCGGGCGGCGGCCCGCCCGGGCGAGCGGGATGCCGACGCCCTGGAACCACCGCAGCCCGGTGTCCGTGAGCGCGAACCCGGTGTGCCGGCGCAACAGCCCGCGGGCGACGAGCGCGTCGGTGACGGCGATGCCGAGCCGTCCGGCGAGATGGTCGTAGCAGGTGCGGCCGCGGGCCATCGCCGAACCGGCGTTCGCGGCCCGCAGGGTGCGCGGGGACGTCACCGGCACGACCCGGGAGGCGAGGTCCTCCACGAGCTGGGCGACCCGGGCGTCGGCGAGACGTACGTACCGGTGCCGCCCCTGCCGTTCCTCGGCCAGCAGGCCGCCCGCGACCAGCTTGCCGAGGTGCTCGCTGAGCGTCGACGCGGCCACACCCGCGTGCCGGGCCAGCTCACCCGCGGTCCACGCCCGCCCGTCGAGCAGCGCCAGCAGACAGACGGCCCGCGTCTCGTCGGCGATGAGCCCCGCGAGAGCGGCCAGTCCCGGTGCCCTTACGTCCTTGCCGGTCATGGATCCAGCATGGGCCACGAACACTTCGGCACCCGCCGAAACGTCCTAGCGCAGCTGCTCGTACTGCTTGGCCAGCCCGTCGAGGAGTGCCGTCAGTCCCGTGTCGAAGGCCCGCTCGTCGATCTTCTCCTGCTGTTCGGCGAGACGGTGCGCCTGACCGAGATGGGGGTAGTCGGCGGGGTCGTAGGCGCTCGCGTCGTCGACGAAACCGCCGGCGAACGAGCCCAGCGCGGAGCCCATCACGAAGTACCGCATCAGCGCGCCGATGGAGGTGGCCTGCGCGGGCGGCCAGCCCGCCGCGACCATCGCGCCGTAGACGGCGTCGGCGAGCCGGAGGCCGGCCGGACGGCGGCCGGGGCCCTGGGCGAGGACGGGGACGATGTTCGGGTGGTCGCGCAGGGCGGCCCGGTAGGAGACCGCCCAGTCGTGCAGCGCGGTCCGCCACTCCCGGCCGTCCTCGAACATCGACAGATCGACCTGGGCGCTCACCGAGTCGGCGACGGCCTCGAGGATCTCGTCCTTCGTTCGGAAGTGGTTGTACAACGACGGCCCGCTGACGCCCAGTTCGGCGGCGAGCCGACGCGTGGAGACGGCCGCCAGGCCCTCCGCGTCCACCAGCGCCCGGGCGGTCTCGACGATCCGGTCGGTGCTCAGGAGGGGCTTGCGCGGTCGGGCCATGGCGCACATAGTAGGGCTGCGCCATGGAAACTAGCAGTGCTAATTTAAATGTCCGGCTTTCAAAGGCCTTGTCCGGTGGGGTGATCTCGTGGTGAACCTGGGGCTCAGCGAGGAGCAGGAGGCCGTCCGGCGGCTCGCCCACGACTTCGTGACGCGCGAGATCACCCCGCACGTCGTCGCCTGGGACCGCGCCGAGGAGGTCGACCGGGGCATCGTGAAGAAGCTCGGCGAGGTCGGCTTCCTCGGCCTGACGATCGACGAGGAGTACGGCGGCTCCGGCGGCGACCATCTGGCGTACTGCCTGGTCACGGAGGAGCTGGGGCGCGGCGACTCGTCCGTGCGCGGGATCGTGTCGGTGTCCCTCGGGCTGGTCGCCAAGACGATCGCGGCCTGGGGGAGCGAGGAGCAGAAACGGCACTGGCTGCCGGGGCTCACCTCCGGCGCGTACGTCGGCTGCTTCGGTCTCACCGAGCCCGGCACCGGCTCGGACGCCGGCCACCTCGCCACCCGGGCGGTCCGCGAGGGCGACGAGTACGTCGTCAACGGCACCAAGATGTTCATCACCAACGGCACCTGGGCCGATGTCGTCCTGCTCTTCGCCCGCTCCACGGACGCCCCGGGCCACAAGGGCGTCTCCGCGTTCCTCGTCCCCACCGACACCCCTGGCCTGACCCGCCGCGCCGTCCACGGCAAGCTCGGCCTGCGCGGCCAGACGACCGCCGAGCTGGTCCTGGAGGACGTCCGGGTGCCCGCTTCCGCGCTGCTGGGCGAGGAGGGCAAGGGCTTCTCGGTCGCCATGGCGGCGCTGGCCAAGGGCCGGATGTCGGTCGCGGCGGGCTGTGTCGGCATCGCCCGGGCCGCCCTGGACGCGGCGGTGCGCTACGCCGGTGAGCGCGAGCAGTTCGGGAAGACCATCGCCCACCACCAGCTGATCCAGGAACTGCTCAGCGACATCGCCGTCGACGTCGACGCGGCCCGGCTGCTGACCTGGCGGGTCGCCGACCTGATCGACCGCGGGCTGCCGTTCGCCGTGGAGTCGTCCAAGGCCAAGCTCTTCGCCTCCGAGGCCGCCGTCCGCGCCGCGAACAACGCCCTGCAGGTCTTCGGCGGCTACGGCTACATCGACGAGTACCCGGCGGGCAAGCTGCTGCGCGACGCCCGCGTGATGACCCTCTACGAGGGCACGAGCCAGATCCAGAAGCTGGTCATCGGGCGGTCGCTGACGGGGGTCTCGGCGTTCTGAGTACCCGTCTGAGTACATGAGCGGATGTGGCGCGGGCCACTCCCGCCGGATCCTGTCCCCATGAGTGACACACCGGTCAAGCAGCAGAACACGGCCGCGTTCTACGGGCAGGCCGTCGCCTCCTTCGGCGTCGCCATGGCGGCCACGGCGATCGGCATCTACCAGCTCGACACGGACGCCTGGGTGCGGGCGTTCCTGGCGATCGCGGTCCTGTACCTCGTGACTTCCGCCTTCACCCTGGCGAAGGTGATCCGCGACCGGCAGGAGTCCGGACGATCCTGAGCCGGTCGACCGGTCCCGCCCGGAGCACCTCCTCGCCGAGCACATCCCCTTCGAGCAGAGCCAAGGGGTTCCCCTGGGCCGAACAGCCGCGCTAAGCAACCGCTCACCTTCGGCGGTATGGTGGAGCGACTGTACCGAGAGGGGCTAGCGAGCGATGAGTACGGCTCAGGAGACGGCCGACGGGGAGATCGAGCCGTGGGACGAGGTCACCCCCGACGCGGCCAGGCGACTGCTCGTCGCCGCCGTGGAGGCCTTCGCCGAGCGTGGCTACCACGCGACGACGACCCGCGACATCGCGGGCCGCGCGGGCATGAGCCCGGCCGCCCTCTACATCCACTACAAGACCAAGGAAGAGCTGCTCCACCGCATCAGCCGGATCGGTCACGACCGCGCGCTGGACATCCTCCGTACGGCGGCGGCCGGCGAGGGCAGCGCGACCGAGCGGCTCGCGGAGGCCGTCAGCTCCTTCGTCCGCTGGCACGCGGGACGGCGCACCACCGCGCGGGTCGTGCAGTACGAACTGGAGGCCCTCGGCCCCGAGGCCCGCGCCGAGATCCTCGCGCTGCGCCGCCAGGTCGACGCCGAGGTGCGCGGGATCATCGAGGACGGCGTGGCGGCGGGCGAGTTCGCGGTCCTGGACGTCCATGGGACGACCCTGGCGGTGCTCTCCCTCTGCATCGACGTGGCCCGCTGGTTCAACATCGAGGGTCCG
Source organism: Streptomyces sp. NPDC049687 (assembly GCF_044465285.1). Lineage (NCBI taxonomy): Bacteria > Bacillati > Actinomycetota > Actinomycetes > Kitasatosporales > Streptomycetaceae > Streptomyces > Streptomyces sp. NPDC049687. The sequence goes on from NZ_JBITLN010000009.1 coordinate 127,589, forward strand.
CGCACGCCCGAGGAGGTCGGCGCGCTCTACGCCGACCTCGTGCTGCGGATGGTGGGCGCGGCGAAGTAGCGCCCACCGGCGGGCCTACAGGTAGTAGCGGGAGACGGACTCCGCCACGCAGACGGGCTTGTCCCCGCCCTCGCGCTCCACGCTGAACGCGACGCTGACCTGGACGCCCCCGGTCACGTCCTCGACGCCGGTGATCGTCGCGGTGGCGCGCAGCCGGGAGCCGACCGGGACGGGCGAGGGGAAACGCACCTTGTTCGTCCCGTAGTTGACGCCCATCTTGACGCCCTCGACCTTGATCAGCTGCGGCCCGAACAGCGGCAGCAGCGACAGCGTCAGATAGCCGTGCGCGATGGTGGTCCCGAACGGCCCGGCGGCGGCCCTCTCCGGGTCGACATGGATCCACTGGTGGTCGCCCGTGGCCTCGGCGAACAGATCGATCCGCTTCTGGTCGACGTCCAGCCAGTCGGTGTACCCCAGCTGCTCGCCCACCGCCGACCTCAGTTCCCCGGCGGACGTGAAGATCCTCGGCTCTGCCATGTGTTCTCCGGCCCTCTCGCGCGACAGCATGCTAAGCGACTGCTTAGCATGGTAGGGCGTGAGGCCCCTGTCAACGGACCGGGGTGTGACGCGGTCGGTAGGCTTCGGGGGATGCCCCAGATCCCTGAGAAGATCCACGAGCTCACGGTCGGCCAGCTCGCCGCCCGCAGTGGCGCCGCCGTCTCCGCCCTGCACTTCTACGAGTCCAAGGGCCTGATCAGCAGCCGCCGCACGCCGGGCAACCAACGCCGCTACCACCGTGACACGCTCCGCAGGGTCGCCTTCGTCCGCGCCGCCCAGCGGGTCGGCATCCCCCTGGCGACGATCCGCGAGGCCCTCGCGGAACTCCCCGAGGAACGCACCCCCACCCGCGAGGACTGGGCCCGCCTCTCGGAGACCTGGCGAGCCGAACTGGAGGCACGCATCCAGCAACTCAACCGCCTCCGAGACCACCTCACCGACTGCATCGGCTGCGGCTGCCTCTCCCTCGAGTCCTGCGTCCTGTCCAACCCGGACGACGCCTTCGGCGAACGCCTGACCGGGTCCCGGCTACTGGCCGAGAAGGGGAGGGGCTGACGCCGAGCCCCGAGGGGATGCGGGGTGTCGGGCGAGGGCGGGCACGCCGTGGCTGGTCGCGCAGTTCCCCCCGCTCTTTCAGGCCGGCAGAGGCGCCCACGCAGCGAGCGGCGCCCGCCGGCGCGGGGCGGGCGAAAACCACCCCACCCCGCCCGGCGCGGGCGCCCTACTCGTACTCGGTCCCGCCCTTTCGGGTCAGGTAAGCCCCGCTCACCGCCTTGGCGATGGCACGCCCCCCGGTCACCGGGCTGTAGCGCTCGGCGGCCGGGCGGATCACCACGCCCTCCCGCAGATGCAGCTCCCGCCCCGACACGGTCTCCCGCCCGGTCGCGATCTCCAGCACCCGTTCGCTGTCATAGGGCCCCTCGTACAGCCGTGGCACCAACGGCAGCTCCCCGCCGAGGAGTTCGCCCGCGTCCAGCCATCGCACGGCACCCCCGATCTCCGCGGACACGTCGAACACCGCGTACCCGAGCGTCTCGCGCCGCCCGTCCGCGCCGTAGGTCAGGTCCTGCACCCCCGCGCCGTACACCTCCCCGAAGACGCCGACGCGCCGCGCGCCCAGCCGCTCCGCGAGACGTGCCGCCGCCTCCGCAACGCCATGCCCGCGCACGGCCCGCCAGTACAGGTTGCGCGGGTCCTCCACCAGCGCCAGCGACTTCGCGCCGAAGCCCTTCGAGGACACGTACACCCGTCCCTCGTCGGCGACATACGTCAGCAGGCAGGCCGAACCGTGCAGCTTCTCCGTCAGGACCACCGGCTCGCCGGGCTCGAAGATGTCCGGATAGCGCTGGATGTTCTCGATGTCGACCCACGGCAGCAGATCCGGTGCCGGTTCCACGTCCCCGCTCATGGTCGGCGGGATCGGCGGCACCCACTTCACGATCCCGAGCCGCTCCGCGAAGTCCGTGCCCTCCTCCGCCGCCCGCGCCAGGTCGACATCCGCCAGCGCCTTCGGCCGGCACACGATCCCCTGCGACAGCTCACCCCGCAGCCGCACCGCCTTCACCCGGTCCGACCTGCCGCCCGCCAGTCGACCGGTGAGCCCCAGCTCCTCCACCAGCTCGAGCGGGAGCACCGCCTGCTCGGGGATGTAGAGGGCGGCCTCACCGGTGCGGTAGGCACCCTTGGCGACGACGGCCCGGTACAGGCCGACCTGCGCCAGTTCCAGGGCGTCGGCGTTGGGGTGCTCGTGCACGGTCAGCACTTCGGCGGTGACGCGCAGCGTCGACATGCGGGGACTCCTTCGGTGCCTCAGCTCGGTTTCATCACCCTCAACTCTCTTGACGGGAAAGGGCTGGAGCGACCGGATTAACGGCTGCTACCCTCACCGGCCCCACTGGCCGGGACACCGGAACCGAACGGCGGCACCACAACGGTGAAACAGGGGGTGCGGCATCCCCGGCGCACCCCCGCCATGCTCTCGGAGGGACATCAGTGACAGGACGGTCAGGCCGACATCAGTAGCCGTCCGCGCCGGGCGTACGCCAGCGCCTCGGGAGTGAGCACGGGGCGCGGCACGAGTATTCCGCAGTCCGAGCAGACGGGACCCGCCGACGGTTCGTGGTCCAGGTCGTACCTCCACCGCAGCCGCTCGCCGCCGCAGACCGGGCAGGAGCAACCCGGTTCGCGCTCCAGCGCGCTGATCAGCCGGCGCAGCACCTCGGCCAGCGGTTCACGGGGGTGGACCCGCGGGTCGTCGCACCACGCCACGCCGAAACCGCCCCAGGTCAGCCGGTGCCAGTCGTCGACACTGCCCGGCCTGCGCAGCCCGTCGTGCTTCTCCTTCTTGCGCCGCTCGGCGAACTCGACCTCGTAGGCCAGCCACACCGTGCGCGCCTCCTCCAGCTCGTCCAACGCGGCCACGAGCCGCGCAGGATCGGGGGAGCGGTCCTCGGGTCCGAACCCGGCCCGGGAGCACAGATGGTCCCAGGTCGCCCTGTGCCCGTAGGGGGCGAACCGCTCAAGGCACTTGCGGAGCGAATAACGCCGCAGCGCCAGATCGCACCGCGGGTCTCGCGCCTGTCTCGCCAGACTCCGGAAACCGGCCATCGCCTTGCACCTCCGTCACATCTGCACCTGCACTTCGGTCACTTCGGCGTCGTCGTACGGACGTCGTCGAATAGACGTATCGACATGCGATTCGGCTCCATCCGATTTCCGATGACCCCCACCTGCCGAAAACTTGACGCATGTTCATCTTCAATCCCGGGGATACCGCCGGTAACCTTCCGCCGACCCCCCCGTCGCTAGGAGCTGCCGATGCCACGGCGAACCCCCCGCTTCACTCTCGACAGACTGAGAACTCCCGGCAGATTCCCCGGGTTCCTGAAGACCGCATCCGTATGCGCCCTCATTGCCGGTCTTTTGTCGCCGCTTGCCCAGACGACGGCCGCGGCGGCCGACGCCACGGCGGCCAACGACTACTGCGGCGGCCAGTGTTCCGACATCCTGCCGCCCGGCGAGAACGGCAACGCCACCCTCGCGCAGATCCTCCTCAACCAGGCCTTCGGCACCCAGCCCGACCACGCCGAGGACCAGCTCGGCCCCTACGCCAACCTGGCCAAGGGCTACTCGACCCTCACCAACGCCACGATCAACACCTTCTTCAACGACGCGTCGTTCGGTGTCGCTTCCGATCAAGTCGCCTCCACCGTGAATCCCGCGGGCCGCACCGACGTGACGATCGTCCGCGACAAGAAGACGGGCGTTCCGCACATCACCGGTACCACCAGATACGGCACCGAGTTCGGCGCCGGGTATGCCGCCGCCCAGGACCGGCTGTGGCTCATGGACGTCTTCCGCCATGTCGGCCGCGGCCAGCTCACCGCCTTCGCCGGCGGTGACGTGGCCAACCAGGGCCTCGAGCAGCAGTTCTGGCGCAACGCTCCGTACACCGAGGCAGACCTCCAGGCCCAGATCGACAACGCCGTCGCCACCAACGGCACGCGCGGCCAGCAGGCCCTCGCGGACGCGAACGCCTACCTCGCCGGCATCAACGCGTACATCGACGCCTCCGACAGCGGCCGCTACTTCCCCGGTGAATACGTCCTGACCGGCCACAAGGACTCAGTCACCAACGCGGGAACCATCGACCACTTCAAGATCACCGACCTGGTGGCGCTGGCCTCGGTCATCGGGGCGCTGTTCGGCTCCGGCGGCGGCGGCGAGGTCAACAACGCCGTCTCGCTGCTCGCCGCGCAGGAGAAGTACGGCGTGACGGAGGGCACCAAGGTCTGGGAGGCGTTCCGCGAGCGCAACGACCCCGAGGCCGTCCTCACCGTCCACAACGGCGAGAGCTTCCCCTACGGCACCAAGCCCGACACCCCGCAGGGCGAGGCCCTTCCGGACGACGGCTCGGTGAGCACGCAACCGCTGATCTACGACGCCACCGGCACCGGCGGCGACCAGAGCGCCTCCGCCACCGCCGAGGCGGCCACCGCGACCGCCCTCAGCTCGGCCCGGCGCGGCATGTCCAACGCCCTCGTCGTCAGCGGGAAGGCCACCGCCAGCGGCCACCCGATCGCCGTCTTCGGCCCGCAGACGGGGTACTTCGCCCCGCAACTCCTCATGCTCCAGGAGATCCAGGGCCCGGGCATCAGCGCCCGCGGCGCCTCCTTCGCGGGCCTGAGCATGTACGTCGAACTGGGCCGCGGCCAGGACTACTCGTGGAGCGCCACGACCTCCGGCCAGGACATCATCGACACCTACGCGGTCGAGCTCTGCCAGGACGACTACCACTACCTGTATCACGGCACCTGCACGGCCATGGACGTGGTCGAGCAGAAGAACTCCTGGAAGCCCACCACCGCCGACGACACCGCGGCCGGCTCCTACACGATGCGTGTCTACCGCACCAAGTACGGCCCGGTGGAGTACCGCGCGACCGTCGGCGGCAAGAAGGTCGCCTACACCACCCTGCGCTCGTCGTTCATGCACGAGGCCGACTCCATCATCGGCTTCCAGATGCTCAACGACCCGGACTACGTCAAGAGCCCGCAGACCTTCCAGAGCGCCGTGCAGCACATCAACTACACCTTCAACTGGTTCTACGCCGACTCCACGCACACCGCGTACTACAACAGCGGTGACAACCCGGTGCGCGCGACGGGCGTCGACGCGGAGTTCCCGGTCTGGGCGCAGGCGGCGTACGAGTGGAAGAACTGGGTGCCCGCCACCAACACGGCCACCTACACCCCGGCCTCGGCGCACCCCAACTCCGTCGACCAGGACTACTACGTCTCCTGGAACAACAAACAGGCCCTCAACTACACGACGGCCTCCTGGGGCGACGGCTCCGTGCACCGCGGCAACCTCCTGGAGGACCGGGTGAAGAAGCTCGTCGCGGCCGGCGGTGTCACGCGCGCCTCGCTGGTGAAGGCGATGGCGGACGCGGCGCTCGCGGACCTGCGCGCCGAGGACGTCCTGCCGGACCTGCTGAAGGTGATCAACAGCTCGACGGTCACCGACTCCACGGCCGCCGCCGCGGTGAGCAAGCTGCAGACCTGGCTGACGGCGGGCGGCAAGCGCACGGAGACCTCGGCGGGTTCGAAGGCGTACGCCAACGCCGACGCGATCCGCATCCTCGACGCCTGGTGGCCGCTGCTGGTGAAGGCCGAGTTCGAACCGGGGCTCGGTACCGACCTGTACACCGCCTTCACCGCCAACCTGCCCGTCGACGAGTCCCCGTCGGCCGCCCACGGCCCCACCGGGTCGCACGCCGGAAGCTCTTTCCAGTACGGCTGGTGGAGCTATGTCGACAAGGACGTCCGGGCCGTGCTCGGTGAGTCGGTGCAGGGCGGGCTGACGCAGAAGTACTGCGGCGGCGGCACCCTCAGCGGCTGCCGGGACGTCCTCATCAGCACCCTGAAGACGGCGGCCGGCAAGACCGCGGCCCAGGTCTACCCGGGTGACGACCTGTGCTCGGCGGGCGACCAGTGGTGCGCCGACTCGATCGTCCAGCGCACCCTCGGCGGCATCAAGCACTACAACATCGGCTGGCAGAACCGGCCCACCTTCCAGCAGGTGGTCGAGTTCACTTCACACCGGTAAGTCCTGCGGCGGCGGGTCGCCCTACGTGATACGGCCCGCCGCCAGCACCACCCGCGCCAGCTCGGGGTGCACGATGTCACTGTGCGCCCCGGCCGGCGCCCCGCCCCGTCTGACCACCGCGGCCACGTCGATGTTGACGCAGCCCGACGCCGGCAGCTTCCCCGCGGCCAGCGCCTCGGCGAGCTCGTACGCGCGCGTGCCCGGCACCGCCTGCACCCCGTCGTGCCCCATGGCGCCCCACCGGGCGCCCAGCATGCCCCCGATGCTCAGCGCCGTCTCCCCGACGAACCCCTGCGCGTCCCTCGCCATCCGGGAGGCCAGCGGGTACATCGTCCCCAGCGCCTGGTCGAACCGCGAGAAACAGCACACCAGGGGACCGTCGATGCGGTTCTGCTGGCCCTGGAGCACCCCGCCCGCGCGTGTGTCGTGCGGCAGTCCGGCCGCGAAGGCGTAGTGCGAGAAGGCCCCCTGAAGCAGGGTCACCGACTTCACCGTGCGCACCCCCTCGGGCAGCCCCCGCAGCGCGAACGACACCAGCCGCCCGCCGAAGCTGTGCCCCACCAGATGCACCCGCACGGCCGGCGCCACAGCCGCCAACCGGCCGATGAGCGGCCCGAGCCCCCGTTCGCCCACGGTCCCGGCGCGCCGCTTCATCGCGTAGTACGTCGCCTGCCGCAGCACTTCCTTCGCCCCGTCCCACGGATCGGGCAGCCCGAACCCCCGTTCCCCGCCGTCGGAGGCCAGGGCCGTCGCGAACTCCTCACAGGCCGCCGCCGTCGATCCCGTGAGCATCTCCGGCTCGTCCTGCGGCACCCCCTCCGCCAGCGTGTCCGCCGCGAACAGCGCCTGCGGCCCCGACGGGACGGCGTCCACCAGCTCCCGCACCAGCCGCCCGAACTCCTCCAGCTCGCTCCGTTCCGGTGGCCGCTGTTCCAGCATGCGCGCGATCTGCTCGACGACAGTGGCCCGGCCCGGGAACGTCTCCAGCAGCGCGTGCCGGGTGCCGTCGTCGAGCCCGGGGGCCGCGACCGCGGAGTGCGGGAAGTCGGGGATCGGCTCGTCGCAGAACCGCATCGACGGCCACACCACGCCCACGTACCCGATCCGGGCGGTCGCCGGGGCGAGACCGGGGATCGGCGCGAAGAAACTGCTGTAGAGCCGGGTGGCGCCGGAGCGGTCGTTGTTCCAGCCGTGCGAGAAGAGGATCAGATCGCGGATCCCGCTCTGCTCGACCCCGGCCAGCAGCCGGTCCCGTCGGCCGGCGTCCGCGTCGCCGTCCGCGTCGAAGGTCAGCTCCCAGTACGGCGTTACGCTCATCTGTGCCATGGCAGGCTCCTGTCCCCCGAAGTGGTGCGGTGTGCGGCGTATCGTCCTGCTAACCGGCGAACTTGGCCATACGTCACGGCATGTTCCCCGTGCTCCGGCGGGCGGTCGCTCGGGTGCGGGCCGTGCGGGGCCGGTCCGGCGGTTCCCGCGCCCCCTTCAGGGGGTGTGGTGACCCTCTTTCCTTGAACATACCGACCGGTTAGTCTGGCGCTCGAGCCGTGTCGCGTCGCGTCGAAGGAGACCGATGGTGGGAGCCGTGCAGGATGCCGGAGTGGTCGTCACCGGAGCGGGGGGCGGGATCGGGGCCGCGCTGGCCCGTCGCTTCGCCGCCGAGGGGGCCCGGGTCGTCGTCAACGATCTGGACCCCGGGCGGGTGCGTGCCGTCGCCGACGAGATCGGCGGCATCGCGGTGCCGGGTGACGCCTCCGCGATCGTCGAGCAGGCCCGGGAGGCGCTCGGCGGCACCGTCGACGTCTACTGCGCCAACGCCGGCGTCGCCTCGGGCGGTTCCGAAGCGGCCGACGAGGCCGTCTGGGCGCAGGCCTGGGACGTCAACGTCATGGCCCATGTCCGCGCGGCCCATGCGCTGCTCCCGGACTGGCTGGAGCGCGGCAGCGGCCGCTTCGTCTCCACCGTCTCCGCCGCCGGGCTGCTCACGATGATCGGCGCCGCCCCCTACAGCGTCACCAAGCACGGCGCCTACGCCTTCGCGGAGTGGCTGTCGCTCACCTACCGCCACCGCGGGATCAAGGTGCACGCGATCTGTCCGCAGGGCGTCCGCACCGACATGCTGGCCGCCACCGGCAGCGCGGGCGACCTGGTGCTCAAGCCGACCGCGATCGAGCCGGAGGACGTCGCGGACGCCCTGTTCAAGGGCATCGCGGAGGACCGTTTCCTGATCCTGCCGCATTCCGAGGTCGCCGGGTACTACCAGCTCCGTGCCTCCGACCCCGACCGCTGGCTGGCGAACATGAACCACCTTCAGCAGAAGTGGGAGGCCGCCGAATGACCGCACCCGCCTCCCGTTACGCGGCGAAGCCCTGGCTGGCCCTCCTCGACGACGCCCAGCGCGCGCCGATCGACCCCGCCGACTCCCTGGTGCACGCCCTGCGCCGGTCGGTCGCCCAGGCCCCGGACCGCACCGCCCTCGCCTACTTCGACGGACGGCTCGGCTACCGCGAGCTGGACGAGCTCAGCGACTCCGTCGCCGGTCACCTGGCCGCCCGTGGCCTGGAGCGCGGCGACCGGGTGGCGATCCTGCTGCAGAACTCCCCGCACTTCGTCATCGCCCTGCTCGGCGCCTGGAAGGCGGGCGCGACCGTCGTCCCCGTCAACCCCATGTACAAGTCGGGGGAGGTCGCCCACGTCCTGAGGGACGGCGAGGTGGCCGCGCTGATCTGCTCCGACCGGGCCTGGGCGTCGTATCTGCGCGAGACGGCCGCCGGCTCGCCGGTGCGGATCGTGCTCACGGGGTGCGAGCTGGACTTCCAGACGCGCACCGACGCGCGCGTGCTGACCTTCGAACGGCTCCCGCCGGCCGAGGACGCCGACGACCTGACGGCCGTGGCCCGCGCGGGCCACAAGGCCCCCGCGGACCGCGACCCCGCTCCGGCCGACACCGCCCTCATCAGCTACACCTCCGGCACCAGCGGCACCCCCAAGGGCGCCACCAACACGCACGGCAACATCATGTTCAACGCCGAGCGGCAGCGCACCGGCCTGCGCCTGCCAGAGGCGCCCGTGTACCACGCCCTCGCGCCCCTGTTCCACATCACCGGCATGGTCTGCCAGCTCGGTGCCTGTCTGAACAGCGCGGGCACACTGGTGCTGACGTACCGCTTCGAGACGGGCGTCGTGCTGGACGCCTTCGCCGAGCACCGGCCGCACTACACCGTCGGCCCCTCCACGGCCTTCATGGCGCTGGCCGCCCACCCTGCCGTGACCCGCGACCACTTCTCCTCCTTCGTGAACATCTCCTCCGGCGGCGCCCCCGTGCCGCCGGCCCTGGTGGAGAAGTTCCGGGCCGGCTTCGGACCGTACATCCGCAACGGCTACGGGCTGACCGAATGCACCGCCCCGTGCGCCTCCGTCCCGCCCCAGCACGAGGCACCGGTCGACCCGGCCTCCGGGACGCTCGCCGTCGGCGTGCCGGGCCCGGACACGGTCGTACGGATCGTCGACGACCAGGGCACGGAGGTGCCCTTCGGGGAACAGGGCGAGATCGTCGTACGGGGGCCGCAGGTCGTCCCCGGCTACTGGCGGCGGCCCGAGGCGACCGCCGAGACCTTCCCCGACGGCGAACTGCGCACCGGGGACATCGGGTTCATGGACGAACAGGGCTGGCTGTACGTCGTCGACCGCAAGAAGGACATGATCAACGCGTCCGGCTTCAAGGTGTGGCCGCGTGAGGTCGAGGACGTGCTGTACACCCATCCGGCGGTCCGCGAGGCGGCCGTCGTCGGGGTGCCGGACGGCTACCGCGGGGAGACCGTCAAGGCGTACATCAGCCTGCGTCCCGGCACGGACGCGGATGCCGATACGCTCGCCGCCTACTGCAAGGACAGACTGGCGGCCTACAAGTATCCGCGTCAGGTGGAGATCCTGCCCGACCTGCCCAAGACGGCGAGTGGGAAGATCCTCCGTCGGGAACTGCGTTCCCGCGCGCACGACGGCCAGTGACGCATCGAGGAAGAAGGCAGGTGGCGGCAGTGCCCAGGACGACGGACGGCACAGAGGCTCCTGTTCCGCAACGGCTCCTTGCCGCCGCCACCCGGCTCTTCGCCGAGCAGGGCTACGACCGCACCTCCGTGCAGGAGATCGTCGAGGCGGCCGGCGTCACCAAGGGGGCGCTGTACCACTACTTCGGCTCCAAGGACGACCTGCTGCACGAGGTGTACGCGCGCGTGCTGCGCGTCCAGCAGGAGCGCCTGGACGCCTTCGCGAACGCCGACGAGCCGATCGAGAAGCGGCTGCGGGGCGCGGCGGCCGACGTCGTGGTGACGACGATCGAGAACCTCGACGACGCGATGATCTTCTTCCGCTCGATGCACCACCTGAGCCCCGAGAAGAACAAGCAGGTCCGCGCCGAGCGCCGCCGCTACCACGAACGCTTCCGCGCGCTCGTCGAGGAGGGCCAGGAGGCCGGCGTGTTCTCCCGGGCCACCCAGGCCGACCTGGTCGTCGACTACCACTTCGGGTCCGTGCACCACCTGTCGACCTGGTACCGGCCGGACGGTCCGATGAGCCCCCAGGAGGTCGCGGACCATCTCGCGGACCTGCTGCTCAGGGCCCTGCGCCCTTAGGGCCTGTCCGGCGGACCATGCCGCGGACGCGGGGCTTGGCACGTCCATCTGCGGCGTTGTCGTCGGTTGCCGACGCTCCGCGTCGACGCCCTCCTGCGCACGGGCGAGGGGCGGCCGCACTGGGCAGCCGCCCCTCACCCGTCACCTCACAGGTACTTCTTCAGCTCCCGTCGCGCCAGCGACCGCTGGTGCACCTCGTCCGGCCCGTCCGCGATCATCAGCGTGCGCGCCCCGGCGTACAGCTCGGCCAGCGGGAAGTCCTGGCTGACGCCGCCCGCGCCGTGCAGCTGGATCGCCCGGTCGATGATGTCGACGACCGCGCGGGGCGTGGCGATCTTGATGGCCTGGATCTCGCTGTGGGCGCCCCGGTTGCCGACCGTGTCCATCATCCAGGCGGTCTTCAGGACCAGCAGCCGCAGCTGCTCCACCGTGACGCGCGCGTCGGCGATCCAGTTGTGCACCACGCCCTGCTGGGCGAGCGCCTTGCCGAAGGCGTCGCGCGAGACGGCCCGCCGGCACATCAGCTCGATCGCCCGCTCCGCCATGCCGATCAGCCGCATGCAGTGGTGGATGCGGCCGGGACCGAGCCGGGCCTGGGCGATGGCGAAGCCGCCGCCCTCCTCGCCGATCAGGTTCGTCACCGGCACCCGCGCCCGGTCGAAGATCACCTCGGCGTGGCCGCCGTGGTAGTGGTCCTCGTAGCCGAAGACCTTCATGGCGCGCTCGACCGTGACGCCCGGGGTGTCGCGCGGGACCAGCACCATGGACTGCTGGCGGCGGATGTCGGCGCCGTCCGGGTCGGTCTTGCCCATCACGATGAAGATCTTGCAGTCCGGGTTCATCGCCCCGGAGATGTACCACTTGCGGCCGGTGATGACGTACTCGTCGCCCTCCCGCCGGATGAGCGTGGTGATGTTGGTGGCGTCGGAGGAGGCCACCTCCGGCTCGGTCATCGCGAACGCCGAGCGGATCTCCCCGGCCAGCAGCGGCTCCAGCCACTGCTTCTTCTGCTGCTCGTCGCCGAACTGCGCGAGCACCTCCATGTTCCCGGTGTCCGGCGCGGCACAGTTCAGGGCAGTCGGCGCCAGCTGCGGGGAGCGGCCGGTGATCTCGGCGAGGGGCGCGTACTGCAGGTTGGTGAGCCCGGCGCCGTACTCGGTGTCCGGCAGGAAGAGGTTCCACAGGCCCTGTCGGCGCGCCTGCGCCTTCAGCTCCTCCACCACCGCCGGGGTGTCCCAGGGGGACGCCAGCGCGGCCCGCTGCTCCTCCGCCACCGCCTCGGCCGGGTACACGTACTCCTCCATGAAGGCGAGCAGCTTGGCACGCAGTTCCTCGGTGCGCGCGTCGAACGCGAAGTCCATGGCCGTCAGCCTTCCTGCAGAGTGGTCAGTCCGTGCTCGATGAAGACGGGGACGAGGTCGCCGATCCGGTCGAAGCCGCGCCCGACGGTCTGGCCCAGCGTGTAGCGGTAGTGGATGCCCTCCAGGATCACGGCGAGCTTGAACCAGGCGAACGCCGTGTACCAGGAGACGGCCGAGACATCGCGCCCCGAGCCCGCCGCGTACCGCTCGACCAGCTCGGCCGGTGAGGGATGGCCGGCGGCCGAGGCGGTCGTCGAGATCGGCGAGTCGGGCAGCCTCAGCGGCACGCTGTACATCACCAGCAGGCCGAGGTCGGTCAGCGGGTCGCCGAGGGTCGACATCTCCCAGTCGAGGATCGCCCGGATGGTGTCGTCGGCGCCGATCAGGACGTTGTCCAGCCGGTAGTCGCCGTGCACGACCGCGGGCGCGGGGGACTCGGGCAGCGCCCGCCCGAGCGCCGCGTGCAGCTCGTCGATCCCCGCCAGGTCGCGGCTGCGGGAGGCGTCCAGCTGCTTGCCCCAGCGGCGCAGCTGGCGGTCCAGGAAGCCCTCGGGGCGCCCGAAGTCGGCCAGACCCACCGCGCCCGGATCCACCGCGTGCAGCTCCACCAGCGTGTCCACCAGGGACAGCACCACACCCCGGGTGCGCTCCTCGCCGAGCGGGGCCAGCTCGGCGGCCGTGCGGTAGGGGGTGCCCTCGACGAACTCCATGACGTAGAAGGGCGCCCCGAGCGTCTCGGGGTCCTCGCACAGCAGCACCGGACGCGGCACCGGCACGTTCGTCGGGTGCAGCGCGCTGATCACCCGGTGCTCGCGCTTCATGTCGTGCGCGGTGGCCAGCACATGACCGAGCGGGGGCCGCCGTACGACCCACTTGCCGACGCCGTCCCCGATCTCGTACGTCAGGTTCGACCGTCCGCCCTCGATCAGTCGGCCGGTGAGGGGGCCGGCGACCAGACCGGGGCATTCGCGCTCCAGCAGGACGCGCAACCGGTCGAGGTCGAGTCCGGGCGGGTGGTCGGGGCTCATGGATACGCTCCTACAAACGCGTGAAGGGGACTCGCCCATGATGCCGACCGGTCGGTATGTAGTCCAGTGGCCGCACCCAACGTGATCGGGGCCACCCTGGATCGACGGCTCCTCGGGGTAGAAGCACCAGTAGCCGTGAAGCGCGCTTTTCGGACGACGAAGGGTGCCGTCCCGGTTGCGCGGCGTTCGACTACCCCGGAGGGTCGGTGGCATGAAGGGCATCAGCTACAGCCGGTACGGCGGTCCCGACGTCCTCGAGTTCGGCGAGGTCCGCGACCCCAAGGTCGGCCCCGACTCGGTGCTGGTCAAGGTCCGGGCGGCGGCCGTCAACCCGGTCGACTGGAAGTGCCGCGAGGGCTATCTGGACGGCATCCTGGACGCCGTCTTCCCGGTGGTCCCCGGGTGGGACGTCGCGGGGGTCGTCGTCCAGCCCGGGCCGTCGGTCGCGGAGTACGCCGTCGGCGACGAGGTAGTCGGCTACGTCCGCGAGGACTTCCTCTCGCGCGGCACCTTCGCCGAGTACGTCGCCGCCCCCGTGCGCACCCTCGCCCGCAAGCCCGGCAACCTCACCTGGGAGGAGGCGGCCGGACTGCCGCTGGCCGGTCTCACGGCCTACCAGGTGCTGACCAAGGCCCTGCGGGTCAGGCGCGGCGAGACCGTCCTCGTGCACGCGGCGGCGGGCGGTGTCGGCTCGATCGCCGTGCAGCTCGCCCGGCACATCGGTGCGCGGGTGATCGGTACGGCGAGCGAGGCCAACCACGACTTCGTACGCTCGCTCGGCGGCGAGCCGGTGACCTACGGCGACGGGCTCGCCGAGCGGGTGCGCGGGCTGGCCCCCGAGGGCGTGGACGCGGCCTTCGACACGGTCGGCGGCGAGACGCTGAAAGTCTCCGCCCAGCTGCTGGCACCGGAGGGCCGCCTGGTGTCGATCGCCGACGGCGACGTCGTCGGGTACGGCGGCCGCTACAGCTTCGTACGGCCCGACACCGAGGACCTCACCCGGCTGGCGGAACTCGCCGAACAGGGCGTGGTCTCCGTGCACGTCTCGGAGACATTCCCGCTCGAGCGCGCGGCGGACGCGTACCGGCTGAACCAGGAGGGAAGCACCCGGGGCAAGATCGTGGTCACGGTGGACTGGGACGACGACGGCGCCTGAACTGGGCTTCAGACCACCAGCGCCGCCGCGCACACCGCCGTCGCCAGCGCGCACAGGACCGCGAGGGTGGCGTACCGGGGGGCGAGCGCCGTGGGGTTCGGCGCGGCCGTCAGGGCCCGGATCCGGCGCTGCGCGAGCAGCTGGAAGGCCAGCCACAGCCCGCAGCACAGGGCGCAGGCGATGAGCCCGGCGGCCGAGACGCCCCCGTGCAGCGCGGTCTTCACGGCGAGCACGGCGGCGGCGGTGCTCGACAGGGTCGTACGCCGCCAGGCCAGCCGGGTCCGCTCCGGCTGCAGGCCGGGGTCCCGGTCCGGTGCGGCGCTCACCCGGCCCACCCGAGCAGCACGACGGCGACCATCGCCAGGGCCACCAGCGCGACCACCGCGCTCAGCAGGGCGGGGAAGCGGGAGACCGGCAGGTCCTCGCCCCGGCGCATCGCCCGCTCGCAGCGTATCCAGTGGTTCACCGCGCGCAGCGAGCACAGCACGCCCGCCGCGAGCAGCGCCAGCGCCAGCCCGACCCGCCAGCCCCAGCGCAGGTCCGGCAGGAACTGGTCCACCGCGAAACCCCCGCCGATGAGCGCGAGCGCGGTCCGCAGCCAGGCCAGGAACGTGCGCTCGTTGGCCAGCGAGAAGCGGTAATCGGGCGTGCTGCCCTCCTCCCGCACCTGCTCGGGCGCGAACCACAACCGGACGTTCCGTACGAACTCGCTCACGCGCAGGACCCTACCCGTCGGGGCGGCGGGCTCAGCCCGCCCGGTACTCCTTGAGCCGCTGGTAGGCCGCGAGCCCGTCCGGCACCCACTCCCACTCCGGCAGCCGCCGCTCGACCTCGTCCTCGGGCAGGAAGTCGTGCCAGGCCACCTCCTCGACCTGGGGGCGCACCGGCAGTTCGCAGCGGACCTCGTACACGGCCGACCACCAGCTCTGGCCGGCGCCGTCGTCGTAGAGGAACTTGAAGAGGAACTCCGGGCGGGGGAGCCCGCTCACCCCCAGTTCCTCCTCGGCCTCGCGCAGGGCCGCCTCGTCGTAGGCCTCGCCCGCGCCGACCACCCCGCCGACGAACATGTCGTACAGGGAGGGGAAGACCAGCTTGGCCGGCGTGCGGCGGTGCACGAAGATCCGGCCCTCGGCGTCCCTGGCCTGGATGAACACGCAGCGGTGACGCAGCCCCTCGGCGTACGCGCGCCCGCGGGGGAACTGCCCGATGACCTGGTCGTTCTCGTCGACGATGTCGAGGATCTCGTCAGCAGCGCTCATGGGCCCATCCAAGCAGGCCCGCCGAAGGGCCTGGAGGGTGCCGGTGCTACTGCGGCTGAAGGCTCGGCACCCGCTCCTGCGGCGCGACGCCCCGGGGCATCGCCGGGTGCATGCCGAGCAGGACGATGCCCGCGACGACCGCCGCGAGACCCGCCGCCTCCCAGGCCAGCGCGCCGGTGTCGGTGCGCAGCCGGTCGCCGAGGAAGCCCACCCCGCACACGATGCCGGCGAGCGGCTGGGCGGCGGTCAGCGCGGGCAGCGACATGCGCAGCGGTGCCGTCTCGAAGGCGCTCTGCACCAGTACCAGGCCGGTCACCCCCAGGGCGAGCACGGCGTACGGCTGCCAGCTGGTCAGCACTTCGCCGAGACCGCCCGCGGAGAAGCGCTGGCCGCTCACCCGGGTCAGGGCGTCCTGGACGCCGTAGAGCAGACCGGCCGCGAGGGAGAGCAGGACGGGGCCCGAGCTGAGCCGGGAACGCTTGGCGTACGCGGTGAGCAGCAGGGCCAGGCCGACCATCACGCCGATGATCAGCCAGTGGCGGAGCGGATCGGTGACCGCGCTGCCGCCGCGCGGCTCACCCGCCACGATGAACGCGCTCACACCGCCCGCGAGCAGCGCGAGTCCGGCCCAGCCCTGGCGGCCCAGCGGCTGCTTGGTCTGGTGGCGGGAGAGGGCGAGCGCGAAGAGCAGGTTCGTCGCGAGGAGCGGTTCCACGAGGGAGACCTCGCCCTGGCCCAGGGCGATCGCGCCCAGCACCATGCCGGCCACCATCAGACCGATACCGCCGAGCCAGCGCGGCACCTTGATCAGGTCGAGCAGCAGTCTGGGGGACAGGAAGTCGCCGAGCGGTGCCTTCTGGGCGGCGTTCTGCTGGAGCACAAACCCGAAGCCCAGACAGCAGGCGGCGCTCACGGCGAGAACAAGAACCAGAACCGACACGCTGCGTACCTCGATCATCCGGTCGGACCACGGACGGGGTGCGTAGTGGCCGACTGTAGCCTCCTGGCGGCCTCACTGCCCCTGGAGTGCCCGAAATCTGCTTCCGGGAGTACCCGGAACCGGGTCGTTGACTCGGTCGCGGCGCCCGGCGGACGGGACCGGAGGGCGCGGGGGACCGTACAGCCATGGTGTGGGCTCCGGCGGGCCCGCGCCATGGCGTACGCCACACCGACGCCGGTCGCAGCCCCTCACCGGCGCCCCCACCAGCGCCAGGGCATCCTCAAATCCCTTACAGGTCACGGAACTTGACACCTGTCACGTGCCCCTGGCCCTTGACGCGGGCGTTGGCTGGGGATTTGCTGTGCGTGATCGGCCGATCGCGGGCCGATGTCAGAGCCGTCACCGAGGAGGATGAGGAAGTCCCGCGGTGTCCCCACCCCCACCCCCACGCCCCCTCCGCCGACGTGCCGCCGCCCGGACCCCCGACCCGGCCCTCGACGACGCCGGACTGGCCGCCGCCCGGGCCGCGTTGTCGCAGGGCCGCTGGCAGGCCGCCCGCTCCCTGCTCGCCCACACGGGCGACGACTGGGACCGCCGCGCCCACCGCGTCACCGTCCTCGCCCGCGAACCGTACTCCGCCGCCTGGGCCCACGACTGGCTGCTCGCCCGACCGGGATGCCCCGACGCCCGCGTCCTGCTCGCCCTCGCCCAAGTCCGCCGCGTCCGGCGCGGCAAGGAGGACCCGGCCGTCGCCCGCGCGGCCTGCCGGACCGCCGCCGACCTCGCGCCCGCCGACCCCACCCCCTGGCTGGGCCTGCTCATGCTGGAGCGCGACGGCGCTGCGGAGCCCCAGCGCGGCGCCGAGACCGTACGGATCTTCGAGGAGATCAGGGCCCGCCACCGCGACCACCACCACGCGCACCACCTCATGGTCGCCCGGCTCGCCGAGCGCCGCGCCGGCAGCGGCCCCGACCCGCTGCACGAGGTCTACGACTTCGCCGCCTGGGCCGCCGAACAGGCACCCGCCGACTCCCCGCTCGCCATCCTCCCGGTCGTCGCGCACGCAGAGCGCTACCGCGTCCTGGCCGCGCGCGGCTTCGCGCCCGCGGACCCGGCCGCCTCGGGGCACTGGCGGGACGGCCGCGCCCGGGACGTGATGAAGGCCGCCTTCGACTGGTGGCTCGAGTGGGAGCACGACGGCCACCCCCGCCGGCTGATCGACCTGAACTTCCTCGCCCACGCCAAGGTCTGCGAGGGCCGGGGCGCCGAGGCGGCCGCCCTGTTCCAGCACATCGGCGACCATGTCACCGCCGAGCCGTGGGCGTACCCCGACCGCGACCCGTACCCGGCCTTCCGTGCGGCCCGCGCCGGCGCCCTCGGCCTGAGAGCCGGGTGAGAAGTGATGACGGAAGTCTGACGGCCGCCCGGAATCCTGGCCGTGCCGGCCCCGCAGGTGTTCGAATGGACTGGTGAATCCCGAACCGCCCGAGGCGGAACACGGCACCCCCGTGGGCCGCCGCGTCTTCCTCGGCACCCTCGCCCTCGGCGCCCTGGGGGTCGTCGCCGCGCCCCCGCTCCAGCGCGGCCTGGAGGCCTTCCTCGGCAGCGCCGCCGACAAGGACCCCACCGGCCTGACCGGACTGCTCCCCAACGGCGGCGGCTTCCGCTACTACTCCGTGGCCTCCTCCGTCCCGCACAAGAACGCCACGGACTACCGCCTCACCGTCGACGGCCTGGTCGACCGCCCCGCCACGTACACCCTGGCCCAGCTCCAGGCCATGCCGCAGACCCGCATGGTCAAGGACGTCCAGTGCGTCACCGGCTGGCGGGTCCCCGACACCCCCTTCGAGGGCGTACGCCTCTCCGCCCTCCTCGACGCGGCCGGAGTGCGGTCCGGGGCCGGCGCCGTCCGCTTCACCTGCTTCGACGGCACGTACACCGAGAGCCTCACCCTCGCCCAGGCCCGCCGCGCCGACGTCCTGGTCGCCCTGCGCATGCAGGACAAGGCCATCGGCCACGACCACGGCGGCCCGGTCCGCCTCTATGTGGCCCCCATGTACTTCTACAAGTCGGCCAAGTGGCTCTCCGGCATCACGGTCACCGAGGACGTGGAGCCCGGCTACTGGGAGGACCGGGGCTACGACGTCGACGCCTGGGTGGGCCGTTCGAACGGGCGGGACGATGAGCCTACGAGCTGAGGCGTCCCCGGTGACCGGAATCCCCCGCTTCACCCGCGCCGAACGGTGGATCCACCGCACCACCGCCCTCCTGATGGGCGTGTGCGTGGTGACGGCGTCCTTCCTCTACGTCCCCGAGTTCGCGCAGCTCGTCGGGCGCCGGGAGCTGGTGGTCCGGGTCCACGAGATCGCGGGCCTGGCCCTCCCCGTCCCCGTCCTCGCGGGCCTCGCCTCCCGCGCGTTCCGCGCCGATCTCGGTCACCTCAACCGCTTCGGCCCGCACGACCGCCGCTGGCTGCGCGCCGCCCTGCGCCGGGACCGACGCCGCGCGTCGCGTCCGGCGGCCAAGTTCAACGCCGGGCAGAAGATCTACGCGGCCTGGATCGCCGGTGCGACGCTGGTGATGCTCGGCACCGGCCTGATCATGTGGTTCACCCACCTCACCCCGATCATGTGGCGCACCAGCGCGACCTTCGTCCACGACTGGCTGGCCCTGACCATCGGCGTCGTCCTCGCCGGCCACATCGGCATGGCCCTCGGCGACCCGGAGGCCCGCCGCGGCATGCGCACCGGCTCGGTGAGCCGGGAGTGGGCGGAACGGGAGCACCCGCTCTGGCGGCGCTGACCCGGTCAGCGCCGCCGGGCGGGGGAGTGGACCGGGTCCGAACAGAGCCCACCGGGGCCGCCGGGCGGACGCCGCTTTCGGCACGCGCCCGCTAGCAGGGGGCTGCGGGCAGCCCGGCGAGGGCCCGCGCGGCCCGCTCGGCGATCTCCTCGGGCGTGCCGGAGACGTCGACGACGACCCCCGCCTCGTCCGGGCCGAGCGGCTGCAGCGTGGCGAACTGGGAGTCCAGCAGCGCGGCCGGCATGAAGTGACCCCGCCGGTGCGCCATCCGGTCCTCGATCAGCGCGCGGTCGCCCGCGAGGTGCACGAACACGAGCCCCGGGGCCGCGGCCCGAAGCCGGTCCCGGTACGACCGCTTCAGCGCCGAGCAGCTGACCACCCCGCCGTGCCCGGCCCGCCCGTGGGCCCAGGAACCGATGGCGTCCAGCCAGGGCCACCTGTCCGCGTCGTCGAGCGGGGTGCCGGCCGACATCTTCGCGATGTTGGCGGGCGGGTGGAAGTCGTCGCCCTCGGCGTACGGGACGCCCAGCCGGGCGGCGAGCAGCGCACCGATGGTGGTCTTGCCCGTGCCGGCGACACCCATGACCGCGACGACGTGGGGGGTCCGCATGTCAGCCTCGCTGTCTTCCTCGATTGCGCCCGATGCCGACGCCACTGAAGCCGATTAGGTAGGACGAATTCAAGAGGCTGCGTGAAATAAGTCTGACTTTTTTGCTCTGTGATCCACGCCGTACTCTGAGTGCATGACCACTCCGGGCCGGGGTCTGCACGGCCATGTACTGGACACCCTGGGCCCCGCCATCACCGGGGGTGCGTACCCGCCCGGCAGCGTGCTGCGGACCGACGAACTGGCGGGGCGCTTCGACGTCTCCCGCTCGGTGATGCGCGAGGCGGTCCGCGTCCTGGAATCGATGCACCTGGTCGAGTCGCGCCGCCGCGTGGGCGTGACGGTCCGCCCCAAGGCCGAGTGGAACGTCTACGACCCGCAGGTCATCCGCTGGCGCCTGGCAGGCGCCGACCGCCCGCACCAGTTGCGCTCGCTCACCGTCCTGCGCTCGGCGATCGAGCCGGTCGCGGCGGGCCTTGCGGCCCGCCACGCCACGGCCGATCAGTGCGCCGAACTGACCGCCTGCGCGCTCGGCATGGTGGCCCACTCACGCGGCCACGAGCTGGAGGGCTATCTCTTCCACGACATCGCCTTCCACCGGGTGATCCTCACCGCCTCCGGCAACGAGATGTTCGCCCGCCTCGGTGACGTCGTCGCCGAGGTCCTGACCGGTCGCACCGAGCACGAGGTCATGTTCGAGGACCCCGACCCGGCCGCCGTCACCCTGCACGTCCAGCTCGCCGAGGCGATCCGCGAGAGGGACGCGCCCCGTGCGGAACAGCTCACCCGTGACATCACGGTGGGCGCCCTCCAGGAGCTGGACATCCTGGCGCCTTGATCGGCGCCTCACTTCCGCGTCACTCCACGAACTCCCCGTCCACGTACACCCACGCCCCGTCCACCCGCTCGAACCGGCTGACCTCGTGCAGCGAACCGCCCCGGAAGGACGCCCGGAACTCCACGGTCCCGGTCGCGTGGAACGCGGACCCGTCCTTCGTGGCGAGGATCTCCAGCCCCGTCCACCGCATCCCCGGATCGAGTTCGAGCCGGGCCGGCCGCGTCCGCGGATGCCAGGTCCGTAGCAGATACCCGGCGTCGCCCCGCACGAAGGCGCTGTAGCGCGAGCGCATCAGGGCCTCGGCGGTGGGCGCGGCGGCGCCACCGGAGTGATAGCGGCCACAGCAGGCCTCGTACGCCTGCGGCGGTCCGCACGGACAGGAACGCGTGGTCATGGCGGCCATTCTGCTAGGGCGTGTTTCGAAAGTCCCGTCTGGCCCGCGGCGTCTGGCACGGCGCCTCGCCGCGTTGTCGGGATCGCCCGCGTACGCCCAGTACGCGGACGACCCTCCGCCTTGCGATGCACCGCACCAGACGCCGCGGGCCCCGCCCTCCGGGCGGACGACGCTACTTTCGAAACACGCCCTAGGCCGTCGCACGGGTCTCGGGCAGCGGCAGGGGCGGCAGCGCCGTTCCGTACACCCATGCGTCGAACAGGTCGTCGAGCGGCTCGGGCGTGAAACGGGCCGCGTGGGCCGTGAACATGGACGTCGTCACCGCGCCGCCCCGGTGCAGACCGAGCCAGCCGCGCAGCATCCGGAAGAACGCCTCGTCGCCCAGGGCGCACCGCACCGCGTGCACGGTGAGCCCGCCGCGCTCGTACAGCCGGTCGTCGAACATCGACTTGCGGCCGGGGTCGGCCAGCCGTAGATCCTGCGGCAGCGAGGACAGCGACCGGTGTGCCGCGGCGGCCAGTTGCTGTGCGCCACGACCGCCCGACCGCTCCGACCACAGCCACTCCGCGTACTTGGCGAACCCCTCGTTCAGCCAGATGTGCCGCCAGTCGGCGATGGACACGCTGTTGCCGAACCACTGGTGCGCCAGCTCGTGCGCCACCAGCCGCTCCGAACCGCGCGCCCCGTCCACGTGATTGGCGCCGAACAGCGACAACCCCTGGGCCTCGACCGGCACATCGAGCTCCTCCTCGGTGACCACGACCGCGTACTCGTCGAACGGGTACGGCCCGAAGAGCTGCTGGAACAGATCCATCATCCCCGGCTGCCGCGCGAAGTCCCGGGAGAACCCGGGCAGCAGGTGCGCGGGAATGTGCCCGTGCATCGGCACACCGCCGAGCCCCGGATCGCCCAGCAGCACCGTCTGGTACTTGCCGATCGACAGCCCGACCAGATAGCTCGACGTCGGCGCGGACTGCTCGTACACCCAGGTCGTCGTGGACGCCTTCGTCGTACGGGTGAGCAGCCGGCCGCCCGTCACCACCGCGTACGCCGACGGGGTCGTGATCGAGATCAGGTACGACGCCTTGTCGGCGGGACGGTCGTTGCACGGGTACCACGAGGGCGCCCCGACCGGCTGGCTCGCGACCAGCGCGCCGTCCGCGAGCTCCTCCCAGCCGAGACCGCCCCAGGGGCTCGACACCGGCTTGGGATTCCCCGACCACTGCACCTCCACGGTGAAGGCGGCCCCGGCGCGCAGCGGCTTGGCCGGGCGGATGCGCAGCTTGCCGCCCCGGTGCGCGTAGTGCGGCTGACGCCCGTCCACCCGGACCCGCCCGACCCTGAAGTCGGCCAGGTTCAGCTGGAATTCGGTCAGCGGCGAGCGTCCCGCTATCGCGTTGATCCGGGCCGTCCCGGACAGCCGGTTCGGGCCAGGACGGTAGTCCAGCGTGAGTTCGTAGCGATGCACCCGGTAGCGGGGATCGCCGTTGCCCGGGAAATACGGGTCCGGACCCACTGTCTGCTGCACTGCCACTTCCGCGTCCGCTCCCTGCGCCAAGATCAGTTGCCGTCGCTCATGTCCGGCCTGATCCATGAGACACCGACTGCCCCGCGCTCAGGGACGCCATGCCTCGATCGGGTTGCCGAGCCAGCGGGTGTCGTCCGGGACGGACTCCGCGGCCATGACGAGCGACGCGGGACCCAGGGTTGTACGGGCCCCGATCGTGCTGCCGGGCAGCACGATCCCGCCAGGGCCCAGCGTGGCGCCCTCACGGAGGACCACAGTATCCGTCCGCAAGATCCGGTCGTGGAAGAGGTGAGTCTGGAGCACGCACCCGCGGTTGACCGTGGTCCCGTCCTCCAGCACGACCAGATCCGCCTCGGGCAGCCAGTAGCTCTCCACCCACGCGCCCCGCCCGATCCGCGCCCCGAGCCCCCGCAGCCACGCCGTCATCACCGGCGTACCGGGCACCGCGCCCGCCAGCCACGGCACCGCCACCACCTCGACGAAGGTGTCCGCCAGCTCGTTGCGCCACACGTACGAGCTCCACAGCGGATGCTCGCCGGTGCGGTGCCGCCCCACCAACAGCCACTTCGCGACCACCGAGAGCGCACAGGCCGCCGCACCCGCGCCCAGCAGCACCAACCCGCCCAGCAGCGGCGCCCAGGCGCCGAGGGCACACAGCGCGGCCATCGTCAGCGCGGCCAGCGCCGCCGAGCAGAACACCGGCACGATCCGGCACAGCTCCACCAGACCGCGCGCCCACAGCAGCCGCGCGGGCGGATCGTACGTACGGCTCTGATCGCCGTCGGCGGTGCTGCGCGGCAGCTTCACCGGCGGCAGACCCAGATACGAGCTGCCCTTCTTCGCCTTCTTGGGCGTCGCCGACAGCACCCCCACCAGGCCGCCCTCCGGCACGCTCCGCCCCGGCGCGGTCATCCCCGAGTTGCCGAGGAACGCCCGCCGCCCGATCTCCGCGCGCCCGATCCGCACCCAGCCGCCACCCAGCTCGTACGGCGCGGTCAGCGTGTCGTCGGCGAGGAACGCGCCCTCGCCGACCGTGGTGAGGCTGGGCAGCGCGAGCACGGTCGAGACCTCGGCGCCCTTGCCGATCCGCATCCCGAGCAGCCGCAGCCACACCGGCGTGACCAGCCCTGCGTACAGCGGGAAGAGGGTCTCCCGGGAGCGGTCCATGAGCTGGGTGACGGTCCAGGCCTGCCAGCCGGTCCGGCTGTGCGTGGGATGTGTGCCCTCCCGCAGACCGAGGCTCAGCAGCCGTACGGCGACCAGCAGCAGCACGGCGTACGCCAGCCCGAAGGCGAGCGTGGCCGGCACCAGCGCGAGCGCGGCCCCCTTCAGGGCCTCGCCGAGCCCGTCGCCCGGAGCCAGGAACCGGCTCGCCACCAGCAGGGCCGCCCCGCCCGCCAGCACCGGCAGCGAGGTCAGACCGAACCCGGTCAGGCCGTACATCACTCCCCAGTACGCGCCCCGCGCCGGCCGCTCCTTGGGCCAGTTGCGCTTGGCCTTGCCCAGCTTCACCGCCGGGGCCCCCGCCCACCGCTGACCGGTGGGAATCTGACCGGTGACCGCCGAACCCGGCGCCACCTCCGCCCGCTTGCCCACCCGGGCGCCCGGGAACAGCATGCTGCGGGTGCCGACCACGGCGTGCGCGCCCACCTTGACCGGGCCGATCTCGAGCCGGTCGCCGTCCAGCCAGTGGCCGGACAGATCCACCTCGGACTCGACGGCCGCGCCCCGGCCCAGCTTGAGCATGCCGGTCACCGGCGGCAGCGAGTGCAGATCCACGTCCGGCCCCACCTTGGCGCCCAGCGCCCGCGCGTACCGCTCCAGCCAGGACCCGGTCAGCGAGGTCGCCCCACTGAACTCGGCCAGCCGCTCCGCGGTCCACAGCCGCAGATGGACGCCCCCACCGCGCGCGTACCGCCCGGGCCGCACACCGCGCAGCAGCAGCCGCGCGCCTCCCGCGGCGATCGCGAGCCGCCCGGGCGGGCTGAAGAACAGCAGGGCCCCGCCCGCGACGAGCCACCAGGGGGCGGTCGGCAACCAGGAGTACCGGGGCAGCAGGTTGCCGAGCAGGGCCAGGGGCACGGTCCAGCGCAGCCCCAGCAGGGTGAACAGCGGCACCAGGAGCAGCAGCTGGACCACCCCGGCACGCGCGGGCACCGCAGCGATGACCCGGGCGGCTCCGTCGTCCTGCGCGGACTCCTCCAGGTGCCGGGCCAGCTTGCGCAGGGTCGGCCGCTGGTAGAGGTCGAGGACGGCCGCGCTCGGGTAACGGGTGCGCAGCCGGGTGGTCAGCTGGGCGGCGGCGAGGCTGCTGCCGCCGATCGCGAAGAAGTCGTCGTGGGCGCTGGAGACGGGGATGCCGAGGACCTCCGTCCACTGCTCGGCGAGCCACGCCTCGGTGCCGTAGAGCCGCTCGGCCGGTCCGTCGGCCTGCAGGTCCTCCAGCGGCCACGGCAGGGCGTTGCGGTCGACCTTCCCCGACGTCCGGGTCGGCAGGTCGGCCACGGGCGCGAGCAGCGGCACCAGCGCCGCCGGCAGCTCGGCCCGCAACCTCTCCACGGCGGCCGTCTGGTCCCAGCCGTCCTGCGTGACGACGTACCCGACGAGCAACTGGTTGCCGCCGCGCGCGGTCCGCACGGCCGCGGCGGCCCCCGCCACCCCGGGCAGCGCCTGCAGCGCCGCGTCCACCTCGCCCAGCTCGATGCGCCGCCCGCCGAGCTTGATCTGCTCGTCGGCACGCCCGAGGAAGACCAGACCCTCGGCGTCGGCCCGGACCAGGTCACCGCTGCGGTACGCCCGCTCCCAGCCCAGCGAGTGGAACGGCGCGTACTTCTCCGCGTCCTTCTCGGCGTCGAGGTACCGCGCGAGCCCGACCCCGCCGATCACCAGCTGCCCGCTGCCGCCCATCGGCACCGGCTCCCCGGCCTCGTCCACGACGGCCAGCTCCCAGCCCCGCAGCGGCAGCCCGATCCGGACCGGCTCCGCGCCCGACATGAGCGAGGCGCAGGCGACCACGGTCGCCTCGGTCGGCCCGTAGGTGTTCCAGACCTCCCGCCCCTCGGTCACCAGCCGCTGCACCAGCTCGGGCGGGCAGGCCTCACCGCCGAAGATCAGCAGGCGTACGTCGCTGAGGGTCTCGGGCTCCCACAGCGCGGCCAGCGTCGGCACGGTGGAGACGACGGTGATCTCCTGCTCCACCAGCCAGGGCCCCAGATCGGCACCGCTCCGGACCTGCGACCGGGGCACGGGCACGAGACAGGCGCCGTACCGCCAGGCCAGCCACATCTCCTCGCAGGAGGCGTCGAAGGCCACCGACAGCCCGGCCATGACCCGGTCACCGGGCCCGACCGGCTCCTCGGTGAGGAACAGCGCGGCCTCGGCGTCCACGAAGGCGGCGGCGCCGCGATGACTGACGGCGACACCCTTGGGCTTCCCGGTGGAGCCGGACGTGAAGATGATCCACGCGTCGTGCTCGACACCGGGCCGGGCCGCCCGGACATCGGAGGTGCCGTGCACGGCGATCTCGTGCCCGGCGCCGATCACGGCCCGCACGTCCGCCTCCCCGAACACCAGCTCGGCACGCTCGTCGGGGTCCTCGGCGTCGACGGGGACATAGGCCGCGCCCGCGGCGAGGACGGCCAGGATCGCCACGTAGAGGTCGTTGGTGCCGGACGGCACCCGCACCCCGACCCGGTCCCCGAGCCCGACCCCGGCGGTGGAGAGCCGGCGACGCAGCCGCTCCACCTCCACGGCGAGCGCGCGGTAGGTCAGGGGGGTGGTGCCGTCGTCCAGGGCGAGCTCGTCCGGATACGACCGCACGGACGCGTCGAAGACGTCGACGAGCGTGCGCGGAGAGGTGGCCGGGCCGCCGGAGAAGCGTGCCGTACTGCCGAGCTGGGCGCGGATTTCTTCGTCGAGCAAGCCGAGAGCACTGCCCTCGTGTATGGCTGCCATCGGTCCTCGCGTCTCGATCCCGGAAGCCTCCGGGGCGCCGGCGGGCCCGCAGGTCTGCCTGGGGTTGTCCGGACCGGCTCCGTAACAAGCCGGAAATTTTAGTACGACGCTAGACTCGCCCCTTTGTGCCAGCCAGCGGGGAGGGCCGTTCGGGGCATGCCGGGGGAGCCGGAGAGCACCGGTGACCTGCGTGATCTTGACCGGCGGGAGAGATCGGCCACATCACGGCGCACACCGTGGACCGCGCCGGTGCGGACCCCCACCCGGGGTGCGGCCGACCGGCACTGTCCTGGCGCCGAACCTGCCGGCGGTCCGTGGTTGCTGCGCCTTGAGGCCCAAGGGTTAGGGTCGTGGCTGATCACTGCCACTGAGGAGGGGGCTCCGGGGATGAGCGGGATAGTGACGGCAGTCAGCAGCAACGGAGAGTACTCATTCACCAAGCCGAACCAGGACAGCATCACACTGCTCGCCGGACTCGGTGTGGAAGGCGACGTACATGCCGGCGTGACGGTCAAGCACCGCTCTCGCGTCGCGCAGGACCCCACCCAGCCGAACCTGCGTCAGGTCCACCTCATCCACGAAGAGCTCTTCGCCGAGGTCAGTGCAGAGGGATTCAAGGTGGTGCCCGGTGACCTCGGCGAGAACATCACCACCCGTGGCATCGATCT
This sequence comes from Streptomyces sp. NPDC049687, assembly GCF_044465285.1. NCBI lineage: Bacteria > Bacillati > Actinomycetota > Actinomycetes > Kitasatosporales > Streptomycetaceae > Streptomyces > Streptomyces sp. NPDC049687. Next base: position 154,926 of record NZ_JBITLN010000009.1, read on the forward strand.
GCTCGGCCTGCCGGTCGGCACGCTGCTGCGTATCGGCGACGACGCAGTGCTGGAGGTGACCGGCCTGCGCAATCCGTGCCTGCAGATCGACAACTTCCAGGACGGGTTGCTGAAGCAGGTTGTTGGCCGCGATGAGGCCGGGAACATCGTACGCAAGGCCGGAATCATGAGCATCGTGAAGAAGGGCGGCGCGGTGCGCCCGGGCGACACGATCAAAGCGGATCTTCCCAGTGGGCCGCACCGGCCCCTGGAGCGGGTCTGACGGCTCTCCCTTGGGCGGGCCGTGACATGGCATCGGCCGCGCGGGTTCTTGTGGTGTGAACATCAAGCAGGCCCGCGCGGCCATGTCGCATCCTGCCCTCTGCGGACTCTCGCGCCAGCATCTCGGTGAGTTGATCGAAGAACTCGCGCCACGCTGGGAGGCGCGTTGCGAGTCCGTTCGGCGCGAACGGCGCCGGGGCGCTCGCCGACGGGACGCCGGGGCCGGACCGAAGTACGAACCGGTCTTCACCGACCGCGTCTTGGCGACCCTTGTCCACCTGCGAACCGGCCTGTCTCACGAGGCACTGGCTGTGATCTGCGAGGTGGGTTCCTCCACCATCGGCCGCGCGATCAACGAGATCCGTCCGCTGTCGGCCGAGCCCCCACGGTGAAGGCCGAGGTCGACGAGGGTTACCGGGGTCTGGCCAACGAGTTCCCCGACCAGATCAGTGCACCGCCGAGAAAGCCGAAGAACACCGACAACGCGCCGCTGACCGAACGATATGGGTGGCGCGAGATGCGCCGCCGCCAATCCTGGAGCCGAATCTGCGTCGAGCACGCCAACGCGGAACACCGGCAGTGGCGCCCACTCCAGCGGGTCGATCCAGACGCCGGGCCACCAGGACGAAGTCGTGGCCCTTCTCGGCGAAACGCCTGGCGAACTCTTCCCCGATACCTGAGCTGGCGCCGGTGACTACCGTAGCCGTTCCTCTGCGTATGACACCTCTCGCGTTCCTCAGCAATGGCCGCAGAATGACACAGCGACGGCGGCCTGACGGCCGGAGGGACAGTCAATGGCCAGTGAAAGCTCCGTGGGGAAGCCAACAGTGGGCAGCAATTGAGCACGCCCGGGGAACACCTGACGCAGTGACACCCCTGCAAGCCGGCATGAAGGTCATTCCGGCCGAGACGCCGTTGATGAGCAGTGGGCCGAGGCCCGCGGTGACGTAGCTGCTGTATCGCGGCTCGCAGCCCGGCAGGCGTGCGGGGCCGACGCCGAAGGCTTTTGGTTGGATCTCTGCGAGCCAGGGCTTGACCGACCACCTCATCGGCCTGGTCCCCGAGTCCGACGAGTCAGGGGACCGACGGATGCGTGGTCACCGGAACGGGGGCGGTGCCGATCGGAACGGGAAGCCCCGTCGACGAGGTGGCTTTGGGTGAGGGCTGGGATGTGCTCGTACCGGGCGAGGGGCTGCTCGCCGGAGTCAGGGGCCCCGGATCCCGGTCGCGACCGATGCCGGCCAGGCCGACACCAGCGGTCACCGTGATTGCCGCGACCACCAGCACACCCGCGGCCGACAGCGCTGTGCGGCGGCGGCGAATCCGGCGGCCTCCCGCGACGGCCGCGTCCGTGACGCTCCGCAGCGGCGGCTCCTGCGCATGACTGAGCATCGCCTCGAACGCGACGCGCAGAGCATCGCCCTCTTGCTCGTTCATCTCCTGCCTCACATCCCGCTCGCTTCGTTGGACAGACCCTCGACGATCCCGCGCAGCCGGGACAGCCCGCGGGCGCTTTGGCTCTTGACCGTGCCCGGGGTCACCCCCAGCGCCTCCGCGGTCTGCTCGACGCTCCAGTCCTCCCAGAACCGCAGCACCAGTACCGCCCGGTACCGGGGCGGCAGCTCCATCAGGGCCGACTGCATCACCAGGCCCAACTCCGACCTGGCGGACTCGGCGGACGGCGCCTCGGGCACCTCCTCCATCGGCTCCTCGCGCCAGCGTCCCTTGCGGTGCTGGTCGATGAAGGTGCGGGTGAGGATCGTGCGCGCGTACGCTTCCACGTTGCCGTCCCGGCGGACCCGGTGCCAGACCGCGTAGAGCTTCATCAACGTGGTCTGGGTGAGGTCCTGGGCGTGGTGCCAGTCGCGACACAGCAGGTACGCGCTGCGTCTGAGTTGTGCCTGCCGCGCCTCGGCGAACTCCCGGAACTCCCGCTCCCGGACTGTTTCCCTCACCCGACACGACCTTCCACTGAACCAGTTCTTCCCTGTCCCTCCTCAGAGGTACGGGGACCGGCCTCCCGGGGGTTGCACGGCCGGCCGGGGAAAACATTTCGCTGCTTCGTGCAACCCGGCGGGAGCGCAGTGCCGTACTCCTCTCACGCAGGGGCCTCGGCCCGGACGAGCGGCCTGCTCTGATGTCTCGTCTGCAGCAAGAGCCCGGCCAGGAACGCGTGAGCCCACAGCCGTCGCCGGCGCGGTAACCGCTGCCGCGCCAACATGCGAGTGTGCGCGCCGCAGGACGAGCACTTCGCGCAGCGGCCGGCCGGTGTCGGCGTCCCACTGGTGCCGGCCGGCAAGTCAGCCGTCCCGGCGCGCCAACGACGGGCGGCGCCGTGGTTCCTCCGTGCGGCAGGCAGCGCAACGACGCATGGAGGCAGTGGAGTTGGCCGGTGACGGCAACGGGCGGTGGCCGAACCTGCGAGAACAGCCCCGCCCGGGGTGGCGTCGAAGCCACCCCGGGCGGGGCCATGTGCGGAGTGGGCGCCTACTGGGTGGTGAGGTAGGCGCGTTCGATCGTCTGGACCAGGGTGTTGCCCTCACGGTCGGTCAGCTTGGCCCGCAGCGAGACGGAGCCAGCCTTCGCCGGGTGGTTCAGCGACAGGTGCGTGCCGCCGATGGGCTTGGTGGGCTGCCAGGTGGTGCCCTCGTCGTACGAGACCTCGAAGGTGAGCTTCTTCGGCTGCTGCCCGGCAGCCGCGCCCTCGATGCTGAACGGCACCTCGAACCGCTTGCCCGCCTTCGCCGTGCTGGACAAGGTCAGCTTGGGGGAGAACCGGATCACCGACAGCGGCAGCGCGCTCGACTCGTTTTCGGGGGTCTCACCGGAGCGGAAGGTCCACTCCGCCCTGACGCGGGTGCTGACCGACGAGATCGCCGGATCGCGGGAGCTGTCCAAGGTCAGCTTGTACGCGCTGTCCTGGGCGGGAACGGTGTATTCGGTGACGTTGTCGGCCGGGGAGGAGCTGTTGGGAATGTCCTTGCCGTCGACCTGGAGCGAGCTCTCGGCCGAGGTGGACTCGCTGACACCCCAGTGCCGTGCACCGTCGCTGAACAGCGGCACATAGGCGCTGATGACATTCCCGGACCGTACGACACCGGGGTATCCCTGGCTCGGTCCGGCGTCAGCGGGGCCGCTCAGGAGGGGGCCGAAGACGCCGACGTTGAACCGCTCGGCGTAGTTCTGGCCGGCCTGCCAGGTCTTGAACTCCCCCTTGAGCCCGGACTCGTAGCGCGTCTGGTCGCCCTCGCCGCTGGTCTGGAGCGTGCGGAAGCACCACTTGACGCCGTTGCCGAGGATGTACTCAGTGCTGCGCAGCGGCAGGTCCCCCTTCATTTCGATGTACCTGTCGAGGAAGCGCCCGTCGGGCATCTGGGGTTGCACATCGACCAGGACATGCTTGTCCGCGGCGGGTGCGCCCACCTGGAGGTCGACCTTGGCGAGCTGGTTCTGCTTCACCTCGGCGGCGAAGCCGCCCAGTCGGCTGCGGCGGTCCCAGGACAGGTGGTAGGTGACCGGCCTGCCCTTGTCGTCCTTGCTTGTCCAGTCGCCGGAGTACTGGACGAACGCTCCGTCGGACGGCAGGTCGGAGCCGAGGTGCCCGAACCGCATGCCCTGGAAGGTCGGGAGCAGGTACGCGCTCAGGCTTGCGGGCATCCCGCCAGAGCGTTCGAAGCGGATCGCGACCGTGGCCTCGGTGTTCTTCGCCGCCGGGTCGGGAACGGTGATGTCCACCGGCTGTGCCTGCCGGGCGTCCATGGTGACGGTGGTGTCCCTGTCGAGGCTCAGCTTCGGCTGCACCAGCACGGCCTGGGTGGAGGCCGTGTCGCCGGGGTGGATCACACCCTTGAGGCTGTAGTCGCCCTTGGGCAGCCGTACCGTGAGCTCTCCGTCCTGCTCGTCGGCGTAGGAGTCGTGGAAGTAGCTGTCGAAGCCCTGCACGGTGGTCGTGGCGTCGCCGGTGGGCTTGCCGTTCTCGTCGATGTGCTTGAGTGTCAGGGCGTACGACTCGACCTCGCGCTCCACCCCGACGGCGGTGCGTACCGCGACCTTGCCGTCGGCCGAGACGGCGGACACCGAGCCGCCGAACGTGCCGTCAGCGGTGCCGGAACGGGTGTCCGCGGTCACGTCGGCACTGGCCTGGCCGCCCGCCGGGACGGTGAGCCGCTGCGGCGAGACGGCGAACAGTCCCTCGGCGGCGGGCTTGCCGTCCACCGTGAGCGCGTCGACGGACAGCTCCAGGGTGACCGGCTCGGTACCGAGGTTCTTGTAGGTGAGCTGCTTGGTCACCGGTTTGTCGTCGTTGTGCGGCCATTCCTGCATGCCGAAGTTGAGCGGCCCCTGCTCGGTGATGACGCTCTGCTTGATCGCGCGGACCAGGTCGGTGCGGCCGGTGCCCTGCTGGAAGGAGCTGTAGGTACCCGGCTTCGCGGAGCCCGTGAGGACTGCCTTGAGGCGCTCGCCGCTCCAGTCGGGATGCTGCTGGGCGAGGAGGGCGGCGGCGCCCGAGACATGCGGGGTCGCCATGGAGGTGCCGCTGATGGTGAGGTAGCCGGGCAGGGGGGAGGGCTTCGAGCCTTCCAGGGCGCTTCCGGCGGCCGCGGCGGCTGTGATGTCGACGCCGGGCGCGGTCAGGTCGGGCTTGACCCCACCGTCGCCGACGCGCGGCCCACGGCTGGAGAAGTCGGCGAGCTGGTCGGCCTTGTCGACCGCGCCGACGGTGAGCGCGGACTCGGCGCTGCCGGGCGAATCGACGGTCCGCTCGCCCTCTTCCCCGGAGTTGCCGGCCGCGATGACGAAGAGCGTGTCGCTCTCGGCGGAGAGCCGGTTGACCGTTTCCTCCATCGGGTCGATGCCGGGAGTGTCGTTGCCGCCGAGGCTCATGCTGATGACGTCGGCGCCCTCGGCCACCGCCCATTCCATGCCAGAGATGATGCCGGAGTCCCAGCCGCTCCCGCTTTCGTCCAGGATCTTGCCGTTGAGGATCTTCGCGCCCGGGGCGACACCCTTGTATGTGCCGCCGGACTTGGCCCCCGTCCCGGCCACCGTGGACGCCACATGGGTACCGTGACCGTTCGCGTCACCGGTGCTGGAGGACTCGGAGAAGTCCTTCTCCGCGATCACCTGGCCCGCCAGGTCGGGGTGGGTCTTGTCCACCCCGGTGTCCAGTACGGCGACCTTGACGCCGGTACCGTCGAACCCGGCTTCCCAGGCCGTCGGCGCGCCGATCTGCGCCACGCTCTTGTCGAGAGTGGCCTGGCGCCTGCCGTCCAGCCACACCTTCTCCACCGCCGTCGAAGCGGTGAACTCCGCCGTTCCCCCCGCATCGCGATTGGCGGCGCCGGCGCCGGTCACGGCGTTCCAGAAATCGGCGCCACGCTTCCTCACGGAGCGCATCGCCGTGCCGTTGACGACCGGCAGCGCACGGCCGATCCGTGTGCCCGAGCGCGTGAACGCGCTCATCGAGGGCGCCTTCTTGCCCCGGAACGTGACGATCAGCGGCAAGTCGGAACGGGCCGTGTCGTCGTAGCCGTCGGCCACCAACTGGGTCACATCGAAAAGCCGCTGGTCCAGCTTGCCCCGCGCCAGCAGCAACTCCGCGTCACCAGGCACCACATGCGTGTGCCCGTCGACCACCCGGACCGAGAACGGCATCCGCTCCCGGCCCTTCGCCCGTTCCACCCCGGCGACCCCGCCGGTGCGGTCCACCAGGACCCGGTCACCGGTGACCAGCGTCACCGTCTTCACCACTTCGGCCGTACCGGCGGCGCCGCCCGCGACCTGCGCCACCGACCCGGAACGCCCGTCGGCTAATGCGCCGGGCAGCGCGGCCTGGGCCGCCCCGCCCGGCATACCGGCCAGCAGAAGGGCCGTGGAAGCCACCCCGGCCACCACGACCGTACGCCTTCGTCTCTTGCCTGCCTGCACCTGAACTCCTGACGATTCGTCATCGATACAAAAGCCGTCCGGTGGGGCACCGGATACCTCCGGTGTCCCACCGGTACGCCCAACGGCCCCCCCTTCCCCTCTACGAGGGGAGCCGACCGCAGGTTGTATGGACATCACCATCGCCTTGTGACGATGTGTCAGCTCTGGCCCTGGTGAGGTGGGCGCCACGTCTCCGGCCCATCCCGCAGCCAAACCCCCGACTCACCGACCGGCGCGAACACCTCGTGCGGGCGAGCAACGGACCGCGGAGCAGCCGCTGCCGGACAACTGATGGCCACTCCCCGGACTGCGGGGTTTGCTCCTGGCTCCGCCAGAAGGCTTCCTCGTACTCGGCCGGCGGCACGTAGTCGAGCGCGGAGTGCAGACGCTCTTCGTTGCACCACGTGACCCACTGGAAGATCGCCCGTTCGACCTGGTCGACGTCCTTCCACCGGCCCTGCATCTCGATCAACTCGGCCTTGAAGGTGCCGTTCAGGGCCTCGGCCATCGCGTTGTCGTACGAGTCGGCGACCGAGCCGACCGACGCTGAAGCCCCGATGCCGGACAGCCTCGGTATAGCGAATCGACATGTCTGCCACCCACAGCTGGTCCGGCCGTGAGGCAGTGAGATCTCGGTCGACCAGGTCCGGCGGGCGGGGCGCCGACGGCTCCGACACGGTGGTCCGCCGCCGTTGCCCGCGGACGACGCCTTCCAGGCCCAGCTCGGCCATCAGCCGCTCGACGGTGCAGCGGGCCGCGGCGACGCCTTTGCGGCGCAGGACCCGGGCGATTGAACCGCTCCGGGTTCGGTAGAGATCTCAGGTGTTGGTTGTGACCCGGGGCTTCCTGGTTGCGAGGTAGTAGTTGTTCTCGTATTCGACGGGCGGGACGTGGCCTGTCTCACCGTGGAGTCGCCGGTGGTTGTACCAGTCGACGTACTCGGCGGTGGCGAGTTCGACGTCGGACGGGGTCTTCCATGGCCGCTGGGGTTTGATCAGCTCGGTAGCCGACCCCGCCGCCGTCACCCAGTGGATCAACGAGGCGCAAAGAGGCAAGGGCGCGGCACGCAAGACACTCGACGCGCCCCCCACTGTCACCCGGAAGAAGGAATCCCCCTCGGCGCGCGACAGATCCGAGAAATCACTGAGAGCCTTGGAGGCATTGCACAGCGTATCCACACGGTCGACGCCGACATGAAGGGCCCAGCCTGCGAAGACCTGGGCATCACCATCAGTTACGAATACGCAGCGAGGACCGCGACCGTCAGGTCGAGGCCCTCGCTGCGTATCGTTATGGCGAGTGTCCGAGGGGGGACTTGAACCCCCACGCCCGATAAAGGGCACTAGCACCTCAAGCTAGCGCGTCTGCCATTCCGCCACCCGGACAAGGTGTCTGTCGCTGTGCGGGGTCTCCCTCGCGGCGACGACGTAAACATTACCAGGCTTTCCGGGGTGCCCGATCAGGGGTCGTCGGCCGGGCTGCGGCCCCCGTGAACGGCGTGTGACGGGCCGGGGCCGGTCTTGGGCGGGGGCGCCGGGGAGGGGAGGATGAAGGGGACCACCAGCAGTGACAGCGGGAGGAATCAGCGTGAGCGACACGGCCAGGGGCACCGGCGAGGACGAGGTCGTGGACCTCTGCCGCGAGCTGATCCAGATCGACACCAGCAACTACGGAGACCATTCGGGTCCGGGGGAGCGCAAGGCGGCCGAGTGGGTCGCCGAGAAGCTCGCCGAGGTGGGGCTCGAGCCCCGGATCTTCGAGTCGCACCCGGGGCGCGCCTCCACGGTGGCCCGCATCGAGGGCGAGGACCCGTCCCGGCCCGCGCTGCTCATCCACGGCCACACCGACGTCGTACCGGCCAACGCGGTCGACTGGACGCACCACCCGTTCTCCGGGGAGGTCGCGGACGGGTGCGTCTGGGGCCGCGGGGCCGTCGACATGAAGGACATGGACGCGATGACCCTGGCGGTCGTGCGGGACCGGCTGCGCTCCGGACGCAGGCCGCCGCGGGACATCGTCCTGGCGTTCCTGGCCGACGAGGAGGCGGGCGGCACATACGGCGCCCGCCATCTCGTCGACAACCACCCCGACCTCTTCGAGGGGGTCACCGAGGCGATCAGCGAGGTGGGCGGGTTCTCGTTCACCGTGAGCGAGGAGCGGCGGCTCTACCTCATCCAGACGGCCGAGAAGGGCATGCACTGGATGAAGCTGACCGTCGCCGGCACCGCCGGGCACGGCTCGATGATCCACCGGGACAACGCGATCACCGAGCTGTCCGAGGCCGTCGCCCGGCTCGGCCGCCACACCTTCCCGGTGCGGGTCACCAAGACCACCCGGGCCTTCCTCGACGAGCTCGGCGACGCGCTCGGCACCGAACTGGACCCCGAGGACATGCAGTCCACCCTCGTCAGGCTCGGCGGCATCGCCAAGCTGATCGGCGCCACCCTGAGCAACACCGCCAACCCCACCCAGCTCGGCGCCGGCTACAAGGTCAACGTCATCCCGGGCGAGGCCACCGCGCACGTCGACGGCCGCTTCCTGCCGGGGCACGAGGAGGAGTTCCTCGCCGACCTCGACCGGATCCTCGGCCCCAAGGTGCGCCGCGAGGACGTGCACTCCGACAAGGCTCTGGAGACCTCCTTCGACGGGAGGCTGGTGGAGGCCATGCAGTCGGCGCTGCTCGCCGAGGACCCGACCGCCAAGGCGATCCCCTACATGCTCTCCGGCGGCACCGACGCCAAGTCCTTCGACGACCTCGGCATCCGCGGCTTCGGCTTCGCGCCGCTGAAGCTGCCTCCGGAGCTGGACTTCGCCGGCATGTTCCACGGGGTCGACGAGCGGGTGCCGGTGGACGGGCTGAAGTTCGGTGTCCGCGTGCTCGACCGGTTCATCGACGCGTCCTGAGTCGACGCGTCCTGAGTCGACGCGTCCCGAAGTGACGCGTCCTGAATTGTCCCGGTGAAACGAGCTTGCATTATTCGGGCGCCTGTGCGGACATGACTGGGAAGAGTGAATGCGACGATAAGCGCGTAGCCTCATTAATTCCTCCTCGTTACTGGTGATGCGATCCGATGCTTGGGGTCGCTTTGCCAACAAGGAGGAATAATGATCAAGAAGGTCGTCGCTGTCGCGGCTGCCACTGGTGGGCTGGTTCTCGCGGGCGCGGGCCTGGCCGTCGCCGACGCCGGTGCCCAGGGTGCCGCGGTGCACTCCCCGGGTGTCGCGTCCGGCAACGTGATCCAGGTTCCGGTGCACATCCCGGTGAACGTCTGCGGCAACACGATCTCGGCGATCGGGCTGCTGAACCCCGCCTTCGGCAACGTCTGCGTCAACAAGTGACGTCACCCCGCTGAGGGGTCGTCCACACCGTCGGCCCCGGAGTGCGCGCCATGCGCTCCGGGGCCGACCGGTCTTTTCCGAAGGAATGGCCGAAAACACCGAAGACGTCGAACGGCCCGAATCTTCCCGAGAACTGGAATGATGCGGGAATTCGAGTCGAGTGCGAGATCGAAAGCAGGGATACAGCAATGCGACAGGTCACCCGCAAAAGCCTCATGACCGTGGCTGCGGCCACGGGGGTGATCGCCGCCGCCGGCGGCTACGCCCACGCCGACTCCGGCGCGAACGGCACCGCCACCGACTCACCCGGCATCGCGTCGGGCAACACCGTGCAGGCGCCGGTGAGCATCCCCGTCAACGTGTGCGGCAACACCGTCGACATCATCGGGGCCCTCAACCCCGCGTTCGGCAACTCCTGTGCCAACAAGGGCGGCGGCCACGGCGCACCCGGAGGCGGCCATCGCGCACCCGGCGGCCACCGCGGCGGCTACGGCGACGACGACCAGGGGTACGGCAGCGACAGGAGCCACCACGGCGGCGGCCACCACGGCGGATCGGGCGCGCACCCGGGCTCCGGAGGCGCGCACACCGGCTCGGAGGGCGCTTACGCGGGCGGATACACCGGCGGTTCGCCCGGTGTCGCCTCCGGCAACCACGTCCAGGCCCCGATCGACATCCCGGTGAACGTCTGCGGCAACGGCGTCGACGCCGTCGGGCTCCTCAACCCCTCGTTCGGCAACGACTGCGACAACGGCGGCGGCCACGACCACGCCACGCCGCCGAGCCGAGGCCACGAGACGCCGGGCAAGCCGGGCCACCAGGCCCCCGGCAAGCCGGCCCAGCCCGGCCGGTCCAACCCGTCCGCGCCGGAGGGCCTGCCGTCCACCCCGGGTCACGGGACCCCGGCCCGGGCGGTCGGCGCCCACCGTCCCGCCACCGGCACCACCGGTATCCCGGCCGGTGCCCAGCAACTCGCGCACACCGGAAGCGAGCTGCCGGTGGGCCTCGCCCTGCCGGCCGGCGCGGGCGTGATGCTCGCGGGCGCGCTGATCTACCGCAAGGCGCGCGCCTCCATGTGACGTCCCCGGGCACCGCACAAACGGAGCGGGCCCCGCCGTGGCGGGGCCCGCTCCGTTTGCCTCTCTCACCTCACCACGTGGCCCGCACCTGGCGGATGATCCGCCGGCGCAACCGCACCCTGCGGCTGCCGTCACGCATCAGGCTGAGGCGGTGCAACTCCCAGTGTCCGTACTCTGCATGGTCGGTCAGCAGACGTGTCGCCTCCTTGCGGGAAACCCCGCGCGGTACGTAGACGTCGACAAATTCGTATTCCGGCATCGCATCTATTGTGCGGGCTGGGGCCTCGTACGGATAGCGTCTGCACTATGTCTGATGCTGCGCAGCCCACCGCTGCCGAGGTACGCGCCGCCGCCGAGGCGGTCAAGACCGCGCTCGACCGCCACCTGGCCGCGGTCGAACGCAGGACGGGGGAGGACGACCCGGCCGTCTACGAGGCGTTCAACGAGCTGGCCGCGGCCGCCGAGGTCTACGACGAACTGCTCTACGACCGCTACGACGAGGTCACGCCCTTCGAGATCCCGGGCGCGGAGGACTCGCTGCCGCCGTACACGGGCCCCGAGGAGCCGAACGCGCTGAGCGTGCTGATCCGCCGCGACTACGCCGTCGCGGAGCCGCAGCGGCTGCTCGCACAGGCCCAGCGGATCGAGGCGGCGGACGACGAGGGCACCGAGCTGTCCGGCACGGTGCACGGGGCCCTCGGCATCCTGTTCGGCGAGTTCGAACCGGACGAGATCGCCTCCCGGCACAAGGAGTTCGGCCTCGAGGAGGGCGACTCCACACTGTGGGTGCTGGCCGCCGACGAACCGGCCGAGCCGGGCGAGTGGCTGGAGACGCCCTTCGACCAGGCCGATCCCCAGCGGGTGGTCTGCCGGTTCGACGTGAGCGCGGTGTTCGACGACCTCGAGGACGGCGACGACGAGGACGGCGACGACGAAGGCGACGATCTCGAGGCCGACCTCGACGACGTCGACGACGAGATCGACGACGAAGACCTGGACGGCGATCTCGAGCCGCTGGACGCCGATCGCCGCTAGCGAGGAGTAGGACGACACCGGGCGGCGGCGGCCGCGAGGGGGGGGCTTCGAGCCGGTTTCCCCTTCGCGACCGCCGCCGCCCCGCGTCCGCTCTGCGGCTAGGCCGTCGGCACCTGGGTGCGGAGCAGCACCGGCAACCGGGTCGTGCGGGGCTTCGGCGGAACCTCGGCGACGGCTCTCGGCAGCACCTGCTCGACGCCGTGCACCACGGACAGATGGCTCTCCGCCCGGCTGAACGCCGTGTACACCCACGGCCGGGTCAGGGCCTGCGCGGCGTCACCGGGCAGCACCACGACCACCGCGGGCCAGCGCCTGCCCACGGCCTGGTGAGCGGTCAGCGCCCACCCGTGCCGCACCGACTGCTCCACGCGCTCCCTCGGTACGACGACGGGGCCGCTCTCGCAGGTCAGGTGCAGTCCGTCCGGGTCCGCCCGCTCCACGCGGCCCAGCACCGTGCGCCCCGGCACGGGGGCGTAGGCCACCAGATCGCCGGGGTCGAAGCCGCCGAAGCGGCCGGGGCCGGGGTTGACGCGCTCCTTGAGCGCGGCGTTCAGCGCGCGCGTGCCGGCCGCGCCCCCGTGGCCCGGGGTGATCACCCTCGTCAGGCCGGGTGCGAAGCCGAAGGCCCGTGGCACCGAGTCGACGACGAGCTGCACGGTCCGGTGCACGGCCTCGGCCGCGTCCCGCACCGGCACGATCACGAGTTCCTTGCCGGGCGCCTCGACCTGGTTCAGCTCGCCGGCGCCGATCCCGGAGACCAGCTCGCCGAGCGGCCCGGGGTCCGGGGTGCGCGAGGCGATCTGCGGGCATACGCGGGCCGCGAGCAGGTCGGCGAAGACCCGGCCCGGGCCGGCCGACCAGAGCTCGGCGGGGTCTCCGGCGAGCACCAGCCGGGCGCCGTCCGGCAACGACTCCGCCACCATCGCGGCGCTCTCCACGTCGAGGTGCGGCGCGTCCAGCACGACCAGCAGATCGAGGGCCCAGGCCCCGTCCGCGTCCCGGCCCGGACCTTCGGTGCCGGCGAGCAGGCCGGGGACGGTGACGACGGCGTCCTCGGCCCCCTCCAGCAGCGCGGCGCATCTGCGCCGGCCGTCCGGGGTGTGGCAGGCGGCGACCGCGCGCAGCCCGAGGGAGCGGGCCGCCGCGACGAGCGCCGCCGGTTCGGCGCGGGCGGCCTCGCCGCCCGTGTGCAGCACCAGTCCGTGCCCGGCGACGGCGCGGATCAGCTCGGCCGCGCTGCCGGACGCCGCGGCCGCGGCCGACTCCCACTCCGCCTGCGCGGACGCCTCCTTGGCCAGGGAGTTCACGATCCGGGCCAGACCGTCGGCGAGGCTCTCCTCCGCGAGCGCGTACCGCTCCAGGCCGACCAGGACACGGACCGGACGCTCGCGTTCCTCCCCCTCCTCCCCCTCCTCCTCCCGCTCCTCGGAGCCGGACTGCGAGACCGGTGTCCCCGGCTCCTCCAGGGCGTCCTGGAAGGCCAGCGCCTCGCCCTCGGAGAGGGTGCTCTGGACGGCCGCGTCGGCGTCCGGCACAGCCCGTTGGGCGAGCGCGGCGGTGAGGGTCGGCAGGTCCAGGGCGGTGTGTCCGGCCAGGGCCGCCTGTTCGAGGAGCCAGACCGTCACCGCGCGGCCCCGCCGCTCGTCGTCGGGGGCGCACTCCGGTCCCAGCAGTGCCCGCGCGAAACCGTCGGCCTGCTCGGGCCGTACGCCGAAGACCCGCAGCAACTGCCAGGGATCCTCGCGCAGCACGTCCTCGGCACCCTCGCCGAGGGCCTCGGCGACCTGCGGCGCGAGCGCCTCGGGGGCGCCGCCCTCGGTCAGCACCCTCCGCACGGCGTCCACGGTGTCCGGCGCCGGCGCCGGGGGAGCGGCGGCCTCGGCGGTCGCCGGCTGCGGACGCCGTACCGGCTCGGGGGCGGCGCGGCGCGGGGTGGGCTCCGGATCGGCGAAGACGGTGGTGGCGGGCTTGGCCCCGCCCTCCACGGCCCGTACGGCCGCGAGCAGGTCGGCGGCCTTGCCACTGAGCTTGGTCCCGCTGGCGATCGGCCCCGCCTTCTCGGCCTTGCGCCGCTCGATCCGCTCCCGCTCCAGTTTCTGCGCGGCGAGTTCGGCCTCCGCCTCGGACAGCCGCGCGGCGGCCTCGCCGTCGGGGGTGTCCGAGGCCGGCGCCTCGTCCGGCCCGTCGGGGGTGTCCGAGGCCGGCGCCTCGTCCGTCCCGTCGTTCTCCGCCGCACCGGTGTCGTCCGGTGTGGCCGGCCCGGTGTCCTCGGTGCCTTCCGCGGGATCCGGTTCCGTGCTCACAGCGTGCTCCAGTCGTGATCGGGATAGCGGTGCACGGGCGCCGACACGTCGTCGAGGGCCCGGCAGATCTCGTCAGGAAGACTAAGGGCCTCCACTGACAGTGCCGCCGTGAGCTGCTGGGCGTTGCGCGCGCCGACCACCGGCGCGGCGACGCCGGGCCGGTCGCGGACCCATGCGAGGGCGACCTGGAGCGGGGTCACGGCGAGCCCGTCCGCCGCGGTCGTCACGGCGTCCACGATCCGGCCGGCGGTGTCGTCGAGGTACGGCTCCACGAAGGGCGCGAAGTGGTCCGAGGCACCGCGCGAGTCGGGCGGCAGGGCGTCGCCCCGGTACTTCCCGGTGAGCACGCCCCGGCCGAGCGGTGAGGAGGGCAGCAGGCCGATGCCCAGGTCCAGCGCGGCCGGCAGCACCTCGCGCTCCACGCCGCGCTGCAGCAGCGAGTACTCCATCTGCGTACTGGCCAGCCGGGTGCGGGTACCCGGCGCGGCGAGCTGCCAGGTGCCCGCCTTGGCGAGCTGCCAGCCGCAGAAGTTGGAGACGCCGGCATAGCGGGCCCGGCCGCTGGCGACAGCGATGTCGAGCGCCTGGAGGGTCTCCTCCAGCGGGGTGTCGGGGTCGAAGGCGTGCACGTGCCACACGTCGACGTAGTCCGTGCCGAGGCGGCCGAGGGAGGCGTCGAGGGCGGCGAGGAGATGGCCCCGGGAGCCGTCGAAGCGGCGGTCCGGGTCGGGCACGCTGCCCGCCTTGGTGGAGATGATCAGGTCGCGGCGCGGCACCAGGCCTTCCATGAGGCGTCCCAGCAGGTACTCGGCCTCCCCGTCGCCGTACACGTCCGCCGTGTCGACGAGGGTGCCGCCCGCCTCCCAGAACGTCTTCAAGAGGTCCGCGGCGTCGTGCTCGTCGGTGTCACGCCCCCAGGTCAGGGTGCCGAGCCCGATGCGGGACACACGCAGGCCGGTGCGGCCGAGATGCCTCTGCTCCATGAACGCCGAGATTACTGGCCAGAACTGGGCCGTGGGTTGCCTGTGGACAACGGAAATCTCCGCGCGTCACGTCAGCGCCCCGGCCACCCGAACTCCCGTCGCCGCGCAGGCCGCACGGCCGGTACCGCACGACGCGACTCTCGCCACACCGCGCCCCGCGCCGCGGGGGCCCCGCGCTATGGTCGGGGCGACAGCGTCGTTACTGATCAGTAAGGGGATCGGCCATGCAGCTCGGGATCAACCTCGGCTACTGGGGTGCCGGAATGGACGGGGACAACCTGGCCGTGGCCCAGGAGGCCGACCGGCTCGGGTACGCCGTCTGCTGGGCCGCCGAGGCCTACGGTTCGGACGCCGCCACCGTGCTCACCTGGGTCGCCGCGCAGACGGAGCGGATCGACGTCGGCTCGGCCATCTTCCAGATCCCGGCGCGCCAGCCCGCGATGACCGCGATGACCGCCGCCACCCTCGACTCCCTTTCCGGCGGCCGCTTCCGCCTCGGCCTCGGCGTCTCCGGGCCGCAGGTCTCCGAGGGCTGGTACGGCGTCAAGTTCGACAAGCCGCTGGCCCGCACCCGCGAGTACGTGGAGATCGTACGGAAGGCGATGACGCGGGAGCGGCTGTCGTACGACGGCGAGCACTGGACGCTGCCGCTGCCCGGCGGGCCGGGCAAGCCGATCAAGCTGACCGTGCACCCGGAGCGCGAGCACATCCCGCTGTACATCGCCGCCATCGGGCCGAAGAACCTCGAGCAGACCGGTGAGATCGCCGACGGCGCCCTGCTGATCTTCCCCTCCGCCGACCACCTGGAGGACACCGCCATCCAGTACCTGCGCGCCGGGCGCGAGAAGGCCGGCATGACGCTGGAGGGCTTCGACGTGTGCCCCACGCTGCCGCTCGCCGTCGGCGACGACAAGGATGTGGCCACGCTCGCCGACACCTTCCGCCCCTACACCGCGCTGTACGTCGGCGGCATGGGCAGCCGTAAGCAGAACTTCTACAACCAGCTCGCCCAGCGCATGGGGTACGAGAAGGAAGCCGCCGAGATCCAGGACAAGTACCTCTCCGGCGACAAGCAGGGCGCCGCGGCCGCCATTCCGCAGGACCTGATCGACAAGACGACGCTGCTCGGTTCCGTCGACCGCATCGCCGACCGGATGAAGGCCTACGCCGCGGCCGGGGTCACCACCCTGACCCTCGCTCCCGCCGGTTTCACGCTGGACGAGCGGATCGCCTCGCTCCGGGCCGGCACCGAGGCGCTGGAGCGCGCCGGACTCGCCTAGGGGCTTTCGCAGCACCCCTGGCTAGGGGCCAACAGGAATGTCAGCGGCCGTGGTGGGGGCTCGGGGGTCTTCCCCGCCACGGCCGTCACCGGGAACAACGCGCCGGGACGCGCACGGTTACGCCCCGGTCGTCACCCCGGGGTTCCTCCTTTCGGCCCAGTCCGCGGACACAGCTGTTGCGGTGCCCACTTCGCCGCATTTGACTCGTTTGCATGCTTTCGGCCAAGAGTCTGTTCCAGGAGATCCTCGACAACGACGACTCCTTCGCGCTCTTCTGTTCCATCGCCGCCGGCGGGGAGTCGCAGGGCGGCTGGGAGAACGCCCGCATCGCCGCGCTCGTCCCGCCGGACGAACGCGACCTCGCCCCCAAGATCGCCCGGCACGGCGCCGACGAGGACAAGCACGGCCGCATCTTCAACGCCCTGATGAAGAGGCGCGGCCTCGAACCCGTCCCCGTCCCGCCGGAGACCGACTACACGATGCTCCTGGAGCGGAAAGGCATCGGACTGGCCCACGACAGGCTCAGGGCCGACCGGCCGCTGACCGTCCGGGACATCGTCACCTACCTCGCCCACAGCCGGGTCACCGAGCAGCGCGCCTCCGAGCAGATGGAGCTGCTGCGCAGGCACTTCGCCGACCACCCCGACCTCGGCCGCGCGGTCAGGATGATCTCCCACGACGAGGACAGCCACCTCGCCTACTGCCACGAGGAACTGCTGCGCTTCGCGTACGCCGGTCACGGCCGCGCCATCCAGCGGACACTGCGCGAGTGCGCACTCGCCGAGATCCGCGTCCACCGCGACGTCAGCCTCGCCGTCATGGCCCACATGGGCCGCATCCTCGGCTGGTCCACGGCCAAGTCGGCGGTCCTGGCGGCCGGCATCCACGCCCGGTACGCCTGGGAGCGGTTCGCGGGCTGGCGACGGATGGTCTCCCTGCGGATGCCCGAGCACCGCGACGCCCTGGGGGGCCCGGCGACCGCCGCCCCCGAGTTCGCCTGAGTCAGAGCCAGCCCCGCCGCTTGAACGTCCGGTACAGCAGCACCTCGAGCCCGGCCATCAGCAGTACCACCGCCGGATACGACCACATCCAGCGCAGCTCCGGCATGTGGTCGAAGTTCATGCCGTAGATCCCCGCGATCATCGTGGGGATCGCGGCCATCGCCGCCCACGCCGAGATCTTCCTCATGTCGTCGTTCTGCCGGACGCTCATCTGCGCCAGATGCGCGGAGAGGATGTCGGAGACCAGCCGGTCCAGACCCTCCACGGACTCGTTTACGCGCATGAGGTGGTCGCTGACGTCCCGGAAGAAGGGCCGCGCCTTGTCGTTCACAAAGGGCAGTCCCGAGCCGAACGCGCTGGTGCCCGCCAGCCGGGTCATCGGCGGCCCCAGGGGGCCGGTGGCCCGCCGGAACTCCAGGATCTGCCGCTTGAAGGTGTAGATGCGCGACGCCGTGTGCCGCGAGCCCCCGCCGTCCGGCGAGAACACCTCCGCCTCCAGCTCCTCCAGGTCGGTCCCCAGCTCGGTCGCCACGTCCAGGTAGTGGTCGACGGTGACGTCGGCGATCGCGTACACCACCGCCGTGGGGCCCTTGGCGAGCATCTCCGGCTCGTCCTCCAGCCGGCGCCGTACGGAGGCCAGCGGCGCGCCCTCGCCGTGGCGGACGGTCACCACGAACGCGTCCCCCAGGAACACCATGACCTCGCCGGAGGAGACGGTGTCGCTCTCGGCCTCGTACACGACCGGTTTGAACACCATGAAGAGGGAGTCCTCGTACACCTCCAGCTTCGGGCGCTGATGGGCCTTGAGCGCGTCCTCCACCGCCAGCGGGTGCAGCCCGAACTCCCGGGTGACGTGGTCGAACTCCTGCTCGGAGGGCTCGTGCAGCCCGATCCACACGAAGCCGCCCGCGGCGCGTGCCTCGTCCAGGGCGTCGGAGAGGTCCTGCGGACCGTCCGTACGGTGCCCGTCACGGTAGATGGCGCAGTCGACGATCACCGGGCGCGTTCTCCGTTCGGGTGTTCTCCGGCGTACGCGCGCGTACGCCTACGCTGGGCCGCATGCCCACGCTGATCCTCGTCCGGCACGGACGTTCGACCGCCAACACCTCCGGAGTGCTCGCCGGCTGGACGCCCGGCGTCGCCCTCGACGAACGCGGGGCCGCGCAGGCCGCCGCGCTGCCCGGCAGGCTGGAGGGGCTGCCGATCGCCGAGGTCGTCGCGAGCCCCCTGCAGCGCTGCCAGGAGACGATCCGGCCCCTCCTCGACGCCCGCCCCGGCCTGCCCGCCCACACCGACGACCGGATCGGGGAGGCCCACTACGGCGACTGGTCCGGCCGCAAACTCGCCGAACTGAAGGACGAGCCCCTGATGGAGGTCGTCCAGGCGCACCCGTCGGCGGCCGCCTTCCCGGGCGGCGAGTCCATGCGGGCCATGCAGACCCGTGCCGCCGAAGCCGTACGCGAGTGGAACGCGCGCGTGGAGCGCGACCACGGCGCCGACGCCGTCTATCTGATGTGCTCGCACGGCGACATCATCAAGTCGCTCGTCGCGGACGCCCTGGGACTCCATCTCGACCTCTTCCAGCGGATCTCCGTCGAACCGTGTTCCATCACCGCGATCCGTTACACCCGGCTGCGCCCCTTTCTCGTGCGCCTCGGCGACACCGGCGACTTCGCCTCCCTCGCGCCCCGTGAGGAACCGCCGACCGGTGACGCGACGGTCGGGGGTGGTGCGGGCGCACCGTGATCGTCGGCCGCAGTAGGGTGAAGCGGTCCACACACGCGCGTACACGCATGGACGTTCCCGAAACCACGACTCCCATGGAGACAGGACGTGTCCCGTCAGGTGTTCCTCTACGACCCACCGGACCGCTTCGTGGCCGGTACGGTCGGACTGCCCGGGCGCCGTACCTTCTTCCTCCAGGCCACCGCCGGCGCCCGAGTGACCAGTGTCGCCTTGGAGAAGACCCAGGTCGCCGCGCTCGCCGAGCGTATGGACGAACTGCTGGACGAGGTCGTACGCCGTAGCGGCGGCAACGCGGCCGTGCCCGCCGTGGCGCCCGCCGAGAACGCCGACACGGCCCCCCTCGAGACCCCCGTCGAGGAGGAGTTCCGGGTCGGCACCATGGCTCTCGCCTGGGACGGCGAGGAACAGCGCATGATCGTCGAGGCGCAGGCCCTCGTGGAGCTGGAGGCGGACTCCGAGGAGGACCTCGCCGAGGCCGAGGAAAGGCTTCTCCAGGACGAGGAGAACGGGCCCCCGATGCTGCGGGTCCGGCTCACCGGCGCGCAGGCGAGAGCCTTCGCCAAACGCGCCCTCGACGTCGTCAACGCCGGCCGGCCGCCGTGCCCGCTGTGCAGCCTGCCGCTCGACCCGGAAGGACACGTATGTCCGCGCCAGAACGGATACCGCCGCGGGGCGTGACGACCACCGACCCGGCCGCCGCCGAGCTGCTCGCGCACGGCGAGCTGACCGTCCGGGGACGTATCCGTGACGCCTCCAACGCGGCCCTGTACTGCACCGTCGTACACGAGGGCCGCGAGGCCGCCTGCGTCTACAAGCCCGTCGCCGGGGAGAGACCCCTGTGGGACTTCCCCGACGGCAACCTCGCCCGGCGCGAGGTCGCCGCGTACGAGGTCTCCGAGGCGACCGGCTGGGGGCTCGTCCCGCCCACCGTGCTGCGCGACGGGCCGTACGGCGAGGGCATGTGCCAGCTGTGGATCGAGGTCGCCCCGGAATCCGAACTGCTGGCCCTCGTCGACGGCGAGGAGCCGGAACCGGGCTGGAAGGCGATCGGGTTCGCCGAGGTCGGAGAGGGCCGCACGGCCCTCCTCGTGCACGCCGACGACGAACGGCTGCGGCGGCTCGCCGTCCTCGACGCGGTGATCAACAACGCCGACCGCAAGGGCGGCCACCTGCTGCCCACCGCCGACGGCTGGCTCTACGGCATCGACCACGGCGTGACCTTCAACACCGAGAACAAGCTGCGCACCCTCCTGTGGGGCTGGGCGGGGGAGCCCCTGACCGGCGAGGCCGTCGCCGTCCTCGAAGGGCTCAAGGCCGCCCTGGAACCCTCCGGGCAGCTGACGGCCACCCTGGCCGCCCTCGTCACCCCGGCCGAACTCGACGCCACACGCGCGCGTGTCGAGGCGCTCCTGGTGTCCGGGAAGCACCCCGAGCCCAGCGGCGAATGGCCGGCCATCCCCTGGCCACCGGTGTAACGGTCCGCAAGCACACCGGACGGAATCGCACAAGAGCGCCTTCCCGGTCATGCGGGCCGCTCCGGTTCGTATACGCAACATCCGTCCGGGTTACGCTCATGACATGCATGCCTGGCCCGCTTCCGAGGTCCCCGCCCTGCCTGGTCAGGGCCGCGACCTGAGGATCCACGACACCGCGACCGGTGGCTTGGTCACCCTCGACCCCGGTCCCGTCGCCCGTCTCTACGTCTGCGGCATCACGCCGTACGACGCGACCCACATGGGTCACGCGGCGACCTACAACGCGTTCGACCTCGTTCAGCGCGTGTGGCTCGACACCAAGCGGCAGGTTCACTACGTCCAGAACGTCACCGACGTCGACGACCCGCTCCTGGAGCGCGCCGACCGCGACGGCGTCGACTGGGTCGCCCTCGCGGAGAAGGAGACGGCCCTCTTCCGCGAGGACATGACCGCCCTGCGGATGCTCCCGCCGCAGCACTACATAGGCGCCGTCGAGGCGATACCCGGCATCGTCCCGCTCGTCGAACGCCTCCGTGACGCGGGCGCCGCCTACGAGCTCGAAGGCGACATCTACTTCTCCGTCGAGTCCGACCCGAACTTCGGCAAGGTCTCGAACCTCGACGCCGCAGCCATGCGGCTGCTGTCCGCCGAACGCGGCGGCGACCCCGACCGCCCGGGCAAGAAGAACCCCCTCGACCCGATGCTGTGGATGGCCGCCCGCGAGGGCGAGCCGAGCTGGGACGGCGGCTCGCTGGGCCGCGGCCGGCCCGGCTGGCACATCGAGTGCGTCGCCATCGCCCTCGACCATCTCGGCATGACCTTCGACATCCAGGGCGGTGGCTCCGACCTCGCCTTCCCGCACCACGAGATGGGTGCCTCCCACGCCCAGGTGCTGACCGGCGAGTTCCCCATGGCCAAGGCGTACGTCCACGCCGGCATGGTCGCCCTGCACGGGGAGAAGATGTCCAAGTCCAAGGGCAACCTCGTCTTCGTCTCCCAGCTGCGCCGGGACGGCGTCGACCCCGCCGCCATCCGGCTCAGCCTGCTGGCCCACCACTACCGTGCCGACTGGGAGTGGACGGACCAGGTCCTCGCGGACGCCGTCGCCCGCCTCGGGCGCTGGCGTGCGGCCGTCTCCCGGCCCGACGGCCCGCCCGCCGAGGCCCTGGTGGGGGAAATCCGCGAAGCTCTCGCGAGCGACCTCGACGCGCCCGCCGCCCTGGCCGCCGTCGACCGCTGGGCCGCACTGCAGCAGGAACAGGGGGGCACGGACATCGGTGCTCCCGGCGTGGTGTCCCGCGCCGTGGACGCGCTGCTCGGCGTCGCGCTGTAGGACGGGTACGAGGGGTCCTTCCCGCCGGGCGCGGGCAGGGCCCCTCACTCAGAGCTCCGAACAGGAATGGAGCCCGGCTCCTCTTTCGTCCGGAGCTCTTACTGTCGAAATGCTGTGGACCGGCCACGAGAAGCTGTGACCACGGCGGCACCTGTGGTGAGGTGGGGCGGTAGTTGACCGTTGGACCGGCCAACTGCCGGTCCCTACGCGGAAGGACGACCCGTGGCACCGACACACGGTTCCTTCGCACACTCCCTCTCGCGCCGCAGACTGCTCGCGATCGGCGCGGCGACCTTAGGTGCCGCCTCCCTCGGCACGCCCGCCCACGCCGCCGCCACCTGGCCGGACGTGATCCCCCTGCCCGACGGCTTCCGGCCGGAGGGCATCGCCGTCGGCCACGGCCCCCACGCCTACCTCGGCTCGCTCGGCGACGGCTCGATCTACCGAGCCGACCTGCGCACCGGCGAGGGCGGCATCATCTCGGCCGGTCCCGGCACCCCGTCCGTCGGCCTCAAACTCGACGACCGCGGGCGGCTTTTCGTCGCCGCACGCGATGCCGGCGCCCGGGTCGTGGACGTGCGCAGCGGCGAGATCCTCGCCTCCTACCAGCTCGCCACCAGCACGCCGACATTCACCAACGACGTGTTCCTCACCCCGCGCGCGGCCTGGTTCACGGACTCCTTCCAGCCCACCCTGTACGCCCTGCCGCTCGGCCGGCACGGTGAACTCCCGGACGCCGCCGATGTCGTACGCCTCCCTCTGAGCGGCGACTGGAAGCAGGTCGACGACGGATCGGTGAACGCCAACGGCATCACCCGCACCCCGGACGGCTCGGCACTGCTGGTCGTCCAGAGCGGGGCCGGCGGACTGCACCGCGTCGACCCGCGCACCGGCGTCACCCGCCTGGTAGACCTCGGCGACGCTGCTCCGCTCACCTACGGCGACGGCCTGCTGCGCGCCGGACGGACGCTGTACGCCGTACAGAACCGGCAGAACGCGATCGACGTGTTCACGCTGGCCGGCGACGGCCGCAGCGGTGTCTTCCGGCGCCGGATCACGGACGCGGACTTCGACGTGCCGACCACCGTCGCCGCGTACGGGAACCGGCTCTACCTGCCCAACGCACGCTTCACGACCACGCCGACGCCGGAGACGGCGTACTCGGTGGTCGCCGTGTCCGCATGAAGGAACGGGCGGTGCGCCCAGTGGCACACCGCCCGTTCTCAGCCCTCCGAGTCACTCCTCCGACGAGTCGTCCTCGTCGGAGACGTCCCCGCTCGGCTTCGGCGGCTTCGGCGGACGCGTCCGCTCCCCGGGGTCGGGTGGACCGCCGCCGTCCCGGCGCCGCAGATAGCGCTCGAACTCGCGGGCGATCGCCTCGCCGGAGGCCTCCGGCAGCTCGGCGGTGTCGCGGGCCTCCTCCAGTGTCTGCACGTACTCGGCGACCTCGCTGTCCTCCGCCGCCAGCTGGTCCACGCCCACCTGCCACGCGCGCGCGTCCTCGGGCAGCTCGCCCAGCGGGATGCGGACGTCGATCAGGTCCTCCAGCCGGTTGAGCAGGGCCAGCGTCGCCTTCGGGTTCGGCGGCTGCGACACGTAGTGCGGTACGGCCGCCCACAGCGACACCGCCGGCACACCCGCGTGCGTGCACGCCTCCTGCAGGACACCGACGATGCCCGTGGGACCCTCGTACTTGGTCTCCTCCAGGTCCATCCGCTGCGCCAGGTCGGTGTCGGACGTCGTCCCGCTGATCGGGACCGGACGCGTGTGCGGGGTGTCACCGAGCAGGGCACCCAGGATGACCACCAGCTCGACGCCGAGCTCGTGCGCGAAGCCGAGCAGTTCGTTGCAGAACGAGCGCCAGCGCATGGACGGTTCGATACCGCGGACGAGCACCAGGTCCCGCGGCTTCTCGCCGCCGACCCGCACCACCGACAGTCTTGTCGTCGGCCACGTGATCTTGCGCACGCCGGCGTCCATGAACACCGTGGGCCGGTTCACCTGGAAGTCGTAGTAGTCCTCGGCGTCCAGCGCCGCGAACACCTCGCCCTTCCACTCCCGCTCCAGATGCGCGACCGCGGTGGAGGCGGCGTCGCCGGCATCGTTCCAGCCCTCGAACGCGGCCACCATGACCGGGTCGATCAGCTCGGGAACCCCCTCGAGCTCGATCACCCAGCGCCTCCTTCCGACGTGCCCTCGCTTGACCACCCAACCTTACGGCGTTCCGCGCGGGCGCCCGCAGCCCCCTTGCACGGGGGAGTGAACGGATCACTGCCCCGTTCGTCACTCTCGAACACCCCGTGTCAGTCCCCTCTCGGACGGCACCTGTCACAGGGAGATCAAAGGGAGATCAAAGGGTGGATCTCAGCCACTGCTCCACGCTCGCGATGTGCACCGTCGCCCAGGACCGGGCCGCCTCCGCGTCCCGGTCCCGCAGCGCCGCCAGGATCGCCCGGTGCTCGCGCAGGGTCCCGCTGACCGCGTCCTCCTGGGTCAGCCCGCGCCAGATCCGAGCGCGGGTGGTGGGCCCGGAGAGTCCGTCCAGCAGCGAGCACAGCACCGAGTTGCCGGCGCTGTGCACGATGCCCCGGTGGAACTCCAGGTCGCTGGCGACAAGCTCCTCCACCGACGGCGCCTCGCCCAGCTTGTCCAACTGGGCTTCGAGCGCGTCCAGTTGCTGCTCGCTGATGCGCAGGGCGGCCATCGAGGTCGCGGCCGGCTCCAGGATGCGGCGCACGGCCAGGAACTCCAGGACCGTGTCGTCTCGGTGGAAGTCCACGACGAAGGAGAGTGCCTCGAGCAGCAGTTGGGGATCGAGACTCGTCACGTACGTCCCGTCGCCCTGACGCACGTCCAGGATCCTGATGAGCGACAGCGCCCGCACCGCCTCCCGCAGGGAGTTGCGGGACAGGCCCAGGTCGGCGGCGAGTTCGCTCTCCTTGGGGAGCCGGTCGCCGGGGCGCAGCGCACCCGAGACGATCATCCCTTTGATCTTCTCGATCGCCTCGTCGGTGACTGCCATGACCGGCCTCCCTGTCGCTTTCCGACCATCCGTTGTGTCCATCCGCTCAGACATCGGATGTCTCAGACATTATGTGCACGTCAGCCCGCTGCTGGGGAGTGATCGGACAACCACCCCCGGATCGCTCGAACGAGGGTCCGGCAACGGTTCTCCGAGGTCATGCGGGGTGTCGGACAGCAGCCTCGCGCCGATCGAGCGGACCGCCCTGTCGCGGCACTGGACGCCGCGATGTGGGCACCCTGGTCAGCGACTTCGGCGCCTCACTCGGCCTCGAACCAGTCGTGGCCCCCGGACCAGTGCCTCACCCATCCGGTGAAGCCGGCCTCGGCCGTCGTACCGCCGAACTCGGCGCCGTACGGCAGCGCGCCTTCGCCCGTGACGAGCCAGAGATGCCCTCGCTGGGTACCGCTGACGATCAGGTGCCAGTCCATCCCGCACCCGTCCGTGCCCAGGTTCAGCGAACCGTGGTGGACGACCTGTCCGACGACGGCGCCGGGGTCCTCGTACCCCCCGTCGTCGTCCTCCCACACCCACAGCTCGGTCAGCGGAAAGGGCTTGCGCAGGTCCTGCCCCTCGGCGCTCTCGGCCAGGCCCACGAGCCCGTACGACGGCGGTCCCTGGAACGACCCGTCCGATATCTCCGCCACGAACGTGCGGTACGGCTCCGGCAGGACCACCCCGTGGTCCGCCTCGAAGGCGTGCACCGCTTCCCAGCCCAGCGCCGACTCGCCGCCGTCGTCCACGCCGAACGCCTCGCGCAGCGCGGCGAGGTCCTCGGGGGAGGCCTGATCGATGTTCATGCGCCCATTGGAACACCCGGCACCGACAACCGGGCATGCGCGAGGGGCGGCTCCGATCGACGGAGCCGCCCCTCGCGCGCGAACCGGCCCTGGTCAGGGGAGAGCGCCGGTCCGAGGTCTCACTTCTTGTCGAGCAGGTCCTGCACCCTGCCGCGCACCTCGTCCGTGGCCAGGCCGCGGATCGTCAGGGTCGTACGGCGGCGCAGCACGTCGTCCGCCGTCTCGGCCCACTCGTGGTCGCGGGCGTAGACGACCTGCGCCCAGATCTCCGGGGCGTCGGGGTGCACGCGCTCGCGCAGCTCGGGGTTTTCGTTCGCCAGGCGGGCGATGTCGAAGGCCAGCGAGCCGTAGTGGGTGGCCAGGTGCTTGGCGGTGTCGGCCGCCATGCGCGGGCCGGGCGCCGGGTTGTCGACCAGCAGACGGTGGGCGACCGCGCGCGGGTTGGCCACGCCGGGCAGCGGCAGCTTCTTCGGCAGCGAGGAGATCGGCTCGAAGTCGTCGCCGAGCGGCTGTCCCGGCAGCGCCTCCAGCTTCTGCATCACCGTACGGCCGATGTGACGGAAGGTGGTCCACTTGCCGCCCGCGACGGACAGCATGCCGCCCCTGCCCTCGGTGACGACCGTCTCCCGCTTGGCCTTGGCGGTGTCGCCGGGGCCGCCCGGCAGCACCCGCAGACCCGCGAAGGAGTAGGTGATCAGGTCACGGCTCAGCTGCTGGTCGCGGATGGAGAACGCGGCCTCGTCGAGGATCTGCGCCATGTCCTTCTCGGTGACCGAGACGTCCGCCGGGTCGCCCTCGAACTCCTCGTCGGTGGTGCCCAGCAGGAGCATGTCCTCCCAGGGCAGGGCGAAGGTGATGCGGTACTTGTCGATGGGGGTGGCGAGCGCGGCCTTCCAGGGGGAGGTCCGCTTCAGGACCAGGTGCG
This sequence comes from Streptomyces sp. NPDC049687, assembly GCF_044465285.1. Lineage (NCBI taxonomy): Bacteria > Bacillati > Actinomycetota > Actinomycetes > Kitasatosporales > Streptomycetaceae > Streptomyces > Streptomyces sp. NPDC049687. Next base: position 181,436 of record NZ_JBITLN010000009.1, read on the forward strand.
CGCCCTTCGACAGCCGGATCGACGGAGCGGCGTTCGGGTCCTCCATCCTGCGCAGGTGGTCGACCCACGGCCCGGTCGCGTTCAGCACCAGCCGGGCGTCGACACCGAACTCGTCACCGGAGAGGCGGTCCTTGAGGTCCGCGCCCGTGACCCGGCCCCTGGTGAAGCGCAGGCCGGTGACCTCGGCGTGGTTGAGGACGACGGCGCCCGCCTCGACGGCCGCGCGGACCGTCATCAGCGCCATGCGCGCGTCGTTCATCTGGTCGTCGCCGTACACGGCCACGGCCTTGAGGTTCTGGGTGCGCAGCTCGGGTACGTCCTGCGCGGCCTTGGCCGGCGAGAGCAGGTGCCCGACGCCGTCGCCGAAGGCCGACAGCGCGGAGTAGGCGAAGACGCCCGCCCCGAGCTTCGCCGCGCCGTGCGGCCCGCCCTTGTACACGGGGAGGTAGAACGTGAGCGGGTTCGCCAGGTGGGGGGCCACCTGGCGGGAGACCGCACGGCGCTCGAAGTGGTTCTCCGCCACCAGCTTCACCGCGCCGGTCTGCAGATAGCGCAGACCGCCGTGGAGGAGCTTGGAGGAGGCGGAGGAGGTGGCGCCGGCGAAGTCGCCGGCGTCGACCAGGGCCACCCTGAGCCCGGACTGCGCGGCGTGCCAGGCGGTGGAGATGCCCAGGATGCCGCCGCCGATCACGAGAAGGTCGTACGACGCCTTGGAGAGCTGCTCCCGGGTCTCGGCGCGGCTCGGGAGGGAGCCGGAGGCCGGGCGCGTCCCGAGGGCAGGCACGGACTGCAGGGTGGACTGACTGGTCATGTCGGGTTCTTACTCCTCATCAGAGCCGTCTGAGCTTTCGGGGAGGCTCGTCAGCTCTCGTCTTCGAGCCAGCCCATGGTCCGCTCGACGGCCTTGAGCCAGCTCTTGTACTCACGGTCGCGGGTCTCCGCGTCCATGCGGGGGGTCCACTCGGCGGCCCGCCGCCAGTTGGCGCGCAGGTCGTCGGTGCTGGTCCAGAAGCCGACGGCGAGACCGGCGGCGTAGGCGGCGCCGAGGCAGGTCGTCTCGGCGACCATCGGGCGCACCACGGGGGCGTCCAGGAAGTCCGAGAGGGTCTGCATCAGCAGGTTGTTGGAGGTCATGCCGCCGTCGACCTTGAGGGCCGCGAGCTCGACGCCGGAGTCCTTGGTCATGGCGTCGGTGATCTCACGGGTCTGCCAGGCGGTGGCCTCTAGGACGGCGCGCGCGAGGTGCGCCTTGGTGACGTACCGGGTGAGGCCGGCGATCACACCGCGGGCGTCGGAGCGCCAGTACGGGGCGAACAGACCGGAGAAGGCCGGCACGAAGTAGGCGCCGCCGTTGTCCTCGACGGAGAGCGCGAGCGTCTCGATCTCGGCGGCGGTGGAGATCAGACCCATCTGGTCGCGCATCCACTGCACCAGCGAACCGGTGACGGCGATCGAGCCCTCGAGGGCGTAGACCGGCTTGTCGTCGCCGATGCGGTAGCCCACCGTGGTCAGCAGGCCGGAGTACGAGTTGATGATCTTCTCGCCGGTGTTCATCAGCATGAACGTGCCGGTGCCGTACGTCGACTTGGCCTCGCCCTCCGCGAAACAGGTCTGGCCGAACAGGGCCGCCTGCTGGTCGCCGAGCGCGGAGGCGACCGGGATGCCGCCGAGCAGATCGCCCAGCTTGCCGCCGGTGATCTCGCCGTACACCTCGGCGGAGGAGCGGATCTCGGGGAGCATCGCCAGCGGCACGCCGATGGACTCGGCGATCTTGTCGTCCCACTCCAGGGTGTGGAGGTTCATCAGCATGGTGCGGGAGGCGTTGGTGACGTCGGTGTAGTGCTTGCCGCCGTTGACACCGCCGGTCAGGTTCCAGATGACCCAGGTGTCCATGGTGCCGAAGAGGATGTCGCCCGCCTCGGCGCGCTCGCGCAGGCCCTCGACGTTGTCGAGCAGCCAGCGGGCCTTGGGGCCGGCGAAGTAGGAGGCCAGCGGCAGACCGGTCTCGCGGCGGAAGCGGTCCTGGCCGACGTTGCGGCCGAGTTCCTTGCACAGGGCGTCGGTGCGGGTGTCCTGCCAGACGATGGCGTTGTGGACGGGCTCACCGGTGTTCTTGTCCCAGAGCAGAGTGGTCTCGCGCTGGTTGGTGATGCCGATGGCCTTGATGTCGTCGCGGGTGATGCCGGCCTTCTCGATGGCCCCGGCGACGACCTCCTGGACGTTGGTCCAGATCTCGTTGGCGTCGTGCTCGACCCAGCCCGGCTTGGGGAAGATCTGCTCGTGCTCCTTCTGGTCGACGGAGACGATGCGTCCGTCGCGGTCGAAGACGATGCAGCGGCTGGAGGTGGTGCCCTGGTCGATGGCGGCGATGAAGGGGCCGGCGGTGTGCGCGTCGGTCACTGAGTGCTCCTGGGGTTCCGTGGGTAAGGGCTGCCTGTCGGCGCTGATTACTACAGGGTGTGGCTGGTGCTCTTAAGCAAAAGCGACGTTGTAGATGCCTGCAGCGATGGCGCCGCCGATCAGCGGGCCGACCACCGGGATCCAGGCGTAGCCCCAGTCGGAGCCGCCCTTGTTGGGCAGGGGCAGGAGGGCGTGCACGATGCGCGGACCGAGGTCGCGGGCCGGGTTGATCGCGTAGCCGGTCGGACCGCCGAGGGACAGACCGATGGAGACGACCACCAGCGAGGTGATCAGGGCACCGATGGTGCCCAGGCCGTTGCCCTTGTCGTTCAGACCCTGCGTGAGGATGGCGAGCACGAGCACGATCGTGCCGATGATCTCCGTGGCGAGGTTCTGCCAGGCGACCCGGACCTCCGGGCCGGTCGAGAAGATGCCGAGGACCGGGCCGGCGCCCTTCTCCTGCGCTTCGACGGCCTTGGCCGCCGTGGCCTGCGCACCCGGGCCGCCGACGATCTCCCTGTCGGTGAGGTGCGCGTGGAACTGGCCGTAGTAGGCGACCCAGACCAGGGCCGCGCCGATCGCGGCGCCGAGCAGCTGGCCCGCCCAGTAGACCGGAACGTTGCTCCAGTCGTCGTCCTTGATCGCGAGCGCGAGGGTCACGGCCGGGTTCAGGTGGGCGCCGGACAGCGGCGCCGAGGTGTAGACCGCCGTGAGCACTGCGAAGCCCCACCCGAAGGTGATGGCGAGCCAGCCGGCGTTGCGGGCCTTGGAGGCCTTCAGCGTGACGGCGGCACAGACGCCACCGCCGAGCAGGATGAGTATGGCGGTACCGATGGTCTCGCCGATGAAGATGTCGGAGCTGGACACCCGCGACTCCTTTGTCCTTCGTCCAGGGAAGCCGTTCTCCCCGGGTCCCTCCGGGGGTCTGGCGCCCTCGGGGGTGAGAGCGATGCCGGTCCTTGGCGTTGTCACACTCTAGCGCGTATTGCCGGTAGGTGTTCGACAATGCCGACCGATGGACGGGAGTCTTGCTCCGGCGTTACGTGTGCGTCAAGGGTTCGGTTATCGAAAACGCGATCGTTATTGATCGATGGGACCCATCTCTTCCCGTTGATCTTGCGGGCAGAGCTCCGCTCTCGCCGCGAATGTCCCGTTGGATGCATGTTTCGGAACACGCCGAAAGCCGGAACGCCGACCGGCGTCCCGGTGTGCTCTTACGCGGTTCTCAGGTCCGCGGGCTGCTCAGAAGCGCCCGGCGCCCAGGTCGCGCGACACCGCGCGGGCACAGTCGCGCACCGCCGCGATCAGCTCGGGCCGCAGCTCCCCGTCCCGGCCCAGCCGCTCCACGGCACCGGTGATGCCGACGGCCCCGACGGGCATGCGCCGCCGGTCGTGGATGGGGGCGGCGATGGAGGCGACACCCTCCCAGGTCTCCTCCACGTCGGCCGCATACCCACGCGCGCGCGTGACGTCGAGGATGTGCTCGAAGTCCTCCAGCTCGCACACCGTACGGTCCGTGAAGGGCTTGCGGTCGGCCTCCAGGGCCTCGCTGTGCGCCACCGGGTCGTAGGCCGACAGCACCTTGCCCAGAGCCGTGGAGTGCAGCGGCTGCATGGCGCCGATCTCCAGCACCTGCCGGCTGTCGTCGGGCCGGAACACGTGGTGCACGATCAGCACGCCCTGCTGGTGCAGAACGCCCAGGTGGACGCTCTCCCCGCTGGAGCGGGCCAGGTCGTCCGTCCAGACCAGGGCACGCGCGCGCAGCTCGTGCACGTCCAGGTAGGTCGTGCCGAGGCGCAGCAGCTCCGCGCCCAGCTGGTAGCGCCCGGAGGCGTCGTCCTGTTCGACGAAGCCCTCCTGCTGGAGGGTGCGCAGGATGCCGTGGGCGGTGCCCTTGGCCAGGCCCAGCGACGAGGCGATGTCCGACAGGCCCAGCCGTCGCTCCCCGCCCGCGAGCAGCCGCAGCATCGCGGCCGCCCGTTCGACCGACTGGATGTTCCGTGCCATCGCCGTCCTGCCTCCCCTTCGACCGTCAACGCGCGGTCAAGTACCGGCGTTCGGCAATGCCGAACACTACCGGTCCATGTCGACTCTCCGCTAATGGTCGGTCGATATGCGTCAGGCCACTCGTCCCCCCGGAGTGACGCCGCGGCCGTCCGCCCGAGCCGGGAGTGCCGGCCGGCCCGCCGTCGCCGTCCGTCCCGTGGACGCCCTGACCATACGGCCCCCGTCCCGGCTACCCTGACGGCGTGCGCTCTCCTCGGGAAGCCGTTCCTCCCGCATCCTGAGGTGAGGCAAAGCCGACAGCCGTCGCATTCGAGGGAGCCCTTTCATGGCCTCTGTGCCGCCGACCCCTTCCGCCGACAGCCGGACCCGTGTGTCCGCGCTCCGCCAGGCCCTGGCCACCCGTGTGGTGGTGGCCGACGGGGCCATGGGCACCATGCTCCAGGCCCAGGAGCCCACCCTGGAGGACTTCGAGAACCTCGAGGGCTGCAACGAGATCCTCAACCTCACCCGGCCCGACATCGTCCGTTCGGTCCATGAGGCGTACTTCGACGCGGGCGTGGACTGCGTGGAGACCAACACGTTCGGCGCAAACCACTCCGCCATGGCCGAGTACGAGATCGCCGACCGCGTCTACGAGCTGTCCGAGGCGGGTGCCCGCATCGCCCGTGAGACGGCCGATGCCTACGGTGCCCGCGACGGCCGCCAGCGCTGGGTCCTCGGCTCCATCGGCCCGGGAACGAAGCTGCCGACCCTGGGCCACATCGGCTACGGCGTCCTGCGTGACGGCTTCCAGGCCAATGCCGAGGGCCTGCTCGCCGGTGGCGCGGACGCCCTGATCGTGGAGACCACGCAGGACCTGCTGCAGACGAAGTCGTCGATCCTGGGCGCCCGGCGTGCCATGGAGGCGACCGGCACTCAGGTGCCGCTGCTGGTGTCGATGGCGTTCGAGACGACCGGCACCATGCTGCTGGGTTCGGAGATCGGGGCCGCGCTCACCGCGCTCGAGCCGCTGGGCATCGACATGATCGGCCTGAACTGCTCGACCGGCCCCGCCGAGATGAGCGAGCACCTGCGCTACCTGGCCCGGCACTCGCGCACTCCGTTGCTGTGCATGCCCAACGCCGGTCTGCCGATCCTCACCAAGGACGGCGCGCATTTCCCGCTCGACCCCGAGGGCCTGGCCGACGCGCAGGAGACGTTCGTGCGCGACTACGGGCTGAACCTGATCGGCGGCTGCTGCGGTACCACGCCCGAGCACCTGCGCCGGCTGGTGGAGCGCGTCCAGGACACGACGCCTGTCGAGCGTGACCCGCGGCCCGAGCCGGGTGCCGCCTCCCTCTACCAGACGGTCCCCTTCCGGCAGGACACCTCCTACCTCGCCATCGGTGAGCGAACCAACGCCAACGGCTCGAGGAAGTTCCGGGAGGCGATGCTGGCCGGTCGCTGGGACGACTGTGTGGAGATGGCCCGCGAGCAGATCCGTGAGGGCGCGCACATGCTCGATCTGTGCGTGGACTATGTCGGCCGTGACGGTGTCGCCGACATGGAGGAGCTGGCCGGCCGCTTCGCCACCGCCTCCACCCTGCCGATCGTGCTGGACTCCACCGAGGTCGACGTCCTTCGGGCGGGGCTGGAGAAGCTCGGCGGCCGCGCGGTGATCAACTCCGTGAACTACGAGGACGGTGACGGGCCGGAGTCCCGTTTCGCGAAGGTCACCCGGCTGGCGCAGGAGCACGGCGCCGCCCTGATCGCGCTGACGATCGACGAGGAGGGCCAGGCCCGCACGCCGGAGAAGAAGGTCGAGATCGCCGAGCGGCTCATCGACGACCTGACCGGGAACTGGGGCATCCTCGAGTCGGACATCCTCATCGACACCCTGACCTTCACGATCTGTACCGGTCAGGAGGAGTCCCGCAGGGACGGCATCGCGACCATCGAGGCGATCCGCGAGCTCAAGCGCCGCCATCCCGACGTCCAGACGACGCTGGGTCTGTCGAACATCTCCTTCGGCCTCAACCCGGCCGCCCGGATCCTGCTGAACTCCGTCTTCCTCGACGAGTGCGTCAAGGCGGGCCTGGACTCCGCGATCGTCCACGCCTCGAAGATCCTGCCGATCGCCCGTTTCAGCGAGGAAGAGGTCCGCACCGCCCTCGACCTGATCTACGACCGCCGCGCCGAGGGCTACGACCCCCTGCAGAAGCTCATGCAGCTGTTCGAGGGCGCCACGGCGAAGTCCCTGAAGGCCGGCAAGGCCGAGGAGCTGGCCGCGCTGCCGCTGGAGGAGCGCCTCAAGCGCCGCATCATCGACGGCGAGCGCAACGGCCTGGAGGCCGACCTGGACGCCGCGCTGCGGGACCGCCCGGCCCTGGACATCGTCAACGACACCCTCCTGGACGGCATGAAGGTCGTCGGTGAGCTGTTCGGCTCCGGGCAGATGCAGCTGCCGTTCGTGCTGCAGTCCGCCGAGGTCATGAAGGCCGCGGTCGCCTACCTCGAACCGCACATGGAGAAGACCGACGCCGACGGCAAGGGCACCATCGTGCTGGCCACCGTGCGCGGTGATGTCCACGACATCGGCAAGAACCTCGTCGACATCATCCTGTCCAACAACGGCTACAACGTCGTCAACCTCGGCATCAAGCAGCCGGTATCCGCGATCCTGGAGGCCGCCACCGAGCACCGCGCCGACGTCATCGGCATGTCCGGGCTCCTGGTCAAGTCCACGGTGATCATGAAGGAGAACCTGGAGGAGCTCAACAGCCGCGGCCTGGCGACCACCTACCCGGTCATCCTGGGCGGCGCGGCCCTCACCCGCGCCTACGTCGAGCAGGACCTGCACGAGATCTACCAGGGCGAGGTCCGCTACGCCCGCGACGCCTTCGAGGGCCTGCGACTGATGGACGCCCTGATCGGCGTCAAGCGGGGCGTGCCCGGCGCCAAGCTGCCCGAGCTCAAGCAGCGCCGGGTCCGCCCGGCCGCCGCCGTCGAGACCGAGGAGAGCCCGCAGGAGGGCCACGTCCGCTCGGACGTCGCCATCGACAACCCCCTCCCCACGCCGCCGTTCTGGGACACCCGCGTCATCAAGGGCATCCAGCTCAAGGAGTACGCCACCTGGCTGGACGAGGGCGCGCTGTTCAAGGGCCAGTGGGGCCTGAAGCAGGCCCGCACCGGCGACGGACCGTCGTACGAGGAACTCGTCGAGAGCGAGGGCCGCCCGCGCCTGCGCGGCCTGCTGGACAGGCTCCAGACGGAGAACCTCCTGGAAGCCGCCGTGGTCTACGGCTACTTCCCCTGCGTGTCCAAGGACGACGACCTGATCATCCTGGACGAGCACGGCAACGAACGCACCCGCTTCACCTTCCCTCGCCAGCGCCGCGGCCGCCGCCTGTGCCTCGCGGACTTCTTCCGCCCCCAGGAGTCGGGCGAGACCGACGTCGTCGGACTCCAGGTCGTCACCGTCGGCTCCCGCATCGGCGAGGAGACCGCCAAGCTCTTCGAGTCCAACTCCTACCGCGACTACCTCGAACTGCACGGCCTGTCCGTACAGTTGGCCGAAGCCCTCGCCGAGTACTGGCACGCACGCGTGCGCTCCGAACTCGGCTTCGCCGGAGAGGACCCCGCCGACATCGAGGACATGTTCGCCCTGAAGTACCGCGGCGCACGCTTCTCCCTCGGCTACGGCGCCTGCCCCAATCTGGAGGACCGCGCCAAGATCGCCGAGCTGCTCCGCCCCGAGCGGATCGGCGTCCACCTGTCCGAGGAGTTCCAGCTGCACCCGGAGCAGTCCACGGACGCGATCGTGATCCACCACCCGGAGGCGAAGTACTTCAACGCACGGTGACAGGTGTGCCACTGAGCACGCTGATCCGATAAGTCGTACACTGGTCGGTCCACTGCAGGCCGGTTCCCCAGCGGGAACCGGCCTGCTCGTCCCTCAAGGAGGTACGTGGATGACCAGCACGGTTCCCGCGCCCGTAACCCGCACGGCCGAGGGCTCGGCCCTCCAGGCCGTGCTCCTCGACATGGACGGCACCCTGGTGGACACCGAGGGCTTCTGGTGGGACGTCGAGGTGGAGGTCTTCGCCGGTCTCGGCCACACCCTCGACGACTCCTGGCGCCATGTGGTGGTCGGCGGCCCGATGAGCCGCAGCGCCGGATTCCTGATCGAGGCGACCGGAGCCGACATCACCCTCGCCGAACTGTCCGTCCTGCTCAACGAGGGCTTCGAGGACCGCATCACCCGCGCCCTGCCCCTGATGCCGGGGGCCGCCCGGCTGCTCGCCGAACTCGCCGAGCACGAGGTGCCCACGGCTCTCGTCTCCGCCTCGCACCGGCGCATCATCGACCGCGTCCTCGCCTCGCTCGGCCCCCAGCACTTCAGACTGACGGTGGCCGGCGACGAGGTCGCGCGCACCAAGCCCTACCCCGACCCGTATCTGTTCGCGGCCGCGGGCCTCGGCGCGGACCCGGCCAGATGCGCGGTCGTCGAGGACACCGCGACCGGTGTCGCCGCGGCGGAGGCGGCGGGCTGCCATGTCGTGGCGGTGCCCTCCGTGGCCCCGATCCCGGCGGCCGTCCGGCGTACGGTCGTGCCCTCGCTGGAGCACGTCGACCTGACTTTTCTGCGCGGCCTCATGCCGCTGTGACACCGCTCTTCTGATCACCGGGGTGATCATTGGTGATCGGTCGATGACGCCAATGCGCGAGGACGTTCACCGAGCGTGCACCGCCGATAGCCGGGGAATTCGGCGGGTGTGCGCGCGGGGGAATTCCGATCTTCGCCGACGGTTGAATTCCGTACCGGTCAACCTTGTTAAGTGTGTGACGTTCCCCACCTCACAGGGGGTCGACAGGGAGCCTCCCCTGTGCCGCAGCCCCCCGTTCCGGGTGGTTGGGCGCGCCCTTGTGTCCTGATTGATGGACAGCTGCGCGTATCGTTCCGCTGACGATTTTTCAATGCGTTCGCATACGGTTTCGCTGCGTGATGGGCTTTCAACTCCGGTTGCAGTCAACGCTCGTGCTGGTGCGGACTAATCTCGTCGCGAGAACATCACCCCTATCCCCGTGATCCGCTGCGACACCCCTGCATGCGTGATACACGGACTCGACAGCTCTGGAGAAACTCGAGCATGAACCGCAAGACTTTGGTGCTGCCGGCTGTGGTCGGCCTGCTCGCGCCCGTACTCGCCGCCTGCGGCGGGTCCGACAGCGGGAGCGGCAGCGGCGACGCCATCGTCGTAGGCACCACCGACCGGTTCACCGCCACCAAGGCCGCGCCCGCACCGCTCGATCCCGCCTACGCCTATGACGTCGGCACCTGGAACATCCTGCGCCAGACCGTGCAGACCCTGATGATCGTGCCCAAGGGGGAGGGTGACCCCATCCCCGAGGCGGCCCAGTCCTGCGGCTTCACCGACAGCGGCAACGAGCGTTACGCCTGCAAGCTCCGCAGCGGTCTGAAGTTCTCCAACGGCGACGCGATCACCGCCGAGGACGTCAAGTTCTCCATCGACCGTGCCCGCGCCATCAAGGCCGACTCCGGCGTCTTCGCCCTGCTCTCCACCATCGACACCGTCGAGACGCAGGGTGACAACGAAGTCATCTTCCACCTCAAGACCGCCGACGCCACCTTCCCGTACAAGCTGACGACCCCGGTCGCCGGCATCGTCAACCCCGACGACTACGAGAAGGACAAGCTGCGCGACGGTTTCGAAGTGGACGGCTCCGGCCCGTACACCCTCAAGGCCGAGACCGACGGCGACGCCGTCACCAAGGCCGTGTTCACCAAGAACCCCAACTACAAGGGGACACTGAAGGTGAACAACGACCAGGTCGACATGGTGTCCTACGACGACGCCGACGACATGGGCACCGCCCTCGAAAAGGGCGACATCGACCTGATGACCCGCACCATGTCGCCGGAGCAGATCCAGAAGCTCTCCGACGCCGCCGCCGACAGCGACATCGACCTCGTCGAACTCGCCGGCCTCGAGATCCGCTACCTGGCCTTCAACACCGACGCCCCCGTGGTGAAGTCGAAGGCCCTGCGCCAGGCGATGGCCCAGGTCGTCAACCGCAACGAGCTCGTCTCGCAGGTCTACGGCTCCCAGGCCGATGCCCTCTACTCGCTCGTCCCGGCCTCCATCACGGGTCACTCCAACTCCTTCTTCAACAAGTACGGCGACCCGAGCGTCAGCAAGGCCAAGGAGCTGCTGACCGAGGCGAACATCACCACCCCGGTGAAGCTGACGCTGAACTACACCACCGACCACTACGGACCGGCCACCAAGCAGGAGTTCGAGCTGCTGAAGAAGCAGCTCGACGACAGTGGTCTGTTCGACGTCACCCTCAAGGGCTCCCTCTGGGACACGTTCGTCCCCGCCGAGCGCAAGGGCAAGTACGCGGTCTACGGCATGGGCTGGTTCCCGGACTTCCCCGACGCCGACAACTTCGTCGCGCCGTTCCTCGACAAGGACAACTTCCTCAAGTCCCCGTACGCCAACAGCGAGATCATCGACAACCTGATCCCGGACTCCCGGCGCGAGGCCGACCGCCTCAGCGCGGCCAAGAGCCTGACCGAGATCCAGGACGTCGTCGCCGACGACGTCCCGATCCTCCCGCTGTGGCAGGGCAAGCAGTACGTCGCCGCCAGCACCGACATCACGGGCACGGCGTACGCCCTCAACTCCTCGGCCACCCTGCAGCTGTGGGAGCTCGGCCGCGGCGTGAGCAACTGAGAGGCTGCTGCGGTCGGCTGATACGTTTTTTGTGGCCGGGGCCCTGGACGGCGGTCCCGGTGAGATGAACCAATCGACAAAGGTACTTCGTGAACATGCGTAACCAGTGGCCGGTTCTGCCGATCGTGGCAGGGCTGGCCTCCGGCTTGTTGACCGGCTGCGGCACCCAGACCGGGGGCTCGGACGGCGACGGCACCGCCGTGGTGCTGGGGATGTCGGACGACGTCCTCGCCACGGATCCGGCCTCCGGCTACGACCCGGGATCCTGGATGTTGTTCAACAACGTCTTCCAGTCGCTGCTCAGCTTCCCCAACGGCGGGACCGAACCCGAGCCCGACGCCGCGAAGGAGTGCTCCTTCACGGACCAGCAGGCCAAGACGTACCGGTGCACCCTCAAGGACGGCCTGAAGTTCTCCAACGGTGACGACCTCACCTCCGAGGACGTCAAGTTCTCCTTCGACCGCATGCTGAAGATCAACGACGACTCCGGCCCCGCCCTCATGTTCCCCATGCTCGACGAGGTCGAGACGCCGGACGCCAAGACGGTCGTCTTCAAGCTCAAGGTCCCCGACGCCACCTTCCCCAGCAAGATCGCCTCCGGCGCCGGCTCCATCGTCGACCACCAGGAGTACGACGCCGACGGCCTGCGCGAGGACGGCGGCGCCGTCGGCTCCGGTCCCTACGAACTGGCCTCCTTCGACGACGACCAGGCCGTCTTCACCGTCAACGACTCCTACAAGGGCTCCGCCGGCGACACCCGGAACCAGGGCGTCACCCTGAAGTTCTTCGGCGGCGACCAGAAGGCCCTGAAGAAGGCCCTTCTCGACGGCGACATCGACATCGCCTACCGCGGCCTCACCGCCACCGACATCGCCGACATCCAGCAGAGCACCGGCGACACCGGCGCCGAGGTCGTCGAAGGCAGCAGCGCCGAGGTCCAGCACCTCGTCTTCAACACCGACGACCCCGTCGCCGGAAAGCTCGGCGTCCGCCGCGCCATCGCCCACCTCATCGACCGCGAAGCCCTCATCAGGGACGTCTACCAGGGCACCGCCGACCCGCTCTACTCGATCGTCCCGGCCGGCATAGCGGGCCACAACACCGCCTTCTTCGACCGCTACGGCGCCCACCCCTCCCGCGCCAAGGCCGCCGCCGCACTCCAGGACGAGGGCATCACCGGCAAGGTCAAGCTGACGCTCTGGTCCACACCCACCCGCTACGGCCCCGCCACCGACCAGGAACTCAAGGCCATCGCCGCCCAGCTCAACGCCAGCGGTCTCTTCGCCGCCGACGTCGAATCCGTCCCCTTCGACCAGTACGAGAAGGACATCGCCGCCGGCAAGTACGGCGTCTACGTCAAGGGATGGGTCCCCGACTACCCCGACGCCGACAACTTCACCGCGCCCTTCTTCGGCGACGGCAACGTCCTCGGCAACAACTACGCCAACAGCACCATCACCGGCACCCTCATCCCCCGCACCGCCGCCCAGAGCGACCGCTCCGCCACCGACGACGACTACGCCGAACTCCAGGACATCGTCGCCGACGAACTTCCTGTCCTGCCGCTCTGGCAGGCCAAGCAGTACGCGGTCGTCAGCGAGAACGCCTACGGCCTCGAGAACTGCCTCGACGCCTCCACCGTGTTCCGCTTCTGGGAACTCAGCAAGAGCTGACGGACCCCCGCGAGAACGACGCAGGGCGCCCCCGCTCGACCAGGGGGCGCCCTACGCGTCGTACCCGAACGTCCTACTGCGCGCCCGGGCGCACCAGACCACTCTCGTACGCGTACACCGCGGCCTGCACCCGGTCCCGGAGCCCCAACTTCGTCAGCACATGGCCCACATGCGTCTTCACGGTCGTCTCGCTGACGAACAGGTCGGCGGCGATCTCCGCGTTCGACAGGCCCCGCGCCACCAGCTTCAACACCTCCACCTCACGATCCGTCAGCGTGTGCAGGGTGTCCGGCACCGGCTCGTCGCCCGACGGCAGATGTGTGGCGTACTTGTCGAGCAGCCGGCGCGTGATGCTCGGTGCCAGCATGGCCTCACCGGCCGCCACCACCCGGATCGCCTGGACCAGTTCATTGGCCGGGGCATCCTTCAGCAGGAACCCACTGGCCCCCGCCCGCAACGCCTCCACCACATACTCGTCCAGGTCGAAGGTCGTCAGTACCAGGACCTTCGCCGGTCCGTCCCGCCCCGGCCCGGTGATCTGCCGGGTCGCCTCCACCCCGTCCATCCGGGGCATACGGATGTCCATGAGCACCACATCGGGCTGCAGCACCCGCACCTGGTCGAGGGCTTGCAGACCGTCTCCGGCCTCACCGACGACCGCGATGTCCTGCTCGGCCTCCAGGATCATCCGGAAGCCGGTACGCAGCAGCGGCTGGTCGTCGACCAGTAGGACGCGGATGGCCACGTAAGTCTCCTTCGCTAGTCCGGCCCCATTCTGCCCTGCGGCTCACCACGGGACTCGGCCGCCCTCACCGGCAGCGGATACGGCGGGGGAGTGCCGCCGAACTCCGGACAGTGCGCCTGGTGATCGCACCAGCCGCACAGCTTCGTCGGCCGCGGCCGCCACTCACCCGTCTCCGTCGCCAGCCGGATCGCCTCCCACAGCGCGAGCAGCTTGCGCTCCACCCGCTCCAGATCGGCGAGGACGGGGTCGTACGTCACCACATCCCCACTGCCGAGATAGACCAGCTGCAGCCGCCGGGGAATCACGTTCTTCAGCCGCCACACCACCAGCGCGTAGAACTTCATCTGGAACAGCGCGCCCTCGGCGTACTCCGGCCGGGGCGCCTTGCCCGTCTTGTAGTCGACGATCCGCACCTCGCCGGTGGGCGCCACGTCGACCCGGTCGATGATCCCGCGCAGCCGCAGCCCCGACTCCAGCTCCGCCTCCACGAACAGCTCCCGCTCGGCCGGCTCCAGACGCGTCGGATCCTCCAGCGAGAACCAGCGCTCCACCAGCCCCTCCGCCTCCGCCAGCCACCCCGCCAGCCGCTCACCGTCCGGATCGTCGGCGAACAGCTCCCCGATCTCCGGCCGCGACTCCCGCAACCGGTCCCACTGCCCCGGGATCAGCGACTTGGCCCGCGGCGCCGTCCGCTCCGCCGCCGGGGCGTCGAACAGCCGCTCGAGGACCGCGTGCACCAGGGTCCCCCGGGTCGCCGCCGCGCTCGGCTTCTCCGGCAGCCGGTCGATCACCCGGAACCGGTACAGCAACGGACACTGCATGAAGTCACCGGCCCGCGAGGGCGACAGCGAGGAGGGCGCTGTGGCGACGGCCTCCACCACCGCCTCCGGCACGACCACCGCCCCCGCACCGGCCGTGTCCTCCACGACCACACCCTCGTCGCCCGTCCCGCCGACGCCCTCACTCGTGCTCTCCATGCCCCAGACCATACGGCCCGCCACTGACAGTCACCCACCCCCGCCCGGCACCCGCGGCGACCACCCGGGAAACACCGGGGGTGCCGGGGCGGAACACGTCACGACGGCCGCATACCATCGGTCACGAGACCTTCCGCCCGCAGGAGTGGAAGACGCTTCGAACGAGGGGACACCGTGGTGGAAAGCGGCGGGACCGGGCGGCCGCGGCCGGACAACGAAGAGTCGGCCGAGCACCCCGCCACACCAACGCCCCAGCCCCCCGCGCCGGAGCGACCCCCGGGCGAGCCCACCCGAGACGCCCACGACCAGCCCGAGAGGCCCCCCGCACCCCCGACCACCGAAGAACCGGAAGCCCCGCCCGCCGCCCCCGGGCCGACCCCGCCGGAGACGCCGGCCACGGGGGCGGAGGGTGAGCAGGCCGACGGCTCCGGGCCGAGCCTGCCGGACGCGGCGGTTGAACCGGCCGACGGCCACGACCCCCGGCCGACCCCGTCGGAGACGCCAGCCGCCGAGCCGGACTCGGCACCCCCGGCCGAGGCGGCTTCCTCCCCGGTCCCGGCCGCGAAGGCGACGGGCGGCGAGTCCGCGGGAAGGGAGCCCGCGGGCGGCGAGGCACCCGAGCCGAAGGCGGACACCGCCGACGCCGACGCCGACGCGGCGCCCGCGACCGCTCCCGACGCCCCAGCCCAACCCCCGGCCCCGACCGCTCCCACGCACGAGGCGCACGAGGAGCGGGCGCGGGCGCACGCGGGTGGGCACGAGCCGAGTCCGGCCGAGACCACCGCGCCCACACCCGCCCTCACCAAGGGGCCCCCGCCGCAGCGCCCCCCGGAGCAGCCGCGTGGTGGGCTGCTCATGGGGCGGCCCTTCGGCGTGCCCGTCTACGTGGCGCCCAGCTGGTTCCTCGTCGCCGCGCTGATCACCTGGGTGTTCGGCGGGCAGCTCGACCGTGTCCTGCCCGAGCTCGGGGCCGCCCGCTACCTGGTCTCCCTCTTCTTCGCGGTCGCCTTCTACGCCTCCGTCCTCATCCACGAACTCGCCCACACCGTCGCCGCCCTCCGCTTCAGACTCCCGGTCCGCCGCATCCAGCTCCAGTTCTTCGGCGGCGTCTCCGAGATCGAGAAGGAGGCCGAGACCCCCGGCCGCGAGTTCTGGCTGGCCTTCGTCGGCCCTCTGCTCTCCCTCGCCCTCGCCGGCGTCTTCTACCTCGCGATGCAGCCCGTCGAGCCCGGCACCGTCCCCGGTGTCCTGCTCGCCGGCCTGATGGTCTCCAACCTCATCGTGGCCATCTTCAACCTCCTCCC
Source organism: Streptomyces sp. NPDC049687 (assembly GCF_044465285.1). Classification (NCBI taxonomy): domain Bacteria; kingdom Bacillati; phylum Actinomycetota; class Actinomycetes; order Kitasatosporales; family Streptomycetaceae; genus Streptomyces; species Streptomyces sp. NPDC049687. The sequence continues at coordinate 197,279 of NZ_JBITLN010000009.1, forward strand.
CGGCCTCCCCCTCGACGGCGGCCGCATGCTCCGCGCCGTCGTCTGGAAGATCACCGGCAGACCCATGAGCGGTACCGTCGCCGCCGCCTGGGTCGGCCGAGCCCTCGCCGTCTCCGTCCTCATCGGCCTGCCCCTGCTCACCCAGTCCGGCGCCCTCGGCTCCAGCGCCGAGGACAGCGTCGGCATGGACACGGTCACCGACGCCCTGCTCGCCGCCATCCTCGCGGCGATCATCTGGACCGGAGCCGGCAACAGCCTGCGCATGGCCCGCCTCCGTGAGCACCTCCCCGAACTGCGCGCCCGCACCCTCACCCGCCGCGCCGTCCCCGTCGAGACCGACACCCCCCTCTCCGAGGCCCTCCGCCGCGCCAACGACGCCGGTGCCCGCGCCCTCGTCGTCGTCGACGCCCACGGCGAACCCCTCTCCCTCGTCCGCGAGGCCGCCATCGTCGGCGTCCCCGAGCACCGCCGCCCCTGGGTCGCCGTCAGCGGCCTGGCCCAGGACCTCACCGACGGCATGCGCGTCTCGGCCGAACTCGCCGGCGAGGACCTCCTCGACGTCCTGCGCGCCACCCCCGCCACCGAATACCTCGTCGTCGAGGAGACCGGCGAGATCTACGGCGTCCTCTCCGCCGCCGACGTCGAGCGCGCCTTCGTCAAGGCCATGGCCCGCCCCAACTGAGAACCGGTCTCCCGAAACGGTGGTCGGCGGCCTCCGCAAACGCCGGTAGGCTGTTCACATGTCCGAACCGACCGGTGCCGCCCGCAGGCGCGGGCCCTTCAAGGTCGGGGACCAGGTTCAGCTGACCGACCCCAAGGGCCGCCACTACACGTTCACGCTCGAGGACGGGAAGAACTTCCACACCCACAAGGGTTCCTTCCCGCACGACGAACTGATCGGCGCTCCCGAGGGCAGCGTTGTCCGCACCACCGGGAACGTCGCCTACCTCGCGCTGCGCCCCCTGCTCCCCGACTACGTCCTGTCCATGCCCCGCGGGGCAGCCGTCGTCTACCCCAAGGACGCGGGGCAGATCCTCGCCTTCGCCGACATCTTCCCCGGCGCCCGCGTCGTCGAGGCCGGCGTCGGCTCCGGGTCGCTCAGCAGCTTCCTGCTGCGCGCCATCGGCGACCAGGGCATGCTGCACTCCTACGAGCGCCGCGAGGACTTCGCCGAGATCGCCCGGCAGAACGTCGAGCGCTACTTCGGCGGCCCCCACCCCGCCTGGCAGCTCACCGTGGGCGACCTTCAGGACAATCTGTCCGACACCGACGTCGACCGTGTCATCCTCGACATGCTCGCCCCCTGGGAATGCCTGGAGGCCGTCTCCAAGGCGCTCGTCCCCGGCGGCATCCTGTGCTGCTACGTCGCCACCACCACCCAGCTCGCCCGGACCGTCGAGTCCATCCGCGAGATCGGCTGCTTCAACGAGCCGACCGCCTGGGAGACGATGATCCGCAACTGGCACATCGAAGGCCTGGCCGTCCGCCCCGACCACCGGATGATCGGCCACACCGGCTTCCTCCTCACCGCCCGCCGCCTCGCCGACGGCGTCGAACCGCCCATGCGCCGTCGCCGCCCCGCCAAGGGCGCCTACGGCGAGGACTACGCCGGACCCAACGCCGACGGAGGCAGCGGCCGCTGACACGGTCTTGGTGCCACGGACAACGACAGGGCGCCGTGGCCGAGTTCCCGGAACACCTCCGGAACTCGGCCACGGCGCCCTTCCGTTGAAAACCCGCATAACGGACGTACGACATCCCGCACCCCGCCGTTCCCCCGCCCTGTGACGTGTGGCACGATGCTGGCCACCCCCCCACCGGCTCAGCCACCCCAGGAGACGCTCCTAGTGCAGCAATCCGCCGTCCCGGAACTGGCACACACCCACACCCGGCCGATCCACTGGGTCGCGACCGCAACCGCCGTGGCCGGCGTCGTGGCCCTCTCCTCGCTCGTGCAGCCCAGACCCGCGACGGCGGCCCAGGCCTCCGGCCCGCAGACCCGGCCCGCGCCCGTCACCACCGCCGCCCCCGGCACCACGGGCATCGACTTCCCCATCCAATGCGGCCCCGTCAAGGCCCTCGTCAGCAAGAAGGCCAGCGGCGACCTCGACGGCGACGGCAGACCCGAAACCGTCGCCGTGGTCCACTGCGACGCCCCCATGGGCACGCCGCCCGACGGCGTCTACGTCCTCACCCAGGGTGCCCACAGTACCCACGCGCGCGTGGTCGCCACCCTCGTCGATCCCAAGGCCCGCACCAACGTCATGAGCATCTCCGTCACCGACGGTGCCGTCCTCGCCACGCTCCTCGGCTACTCGTCGGCGGACGTGCCCAGTTGCTGCCCCGACGTCAAGGACAGCGCCAAGTGGCAGTGGAAGGACCAGAGGTTCATCCGCTCGACACCCGCAGGCGCCCACAGCGTCTGAATCAGGCCACCCCGGCTGTGAGAAATCAGACAGAAATCACGGCACGTGCCCGACCGGTCACTCCGCGTCGGGCCCGTACACCTCGACGCTGTCCGAAACGCGCCGTACGTGAATGCACTCGCCGGGACACTCCCGCGCCGAGTCCACCACGTCACCCACCAGCGGCAACGGCACCGGCGTCGTGGCCCCAACGGCCTGCAGGAGCTCGTCCTCAGGGCTCTTCACATACGCCAGACCGTCGATGTCCAACTCGAACACCTCGGGCGCATACTGGGCACAGATGCCGTCGCCGGTACAGAGATCCTGGTCGATCCAGACCTCCAGGGCCTCGCCGCCGACACCGACCTCCTGCTGCACGCTCATCTCTCCTGCCGTTTAGTGTCGAGCCGCACGGGAACGATGCAGGCTCTGACGGGTGTTGAACACTTCGACCCTACCCCCGCCCGCTTTCCAATCATGTTCGGTGGGTATTCCCCTGGCGTGAGGGAGAGCGCAAGGGTGAAGATCGGACACACCCCGACAGTCTTTGTGATCTAGGGGTTTCAATCGACACCCGCCCAGGTAGGGTCTGGAAGCGTCCAGCTCCCCTTGGAGGAGGTGAGGACCGTGGCAGCCCACGACGACGACATGAACCGCGGCATCCGCCCGGGACGAGGGTCCGACGACCCGGCCGGGCAGATTGCCTACCTTGAGCAGGAGATCGCCGTCCTGCGACGCAAGCTCGCCGACTCTCCGCGACACACGAGGATTCTCGAAGAGCGGATCGTCGAGCTGCAGACCAACCTGGCCGGCGTGTCCGCCCAGAACGAGCGACTCGCCAACACGCTCCGTGAGGCCCGCGACCAGATCGTGGCCCTCAAGGAGGAAGTCGACCGGCTCGCGCAGCCTCCGGCCGGCTTCGGTGTCTTCCTCACGGCGAACGAGGACGGCACAGCCGACATCTTCACCGGCGGCCGCAAGCTACGGGTGAACGTCAGCCCCAGCGTCGAACTCGACGACCTGCGGCGTGGCCAGGAAGTAATGCTCAACGAAGCGCTCAACGTGGTCGAGGCCATGAAATTCGAGCGGGTCGGGGACATCGTCACCCTCAAGGAGATCCTCGAGGACGGCGAGCGCGCCCTGGTCATCGGGCACACCGACGAGGAACGGGTGGTCAGGCTCGCCGAGCCGCTGCTGGACGTCACCATCCGCCCCGGCGACGCCCTCCTGCTCGAACCCCGCTCCGGCTACGTCTACGAGATCGTCCCCAAGAGCGAGGTCGAGGAACTCGTCCTCGAAGAGGTCCCCGACATCGGCTACGAGCAGATCGGCGGCCTCGGCGGACAGATCGAGGCCATCCGGGACGCCGTGGAGCTCCCGTATCTCTACCCCGACCTGTTCAAGGAGCACGAACTGCGGCCACCCAAGGGTGTGCTGCTCTACGGGCCCCCCGGATGCGGTAAGACGCTCATCGCCAAGGCCGTCGCGAACTCGCTGGCCAAGAAGGTCGCCGAGGTCACCGGCCAGGCCGCCGGCAAGAGCTTCTTCCTCAACATCAAGGGTCCCGAGCTCCTGAACAAGTACGTCGGCGAGACGGAGCGCCAGATCCGCCTCGTCTTCCAGCGAGCCCGTGAGAAGGCCAGCGAGGGCACCCCCGTCATCGTCTTCTTCGACGAGATGGAATCCCTCTTCCGCACCCGCGGCTCCGGCGTCAGCTCGGACGTGGAGAACACCATCGTCCCGCAGCTGCTGGCCGAGATCGACGGTGTGGAAGGCCTGCAGAACGTGGTCGTCATCGGCGCCTCCAACCGCGAGGACATGATCGACCCCGCCATCCTGCGCCCCGGCCGCCTCGACGTGAAGATCAAGATCGAGCGCCCCGACGCCGAAGCCGCCAAGGACATCTTCGGCAAGTACCTCACCGAACGCCTCCCCCTGCACGCCGACGACCTCGGCGAGCACGGCGACAGCAAGGCCACGACCGTCGCCAGCATGATCCAGACGGCCGTGGAACACATGTACGCCGAATCCGAGGAGAACCGCTTCCTGGAAGTCACCTACGCCAACGGCGACAAGGAAGTCCTCTACTTCAAGGACTTCAACTCCGGCGCCATGATCGAAAACATCGTGGGCCGCGCCAAGAAAATGGCGATCAAGGACTTCCTCGAAAAGAACCAGAAGGGTTTGCGCGTCTCCCACCTCCTCCAGGCATGCGTGGACGAGTTCAAGGAGAACGAGGACCTGCCCAACACCACCAACCCGGACGACTGGGCCCGCATCTCCGGAAAGAAGGGCGAACGGATCGTCTACATCCGTACCCTCATCACCGGAAAGCAGGGCGCAGACACCGGACGCTCCATCGACACGGTGGCAAACACCGGACAGTACCTGTAATAAGCAGGGCGGCTGCGGGTGCCCTCAACGGGTACCCGCAGCCGACTGTTTTTCAGGGCCACGGCTGGAGCAAGGCAATGAAGCAAATGATCTCCCCACCAGCGCAGAGGCGTTCTAGGCTCTTCCGTACCGCCGGGTTGCGCAGTGCGAGGAGGACGGGCACCGCACCCGCACCGGAGCACCACCGGTATCTGAGCGGCGCCCACGACCGAGGGTGCCGCCGGGCAAGGAGGGCCGCATGACCGTACGGCGAGTAATGGGCATCGAGACGGAGTACGGGATCTCCGTCCCCGGCCACCCCAACGCCAATGCCATGCTCACCTCATCCCAGATCGTCAACGCCTACGCGGCGGCGATGCACCGGGCCCGCCGAGCCCGCTGGGACTTCGAGGAGGAGAACCCGCTACGGGACGCCCGAGGCTTCGACCTCGCCCGCGAGGCCGCCGACGCCAGCCAGCTCACCGACGAGGACATCGGCCTCGCCAACGTGATCCTCACCAACGGCGCCCGCCTCTACGTCGACCACGCACACCCCGAGTACAGCGCCCCCGAGGTCACCAACCCCCGGGACGCCGTCCTCTGGGACAAGGCCGGTGAGCGGATCATGGCCGAAGCAGCCGAACGCGCGGCCCAGCTTCCGGGCGCCCAGCCCATCCATCTCTACAAGAACAACACCGACAACAAGGGCGCCTCCTACGGCACGCACGAGAACTACCTCATGAAGCGGGAAACCGCCTTCTCCGACATCGTGCGCCACCTCACCCCCTTCTTCGTCTCCCGCCAGGTCTTCGCAGGCGCCGGCCGCGTCGGCATCGGCCAGGACGGCCACGAACACGGCTTCCAGCTCAGCCAGCGCGCCGACTACTTCGAAGTCGAGGTCGGCCTCGAGACGACCCTGAAACGCCCCATCATCAACACCCGCGACGAACCGCACGCCGACGCGGAGAAATACCGCCGCCTCCACGTGATCATCGGCGACGCCAACCTCTCGGAAATCTCGACGTACCTGAAACTCGGCACGACCGCCCTCGTCCTCTCCATGATCGAGGACGGCTTCATCGCCGTGGACCTGGCGGTCGACCAGCCCGTCCGCACCCTCCACCAGGTCTCCCACGATCCCACCCTGCAACGCCTGGTCACCCTCCGCAGCGGCCGCACACTCACCGCGGTCCAGCTGCAGATGGAGTACTACGAGCTCTCCCGCAAATACGTGGAGGAGCGCTTCGGCTCCGACGCCGACGACCAGACCAAGGACGTCCTCGCACGCTGGGAGGACACCCTCACGCGTCTGGAGAACGACCCCATGAGCCTCGCCGGCGAACTGGACTGGGTGGCCAAGCGAGAGCTCATGGAGGGCTACCGGCGCCGTGACGGCCTCGACTGGGACGCCGCGCGCCTGCACCTCGTCGACCTCCAGTACGCCGACGTACGGCCCGAGAAGGGCCTCTACAACCGCCTCGCGGCCCGCGGGCGCATCAAGCGGCTCCTGGGCGACCACGAGGTCGAACGGGCGAAGGCGAAGCCGCCGGAGGACACGCGCGCGTACTTCCGCGGCCGCTGCCTCGAGCAGTACGCCGACGACGTCGCCGCCGCCTCCTGGGACTCGGTCATCTTCGACCTGCCGGGACGGGACTCGCTCCAGCGCGTTCCAACCCTCGAACCTCTTCGCGGAACGCGAAATCACGTCAAGGAGCTGCTGGACCGCTGCCGCACCGCAGAAGACCTGGTCAGGGTCCTGTCGGGCGGCTGAGCAGGCTTACGGAAGGCACCGGACGGCACCGGGCGGCGGGGTGGAAACCCCGCCGCAAGGGAATCATCGAGATGGCCCTCGTACGTTGGAACAAGTACCGGGCCGATGTCAGACCCGCCTTGTAGGGTCTGATCATCACCGATCGGCAGGAAAGCCGACCTGTCGACCATGTCGGGCGAACTGAGCGGGGTGAGGGTTATGGCGACCAAGGACACCGGCGGCGGCCAGCAGAAGGCGACGCGGTCCACGGAGGAGGTCGAGGAGCAGGCAACCGAGGCGCAGGGTTCGGAGGACCTGAAGGAGCGCCACGAGAAGCTGAGCGACGACGTGGACTCCGTCCTGGACGAAATCGATGATGTGCTCGAAGAGAACGCCGAGGACTTCGTGCGGTCCTTTGTCCAGAAGGGTGGGGAATAGCCCTAGATGTTCGATTCGAGTGCCGGGAAGCGGTGCTCGGCGGACAAACGGGCTCTTCCCACCGGTGCATTCGCGGCCAACAGGTCCAAGCCCGACAGGCTTCAGGACCGTTGCCGCGAATGCGGGTCGGAGGCCTACCGGCGTCGCAGGGAAGCCCAGGGCTGCCTGGGCCGTGACGAGGTTACGCACTGGAGCGAGTGGCATAGCAGGGCATCGGTCCCCGATGGACTGTCGACACGCTGCAAGGCGTGCCGGGCGACAGTGGGGCGTGAGCGACATCTGAAGCGAAGCCACGGCCTCTCGGAGGGGGCTCCGCGTGATCTGCCTGAAAGCTCCGGCCTTACATGTGGATCACTGCCATGAGACGGGTAGGGTCCGTGGCGTACTGTGCTTCAACTGCAATTCGGCCATCGGCAAGTTGGGAGACGATCCCGACGCTGTTCGTCGGGCAGCCGCTTACCTGGAAGGAACTCCGTGGAAGCCAACACTCGTAGCATCGGGCGTCTACCAGCTGCCTTCCTGACGCCTGGGTCCTCGTCCTTCATGGACTTCCTCTCCGAGCACCAGCCGGAGATGCTGCCGGGCAAGCGGCAGCTGCCCCCGACGCAGGGTGTGATCGAGGCACCGCACGGGACGACGATCGTGGCCGTCACCTTCCCCGGCGGGGTGGTGCTCGCCGGTGACCGGCGGGCGACCATGGGCAACGTCATCGCGCAGCGGGACATCGAGAAGGTCTTCCCGGCGGACGAGTACTCGGCCGTCGGTATCGCCGGCACCGCCGGTCTCGCCGTCGAGATGGTGAAGCTGTTCCAGCTGGAGCTGGAGCACTTCGAGAAGGTCGAGGGGGCGCAGCTCTCGTTGGAGGGCAAGGCGAACCGGTTGTCGACCATGATTCGGTCCAACCTGGGCATGGCCATGCAGGGGCTGGCGGTCGTGCCGCTGTTCGCCGGGTTCGATGTGGACCGTGGCAAGGGGCGGATCTTCTCGTACGACGTGACCGGCGGCCGTTCCGAGGAGCACAACTTCGCCGCCACCGGCTCCGGCTCGATCTTCGCGCGCGGGGCGATGAAGAAGCTGTTCCGTGACGACCTGTCCGAGGAAGAGGCCACGACGCTCGTGGTCCAGGCTCTCTATGACGCGGCCGACGACGACTCGGCGACCGGTGGTCCCGATGTCGCCCGCCGGATCTACCCCATCGTCACCGTGATCACCGACGACGGTTTCCGTCGGCTCGACGACGACGAGTCCGCCGAGATCGCCCGCTCGATCCTGGCGCGCCGTCTGGAGCAGCCGGACGGCCCGCGTGCCGCCCTGCTGTAGCGGTCGGCTCCGTTCTTGTTCCAGGTGATCCAGTGACTTCGACAGAAAGGGACGGATAACCGGTGTCGACGCCGTTCTATGTCTCACCTCAGCAGGCGATGGCGGATCGCGCGGAGTACGCGCGCAAGGGCATCGCCCGTGGCCGCAGCCTGGTCGTGCTGCAGTATGCCGACGGAATCGTGTTCGTCGGCGAGAACCCGTCCCGTGCGCTGCACAAGTTCAGCGAGATCTACGACCGGATCGGTTTCGCGGCCGCCGGCAAGTACAACGAGTACGAGAACCTGCGGATCGGTGGCGTCCGGTACGCCGATCTGCGGGGTTACACCTACGACCGGGACGACGTGACCGCCCGTGGTCTGGCGAACGTCTACGCGCAGACGCTGGGCACGATCTTCTCCTCGGCGGGTGAGAAGCCGTACGAGGTGGAGCTGGTCGTCGCCGAGGTGGGTGAGACTCCGGACGGTGACCAGATCTACCGGCTGCCGCACGACGGGTCGATCGTGGACGAGCACGGTTCGGTCGCGGTGGGCGGCAACGCGGAGCTGATCAGCAACTACCTGGACCAGCGCCACCAGGACGGCATGACGCTCGCGGAGGCGCTCAAGCTGGCCGTGCAGGCACTGTCGCGCGAGTCGAACGGCTCGCAGCGGGAGATTCCGGCGGAGCGTCTGGAGGTCGCGGTGCTGGACCGTACGCGGCCGCAGAAGCGGAAGTTCAAGCGGATCGTGGGTCGTCAGCTCGCCCGGCTGCTGGAGGCGGGCGGTGCGGCGACCGAGGCGGAGAGCTCCGACGAGGAGGAGTAGAGCCGCGTCCACCTCCTCCATCCCCTTCTGCGCCCCGGCCGTCGACACGGCCGGGGCGCAGGGCGTTTCAGCAGGCGCCTGGTGGGGCCGTGGAGGCTCGCACGACGAGTTCGACGGGTATGTCCCCGGCGTCCGGTGCGCGGCCGTCCAGGACGGCGAGGAGGGCTTGCATGCCGCGTTCGCCGAAGAGCTCGGCGTCGAGTCGTACGGTGGTGAGCTCGGGGTCCAGGGCGGCGGCGAGGGCGATGTCGTCGACGCCGGTGACGGAGACGTCGTCGGGGATGCGCAGGCCTCGGCGGCGCAGGGCTTTGTAGACGCCTGCGGCGAGTTTGTCGTCGTCGCAGACCACGGCTGTGGGGTGGGGGCGGGCGGCGTCCAGCACGGCCTCGGTGGCTGTCAGGGCGCCCTCGATGGTGAGCGGGGTGTGGGCGGTCCGTAGGGAGGTGCCGGGGACCGCTCCGACCCGTTCGGCGAGCTCACGCGCGCGTACCTCGAAGGTCCAGGACGGCACGTCGGCCGCGAGGTGCAGGAAGTGCCGGTGGCCGAGACCCAGCAGGTGGTCGGCGACCTGGCGGACACCGTCGGTGATGTCGAGGTTGACGGTGGCGGCGCCGAGGCTGCCGGTGGGGTCGCTGTCGAGCATGACGAGGGGGAGTTGGTCGCCGCGGATGGCGGTGAGGGCGTCGGCGGCCATGGAGGAGGCGATGACGCCGTCGAGGGCTGCCTGGGCGGAGGCGAAGGGGTCGCGGGCGGGGCCGACGCCTTCGGGGGAGGGATAGAGGACGACGCCGAAGCCGTGGTCGGCGGCCACGCGGGCCGCGCCGGTGTAGACGCCGGCGAAGAATTCGGTCGTGAGGGCCGGGACGACGAGCAGGACGGTGCGGGTGTGGCCGAGGCGGAGGTTGCGGGCCGCAAGGTTGGGCCGGTAGCCGAGTTCGCGCGCGGCTTGGCGTACGCGTTCGGCGGTGGGCTCGGAGACGCGGCCGCGCCATTTGTCGCCGAGGACCAGGGAGACGGCGGCCTGGGAGACGCCTGCGGCGTGGGCGACGTCACGGCTGGTGGGGCGCGTGCTGGCTCGTGCCACCGTGGGCCCGCTCCTTCGTCTGGTCTGTCGTCTGGATGGGTGGACAGCGCACATGGTACGTATGACATGCGGCGTCATACGTACAACCTCCGGAGGGCTCATCACCCCGGGCGAGCCGACGGAGGCGGGATTCCCGGCCGCGGGATACGGGGAGATCCTCAGGACCAGGCATGCCGCCCCGGCGCTCACCGGCACGCTCGTGGGCCGGCTGGCCGACCTGTACGGGCAGCCGCGGGTCCGTGCCCTGGCACCGTCAGCGCATGGAGCTCATCCTCACCGTGCCCACCCTCCAGGCGGGCGCGACACTGCGGTTCCCCGCGTGGCGCCGCATCATCACCGATTTCGCGGCGGTGCGCACGGGCCTGCCCGCCTCGGCCATGCCCCCCCGTCTGGTCGGCCACGCGGCCCTGGGCGCGGCGCTCTCGGCCCACGAGACCTGGCTGGCCGATCCGGACGCGGACCTGTCCGTCCTGCTGGACGCGGCGGTCGGGCGGCTCGCCCGGGGCTTCGGCGCGCTCGCGACGAACGCCTGACACCAGCCGATCCCCTTCCGCCCGGTCGCCGGGCGCTTTCGCATGCCCGGAAGTCCCGACAACGGGCCCCTGAGGCATTTCAGCGCGACGTCTTCCCTTTTGGCTGGTCAGGCAGCTGCCGAGCAGCCCGGCGCGGCGGCCGCCTGCAGGTCTTCCGCGTCGACGTCGGGGGCGGTGAGCCGACGGTCCGTTCGGACTTCTGGGAACCGGTCGCCGCGCTCAACTGGTCGTCATCGCCTGGCGGCCAGACTCCCCCGAGCGGGCTATCGGGTCGATGACCTCGTGAACGGGGCCGTGGAGTCGGCTGACGCCGGGGTGCGCGCATGCCGGTCCGGATCCATCCGCCGCTGCCCGGCCAGGAGGATGAGGATGCCGACCACAAGCCCCAGCACGCCGCACGCCGCCGCCCATCTCGGGCCGCCGTGCTCCAGGACCAGTCCGACGACGGTGGATCCGAGCGCCATGCCCGAGGTCATCAGTGTGACGAGCCAGGCGAATGCCTCGGTGGTGGTGCCTGCCGGGGCGAGCTCTCCGACCAGGACGAAGGAGACCGTCAGCACGGGTGCGAGGAACAGTCCGGTCAGCAGCATCAGGCAGGACATCAAGGGTGGCGCGGGCACCAGGCACAGCAACGCATAACCCGGTGCCAGCCCGACGGTCAGCAGCAGAGCCCGCCGCGCAGGCCGCTCCGACCAGCGGCGTACGGCGCCGTAGGCGAGTCCACCGATCAGGGCTCCGAGGGCGTTGAGAGCCAGGAGCGTCGGGGCACCGCCGGGCATTCGGTGATCCTCCGCGTACGCCACGACGACCACATTGAGCGTACCGAGCGCCACGCCTACGCCGGTGAGGCTGACCAGCAGGACGACGAGACCTTGGCTGCGCAGCGGGCCGAGCCAGTCGGGATCGCGAGCGGGCGCCCGCCAGGCCCGCGCGGGCTCAGCGGTTGCGACCACGAGCGCACCCACGAGTCCCAGCAGCGCGGCGGCCCACAAGGCTGTGACAGGTGAGGCGACGGAGACGCAGCCGGCAACGATCAGCGGCCCGCCCACGAAGATCAGTTCCTGGGAGGCAGAATCCAGGGCGTAGGCCGACTCCAGTTCCTGGGGGGAGACGACTGTAGGCCACAACGCCCTCAGACAGGGCTCCAGCGGCGGCGACGCCGCTCCCGCCACAACGGCTCCGGCGACAACGGGAGCCTGCTGGCCGGGAGCCGCCGCGATCAGAAGGAACCCACAGCCCGCCAGCACGGCTGACGGCAGCAGCACCAGAGTCTGACCGACACGGTCCACCAGTCGGCCGAGCAACGGTCCTCCTGCGGCCGTGGCAAGGGCGTACGCTCCGACGGCCAATCCGACGAACCAGTACGGTGCGTCTGCGTTGCGCAGTGCCAGGGGGATCGCGACGGCGGCCATCCCGCTCGGCAGCCGTCCCACAAGGGTGCCCACCAGCAGGCGGGTCACATGTGGACTTCGCAGGAGATTCGCGTAACTCACAGGGCGCCTGCCACCCCGTTGGAAACCGGGGCGACGGGGCCGACCGGGCTGAGGATGTTCGTCATTAAACGTCCCTATCGGTGGAAAGCGGGCAGCGATACGGGGGCAGGTTATACGTAACACTTAGCGGGGCGAGCCGGTTCGAGTCAACCGGGCTCAACGGTGATGGCGGCCAAGGTGATGTTCACCGTCGGGCCGGACCGGCACGCGCCGAGCGGGACGGTGACGGAGGCGTTCTGGCTGGTGACCACATTCACCGTGTGCGTCGGTGGGAAGGGGTGTCGGGGGGCCCGTCGTCGAGGCGCGTGGCGCCGTTCGGGGTTCGCCGTTCCGGGTGTCGCAGGCGATGTGTCCTCGGTGGTTTCGCTGGTCACGGGGCGGGTACTGGCGGCTCCCGTGGGAAGTGCGATGGTTGCGGCTTCATTGGAAAATGATCCAAACCGTGCTGCCGAATCTCGTTTCAGTTCAGGGGATCGGGCGTAATGTTCAGTCATGGACCGCCGCATTTTCGGGCTGGAGAACGAGTACGGCGTCACGTGCACGTTCAGGGGACAGCGCCGCCTGTCGCCTGACGAGGTGGCGCGGTACCTCTTCCGCCGTGTCGTGTCATGGGGCCGTAGCAGCAATGTCTTTCTGCGGAACGGCGCCCGCCTCTATCTCGACGTGGGATCACATCCGGAATACGCGACACCGGAATGTGACAATGTGACCGAACTGGTCACCCACGACAAGGCCGGCGAGCGCATTCTCGAAGGACTCCTGGTGGACGCGGAACGACGCCTGCACGAGGAAGGAATCGCGGGCGACGTCTACCTCTTCAAGAACAACACCGACTCGGCGGGCAACTCTTATGGTTGCCACGAGAACTACCTGGTGGCCCGGCACGGGGAGTTCTCCCGGCTCGCCGACATCCTCATTCCGTTCCTGGTGACCCGGCAGCTGCTGTGCGGCGCGGGCAAGGTGCTGCAGACGCCCCGAGGGGCCGTCTACTGCGTCAGCCAGCGGGCCGAGCACATCTGGGAGGGCGTCTCCTCGGCGACGACCCGCTCGCGGCCCATCATCAACACGCGCGACGAACCGCACGCGGACGCGGAGCGCTACCGCCGGCTGCATGTCATCGTGGGCGACTCCAACATGTCGGAGACGACCATGCTGCTGAAGGTCGGAGCGACCGACCTGGTGCTGCGCATGATCGAGGCGGGCACGGTGATGCGGGACCTGACGCTGGAGAACCCGATCCGGGCGATCCGCGAGGTCAGCCATGACATCACCGGCCGGCGCAAGGTGCGTCTGGCGAGCGGCCGCGAGGCGTCCGCGCTGGAGGTGCAGCGCGAGTACTACGAGAAGGCCGTGGACTTCTGCGAGCGCCGCGGCATCCGCACGGGTACGGTCGAGCAGGTGCTGGAGCTGTGGGGCCGTACGCTGGACGCGATCGAGGCGGAGGATCTCGACCGGATCGGCACCGAGATCGACTGGGTGATGAAGTACAAGCTCATCGAGCGGTACCGGGCCAAGCACAACATGACGATGTCGCATCCGCGGGTGGCGCAGATAGACCTCGCCTACCACGACATTCACCGTCGTCGTGGCCTGTACTACCTGCTGGAACGCAAGGGGCAGGCGACCCGGATCTGCAACGACCTGAAGATCTTCGAGGGCAAGTCGGTTCCCCCGCAGACGACTCGGGCGCGGCTGCGCGGTGACTTCATCCGCCGGGCGCAGGAGCAGCGCCGGGACTTCACGGTGGACTGGGTCCACTTGAAGCTCAACGACCAGGCGCAGCGCACCGTGTTGTGCAAGGACCCGTTCCGTTCGGTGGACGACCGGGTGGAGAAGCTGATCGCCGGTATGTGAGTGGTCGCGGGCCGGGAGGATCTTCCGGAACGCAACGCGGGCGCCGTACGTTTCCCGTACGGCGCCCTTCTCACGCCGTAGAGTTGCGCGCACGCCCTTCACAAGATCGACCGATTACGAGGCCCTCATCGTGCGCCGACGCTCACTCATTCTTGCCGCCGTACCCGCCGGACTGGTCACGCTCTCCGCATGCGGTGACGACAAGTCCGACTCGAGCAAGGCGAGCGACAGCGCGTCGCCCTCGGCCTCGGCCACGTCGGCGGCGCCCCCGCCGAAGATCGTGGACGGTCCGCTGCCGGCCATCACGGCGGGCACGAAGTTCGACGAGAAGCCGACCGTGGCCAAGGGCAGCGGTGATCCGTCGGACCAGCTCGCGGTGAAGACGGTGATCGCGGGCGGTGGCAAGGTCGTCGCGGAAAACGACTACGTTCAGGCGAACTACCTGGGACAGATCTGGGACACCGGGAAGGTGTTCGACAACTCCTACGACCGTAAGACGCCGCTGGTCATCCAGCTTGCGCAGGGCAGCATCATCGATGGCTGGCGGTATGCGCTGACCGGCAAGAAGTCCGGCAGCCGGGTGGAGTTCTCCGTGCCGCCGACCTGGGGCTACGGCAAGGCGGGGCAGTCGCAGGCGGGCATCAAGGGCACCGACACGCTGGTGTTCGTGGTGGATCTGCAGGCGACGTTCAACTCCAAGAGCTCCGCCGAGGGCAAGGACGTCCCGCAGGACGACGCCAAGCTGCCCGAGGTCGGCACGAACACCGACGGCAAGGCGCCCTCCGTCGACATCCCGAAGGCGGACCCGCCGGCCAAGCTGGTGGCGAACTACGTCATCGAGGGCGACGGCGAGGAGGTCGGGGCCGACGACAGCGTGCTCGTGCAGTACAAGGGCGTCGTCTGGGACACCGGCAAGGAGTTCGACTCCACGTATGGGCGCAACGCGCTGACGTCGTTCTCGCTCCAGCAGGTCGTCAAGGGCTGGGCGCAGGGGCTGACGGGCAAGAAGGTGGGCAGCCGGGTCGTCATCGTGATTCCGCCGTCGCTGGGGTACGGCGACAGCCCGCCGGCGAACAGCGGCATCGAGAAGGACTCCACGATGGTGTTCTCGGTGGACATCCTCGCGAAGATGTGAGCCCGTCCGGGGTGTAAGACTGTGCGTGTTGCCTTTCCGTAGACAAGCAGGAGCAGTGACGTGAGCAACGAGAAGCCCGAGATCGACTTCCCCGGCGGCGAACCCCCGGCGGACCTCGAGATCAAGGACATCTGGGAGGGCGACGGCGAGGTTGCGCAGGCCGGTCAGACCGTCACCGTCCACTATGTCGGTGTCGCCTTCAGCACGGGCGAGGAGTTCGACGCCAGCTGGAACCGTGGCACGCCGTTCCGCTTCCCGCTGGGCGGAGGCCGTGTCATCAAGGGCTGGGACCTGGGCGTGCAGGGCATGAAGGTCGGTGGCCGCCGCCAGCTGACCATCCCGGCGCATCTGGCCTACGGCAACCAGAGCCCCACCCCGGCGATCAAGCCCGGTGAGACGCTGATCTTCGTCGTGGACCTGCTCGGGGTCTGATCGTCGCAGGACCGGTCGCGACCACCTGGGGCCCATGCCTGCTCGGGCATGGGCCCTCGGCTTTTGCCGGGGGACCGCGGAGCGGTACGGTCGTCGATCGTAAGCACCATAGGGGAGGCGAAAGGCGTCGATGGCCATTGCCAAGGCCGAGCGGCTGATGAACCTCGCGCTGTGCCTGCTCGGGACGCGCAGGCCGTTGAGCAAGCGTGAGCTGCGTGACTCCATCGAGGCTTACGTGGAGGCCTCGAGGCCGGGCAGGGGTGGGGCCGCCAGGCCGGATCACGGCGCGGCCGGCAGCGACGACTCGTTCAACCGGATGTTCGAGCGGGACAAGGACGATCTGCGCGAGCTCGGTCTGGTCATCGAGACCGTGGAGAGCCTGGACGGCGAGATCGGCTATCTCGCCCGTCGGGACAGCAACCGCCTCCCGCCGATCACCCTCGACGCCGAGGAGGCCGCCGCCCTGGGCCTGGCAGCCAAGGTGTGGCAGCAGGCCCGTCTCGCCGGCGCGGCCAGCGGCGCCCTGCAGAAGCTGCGCGCGGCCGGCCTGCCCGAGGACGTCGACCCCTATGAGGCGCATGGCGCGCTGGAGCCCCGCATCCCGGTGCACGAGGCGGCGTTCGAGCCGCTGATGCTCGCCTGCCGTGACCGCCGCCCGGTCGTGTTCGACTACCGCAAGGCCACCGCCGCCCATCCCGAGCCCCGGCACGTGGAGCCGTGGGCCCTCGAGTGCTGGCGCGGCCACTGGTACCTGGCGGGCTTCGACCGCGACCGGGGTGCCGAGCGCGTCTTCCGGCTGTCGCGGATCACCGGCAAGGTCCGCTCGCGCGGCGCGGGCTTCACCGCGCCCGTCCCCGATGTCGTCACCGTCCGTGAGACCGTCGCGAGCTGGGCGGGGGAGACCGCCGACCGCAGCGCGCTGATCCGGCTGCGTACCGGCGCCGGATACCCCTTGCGGGCGAGGGCGACCGCGGTGCGGGAACTCGGAGACGGCTGGGACGAGTTGGAAATTCCGTACGGGCACGGTCTGGACGCCTGGCTGGTGGAGTTCGGGCCGGACGTGGTGGTCCTGGAGCCGGCCGAGCTGCGGGCGGACGTCGTGGACCGGCTACGGGCCGTGGCCAAGGGCTGAGGGGGAGCGAGCAACACAGTGGCAGGCAAACCGGTCAGGCCGGCGAACGCGATCGACCAGACCCGGCGGATGCTCTCCCTGGTGACCTATCTCAGGGAGCGCCCCGGCGCGCGGATCGAGGACGTGGCGCGCGCCTTCGGCATCACCGAGGACGAACTGGTCTCGGACCTCGACGTGCTGCCCATGTGCGGCACCAGTTTCCGGGGCGGCGACCTCCTGGACATCGACACCGACGGCGAGCGGATCTGGTGGCACAATCCGGCCGCGCTCGGCGCGGAGGCCGCCGAGCCGCTGCGGCTGGCCGCCGACGAGGCGACGGCCCTGCTGGTGGCCGCCCGTGCGGTCGCCACGCTGCCAGGTCTGCGCGAGGGCGACCGCCAGGCGCTGCTGCGGGCCACCGCCAAGGTGGAGACCGCGGCCGGCGAGGCGGCGGGCGCCAGCTCCCGCCTGTCGGTGACCTTCGAGTCCGAGGGCGGGGTCTTCGCCGACGTCGACCGGGCGATCTCGGAGCGCCGCCGCCTGTGGATCCGCTACTACTCGCCCGCGCGGGACGAGCTCAGCGAGCGGGAGATCGACCCCATCCGCCTGGTCAGCGTGGGGCACACCTATGTCGAGGCCTGGTGCCGCCGCTCCGAGGCCCGGCGCACCTTCCGCCTGGACCGGGTCGCCGAGATCAAGATCCTCGACGAACCGTCCGCGCCGCCCGAGATCGAGCTGAGGGACCTGTCGGAGGCCCTGGTTCAGCCGGCCGCCGAGGACCCGGAGGTCGTCGTCGAGGTCGGCCCGGGCGGCCGCTGGGTCGCCGAGTACTACCCGCACGACAGCGCCGATGAGCTTCCCGACGGCGGGCTGCGTATCACCCTGCGCACGCCCGACCCGGCCTCGCTGAAGCGGCTGGCCCTGCGGCTCGGCCGCGACGGCCGGATCGTCTCGCCGTCGGACCTCGCCGACAGCGCCCGCCGGGCCGCCCGCGACGCGCTGGCGGCGTACGACGGCATCGAGGCGCAGGGGGTGGCCGGCGGGTCGTACACCCCGGGCGACGGGCGGCAGGGCGTGCGGCACGACAGTCGGATCGACGGGCGGGAGCAACTGTGAGCGAGTCGGTGACGTCGGGTGCGCGGGGCATCTCGGTGGCCTCCGCGTTCGCGGGCATGCGGAGCGTGGCGCCGGTGACGTTCAGGGCCGGCTGCCCGGACTGCCGGGGCCGCTTCGAGCTCGGCGCCGGTGCCCTGCGCCTGGCCATCGGCGCCACCAGCCGCACCACCTTCTACTCCTTCACCTGCCCCGACTGCGGCGCGGCCGTCCGCAAGCCGGCCGGTGAGCGGATCGTGGAGCTCCTCCTCGGCGGCGGTGTGCGGACCCTGCGCCTGCACACGCCGTAGGACGGTCTAGGCTCGGCGTCATGTTCTGGCCGATGTTGGCGGTAGCCGTGGGTTTCGTGGGTCTCGCCGTGCTGGCGGTGTCCGCCGTCCGGGTCTTCCTGGAGGCGCAGCGGCTGGGGCGGCAGGTCGCGGAGTCGGCCGGCCGCATCAACCGGGCCGCCGAGGACCTCGAGCGGGCCTCCCTGAGTGCCGCCAGGGCTGTGGACACTCTGTGAATGACGCTGTTGAGCCTGGTGCCGGGCTGTGGTGGTTCTGTGAGTCGGGAGGCGAATGCGTTTTGGGCCACTTCGCCCTCCCGGATCGGCGGGGGAGACGGGTACGCTGCTGATCGCGGCCCGGAGAACGAGGCGCGGACCGCGGACCGGGAGTACGCACGGGGATTGCCTCACGTTCACCCCTGAGCGTTACGATCGCTGCCAGCACGATCGTTCGGACACTTGTCCGACCGGTCGGACAGCACCCCCACCCAGCCGCCTCGGTGAGAAGGTAAAGACTTATGTTCGGAAGGCTCGGCGCCCCCGAGATCATTCTCATCCTCGTCGTCATCATCCTGCTGTTCGGCGCGAAGAAGCTTCCGGACATGGCCCGCTCGCTCGGCAAGTCCGCGCGCATCCTCAAGAGCGAGGCCAAGGCGATGAAGGAAGAGGGCAGCAACACCGCCACCCCGGCGGGCCCGCCGAACACCGGCGAGCAGCCCCCCGCGCAGCGCACCATCCAGGCCGCCCCCGGCGATGTGACCAGCTCCCGCCCGGTCACCGAGCCGACGGACACGACCAAGCGCTGACGCAGGGCCGGTGACCTCCGGCCCGCCGTACGAGATGGGAACGTGGGTTGCTGAAGTCTGCCCGCAAGCAGGAGAAGGACCCCGAGGGGCGGATGCCCCTCGCGGATCACCTTCGTGAGCTGCGCAACCGGCTCGCGAAGGCGATGCTGGCCATCGTCCTGGTGACGGTCGTCGCCGCCTTCTTCTACAACGACATCATCAACTTCCTCACCAAGCCGATCCTCGACTCGGTCGGCTGTGGGAAGACCTTCGAGCAGATCGCGACCGCGCTGAAGGACGGCGACAACGTCAACAAGTGCGCCAGCATCACGATCAACGGTCTGCTCGCACCCTTCACGCTCGCCCTTCAGGTCTCCCTGATGGCGGGTGTCGTGTTCGCCTCCCCGGTCTGGCTCTACCAGCTGTGGGCCTTCATCGCGCCGGGCCTGCACAAGCACGAGCGCAAGTACGCCTACGCGTTCGTAGGCACCGGCGTCCCGCTCTTCCTGGGCGGCGGCTACTTCGCCTACCGCGTGCTGCCGACCACCGCGAAGGTGCTGATCGACTTCACCCCGGGCGGCGTCAACAACCTGCTGCCCCTGGACGACCTGCTGCAGCTGGTCACGCGCATGGTCGTGGTCTTCGGTCTCTCCTTCGAGCTGCCGCTGCTGCTGGTCATGCTCAACCTGACCGGCATGGTCACCGGCACGCGCATGCTCGGCTGGTGGCGCGCCATGATCATCGGCATCACGGTCTTCGCCGCCGTCGCCACCCCCAGCACGGACCCCATCTCGATGCTGGCCCTCGCCGGACCGATCTGGGTCCTGTACTTCGGCGCGACCGCCTTCTCGCTGATGAACGACCGCCGCAGGCGCCGGCGCGACGCCCTGGGCCCCGCCGACGACGAGGCCTCCGAGCTGGATCTCACCCCCGAGGACATCGGCGCGGTCGAGTCGGTCTCCGCCAGCCGCGCCCTGCCCGAGCAGGCGGGCCCGGAGCGGGTCAACGGCTACGACGACGTGACCTGACCGCCCCGTGACAGTTCGCGGCCGGTGCGCTCACGCAGTGCAGCCGGCCGCTTCTGCTTTCGCCCCCTGAACTGCGTGATCGCAGGTTTGCCAGGACCTGATCCGGATAATGATCGTCCTGTTGTCAGTGGGGCCCGGTACGGTGGAAAGCACGATGACAGAGGACCTCTCCCCGGCCGAGCGGTACGCGGCAGCCCGTAAGCGTGCCGCCGAGCAGGCCACCGCGCTCGCGTCCTTCCGCGAGATGTACGACTTCGGTCTCGACCCCTTCCAGATCGAGGCCTGTCAGGCACTCGAGGCGGGCAAGGGCGTCCTGGTGGCCGCCCCGACCGGCTCCGGCAAGACGATCGTGGGCGAGTTCGCCGTCCACCTCGCCCTCCAGCAGGGCAAGAAGTGCTTCTACACGACACCCATCAAGGCGCTGTCGAACCAGAAGTACTCCGACCTGTGCCGTCGCTACGGCAGCGGCAAGGTCGGCCTGCTCACCGGAGACAACAGCGTCAACTCCGACGCCCCGGTGGTCGTGATGACCACCGAGGTCCTGCGGAACATGCTGTACGCCGGCTCGCAGACCCTCCTCGGCCTGGGATACGTGGTGATGGACGAGGTGCACTACCTCTCCGACCGCTTCCGGGGCGCAGTATGGGAGGAAGTGATCATTCACCTTCCCGAGTCGGTCACCCTGGTCTCCCTCTCCGCGACCGTGTCCAACGCCGAGGAGTTCGGCGACTGGCTGGACACCGTGCGAGGCGACACCGAGGTGATCGTCTCCGAGCACCGGCCGGTGCCGCTGTTCCAGCACGTACTCGCCGGACGGCGGATGTACGACCTGTTCGAGGAGGGCGAGGGCCAGCGCAGGGCCGTCAACCCCGACCTCGCCCGCCTGGCCCGCATGGAGGCCAGCCGCCCCTCGTACCAGGACCGCAGACGCGGCCGGAACAACCTGCGCGAGGCCGACCGGGAGCGCGAGCGACGTCAGCGGTCCCGGGTGTGGACCCCCGGGCGCCCCGAGGTCATCGAGCGGCTCGACGCCGAGGGCCTGCTGCCCGCCATCACCTTCATCTTCAGCCGCGCCGCCTGCGAGGCCGCCGTCCAGCAGTGCCTGTACGCCGGCCTCAGGCTCAACGACGAGGACGCGCGGGCGGAGGTCCGTTCCCTCGTCGAGGAGCGCACCGCCGCGATCCCGCGCGAGGACCTGCACGTCCTCGGCTACTACGAGTGGCTCGAAGGCCTGGAGCGGGGGATCGCCGCCCACCACGCGGGCATGCTGCCGACGTTCAAGGAGGTCGTCGAGGAGCTGTTCGTCCGAGGACTGGTCAAGGCCGTCTTCGCGACCGAGACCCTCGCGCTGGGCATCAACATGCCCGCGCGGTCCGTGGTGCTGGAGAAGCTCGTCAAGTGGAACGGCGAACAGCACGCCGACATCACCCCCGGCGAGTACACCCAGCTCACCGGGCGGGCCGGCCGACGCGGCATCGACGTCGAGGGCCACGCGGTCGTGCTGTGGCAGCGCGCCATGAACCCCGACCACCTCGCCGGTCTGGCGGGCACCCGCACCTACCCGCTGCGCTCCAGCTTCAAGCCGTCGTACAACATGGCGGTCAATCTCGTGGAGCAGTTCGGGCGCCATCGGTCCCGGGAGCTGCTGGAGACCTCGTTCGCGCAGTTCCAGGCGGACCGTTCGGTCGTCGGGATCTCCCGCCAGGTGCAGCGCAACGAGGAGGGACTGGAGGGCTACAGGGCCTCCATGACCTGCCACCTCGGCGACTTCGAGGAGTACGCGCGGCTGCGCCGCGAGCTGAAGGACCGCGAGACCGAGCTGGCCCGGCAGGGCGCGGCCCAGCGGCGCGCCGAGGCCGCGGTGGCCCTGGAGAGGCTGAAGCCGGGCGATGTCATCCATGTACCCACCGGCAAGTACGCCGGCCTGGCACTGGTGTTGGACCCCGGCCTGCCCGCCGGGCGGGCCGACGGACACCGCGGATTCGACCACCACGACGGGCCGCGCCCGCTGGTACTGACGGCGGAACGGCAGGTCAAGCGGCTGGCCTCGATGGACTTCCCGGTGCCGGTCGAGGCGCTGGAGCGGATGCGGATCCCGAAGTCGTTCAATCCGCGCTCGCCGCAGTCGCGTCGGGATCTCGCCTCCGCGCTGCGGACGAAGGCCGGGCACATCCCGCCGGAGCGGGCCCGCAAGCAGCGGTCGCAGGCCGCCGACGACCGCGAGATCGCGCGGTTGCGGACGGCGCTGCGCGCACATCCGTGTCATGGGTGCAACGAGCGTGAGGATCACGCCCGCTGGGCCGAGCGTTACCACCGGCTGCTGCGTGACACCTCGCAGCTGGAGCGGCGCATCGAGGGACGCACGAACACCATCGCCCGCACCTTCGACCGGATCGTGGCGCTGCTGACCGAACTCGACTATCTGCGCGGCGACGAGGTCACCGAACACGGCAAGCGGCTGGCCCGGCTGTACGGCGAACTCGATCTGCTGGCCAGCGAATGCCTGCGGGCGGGCGTGTGGGAGGGGCTGGGCCCGGCCGAACTGGCCGCCTGCGCCTCGGCACTGGTGTACGAGGCCCGGGTCGGCGACGACGCGATGGCGCCGAAGCTGCCCTCCGGCAAGGCCAAGGCCGCGCTCGGGGAGATGGTCCGGATCTGGGGGCGGCTCGACGCCCTGGAGGAGGATTTCCGGATCAACCAGACCGAGGGCGTCGGGCAGCGCGAGCCCGATCTCGGCTTCGCCTGGGCCGCGTACATGTGGGCTTCCGGGAAGGGGCTCGACGAGGTGTTGCGGGAGGCGGAGATGCCGGCCGGCGACTTCGTGCGGTGGTGCAAGCAGGTGATCGACGTCCTGGGGCAGATTTCCGCGGCTACTCCCGCGGAGGGCTCGACCGTGGCGAAGGCCGCGCGCAAGGCGGTTGACCAGTTGCTGCGGGGCGTTGTCGCCTACTCGTCGGTGGGCTGACATGCCGTCGGGCGGGCGCGGGTCGACTGTGCCGCTTTGAGCACTCACCCGGTCGGTGGCTTCGGTCACCGACCGGGTGTTGCGCTGCCTGCGGGGCGGCCGCGGCCGCCCCGCAGGCGGAGCCGGATGTCGACACGGAGCTCTAAAGCACCTCAGCGCTTGTCAGATACGAGCGCCAGCCGCCGTACCGCGTGATGTCCTGTGCGTCCCGCAAGGCGCTCGGCTCGCACAGGAAGCCCGGCACCCTGCTGCCGTCCGCCAGCTCCACGCTGCCCAGGGTCATCGGGCGGGGGAGTGCCGTCAGCAGGCGGCCCAAACCCTCCGCCGGTAGGCGCCAGACCTCAGCCTCGATCGACGCGCCTGCCTCGCCCACGTGCTCCAGTCCCGGCTTCGGCGGGGTCGTCTCCAGGGCGTGCAGGCGGTAGACCGGGGCCGTTGTGGTCGTACGGTCCAGTACGGCGCCGAGGGAGAGCAGCTGTGGGTTCAGGGGCTGGCCCGTGAGATGGGCGCCCACCACGGCCAGGTACGCCGGAGGCTGCAGCAAGGCGGCGATCCTCGCCAGCCGTTCGTCCGTGTGAGCCGGGCCGATCAGCATCACACCGAACGGGAGTCCGTTCACCTCGCCGGCGGGAGCGGCTACCGCGGCCAGGTCGAAGAGGTTGGTGGAGTTGGTGAAGCGGCCCAGGCGGGCGTTGGCGCCCAGGGGGTCGGCGGCGACCTCGGCGAGGGTGGGGTGGCCGGGCGCGGTGGGCAGGAGAAGGGCGTCCGCCTCGGCGAGTTCCGACAGGGCGCGGATCCGCAGGGTGGTCAGCCGGTCCTGGTCCGCGAAGAGCTGGTGGGCGGGGATGTCGCGGGCGCGGGTGATGATGGCGGCGACCGTCGGGTCCAGACCCTCCCCGCCCTCCGACATCAACTTGTCGACAAAGCTCCCCACCGCCGTGTAGCGCTCGGCGACGAACGCGCCCTCGTACAGCATCGTGGCCGCCTCGGTGAACGGGCTGAGGTCGAGGGCCCGGATCTGCGCCCCTGCCGCCGAGAGCCGCCGTACCGCCGCCTCGTAGGCCTCCGCCCAGCCCTCGTCCAGTTCGCCGAGCTGGTCGAGCGGCGGGACCGCGATGCGCCAGGGGCCGGGAGGGCGGCCGGGGAGGGACGGTGTGGTGCCGGTCGTCATATGGGCCAGGGCCTGCTCGGCCTCCGGCAGGGTGCGGGCGAAGACGGTCACGCAGTCCAGGGACGCGCAGGCCGGGACGACGCCCTCCGTCGGGACCAGGCCGCGGGTGGGCTTCAGGCCGACGATGCCGTTGAAGGCGGCGGGGACCCGGCCCGAGCCCGCCGTGTCCGTACCGAGGGCGAAGTCGACGATGCCGAGGGCCACCGCGACGGCCGATCCGGAGCTGGAACCGCCGCTGATCCGCGCCGGATCGTGCGCGTTGCGTACCGCGCCGTACGGGGAGCGGGTGCCGACCAGGCCCGTCGCGAACTGGTCCAGGTTCGTCGTGCCCAGCAGCAGGGCGCCGGCCGCGCGCAGACCGGCGACGACCGGGGCGTCGGCGGCGGGCTCGTAGGCGTACGCCGGACAAGCCGCCGTCGTGGGCAGGCCGGCCACGTCGATGTTGCCCTTGGCGGCGAAGAGGCGGCCGGCGAGCGGGAGGCGGGCCCCGGAGGCGACGCGCTCGTCGATCGCCCGCGCCTCCGCCTCGACCTCTTCTCTCGGGCGCAGGTCGATCCAGATCTCGGGACGGTCGACGGCCTCGATGCGGTCGTGGGCGGCGCGGACACGGGAGAGAACGGACATGGGGGTTCCTCTTTCAGTTCGCGGACGGGGCCAGGACGACCAGCGCCGTCCCCGCCTCCACCTGGTCGCCCGGCCTGGCCAGGACCTCAGCCACCACGCCGGTCATCGGGGCGTGCACCCTGGACTCCATCTTCATCGCCTCCAGCGCGAGCAGCGGCTGTCCGGCCGTCACCTCGTCACCGGGCGCCACGTTCAACTGCCAGACCGAGGCGGCGAATTCGGCCTCGACGAGGCGTCCGCCGGCCGGGACCGTCACCTCGGCCGCAGGAGCGGGCGGTGCGGCGGCCGCCTCCGCCCGCGCGAACTCGCCCGCCGCCTCCCACGCGTCCCGTTCCGCCGCGAACGCGGACTGCTGACGCTGCCTGAACTCCCCGATGGAACCGGCGTGTTCGGTCAGGAAGGACTGGTACTCCGCGAAGGAGAACGTGCCGTCCTCGATGCGGGGCACGAAGCGGCCCGAGGTGATGTCGGCGCGCAGGTCGAGGAGTTCGTCGGCGTCGACCGGGTACCAGCGGATCCGGTCGAAGAAGCGCAGCAGCCAGGGCGAGCCCGCTTCGAACGCGCCGCGCTGCTGCCACGGCGACCACACCTGGGTCGTCCGGCCCACGAACTGGTAGCCGCCGGGGCCCTCCATGCCGTAGACGCACAGGTACGCCCCGCCGATGCCGACCGAGTTCTCGGCCGTCCAGGTGCGCGCCGGGTTGTACTTGGTCGTCACCAGGCGGTGCCGGGGGTCGAGCGGGGTGGCCAGGGGGGCGCCGAGGTAGACGTCGCCCAGGCCCAGGACCAGGTACTCCGCGGCGAAGACCGTGTCGTAGACGTCCGCGACCGAGTCCAGTCCGTTGACGCGGCGGATGAACTCGATGTTCCACGGGCACCAGGGCGCGTCGTCGCGGACGCCCGCCATGTAGCGGGCGATCGCCTCGCGGGTGGCCGGGTCGTCCCAGGAGAGGGGGAGATGCACGGTGCGGGAGGGGACGACCAGCTCGTCCGTGGCCGGCAGCGAGCGCGCCATCTCCCGCACGGCTGTGAGGAGTTGGGATTGGGAGAGGCGGTCCGGGTCGGTCTGGATCTGGAGGGAGCGGATGCCGGGGGTGAGGTCGGTGACCCCCCGCAGACCGGCCCGCGCCACGGCCTCCATCAGGGCGTGGACCCGCATGCGCAGGGCCAGGTCCAGCTGCATCGGGCCGAACTCGACCAGCAGATTGTCGTCACCGCTGCGGCGGAACGTGACATCGCCGTCCCGGGCGAGCACTCCGCCGTCGACGATCTCGGGGCGCGGGACCCCGTCCACGTCCACCGGCTGGAAGCGGACCGTGTCGCCCGGGCGCAGCTGGCCCAGTTTCCAGCGCTCGGAGCTGAGTACCGTCGCCGGGCACACGAACCCGCCGAGCGAGGGACCGTCCGGCCCGAGCAGCACCGGCATGTCGCCGGTGTAGTCCACGGCTCCGACGGAGTAGGGGGTGTCGTGGATGTTGGACGGGTGCAGGCCCGCCTCGCCGCCGTCGGTGCGTGCCCAGCGGGGCTTGGGCCCGACCAGGCGGACACCGGTGCGCGCGGAGTTGAAGTGGACCTTCCAGTCGGCGGCGTAGAAGTCGCGGATGTCGTCCTCGGTGAAGAACTCCGGTGCGGCGTGCGGGCCTTCGACGGCGCCGATGTGCCAGACGGAGGTGAAGCACGGACGCTCCGCGACCCCGGCGGCTTCGGTCACCGTCCCGCCGTGCAGTACGTCCCCCGTCCGCAGCGCCCGGCCGCCGTGTCCGCCGAACCGGCCCAGCGTGAAGGTGCTCGCGCTGCCCAGGAAGGCGGGGACGTCGAGGCCGCCCGCGAACAGGACGTATGTGCGCAGGCCGTGCTCGGCCGGGGCGCCGACCTCCAGCACCGCCCCGGCCGGGATGGTCAGCGGCTCCCACTGCGTCACCGGTGTGCCGTCCACGGTGACCGGAGCGGGCGCGCCCGTCACGCACACCGTGGTGGCGTGGCTGAAGCGCAGGGCCGGGCCCTTGAGCGTGCACTCCAGGCCCGTGGTGCCCTCGGGGTTGCCCAGCACCCGGTTGCCGAGCCGGAAGGAACGGTCGTCCATGGGGCCGGACGGCGGGACCCCGACCTGCCAGTGGCCGGTGCGGCCGGGCCAGTCCTGCACGGTGGTGAGGACGCCGCCGGAGACGACCTCGATGCGCGGGGTCGGGTCGTGGACCTCCGCGAGGGTCGCCGTCGAATGGGCCGCCGTCATGAAACGGGGGTCGGCGAGCGCCGCCCGCACCAGGCCCAGGTTCGTCTCGATGCCGTCGACGCGGGTGCGGGCCAGCGCCTCGTCGAGGCGGGCCAGCGCGCGCGCACGGTCCGAGCCGTACGCGATCACCTTCGCGAGCATCGGGTCGTACGACGTCGTCACCTCGGTGCCCGTCTCCACCCAGCTGTCCACGCGTACCCCGCCGGGGAACTCCACCCGGGTCAACAGGCCCGCGCTGGGCCGGTGTTCGCGGCTGGGATCCTCGGCGTACAGGCGTGCCTCGACGGCGTGGCCGCGCGGCGGTCCCGGGTCGCGTACGACGTCCCGCTCGCCGCGTGCCAGGCGCAGCATCCAGGCGACGAGGTCGACGCCGTAGATCTCCTCGGTGACCGGGTGTTCCACCTGGAGTCGGGTGTTGACCTCCAGGAAGGAGGCCTGCTCACGGGCGGCGTCGTAGACGAACTCGACGGTGCCGGCGGATCGGTAGCCGACGGAGGCGCACAGGTCGCGCGCGGCGGCGGCCA
This sequence comes from Streptomyces sp. NPDC049687, assembly GCF_044465285.1. Taxonomy (NCBI): domain Bacteria; kingdom Bacillati; phylum Actinomycetota; class Actinomycetes; order Kitasatosporales; family Streptomycetaceae; genus Streptomyces; species Streptomyces sp. NPDC049687. The sequence goes on from NZ_JBITLN010000009.1 coordinate 224,721, forward strand.
GTTGGTGGCGGACGTGATCGGGGAGTCCCGGTGCCGGCGCCTCCTCCACGACCTTCTGGTTGCGGCGCTGGAGGGAGCAGTCGCGGTCGCCGAAGGTGACCACCTTGCCCTCGCCGTCGCCGAAGACCTGGACCTCGACATGGCGCGCGTGCTCCACGAGCCGTTCCAGGAAGACGCCGGCGGAGGAGAAGGAGGCGGCGGCGACGCGCTGGACGCGTTCCCAGGCGTCGGTGAGTTCTTCGGGCGAGTGGCAGGCGGACATGCCGATTCCGCCGCCCCCGCCCGTCGCCTTGAGCATGACGGGATAGCCGATGAGCTGCGCTTGGCCCAGTGCTTCGGCCAGGTCCGACAGCAGTCCGGTGCCCGGTGCCAGGGGCACGCCCGCCGCCTCGGCCGCCGCCCGGGCCGTGTGCTTGGCGCCGAACAGCTCCAGCTGCTCGGGCGTCGGGCCGACGAACACGATTCCGGCGTCGGCGCAGCGGCGGGCGAAGGCCGCGTCCTCGGAGAGGAAGCCGTAGCCGGGGTGGATGGCGCCCGCGCCGGTGTCCTTGGCCGCCTTCAGGACGAGGTCGGGGTCCAGGTACGACTGCTTCGCGGGCGCCGGGCCGAGCCGTACCGCCTCGTCGGCGAGCCGGACGTGGGGCGCGGAGCGGTCGGGGTCGGAGTACACGGCGACCGTGCGCAGGCCCAGTTCGCGGGCGGTGCGCAGGATGCGGACGGCTATCTCGCCCCGGTTGGCGACCAGTACCTTGTCGAAGCTCATGCCTGGATCCCGGTGATCGTCATCTCCACGGCCGTCGGCTCGAAGCCGTTGCAGGGGTTGTTGATCTGGGGGCAGTTGGAGACGAGGACGAGGACGTCCCGTTCGGCGCGCAGGACGAGGGAGAGGCCCGGGGCGGAGAGGCCGTCGACGATGCCGAGGGTGCCGTCCTTCTCGACGGGCACGTTCATGTACCAGTTGATGTTGGAGACCAGGTCGCGCTTGCCGAGACCGTGCTTCGCGCCCTCGGCCAGGAAGTTGTCCACGCACGCGTGCTGCGAGAAGGTGTGGTGGCCGTAGCGCAGGGTGTTGGACTCCTTGGAGCAGGCACCGCCGACGGTGTCGTGGCGGCCCACGGTGTCGGCGGTCACCGTCATGAGCGGGGTGTGCTCGTTGGACATCAGCACACTGCCCGTGGTGAGGAAGATGCCGCCCTGGGCGTGGATCGTGTCGGGGGCGCTGTAGCGCACGGAGGTGTCGTGGGCGTCGTAGACGAGGAAGTCGACGGCCTGGTTGCCGTGCAGGTCGGTGATGGTGAGCGTCTCGCCGGTACGGATGACGGACGACCAGGCGGCGCGGGCCGGGACGACGGTCTTCAACGGGACGACGGCGTTCATGCGAGCCCCCTCGCGGTGAGGAATTCGGCGGTGTTGAGGAAGGCGCGGCGGCCCTCGGGGGTGGCGTCCCACAGGGGGTCCCCGGGCTGGGTGGGCGCCGCCCGCCAGGCGAGCACCTCCAGCGGGGTGCTGACGTAGTCCCAGCGGGGGTCGGCCGGGTGCGGCACGTTGGCGATCAGCACCGTCACGTCCTGCTCGGCGCGCAGGGTGACGCTGCCGCCGGGGCCGGCCGAGCCGGTGAAGTCGAGGGTTCCATCCTCGTGGATCTCCACACCCTGGAAGAACGAGAGAGAGGGCGGCAGATCGCGGGGTTCCAGCCCGTTCTTGGCGGCGGCCAGCTTGAACAGCTCACGCCCGGCGGGGGAGGGGCCCTGCGGGGTGCCGTCGCCGTAGCGCTCGGTGTTGCGCACGAGGGTGGAGGTGCCGCACAGGGCGTCGTGCCGGCCGGAGGTGTCGGCGACGACCGAGGCGAGGACCCGGCCCTGGTCGGACAGGAGCAGCACGCCCTCGCCGAGGTAGGCGTTCCACTGGACCTTGACCGTGTCGGCGACGTTCAGCCGCTCCCAGGGGCGGCCGTCCACGTGGAGCAGCAGATGGGCGCAGGCGTCGCCGCGCAGGTCGGTCAGGCGCAGTTCGGTGCCGCGGGCGAGGACCCGGTGCGTGTAGTTGCCGCCCGCCACGGTCTCGGCCCAGACCAGGTGACCCGCCTCGCAGGGCGGGGCCGGCCAGTCGGCCGCCGGGACGACGGGCATGGCCTCGGCCCGGGCGCCCTCCTGGGCGCGGGCGTGGGCGCGGGCTCCGTATGTGGTCGCTGTCGCCGCCATCCTGGACCTCCGGCTGCCGGGAAGATAATTTCTGTCGCTCGACAGAAATTAGGGGCGGGCCGGGTCGCCGGGATTGCCCGCGTGTTGCCGCTCGGTTACCGAGCCCTCACGAAGATCGCCGTCCGGCGCCGTGTGCGAGGATCGAACGCATGGGGACGGACAGTGTGGGCAATGGGCGGCGGGTCGGCAGGCCGCGGGCCGCGCAGCGGCCGGACAGCGGTCTCGCGCCGCGTGCCGAACTGCTCGCCGCCGCCGCGGAGTTGTTCACCACGCGCGGCTACGCCGCCACCACCACCCGGGCCGTCGCCGAGCGGGCCGGGATGCGCCAGGCCTCCATGTACCACTACGTCTCCGGCAAGGAGGAACTCCTCGCCGACCTGCTGGAGTCCACGGTCACGCCCTCACTGGCGTACGCCCGCGCGCTGCTCGCCGACGACACCCGGGCGGCCGAGGAGCGGCTGTGGGAGCTGTGCCGCACCGACGTGGAGCTGCTGTGCGGGGGGTCGCACAATCTCGGCGGGCTCTACCTGCTGCCCGAGGTGCGCGCCGAACGGTTCGCCGGCTTCCATGCGGTACGCGCCGAACTCAAGGACGCCTACCGGCAGTTGATCGCCGCGACGACCGCGGGGGGTGGGCTCGCCAAGAACGAGCTGGATCTGCGGACCGATCTCGTCTTCGGGCTCATCGAGGGTGTCATCCTCGTCCACCGCTCGGATCCCGAGCGTTCAGTCGAGGATTTCGCCCGCGCCACCGCCGAGGCGGCGCTGCGTATCGCCGGGGTCTGAACACCGCGTACGGGTGACGGGCTCACCCGTTCCGGTGAGCCGACCGCCGTGGATTCGCGCGCCTGTCGGCCATTACTCAGCGTGTTCGATTGGTGTCCGAGTGTGCAAATGGGGCCGAGGTTACTCCAGCCGCACGGCCGGTTTCAGAGGGTTGCCGAATATGACACGGCGATGATCCGGTCGGACTAAGCTCGCCCGCGGCGCACCGAGTTGAGCTGAATTCGTGCGTCTGTTCCCAAATGCGCCGAACATGCCGACAGATCCCCTACAGAGGGTGCCCACATGGTGAGTGTTCAGTCCCCACCCGGTCGCCGAGAACTTCCCTTCGCGCGGCTGCTGCTGCCGGCGATAGTGATGGCCGCGGTGACCGGAGCCGCCGTCGCCCTGGTGACGGCGCAGGCCCGGCTCGCCGTCGGCGTCTGCGGAGCCGTCGCCACCCTGCTGGTGATCGCGGCGGGGGCGAGCGCGATGCGCCGCGACCGCCGCCTCGAGGAGCTGCGCTCGGCGAAGGACCAGCGCATCGCCCACCTGGAACGGCGGCTCGCCACCATCCAGGACGAGTGCCGCCGCGTCGCCAAGGAGATCGTTCCCCAAGCCGTCGAGTGGATGCGCAAGGGGAATTCCCCCGAGGAGGTGATGCTGTACCTCGACGACATGGAGCCGGGCTTCCGGGAGCAGGGCGACGGGCAGCGCGCCCTCGTCAAGAAGCTCCTGGACGCCATCGACTACGAGCAGGCACTGCGCGACTCGGCCCATCGCGCCTTCGTCAACGTCGCCCGCCGTGTCCAGGCGATCGTCCACCAGCAGTCCGCGGAACTGCGGGAGATGGAGGAGGACCACGGCCGCAATCCCGAGGTCTTCGACGACCTGCTGCGCATCGACCACGGCACCTCGATGATCGGCCGCCTCGCCGACTCCATCGGCGTCATCGGCGGTGGCCGCCCCGGCCGCAGCTGGCCCAATCCGGTCCCGCTGTACAGCGTGCTGCGCGGCGCCATGTCCCGGATCCTGGAGTACCCCCGCATCAAGCTGGACGTCATCGCCAAGGTCAACATCCGCGGCATCTCCGTCGAGCCGCTCATCCACGCGCTCGCGGAACTCCTCGACAACGCCACCCGCTTCTCGCCCCCGGCCTCCAAGGTGCACGTCAACGCCACGGAAGTGCAGACCGGAATCGCCATCGAGATCGAGGACGCCGGCGTCAGCCTCAGCGAGGAGGGCCGCGCCAAGACCGAGAAGATGCTGTCGGACGCCATGCGAGGCGTCACCATCCAGGACCTCGGAGGCGCCCCGCGCCTCGGCCTGGCGGTCGTCGGCCGGCTGTGCACCTCGTTCAACCTGCAGGTCTCGCTGCGCACTTCGGCGTACGGCGGCGTCCGCGCCGTCCTCATCGTGCCGGCCGAGATGATGACCAACGACCCGGCCCCCGGATACGCCCACGGCATCGGTGCCACCTCCCAGCAGATCGACCTGAACAACCTCGAGGGCCCCAAGCGTCCGCCCAAGAGGCGTCGGCCCACCAACCCGAAGATCCCGGCCAACGTCTCCCTGGAGGACGACGTGCCCGTGGTCACCGAGTGGACCGACAAGGGGCTTCCACAGCGCCGAAGCAAGGCGTTGATCCCGATCAGCCAGCGCTATCGGGAGGCCTACGCCGCCCAGGAGGCGGCCCAGCGCGCCGAACGGGAGGGCAAGCCGGACCCGTTCGCGCAGGCCCAGCCCGAGCCCGAGCCGCCGAAGAAGAAGAAACAGGAGCCCGGCAAGGGGCTCGAGGCCTTCTGGGAGGGCCTGAAGAAGATCGCCCCTCCGGGCGTCCACCCCACCGACTTCACCCGCAACCCCACCGCCTACCTCCACCTGATCGAAGACAAGCCGAAGCCCGAGGCCGACGACGAAGGGGACCTCACGTGATCCAGCAGCGCCAGAACTTCGACTGGGTGCTCAAGGAGCTCTACGACGGTGTGCCGGGCATCGAGATGATCGTCGTGCTCTCCGCCGACGGTCTGCGCATCGCCCGCTACGCCGGTGAACCCGACGCCGCGGACCGGGTCTCCGCCGCGTGCGCGGGCATGCAGAGCCTGGCCACCGCCATCGCCCAGGAGATGGAGTGCGTCGAGGGCGACATGAGCCTCATCATGATCGAGATGGAGGGCGGCTACTTCTACATGATGTCCGCCGGCGCCAACGCCTACCTGGCGGTCCTCTCCGACGTGTGCTGTGAGCCGGGCCGGATGAGCGGCTCGATGCGCGACCTGGTCGTCCGCATCGGCGCCCATCTCACCAGCCCGCCCCGCCGTAACGGGCAGACCGTATGACGCCTCCGCGACGCCGACGGCGACACCCCGTAGCGCCCCCGCCCCCCGCACCGGCCCCGCCCCCCGAACCCCAGGAGGAGGGGGAGAAGAAGCCGGAGCGGCTCTACACCATCACGGGGCCCGACGGGGAGCGGGCGCCACTGGACCTGGTGACGTTGATCGTGGCGCGTGCCGCACCGACCTCGTCCTCCGCCCCGGAACAGACCGCGGTGCTGCGCCTGTGCGCCGCCCCCCTGTCGGTGGCCGAGGTCTCGGCCTACCTCGGCCTGCCGTTCAGCGTCGTCACCGTGCTGCTCACGGAGATGCTGGCGGCCGAGCTCGTCCAGGCGCGCGCCCCGATCGTGCGTCAGGCGCTCCCCGACCGTTCCCTCCTCGAAACGGTGATGCATGGACTTCAAAGGCTCTGACACGCTCCCCGGCCCACGCGCCGAGGACCAGCTCCCGCAGACCACCACGGCCGCGGCGAAGATCGTCATCGTGGGCGGCTTCGGCGTCGGCAAGACGACCATGGTCGGCTCCGTCAGCGAGATCAAACCGCTGACCACCGAGGAGACCATGACCCAGGCCGGCATCGGGATCGACGACGACTACGGCTCCGAGACCAAGACCGCCACCACCGTGGCCATGGACTTCGGCCGCATCCGCATCACCGACCAGGTGGTGCTCTACCTCTTCGGCACGCCCGGCCAGGAGCGCTTCTGGTTCCTGTGGAACGGACTCTTCGAAGGCGCCCTGGGCGCGGTCGTCCTGGTCGACACCCGCCGCATCGAGGTCAGCTTCGAGGTCATGGGCCGGCTGGAGGAGTGCGGTGTGCCCTTCGTGGTCGCCGTCAACACCTTCCCCGGCGGTCCCCGTTATCCCCTGGAGGACCTGCGTTCCGCCCTCGATCTGCCCCCCGAGGTGCCGATCATGGAGTGCGACGCCCGCCGCCGGGCCTCCAGCCGCGACGTCCTGATGACCCTGATGCGCTTCCTGCACGCCCTGTCGCTGAGCGGCGCCCTCACCTGATCCACCCCCGTCACCCGCACCCCCCTGCACCCGATACCCCCGTTTTCCGGAGCGACCCCTGTGACGCCTGAACACCCCACCACGACCGGACCGCACGATCTCGCACTGGATCCGCCGCCCGGCTGCCCCGCCCACAGCCGCGGCCCCGGCGGAGTGCGACGGCTCTACGGCCCCGGCTCGGACGACCTGGGCGCGCTGTACGAGCAACTCCGCGACCAGTACGGACCCGTGGCGCCGGTGCTGCTCCAGGACGACCTGCCGATGTGGATGGTCCTCGGACACGCCGAGAACCTGCACATGCTGCGCACGCCCTCGCAGTTCACCAAGGACAGCCGCAACTGGTCGCCACTGCGGGACGGCAGGGTCAGGCCCGACCACCCCCTCATGCCGCACTTCGCCTGGCAGCCCATGTGCGCCCACGCCGAGGGCGACGAGCACAAGCGACTGCGGGGCGCGGTCACCTCGGCCATGGCGACCCTCGACGCGCGCAGCGTGCGCCGGTACATCTACCGATCCACACAGGTCCTGGTCAACCGCTTCTGCGAGGAGGGCCGGGCCGAACTGGTGAGCCAGTTCGCCGAGCACCTCCCGATGGCGGTGATGTGCCAGCTTCTCGGCATGCCCGAGGAGTACGACGACCGGATGGTCACCTCCGCCCGGGACGCCCTCAAGGGCAGTGACACCGCCCTCGAGAGCCACGAGTACGTCGTGGCAGCGCTGGTCCGGCTCACCGCCCGCCGCCGCGCCGAGCCCGCCGACGACTTCGCCAGCCACCTCATCGCCCACCCGGCGGGACTGACCGACGACGAGGTCCGCGAGCACCTGCGCCTGGTGCTCTTCGCCGCCTACGAGGCCACGGTCAACCTGCTGTCCAACGCGCTGCGCATGGTCCTCACCGACCCCCGCTTCCACGCCCGGCTCAACGGCGGCGAGATGACGGTGGCGGAGGCGGTGGAGCAGACCCTGTGGGACGAACCGCCGTTCAGCACGATCTTCGGCTACTTCGCCAAGCAGGACACCGAGCTGGGCGGCCAGCGCATCCGCAAGGGCGACGGCCTCTTCTTCGCACCCGCCCCCGGCAACGTCGACCCCCGGCTGCGCCCCGACCTCTCCGCCCACATGCGGGGCAACCGCTCCCACCTCGCCTTCGGCAGCGGCCCGCACGAGTGCCCCGGCCAGGACATCGGCCGCGCCATCGCCGACGTCGGCATCGACGCGCTGCTGTCGCGGCTGCCGGACCTCCAGCTCGACTGCGACGAGGACGACCTGCGCTGGACGACGTCGATCGCCTCCCGGCACCTGGTGGCGCTGCCGGTCCACTTCGAGCCGAAGCCCCAGCAGGACGTCAAGATCAGGCCCAGCCACGCCCCCGTCCCACCGCAGCGCGCCCTCCCCCTCCCGACCATCGACGAGAAGCCCGCCCCGCCCACCCCCGAGCCGACGACCACCCCCCGGCCCGAGCCCGCCGCCCCGCGACCGACCCGCCGGCCGAATGCCTGGCGGCGCTTCCTGGCGTGGTGCCGCGGATACTGACCGGGCGGGCGCGTCTTCGTCGGGCGTGCGCCGTTCACCCGGTCCAGCGGGCGTACGACGCCCAGGCCTGCAGCGCCCTGCCGCTGCGCAGGCGGTGCGCCGTCCCCGTGATCGGGTCGGTGAACTCCAGCTCATTCGCCAGGAGTTGCAGCGGACGACGGAAGTCGTCGGCCGGTACGGGGGCGGTCACCTCCGGGTAGAGGGGATCACCGAGGATCGGCAGGCCCAACGCCGTCATATGGACCCGGAGTTGGTGGGTCTGTCCGGTCCGGGGGACCAGCCGGTAACGGGCCAGGCCGTCCGCCCGGTGCTCCATCGGCTCGATGTCACTGACCGCGTTCGCCTCGCCCGGCACCTCACGGGCGGTGAGCGTGCCGCGCTCCTTCACGATCCGGCTGCGCACGGTCACCGGCCACGCGCGCGCCGGATCGTACGGGGCGACGGCCTCGTACACCTTGCGTACGCGCCGGTCGCGGAACAGCGTCTGGTAGGCGCCACGCTCCTCCGGCCGGACCGTGAACAGCACCAGCCCGGCGGTGAGCCGGTCCAGGCGGTGCGCGGCGCCGAGCGTGGGGATGCCCAGCTCCCGCCGCAGCCGGGCCAGCGCGGTCTCCCTGACATGGCCGCCGCGCGGGGTGGTGGCCAGGAAGTGCGGCTTGTCCACGACGACGATGTGCTCGTCGCGGTACACGACCTCCAGCGGGAACGGCACCGGCACCTCGGCGGGCAGATCCCGGTGGAACCACACGAACATCCCCGGCACGTACGGAGCGTCCGGCGCCACCGCCGTCCCGTCGGCGCCGACCACGAGCCCGGCCCGCAGCATCCCGTCGACGACCCCGTCGCCCGCCCCGCTGAGCCGCTCCACCAGATGGTCCCGAACGGTGGCCCAGTCCCCCTCGCCCGGCAGCCGCACCCGCACCGGGTCGATCCCGTCGCGCTGCGGCAGGGGGGAGGGCGGGGGAGGGGTACGGCGTCTCATCGGGGTCAAGGGTACGAGGCCGGAAAACCGGTTGGCCGGGCCGTGCCCCGTCGGCATGATGCGGATCATGCCTTTCACCGCCGACTTCGTGCTGCCCGCCGGAACACTCGCCGATGCCGCGCAGCCGGTGCTCACCACTGGCGACGGGCTCCTCCTGCGCCCCTGGCGGGCCGAGGACGCCCCCGCCGTCTACACGGCCTTCCAGGACCCGCTCATGCACCAGTGGCACATCAGATCGGCCGATTCCGAGGAGGAGGTCGCCGGCTGGATCGCGGAGTGGCAGCAGAGCTGGGGCACCGAACGCAGCGCCCAGTGGGCCGTCGTCGACGAGGACACCCACCTCCTGGTGGGGCGGGTGGCCCTGCGCACCATCCTGCTCAGTGAAGGCACCGCCGAGGTCGCCTACTGGACGACCAGGGCGGCCCGTGGCCGGGGCGTCGCCGTCCGGGCCACGGCCGCGCTGACCCGCTGGGCCCTGGACGAGATCGGCTTCCACCGTCTGGAGCTGTCGCACGCCACCGCCAACGAGGCCTCCTGCCGGGTCGCCGTCAAGGCCGGCTTCACCCTGGAGGGCACCCTGCGCAGCGCCGTCCTCCACCAGGACGGCTGGCACGACATGCACCTGCACGCGCGCGTACAGGGCGACTGACCCCCGGCGACCGAGGGCAAGCCGCCCCGCGCGGCATGCCTCCAGGGCGTGTTGTGAAAGTCCCGCCCGCCCGGCGGTGCCTGGCACGCAAAACAACACGCCCTAGGCGGCGGCCGTCTCCGGTACGGCGGCGGCCGGAACCGTCGCCCGCCTGCGGTACGCCCGGTAGGCCACCCCCGCCACGAGCGTCGCGGCGAGGAACAGCACGGTGAACCACTGGAAGTACCAGTGCCCGCCCGCCGGGTCGTACACCGCTGCCCGGGGCCAGGCCAGGTTGACCGTCATCAGCAGGCCGTAGAGCAGGGCGAGGGCGTTGACGGGGACGCCCCAGCGGCCCAGCGAGAACAGCGGGGCGCCGGTCTCGTCCGCGCCGGCCGAGGAGAACTCGCCGCGCAGGCGGCGGACCAGCAGGGGGCCGGTGACCATCGCGTAGGCCAGGTACAGCATCACGATGCAGGTGGTGCCGATGGCCAGGAAGGCGTCCGGCGAGGCGAAGTTGAGCAGGAGGAGGGCCGCCGCGAGGACGCCGACGACCAGGGCGGGGGCGCTCGGCATGCCGGTGCGCGGGTTCACGCGCGCGAGGCGGGCGGAGAACGGGAGTTGTCCGTCGCGGGCCATGGAGAAGAGCATCCGGCAGGCCGCCGTCTGGATGGCGAGGGTGGCCACCGCGATCGCGACCACCACGTCCGCGAGCAGCACCTTGCCGACGCCGTCGCCGAGGCTGCTGGTGAGGACGTAGCTGAGCCCGTCGACGCCGAGGTGCCCGTCGGTGAGGCTGGGGGCGGCGAGCAGTCCGCCGAGCACGATCAGCCCGCCGAGCAGACCGGCCGCGCCGAGCGCGGTGAGGATCGTGCGGGGCGCGGTGCGGCGGGGGTTGTGGGTCTCCTCGCTCATCTCGCCCGCGCTGTCGAAGCCGATCATCACGTAGGCGGCGGTGAACGAGCCCACCGCCAGCGCCCCGAACAGACCCGACTGGGCCGCGCCCGTGGTGTGGAAGGTGATGCCGGGCGTGCGCTCGGAGTGGGTGAGCAGCAGGACGACGATGAGGACGGCGCCGATGATCTCGGCGGTCACGCCGACCCGGTTGATGACGGACATCACGCGGTTGTCCACGACGTTCACGAGGGTCGTGAGCACCAGAAGGACCACGCCGAGCAGGGCCGCGTTGGCCGCGCCGTCGGGGGAGACGGGCGAAGGGTCGGTGCCGATCAGCTGGAAGCCGGACCAGATCGCCGGCAGCACCATCTGCAGCGCCAGCGCGGCCGCCGCGACCACCACGATCTGCCCGATCACCATGATCCAGCCGGCGAACCAGCCGAACGACGGCGTCGACAGCCGTGACGACCACTGGTAGATCGCTCCCGAGATCGGATAGCGCGCCGCCAGTTCCGCGAAGCACGCGGCCACCAGCAGTTGCCCGACCAGCACCGCCGGCCAGGCCCAGAAGAAGACCGGGCCGCCGAAGGCGTACCCGAAGGCGAAGAACTGGAAGACGGTCGTCAGGACGGAGATGAAGGAGAACCCGGCGGCGAACGAGGCGTACCGGCCCAGGCTGCGGTGGAGTTCCTGGCGGTAGCCGAACTCGGCGAGGGCACCGTCGTCGGACGTGGGGGAATGCGGCGGGTCGGGTCGTACATCGGACGGAGGAGAGGTGGTCGTCACGGCGGCACCTGCCTTGGGGCGCGAATTCCTGTCGGGCGACAGAAATTAGGCACGGCCTGTTTCGGCGGCGTCACGCTGTCGTGTCCGGTGCGGGCCCAAGTTCTCACGGCTTGCCGCCCTCGGCTCGATCGCGTTATGTCGCATCCGATGGCGGCCGGCGGTGCCTGCTTTGCCGGACCGGCTCGGCGCCGCCACGTTCTCAGGCCGTCAGGGCCGGTTCCTGCCGATCCGGGTCGTGCGCGCACGCGGTCGCCAGCTCGTCCAGGGACATGTGCAGCGCCGAGGTCAGGGCCGCGATGGTGAAGAAGGCCGGGGTCGGGGCCCGGCCGGTTTCGATCTTGCGCAGGGTCTCGGCGGAGACCCCTGCCGCGGCGGCGACCGCCGCCATGCTCCGGCTGCCGCGTGCCTGACGCAGCAGCGAGCCCAGCCGCTCGCCGCGTTCCCGTTCCCGTGGAGTCAAGGGAGTTCTCACCATGACCGTGATACTAATACCGGTATAAGTATTGGATCCGATGGGAGCGGGGAGCCGCAGCACATGGTGGAGATCAAGACCGATGCCGCGATGGACGCGATGCGGGAAGCCGGGCGCGTGGTGGCTCGCGCCCTGGCCGCGGTGCGGGAAGCGGCCGGCGTAGGGGTGTCCTTGCGGGAACTCGACGAGGTGGCCCGAGCGGTACTGGCCGAGGCGGGGGCCGGTTCCCCGTTCCTCGGGTACCAGCCGTCCTTCGCCCCGGTCCCCTTCCCCGCCGTGATCTGCACCTCGGTCAACGACGCCGTGTCGCACGGCATCCCCACCGGATACCGGCTGCGCGACGGCGACCTGCTGAGCGTCGACTGTGGCGCCCAGCTCGACGGCTGGGCCGGTGACGCGGCCATCACGTTCGCCGTCGGAACTCCGCGCCCCACGGACCTCGACCTGATCGACGCCACTCAACAGGCCCTCGACGCCGGCATCGCCGCCGCTCAGGTCGGCAACCGCCTCGGCGACATCTCCCACGCCATCGACACCGTCGCCCGCAAGGCGGGCTGCGGCATGCCCGCGGACTTCGGCGGGCACGGCATCGGCCGCCGTATGCATGAAGACCCTCATGTCCCCAACCGCGGCCGCCCGGGCCGTGGTTTCCCCCTCCGCCACGGCCTGGTCCTCGCCCTCGAGCCCATGCTCATGGCCGGCGGGCGGAACACCTACCGCACCGGTGCCGACGGCTGGACCCTGCGCACCACCGACGGCAGTCGGGCCGCCCACATCGAGCACACCGTCGCCATCACCGACCAGGGCCCGCGCATTCTGACCCTGCCTTGACCTTCGGCAGGAGCGGCTCGGGGGAGGCCGGGGTGGCCCACGCCACGAGTGCGGGCCGCTCACCCCCGCCTCACGCCGCCGGCGTCGTGCCCTCCTGTTCCGCCTCCACACGTGCGTTCCACTCCCGCTTCGAGGCCTGCCAGCCGTCCTCGTCGTGGCCGAGCCGCCAGTAGCCGGAGATCGACAGGTCCTCGCGGGGCACCCGCAGTTCGACGCGGAACAGCCGGCGCAGCTCCTTCACGGCCGCGGCCTCGCCGTGCACGAAGGCGTGCACGCGCCCCTCCGGGAACTCCAGCGTGCGGACGGCCTCGACGAGCTTCTCGCCGACGGGCCGGTCGCCGCGGTGCAGCCAGGTGACCTCCACGTCGGAGTCGATCTTCTGCTCCTCCTCGGGGCCGCGGACCTCGATGAAGGCGTGCGCCACGGCACCGGAGGGCAGGGATTCCAGGGCGGCCGCGATCGCGGGCAGGGCGCTCTCGTCGCCGGCGAGCAGATGCCAGTCGGCGTCGGTGTCGGGGGCGTAGGCGCCGCCGGGGCCCATGAAGCGGACGGTCCCGCCCGGCTGGACGCGCGCCGCCCACGGCCCGGCCAGGCCCTCGTCGCCGTGGATCACGAAGTCCAGGGTCAGCTCACCGTGTTCGGCGTCCCAGTTGCGCACGGTGTACGTCCGGGTCACGGGCCACTGCTCGCGCGGGAACTCGGCGCGAATGCGCTCCAGGTCGAAGGGTTCCGGGTAGCTCACGCCCTCGGGCCCGAAGAGCAGTTTCACGTAGTGGTCCGTGCAGCTGCCCGCGGAGAACTCGGCCAGCCCCTCGCCGCCGAGCACCACGCGCTGCATGTGCGGGGTGAGCCGTTCGGTGCGGACGACCTGCGCGGAGTGGGGTGTCCGCGGCTTCCGTGCCGGACGTTCTGCCATGACGGCCTCCCATGGTTCAATGGTTAGGTTTACCTAAGTTAGCACCCCTCCCCCGGGTGATGCCCAGCGTCCGCGGTCGCATCGCCCCCGCTAGGACGCGCCGCCCACTGCGGAGGTGCTCAAGGTGAGCAGCAGCCGGTGGAGCGACCCGCCGAGCCCCCAGCGTTCCGCCAGCGCCTCCAGTGTCGCCCCGTCACGCGGCGCCTGGGGCAAAGTCGTGTCCATGTCGGGCAGGGGCACGTCGTCGGCGACCTTGACGACCTTCGGCGCGACGGCGAGGTACGGCCGGGCCTCGTCCAGCCGCTTGCGCTGCGACGGGGTGAGCTTCGCCCTCGGGTCGTCGACCGCCGCCATGATCCCGGCCAGGTCGCCGAACTCGGCCAGCAGCTTGGCCGCCGTCTTCTCCCCGATGCCCGGCACCCCGGGCAGGCCGTCGCTCGGGTCACCGCGCAGCAGCGCCAGATCGGCGTACCCGCGTCCGTCGACTCCGTACTTCTCGCGCAGCCACGCCTCGTCGGTCGTCTGCAGGGTGGCCACGCCTTTAAGCGGGTACAGCACCCGCACCCCGCGCGCGTCGTCCACGAGCTGGTAGAGGTCGCGGTCGCCGGTGACGATGTCGACCGGGCCCTTCGACCGCGCGGTGAACGTGCCGATCACGTCGTCCGCCTCGTACCCGGCGACGCCGACGCGCGCGATGCCGAGCGCGTCCAGCACGGCCTCGATGACCGGCACCTGGGGCGAGAGCGTGTCGGGCACCTCCTCCTCGTCCGGGCCCACCGCGTGCTCCTCGGCGACCCGGTGCGCCTTGTAGGAGGGGATCAGATCGACGCGCCACTTCGGGCGCCAGTCGGCGTCCATGCAGGCGACCAGTTCGTGGGGCCGGTGGTCCCTGACCAGGCGGTCGATGAAGTCGAGCAGTCCGCGCACGGCGTTCACCGGCGTGCCGTCCGGGGCCTTCACGGAGTCCGGAACGCCGAAGTAGGCGCGGAAGTAGAGCGAGGCGGTGTCGAGGAGCATCAGTCGTCCGGTCACGCCTCGCATCATGCCGCACGGGTGCCCCGGTGACCGGCGGGTAGTCACTCCCGTGGCAGGCGTGAACGGCCTTTGCTCTTCCTGTGAACTGAGCCACTCGCGCGTTTTGCTCGCACGGGCCCAGGGCAGGCGCGGCCTCGGAGCGGCGAGATGGTGCGTGTTCAGCCGGGCGGCCGGGTGACCTGACAGCCCCGTCACCGCCTGGCGAGGGGCGGGTACCGACGCACGACGCGACGTGTGCGGCGGGGCCCGCCCCTCGTGCTGTCGCCACATGCAGCGCATGCCGTCGCCACGGTAAGGATCCGGCCAACCACGCAGAGCCACGGCCTGCCCCAAGCCGAGAGCGTGGTGGAGGCCCGGACGAGCGGGAACACTCGGGGCCGTTCCCGCATTGAACCGGAAAAGCCATCGGCGGATCCGTCCCCGCCACCTCCCGGGGCCCCATCCGCTGGCGCGAACTGTGAGGGCGCGCGTCACCTCGCGTGTCCTCGATGTGACGGCCACATGAAACGGTTTGCCGAACATGCGTAGGGTGCAGAGAACTCATCAGAGAACTCGTGAGAGAACTCGAGGGAGCACCAACGGTTCCGACGAGCGAAGGAGGGAGCCGGAGCGATGGGCGACCACAAAGAACAGCCCCCGCGGGTCGGCGCGGCCGTGCGGCGGCGACGCCGGTCCCTGGACCTCACCCTCGCCGTCGTGGCCGAGCGCAGCGGCCTGTCGGTCCCGTTCCTGAGCCAGATCGAGAACGACCGCGCACGGCCCAGCACCGGCTCCCTGGAGAAGCTCGCCGACGCCCTGCGCACCACGGCCGTCGAACTCCTCGCGGCCGCCGACCCGGCGTGCAGCGTCGACGTCGTACGCGCCGAGGACACCGAGCCGCCGGGGCTCGAGCCGCGCCTGCGCTCCCTGGTGCGCGGTCACCACCAGATGCACGCCACGGAGTTCACCGGCGACCACGACGCCGGCCGTGAACTGCAGTTCCGGAACGACCGGTTGCTGTACGTGGCCGACGGCGCCGTGGAGATGGAGGCGGAGGGCCGCGCCTACCGCCTGGGCCGCGGCGACACCCTCTATCTGACCGGTGGGGTCCGCCACCGCTGGCGGGCGACCGTTCCGGACACCCGGGTGGTCGTCGTCGCCGTCGCGGAGCACATCGAGGCCGTCCGGAACCGGAAGCGGTAGGGCGGTCCCCGAGGTGCGGGTCGTCTCCCTGGTGCCCTCCCTGACCGAGGCGGTGGCCGTCACCGTGCCCGGCGCGCTCGTCGGCGCCACCGACTGGTGCACCCATCCGGCGGACCTGGACGTCACCCGGATCGGCGGCACCAAGAACCCGGCCGTCGAACGGATCGCCGCGCTCGCCCCCGACCTGGTGATCGCCAACGAGGAGGAGAACCGCGAGCCGGACCTGACCGGCCTGCGGGCCGTCGGCATCGAGGTGCTGGTCACGGAGGTACGGAACGTCCCACAGGCCCTCAGGGAGCTGGGGCGGGTGCTGGCGGCGTGCGGGGCGCGGTCCCGCCCGCGCTGGCTGGACGAGGCGGAGGCGGCATGGGCGGAGCCGAAAGCCCTCGACAGGCGCGTGACGGCCGTCGTACCGGTCTGGCGCCGCCCCTGGATGGTGCTGGGCCGCGACACCTTCGCCGGGGACGTGCTGGCCCGCCTGGGCGTCGACCACCTGTACGCGGCCCACGAGGAGCGCTACCCGAAGGTCCCCCTGGAAGAACTGCGGGCGGCCGCCCCCGACCTCGTCGTCCTGCCCGACGAGCCCTACCGCTTCACCTCCGACGACGGCCCGGAGGCCTTCCCCGGCCTGCCCTGCGCCCTGGTCGGCGGACGGCACCTGACCTGGTACGGCCCGTCGCTCGCCGAAGCGCCCAGAGTGCTGGCCGAGGCCCTGCGGGCAGCGCGTCGCCATCCCATAAACTGACCTTATGGGCAGGGACGGTACGGCGGGCACGGCTCACGCACAGCCCGGGGCCACCGGTCCCCTCGCACACCGCGTCCCGGATCTCGGGGCGCTGGAGCTGTTGCTGGCCGTGGCGCGGCTGGGCAGTCTCGGTGCGGCCGCGCGCGAGCTGGGCATCACCCAGCCGGCCGCGAGCAGCCGGATCCGCTCCATGGAACGGCAGCTGGGCGTGGCCCTGGTGGACCGTTCGCCGCGAGGTTCCCGGCTCACCGACGCCGGGGCGCTGGTGACGGACTGGGCGCGGCGGATCGTGGAGGCGGCCCAGGCCTTCGACGCCGGGGCGCAGGCGCTGCGGGACCGGCGCGACTCGCGGCTGCGGGTGGCGGCGAGCATGACGATCGCGGAGTACCTCCTGCCGGGGTGGCTGGTCGCGCTGCGCGCCGGCCGGCCGGACACGGCGGTCTCGCTGCACGCGGGCAACTCGGCGGCGGTCGCGGAGCGGCTGCTGTCGGGGGAGGCCGATCTGGGGTTCGTGGAAGGGCTGACGGTGCCCGCGGGGCTGGACTCCGCGGTCATCGCCAACGACCACCTGATCGTCGTGGTCGCGCCGGGTCACGTCTGGGCCCGGCGCCGCCGCGCGCTGGCCGCGGCAGAGCTGGCGTCGACGCCGCTGATCCTCCGCGAGAAGGGCTCCGGTACCCGGCAGGTCCTGGACACGGCCCTGGGAGGCCTGGCCCGTCCCCTGATCGAACTCTCCTCCACGACGGCCGTGAAGGCGGCGGCGGTGAGCGGAGCCGGCCCGGCGGTACTGAGCGAACTGGCGGTCGGCGAGGAGCTGGCCCTGCGGCGCCTGGTCGCCATACCGGTGGAGGGCGTCTCCCTGGCCCGGGACCTGCGCGCGGTCTGGCCGACGGGCCACCGTCCCACGGGCCCGGCACGCGAGCTGCTCTCCCTGACGCAGGGGTGACCGTCCCGGGCGGAGAGGTGAGGAAAGCCGTGGCGGTGCCCGACCGGCTGCCCGCACCATCCCCTCATGCCACCCCACCCGCCGAAGGCACCCGCATCCCCCGGGCAGCGTCCCGGAGAGGCGGCCCTCGCCCGGTTCAGCGCGCGGCTGAAGCGGTGGCCGCCTCGACCAGGGCCCGCATCACCCGTACGTCCTCGCCCATCTCCGGATGCCACTGCACACCCAGCACCCAGCCGGCCTCGGACGGCAGCTCCACGGCCTCCACCGTCCCGTCCGCCGCGTACGCGCTCGGGAGCAGGCCGGTGCCGAGGCGGTCGACGGCCTGGTGGTGATACGTCGGTACGGCGCTCTCCTCCGGCACGGCGGCGGCGTACCGCGTGCCCGGGACCGGTTTCACCGGGTGGCGGCCGAAGACGCCGACGACCTCCGCGTGGCCGTCGATGTGCTGGGTCAGTGTCCCGCCGAGGGCCACGTTCAGCAGTTGCATGCCCCGGCAGATGCCCAGCAGTGGGAGACCCGCCGCCAGCGCCGCCTCGACGAGGGCGAGTTCCCACGCGTCCCGCTCCCGCGCCGGCGGCCCGGTCCGGGGGTCGGGCTCGGCGCCGTAGCGGACCGGCTCGACGTCCGGGCCCCCGGCGATGACCAGACCGTCGAGGCGGGCGACCGTCGCCGCCGCGTGTTCCGGGGCGTCCGGCGGCAGCATCGCGGCCAGTCCGCCGGCCCGCTGCACCAGCCGGGGATAGCCGGCCGGCAGCAGTGCCGCCTCCAGTTGCCACACGCCCCAGCGCGTCCCGGCCTCCAGATATGTACTGACGCCGATCAGCGGCCGACCGCCCTGCGTCATATGACCTCCTGGCCCCGCAATGGAATGACTCCAGACCAATAGCATGTCAGGTGAGGAAGCCCCTGAGTAGGGCCGCCGTCCCCGCGCAGTGCTCGCGCATCATCTCCCGAGCCCCGTCCGCGTCCCCGTCCAGCACCGCCTCGACCAGCGCGGTGTGCTGCCGCTGGGAGTGCTCCAGGTTGCGCACCAGCAGCGGGATGCAGTCGAGCAGGTCGTTCACCGTCGCCCGTACGGCCGCGTACTGCGCCGTCAGGGAGGGTGAGCCGCACAGCTCGGCCAGGGTGAGATGGAGCAGGGTGTCCAGGCGGCGGTAGTCGGCCAGCGGGGCGTCCTCGGTCCGGGCGAGGGCGTCCCGCAACCGCTTCGCCCGCTCGTCGCTCAGCCCGTGCGCCGCGCACAGGCCCGCCGCGCCGACCTCCAGCACCTCACGGAAGCGCAGCACGTCCTCGATGTCGGTCTCGGCGATCCGGCGCCGCAGCTCGTCCTCGCCGCCGGCGTCCGTACGCGGCAGCACAAACGTTCCGCCGTACCGGCCCCGCCGGGACTCCACCAGCCCCTGGTCCTGGAGCACCTTCAGTACCTCGCGCAGCGTCACCCGGCTTACCCCGAGCCGCTCCGCCAGGTCCCGCTCGGCCGGCAGCCGCTCGCCCCCCGGCACCAGACCCAGCCGTACGACCTGCAGGATCTGCTCCAGCGCCTCCTCGAAGCCGTTCCCCGCCCGCACCGGCCTCAGCACCGGTGTGAGCCGGTCGTCCGGTCCGCCGCCCATGTCCACCGACATCCGGCCGCGCCCCCTTCCCAAGCAATGGTTCTCGGCAATACCTTATGGCTCCCGGCCGCCCTTACCAGCCGAGGAAGCCCCGAAGGAGGCCCTCCCGTGGCAGACCGCACACCCCCGCTCCATGTCGAGGAACTGCACGCCCTCGTCGCGAGCGGTGAGATCGACACTGTCGTCCTGGCCTTCCCCGACATGCAAGGTCGTCTCCAGGGCAAACGGTTCGCCGCCAGATTCTTCCTCGACGAGGTCCTCGCCCACGGCACCGAGGGCTGCAACTACCTCCTCGCCGTCGACACCGAGATGAACACCGTCGACGGATACGCCATGTCCTCCTGGGACCGCGGCTACGGCGACTTCGCCATGCACCCCGACCTGTCCACCCTGCGCCGCGTCCCCTGGAACGCCGGAACGGCGATGCTCGTCGCCGACCTCGCCTGGAACGACGGCTCGCCCGTGGTCGCCGCCCCGCGCCAAATCCTCCGCCGCCAGCTGGAGCGCCTCGCCGAGCACGGATTCACCGCCCAGGTCGGCACCGAGCTGGAGTTCATCGTCTTCAAGGACAGCTACGAGCAGGCCTGGGACGCCAACTACCGGAACCTCACCCCGGCCAACCAGTACAACATCGACTACTCGGTCCTCGGGACGGGACGGATCGAGCCGCTCCTGCGCCGCATCCGCAACGAGATGGCCGGCGCCGGCCTCACCGTCGAGTCCGCCAAGGGCGAGTGCAACCCCGGCCAGCACGAGATCGCCTTCCGCTACGACGAGGCCCTGGTCACCTGCGACCAGCACGCGATC
Organism: Streptomyces sp. NPDC049687; assembly: GCF_044465285.1. Classification (NCBI taxonomy): domain Bacteria; kingdom Bacillati; phylum Actinomycetota; class Actinomycetes; order Kitasatosporales; family Streptomycetaceae; genus Streptomyces; species Streptomyces sp. NPDC049687. The sequence goes on from NZ_JBITLN010000009.1 coordinate 244,403, forward strand.
TACAAGACCGGCGCCAAGGAGATCGCCGCGCAGGAGGGCGTCTCGCTGACCTTCATGGCGAAGTACAACGAGCGCGAGGGCAACTCCTGCCACATCCACCTCTCGCTCACCGACGCCGACGGAACCAACGTCATGGCCGGAGACCGCGACGGCGGGATGTCCGACGTCATGCGGCACTTCCTCGCCGGGCAGCTCGCCGCACTCCGCGACTTCTCGCTCCTCTACGCCCCCAACATCAACTCCTACAAGCGGTTCCAGCCGGGCTCCTTCGCCCCGACCGCCGTCGCCTGGGGCCACGACAACCGCACCTGCGCCCTGCGGGTCGTGGGCCACGGCCGCTCGATGCGCTTCGAGAACCGGCTGCCCGGCGGCGACGTCAACCCCCACCTCGCGGTGGCCGGGCTGGTCGCGGCGGGCCTGTACGGCATCGAACAGAAGCTGGAGCTGCCCGAGGCCTGCCCCGGCAACGCCTACACCGCCGACTACGCGCACGTCCCCACCACCCTCCGCGAGGCCGCCGAGCTCTGGGCGAACAGCCCGATCGCCCTGGCCGCCTTCGGCGAGGAGGTCGTCGCGCACTACCGCAACATGGCACGCGTCGAGCTGGAGGCCTTCGACGCCGCGGTCACCGACTGGGAGCTGCGCCGCTCCTTCGAACGCCTGTGAAAGGTCCTTCCTTGTCCGACCCGCACGAGCACTCCCCGCACGAGCTGATCGTCCTCAACCCGGCCACCGAGGAGGTCATCGCCACCGTCCCGGCCGCCGACGCGGCCGACGTGGACCGCGCGGTCGCCCGCGCGAGCGCCGCACAGAGCGCCTGGGCGGCCGCCGCTCCCGCCGACCGGGCCCGGCTGCTGCGCCGCTTCGCCGACGTCGTCGACAGCCGCCTCGAAGAGCTGGCGCACCTCGAGGTGCGCGAGGCCGGCCACCTCCTCGGCAACGCCCGCTGGGAGGCCGGCAACGCCCGCGACCTGCTCCTCTACGCCGCCGGCGGCGTGGAACGGCTGCTGGGCAAGCAGATCCCCGTTCCCGGCGGCTGGGACGTCACCTTCCACGAACCGCTCGGCGTGGTCGGCGTGATCGCCCCGTGGAACTTCCCGATGCCGATCGCCGGCTGGGGCTCCTTCCCGGCCCTCGCCGCCGGCAACGCGGTCCTCCTCAAGCCCGCCGAGACCACCCCGCTCACCGCCCTGCGCCTGGCCGAACTCGCCCTCGAGGCGGGCCTGCCCGAGCATCTCTTCCAGGTCCTCCCAGGCTACGGCGCGGTCGCCGGACGCGCGCTCGTCGACCACCCGGGCGTCGCGAAGATCGTGTTCACGGGCTCCACCCGCACCGGCCGCGAGGTCATGGAGCGCTGCGCCCGCCAGGTCAAACCGGTCACCCTGGAACTCGGCGGCAAGAGCCCGAACGTCGTCTTCGCGGACGCCGACCTGAAGGCCGCCGTCGACCCGTTCTCCTTCCTGGACAACTCCGGCCAGGACTGCTGCGCCCGCACCCGGATCCTCGTCCAGGAGTCGGTGTACGACGAGGTCGCCGGCCTTCTCGCACGGGAACTGTCCGCCGTGGTGGTCGGCGACCCGGCCGACGAGGCCACCCAGATGGGCCCGCTGATCTCCCGTCAACAGGTGGACCGCGTCCGGTCGTTCGTGCCGGACGACGCCCAGGCGCTGCGCGGCACCGCCCCCAAAGGACCGGGCTTCTGGTTCCCGCCGACCGTCCTCACGGGTGCCGCACCCGACTCCGACGCCGCCCGCGAGGAGATCTTCGGCCCGGTCGCGGTCCTGCTCCCGTTCACCGACGAGGCGGACGCGATCCGGCTCGCCAACGACACCCCCTACGGCCTGTCCGGCTCCATCTGGACCCGCGACGTCGGCCGCGCCCTGCGCGTCTCACAGGCCGTGCGCGCCGGGAACCTGTCCGTCAACTCCCACTCCAGCGTCCGCTACTGGACCCCGTTCGGCGGCTACAAGCAGTCCGGCGTCGGCCGCGAGCTGGGCCCGGACGCCCTGACCGCCTTCACCGAGACCAAGAACGTCTTCATCAGCACGGAGGGCCCCGCACAGTGACCGAAACCACCGCAGACATGGTTTGCAGGCGTCTCGTCGGCCGTACCGCCGTCATCACCGGGGCCGGCAGCGGCATCGGCCTCGCCACCGCGCGCCGGCTCGCCTCCGAGGGCGCGCACGTCGTCTGCGGCGACGTCGACGAGGCCCGCGGCAAGGCCGTCGCCGACGAGATCGGCGGGATCTTCGTGAAGGTCGACGTCACCGATCCGGACCAGGTCGAGGCGCTGTTCAGGACGGCGTACGACACCTACGGCAGCGTCGACGTCGCCTTCAACAACGCGGGCATCTCGCCGCCGGACGACGACTCCATCCTGGAGACCGGCCTGGAGGCCTGGAAGCGCGTCCAGGAGGTCAACCTGACCTCCGTCTACCTGTGCTGCAAGGCCGCGATTCCCTACATGCGGCGCCAGGGCAAGGGCTCCATCATCAACACGGCGTCGTTCGTGGCGCGGATGGGCGCGGCCACGTCCCAGATCTCGTACACGGCCTCCAAGGGCGGTGTGCTCGCCATGTCCCGTGAACTGGGGGTGCAGTTCGCCCGCGAGGGCATCCGCGTGAACGCCCTGTGCCCAGGGCCGGTCAACACCCCGCTGCTGCAGGAGCTCTTCGCGAAGGACCCGGAACGGGCCGCCCGCCGCCTGGTCCACATCCCCGTGGGCCGCTTCGCCGAGGCCGAGGAGATCGCCGCCGCCGTCGCCTTCCTGGCCAGCGACGACTCCTCGTTCGTCAACGCCACCGACTTCCTGGTGGACGGCGGGATCGCGGGGGCGTACGTCACCCCGCTCTAGGGCGCGTGGTGAAAGTAGCGGGCAGGCGGGACTTTCCCAACACGCCCTGGTGCCGCCTCAGAGGAACGTCTGCCCCTCGCCCCGGTAGGTGGGCACGGTGGCCGTCACCGTGTCCCCCTCGACGAGGTGCAGCACCTCGAACCGCTCGCACAGCTCACCGGCCTTCGCGTGCCGGAACCACACCTTGTCGCCGATCAGCAGATCGTCGGCGGGGGAGCCGATGAGCGGCGTCTGCACCTCGCCGGGGCCCTCCTGGGGGTCGTAGCGCAGCCCCTCCGGGAGGTACGGCACCGGGAGCCGGTCGGGCCCGGGGGCACCGGAGGCCGGGTAGCCGCCACCGAGCACGGTCACCACCCCCACCCCCGGCCGCCGTACGACGGGCTGGGCGAAGAGGGCGGCCGGACGCCCGGTGAACGACGTGTAGTTGTCGAAGAGACGCGGGACGTACAGGCCCGACCCGGCGGCGATCTCCGTGACCGCGTCCTCGGCGGCGGTGTACTGGACACTGCCGGTGCCGCCGCCGTTGACGTACTCCAGATCCGGTGCGACGGCCCGCACCGCGCGCACCACGGCGGCGCGGCGTTCGGCGAGTTCGCGGCGGGCGGTGGCCTGCATCAGCCGGATCGCCCGGGAGCGGAACGGGCGCCCGGCGACGGCGTCGCCGACCCCGGCGATGTGACCCTCGTACGCCATGATCCCCACGAGCGTGAACCCCGGCCGCCGGGCCACCGCTCGCGCCACCTCGGCGACCTGGGCGGGGGAGTGGAGGGGGGAACGCAGCGCGCCGACCCGGAACCGGCCGCCGAGCAGCTTCAGCGAGGTGTCCAACTCCAGGCAGACGCGTATGACCTCGGTTCCGCCGGCGCGTGCCGCGTCGATGAGCTCCAGCTGGGCGACGTCGTCGACCATGACGGTGACGGCGGCGGCGAGCTTGGGATCGGCGGCGAGTTCGGCGAAGGCGGCGCGGTCGGCGGAGGGGTAGGCGAGCAGGATGTCGTCGAAGCCGGAGCGGGCGAGCCACAGGGACTCGGCGAGGGTGAAGGACATGATGCCCGCGAAGCCGTCCTTGGCGAGGACGCGTTCCAGCAGGGTCCGGCAGCGCACGGACTTGCTGGCGACACGGATCGGCTTGCCGCCGGCACGGCGGACCAGATCCTCCGCGTTGGCGTCGAAGGCGTCCAGGTCCACGATCGCGAGTGGGGCGTCGAGGTGCTCGGTGGCCCGGTCGTAACGGGCCCGGTCGGCGGCGCGCGCAGTCATGAACGAAGCCTGCCAGACAGGATTACCGCAGGGTAGGGGGACGTTCCGGGCAGATGCCCCGCAGGTCGCGGACTGGTTCCCGTTCGCCCCGCGACAAGACGTAGAGTGACGCGCACGCACGGAGGACGGCTCCGGCCGGAGATCCGCGCCGGGATGCCGGTCCGTCCGCGCGGGTATGCGTGCCCTGGACGGACCACCGTGTCCGCACCGGGCCGCCGGGCACACGCTGGACGGCCCGCGTACGACAACGACGGCCCGGGCACGAGGAAACGGGGGGGTGCATGAGTACGGACGCACGCCGCGCCCCGATCCCCCCACGCCCCGGCGTCCCGCCCCGCCCCGCCGTACCCCCACGCCCCACCCGGGCACCGGTGGAGACCGCAGAGCCGGAAACCCCCCTCGAACCGACGAAGCCGAACGCCGGACACACACCGGCCCCCTCCGACGGCCCGGCGGACGGCGCCCCCCGGGATGCCTCCGAGGCCGGTGCGGACAGCAGGTCGGGGCAGTCCGGAGACGGTGCGCCGAGCACCCCGGGGGCGTCCGGGGCCGGTGCCGAGAGCGCGTCGCGGGCGTCCGGGGCAGGCACGGAGAGAGCGTCGGGTGCCGTGGGCTCGTCCGGCGCCTCGCGGACCCCTCCGAAGGCTCCCAGGGACACTTCGTCCTGGTTCCGGCCGTACGCGCCTGCGCCCGATCCGCGTGCCTCCCGCACCTCGGACACGGCGCCCCCGGCACCCCGTGTGCCGTCGTCCACCCACCCCACGGACGCCATGACCCCGCCCCCGCCGCCCGCGTCGGCACGCTTCCCGGACATCCCGCCCCAGACGGGCCACCCGGCCGCACGACGCGACGAGGCGACACCGCGGGGCGACACCCGCCCCCAGACACCACCGGTCCCCGACCGCACCCCACCACGCGGCCCGGCCCCGTCGCGCCCCACCGCCCCCCGCGCCACGGACCCGGCGACCCCACAGCGCCCGCCCGCCTTCCGCCCCGGCACCCCGACCGGCTCACGCTCCGCGGCTCCGGCCGAACCCGGCGCGCGCCCCGAGGGCCCGGCCTCCTCAGGCTCCACGACTTCGGCCGGTTCCCGCCCCCAGGGCCCGTCCGCCCCCGGCTCCCGCTCAGCGGGATCCGCCGGTACGGCCGGTCCACGTCCCGCTGCGGAGTCCGACCACGACAGCGCCTGGAGCCCCCTGCCCCGCAGTTGGGTGCCCGCCCCGAGCCGCGCTGTCCGGACGGACCCGGACCAGGGCTCCGTCCCCGCCGCCCCGCCCCACCGCCCTTCCGCCCCCGCGCAGCGCGCTCCTGCCTCCGAGCGCCCCCCCGCCGGGCCCCAGGGCTCCGCCCCTGCCGCCCCCACGCACCGCCCCGCCGCGCCTCGAGGCTCCGCCCCCGCTGCCCCCGACTCCCGCCCGGGTGCCCCCGAGCGGCGCCCAGTCGGCGGCCCGCGGCGCCCTTCCGCTCCCGCTCCCCAGCCCCCCGCGGACCTCGACGCGCAGCCCGCCTGGAGTCCTGCCTCTCCTGTCCGGCATCCCGACTTCGACGTGACGTCGGCGGATCCGAAGACCACCGAGCGGCCGCCGGCTCCTGCCGTGCCGCCGTCCCGCCCCGGGGCCGTTCCCACCCCGCCCCCCGTGGCGCCCACGGCGGCCCCCGGGTCCGTGGCCGGCGGGGTCACGCCCGACCCGGCTCTCTCCTGGAGCGCGCCCATGGCACCCGGTGGTGCCGCCGGGGCCACGCGGCCCGTTGTCACCTTCGCGCGGCCCGAGGGGTTCGGGGACGGGCCCCGGGGGCTCGGCCGACGGACTCGTACCCTGGCCGCCGCCGCATGTTTCGTGTTCGGGCTGGGGCTCGTCGGCGGTGCCGTCACCGGGAGTTGGCTCATCGGGGACGCGGAAGGCAGTGGTGAGCGGGGCACGTACGCCGTGGCCGGCGGCCTGTGGCACAACGTTCCCGTGGACGAGCTGTTCCCGCGGACCGTCGAGGGGCGGGGAGCGGGCCCCGGCGGAGCCGACCGGACCTGGACGCGGGTGGCCGTGGCCCCGGACAGCGGCTGCGCCGACGCCTTCGACCCACTGCTGCGCCAGGCCCTCGCCCCGGTCGGCTGCCGGCGGCTCCTGCGCGCCACCTACACCGACGCCACCCAGAGCTACGTCACCACCGTCGGCCTGCTCTTCACCACCGCCGACGCGACCGCCATGCGCTCACTGGACACCCGGTTCGCGAAGGAGGGCCTGGCGAAGCGGACCGACCTGCTGCCCCGGCCGTACGCGGCGAAGGACACCGCCGCGGCCTCCTTCGGCGACAAGCAACGCGCCTCCTGGACGATCTCCGTCCTCACCGACGCGCCCGTCGTCGTCTACGCCGTCTCCGGCTGGGCCGACGGCCGTACCGTCGACACCCCGCAGCCCGCCCAGCAGGCCACCGCCTCCGGCGCCACCACGGCCCCCGCCCAGGCCGGCCTCGGCAACGAGGCCCGGGGCCTCGCCGACCGCATCGAGCGAAGCCTGCGCAAGACCGCCGTCACGCCGCCCTCGGAGCAGCCCTCATGAGCCGCCGGACGACCACCGCCCGCCGAAGGACCACCCGCCGCGCGGGCCTTCTGTGCTGCCTCCTCGCCGGCTCCGTCGCCCTGCTGCCCGCCGCCCCGGCGTACGCCGACAGCATCCGAGCCCAGCAGTGGGCCCTGGACGCGCTGCACGCACAGGAGGCCTGGCAGACCACCAAGGGCGAGGGCATCACCGTCGCCGTCCTGGACACCGGCGTCGAGGCCGACCACCCCGACCTCGAAGGGAACGTCCTCCCGGGCAAGGACATGGTCGGTTTCGGAGCCGAGGAGGGGGACTGGGCCTGGGCCCGGCACGGGACGGCCATGGCCGGCATCATCGCCGGGCACGGCCACGGCTACGCGGACGCCGACGGCGTCATGGGCATCGCCCCGGAGGCCAAGATCCTGCCGGTCCGCGTGATCCTCGAGGACAAGGACCCACAGCGCACAAAGGCCCGCAACACCCGCGGCAACGCCCTCGCCGAGGGCATCCGCTGGGCCGCCGACCAGGGCGCCGACGTCATCAACCTCTCCCTCGGCGACGACTCCGCCTCCGCCCACCCCGAGCCGGCCGAGGACGAGGCCGTGCAGTACGCCCTGAAGAAGGGGGTGGTCGTCGTCGCCTCGGCCGGCAACGGCGGCGAAAAGGGCGACCACATCTCCTACCCGGCGGCCTACCCGGGCGTCATCGTCGCGACCGCCGTCGACCGCTACGGCACCCGCTCCTCCTTCTCCACCCGCCGCTGGTACGCCACGGTCAGCGCCCCCGGCGAGAAAGTGGTCATCGCCGAGCCCGACCACAAGTACTACGAGGGCTGGGGGACCAGCGCGGCCTCGGCGTTCGTGTCGGGAGCCGTGGCGCTCATCGAGGCCGCCCATCCGGGGCTCACCCCGGCGCAGATCAAGAAGCTCCTCGAGGACACCGCCCGCAACGCCCCCGTCGGCGGCCGCGACGACTCCCGCGGCTTCGGCTTCATCGACCCGGCCGCCGCGATCAGAGCCGCCGCCGGTCTCAGGCCGGAGGGCCTGAAGTCCGCCTCCTACGGCAAGAAGTACTTCGGCTCGGGCCCCGAAGCCGCCCCCTCCGAGGACGACACCTCAAGCTGGACCGCCCCGCTCGCGGGCGGCGCCGGGGTGGTGCTGCTGGTCGGCGCGGTCCTCCTGTGGCGCGGCCGCCGGGAACCGGACGAGCTAGAGATCTACTGACGCCCGGCTACCCGGCCGGCCGATGTGGCCGTCGCCGACGCGCTGTCGTCCGCGAACGCCGACACCGCCGCCTTCGCCGCCGCCTCCACCAGCGAGATGCCCTTCGCCTGCGTCGCGTTGCCCTTCGACAGCACCGCCACCAGGTACGCACGGTCGTCGGACGTCACCCGCCCGATGCTGTTGATGTCCCACAGCCCGGTGGTGCTCCTGGGCAGCCAGCCGTTCTTCAGCGCCCACGACGAGCCGTCGGCGGCCGCCGACACCCCCCAGTGCTGGCCGACGGCTATCTGCCCCATCAGCCCCCGCAGATACGTCCGTGAGGCCTCGCTCAGCTCCGAGTCGTCCCCGAAGACCTGCCGGAGCAGGGTGAGCTGGTCGGCGGCCGTGGTCTGGGTCAGCCCCCACAGCGCCCCGTCGCCGCCCTCGGTGTCCGTGAGCCCGAACCGCTCGTTCGCCGCGTCGAGCCCCCCGGCCTGCCCGATGGCGTCCCACAGCGCCGACGCCGAGGTGTTGTCGCTGTTCTCGATCATCGCCGTGGCGTACGACTTCTCACTCGCGGTGAGATGCCGTCCCGAGTCCTGCGCCTGGAGCAACAGCGTCGCCAGGATGTCCACCTTGACGATGCTCGCGGTGTCGAACGCCGCGTCGCCGTAGGTGGCGCTGTCCCCGGACTCCACGTCGAGCACGGCCACGGACACGTCCGCGTCGCCCGGCACGGTCACCGACTTCATCGCCGCCGCCAGCAGCGCGTCGTGGTCCACCTCGGGCACGGCCACCGGCTCCACGGACGCCTCCTGGGTCGACTCCGACTCCGACTCCGACGCGGACGGCGCCGGAGAGGACGACGATACGGCTCCCCCGCCGGAGTGCGCCTGTGCCTTCACGTACGCGGTCCCGCCCGCGGTGGCGCCCAGGACGGCCACGGTGGCGAGCGCGGTGTAGAGGAGGGGACGGCGCCGGGACAGCCGAGCGCGACGGCTGCGACGTGCTCTGGAAGACTCCATGACCGAGATGGTGGAGGCGCCGACTGTGCGGGCCGTTAGACGGACGTAAGAGGTACGTCAGCGGAGGCTGAGAAACCTGTGAAAGTCGTCACCACCGCGTTTCCGGCCCCGCACAAGCCCAGCAGCATCCCCCCGATAAGGTCGGGGACCGTGGCGAACAAGAACATTCCCGACCCCGGCTTCTCCGACGACGACGGCTCCGCCGATCCCCGGCTGAGCGCGGCTCTCGCCGCCTGGGCCGAGGACCGCACCGCCGTGGGACCCGTTCTGGAGGCGCTGAGGGGCGCCCGGCTCCTGGTCCCCGTGGTGGCCGTGCTCGGCGAGGTCGAGGAGGGCGAGAACGGACTGCGCCGTGAGAAGACCAGCGACATGGCAGTCCCGACCTTGAAAGCGGGCGCCCGCACGGCCCTGCCGGCCTTCACGTCCACCGACTCCCTCGCCCGCTGGGACCCGGCGGCCCGGCCCGTCGCCGTACCCCTTCACCAGGCCCTGCAGGCCGCCGCGCACGAGAAGGCGGACACCGTCGTCCTCGACCTGGCCGGGCCGGTGGCGTTCGAACTGACGGGACCGGCGCTGCTGGCGCTCGCCGAGGGCCGTACGACCACCGATCCGCTCGCCGATCCGGCGGTGCGGGAGGCGGTGCGGGCCGCGGTCGCCTCGGAGTCCGCGGTCGTCAGCGCCCACCTCGGGCCGGGAGCGGCCGACGGCACCCTCGCCCTCGTCCTCGACCCGGCCGCCGCCCCCGCCGAGGCGGCCCGGGCCGTCGCCCAGCGCCTCGCCGCCGACGACACACTGAGGGCCCGCCTGGTGCGCGGCCTCGACCTGGCACTGCTGCCGGCCGGGACGACGCCTCCGGGCGAGCCCCTGTACGTACGCGGGTGAACCAGGGCGTGCGCCCCCTGTGCCGCGCCTCTCGCCGCGTTGTCGGGATCGCCCGCGTACGCCCAGTACGCGGACGACCCTCCGCCTTGCGATGCACCGCACCAGACGCCGCGGGCCCCGCGCCCTCCGGGCGGACGACGCTACTTTCGAAACACGCCCTAGCCGTAAACGGGCCCCGTGTACTTCTCGCCCGGCCCCTGGCCCGGCTCGTCGGGGACGATCGACGCCTCGCGGAACGCCAGCTGCAGCGACTTCAGGCCGTCGCGCAGCGGGGCCGCGTGGAAGGAGCTGATCTCGGTCGCGCTCGCGTCCAGCAGGCCGGCGAGGGCCGTGACGAGCTTGCGGGCCTCGTCCAGGTCCTTGTACTTGTCGCCCTCCTCGGTCAGCCCGAGCTTCACGGCCGCGGCGCTCATCAGGTTCACGGCGACCGTCACGATCACCTCGACGGCCGGGACCTCGGCGATGTCGCGGGTCATCTCGTCGAAGTCGGCGGCGCCGGGGTTCTCGCCGGAACCGGCGGGGGAGGTCTCACTCATGCCCCACACGATAGGCGCAGGCCCGTCGGCCCCTCGTGTCGAGGCTCGATTCGCCGTTCCTGGCGCTGGCTGGTAATCTCGTGTAACGACCGGTCGGACACGCGTGCCACCCAGCAGGCGGGCCCGGCCCACAAGTGGAGGCTCCGAACTCCCACCCGACCACCCTCAGGGCGGCGGGTCACCCCGGTCAGGCGGCCACCATCGTTCCGTACGGACGATGGAGTCGCCCGGTAGTGCGCCCCGCGATCCCCGCGAAGGTGCTCCGGAAGTGTTGGAGCCCCGCATGTGATCGTTCGGGGCATTTTTTGTGCTTCGGCGTGGTTATAGGCCTAACGAACACAGACGTTACGCGGCCGTCCGCCAGACCGCCGCGTGGTGCTACCGAGGAGGATCCATCAGCGCCGAGCCCCGCATCAACGACCGGATTCGCGTTCCCGAGGTGCGACTTGTCGGTCCCAGTGGCGAGCAGGTGGGCATCGTCCCCCTGGCCAAGGCACTGGAGCTTGCGCAGGAGTACGACCTGGACCTGGTCGAGGTCGCGGCGAACGCCCGCCCGCCGGTCTGCAAGCTCATGGACTACGGGAAGTTCAAGTACGAGTCGGCCATGAAGGCCCGTGAGGCGCGCAAGAACCAGGCGCACACGGTCATCAAGGAGATGAAGCTCCGGCCGAAGATCGACCCGCACGACTACGACACCAAGAAGGGTCACGTCGTCCGGTTCCTCAAGCAGGGCGACAAGGTCAAGATCACGATCATGTTCCGCGGTCGTGAGCAGTCCCGTCCCGAACTGGGATACCGACTGCTGCAGCGTCTCGCGGAGGATGTCCAGGACCTCGGGTTCGTCGAGTCGAACCCGAAGCAGGACGGCCGCAACATGATCATGGTCCTCGGTCCGCACAAGAAGAAGACCGAGGCGATGGCCGAGGCCCGTCAGGCGCAGGAGGCCCGCAAGGCCGAAGCGAAGGCCAACCCCGGCCGCTCGCAGAACCCCGCGGACGCCGAGGATGCCGAGGGCGCCGAGGTCACCGAGACCGCTGAGGCCCCTGCCGAGGCTTCCGCCGAGGCGTGATCCACCGGGACACACGTCCCATGGATGTAACCGATACAAGCGACGCTCCTACCGTGCCCGGTTTCACGACCGGGCACCGGAGCGCCACCGACGAGGAGAGAACGGCGCTATGCCGAAGAACAAGTCGCACAGCGGTGCCAGCAAGCGCTTCAAGGTCACCGGCTCCGGCAAGGTGCTCCGTGAGCGCGCCGGCAAGCGCCACCTGCTCGAGCACAAGTCGTCCCGAGTGACGCGTCGCCTCACCGGCAACGCCGAGATGGCCCCGGGCGACGCCGCGAAGATCAAGAAGCTTCTCGGCAAGTGAGGCCGGGCGCACAGCGCCTGACCCACCGACGAAACCGGGACCCAATCGATTCCGGGCCGTGTGACGACACCCACGGCCCCGCTACAAGGAGTTAACAAGTGGCACGCGTCAAGCGGGCAGTCAACGCCCACAAGAAGCGCCGGGCGATCCTCGAGCAGGCCTCCGGCTACCGCGGTCAGCGTTCGCGCCTGTACCGCAAGGCCAAGGAGCAGGTCACCCACTCGCTGGTCTACAACTACAACGACCGCAAGAAGCGCAAGGGCGACTTCCGTCAGCTGTGGATCCAGCGCATCAACGCCGCTGCCCGCGCCAACGGCATCACGTACAACCGCTTCATCCAGGGCCTGAAGGCCGCGAACGTCGAGGTCGACCGCAAGATCCTGGCCGAGCTCGCCGTGAACGACGCGGGCGCGTTCGCCGCGCTCGTCGAGGTCGCCCAGAAGGCGCTGCCGAGCGACGTCAACGCCCCGAAGGCCGCGTGACGCTGCGCCGGCTTCGACCGACGTGACGGGTGGACCCGCAGGTTTCCAGGCCTGCGGGTCCTGCTGTCTGCGCAGCCGCGGGCAGCCGTTCGGACGCGGGCCGGTGGCGGCCTTGAGGGCTCAACGGGCTGTTCGCGCATTTCCCCGCGCCCCTGGGGGTGCGGTCGCACCACCCGATTCGCCCCGCGGACAAGAACCACCGAGCTTTCGAAGGTGAACCAGAACATGGCCTCCGCCAGCCCCGAACTGATCTCCCCCCGTTCCACCCGGGTCTCCGCCGCCCGGCGGCTCGCGCGGCGGAACTTCCGGGGGAAGGAGCGGCTGTTCCTCGCGGAGGGGCCGCAGGCCGTGCGGGAGGCGGCTGCGTACGGCGGGAACACGCTGGTCGAGCTGTTCGCCACCGTCGAGGCCGCGGAGCGGTATGCCGACATCATCGGAGAGGTCCGGGGCACCGGGGCCCGCGTCCACCTCGCCGACGAGCAGGTCATCGCGGATATTTCCACCACCGTCACCCCGCAGGGGCTCGTCGGGATCTGCCGGTTCGTCGACACCCCCTTCGAGGAGATCCTCGCCGCCCGGCCCAAGCTGGTCGCCGTACTGGCGCATGTGCGCGACCCCGGGAACGCCGGCACCGTCCTGCGCTGCGCCGACGCCGCCGGCGCCGAGGCCGTCGTACTGACCGACGCCTCCGTCGACCTGTACAACCCGAAGGCCGTACGCGCCTCCGTCGGGTCGCTGTTCCATCTGCCCGTCGCCGTCGGGGTGCCCGTCGAGCAGGCCGTGGCCGGGCTCAAGGCCGCCGGGGTGCGGATCCTGGCCGCCGACGGGGCGGGGGAGGACGACCTCGACGACGAGCTCGACAACGGCACCATGGGCGGGGCCACGGCGTGGGTTTTCGGGAACGAGGCCTGGGGACTCCCCGAGGAGACCCGCGCGCTCGCGGACGCCGTCGTGCGCGTGCCGATCCACGGAAAGGCGGAGAGCCTGAACCTGGCGACCGCCGCCGCCGTATGTCTCTACGCATCGGCCCGTGCACAGCGCGCCTCCGGAGGGTGCCGCTCCGTCACCGAGAGCTAGTAGGGTGGCGAGCTCGGGGGCCTCGTCCGGATGGATGGGAGGTGGGGTACGGGGATGAGTGTCGGCACGAGCAGCGCACCGGGAGCGGCCCGCCCCGCCGGTGACCTCGCCGAACTCGGCATCGACCCCGACGACCTGCCCGACGGGCTCGTCGTCGCCGACGAGCACGGGAACGTGATCTGCTTCAACGCCGCCGCCGCCCGCATCACGGCCGTCGCGGCCGAGGACGCCCTCGGACAGCGGCTCGACAAGGCCCTGCCGTTAGAGGACCTCGAAGGCCGCCGCTGGTGGCAGCTCACCGACCCCTACGGCGGCCTCGCCATCCGCGTCGGCCAGCCCGAGCGCAACCTGCTCCTGCCCGGCGGACGAGAGGTCCTGGTCTCGGTCCGGTACGTCCGTACCGCGCCCACCGGCGCCGTCCGCCGCGTCGTGGTCTCCCTCCGCGACACCGAGGCCCGCCGCCGCACCGAGCGCAGCCACGCCGAGCTGATCGCCACCGTCGCCCACGAACTGCGCTCCCCGCTCACCTCCGTCAAGGGCTTCACCGCCACGCTGCTCGCCAAATGGGCCCGCTTCACCGATGACCAGAAGCGGCTGATGCTGGAGACCGTCGACGCCGACGCCGACCGCGTCACCCGGCTCATCGCCGAACTCCTGGACATCTCGCGGATCGACTCCGGGCGGCTCGAGGTGCGCCGGCAGCCGGTCGACATAGGCGCCGCCGTAGGACGGCACATCCAGGCCTACGTCGCCGCGGGGCAGCCCGCCGACCGGTTCCTGCTCCGGATCGAACAGCCGCTGCCCGCCCTGTGGGCCGACCCCGACAAGGTCGACCAGGTCCTCAGCAACCTCATCGAAAATGCGGTGCGCCACGGAGAGGGAACCGTCACGATTGACATCACGCCCGCCGCTTCCCCCCGGGAGGGGGAGGACACCGGCACATCGGTCACCGTGAGCGACGAGGGCGCCGGCATCCCGGAGGAGTCCATGAACCGCGTCTTCACCCGCTTCTGGCGGGGCAGCAAGCGCGGCGGCACGGGCCTCGGGCTGTACATCGTCAAGGGCATCGTCGAGGCCCACGGCGGCACCATCACGGTCGGCCGCGCCCCCGGCGGCGGCGCGGAGTTCCGATTTACGTTGCCCGTGGGGGCCCCGGCGTATCTCGCCTGAGATCGCCCGAGCCGCCCGCGGGCGCATTCGTATACCTCCACCCCGTTAGACTCGGCCTTTGGCACCTTTGTGTCCCAGGGACGGCCCTCCGAGCTCTTGCGAGTCGGTGACGGGGACCTTCAGCCAGCCAATCGGAAGCACGGGAAGAGATGTCGGCACCGAATAAGTCGTACGACCCGGTAGAGGTCGAGGCGTTGAAACCGGAAGAGATCGAGCGCATGCGGGACGAGGCGCTCGCCGCCTTCGCCGCCGCGGACTCCCTCGACGCGCTCCAGGAGGCCAAGGTCGCCCACACCGGCGGCACCTCCCCGCTGGCCCTCGCCAACCGCGAGATCGGCGCCCTGCCCCCGCACGCCAAGGCCGCCGCCGGCAAGCTCGTCGGCCAGGCCCGCGGCGCGGTGAACAAGGGGCTCGCCGCCCGCCAGGAGGAGCTGGAGGCAGAGCGCGACGCGCGCGTGCTGGTCGAGGAGGCGGTGGACGTCACGCTGCCGTACGACCGCGTACCGGCCGGCGCCCGCCACCCGCTCACCACGCTCTCGGAGCGCATCGAGGACGTCTTCGTGGCCATGGGCTACGAGGTCGCCGAGGGCCCCCAGGTCGAGGCCGAGTGGTTCAACTTCGACGCCCTGAACATCGGACCGGACCACCCGGCCCGCGGCGAGCAGGACACCTTCTTCGTCGAGGGCCCCGACGGCGGCACCGAGTCCGGTGTGGTGCTGCGCACCCACACCTCGCCCGTGCAGATCCGCTCCCTGCTCGACCGCGAGCTGCCGGTCTACGTGATCTGCCCCGGCCGCGTGTACCGCACCGACGAGCTGGACGCCACGCACACCCCGGTCTTCCACCAGGTCGAGCTGCTCGCCGTCGACGAGGGCCTGACCATGGCCGACCTCAAGGGCACCCTGGACCACATGGTGCAGTCGCTGTTCGGCGAGGGCATGAAGACCCGGCTGCGGCCGAACTTCTTCCCGTTCACCGAGCCGTCCGCCGAGATGGACATGGTGTGCTACGTCTGCCGGGGCGAGTCCGTCGGGAACCCCGACCGCCCCTGCCGCACCTGCTCCAGCGAGGGCTGGATCGAGCTGGGCGGCTGCGGCATGGTCAACCCCAAGGTGCTGGCCGCCTGCGGCGTCGACCCGGAGAAGTACAGCGGATTCGCCTTCGGGTTCGGCATCGAGCGGATGCTGATGTTCCGCCACAACGTCGAAGACATGCGAGACATGGTCGAGGGTGACATCCGGTTCACTCGGCCCTTCGGGATGGAGATCTGATGCGGGTCCCGCTTTCCTGGCTGCGGGAGTACGTCGACCTGCCGGCCACCGAGACCGGTCGTGACGTGCAGGCCAAGCTCGTGTCGGCGGGCCTCGAGGTCGAGACCGTCGAACACCTCGGAGCCGACCTCAAGGGCCCCCTCGTCGTGGGCCAGGTGCTCACCATCGAGGAGCTCGAGGGCTTCAAGAAGCCGATCCGCTTCTGCACCGTCGACGTCGGCACCGCCAACGGCACCGGCGAGCCGCAGGAGATCGTCTGCGGCGCCCGCAACTTCGCCGTCGGCGACAAGGTCGTCGTGGTCCTCCCGGGCGCGGTCCTCCCCGGCGGCTTCGCCATCGCCGCGCGCAAGACGTACGGCAAGACCTCCCACGGCATGATCTGCTCCAGCGACGAGCTGGGCATGGGCGACGACGGCACCAAGGGCATCATCGTGCTGCCGCCGGAGACCGAGGTCGGCAAGGACGCCATCGAACTGCTCGAGCTGGTCGACGAGGTCCTGGACATCGCCGTCACCGCCAACCGCGGCGACTGCCTGTCCATCCGCGGCGTCGCCCGCGAGGCCGCCATCGCGTACGGCCTGCCCCTGCGCGACCCCGCCCTGATCGACGTACCGGCCCCGAACGCCTTCGGCTACGCGGTACAGGTCTCCGACCCGATGGGCTGCGACCGCTTCACCGCGCGTACCGTCACCGGTCTGAGCCCCGAGGCCCGCTCCCCGATCTGGCTGAAGCGCCGCCTGCAGAAGGTCGGCATGCGCCCGATCTCGCTCGCCGTCGACATCACCAACTACGTGATGATGGAGCTCGGCCAGCCGCTGCACGCCTACGACCGTTCGCTGGTCCAGGGCACCATCGGCGTCCGCCGGGCCGGGGAGGGCGAGCAGATCGTCACCCTCGACGGGGTCACCCGCAAGCTGCACGCCGAGGACCTCGTCATCACCGACGACCGCGGCCCGATCGGCCTCGCGGGTGTCATGGGCGGCGCCAACACCGAGATCGCCGACGTCCCCCAGTCCGGGCTTCACTCGACCGGGGAGACCCCGCTCGCCGTCGAGAACGGCGGGAACTCCACGACCGACGTGATCATCGAGGCCGCCCACTTCGACGCGGTGGCGATCGCGCGCACGGCCCGCCGTCACAAGCTGTCCTCCGAGGCGTCCCGGCGCTTCGAGCGCGGTGTCGACCCGGCCGCCGCCGCGGCCGCCGCCCAGCGCACGGTCGACCTGCTGGTCCTCCTCGCCGGCGGCACGGCGGACGCGGGCGTCACGCAGATCATCGCCCCGTCCGCCCCGCACACCATCACCGTCCCGGCGAACCACCCCGACAAGGTCGCGGGCGTCGAGTACGGCCGCGAGACCGTCGTACGCCGTCTGCAGGAGATCGGCTGCGACGTCTACGGGCAGGACGAGCTGATCGTCACCGTCCCGTCCTGGCGGCCCGACCTCGTCGAGGCCAACGACCTGGCGGAGGAGGTCATCCGCCTGGAGGGCTACGAGAACCTGCCCTCCACGCTGCCCAAGCTCCCCTCGGGCCGCGGCCTCACCCACCGCCAGCGGCTGCACCGCCGCGTCGGCCGCGCACTGGCCGGTGCCGGTTACGTCGAGGCGCCGAACTACCCGTTCATCAGCGAGCAGGTCTTCGACCAGCTCGGCCTGGACGCCGACGACCCGGCCCGCCGCGTCGTCAAGCTCACCAACCCGCTCAACGACGAGGAGCCCGCGCTCCGCACGTCGCTGCTGCCGGGCCTGCTGGGCGCCCTGCGGCGCAACGACGGGCGGGGCTCGCACGACCTGGCGCTGTTCGAGACCGGGCTGGTCTTCCAGCCGCGCGAGGAGGCCGGTGTCGCCGGTCACCTCCCGGTCGACCGGCGCCCCACCGACGAGGAGCTCGCCGCGCTGAACGCGGTGCTGCCCGAGCAGCCGCGCCATGTCGCAGCCGTCCTCGCGGGCGCCCGCGAGCAGGCCGGCTGGTGGGGCAAGGGCCGCCCGGCCGACTGGGCCGACGCGGTGGAGGCCGGTCGCGCGGTCGCGCGGGAAGCCGGTGCCGAGCTGATCGTCCGCAAGGGCCAGTACGGGCCGTGGCACCCCGGCCGGTGCGCCGAGTTCGTGGTGGTCGTCGACGGCGCGGAGCGGGTCGTCGGTCACGCGGGCGAACTGCACCCCCGCGTCCTGAAGGCGCTCGGACTGCCCGCGCGCACCTCCGCGATGGAGCTGGACCTCGACGTCCTGGAGTCGGTGGGCGACGACACCCCGCAGGCTCCGAGCATCTCCACGTTCCCCGTGGCGACGCAGGACGTCGCCCTCGTCGTCGACACGTTCGTGCCGCACGCCGAGGTCGAGGCCGCGCTGCGGGAGGGCGCCGGCGAGCTGCTTGAGGGGATCCGGCTGTTCGACGTGTACGTCAACGAAGAGCAGCTCGGTGACGGCAAGAAGTCGCTGGCGTACGCGCTGCGCTTCCGCGCGGGGGACCGGACGCTGACGGTCGATGAGGCCTCGGCCGCGCGGGACGCGGCGGTCGCCCTCGCGGGCGAGCGGACGGGAGCCGTTCTGCGGGGCTGATGCGTTCGCCGGGCGCGGGTGGACTGTGGCTGGTCGGGCAGTCCCCCGCGCCCTGGCGTTCGTGCGCCCACCCAGGGGGTGAAGGCCGCACGCAAACGCCGGACCGTCGCTTGTTGAGGGGGAGCCGACGGCCCGGCGAACCTCTTGCGAGGCATTTCAGTCAACCGGCTGGAAACTCTCCGCGACAGCGCGCGCACTGCGCGGATGCGCGCATTCGCTTCACACCCCGTGTGAACCCGGACCCACTACGCTGGCCGCACCGAGGCACCGGGGGGCACCCATGCAGCCCAACACTCTGCTCGACGCGATCCTGGACGAGGCGGGTATCTCGCACGCGGGCCTCGCCGCCCATGTGAACCAGGCCGGGCGGGCACGTGGACTCGCGTTGCGGTACGAGCACACGGCGGTCGCCCGCTGGCTGAAGGGCCAGCGCCCGCGCGGTCAGGTCCCCGACCTGATCTGCGAGGTCCTCGCGGAGCGCCTGCACCGGCCGGTCACCCTCGACGACATCGGCCTCGGGGTGCCGGGCGAGCCGTCCACCCCGCACGGCACCTCCCTCTCCGGCTTCGTCGAGCGGGCCACCGCCCTGTGGCGCTCCGACGAGCAGCAGCGCCCGCACCTCCTCGGCGCGCCCGCGGTGACGGGGACGCCCGCCGTGATGCCCGTATGGGAGTGGGAGAATCCGCCCGAGGACGTGGACGTCTCCCGGGGCGGCCGGCACCGGGTCACCTCCGCCGACATCGGCATGCTGCGCGCCGCCCGCACCCACTACGAGCAGATGTACCGCAAGGCCGGCGGTATCGCGACCCGCAGCCGTATCGTCGGCTTCCTCAACGCGGAGGCCGCCCCCTTGCTGAGGGGCAGTTACACCGACGAGACGGGACGTCAACTGCACCGCGCCACCGGGGGCCTGGTCGCGGTCGCGGGGATCTGCGCATACGACTCCGACGCACACGGTCTTGCCCAGCGCTACTTCCACCAGGCGCTGCGGCTCGCCAAGGCCAGCGGCGACCGGGGACTTGGGGCGTACGTCATCGCGCTCCTGGTCAACCAGTCGCTGTTCATGCGGGAGTACCGGCAGGCCGTCGCCTTCGCGGAGGCCGCGCTGCGCGCCGCCGGCAAGCACATCACCCCCGCCCTCGCCTCCGATCTGTACGCGATGCAGGCCAAGGCGTACGCCCACCTCGGCGACGGCACGAGCGCCCTGTCGTGCATCCGGCGGGCCGAGACGGCCGCCGCACGTATCAGGCGGGGGCACGAGCCCGACGAGACGGGCTATGTCCAGCCGGGTCTGGTCAACGTCCAGGTGGCGGAGGCGCTGCTCAGCCTCGGGGAGATCGCCGCGGCCGCCGAACACGCCCACGCCGCCGTCGACAACCCCGCACACGACCGGGGCCGGGTGCACCGGCTCGCCATGCTCAGCACGATCGAACTGCGCCAGGGACACGCGGACAAGGCGGTGGTCACCGCCGTGCAGATGGCCGAGCAGGCGAGAGGCATGGAGTCGCAGCGGCTGCGCGACAGACTCCGGGCGGTGCGCGAACACCTGGCGCGCAGCGGCTGTGCGGGCACGACCGAGGCCGCCGAACTCATCGACGGAGCACTGCGCGTACCGCTGTAGACCTTGGCGCACAGCGGGTACCTGAACACCGGCGAGGCACAGTCCCTGCTGCGATATTGCCACTCACCCGACGGAAGGTGGCAGAACCGTGCAGTGGACGAAACAGAACGAGCAAACTGTGTATGAAAACCGCTGGTTCAGCGTCAACCTGGCCGATGTGGAGCTGCCGGACGGCCGGCACCTCGACCACTTCCTCATACGGCTGCGGCCCGTTGCCGTGGCCACGGTGGTCAACGAGGCGAACGAGGTCCTGCTCCTGTGGCGCCACCGCTTCATCACCGACAGCTGGGGGTGGGAACTCGCGGCGGGTGTCGTGGAGGACGGCGAGGAGATCGCTCGTGCGGCCGCCAGGGAACTGGAGGAGGAGACCGGCTGGCGGCCGGGGCCCCTCCACCACCTCCTGAGCGTGGAACCGTCCAACGGTCTCACCGACGCCGTCCACCACATCTACTGGTCGGACCGGGGCGAGTACGTCGGACATCCGGTGGACGACTTCGAGTCGGACCGCCGGGAGTGGGTACCGCTCAAGCTCGTGCCCGACATGGTCGCCCGGGGGGAGGTCCCGGCCGCCAACATGGCGGCCGCTTTGATGCTGTTGCACCACCTCAGGCTCGCCGAAGCGTAGTCCGGACGTCAGTGGGCCAGCGCCTGCCAGACCGTCACGACCAGGGCTCCCAGGGCCGTGAGCGCCGCGAGAGAGGGCAGTGGCCAGCGCGCGTGTTCCAGCGAGATCATGCGGGTGTTCAGCTCGTCCACTTCCTTGGCGGTCTCCTCGGTGCGATGACTGAGCAGGGCCAGTCCTCCCTCGACACGGGCGTACGCCACATCGAGACGACGACGTAACTCTGCGAGTTCTCCATGGACCACGGGATGCTCCGGGTCGGCGGTCACGGTCCACTCCTTTCCGTAGTCGAACGTGGGGGTGTCGCATCCCTTGCATGCGCATGATGAGTCAACCCGCCTGGTGGGCCGGCGGGGAGCGTGTGCGCGCGGCATATGCGGGCCCGGTGTGCGCACGGTGTGTGAAACACGCGGGCCCGGCACTCCGCGGAGCGCCGGGCCCGTTCCGAACACGGTGAGTGATCAGTACGTGTAGAACCCCGAGCCGGTCTTGCGGCCCAGCCGGCCCGCGTCCACCATGCGCTGGAGCAGCGGGGGAGCGGCGTACAGCGGCTCCTTGTACTCCTCGTACATGCTCTGCGCGACCGAGGCGACGGTGTCCAGGCCGATCAGGTCCGACAGCTTCAACGGGCCCATCGGGTGGGCGCAGCCCATCTCCATGCCGTTGTCGATGTCCTCGCGGCTGGCGATGCCGGTCTCGAACATCCGGATCGCGGAGAGCAGATAGGGGATCAGCAGCGCGTTCACCACGAAGCCGGAGCGGTCCTGGGCCCGGATCGCGTGCTTGCCCAGCAGCTTCTCGGCGAACAGCTGCGCCCGGCTCAGCGTGCCCTCGGAGGTGGTCAGCGCCGGGATCAGCTCGACCAGCTTCTGCACCGGGGCCGGGTTGAAGAAGTGGATGCCGACGACCTGGTCGGGCCGCGAGGTGGCGACCGCCAGCTTCACCAGCGGGATGGAGGAGGTGTTGGACGCCAGGATCGCGTCAGGCCGGGTGACCACCTGGTCGAGGACCTGGAAGATCTCGGTCTTGACCTGCTCGTTCTCGACGACGGCCTCGATCACCAGGTCGCGGTCGGCGAACTCGCCGAGGTCCGTGGTGAAGCTCAGACGCGCCAGCGTCGCGTCCCGCTCCTCCTCGCTGATCTTGCCGCGCTCGGCGGCCTTGGCCAAGGAGTTGAAGAGCCGGGTACGGCCTATCTCCAGGGCTTCGCCAGTGGTCTCGGCGACCCTGACGTCGAGTCCGGCGCGGGCGCAGACCTCGGCGATGCCGGCGCCCATCTGGCCGCAGCCCACCACTCCGACGCGTTCGATGTCGGTCACATCGGTCCCCTTCGCTCCGCTGTCTTCTCCGAATGGGTGAGACAGGTCTGCCGGATCCCGGTCGGCCTGCTCCGATCGTGCACGTTACTAGCAGATATCGATGATCGATCGCCGGGGTGGGTGCATGCTGTGCGCGGAGACGATCCGTGACCGAACGGATCCATCGAGTGATGCGGGGATGGGTGCGATGGGGCGATTGACCCGGCGGGCGTTCGCGCTGGCGGCGCTGTCGGCGTTCACGACGACGGGCGCGGCGGCCGCTCGCCCACAGGGCGAGGGACGGGCGACGACGGAGATGCGGGGCATGTGGCTGGCGACGGTCGGCAACCGCGACTGGCCGTCACGGGCGGGCCTGACGGCCGCTCAGCAGCGGAGCGAGCTGCTCTCGTGGCTCGACACGGCGGTCCGCAACCGGCTCAACACGGTGATCTTCCAGGTGCGGCCCACGGCCGACGCGCTGTGGCCCTCGCCGTACGAACCCTGGTCACAGGTCCTCACCGGCACCCAGGGGAAGTCACCGGGCTGGGATCCGCTGGGCACGGCGGTCACCGAGGCGCACGCACGCGGTCTTCAGCTGCACGCCTGGTTCAACCCGTACCGGGTGGCCACCCACGCCGACCGCTCCAAGCTGGTCGCCTCCCATCCCGCCCGCAAGAACCCGGACTGGGCGGTGGAGTACGGCGGCAGGCTCTACTACCAGCCCGGTCTGCCGGAGGTCCGCGCCTTCGTGCAGAACGCGATGCTGGACGCGGTGAAGAAGTACCCGGTCGACGCCGTGCACTTCGACGACTACTTCTACCCGTACCCGGTGGCGGGCCAGACCTTCGACGACGACGCCGCCTACGACGCGCACGGCGGCGGCTTCGCCTCCCGCGCCGCCTGGCGGCGCGACAACGTCGACAAGCTGATCGTGGAGATGGCCGCCCGGATCAAGGCCGTACGTCCGGCCACCCAGTTCGGGATCAGCCCCTTCGGGGTGTGGCGCAACGCGTCCACCGACTCGCGCGGCTCGGACACCCGGGCGTTCCAGTCGTACGACGAGATCTACGCCGACAGCCGGAAGTGGGTGAAGAAGGGCTGGATCGACTACGTCGTCCCGCAGCTGTACTGGGAGATCGGCAACTCCGCCGCCGACTACGCCAAGCTCGTGCCCTGGTGGGCGGAGGTGGCCAAGGGCAGCCGCACCCGGCTGTACCTCGGCGAGGGCCTCTACAAGGCGGGCGCCTCCGGACAGCCGGCGGCCTGGGGGGACCGGGCCGAGCTGTCGAGGCACCTCACCCTCGCCAAGAAGCACCCGCAGGCGCGCGGGCACGTCTTCTTCGCGGCCAAGGACGTGGACGCGGACCGGATCGGGGCGATGGCGCGGGTGCTCGCCGACCACTACGGGCAGTCGGCGAAGCCCCCGCGCTGACCTAACGCTGTTCCTCGGTCGTGGTCCTGTGGCGGATTTCGGTGTCGGGCCCGGGGGAGCACAGCCCCTCGTGCCCGTCCTGGAAGCGGACCCGGAACGGCGGGTTGCCGTCCTGGCCCAGTACTTCGACGATCTCGCCGACCTTGTCGTGTTGGCCGACCACCCTGCCGTGCTGCACAAACTGGTCGCCCGCGGTTGCACGCATCTGCGGGGCCTCCTCACCGTGGGGGAGAGAGCGGTGGTCCCTGTCCGTGTGTGTCGATTTTAGCCGCGCGCCCGCTGCGTGACGGCGATGCAGACCAGCACGGCCGCGGCCGTCAGCGGAGCGGCGGGCGTGAGGTGCTCGCCCAGCAGCAGCACCGACCACACCAGTGTGAGCAGGGGCTGGGCCAACTGCAACTGGCTGGCCTTGGGGATGCCGATGGCCGCCATGCCCCGGTACCAGACGACCAGGCCGAGGAACTGCGAGCCCGCCGTGACCCACAGCAGCCCCGCCACGCTGTGCGCGGTCAGCCGGACGGGCTCGTACGCCACCGCGAGGGCGGCGGCGGGCACACCGATCGGCAGGCAGAGCACCAGCGCCCAGCCGATCACCTGCCAGCCCGGCATGACCCGGGCCAGCCGGCCGCCCTCGGTGTAGCCGGCCGCGCACACCAGCAGCGCGGCGAAGAGATAGAGGTCGGCGGTGGTCAGGGCGCCGCCGCTCTGCTGCACGGTGAACGCCACCACCGCGGCCGCCCCCGCCAGTGCCGCCGCCCAGAAGGTGCGGGAGGGGCGGGTGCCGACCCGCAGGGCCGACAGCAGGGCGGTGGTCAGCGGCAGCAGACCGACGACGACGGCGGCGTGCGCGGTGGTGGACGTCCGCAGCGCGAGCGTGGTGAGCAGCGGGAAGCCGACGACCACCCCGGCGGCCACGACCGCCAGCCCCGCCCAGTGCCGTCGGGCGGGCGGCGGGACCCGGAGGGCGAGGAGCGCCCCACCGGCGATCACCGCCGCCAGCACGCTGCGGACGGCGACCAGCGACCAGGGCCCGAAGCCCTGCAGACCCCACGCCGTGGCGGGGAAGGTGAGAGAGAAGGCGACGACGCCGAGAGCGGCCTGGAGGGTGCCGACGCCACGGGCCCGCGCGGCGGCGTCCGCACTGGCCTCGGTCGGGGTGGTGACCGCTATCGCGGCTGGGGCAGTAGCGCTACTCTCTGTCTTCATGCAAGAGCGTAGCAGTGTGGATGAACTGGCGGAACGGCTGCGACGGGAGCTCGACCGCTACTCTCCCGGTGGAAAGCTCCCATCGAGCCGGGCCCTGGTGGAGCGGTTCCGGGTGAGCCCGGTGACGGTCTCGCGGGCGCTGGCACAACTGGCCGCCGAGGGCCTGGTGGTGACCCGCCCCGGCGCCGGTGCGTTCCGCGCCCGGCCACGCGCCCTCGCCTCCCCCGCCGGGGACACGTCCTGGCAGGAGGTCGCCCTCAGCGCGGACGGCGCCGCCGATCTCGTCCCCCGCTCGGTGGACGCCTCCGGTGTCACGGTCTCGCTGGCCGCCCCGCCCCCCGGCGTGGTCGAGTTCAGCGGCGGCTATCTGCATCCCTCGCTGCAGCCCGAGCGCGCGATGTCCGCCGCCCTGGCCCGGGCCGGACGGCGGCCCGGCGCCTGGGGCCGGCCGCCGATGGAGGGCCTGCCCGAGCTGCGGGAGTGGTTCGCGCGCACCATCGGCGGGGCCGTGACCGCGGCCGAGGTACTGATCGGCGCGGGCGGTCAAGCGGCGCTCACCACCGCCCTGCGCGCCCTCGCCCCGCCAGGCGCGCCGGTGCTGGTCGAGTCGCCGACCTACCCCGGCATGCTCGCGATCGCCCGCTCGGCGGGACTGCGCCCCGTACCGGTCCCGGTCGACCCCGACGGGGTGAGGACCGAACTGCTCGCCGACGCCTTCCGGGCCACCGGCGCCCGCGTGTTCGTCTGCCAGCCGCTGTTCCAGAACCCGACCGGCGCCGTCCTCGCCCCCGGCCGACGCGGCGATGTGCTGCGCATCGCGAGGGACGCGGGCGCCTTCGTCGTGGAGGACGACTTCGTACGCCGGCTCGCGCACGAGGACGCCGGGCCGCTGCCGCGTCCGCTCGCCGCCGACGACCCCGACGGAGTCGTCGTCCACGTCGGCTCGCTCACCAAGGCCACCTCGCCCAGCTTCCGGGTCAGCGCCCTGGCCGCCCGCGGGCCCGTCCTGGAACGGCTGCGCGCCATCCAGGTCGTCGACACCTTCTTCGTGCCGCGCCCGCTCCAGGAGGCGGCCCTGGAACTCGTCGGCTCGCCCGCCTGGCCGCGCCATCTGCGGACCGTGGCCGCCGAGTTGCGGGCCCGGCGGGACGCGATGACCTCCGCGCTGCGGCTGCGCCTGCCGGAACTGGCCCTCCCGCACATCCCGTCCGGCGGCTACCACCTGTGGCTGAGGCTGCCCGACGGCATGGACGACATGGCGTTCACGGCCGCCGCGCTGCGCTCGGGCGTCGCTCTCACCCCCGGTCGCCCGTATTTCAGCGCCGAACCGCCGGCCGCTCACGTCCGGTCGAGCTTCGCGGCGGTCGCGGGGACGGAGGAGATCGCGGAAGGGGTACGACGGCTGCGGGCGGCCTGCGACGAGGTGCTGCCCGGAAACCGTTCGACGGGATGAGCGCCGGCCTGTGAGGATCCCGCCATGAACGACACCCCGCTCCTCGCCGAGGGCTACGAGATGTCCACCGACCCCGCCCGCATCGACGTCGAACGCGTCCACCGCTGGCTGTCCACCGACGCCTACTGGGCGATCGGACGCGAGCGCGGTCAGCAGGACCGGGCGATCGCCGGGTCGCTGAACTTCGGGGTCTACGACTCGGGGTCGGGGGAACAAGTCGCCTACGCGCGCGTGGTGACCGATCTCGCGACCTTCGCCTGGCTGTGCGACGTCTACGTCGACCCGGCGGTGCGCGGGAAGGGGCTCGGGACGGCGCTCGTCGCGGCCGTCCGGGACCACCTGCTGCCGTACCGACTGCGCCGCATACTGCTCGCCACCCAGGACGCGCACGGGGTGTACGAGAAGGTCGGCTTCGAGGCGCTGGCGGAACCCGACCGGTGGATGGCGCTCCTTTTCCGGTGACTTGTCCGGCAGGTCCTGACCCACCGGTAAGAATTCCTGTATCCGCCAACCAACACCTCTTGACCTGCGCACTTGTGCGGCTCACCATCTCCGCATGCCACTTCTGGTCACGTTCGTCGCCGCCGCGCGCAGCTCACCGCTGCTCGCGGAGCGCTTCGAGGACGACCGGCCGCTGGACCAGGCGGGCTGGGACGAGGTGCAGCGCGTGGCCGCGGACCTCGTGCCGCTCGCGGCCGCCGGGCTGCGCTACTGCTCACCCACCCCGCGCAGCCGCGCCACCGGCGACGCGCTCGGGTACGCCCCGCTCGTGCAGCTCGCTCTGCGGGACTGCGACATGGGCCGCTGGCGCGGTCTCACCCTCGGTGAGGCGATGGCCCGCGAGCCGGAGGCCGTGGACGCCTGGCTGGCCGACTCGCGGGCGACTCCGCACGGCGGTGAGTCGCTGCTGGAGTTCGTCTCCCGGGTGGGCGGCTGGCTCGACACCCGGCCGACCGGGGGCGGCGACCGGATCGTCGCCGTGGCCGAGCCCAGCGTGATCCGCGCCGCCCTGGTGTACGCGCTGAAGGCGCCGCCGGCGACGTACTGGAACATCGACGTCCGCCCCTTGTCGACGACCACGGTCACCGGCCGGGGCGGCCGCTGGAACCTCCGCCTCGAGGGGGCGTCGGCCCAGGCCACGCGCGCGTAGCCGTCGCCCCTCGACGTTCACTTGCGAAACTTCCGTTGCCGCACGCCCCATTGACGCCCCGCGGCCTCCTCCCTATGTTGCCGTTCGAAGTGCTGATCAAGGTCCGATATTTCGAACGTCTGTAATCCAGAGAGCCGCGGAGTATCCATGTCACGCAGCACCACCCGGCTGAGACTCGGCCTCGGGGCAAGCGCTTTCCTGCTGGCCGCAGGTCTGGTCCCAGCCCCCGCCCAAGCCGCCGACACCACCGATTACGCCCTCACCGTCGACCCCACCGCCAAGGGCGCGGCGATCGACGACACGATGTACGGCGTCTTCTTCGAGGACATCAACCGTGCCGCCGACGGCGGTCTGTACGCCGAACTCGTCCAGAACCGTTCCTTCGAGTACTCCACCATCGACAACGCGTCCTACACCCCGCTGACCTCCTGGACGGTCTCCGGCTCGGCGAACGTCGTGAGCGACGAGGGCCGGCTCAACGACCGCAATCGCGCCTACCTCTCCCTCGGTGAGGGTTCCTCCGTCACCAACGCCGGATACAACACCGGCATCCGGGTCGAACAGGGCGAGAAGTACGACTTCTCGGTGTGGGCCCGAGCCGGGAGCGGCACAACGCTGACGGTGTCGTTGCAGGACACCGACGGCACGCTCGCCACCGCCCGCCGGGTCGCCGTCCGCGCGGGCGGCTGGGCCAAGTACGAGGCCACCTTCACCGCCACCCGCACCAGCGGCGACGGCCGCCTGACCGTCGCCTCCTCCGCCGCGACCGCCCTCGACATGGTGTCCCTCTTCCCCCGCGACACCTACAAGCACGAGCCGAACGGCCTGCGCAAGGACCTCGCGGAGAAGATCGCCGCACTGAAACCGGGCTTCGTGCGCTTCCCCGGCGGCTGTCTGGTCAACACCGGCTCCATGCAGGACTACAGCGAGGCCTCCGGCTGGCAGCGCGCCCGCTCCTACCAGTGGAAGGACACCGTCGGCCCCGTCGAGGAGCGCGCGACCAACGCCAACTTCTGGGGCTACAACCAGAGCTACGGCCTCGGCTACTACGAGTACTTCCGCTTCGCCGAGGACATCGGGGCCATGCCGCTGCCCGTCGTCCCGGCCCTGGTCACCGGCTGCGGCCAGAACAAGGCCGTCGTCGACGACGCGCTGCTCAAGCGGCACATCCAGGACACCCTCGACCTGATCGAGTTCGCCAACGGCCCGGTGACGTCCACCTGGGGCAGGAAGCGCGCCCGGATGGGCCACCCCAAGCCCTTCCACCTCACCCACATCGAGGTCGGCAACGAGGAGAACCTCCCGAACGAGTTCTTCGCCCGCTTCAAGGAGTTCCGCGCCGCGATCGAGGCGAAGTACCCGTACATGACGGTGATCTCCAACTCGGGTCCGGACGACGCCGGTTCGACCTTCGACACGGCCTGGCAGCTCAACCGGGACGCCGACGTCGACATGGTCGACGAGCACTACTACAACAGCCCCCAGTGGTTCCTGCAGAACAACGACCGCTACGACTCCTACGACCGCAGCGGCCCGAAGGTCTTCCTCGGCGAGTACGCCTCCTGGGGCAACGCCTTCAAGAACGGCCTCGCCGAAGCCGCCTTCATGACCGGTCTGGAACGCAACGCCGACGTCGTCAAGCTCGCCTCCTACGCGCCGCTGTTCGCCAACGAGGACTACGTGCAGTGGAGCCCGGACCTGGTGTGGTTCAACAACCACGCCGCCTGGAACTCGGCCAACTACGAGGTCCAGAAACTGTTCATGACCAACGTCGGTGACCGGCTCGTCCCCTCGACGGCCACCGGGACGCCGTCCCTGCAGGGCCCGATCACCGGCGCCGTCGGCCTGTCGACCTGGGCGACCACTGCGGCGTACGACGACGTGAAGGTGACGGACGGGGACGGCGCGACGCTCTTGAGCGACGACTTCTCGGGTGACGCCTCGCAGTGGACGCACACCGGGGGCGGCAGCTGGTCGCTGCAGGACGGGCAGTACGTGCAGACCGACGCGGCCGCCGAGAACACCATGGTCGCGGCCGGCGACGCGAACTGGCACGACTACGACCTGCATGTGAAGGCCACCAAGAAGTCCGGCAAGGAGGGCTTCCTCGTCGCCTTCGGCGTCAAGGACACCGGCAACTACTACTGGTGGAACCTGGGCGGCTGGAACAACACCACCAGCGCCGTCGAGCAGGCCGTGGACGGCGGCAAGTCCACCCTGGTCTCCAAGGCCGGCACCATCGAGACGGGCCGCGCCTACGACATCGACATCAAGGTGCGCGGCCGCCAGGTCACCCTCTACCTCGACGGCCAGGAGTGGGGCGGCTTCACCGACGACAAGCCGGCCGAGCCGTTCCGCCAGGTCGTCACCGAGGACAAGAAGACCGGCGACCTGATCGTCAAGGTCGTCAACGCCCAGTCCGCCGACGCCCGGACGGCGATCGACCTCGGCGGCGCCAGGGTCGCCTCCAAGGCCCGTGTCACCACGCTGGCCGCCGCGCCGAACGCGGTCAACACGGAGACGGAGACCCCCGTCGCCCCGGTCACCTCCACCTTCACCGGGGTCGCCGACCGCTTCACGTACACCTTCCCGGCGAACTCGATCACCTTCCTGCGGATCAGACAGCGGTAGCCCGGTTCACCCGACGGACATGTCCTGTTCTCCCGGGGAAGCCCAACCAACCGGAGAAGCCGACCGTCTAAGTCGGCGGATCAAGCCGGTGCGGGGGGTGACCTCCCCGGGGGAGCACCGGCCCGTGTCGTTTCTCTGGGGGCCTGTCCGGCATGGATCGCTCGACCCTGCGCAAAGACGTCCCGCCGGACCAGGCTCCGGCGCCCTCGGCAGGGCGGGCGCCGTCGGCACGGTTACGCGGCCGGACCTCCTGGCTCCGGCTGCCCCGCCCGACGGGGCCGCTACGGGCCGCCCTTCTCGCGGCCCTGATCTGCGTCACCGTGCTCTGCGCCGCCGACGCCATGGCCCGCGGCTACCCCTTCGGCCCCCGCACCCGGAGCGTCAACGACCTGGGCAACCAGTACGTGCCCTTCCACGCCCACCTCTGGGACCTGCTGCACGGCAGGGCGGACGGCGGTCTGCTCGTCAACTGGCAGTCCGGGTTCGGCGCCGGTTTCCTCCCCGACCTCGGTACCTACCTCACCAGTCCGTTCGCCCTGCTCGTGGCGGTGTTCCCGCGGGACGGGATCGACCTCGCGGTGTATGTGATCACCCTGCTGAAGATCGCGTGCGCCGGTGCCGCCATGGCCTGGCTGCTGCCGCGTCTGCGTCCCGGCCGCTGGTGGGCGGCGGCGCTGCTGGGGGCGTCGTACGCCCTGTGCGGCTGGACCGTGGCGAGTGCCTCGTACAACCTGATGTGGCTCGACGGGCTCATCGCCCTGCCGCTGCTGTGCCTGGTCGGCGAGGGGGCCCTGCACGGACGGAGGCCGCTCCTCGGCGTGGTGGTCGTGGCGGCGGCCTGGATCGCCAACTTCTACACGGCGTACATGGCCACCCTCGCCGCCGGACTCGTCCTGCTGCTGCGGCTCTCGCTGTCCGGTCTCCCGCGCCGGCGGATCCTGGCGGCGCTGGGCCGCGCAGGTGCGACCGTCGCCCTCGGCATGGGGCTGGCGGCACCGGTGGTGTCGGTCGTCTACTTCGGCACCACGCACGCCTCCCCGGGCAGGTTCACGCAGTTCACCCCGGTGGCGACGGAGGACCTGCTGGCCCGTCTGCTGCCGACGACGTACAGCTTCGGCTCGCCGGCCCTCTACGTGGGCACCACCGCGCTGCTGCCGGCCCTCGCCCTGCCCTTCCACCGGGCGGCCCCCCGGCGGATACGCCTCGGATGGCCCCTGCTGGTGCTCTGCACGCTGCTGTCGATGCAGTGGGCGCCGACGCAGTTGTTCTGGCACGCCCTCACCCCACCGCAGGGAAGCTCCTACCGCGAGGCCTTCGTGCTGTGCGCGCTGCTGGTGATCGCGGCGTGGCACACCCTGTCGTACGGCCCTCCCGACCGGCGCGCGCTGGGTGCGGCGGGCGCGCTGTACGCACTGATCGTCGCCGTTGCGAGCCGGAGCGACCTGGTGCGCTCCTTCGCCTGGCCGGTGCTCCTGGTGGCCGCCGCGGGTGCGCTGGGCGGGCTGGCCCTGCTCGGCCGCGGGGACGGCGGACGCCCCGTCGGCGGAGGGCGCCGCGTGACACCGGCGGTGCTCGCGGTGGCGCTGCTGCTCGCCACACAACTCGGCGAGGCCACCGCCACCGCCGCCGTGGCCACCCGGATGCGGTTCGGGCACATGGACGACTACGCGCCCTGGGGGGAGCGGCAGCAGCGGCAGTCCGAGGCGATCGCGCGGGCCGACGGCTGGCCCCGCTACCGCACGGACCCGGGCCGGGAGCAGACCGTCGGCAACGACCCGCTGCTGGTGGGCGGCCAGGGCGCCCAGTACTACAGCAGCCACACCTCCGACGTGCTCTTCCGCACCCTCACCGCCCTCGGCGGCGGCTGGACCTCGGGAGGCCGGAGCCTGCAGAGCCTGGACAACGCCGTCACGGACGTGATCTTCTCCGTCGGCGCCCGGGTGCACTCCCCGCCCGACCCGCACCAGAACTGGTTCCCGCAGGACGGCAGCGGGGTGACGGTGTCCCGCCAGGACGTGCCGCCCCTGGTCACGCTGCGGCCGGCCGGTACTCCCACGCCCGCCTTCGGGCGGTCGCCGTACCGCAACCAGGAACTGCTGCTGGGCGCCCGCGTCTACACCGTGCCGCGTCTGACCGTACGCACCGGCGCCGGAAAGGCACCCGGCCGCAGCCGGGACGACCGGCCCGGCCTGCGACTCGACGCTCTCGGCCGCGCCGCCGAGGGGACACCGACGATCACCGCCGCGTGCCCGGCAGGCAGCGAGGTGTACCTGTGGGCGCCGCACTTCGCGGGCACCGCGCGGCTCACCGGCGCCGCCGGCGCGGCCCCGACCGGGCGGTTCCGGGCGGACCACCCCGTCACCAAGATCGCCGCCATGCAGCGGCTCGGCACGGTCCCGGCCTCCGGGCGCCTGCGGATCGAGCTGTCGCCGAACCGCCCGAGCACCGTCCCGGACCGTGCGGTCGGCTGCCTGGACACCGCCCGGCTGCGCGCCGCCACCGAACGGCTCGAGGCCACCGGCGCCACCGAGGTGACCGTGGACGACGGGACCATCCACGCCGAGCTCCCCGCCGGCAGTACGGGCACCGCCGTCGTCGCGGCCCCCCGGATCGCCGGGTGGCGCTGCGCCGCGGGCGACGCCGACGCCGTACCCGCCGAGGCGTACCACGGGCTGATCGCCGTACCCCTCGACGGCTCCGCGACCAGTGTCACCTGCACCTTCCACCCGCCGGGCCTGCGGCTGGGCACCGCTGTCGGAGGTGTGTCGCTCACGGCCGTGGTCCTGCTCGGCGCCCTCGCCGCCGTCCGCCGGCGGCGTGGCTGTGACCGAGAATTTTAGGTGGCGGATCATGTTTCGAGCCGTGCAGGTCAGCAGGGCGTCGAGAATTCCTGTGATGAGGAAGGTCGCCGTCGCGGTACCTGGTGGCGAGGAGTTCCCGCTCTGGGATGGCGCCACCGACGGTCTGGCCGTCACCGTGCTCACATGGCGCGTTGAGGACTTCTGCGAACTGGGCGGCTTTCTTGCCGCGGACGACCCACAGCGTCCTGCGGGGGTGCGGGATGATCGGCGGACCACGCCACTGCAGCCCCTGCTGGGCGCCGCGCCGTGCGTGGTCCTGCCGTCCTTGCGGACCTCTCTGCGGGACGTGACGCGAAGCGTGTGTTGGCAGCCCTTCCTGGCTGCGTCGATTGTCCTTGTCAGCCGCTCGTCCCGCGAACCGTCCTGCGCAGGATGCTTCGCAGGATCCGGTCGAGGGCTTCAACGGCTTGCTGCCCTGGGCGGACACCCGGTTCGCGCCAGGCCGTGTGGCCGTCGGGACGGACCAGAACGGCGCCGCCGGCGGTGATTCCGTAGAGGTCGGTCCAGGTCGGGGCGATCTCCTGAGGGGTGCGGCCGAGGACGTGTGCCTGGAGCGGGACGCGTAGGTTCGCGGAGACATGGGCGGCGGCCCGTGCCCACGTCTCGCCCTTCGGGCCCGTGAGCAGGGTCAGCCCCGTGCCGAAGAGGTCGAGGAGGGACGCTCGGTCAGTGGTGGGGCCCATGGGGTGGTGCGGGGCGCGGTGCCCGGGACGAGCTGTGGGCTCGTAGCGCGTGTAGGGGTCGGCTGCGGTCGGCAGCGCGGTGCCGTCGGGGACCACGGCGCCGCCCTCGTAGTGGAAGCCGAGGACCAGGCCGTCCTTGACCCGGCGTTTGGGCAGTTCCGTGCGCCAGCGGTCCCAGGTGCCGGTGCTGATGGCGTCGGCGTTGTTGGCGCGGTCCTCGAGCGCCGTCCATTCGGCCACCGGGCGGCGCTCGGCGTCGTAGCTGTCCAGGAGACCCGGCCCTGCCCACCCGCGCAGCACCGCCGTGAGTTTCCACGCGAGGTTGTGTGCGTCCTGGACCCCCAGGTTGAGGCCGGATCCGCTGAACGGCGTCACCAGATGCGCCGCGTCGCCCGCGAGGAGTACGCGGCCGACGGAGAGCCGTTCCGCGACCTCGCTGCGGCTGGTCCAGCTGCCCTCCTCAAGTACCTTCAACGGCACGTCGGTTCGGCCGATGACAGTCCGGACGACGACCTCTGCCGAGTGAGAGGGCCCGGTGGCGCCTTCCTCCAGAATGCGGTTGAAGGTCCAGCGGTTCGGCTGCCAGGCGGGCTGGAGGTAGCCGCGTACGCCGTCGGCGTGCAGGAAGGTGATGCTCGCTCGGCGGTCGCCCAGCAGGGGGCTGAGGTCGGCCTCGAACAAGATGTGCAGGTTCTCGGCGGTCGGACCGCCGCCACGCAGGGCCACCTCGGCCGCCTCCCGCACCGTACTGCGCGCGCCGTCGCACCCCACGACGTACCGGCATCGCAACCGATGCGATGTGCCGCCGGGGGTGGTGAGAATCGCGGTCACCTGCTCGTCGTCCTGTTCCAGGCCGGTGAGCGTGACGCCGTACCGGACGCGGCCGGACGGAATCCTCCGGCGGAGGATGTCCTCAACGACATCCTGGGGGCAGACCACCGTCGCCTCCGGGCTGTGTGCGGCCCGCCGCCCGGCGACCACGCTGCGGGCCAGCAGTGTGTCGGGCTCGTCGAGGGAGGTGAGCGTCCGCGCGAAGGCGAAGCGCAGGCCGGTTCTTTCCTGCCCCAGCGCGGCGCCCGCGACTTCGCCCGCGATGCCGAGCTGCCGGAAGATCTCCATGGTCCGGGTGTTCACGGCGCGGGCCTTCGGCAGCGTCGAGGGAGTTGTCCGCCGCTCGACCATGAGCGAGGTGATGCCGAACTGCTCCAGCAGCATGCTCAGGGTGAGTCCCGTCGGGCCGCCGCCGACGATCAGTACCGGAAGACAGGCGGTCTCGTCGCTCACGGAATCCGCAGGTACGTCGCCCACGGAACCGGTAGGCACAGGGTTCACCGGAATGTCCTCTCCAGCGCTTTGGGGGCGAGTCCGTCGTTCGTCGGCGCGTCCGTCCGGACGCTTTGCCACCTGCGGGCCCGGGAGCGCAGTGGTCCGACCAGCAGGTGCTCGACGAGCAGCGCGACCGCGACGGTAACGGCGGCCCAGGCGAACACCTCGTCCGTGGCGAGGTTGGTCCGGGCCTCCGCGATGCGCGCGCCCACGCCGTCGTGGGCCGCGAGGAGCTCGGCCATCACGGTCGTCCGCAGTGAGGTCGTACCGACCAGAGCGACGGATGCCAGCAGCGGGGCGGACAGCGCGGGCAGCACCAGGTGCCGTAGCCGTTGGAGCATACCGATCCGGAACGCGGTGGCCATCTCCATGAGGTCGGAGTCCAGGGACCGTACGGCCTCGGCGATGCCGACCGCGACGATCGGTACCGAGACGAGTGTGGCGACGAAGACCGGGACGCCGGCGCCGCTGCCCCACCAGACCATGCCCATGATGACGGGGATGATCGGCGGTACGCCGAGCAGGACGGCACGCAGAGGGCGGCCCAGCCCGTCGGCCAGTCGGCTCCAGCCGCTGACCAGGCCCCAGGCGACGCCGATCAGCAGGGCGAACACGGAACTGAGCACCGTACGCCCGAGGGTGCGCCCGATCTCGGTCAGCAGGAGACCTTCGTCCACGAGACGGCCGAGAGCCCGACCCGTCTCGTACGGCGAAGGCACCAGGACCGCCGGATGGGCGGCCGCCCACCACTGCCAGGCACCGAGCAGGACGGCGCCGCCGACGAGGACGAGGGCCGCGTCACGAGTCCGCCGTGGCGTAGATGCTCGCATCGGGAGCCCTCCCTCCGATCAGGTCTGGTGAGGTGGCGGCGAGTTCCTCGAAGAGTGCGGCGAGTTCGGTGCGGGCGGCGTCCGCGGTGCGGTAGCCCGGGGAGAGCCGGTTCAACAGCCGGGTGACCAGGGCCTGCGGCGCCCCGGTGCGCTCGGCGACCTGTGGTGCGACCTGGCCCGGTTCGGCGGTAGCGGTCCTGGCCGAGTCGGTGAGCGCCTGGTTTATCCTCTTCAGGAGGTCGGGATGGTCGTCCGCGAACGCGCCCCGTACGCCGATGGCGTAGGTGGGGAAGCCGGTCTGGCCGGTGGTGCGGCGCCACTGCTCACCGAGTTCCAGGACCTGCCGCTTTGGCGCCCCGGACTTGGCGGCGGCGGAGGCCGCGAGGCTGGCCTGATGCTCGGGCATCAGTGCGTACTCCGCTTTGCCGGAACCGACCGCGGTCAGCAGATCGGGCAGGGTGGCGTGATACGTGATGCTGAAGTCCTCGCCGGCCTTCAGCCCGTTCTCCTCGGCCAACCGGCGGAACAGCACGTCGTTCACGTCACCCTTGAAGGGGACATGGACCGTGGCACCGCGCAGCGCGGACCAGGAGGCGTCCGCCTTCTCGGGGCCGAGCAGCACGTCGGAAGGCCCGTCGACGACACCCAGGATGCGTACGTCGACGCCTCGGGTGTGCAGGTTGGCGGCGATGTTGCTGGGCAGGGTGAGGAGATCGACCGAGCCGCTGGTCAGTTGCGTGCGGATCTCGTCGGGGCCGCGCAGTCCGGCGAAGGTGACCGAACCGGCCTCCGACGCCAGGTCCTTGTCGGCGCGGAGTCCTGAAGTCGCGGCGTCGAGTACGACGTTGGGTGCCACCGCGACGCGCAGGCCGGGGGAGCCGGGGTGGGAATGGGTGCTTTCCTCACCACCGCCTGCGCACCCGGAGAGGGAGGCGGCGGCGAGCCACCCGGCTGCCACCAGGGGAAGAAGACGGCGTCGGCCGAGGCCAGGGGATGTCACGCGGGCTCTCCAAAGTGATCAGAGTTCAACTGCCGGATGGGCAAAGCTCGGTGAGGTGCCGGTCGATGAGGTGAGTGCTTCGGTGATCGCCCGCGCCGTCTGATCGATGTCCCTGGTGCCTCGGCGGCCTCGTGGGCTGAGCGGGACGAAGGCGTGCCGGGGCGACACGGTGGGGGTCAGCACAAGCACCTCGTCCGCGACCTGAGCCGCCTCGTAGGGATCGTGCGTGGCCCACAGGACGGTCGAGTCGGCCTCCCGCGCCAGCTCCAGCAGGCACTCCCGCACCTCTGCGCGTAGCCGCACGTCGAGCGCGGAGGTGGGTTCGTCGAGTACCAAGAGGGGGGCTCCCGGCATCAATGCCCTGGCCAGGGCCACCCGTTGGCGCATTCCCGTGGACAGTTCCGCCGGATACGCCCGGTCCGCCCTGTCCAGGCCCAGCCGCGCCAGCAATGCATGACCCTTCTCGAGGTCCGCCGGCTGGGCCGGGCGGCCGAGCGCGAACACGACGTTCTCCAGGGCGGTGCGCCAGGGCAGCAGCCGGGGTTCGGCGAACGCGTAGCCCACGTCGTCGGGAGCGCTGACCGTCCCGGCCGTCGGCTGTTGCAGTCCGGCGGCCATGCGCAGCAGCGTGCTCTTGCCCGCGCCGGAGGCGCCGAGCACCGCGAGGACGGATCCCGGCGCCACGTCGAGGTCGAAGCCCTCGAACACGGTGTTGCTGCCGAAGACATGACTGACGCCGCGGAAACCGACACCGCGGAAAGAGTCTCCCCCGCCCGGCATGCACACCCCCACATCGTGTGAACTTAGGTTAGCCTAACTATAGAGTGCCGCTATGGCCAGATCTCCGGCCGGTCACGGCCC
Organism: Streptomyces sp. NPDC049687; assembly: GCF_044465285.1. Taxonomy (NCBI): domain Bacteria; kingdom Bacillati; phylum Actinomycetota; class Actinomycetes; order Kitasatosporales; family Streptomycetaceae; genus Streptomyces; species Streptomyces sp. NPDC049687. Next base: position 281,601 of record NZ_JBITLN010000009.1, read on the forward strand.
TTTGTGGCCGGCCCTGGTAACACCGGTGCGCCCCCGCTCACCGAGCGGGGGCGCACCGAACGTGCCGTACTACGCGCGCAGGACTCAGGGCTGCCCGAAAGCGAGCACCACGTTGTGCCCGCCGAAGGCGAAGGAGTTGGACAGCACCGCCGAGACCCGGGTGTCCCGCGGCTCGCCCGTGACCAGGTCGAGGCCGAGTGCGGTGTCGGGAGCGTCGAGATTGGCGGTGGGCGGCAGCACCTGGTGGACGAGGGCCTGTACGGCGGCGACCGCCTCGACGGCGCCCGCCGCGCCGAGGGCGTGCCCGGTCATCGACTTGGTGGCCGTCACGGGGATGCGGGCAGCGGCCGGGCCGAGAGCCGCCGTCAGGGCGGCGGCCTCCGCGGCGTCGTTGAGGACGGTCCCCGTGCCGTGCGCGTTGACGTGGGAGACCTCCTCGGGAGTGAGTCCGGCAGAGCGCAGCGCGCCCACCACCGCCCGGGCAGCCGCAGCGCCGTCCGGGCGGGGCGCGACGACATGGTGTGCGTCGCTGGTACGGCCGTAACCGAGCAGCTCGGCCAGTGGCTCGGCCCCTCGGGCCCGCGCGTGATCCGAGTCCTCCAGCACGAGCACGGCGGCGCCCTCGCCGAGCACGAATCCGGTGCGGTCGACGCCGAACGGCCTGCTCGCCCGCTCGGGCTCGTCGTTGCGGGTGGACAGGGCTTTCATCTTGGCGAAGCCGGCCACCAGAAGGTCGGTGACCGGAGCCTCGGCACCGCCGGCGAGGACGACGTCCGCCTCGCCCGTGGCGATCATCTGGTGCCCTGTCGCCAGGGCGTCGGCCCCGCTGGCGCAGGCCGTCACGGTGGTGGTGACGGGGCCGCCGAGACCGTACCGGATGGCGATCCAGGAGGCGGTGCTGTTCGACATCGACATCGGTATGAACCGGGCACTGACCGACCCCGGGCCCTTCAGCGCCCGGGCCGCTCCGTTGCGGATGCTCTCCGCTCCGCCGCAGCCGGTGCCGAGAGCCACACCGATCCGGTTCCGGTCGGCCGAGTCGAGATCCAGGCCGGCGTCCTGGAGCGCCAGGGACGCCGCTGCCGCGGCCAGGTGGGTGACCCGGTCGGTGGCGAGCGCGTCACGCCGCTGCAGGCTGAGGTCGTCGGGCAGGTCGACCTCCGCAGCGATCCGGACCGGCAGCCCGGAGGCGTCGAACCGACTGATGGAGCGAACGGCGCTGCGTCCCTCCAACTGGCCCACGTGGAACGCCTTGGCGCCGACTCCCACCGAGGTCACCGGGCCGAGCCCGGTGACGACCACGCGGCGCCCCCTCATGCCGCCGACTCCGTGGTGGCGGCGCGCTGGGAGTCCACGTAGGCGACGACTTCACCCAGCGAGGTGAGGGCCGAGGCCACCTCGTCGGTCACCGTCACGCCGAGCTCGTCCTCCAGCGCCGAGACCAGTTCGACCATGTCCAGTGAGTCGAGCCCCAGATCGTCCTTGAAGCGGGCGGTGGGGGTGAGCTCCTCGGGCTGCAGACCCAGGCGGTCCACCATGACGTCGATCAAGCGCTGCTCGGTGGTGCTGTTCATGAGGGTGTCCTCCTGCGTTGTGTTCTCTGTCTCGGGTGTGTGCCGGACAGGGGCGCCCGGTACAGGGACGTGGAATGAAGAGGGCCAAGCCAGGTGTGGCCCGGAGATCACCTCCGCGGCCGGCGCCAGGCATCCAGGTCCGCGTGGAGGGCCAGCTCGGCACAGACCGCGGCCACACCGTCGACGAAACGGTCGGCCTCGGCGACGGAGAGGACCAGCGGGGGCTGGATACGCATCACCTGGGTCCGGTTCGCCGTGACGAAGGTGAGGATGCGGTGGTCGCGGGCGAGTGAGGCAACGAAGCGGAGGCACATCAGGTCGCCGAGGGTGGACTCCACGGCCTCGCCCGCGCGGGTCAGCGCCGCGCGCAGGTCGTCGGGCAGCCAGTCGGCGAGCGCGTGCAGATCGCCCGGGACACGGGTCAGCAGCTCGTCGGTGAGAGAGGAGACCGCCCCCGAGAAGTCGCCGTCGAACTCGATGGCCGTCATCAGCCCGATGCCGCGGATGTCCTTGATGAAGCCGTACGGCTCGCACACCTTCCGCAGGGACCCGCGCAGATACTCGCCCACCTCGCGGGCGTGCTCCGGCAGTTGCTCGGAGGTGAGCACGTCCAGGGTGGCCAGGCCCGCCGTCGCCGCGAAGTTGCCGCCGCCGAAGGTCGAGGAGTGCAGCAGGGCGCGGTTGGTGCTGCCGTACGCCGCATCCCACAGATCGGCTCGGCACAGCGTTGCCGCGATGGGCACCACTCCTCCGGAGAGCGACTTGGCCACGCACAGCACGTCGGGGTCGAGGTCGTCGTGCTCGGCGGCGAACAGACGTCCGGTGCGTCCGAGGCCGGTCTGGATCTCGTCGAGGACGAAGGCGGCCCCGGCGCGACGGCACAGTTCCCGCGCGGCCCTCAGATAACCCGGCGGCGGCAGGACGACCCCGCCCTCGCCCTGCACCGGCTCCACGATGAACGCCGCCGCCGCGTCGATGACCTCGGCCAGGGCATCCAGGTCCCCGTACGGGACGCCCACCGTGTCCGGCAGCAGCGGGCCGAAGGGACGGCGGTGCTGCTCCCGGCCGGTGACGGACAACGCGCCCAGCGTCTTGCCGTGGTAACTGTTGTCGGCGTACACGAGGCGGGTGCGTCCGGTGGCGGCGCGGGTCAGCTTCAGCGCGGCCTCGACCGCCTCGGTCCCGGAGTTGCTGAAGAAGACCCGCTCGGGCCGCCCGGGGGCGAGGGCGCTGAGCCGCTCGGCGAGTTCGGCGGCCTGCTCCGGCATCGACACGTACTGCACGAACGTCGGCGAACCCCGGTCGAGGAAGCTCCGCAGCCGCTCGGTCACCACCGGGTGGTTGTGGCCCAGGTTCAGGCATCCGTACCCGGCGACGAAGTCCAGGAAGTCGGTGCCGTCCTCGGTGGTCAGTGTGCACCCGCGACCGGTGATGAACACCCGGTCCAGGCCGTGTGCCCCGAAGAGCCGGGCCATCGGCGGATTGATCCGCTCCCGGAACCGCCGCTTGGTCGGCTCGGTGACGCCGGGATCCGTGGCGGTGCGGGACGGGCGGTGGTGGCGGGCCAGGCGCAGCACCTCCTCGTCGGCGACGGGTCGGCCGAAGGAGGCGAGCGGGACGGGCGTGAACCCGTGCCGGGCGGCCAACTCGCCGATCAGCCGAACCCGTTCGAGTCGCAGCTCACGCCCCAGCGAGAACGACTCCGCGCGTCCCTCCAGGGCGAGTATCAGCGTCTCCGCGAGACAGCCGTTGAGCTGCTGCGTGGGCCCGGGCAGCCCACCGTCCCCGAGGACGACGTCCGCGGATCCGCTCACCAGGCCGCCGTCGATGACGAGTACGTCGCTGGTGTCGCGCGGCGCCGAGGCCACATCGCGGGGCAGCGCCACGTCGACCACTACCGAGCCGGGCGGCAGCCGGTCGGGGTCCACCAGCCCGCCGACCGACGACGCGGTCACGAACAGCCGGGTTTCCGGGGAGCATTGGGCGACCTCGTCGACCAGTCGAACGCGGTCGTGGTCCTCGGGGGCGAGGTGGGTGAGCAGTGCCGAGGGCGCCCGGTTGCCGCGTCGGCACACCAGGTCCAGCTCGAAGCCGTCGGCCAGCAGCAGCTTCGCCACGGCCAGGCCGATCGAGCCGGGGTAGCCCACCACGGCCACCCGCGTCGCCTCCGGCTTCAGTTCCAACATCCGTACGACATGGAGGAGTTCCTGATGTGCGGCGTACACGGTCAGGGAGTTGCCGCTGGTCACCGCCGTACCGACCTGGTGTGCGGTCCACACCCCGCGATCCCCGACGATGGAGGTGGCGCCGCCGAGCCCGATCAGCCGGGCGCCCGCGTCGCGCAACCGGGCGGCCTCCGCCGCCACCATCTCGCGTGCGGTGGTCGGGCGGCGCAGCATCTGCTCCGCGGTGTACGGCAGATAGCGCACCTCACCCGCGCAGCGGACGCCGGTCGGAGAGGTGACCGAGGTGATCAGCGGCATGGGAACGCTGTGCCGTACGCCTGTCTCGCGCTCGATGCCGCGGTGCTCGTCCAGGAGCCGGCCGAACAGGTCGAGGGCGCGGACCTGGTTGCGGTGCCCCGAGCTGACGGGGTGGGCGAGGAAGCCGAAGGGGACAGGTGCGGCCGGGGAGCCGGCCTCGGACGCGGTCGGGGCAGAGGTGTTCGCCGTGGTCTGGGCAGGCGAAATCGCCGTACGGGACAAGACAGTGCCTCCGGAAAGGAAGAGCAAGCGAAGGACGAGCGAGTGGCGAGAGGGCGGGGATGAGGGCGCCGGATTCAGGCGCGGCCGCTCTCCGTCGTGGACCGGGCGGACCGGCGCGAGGGCACGGCGAGTGCCGAGAGTTCGTCGCGCTGCCAGCCCATGGACGACAGCAGGCTCAGCCCGTCGCCCTCGTTGTTGTGGGACAGGAGTACGGAGCAGACGGTGACGGTGGCCGGGCGGGTGAGCAAGTCACGAAGATCGGGCGCCGAGACGTCCTCGACGTGCCGATGCTGGACGGTCAGGCCGCCGAAGTTTCTCGTCCACTCCGGTTCCAGCAGGTGCACCACCTGGTTCTGGCGGCTCAGCCCGGAGCCCGCCCGGCCCTCGTGGTAAGAGCGGATCACCGAGTGCCCGCCGTCGATGAGCCGGAACACGGTCAGATTGCGGCGCAGCGGCTGCCCGTACAGACAGACCTGCTGCACCAGGGTGGGGACGATGTCGGGTACGAGGGCCGAGGCGCCGTCGCCGACGAAGGCGAGGACGTTGTCGTCCCGGGTGAGGGCCACGGCGGGCACCGACTGCAGCGCGTCGCCCATCAGCGCCCGTCCGTACCAGCCGGAGAAGCCCGGTCCGGTCCTGGGGAGGTTGCGGATCGCCGACAGGCCCCCGCGCCCGACGTCGAACACGCCGGTGTACGTGTAGTCCTCCTGACTGATCAACTGCTCCAGTACTCCGCCGACTTGGTGGAAGAAGTAGTTGGCGGACATGGGAAGCACGGGCAGGGCGTGCACCGCGTCGTCGGCGCTGTGCCGTGCCTCGGCGAGGGCGGCCCTGCGCCGGGAGAGGACCTCGGGGTTCACGTCGAGGCGTTCCCGCAGCGCGCGCAGGAAGCCACGGGCCTCGGCGTGCACCGGGTGGTCGGTGAACGGAGCCAGATGCGCGGCGTCGCGGGTGACCTGGACGACGTGCAGGTTCCGGGCGAGGGCCCGGGGCGAGAACGGGGTCGCCGCCTCCGCGATGCGGCTCTTGAGGAAGAACACGGCCAGCTCGTCGCGCGGGCGCAGCCGTCCGCGCCGGTGCAGAAAAGTGTGGACGCGGGCCGAATAGCCGTACAGCCCCAGGCTGCCGAGGTACTCGTCCACTTTCTGGCCGTCCCGGTACGCGGCCACCGTGCCGGGGCGGGTCAGCGAGTCGGCGAGAGCGACGCCCGCGCGGGACGCTATCTCATGGACGAGGTCGGACTCCTCGCCGTCGAGCCACCCGCACTGCCACAGCAGCCTGGCGGGCCCGGAGTTGACGAGGTCGACGACGGGCGCGAGCTGATCCTCCTGGACGTGGAGCGCGGGGCGTGCGGGCTCAGTCGGCCGGGGGAACTCGATCGGAGCGGAGGACGAGAGAACCGAGGGAGTCGCCAGCAGCACGACGGGCCCGTTGCCCTCGTGGTAAGCGGCGTACGCGGCTGACAGGTCCTCCTGAAGCGCGGCGGGGTCCTCCAGGTACACATGAGGAATGCCGCGGGCGTCCAGTACCGCCCGCGAGTCCTCGGCCGCGTGGACCGTGCCCTGGAAGGGGAACCACGCCTCGCGCGGGGAGTCGGCGCAGACGATGAAGCCTCGCGCCCCTGCCTGCCGCAGATTGGCGAGGGTGCCCCGGAACTCGTCGACCATCCCGCTGGTGACGACGATCAGGAACGGTGCCTCGTCCAGCTGCCAGCGCGCCAACGCACCGCAGGCAAGGCTGTGTTCGCTCGGGCCGCGCAGCACGGGGTTGCCCTGCCCGGCGGCGAGGCGGTCGAGTTCGTCGATGAGCCCCGAGACGACTGAGCCGGTGTAGTAGTGCAAACCCCAGGCGGCGCCGGCCCGTTCGGTGAGGAAGTCGTACAGCGCCCGCGCCAGCGCCGGGGGCCCGGTGCGCGAGGCCGACCGCAGTGCCGAGTGGCCGTGGGCCTGCTGGACGTGGTCAGTGAACCGGCGAACCACGTCGGCCCTCAATACCCAGTCCTCATCAGGCAGTTGGAGCACCTCGTGCTCTTGGGCGACGCGGACGGACTGCGGTGGGCCTTCGGCGTACACGGCCATGTGGCGCACGGGCACGGCTTCGGTGACCGTGGTGTCGAGCGGGGCGGTGCCGAGGCCGGCCCCCGCCGCGTCGACGAGCAGGAGGGGCGGTGCGGTCATGGCGCTGTGCGACTGTTCGTTGAGCACCTCGGCGGCGCGGGGCAGCGTCTCGGTGGTGATCAGCCGGATCTCGGCCTGCGGCAGTGCCTCGGCCAGGAAGCGCCGTGCCTTGGCGAGCAGGTTCTGACAAGCGGGAGGCTGTGCCCGATCGGCGTCGGAATTGATCTCCGCGGGCAGTTCTCCCGCACATAACGTCGCGGACAGTGCGCGTTCGGAGCCGGCGGCCACGTCGGTCAGTGCCTGGCGCACCGTCGCGTGGAAACCAGGACGCTTGCCCACGGACATGACGAGGAGCTGGGGCGGACTTTCCATGCTGTGGACAGGATTCAACTTCTTGATCTCCGTTCCGGTCATGGAGCGAGCGCGCGAACGCACGCTACCTGCGGCTGACCAGCACGGATCCCCGTTGATTCCCCGTTGTCCCCCCGCAGCGCGGCGCACCGGACGATAGTCCGGGCCCCCGTTCGCGCGCCCTCACTATATGCATACTCTAGTTCTGGAATCTACCGAAAAAATAAAAGAAGAAAGCCCCTCCACCCGGTGAAGCGGAGGGGGTGAGGCGCGTGGGCAAGACGAGAACAGGTCAGCCGTCGCGCAGGCCGACTTTGTCGTGCAGACGGCGCAGCGGGGCCGGGGCCCACCAGTTGGCCCGCCCGCAGAGTTTCATCACGGCCGGTACGAGGATTCCGCGCACCAATGTGGCGTCGACCAGCACCGCGAGGGCGAGCCCCGCGCCGAGCAGCTTGAGCAGACTCAGCTCCGATGTCGCCAGGGCGCCCAGGACGGTCGCCACGACCAGGGCGGCGGCCGTGATCAGACGGCCGGTGTGGTCGATACCGAAGACGACGGCCCGGGTGTTGTCGCCGGTCGCGAGGTACTCCTCCCTGATCCGGGACAGCAGGAAGACGGTGTAGTCCATCGAGAGCCCGAAGGCCACGCAGAACATCAGCACCGGGACGGTGACCTCGAGCTGCCCGGTGTGGACGAAGTCGCCGACCAGCCACTTGAGGTGGCCGTCCTGGAACACGTACACCATCGCGCCGAAGGAGGCGGTGAGGCTGAGCGTGTTCAGCACCAGGGCCTGCAGCGGCACCATGAGGCTTCCGGTGAACAGGAAGAGCAGGATCAGCATGCTCAGGGCGATGACCAAGGTGGCGTACGGGATGCGCTCCATGAGCGAGGCCTTGGTGTCCACCAGCGAGGCGGCCTCGCCGCCCACCAGTGCCTCGGCGGGCGCCGGGACATCGCGAACTTCCCGGGTGTGCCGCTCGCCGGCGGCGGAGTTGGGGTTGGTGTCGGACACGACGTTCAGCCAGACACCCCGGGAGTCGGCGAACACCTCGGCGGTGGGGCCGGGTTCTGCGACCTGCCGTCCCTCCGCCCAGCTGCCGAGGGGGCCGTCCACCCGCACGGTGCCGTCGGTGCGGGACAACTCGGCCATGTAGTCGGCCAGTTTCGCATCCCGGCCGTCCTCGGCCAGGTCCGGCAGCACCACGGTGACCGGGGCCGTCCCCGCGCCGTCGAAGTCGGAACGGATGGTGTCGGCGGCCGTTTGTGCTGGGGCCCCCTGGGGGAGGATGCGGTCGTCCGTGAGGCCGAACCGGGCGTGCACGAAGGGGAGGGCGAGCGCGATCAGCAGCACGGCCACGCCGGCACCGGCGAGCACAGGGCGGCGCATCACCCTGGTGGCCAGCCAGTGCCAGGCACCTCCCCCCTCGCCGGCCGAGCCCGGCAGGCGCCGCCGCAGCCCGGCGAACACGTCGAGCCGGTCGATCCTGCGGCCGATGACGGCCAGCGTCGGCGGCAGGATCGCCAGCGAGGTGAGCGCGGCCAGGCTCACCACCGCGATCCCGGCGTAGGCGAGCGACTGGAGGAAGGTGATCGGGAACACCAGCAGGGCGGCCAGGGAGAGGACGACCGTGAGCGCGGAGAACAGGACGGTCCGCCCCGCCGTACGCAGGCTGTGGGCGATGGCCTCGACGACCTCGCTGCCCCGCGCCAGCTCCTCGCGGTAGCGGGTCACGATGAACAGGCTGTAGTCGACGGCGAGCCCGAAGCCGAGCGCCGTGGTGACGTTCATCGCGAAGAGGGAGACGTCGGTGAAGCCGGCCAGCACGCGCAGTACGGCCAGGGTGCAGACGACCGAGACGACGCCCACCAGCAGCGGCAGGAGAGCGGCGACCAGTGAGCCGAAGGCGGCCAGCAGGATGATCAGGGTGAGCGGCGCGCCGATGAGTTCGGCCTTGGTCAGGTCCTCCTCGCTCTGCTTCTCCAGCGCGTCGTTGATCGGTGCGCGTCCGGTGGCCGTCACCGTGAACTCGCCCTGCTTTCCGGAGAGTTCCTCGGTCAGTTCACCGGACCGGTGCGTGGCCTCGTTCTCGTCGCCGGACAGCCGTACCAGGATCAGCGCGGAGCGGCCGTCCTTCGAGCGAAGTGCGGGGTCCCGGGCCGTCCAGTACGACTCGGCGTAGGCCACTCCGTCCCGTTCTCGGATCCGGTCGGTCAGTTCCGTGCCGGCCGCCGCCGCGTCTTCCACCGGATTCTCTCCGGTGGCCAGCAGGACCATGTTGGGCGAGCCGGTCCCGAAGCGGTCGTTGAGCAGTTGTTCGGCCTTCGCCGACTCGGAGTTGCTTGCCGTGTAGCCGCCACTTGACAGGTCGTCCGCCGCCCCCGCTCCGAACAGTGCGGCGGCCAGCGAGAGGGCCGCGATCAGCAGGAAGACGGGGGTTCTGCGGCGTACCAGCCGCCGGGCGAGTCCGGCGAGTCCTCGCTCGGGCGGTGGTGCCGCGGGCTGCGGAGCTAAGTTCTCGGTGGCCGTCGCGCGGGTCGTCTGTTCCGAGTGTGTCAAGGGTGCCCCCAGGGCGTGTAGTGAGGTGGGTGACATGCCAGCGATCGCCTGCCGCGTGTTCGGGCAGACTCGTCGATGGGCAGCCGTGTCGTGCCGCCGTCGTGCGTGTCAGCTCTCGACGGTCAGAAGACGGCAGAGGCCGTCGTGTGCCCAGTCGGCCCATTCCTCGGGACTCCAGCCCCGCTCGGTGACCAGCAGGTGGTAGACCTCGGGGCCGAGCAGCGTGTAGCTGATGTCCGTAGCGCGGTCGGCGGTCAGACCGGGCGGGAACGGCCACTTCTCCGCCAGGGCCTTCATCAGCTGCGCCTGGACCTCGAAGCGCTGCTCCTTGTTCCGCTCCCAGAGCGGGGCGATCTCCTCGTTGTTCAGGGCCGCGTTGCGCAGCACTTCGAGCATCCCGCCGACCCGTTCGTAGATCTCCCGGGCCCCGGCCACCTGGTGGCGCAGCTGTTCACGTGGGTCCTCGGCCGCGACCGCTGCCCGGAACCACTCGCGCTCCATGGTCGGTACGGGCCGGTCGTCGCCCGCGATCCGGACGTCCAGGACCTCTTTGAGGATCGTGAACTTGGTGCCGAACTTGAAGTACACCGTCTGCACCGCGACCCCGGCCTCCCGGGCGATCGCCTCGATCGTCGTGCCGTCGTATCCGTACTCGACGAACAGCTTCAGGGACGCGTCGAGGAGCCGGGCCCTTGTCTCGTTGGCGCGTTGGCGCCTGACGCCTGGTTTGGCTGCCATATTTCCGACTACCGTTCAGTTGCTAGAGTTGCAATCTAGAGTGGAACAATAAATAGCGCTCTCTGATGATGGAGGCAAGCGTGGACACACAGGAACGCGCCAAGGACACCCGGCTCGGCGGGCAGGGTTTACCGCGCGCTCTGCTACCCCTGCTCACGGCGAGCATGGGGCTGTCGATGTTCGTGCTCTTCGCACTGGGCGCTCTGGGGCCCACACTCCTGTCCGATCTCGGCATATCGCGCTCGCAACTGGGCTCGCTGACCGCCGTGGCGTTCGGTACCGCATCGTTGCTCTCCCTGTTCAGCGGGCACCTCACCGATCTGATCGGAGGCCGGCGCGCTCTGCTGATCCTGCTGGTGACGGTGGCGGTGGTCTTCGCCGTACTGTCCGCGGGCGACGGTTACGGCTGGTTGCTGGCAGGGCTCGTGCTGGCCGGCGGGGCGCAGGCGTTCGCCAATCCCGCCACCAACCGTCTCATCGCAGCACATCTGCCACCCGAGCGGCGGGCGGGCGCCGTGGGTGTCAAGCAGTCCGGGGTGCAGTTCGGCGCCTTCGCCGCCGGTGTGCTGGTGCCGTCTCTGGCCGCGGCCACGTCCTGGCGTACCACCCTCGCCCTGGTTGTTCCGGTGGCGCTCGCGGCCGCGGCCGTCGCCTTCGTCCTGCCGCGCGACCAGCCGCCGGAGATTGCGGCAGCGCGCCTGAAGCTGCCCGAACGTCCCAACAGGGCCGCGAGTTGGCTCATCCTCTACTCCCTCGGCGTCGGCACCGCCCTCGCCGCCCTCAACACGTACCTGCCGCTCTACGCCCACGAGGAACTCGGCATGGGGGAGCGGGCTTCGGGTGCCCTCATCGCGGCGGTCGGCGGCTCGGGCATCATCGCCCGGGTGGTGTGGACCCGGGTGAGCGGTCGGCTGCCGGACATCGGTGTGCCGCTGCTGGTGCTGGCGGCCGTGGCCGTCTGTTTCGTGCCGCTGATGCCCGCCGCCACCCGGCTGACCTGGCTGGTCTGGGTCGGCGCCATCGGGCTGGGCGGCTCCGCCGTAGCGGCCAACGCCGTCTCGATGGTTGCTGTCGTGCGCAGCCCGGCCTTCGGCGCCACCGGGCATGCCTCCGCCCTGGTCTCGATGGGCTTCTTCGGCGGTTTCGTGGTCGGGCCGCTGGGCTTCGGTCTCCTGGCCGACACCTCGGCCGGCTACCCGGCGGGCTGGGCCATGGCGGGCCTGGCCTTCCTCGTCTCCGTCGTCAGCGCCTTCCAGGTGCGCCGGGCGGTGGCGCGGTGACGGGGGCGGTGACCACTGAGGAAGGACCTACGGGGGAGAGGCGGGCAGCCGGTCCACTCGCCGTGTCGGAGCCGCTGTTCCGCGCGGCGGACGGCCTCTGGGTCCCGTCGCCCGTGGCCACCGGCCCATGGCGTCCCGATCTTCTGCACGGCGGCGCGGTCGCCGCCCTGCTGGCGTTCCTCGCCCAGCGGGAGCTCGGCGAGGAACAGCCACCGGCCCGGGTCTCGGTCGACTTCCTGGGGCCGCTGCCCACCCGGCCCCTCGCTGCCGGTACCCGTACGGTGCGAGCGGGCCGCAGCTTCGGTCTGGTCGATGTGCGGTTGACCGCCGACGGCGCCGAGATCGCCAGGGCGGGCGCTCTCGGCGTACGCGACGCGGCCACATCCCTGCCACAACTCGCGCGGGAGCCCGCAATGCCGCCCCTCACCAGCGGACTGCTCACGCACGCCCCCCATGGCGACGCGCCCTCCTTCAACCGCGACGCGGTGGAGGTCGTCATGGTGGACGACCCGGCCAATCCGTACGGCGGGAGCGCCTGGACCCGGCTGCTCACCGGCGTCGCCGGGACCGCCGCCGCGCCGCCATGGCTCGCCGCCGTCGCGCTGGCCGATCTCACGCACGGGATCGGAGCGGTCCTGCCCCCGGACCGGTACCGCTGCGTCAATCTCGATCTCACCGTCCATCTCGTGCGTTCCCCGACCGGGGAGTGGATCGCCCTGCGCGCCCGCACGCGCCCGGGTCCCGGGGGACGGGGTGTCGCCGAGACCGTACTGATGGACGACGCGGGCGCCTTCGGTATGGCCGTGCAGACCCTGCTGATCACCGAGGAGTGACGATGACGCCGATGACGCGCGGCAAGGCGACCGAGAACGCGGTTGCCCTGATGCTTCAGCGGATCAGCACCACTGCCGAGGAGGTCCAGGACCGCTTCCCGCTCTACGCGGATCCCGCCGACGGCCGATGGACGACCACCCGGCGAGGCTCGTGGACCGGAGGCTTCTGGGCGGGACTGCTCTGGCTCGCCGCCGAAACGGAGGCCACCGACGGCTGCCGCACTTTCCCGCAGACCGCGGACGGCCTCCCCGTTCGGCGACAGCGGCCCGCGGACAGCCTCCGGCGGGCACAGGAGGTGACCGGGAGGCTCCGGGACCGGGCCCGCGACGACACGGACACGCGGGCCCTCACCTTCTGGTACGGCGCGGCCCAGGGCCATCTGCGCTGCGCTGACTCAGCCGCGGCGAGCGTCGCCGCAGAGGGTGCCGCGGCCTTGGCCGACGCCGCGCACCCCCGCTACGGCGTCGTTCCGGCGGGTGCCGCCCTGGGGCGCGGCGCCCGTGGGGCAGAGGAGCTCACCGTGGACTCCGCCGCTGCCGTGATCGCCCTGCTCGCCTGGGCAGGCCGGGAGTTCGGGCAGGCGTCCTGGGAGGACATCGCCCGCCGCCACGCGGCCGCCGTGCGCGACCTCTGCCTGGCAACGGACGGAGGGGTACGCGCGGGCGTGAGGCTGGACGACGCTCCAGGCGAGGCTCCCGCAGGGGAGTGGGCACGCGGCCAGGCCTGGGGCATGCTCGCGCTCACCACAGCTGCGCGGACCGTGGACCGAGACGGCCCGGCTCAGGACGGCGGATACCGGGAAGCGGCCCTGCTGGCAGCGGACTTCTGGCTGGAGCGCACGGGAGGTGTCGTTCCACCGTGGAGCTTTCGCGACCGCGACGGCGTACGCGACACCTCCGCGGCGGCGATCGCGGCCGAGGCACTGCTGGGGCTGGCCGACGTCGTACCGGGCCCGCGAGGCAGCGCCCTTCGGGGTGCGGCGATCCGGCTGCTGGGCCTGCTGGTCTCCGGACACCTGACGACCGGTGGCACCGGGTCGCCGGACGGCCCGCCGGCCGGGATGCTGCTGGACGGCTGCTACGACATGGCGTCCGGCACAGCCGTCGCCCACGAACTGATCTGGGGCGACTACTTCCTGCTCTCGGCCCTCAAACGGCTCGACGCAAGCGGCGGAACCCAGAGCGGCGCGGCGGAGGGCTTCCAGGAGGGCACCCGGAAAGACACCCGCTGAACCAGCAGACGGCGGGTCGGCGGAGCGTTCCTCCGGCCCCCGCCCGGCCCTGAGGACACGCGGCTTCGCCGACCACCAGGCGGGTGCCGGCCAGTGGTCGGCGCCCACAGAACGGCGAAGCCGCGTGCCGGGCCCGGCCGGACGGCCGAGGGTCCGCAGTGCTCAGAAGACGTCCGGCTCCGCCGCGGGGTCCGGCTCGTACGCCCTCAGCAGCCGTTTGGCCACCGTATGGACGTGCAGTTCGTCGGGCCCGTCGTAGATCCGGGTGGCCCGGGCCTTGCGGTACATACGGCTGAGCGGAGTGTCGTCGATGAGCCCCTCGGCGCCGTGGACCTGCACCGCGCGGTCCAGCACCTGGCACAGGGCGCGCGACGCCAGCACCTTGGCGGTGGCCACGTCCGCATAGGCGCGACGGCCTGACTGCACCGCCGCGGCGGCCCGCAGCACCTGGGACCGGGCCGCCTGGATGTCGGTGTACGAGTCGAACACGTGCTGCTGCATGAGCTGTTTCGCGGCCAACGGCTCCCGGAACGCGGTGCGCTGGTGGAGCCGTCGGCACATCAGGTCGAAGGCCCGCCGTGACTGCCCGAGCCACTGGATCGCCCGCAGCGTGCGCCCGAGGTCGAGCCTTTCCCCCGCCACGGCGAAACCGGCTCCGCGCTCCCCGATCATGCAGTCGTCCGGCACCCGCACATCATCGAGGCGCACTTCACGGTGGTCACCTTCCGTTCCCAGGACCGACAGCTCCCGTACCGCGCGGAATCCGGGGGTCTCGGTGGGCACCAGGAACATGGTGAACGCCTGTGAGTTGGGTACGCCCATGGGTTCCGTACGGCACATGACGGTGATGAAGTCGGCGTGTGCGGCCCGGCTGAACCACTTGCTGCCCCGGATCACCCAGCCGTCGCTCGTCTGCTGCGCCCGGGTCGTCATGAGGGAGGGGTCGGATCCCGAGCGGCCGGGCTCGGACATGCCGTAGCAGGGGGTCACCAGGCCGTCCAGGAGGCCGGGCAGATAGCGCTGGCGGACCGTGGGCCGAGCGTGACGGCTGAGCATGAGCGCGTCCAGCAGATGCTCCGAGCCCAGAACCGTCGGGCCGAACTCCGATTCGCCCTCGGCTTCACCGAGGTGCACGTAGTCGGTCAGCGGCATGTCCCGGCCGCCGAGTTCGGAGGGATGGGACAGTCCCCACAGCCCGTTGGCACGGGCCTTGTCCTGCAGAGCGCGCAGGGCGGTCTGTGCGGTGGAGCCGCCGGAGATGAGCGCGGGCTCGGCGGGGATCACCTCGCTGCGGATGAACTGCCGTACACGGTCGCGCAGTTCCTGGAGGCGGCCCGGGAGGCTGAAGGGGTCGTCGAGGGTCGGCTGGTGCGGTATCTCGATCGTGGGTGTGTTCATGCTGAGTGGGTCCTTCGGCGGAGGGTCCGCGGCGCCCATGAGGCGGCCGGGGCAGCAGACGGGCGGCGTGAGGAGGGTGGTGCCGGGCCCCGACGGGGGAATTCAAGGCCCGGCACCGGCTCAGGGGGTGGGGGGCGCTGAGGTGACCGAGGCCCGCAGGGCGTGTTTGTCGACCTTGCCCGCCGGGCTGATCGGCAGCTCGTCGATGACGTAGAAGAGCTCGGGGAGTTTGGCCCGCTCCAGCCCCTGCTCCTCGTACAGATAGCGCCGTATCTCCGCCAGGTCCGGGGCCTCCTGCCCCGGCAGCGGCACGATCCACACGCAGACCCGCTCGCCGAGCGCGCGGTCCGGGACGCCGAGGCAGACGGCGCTCTTGACGGCGGAGTGGGTGTTGACCAGCTGCTCGACTTCCGCGGGGCTGATGTTCAGCCCGGCACGGATGATGATCTCCTTCTTGCGGCCGGTGATGTTCAGCCGTCCCGACGGGTCGATCCGGCCCAGGTCACCGGTGCGGACCCAGCCATCCGTCGTGCGGTACTGGCTGTCCAGCTCGGGCGCGTTGACGTAGCACAGCGGGCTCATCGGCCCCCTGGACCAGATCTCCCCGATCTCACCTGGTGCGGTCTCCTCCCCGTCGTCCCTGGTGATCCGGATGGTGGTCACGTCCGGGTTGGGGCGTCCCGCCGTGGTCTTCACGGTGGTGAGGTCGTCCTCGATCTGGGTGTGGCAGTTGACGCCGTCGGCGGATCCGTACAGGTTCACAAAGGCACAGCCGAAGGCACGCACGCAGTCCTCGACGGTCTGGGGGTCCACGCCCGCGCCGCCGCAGACCAGGGCGGTCAGCGAGGAGGTGTCGATACGGTCGGAGGCGCCGGGCCGCAGCCGCGGATCGGCCAGCATCTCCTGGAACATCGTCGGTACGCCCATGAGGTGGGTGGGCCGGTGCCGCTCGATCGCGGTGACCGCCTCCGCGGCATCGAAGCGCGGCAGTACCACGAGCGTGCCGCCGAGCACCGCGAGGGTGACCGAGGTGCCGGTCGATCCGAACGACGAGGCCAGCGGGACCAGAAACATGATGCGGGGTGGTGCCTCCCCGCGGACCAGCGAGCGCAGGAACTCCCCGCGTCCGCCCGCCAGGGCGTTGTGCGAGTAGGCGACCATCTTGGGTTCGGCCTCCGAGCCGGAGGAGACCAGGATGCGCGCCGCGGTATCGGGGTCGGGGCGGGTCACCGGCTCCCATGGCCCGGACGGACCGCTCAGCGCCGCGTCCAGCGAGCGCATCCCGGCCGGCGGTTCGCCCAGCACGAACACCTCGCGCAGATCCGGGAGTTGGGGCCGCAGCTCGTCCAGCATGGCACCGTAGTCGGTGCCGCCGATGTGCCGGGTGACGACGGCCGTGGTGGCGCTGGAACGGCGCAGCATGGCGAGGGTGTCCTGGCGCCGCCGGCCCACCGGGTACGGCAGGCAGACCGCGCCCAGAGCGGCCACGGCCAGGTCCACGGCGCAGGCCAGCCGCCCGTTCGCCAGGTTGACCGCGACCACGTCTCCGGGGCGGGTACCGGCGTCGGCGAGGGCGCGGGCCAGCCGGAGGGCGGTGCGGTGCAGTTCGGCGTAGCTGATCGCGCCCTCACCGTCGAGGACCGCGGGCGCCTCGGGGTGCGCCCCGACCTGCTCCTCGAACAGCTCGAACAGCGCCTTTCCGGGGTAGCGTCCCGCCTTGGCCCACTCGGTGCGCAGCTCGGCGGGGACCAGGTCGTGGAACGTGGTGCTCATGCCTCGAACCTCCAAGGGGCGGTGACGAAGGTGCATTCGGCGTGGGTGAGCGCATGGCGGGCGACCGGGGAGCGGTCGAGGTCGCGCAGGTCGGTGAGAACCTCGGAGGCGCCGACACCGGCATCCGCCAGCAGGGCGGTCCAGTCCCCGGCGGAACGTTCTGCCAGCCGGTCGGCCACCACGGTGCCCAGTTCGTTGTGGGGAAGCTCCGGGTCGAGGCCGAGCGCCCCGCACAGCCGGCCGACCGCCGTGTGCGAGTCGGCCGACAGCGCCAGCAGACCGTCGGCGGTGGGCCAGGGGCCGGTCAGGTCCGGCAGCGCGGGGTTCGCGCAGCCTGTGACACGCCGCTCGGAGCTCCGCTCCAGGGCCTCGTACTGCACGACGGTCGAGGCCGAGAGCAGGGACGAGTCGACGCGCACGCCTCGGCCGGTGCGTTCGCGCAGCAGAAGTCCGGCGAGCACTCCCTCGGCCGCGACGAGTCCGCCCAGGACGTCGATCAGGGTCATGAGGGAGGGGCGGGGAGCACCGTCGGCGCTCATCATGTGCGCGAGTCCCGAGTGCGCCTGGGCCATGAAGTCGGTGCCCAGCGGCGGCCGTTCGCCCAGCGCGTCGCCCCAGCCGGAGGCGTACGCGTAGACCAGACGGGAGTTGAGGGCGGACAGGTCGTCGGAGTCGAGACCGAAGACGGCCGCTTTGCCCGGTGCCCAGTTGTGCAGGAAGGCATCGGCCCCGCGCGCCACATCCAGCACGTCGTCCCGCCCCTCCGGCGACTTCAGGTCGGCGTGCAGGACGCGCTTGCCCCGGTTCAGTGCGAGGAAGCGTGCCGAGCAGTCACCGGCCATCGGGGGCATGCCGCGCAAGGGGTCACCGCCCGGCGGCTCGACGCGTATCACGTCGGCGCCCAGCAGGCCCAGAACATGGGTCGCCAGCGGGGCCTGGATCCGGCGGCCTGCCTCCACCACACTGATCCCCTCCAGCGGGCGGTCCACGGCCGGAGCGCGGAACGCGGGGGCAGGAAGGTCCTGGACCTCGCCGTACGGTGTGAGGCGCCAGGGGCCGGATACCGTACCGTCGACCAGGACGCCCGGGTCGGCGCGGCGTTCGGCCACGGAGCGGACCCGGCACAGGCTGATGCCGGTGCGCGCCGCCACCTCGGAGATCTCCGTGAAGTCCCGGGCGGCGACGGCTCCGGACAGGGAGCGCGGCAGCGGTGAGACGGCCTTGGGGTAGCGCAGGACGAAAGGCTGCCAGCCACGGCTGATGTCCTCGCGGGGAACGCCTAGTTCAGACCAGAAGGACCGCCACGGCTGCGGGTCGAGCGCCTCGGCCTCGAACCAGACACCGTCGCGGCTGCGGAATGGCGGGCCCGCCTCGATGTCGTCCTTGGGCACGACCTCGTCCTCGTCCGCCGTGGCGGCCGCCAGGTACTGGGAGACCGTCAGCAGAGCGGCATGGGTGACCGAGGTGCCGGTGCGGGTCAGTGGAGTGCCGCGCTCGTGGGCGATGAGGGCGGCCAGTACACCGTG
Organism: Streptomyces sp. NPDC049687; assembly: GCF_044465285.1. Classification (NCBI taxonomy): domain Bacteria; kingdom Bacillati; phylum Actinomycetota; class Actinomycetes; order Kitasatosporales; family Streptomycetaceae; genus Streptomyces; species Streptomyces sp. NPDC049687. The sequence goes on from NZ_JBITLN010000009.1 coordinate 299,685, forward strand.
GACCGCGAGCACCCCCGCGCAGGCGGAGGCGTATTCCAGGGGCAGCCGGGCGGGCGCGCCGACACGCCGCCCGTGGACCGCCATCACTCCGGTCGTGGCCTGTACGGCGACCTCGTCGGCGACATTCGGAGCCTCGCCGCACGACCATCCGATGTGACAGCTGAGCGCGGGCGCGGAGCGGCCAGGGGGAACGATGTCCAGGCTCCCGTTCTCGACACCGCCCGGACGCCGGAGCGTCCGGGCGCCGAGACAGGACAGATGCCGCAGGGCCACGTCCAGCGCTCGGGAGCGATCGCTGTACAGCACGGTGAAGCCGGCAAGGGGCCCGGCCTCCTGCCCGGTACGAAGCTGGGGAATCTTGATACCGGATGCTTGCGCAAATGTTTGCTGTCCGCTGATACTTGTCTGCAAGGAAATACCCTTCGCCTGGTTTCCCGCACGCCTCGACGCATGAGTGAATGAGCGGGAAACATTCCCGGGAGTACCGTGAAAATGGACGTGTGGAGCGGGAGGTGAGTTCACCCGACAAGTGCGTGCCGAAATATCCGGTTCCGCTTACGACTCGGGAGACGGTGTGGAATTCGGGCGGCGTTCAACCACTGGGAACGTCGTCGGCCGACTCCAGCGAGCCGTCCATCCGCAGCTGCCCCAGCCGTCCGGAACGCAGGAGGTGGTCGGTCAGTGTCCGCACCAGCACGCCGTCGCGAATCAGGAGTTCGTACGGCAGCGCGCCGCCCTCGGCGCAGATCTCGCCGACGAGACCGGGGGGCAGGGAACGCCCCACCTCGTCGAGGATCCGGACCTGGACGTTCGGCGAAGGCCGGCCCAGGTTCGGCAGCAGCCTGCACTCCGCGTCGGCCGGTCCCAGTTCGCGCGCGGTCCACGGCAGTGGTCCGCCGTCACCGCTGAACTCGGAGATCAACCGGGTGCCTTCGACCAGGGCGAAGTGCTGCTTGACCAGATCCGCGGTGCACGGAGCTCCGCTCACGACCACGGTGCCTAGGCCCGCCCGCGAACCCGAACTCGCGACGGATGTCGTGCCCAGTGTTTCGAGCAGTTCCTGGTAGCCCTCCGTGGAGAGCAGGGCGTCCGCCGGACGAGCTCCCGCGGCCCGCGGCGTGACGCCGGTCGCGGCGTACGGCCTGTCGGCGCCGAGCCAGGTCAGTCTCGCCCCGCAGGCGAACGCCCACCACATCGCCGACAGGGCGGCGGCGTCGGCGAGGTCACCGCCCGAGACGACCTCGGTCGACACGTGGCCGACTCGTTGCACGCGGGAGGCGGCCGCGGAGGTCCATGCCGTGTGGGCTGACAGCCGGGCCTCGGCTGGACGCCTGGCGTGGCGGTCGACGAGGAGGTAGGCGGCCTCGGAGAAATCCGAGCGGGGCAGGGAGTCCTCCACAGGGGCCTCACCGGACCTGGCCCGGCCGACGAGCCCGGCGAGGACCGTTTCCTGTGGGCTCAGGGCACGGCAGTATCGCTCCCAGGACAGACGCGAGTCGGTCCCGCACAACGCCCAGCGCGCTCCGCTGAGCGCGGCGATGTCCCGGGCCTGTTCGGCGGGGACCCGGCCGACGGGAACACAGACCGCTCCGGCCTTGAACACCGCGAGCTGGTCGACGACCGCACGTATCGGGTCGTCGCACACGACCACGACGGGTTCGCCGAGTTGCACGCCCGAGCGCACCAAGGCGGAGGCGAGGCGCACTGCCCGCGCTTCAGCCGCGCCGTACGTGAGCCGCCGAACACCCGGTGGCCCGTCCGGTCCGGGCGGTACGTGAACGGCGGTTCTGCCGGGGTGCGCCCGCGCGATCCTGCTGAAGACGCGGTCGAGGGTGGTGGCCGGGATGGGAGCGAGGTTCTGTGCCCACGCCCGCACATCCTCGTCGTCGGCGGGACAGGCGACCGGGACATCGCGCACCGCCGACGCCGGCCGGTATGCGTGGCGGAGCGCGTGGATCAGGCGGTCCATCTGCCGCTCGGCGCACGTCCCGCTCAGGGTGAGGACGCCGTCCCCCCGCTCCACGATCTCCAGTTCGATCCGTTCGGGAAGGTCGGACTCGGCGTTGGGTGTGTCGATCGAGATCGTGCTGGCTTCCGCAACGAGGCGGGCGATGCCGAGAGCGGCCTCGCGCAGCGGCAGTTCGGGCGGGAACGCCATCCGGACGGGCGTCGAACCCCGGACGCCGACCCGTGTGACGCCGTCCGCAGTCTGGCGGGAGAGAACCGTGAGGGCCACGGCCATCGCCACATGGGTCTGTGTCGTGCTCCAGCGCGCGGCGAGGGTGCCGAGGCGCTGCGTGCAGTCGTCGAATAAGTTCCTACAGTGGCCAGATATTTCCGTGTCCTGGCTCATCTAGACGGCCCCCCGCTGTGTCGCCTCGCATGATTTCCCGTGCGTGGTACGCAGTGCGTGTAGCTCATCGGCACTGCGGTCAACGTTCTGCCCACTAGCGCGAATAAATCTCTACTCTAGTGTTCGAGTCTAGTCAAGAGATTTGCGATTGCGAGCGTTTTTCCGAGTTGGTGTCGATCCGCTGCCACCTTCGCGGCGTTCAATAGTTGCTCACTCTAGTGAGATTCTCTAGTGTCTGACTTGCCTGCACAGTGGATTCTCGAGAGAGGGGACGGCCATGCCTGGGCCACTCCAGGGCAAGAGGGGTGTGCTGTTCCTGCTCACCTCGGTGGAACTCGTGGTGTTCCTCGACGTGTCGATCGTCAACGTGGCGTTACCCGCCATCGGGGCGGCACTGGGGCTGACCGTGGTGGGACTCGCCTGGGTCGGCACCGCCTACCAGGTGACCTTCGGCGGCTTCCAACTGGGGGCCGGCCGGGCGACGGATGTACTCGGGCGGCGTCGGCTGTTCCGGGTGGGGCTCGCGGTCTTCACCCTCGCCTCACTGCTGGCCGGAGTCGCCGAGTGGTCGTGGCTGCTCATCGCCGCGCGTGCCCTGCAGGGCGTGGGCGCCGCGATCCTGGTGCCGGCCGAGCTCTCCCTGCTCACCGCGATCTTCGTCGAACCGGCTGCCAACCGGCGGGCGTTCGGATGGTGGAGCGCGATGGGCGCGGTCGGCGCCGCCGGCGGAGTCGTGCTGGGCGGCCTGATCGTCGAACTGCTCAGCTGGCACTGGATCTTCCTCATCAATGTGCCGATCGGCGTCATCGGCCTGCTGCTGAGCGGCCGCATGCTGCCTGCCGACGCCCCGATCTCGGACTTCCGCACACGACTGGACCTGCCCGGCATCATCACCGGAACGAGCGCTCTGCTGCTGGTGGTGTATGCAGTCACGGTCGCCGCCGAAGGAGACCTCGACGCGCTCACCGTCCTGCTCGGCATGGCCGGACTGGCGCTCGGTGCCACCTTCGTACGGATCGAGATGCGATCACCGGACCCGCTGCTGCCCTTCCGGTTCTTCCGTGATCCCGACGTCACCGGTTCGACCCTGGCCAGTGTCATCGTCGGCGCCGCGCACGTGCCGGCCTTCGTCTTCCTCGCGCTGTACTTCCAGGAAGTGCACCGCTACAGCGCCCTGGAGAGCGGCCTCGCGGTGCTGCCGATCGCGGCGGTGAACCTGCTGGTGTCCCGTACCGTCGTCCCGCCGGCGTTGGCCAAGTGGGGGCCCAGGGTCGTCCTGACGGCAGGGATGGCGCTGCTGGCGGCCGGGCTGCTGCTCCTTGGTCGGCTCCCGGTGGACGGCTCCTTCGTCACCGACTACCTGCCGGGTGCCCTGATCTTCGCGGCCGGCCTCCCCGCCGTGTTCGTCGGTTCGACGATGCCCGCCGTGAAGGCGGTGGCCGAGCATGAGACGGGCGTCATATCCGCGGTCGTCAACACCGCCCAGCGCATCGGCGCCGGCCTCGGCGTCGCCCTGCTCGCCGCCGTGGCCGCCGCCCGCACGGAGGCTGCGGACGGCCCGTACCGGGCCGCGCTCAACGAGGGCTACCGGCTCACCTTCCTCGGCGCCTCGGGACTCGCAGCTCTCGGCGTCCTCATCGGCCTGTGGCTGGTCCGCCGGAGCCGGCCGGCCGAGTCCGATGCCGAGCCGGCGAGCGAGCACACCACCGGCTCCGCCGACTCCGCTCGTACCTGAAAACCAAAAGTCGCAGTCACAGTGGCGGGGCCCGCTCCGACGGTGAACGGATTGTATAAACGTGCATAGGCACGTATAGTCATGCCATCCAAGAGGAGGGTGGACATGGCGGTACGTGCGGCAGTGGCCGGAGCGAGCGGGTATGCGGGTGGCGAGGTGCTGCGCCTGCTCCTCGCGCACCCCGAGGTCGAGATCGGCGCCCTGACCGGCAACTCCAACGCCGGCCAGAAGCTGGGCGCACTCCAGCCGCACCTGCTGCCGCTGGCCGACCGGGTGCTCGAGGAGACCACCGCCGAGGTCCTTTCCGGACACGACGTCGTCTTCCTCGCCCTCCCGCACGGCCAGTCCGCCGCCGTCGCCGAGCAGCTCGGCCCGGACGTCCTCGTCGTCGACATGGGTGCCGACTTCCGGCTCAAGGACGCGGCCGACTGGGAGAAGTTCTACGGCTCCGCGCACGCCGGGACCTGGCCCTACGGCCTCCCCGAACTGCCGGGCGGCCGCGCCGCGCTGGAGGGGTCCAAGCGCATCGCGGTCCCCGGTTGCTACCCCACCGCCGTCTCGCTGGCCCTGTTCCCCGCGTATGCCGCCGGACTCGCCGAGAACGAGGCCGTGATCGTCGCCGCCTCCGGCACCTCCGGCGCGGGCAAGGCACCCAAGCCGCACCTGCTGGGCTCCGAGGTCATGGGCTCCATGTCGCCGTACGGCGTGGGCGGCGGCCACCGGCACACCCCGGAGATCATCCAGAACCTCGGCGCGGCGGCCGGGGAGCCGGTCTCCGTCTCCTTCACGCCGACCCTCGCGCCGATGCCCCGCGGGATCCTCGCCACGTGCAGCGCCAAGGCGAAGCCCGGCGTCACCGCCGAGTCCGTCCGCGCCGCCTACGAGAAGGCCCTCGCCGACGAGCCCTTCGTTCACCTCCTCCCCGAGGGCCGGTGGCCCGCGACGGCGTCCGTCCACGGTTCCAACGCTGTTCAGGTGCAGGTCGCGTACGACGAGGCCGCGGGGCGGATCATCGCGATCAGCGCCATCGACAACCTGACCAAGGGCACGGCGGGCGGTGCCCTCCAGAGCATGAACATCGCCCTCGGGTTTCCCGAGGAGCTGGGACTTTCCACGATCGGAGTCGCACCGTGAGCGACGCACGTGCAGCCACCCGGCCGCAGACGACGACGATGGCCGCACCGGTGCGCCGCACGGGCGGAGAAACGAACCAGGAGACGCAGTGAGTGTCACGGCAGCCAAGGGATTCACGGCGGCGGGCATCGCCGCCGGGATCAAGGAGAACGGCAACCCGGACCTGGCCCTCGTGGTCAACAACGGGCCCCGGCTGTCCGCCGCGGGCGTCTTCACCTCCAACCGCGTCAAGGCCGCGCCGGTCCTGTGGTCCGAGCAGGTGCTGAAGAGCGGGGAACTGACCGCGGTCGTCCTCAACTCCGGTGGAGCCAACGCCTGCACGGGACCGAAGGGGTTCCAGGACACGCACGCCACCGCGGAGAAGGCGGCCGAGTCCCTCAACAGTGCCGGGCTCGACGAGACGGGCGGCCACGCCGCCGGCATGATCGCCGTGTGCTCGACCGGTCTCATCGGCGTGCTGCTGCCGATGGACAAGCTGTTGCCGGGCATCGACAAGGCCGTCGCCCAACTCAGCCCGCACGGTGGCGAGAAGGCCGCCATCGCCATCAAGACCACCGACACCGTCCACAAGACGTCCGTGGTCCAGGGCGACGGATGGACCGTCGGCGGCATGGCCAAGGGCGCGGGCATGCTCGCCCCGGGCCTGGCCACCATGCTGGTCGTGCTGACCACGGACGCCGACCTCGACAGCGAGACCCTGGACAAGGCGCTGCGCGCCGCCACCGAGGTCACCTTCGACCGGGTCGACTCCGACGGCTGCATGTCCACCAACGACACGGTCCTGCTGCTCGCCTCCGGCGCTTCCGGGGTCGCCCCGGCGTACGAGGAGTTCGCGGCGGCCGTACGGACCGTCTGCGACGACCTCGGCCAGCAGCTGATCCGGGACGCCGAGGGCGCCAGCAAGGACATCAAGATCGAGGTCGTCAACGCGGCGACCGAGGAGGACGCCGTCGAGGTGGGCCGCTCCATCGCCCGCAACAACCTCCTCAAGTGCGCCATCCACGGCGAGGACCCCAACTGGGGCCGCGTCCTCTCCGCGATCGGCACGACGAAGGCCGCCTTCGAACCCGACCGGCTGAACGTCGCCATCAACGGTGTGTGGGTGTGCAAGAACGGCGGCGTCGGCGAGGACCGCGACAAGGTCGACATGCGCTACCGCGAGGTGCACATCGTCGCCGACCTGGCGGCCGGCACCGAGACGGCCACCATCTGGACCAACGACCTCACCGCGGACTACGTCCACGAGAACAGCGCCTACTCGTCATGAGCAACCCCACGCGGAAGCACACCGCGCTCCCCAAGGCCCAGATCCTCATCGAGGCCCTGCCCTGGCTGACCCGGCACAACGGCAAGACCGTCGTCATCAAGTTCGGCGGGAACGCCATGGTGAACGAGGAGCTGAAGGCCGCCTTCGCCCAGGACGTCGTCTTCCTCAGGCACGCCGGCCTCAACGTCGTCGTCGTGCACGGCGGCGGCCCGCAGATCAGCGCCGCCCTCGACAAGCACGGCATCGTCAGCGAGTTCAAGGCCGGGCTCAGGGTCACCACCGAGGACGCCATGGACGTCGTACGGATGGTGCTCGCCGGGCAGGTCCAGCGCGAGCTGGTCGGACTGCTCAACCAGCACGGACCGCTCGCCGTCGGTCTGACCGGCGAGGACGCGCACACCATCACCGCCACCAAGCACCAGCCCGAGATCGACGGGGAGTTGGTCGACATCGGGCGGGTGGGCGAGATCACCGCGATCGACACGGGCGCGATCGAGGCCCTGCTCGCCGACGGCCGTGTCCCGGTCGTCTCCTCGATCGCCCGCTCCCAGGACGACGGACATGTCTACAACGTCAATGCTGATACGGCGGCTGCGGCACTCGCTGCGGCACTTGGGGCCGAAACCCTCATGGTCCTCACGGACGTCGAGGGCCTCTACGAGGACTGGCCCCACAGCGACGAGGTGATCAGCCGCCTCACCGCTTCCCAACTGGAGAAGCTGCTGCCGGAGTTGAGCTCCGGCATGGTCCCGAAGATGGAGGGCTGTCTGCACGCCGTGCGCAACGGCGTCACCACCGCCCGGGTCATCGACGGGCGGGTCCAGCACTCGATCCTGCTGGAGATCTTCACCGACGAGGGCATCGGCACGATGGTCGTGGCCGACGAGCGACAGGGGGAGTCGTGATGAGCAACCAGGAACTGACCGCGCGGTGGCAGGGCGCGCTCATGAACAACTACGGCACCCCGAGGCTCCCCCTGGTCCGCGGTGAGGGCACCCGGCTCTGGGACGCCGACGGCAAGGAGTACCTGGACTTCGTCGGCGGGATCGCCGTCAACGCGCTCGGCCACGCCCATCCGGCGATCGTCGAGGCGGTCAGCAAGCAGGTCGCGTCGCTGGGCCACGTCTCCAACCTCTTCATCGCCGAACCGCCCGTCGCCCTCGCCGAGCGGCTGCTGCGCCACTTCGGCCGGGACGGCAAGGTCTACTTCTGCAACTCCGGCGCCGAGGCCACCGAGGGCGCGTTCAAGATCGGCCGGCTCACCGGACGCGGCCACATGGTCGCCACCCAGGGCGGCTTCCACGGCCGCACCATGGGCGCCCTGGCGCTGACCGGCCAGCCCGGCAAGCAGGCTCCCTTCCTGCCGCTGCCCGGCGACGTCACGCACGTCCCGTACGGCGACCCGCAGGCGCTGGCGGCCGCGGTGACCGAGGAGACGGCGCTCGTCCTCATCGAGCCGATCCAGGGCGAGAACGGTGTGGTCGTGCCGCCGGCCGGCTACCTGAAGGCGGCGCGGGCGATCACCGCCGCCACGGGCTCTCTGCTGGTCCTGGACGAGGTGCAGACCGGCGTCGGGCGGACCGGGCAGTGGTTCGAGTACCAGGCCCACGAGGGCGTCCTCCCGGACGTCGTGACGCTGGCCAAGGGGCTCGGCGGTGGGCTGCCGCTCGGCGCGACGGTCGCCTTCGGGCGGGCGGCGGAGCTGCTCCAGCCCGGCCAGCACGGGACGACCTTCGGCGGCAACCCGATCGCCTGCGCGGCCGGTCTGGCGGTCCTCGAGACGATCGAGAACGAGGGGTTGCTGCAGAACGTCAAGCGGCAGAGCGAGAAGTTGCGGGACGGAATCGAGGGTCTGGGCCACCCGTTGATCGATTATGTCCGGGGCGCGGGTCTCCTCCTGGGTATCGTGCTCTCCGAGTCGCTGGCGCCCCAGGTGCAGCAGGCGGCTCAGGAGGCCGGATTCCTCGTGAACGCGCCCGCCCCCGACGTCGTCCGGCTGATGCCGCCGCTGAATGTCGGCGACGACGCGGTGGAGGCGTTCCTCGGGGCGCTGCCCGGCATCCTCGACACGGCCAACGGGGACGGATCCGGAGAATGAGACGACGATGAGCCAGGCGCAGGACCACGAGCAGCCGGGGGCCAACGGGCCCGCCGTGCCGCAGACCCGCACCGCCCGCCACCGCCGGATCGTGGACATCCTCAACCGGCAACCCGTGCGCTCGCAGAGCCAGTTGGCGAAGCTGCTCGCCGACGACGGGCTGAGCGTCACCCAGGCGACGCTGTCGCGGGACCTGGACGAGCTGAACGCGGTGAAGATCCGCAACACGGACGGCGACCTGATCTACGCGGTGCCGAGCGAGGGGGGTTTCCGGACCCCCCGGGCACCGCTGGGGGGGTCGGCGAAGGAGGAGCGGATGCGGCGGCTCTCGCAGGAGCTGCTGATCTCCGCGGAGGCCTCGGCGAATCTCGTGGTCCTGCGCACTCCGCCGGGGGCGGCGCAGTTCCTCGCCTCGGCGATCGACCAGGCGGAGCTGCACGACATCCTGGGCACGATCGCGGGTGACGACACCTTGCTGCTGATCAGCCGGGAGCCGACAGGGGGTCAGGCGCTCGCCGATCACCTGCTGAGGTTGGCGCAGAACGGCCACTGAGAGGGTGGGCGTCTGCCGTACGCCGACGGCGGGTGCGCGGTGGCTGATCGCGCGGTTCCGCACCTCGGGGACGTCCACGCCTCGTCGGCCGCACGGTCGAGCCGCCCAGCCGCGGGCAGCCGTGCCGTGCCGCGCGGCACGGGCGGGTGCGGCGGCACCCCGTCAGCGCCGGGCCGGGCGATCCGTCCCCGGCCGGCCCCCGCTCACCCGAGCCGTGCCGCCAACCCGCCCGTGCAGCGCACCTCGTCGCCCGCCGTGATCAGCAGTGCCTCCACGTCCGGCAGCGACTCCAGCCACGCCAGCGCCTCCCGCGACCCCATCGCGAACGCCGCGGTCGCCCAGCAGTCGGCCCAGGTCAACTGAGGCGCCACCACGGTCACGGCCACCAGATCCGTCACCGCGGACCGACCCGTACGCGGGTCGACGATATGCGTCCCCCGCTCCGCCGTGCCCGACGTGGCCACCGCCAGCTCCGACGCGCCCGCCGCCGACACGACCGCCGCCAGCCCGCCCGGCCGCAGGGGGTCGGACACACCCACCCGCCACGGCCGCTCCGGCCCGGGTACGCCCAGCAGTTGCACATCGCCGCCGCCGTTGACGCTGACCCCGCTCACCCCGGCGACCCGGGCGATCAAGTGGGCCGCGCGCTCCGCGGCCCAGCCCTTGACGATCCCGGTCGGGTCGAGCCGGCCCTCGTAGCGCATGCTGAACCAGCCGTCGCTGACCCGCTCCGCCTCGGCGCCCAGCTCCAGCACCTCGGCCACCATGGGGTCGCACTCCCCGACGGTCAGCTCGCCGCGCACCAGCCGGGATACCTGGCTGTCCTCGCGGTAGGTGCTGAACACCTCGTTCACCCGGTGCAGGGAGCCCACCGCCTCGTCGAGCGCCGCGCGCACCGCCCCGGGTTCCCCGCCGCGGACGTCGAAGGAGAAGACGGTCCCCATGACCTCCTCCGCATGACGTACCGCGGCGGGAGCCGCTGCCGATTCGGCCACCGTGTCAGCCACCGGCCTGATCCAGTGCCGACTGCAGGGACTTCTTGTAGCCCTCGCTGGTGTAGGTGGCGCCGGAGACGGAGTCGATGTCGGCGCTGCCGGCGGCCACCGCCTCCTGGTTGAGCTTGGGGACGGAGAGTTCGGTCTTCTGGGTGCTGGTGCCGCCCGAGGGTGCCTGGACGGCCTCCGCCTTGGTGATCTTGCCGTTGGCGACCGTGATCCGCACCTGCACCGGCCCGTACTGCGTCTGCGTCACCGTGCCGGTGAAGGTGCCGGAGGCCTGGGCGGCACCCGAAGCGGCCCCCGAGCCGGAGGAACCGGAACCGGCGTCGGACGACGACCCGGCGCTCGCCTTCGCCTTGTCCAGCGCCGACTGGAGGGACTTCTTGTAGCCCTCGCTGGTGTAGGTGGCGCCGGAGACGGAGTCGATGTCGGCGCTGCCGGCGGCCACCGCCTCCTGGTTGAGCTTGGGGACGGAGAGTTCGGTCTTCTGGGTGCTGGTGCCGCCCGAGGGTGCCTGGACGGCCTCCGCCTTGGTGATCTTGCCGTTGGCGACGGTGATCCGGACCTGGACGTTGCCGTACTGCGTCTGCGCCGCGTCACCGGTGAAGGTGCCGGAGGCCTGCGCGCTGCCGGACCCGGACCCCTGGGAGGACCCCGCGCTCGCGTTCGCCTTGTCGATCGCGGACTGCAGGGACTTCTTGTAGCCCTCGCTGGTGTAGGTCGCGCCGGAGACGGTGTCGATGTCCGCGCTCTGCTTGGCGACCACGTCGGCGTTGAGCTTGGGGACGGCCAGCTCCGTCTTCTGGGTGCTGGTGCCGCCCTTGGGCGCCTGGACGGCCTCCGCCTTGGTGATCTTGTTGCTGACGACCGTGATGCGGACCTGGACGTTGCCGTACTGCGTCTGGACCGCGTCACCGGTCATCGTCCCGGTCACGGGTGCCCCGGCCCCGCCCTGCGCCGCCTCCTGGGCCGCCGTGCCGCCGGTGCCCGCCGCCTGGGCGGAGGTCGGGTCGGTGGACGGCTTCAGCGACAGCAGCAGCACGATCCCGGACACGGTGGCGGCACTGGCCAGCACGACGCGCCGAAGAGGGTGGCTCTTCCTCATCTGTTTCTGAGCTCCTGATTCACATGGGGGCCGAGGGTTTTGTGGAGGTTCCGTCGCTCACATCTCGAACGACTCGTGATGGATACGGCGAGCCGGAACCCCGGCGCCGCGCAGTGCCTCGTACACGCCCTGGGCGAAGCCGTTCGGCCCGCACATGAACACGTCGTGGTCGTCGATGTCGGGGATCTTGCGCTGGAGGGACTCCGCCGAGATGTCGGGGCGTTCCCCGTCGGGGCTGTTGACCGCGTACATCAGCCGCGCCCCGCGCTCGTCGGCGATCTTCGCCAGCTCGTCCCAGAGGGCCAGGTCCTGGGTGCTGTTGGCCCGGTAGAGGAGCGTGATGTCACCGGGCGCGCCCGGCAGCGTCTCGAACAGCGTGCGCATCGGTGTGATGCCCACACCGCCGGCCACCAGCAGCACCTTGCCGCGGCTGCGCCGGGACGCGGTCATCGCGCCGTACGGTCCCTCGGCCCACACCTTCGTGCCGGGCCGCAGCTCCCGCAGCGCCGCGGTGTGGTCGCCGATCGCCTTGACCGTGATCCGCAGCAGCTCGGGGCGGGGGTTGGCCGACAGCGAGTACGGGTGGGAGCTGAAGCGCATCCCCGGCGCCAGGAACCGCCACCGGAAGAACTGCCCGGCCTCCGCGCCGATCCGGTGCAGCTTGCGCCCGCCGATCAGCACCGACACGATGCCGGGCGTCTCCTCGATGACCGCCTCGACGTACATGCGGTGGCGCAGGTTCAGCCGGATGGGGGTGAGGATCCGGTACCAGATCACCAGCGCCGTGACCGAGCCGTACAGGCCGTACCAGACGGTCTTGGCGGCCGGTTCGATCGCGAAGTCGTTGCCGGTGGTGATCTGGTGCCAGAAGGTCAGGAAGACGGCCGCGTACGTCATGAGGTGGATGTGGTACCAGGTGTCGTACGGCATCCGCTTGCGCACGCCGCCGATCGACACCAGGCCGATGACCACCAGCAGACCGGTGCCGATCGCCGCCTTGCCCATGTCCGGCAGCTGGTTGATGGAGTCGATCGTCTGCTGGACGATGTCGCCGAGCGACTTGCCGGCCTGCAGCGCGTACCCCCACATGATGAGGAACACGTGCGCGAAGGTCAGACTGAGCGTGTACCGGCCGCTCATCGCGTGCCAGCGTGCCACCCGGTCCGAGCCCACCCGCCGCTCCAGGGCCGGCACCCGCGCCATCTGCAGGACGACGAGCGCCATCATGTAGCCGGCGAGCAGACCGGTGATCCGTCCCGCGTTGAGTATCTTGCTGTTGTCGTCCGCGATGTTCGGCGTGTTGGCCCACCACAGCCACAGCACGCCCGCCGCGCCCGCCCATACGGCGAGCAGCAACGGGACGGCCGGGGATCGGCGCGGGCGGATGCGGCGCATCGTCTGGCGGCGGGCGGCACGTCCGCCTGCGATCGTGGTGGTCACGGTTCCTCCGTGGGGACTTGACCCTTGACCCACAGATACGCGCGACGACCGCAGAGTGTTCAGAGTCCCGCGGAGTCCAGTGCGGACTGGAGTGACTGCCGGTAACCGTCACTCGTGTACGTCGCTCCCGAGACGGTGTCGATGTCCGCGCTCTGGGCCGTCAGCGCCTCGCTGCGCAGCCGGGGGATGGCATACGCGTTGATCTGCTGGTCGCGTGGGTTTTCCTGGGGGTACGTCACCGCGGTGACGTCCGTGATCCTGCCGTCGGCGACGGTGATCCGCACCTGGACCGGACCCCAGCGGGTCTGCACGGACTCACCGGTGACGGCCTTGCCGCCCTCGACGGTGCCCGAGCCGGATCCGCTCGAGCTGCTGGACGGCGCCGGTGCCGTGACCGACACCGACTCGGGCGCCGTGTGCGGTTTCAGCGTCAGCAGCATCACCACACCGGACACGGTGGCGGCACTGGCCAGCACGATCCTGCGGAAGGGCCGGTTCTTCTTCAGCGCGTGCACGGGGACGACCTCACAGTTCGAACGACTCGTGGTGGATGCGCCGGTCCGGGACCCCGGCCGCGTGCAGCGCCTCGTACACGTCCCGGGCGAAGCCGTGCGGACCGCAGACGTAGACGTCGTGGCCGGCCAGGTCCGGCACCGCCGTGCGCAGCGACCCGGCGCTCAGGTCGGGCCGTTGCCCCCGCGGCCCGTTGAGCGCGTACAGCACCCGCGCGCCCCGCCAGTGCGCGATCGCCTCCAACTCCGCGCCCAGCGCGAGGTCCTCGGCCGTGCGCGCCCGGTACAGCACGGTCACCTCGCCGGGCAGCGTCTCGAACAGCGCCCGCAGCGGGGTGATGCCCACGCCCGCCCCGATGAGCAGCGACTTGGGCGCGGTGCGCCGGTCGGCGGTCAGCGCGCCGTACGGCCCCTCCGCCCACACGCGCGTGCCGGGCCGCAGCAGGGCGACGCGCGCACTGTGCGCGCCGAGCGCCTTGACGGTGATCCGCATCAGGTCCGGGCGGGGCGGCGCAGAGAGCGAGTACGGCGTCGAGGTCCGGGCCAGACCCGCCCCGAGAAACCGCCAGCGGAAGAACTGCCCGGCCCGCGCCCCGAGTTCGTCCAGTCGCTCGCCGCGTACGACGACGGAGTACACCCCCGGCGCCTCCCGCTGCACGGACTCCACCCGCAGCCGGTGCCGCAGGTTCAGCCGTACGGGAACCAGGACCCGGAACCAGAGCACCCCTCCCGCGACCCCGAGATACAGGGCGTACCAGGCGGCCGTGGTCACCGGATGGCCGTTGAAGTCGTCGCCCAGGGCCAGCTGGTGGCCGAAGGCGAGGAACACGGCGGCATAGGTGAGGAGGTGGACGTAGTACCAGAACTCGTAACTGGTACGGCGGCGCACGGCCCGCGCGGAGGTGACACCGACCGCGAGGAGGATCACCGTGCCGGCGGTGGCCTTCAGCATCTCGGGGTAGTCGAGGATCACGGACAGGGTCTCGTCGACGAGCGACCGGCGGTCCTGGGCGGCGTACCCGGCGAGGATCAGCACGACGTGCGCGAGCAGCAGACAGATCGTGTAGCGGCCGGCCATCGCGTGCCAGCGGGCCACCCGGTCGGATCCGATCCCCCGTTCGAGAACCGGCACGCGCGCCATCAGGCCGACCAGCACCGCGCAGGAGTAGCCGCTCAGCAGCCCGGCGATCCGCCCGGCCCCGGTCAGCCAGCCCGCCGCACCGACCACGGACCCCGTGTCGGACCACCACAGGGCGAGCACGGCAGCGGCCCCCGCCCAGAGCACGGCGAGCACGAGGCCCGCGGGGGAGCGCCGACGAGCCGGCGCCAGGGCGGGTGCGGTCCGTTGCTCGTACAGGGTGGCCATGTCGCGGGTCCTTCCGAAGCGGTGCCGGGTCGACGCCACTGTGCGCGGCGAACCTCTGAGACCGCTCTGAGCGGCCGCCCCGCACGGCGGACTCAGAGGAAACTCAGAGCGTTCGCAGACCCCGGTCGGGCCGGCCAGGGGCGATCCTGGACGCAGCCATGAACACCACCCGCTCCGGCCGCCCCGCCCTCACCCGCCCCGACGGCACCCCACTGCGCGTCCTGGTCGTCGACGACGACCCCGACCTCGCGGAGGTGCTCTCGGGCGCGCTGCGCTATGAGGGCTGGCGGATCCGCACCGCGGGCGACGGCGCGTCCGCGGTGGCGGCGGCCCGGGAGCTGATGCCGGACGCGGTCGTGCTGGACGTGATGCTTCCCGACACCGACGGCTTCGCCGTCCTGCGCTCCCTGCACGCGGTGAAACCGGACGTCTGCGTGCTCTTCCTCACCGCGCGGGACGCGGTGGAGGACCGGATCGCCGGCATCACGGCGGGCGGCGACGACTACGTCACCAAGCCCTTCAGCCTGGAGGAGGTCGTCGCCCGGCTGCGCGGACTGCTGCGCCGCGCGGGCATGGCCCGCCAGCAGGAGGAGGGTCCCCGGATGGTCGTCGGCGATCTGGTGATGGACGAGGAGGCCCGCGAGGTGACCCGTGCGGGCGAGCTGATCGAACTCTCCCCGACCGAGTTCGAACTCCTTCGCTTCCTCATGCGCAACCCGCGCAGGGTGCTGAGCAAGACACAGATCCTCGACCGGGTGTGGTCGTACGACTTCGGCGGCCGCGCCCATGTCGTCGAGCTGTACATCTCCTACCTGCGCAAGAAGGTGGACGCGGGCCGGGAGCCGATGATCCACACCGTGCGCGGGGCGGGGTACGTGCTGAAGCCGACGGTGTCATGAGGATCCCGCTGCCCCGCACCCTGCTGCCCCGTACCTTGCGGGCCCGCCTGACCGCCGGCCTGCTGGTGCTGCTCGCGGTCAGCTGCGCGGCGGTGGGCGTGGCCGCGGTGGTGGAGCTGGACGGCTTCCTCACAACCCGTCTCGACGAGCAGCTGAGCGAGGTCGGCAACCGTTTCCCGGCCAGCCTGGAGCACGGCGGCCTGCCGCCGGACGACCACGACGGGGACGAGTTCGGCGACACCAGGCGGCAGGCGGTGGGCACCTTCGGCGCGCGGCTCGTGAACAGCACCGTGACCAACGCCGCCGTGGTCCCCTCGGCGGGCGCCGAGACGACGGACCTGACGGTCGACCTGAGCAAGGCCGACCAGCACGCGCTCGCCGCGCTTCCGGCCGACGGCCGGGCCCGCACCCTGCACCTCTCCGCCCTCGACGAGTACCGGGTCCGGGCGACCGCGGGACTGGACGGAGACGTGCTGGTCACCGGTCTCCCGCTGGAGCCGGTGGAGGCGACGGTCCACCGCCTCGAACTCGTCGCCGCGATCGTGTTCGGCGTGGCCCTGGCGGTCGCGGGCGTCGCGGGAGCCCTCTGGGTGCGCTGGTCCCTGCGTCCGCTGAGCCGGGTGGCGGCGACGGCCACGCGGGTGAGCGAACTGCCGTTGGCGAGCGGGGAGGTGGCCCTGCCGCCGCGGGCCCCCGCGGCGGACCCGCGCAGCGAGGTGGGCCGGATGGCGGGGGCCTTCAACCGCATGCTGGGCCATGTCGAGGACGCCCTCACCAAACGCCACGCCAGCGAGGAGCGCCTGCGCAGCTTCGCGGCCGACGCCAGCCACGAACTGCGTACCCCGGTCGCCTCGGTACGCGGCCACGCCGAGCTGGCCCTGCTCCACCCGGGCCCGGTCCCTCCGGAGGTGACCCGCGCCCTGGAACGCATCGCCGCGGAGTCCTCCCGCATGGGCGAGATGGTCGACGACCTGCTTCTGCTCGCCCGCCTGGACGCCGGCCGCCCCCTGGAGAGCCTCCCCGTCGACCTCACCCGGCTGGTCCTGGACGCGGTGACGGACGCGAGGGCCTCGGGCCCCGGCCATCCCTGGACCCTGGACCTCCCCGAGGACCCGGTCACGGTTCCGGGCGACGCCCACCGCCTCCACCAGGTGCTGGCCAACCTCCTGGCCAACGCCCGTTCGCACACACCCGCGGGCACAACGGTCACGGTGATCCTGGAGACGGACGGCACGACGGCGACCCTCAGGGTCCACGACGACGGACCGGGTGTGCCGGCCGACATCCAGCCCGGCGTCTTCGAACGCTTCACCCGGGCCGACCGCCGCCGCACCACCGAGAACACGGGCACCGGGGCCGGCCTGGGCCTCTCGATCGTGGCGGCGGTGGTGGAGGCACATGGAGGAAGCGTGGGGCTGGAGAGCCGCCCGGGCACCACCACGTTCACGGTCCGGTTGCCCCACGCCGCGAACTGAGCCGCGCCGCCCGGTGAGGTACAGCAACAGGATCCCGCTACCGACACCCGGACTACGGAGCGGGAGGCAACGGCAACGGCAGCCCCGGCAGGCCGTCCAGGCTGGTGGCGACGTGCTCCTTCTTGTGGAAGTACGCGTCCAGCGACGCGTCGTCCTCCCGGGCGAACCGCTTCCCGTGCAGGTCGCGATCCTCGTCGTAGGACATGAAGGGCACCGCGTACCCGCAGGTGTCCCGGACGAGTTCGGCGTGGACGACGATGATCGCGCGGAGTCCGTGCGGGGCGGGGTCGATGTCGGTGAAGCGGGCGAGGAGTTCGGCGAAGCGGGGGTCGTCCCGGAAGACCGGTTCCCCCTTGCCGTGCACCCGCACGATGTTCGGCGGTCCCTGGAACGCGCACCACATCAGCGTGATCCGCCCGTTCTCCCGCAGATGCGCGACGGTCTCCGCGTTGGAGCCGGCGAAGTCGAGGTAGGCGACGGTGTGTTCGTCGAGGACCGCGAGCGAGCCCTTGAGGCCCTTGGGGGAGAGGTTGACCGTGCCGTCGCCGGACAGCGGCGCGGTCGCGGTGAAGAAGAGGGGCTGCTCCTCGATGAACGTACGGAGCCTGCCGTCTATGCGCTCATAGGTCTTTCCCATGGCTAACGATTATCCGGGAAAGCATTTCGGGCGTCTGAGGAAATGCGGTCGCCGCCCGGAACGGGATTCTGCTGGTGGGCGCACGCCAAGGTGCGCGTACGCCGCAGTGGCCGCCCCGGCCGGCGCTTCCTCGGGGCGGCCACTGGGCCTGTCACGTCACTGGTTCAACGTGCAGGCGGCCAGGGCCTCCAGGCCCGTCGGCTTGGTTCCGGTGCGGCCGATGGAGATGGCGATGCGGTCGATCGTGGAGACGCGCTTGTCCTTCAGCGGGCCGAGGATCGCGTTCTGCACGAAGTTGGGGCCACCCTGGCCGACGGTGTTCTGCAGGCGCGTGTTGGCCTCGTCGATCTGGGTCTGGAGCAGGGCCAGGTTGCGGTCGACCTCGGCCTGGGCGGAGGCGGGGATCTCCGGGAGCTGCGAGGCCACGTCCGGGCACGTGATGGCGCCGACGGCGCTCGCGTCCTCGCCGGCGTCGCCCGCGGCGTCGCCCGCGCCTTCGGCACCTTCGGCGGCGGTCTCCGTCGCGCTGGGGGTGGCCTCGGCCTCGTCGTCCGCGCCGTTCTCCGCGCCGGCCTCTTCACCGGCGCCCGCCGCGCCGTCCGCGTCGAGGGCGCACGGCGCGAGCGCCTCGAGGCCCTGCGGCTTGTCCGCGGTGCGGCCGATGGCGGTGGCGATGCGGTTGACGGTCGCGATCCGCTTGTCCTCCAGCGGGCCGAGGATCGCGTTCTGCACGAAGTTGGGGCCACCCTGGCCCACGGTGTCGACCAGTCGCTTGTTGGCCTCGTCGATCTGGGTCTGGAGCAGGGCCAGGTTGCGGTCGATCTCGGCCTGGGCGGAGGCGGGGATCTCCGGGAGCTGCGAGGCCACGTCCGGGCACGTGATGGTTCCGGGGCCGGCGGCGAGCGTGTTGGCGTTGGTGGTGCTGCTCTTGGACGACTCACCGGCGAGGGCCTGGTTCACGACGACCGCACCGGTCAGGGCCAGAGCGGCGGCGCCGCCGATGATCGCCACACGACGCTTGTTGTACTTGGGAAGAGCCCTGGACATGCGGATGCCTCACTTGGGTCAGGACGGTGGGTTTACAAACGCGGCGCCGGCGTTCGGCAGTGAGTACGGGTAAGCGGTTGCGGTTGTTCAAGGCGACTTCAAAACTCTTGTGGATCTCCCTAAATTGACGAATCATGCAGAGCGCTGCATACTCATGCATGACGTTGAGTGCAGCGGTGAGGAGCAGCAAGTGAGCAGCAACAGCGGTGACGTCCGGCTCTGGGGCGGCCGGTTCGCCGACGGTCCCGCCGAGGCCCTGGCGAAGCTGTCCGCGTCCGTCCACTTCGACTGGCGGCTCGCGCCGTACGACATCGCCGGTTCGCGTGCCCACGCGCGCGTGCTGCACAAGGCGGGCCTGCTCACCGAGGACGAGCTGACCCGGATGATCGCCGGACTCGACCGGTTGGAGGCGGACGTCGCCGACGGCTCCTTCGTGGGCACCATCGCCGACGAGGACGTCCACACGGCACTCGAGCGCGGCCTTCTGGAGCGCCTCGGCCCCGACCTCGGCGGCAAGCTGCGGGCCGGCCGCTCCCGCAACGACCAGGTCGCCACCCTCTTCCGGATGTACCTGCGCGACCACGCCCGGATCATCGGCGGCCTGATCGCCGAGCTCCAGGACGCCCTGATCGGCCTGGCCGAGGCCCACCCGGACGTGGCGATGCCCGGCCGCACCCACCTCCAGCACGCCCAGCCGGTGCTCTTCGCCCACCACGTCCTGGCGCACGTCCAGTCCCTGTCCCGGGACGCCGAGCGGCTGCGCCAGTGGGACGAGCGCACGGCCGTCTCGCCGTACGGCTCCGGAGCGCTCGCGGGCAGCAGCCTCGGTCTGGACCCGGAGGCGGTAGCCGAGGACCTCGGCTTCGAGCACGGCAGCGTCGGCAACTCCATCGACGGCACGGCCTCCCGCGACTTCGTCGCCGAGTTCGCCTTCATCACCGCGATGATCGGTGTCAACCTGTCCCGGATCTCCGAGGAGATCATCATCTGGAACACGAAGGAGTTCTCCTTCGTGACCCTGCACGACGCGTTCTCCACGGGCTCGTCGATCATGCCGCAGAAGAAGAACCCGGACATCGCGGAGCTGGCGCGCGGCAAGTCCGGCCGCCTGATCGGCAACCTGACCGGTCTCATGGCCACCCTCAAGGCCCTCCCGCTCGCCTACAACCGGGACCTCCAGGAGGACAAGGAGCCGGTTTTCGACTCCTGCGACCAGCTGGAGGTCCTCCTCCCCGCCTTCACCGGCATGATCGCCACCCTCACCGTCAACCGCGAGCGCATGGAGGAACTGGCCCCGGCCGGCTTCTCCCTCGCCACCGACATCGCCGAGTGGCTGGTCAAGCAGGGCGTCCCCTTCCGAGTCGCCCACGAGGTCGCCGGCGAGTGCGTGAAGGCCGCCGAGGCCGAGGGCAAGGAACTCGACGAGCTGACGGACGAACAGTTCGCGAAGATCAGCGCCCACCTGACGCCCGAGGTGCGGACGGTCCTGAACGTACCGGGCGCCCTGGCCTCCCGCGACGGACGTGGCGGTACGGCCCCCAGTGCGGTCGCGGTCCAGCTGGCGGAGGTCAAGGCGAACGTGCGGACGCAGCACGACTGGGCCACGGCCAAGCGGTGACCCCCGGGGGTGCGGGGAACGGCGCGACAGGCCACCCGCAACCCGTGCTCGTCGACGCACCGCACGCACCGAACGCCGAGGCGAAGGTCGTCACGGGTTACGTTGGTCGGAAAGCCGCACCGGAGCCGACCGAACGGAGCCCGCGATGCCCTTCGCCCGACTGGCCACCGCGACGACCCCCACCTGCCACCTCGGACTGGGCCTCGCCGCCGTCGGCCGCCCCGGCTACATCAACCTCGGCCGGGACGACGACCTCGGCGAGGACCGCAGCGTCGAGACGCTGCGCACCCGCACCCACGAACTCCTCGACGCCGCCTACGCCCAGGGCGTCCGCTACTTCGACGCGGCCCGCTCCTACGGCCGCAGCGAGGAGTTCCTCGCGGACTGGCTCCGCACCCGCCCCGGCGTCGACGACGTGGTCATCGGCAGCAAGTGGGGCTACACCTACACCGCCGGCTGGACCACCGACGCCGAGCCGCACGAGGTCAAGGACCACAGCGTCCAGGCGTACGAGCGGCAGCGCGCCGAGACCGCCGAGCTGCTCGGTGACCGGCTCGACCTCTACCAGATCCACTCGGTGACCCCGGACAGCCCGGCCCTCACCGACAAGGAACTCCACGCCAGGCTGGCGGAAGCCGCCGCCGAGGGCGTCACCATCGGCTTTTCCACCAGTGGCCCCGCCCAGGCCGACGCCGTCCGCGCCGCCCTCGCCGTGACGGTCGACGGCGAGCCCCTCTTCCGTACCGTCCAGTCGACGTACAACGTCCTGGAGACCTCGGCCGCCCCCGCCCTCGCCGAGGCCCATGACGCCGGCCTCACGGTGATCGTGAAGGAGGGCATGGCCAACGGCCGCCTCGCCGACCCGTATGCCCCGGACGCCCTGAAGGCCGTGGCCGCGGCGACCTCCCTCGGCTGTGACGCGGTGGCCCTGGCCCTGATCCTCCGTCAGCCCTGGGCGGGAGTCGTCCTCTCCGGCGCCGCCACGGCCACCCAGCTCGCCTCCAACCTGCATGCCGCGGTGGTCGACCTGGACGAGGAGCAGCTGGCGAGCCTGTCCGGGCTGGCCGAGGAACCGCAGGCGTACTGGGAGCGGCGGGCCGGCCTGCCCTGGCACTGAGAAAGCAGTGCGCGAGCCTCCTTGGTGAGTCGCGCATGCTCACAGTGAGACATCAATGTCTCATGTGGGCTATAGTTGTCTCATGGCTGTCGACCGTGACCACGTCCTCCGCAGCGCCGCCGCCCTGCTGACCCGTAAATCCACCGCGACCATGGACGAGGTCGCCAAGGCCGCCGGCATCAGCCGCGCCACCCTGCACCGGCACTTCGCCGGCCGTGACGCGCTCGTCCGCGCCCTGGAAGCCCTCGGCATCGCGGAGTGCGAGGCGGCACTCGACCGGGCCCGGCTCGACGAAGGGCCCGCGGACGAGGCCGTACGCAGGCTGGCGCGTGAGATCCAGTCCGCGGCAGGGCTGCTCGCCTTCCTGTACGGCGAGAACCAACTGTGGGAGGGCGACGGCCAGCACGAGGGCTGGCGGCGGCTGGACGCCCGCATCGGCGCGGTGTTCCAGCGCGGACAGCGAAGCGGCGAGTTCCGCATCGACCTCACGCCCGCCTGGCTCACCGAGGCGCTGTACGGACTGATCGCGTCGGCCGCCTGGGCCACCCTGGACGGCCGCGTGGCCTCCCGGGACTTCCCCCACATGATCGCCGAGTTGCTGCTCGGCGGCGCACTACGGAGACAGCAATCATGACCAGCACCCTGCGGCCGGCGATCACGACCGAGGCGGTGCGGCGCCCGGACCGCTGGCTCGCGCTCTCCGTCCTCGTACTCGCCGTGCTGCTGGTGGCCGTCGACGCGACCGTCCTCGGCCTCGCGACCCCCTACATCAGCGAGGACCTCGGGCCCACGGGCACTCAGCTCCTCTGGATCGGCGACGTCTACTCCTTCGTCATCGCAGGCCTCCTGGTGTCCATGGGCAGTCTGGGCGACCGCGTCGGCCGCAAGCGGATCCTGCTCGGCGGCGCGACGGCCTTCGGACTGCTGTCCGTCCTCAACGCCTACGCGACGAGCCCGGAGATGATGATCGCGGCCCGGGCCCTGCTCGGCGTCGCCGGCGCGACCCTCATGCCCGCCACCCTCGCCCTGATCCGCAACCTCTTCCACGACCCGCGCGAACGCAGTGCGGCGGTCGGCATCTGGGGCGCGACGGCCTCCGCGGGCACCGCGGTCGGCCCCGTCGCGGGCGGCTTCCTCCTCGAACACTTCTGGTGGGGCTCGGTCTTCCTCATCAACCTGCCCGTGATGGTGGTGCTCGTCCTGGTCGGCGTGAAGACGCTGCCGGAGTCGAAGAACCCGAACCCCGGCCCCTGGGACCTGCTCAGCGTGCTCCTGTCCCTGGTCGGCATGATCGCCGTCGTGTACGCGGTCAAGGAAGCCGTCGGGCACGGCTTGACCTGGGAGCCGCTGACGGCGGGCCTGCTCGGAGTGGCCGCTCTCCACGGGTTCGTACGCCGTCAGCTCACGCTCCCCGCCCCGCTGCTGGACATGCGTCTGTTCCGCCGACGCGGCTTCGGCGGCGCCGTGCTGGCCGACCTGCTGACCGTGCTCGGCATGTCCGGCCTGGTGTTCTTCCTCTCCCAGTACCTGCAGTTGGTGCAGGGCAGGAGGCCGCTGGAAGCCGGCCTGGCCGAACTGCCCGCGGCCGTGGGCGCGGTGGTGGCCGGCCTGCTCGCGGGCCGCGCGGCCCGCCGCTTCTCGGTACGGGCGGTCGTCTCCGGCGGCCTCGCGGCCATCGGCCTCGCCCTGGCCGCCCTGACCACCCTCACACAGACCACCGGCTACCCGGTGCTGGGAGCCGCCCTGCTGGTGGTCGGCGTGGGCGCCGGCTTCTCCTTCACGGTCACCGCCGACGTCATCCTCTCCTCGGTCCCCAGGGGCCAGGCGGGAGCGGCCTCCGCGGTCTCCGAGACGGCGTACGAACTGGGCGCGGCCCTCGGCATCGCCGCACTCGGCTCGATCGTGACGGGCGTCTACCGCGGCTTCCCGGCTCCCGCCGGCACACCGGGGAGCGCCCATGAGTCCCTGGGCGGCGCGGTGGAGGCGGCGGGCCGGCTGCCGACGGCCGCGGGCGAGGAGATGCTGTCGTCGGCCCGGGAGGCTTTCGTCAACGGCCTGAGCGTGGCGTCGGGGGTGGGCGCGGCAGTCCTGCTCGCGGCAGCAGTCGCGGCATGGTTCCTGCTCAGGGAACAGCGCCTCGAAAACGCCGGACAAGGGTCGTTGCCCCAGGGGGCGCGGGGAACCGCGGGCACAACCCCCACACACCCGCACCCGGGGGACGGCCGACCGCGGAGCTCTTAGGCGGCCTTGGCCTTCGTCGCATACATGTCCACGTACTCCTGCCCCGACAACCGCATGACCTCGGCCATCACGGAATCGGTCACAGCCCGCAGCACATACCGATCCCGGTCCATGCCGTCGTACCGGGAGAACTCCATCGCCTCACCGAACCGAACCGTCACCCGCCCGGGACGGGGCATCCCCGCACCCCCCGGCTGCAGCTTGTCCGTACCGATCATCGCGAAGGGAACCACCGGCGCCCCGGTCATCAGCGTCAGCCGCGCGATCCCGGTGCGCCCCCGGTACAGCCGGCCGTCGGGGGAGCGGGTCCCCTCTGGGTAGATCCCGAAGACCTTCCCCTCCTCCAGTACCCGCCGCCCGGTCATCAGCGCGGCCACACCCCCGCGCCCGCCGTCCCGGTCCACCGGAATCATGCCGACGCCGGTGAAGAACCAGGCCATCAACCGGCCCTTGAGGTTCTTGCCGGTGACGTACTCGTCCTTGCCGATGAAGAAGACCTGCCGGTCGCACACGAGCGGCAGGATCATCGAGTCGATGAACGTGAGGTGGTTGCCTGCCAGGATGACGGGTCCGTCGCCCGGGATGTGCTCCGCGCCCTCGACCCGGGGGCGGAACATCAGGCGCATGACCGGTCCGAGCACTGCCTTGATGAGCGCGAAGCGGGACAACGAGCCCTCCGATGCCAAGGGAAAACGGTATGAGTCTGTGCAGGTGAGGACGATACTCGCGCCTCAGGGGATGGCGCACATCGGGTCACCCAGGTCTTACGCACTGTTGACGTACGTTTACCTGTACGGGCGTACCTTTGCCCGCCCGTCATCCGGGCGGAACGACGAGAACAACGCCGCGAAACGGGGGAGCCGGGGGAATCGCCATGGCCTTCGCCGCACCGCTGTTCGTGCTCGCCGCCGTGACGTTCCTCGCACGCAGGACCGCCGCCGCATCTCGGAAAACCCCGACAACAGCCGGTACTGAGCGCGTTCCCCGCCCGGGGGCGCCCAATCCGCCGCGTCCGACGACCCGTCACCTCACCGTACGGCGCAGGCCACATCGCCGTACGGCACCCGCCGCACCGCCGTTCGGCACACGCCATCCACCGTCACCCGCGTGTTGGGGCCGACGTCTCCCGGCAGTCATGTCCACGCCCCTACGATCGGCCCGCACGGACGAGCCGACGGCAGGAGGCCCCTCATGGGAACGCAGGACACGCAGGAGTCGAACGAGCAGGCGAGCGCGGGCGGCACCGGACGCCGGGCGCTCCTCGGAGCCGCCGTGCTCGGCGCCACCGGAAGCCTCCTGGGCCTGTCGGCCACGGCGAGCGCCGCCGAGGCGGGGCGCTCCGGCAAGGGCGGCCTGAAGAGCCTGCCGGTCCCCACGGTCATCGGCCACCGCGGCGCCAGCGGCTACCGCCCCGAGCACACCTTCGGCTCCTACCAGCTCGCCCTGGACCTGGGCGCCGACATCGTCGAGGCCGGCGACCTCGTCCCCACCAGGGACGGCCACCTCGTCTGCCGCCACGAGCCGGAGATCGGCGGGACCACGGACGTCGCCGACCATCCCGAGTTCGCCGACCGGAAGACGACCAAGGTCCTCGACGGCGTCTC
Organism: Streptomyces sp. NPDC049687; assembly: GCF_044465285.1. Lineage (NCBI taxonomy): Bacteria > Bacillati > Actinomycetota > Actinomycetes > Kitasatosporales > Streptomycetaceae > Streptomyces > Streptomyces sp. NPDC049687. The sequence continues at coordinate 324,884 of NZ_JBITLN010000009.1, forward strand.
CACCACCGGCTGGTTCACGGAGGACTTCACGCTCGCCGAACTGAAGACCCTGCGCGCGGTCGAGCGCATCCCGGCCAACCGCCCGCACAACACCCTCTACAACGGCCGCTGGGAGATCCCCACCTTCGAGGAAGTCCTCACGTGGCAGGACGAGCAGACCCGCAAGCGCGGCAAGCAGGTCTGGATCTACCCGGAGACCAAGCACCCCACCTACTTCCGCAAGCTGGGCCTGGGCCTGGAGGAGCGGGTCGCCAAGCTGCTGCACAAGTACGGCAAGGACAAGAAGAACTCGCCGGTCATCCTGCAGTCCTTCGAGCCGAGCAGCATCCAGCGCCTGAACAAGCTGGTCGACAACCCCCTCGTGGTCCTGCTGTCCGCCGCGAACACCCGCCCCTGGGACTTCGTCGAGGCGGGCGACCCGCGCACGGTCGCCGACCTGATCACCCGGGCCGGCCTGCGCGAGATCGCCGGCTACGCCCAGGGCATCGGTCCCACCCTGGACCTGGTCATCCCGAAGGACGCGAGCGGCAACCTCACCACCCCCACCACCCTGGTGCGGGACGCCCACGCGGTCGGCCTGATCCTGCACCCGTACACCATGCGCAACGAGAACCCCTTCCTGCCCGCGAACTTCCGCAAGGGCACCGACGCGGACGCCTACGGGGACGTCTTCGGCGCCTACCGCACCTACTTCGCGACCGGCATCGACGGCGTCTTCACCGACAACGCGGACACCGGCCTCCTCGCCCGCGAGGACTTCGTCAACGGCTGAGTCCCCAGTTGGAGTGACATCCGGCCGCCCGGGCAACCAGCCGCCCGGGCGGCCGCATCGTGTGGCACATGACGCACGACCTGCTCACCGAGCTGCGCCCCCTTCTCACCGCCGAGGCCTCCGCCGAGGCGCATGCCACCGGCACCGAACCCGCCGACCTGGAGCAGGCGGTCTGGCTTCGTCTCCTGGAGCACCTCGCCGCCGACGGCCCGCCGCTGGACCCCGAGGGCTGGCTGCGCCGGGCCGTGCGCGCCGAGGTCCGCCGCACCCGCCGTACCACCCGCCGCGAACGACCGTACGAGAAGGAACCGGTCGACGACCGCGACCACGGCCCCGAGCAGATCGCGCTCACCTCCGCACGGCACCGCGCCCTGCGCGAGGCCGTGCGCCGACTGCCCGGCCGCTGCTCCCGCCTCCTTCAGGCGTTCCTGTCGCCCGAGGACCTCACCTACCGTGAGATCGCGGGTGAGTTGGGTATCTCACAGGGCAGTCTCGGGCCGGAACGTTCCAGATGTCTGGGATGTCTGCGTCGTTTGCTCACGCCGGAGGTTGCGGCCCGCGAAGTGCGGGGATAGGAGTGAGGGACCACAGGCGATCAGGTGAGCGGGAGGCGTGCGCACATGGGCATGAGCGTGACCATCTCGGTGGCGACCGAGCAGGATGCCGAGCAGATCTTCAGGCTGCAGTACCTCTGCTTCCAGAGCGAAGCCGCGCTGTACGGCAACTACCGCATCGCCCCGCTCGTCCAGACACTGGACTCGGTCAGGGAGGAACTCGCCACCGACTGTGTCTTCGTGGCCCGGCTGGGTGACGAGGTCGTCGGCTCGGTCCGCGGCCATGTCACCGAGGACGGCGCCGCCTCGATCGGCAAGCTCTGCGTCCACCCCCGCCTCCAGGGCCACGGCATCGGCGCGCGGCTGCTCCGCGCCGCCGAGTCCGCCCTGGCCGGGGAGCGCGGCGCCAAGAAGTTCCGCCTCCACACCGGCCACCGCAGCGAGGGCAACCTCCGCCTGTACCGCCGCGTCGGCTACGAGACGGTGGGCACCTCGCAGGGCACGGACGGCGTACCGATGATCGTCCTGGAGAAGCAGGCGGGGGAGTACGCGAAAACGGCGTGACCGCGGTGCCCTCGGGGGCGCGGCCGCCGACGCCCCTCAAGCACCCCGCTGCGACCGCGTCTTACGCAACCACCACAGCGCGGACAGGGGCAGGAGCACCGGAATGAACACGTACCCCATCCCGTAGTCCGACCACACGGTCGCGTCCGGGAACGCGCCACGGTCGACCAACGTCCACGTACCCACCACCAGCACCCCGACGAGCTCGGCGGCACAGCACACCTGTGCCGCCCGCCGCGCCGTCTCCCCGCCCCGCACCAGCGAGTACGTGATGAACCCGTACACGATCCCCGCCACCGCCGACAGCGAGTACGCCAACGGCGCCCGGTCGAACTCCGTGGCGATCTGGTACGCCGAGCGCGACACGGCTCCGACGACCATCACGCCGTAGAACCACACCAGCACCATGCCGGGCCCGCCGATCAGCCGGGCGGGCTTCTCCCGAACGGCCGTCATCTCAGCCTCCCCAGATGTCGTAGAGCCGTACCTCGAGGACGGCGAGCACGATCGCGCCGGCCGCGACCGTGACCGAACCCCAGCGCGTCCGCTCGGCCAGCGACATGAACCCGGCCGCGGGGACGCACGCGAAGGCGCCCAGCAGATAGGCCACGAAGATCGTCGTGCCCTGCTCCGGCTTCTCGCCCCGCGCCAGCTGCACGATCCCGATCACCAGCTGGACCACGGCCAGCAGCGAGACCACTGCCATCCCGATGAAGTGCCAGTCCTTGGTCGGCTGGTCACGGTAGGCGGCCCAGCCGCACCATGCGGCGAGCAGCAACGCGGCGACGCCGGTCACCAGCGTCAGGGCATCAAGCATGGAGCGACCCTATTACGCCGTAATCGGCCCCCGGCGGTCGCCCCCGTGCCGCAGCGGACTGTCCACGGGTGTCCAGCATCCGGACGGCCGGTCCATGTCAGGACCGTACGTCTGGTTTACTGATGCTCATGACCACGACGAGCAGCCGCACCCTTGCGACCGAGGCGACCATGACGCCCGGTGCTCGTTGTCTGTGTCGAATGTGCGCCTTCTAGAGGGCCCCCGCACCACCCCTGAGCCTCGCGCCCCGAAGCGAGACGCCCTGGAATGTCCGCACGCCGTGCGCTGTGTGACATCGCCGCCCCGCGCACATGTTCTCCCCCGGTTCCACGCCATCACCGCGAGAACCGTGTCGCGTCCCTGACAGCTTTGCATCCGTGCGCCCGGGCACACCCACGCCCGCGCACTCGACAGTGACGGAAAACCCCCAGTGATCACGACAACAGGCCTCACCAAGGTCTACCGCTCGCGCGGCGGCCGTGAGGTCACCGCCCTGGACGGCGTCGACCTGCACGTCCGCGAAGGCGAGGTGTACGGCGTCATCGGCCAGTCCGGCGCCGGCAAGTCCTCGCTGATCCGCTGCGTCAACCTCCTGGAACGCCCCACCTCCGGCACGGTCACCGTCGCCGGTCAGGACCTCACCGCCCTCGGCGGCCGCGGCCCCCGCGCAGGCAAGGAGCTGCGGCGGGCGCGCAGCCGTATCGGCATGGTCTTCCAGCACTTCAACCTGCTCTCCTCGCGGACCGTGCAGGACAACGTCGAACTGCCCCTGGAGATCCTCGGCGTCTCCGGGAGGGAACGTTCCCGCAAGGCGCTGGACCTGCTCGACCTCGTCGGACTCGCCGACAAGGCGAAGGCGTACCCCGCTCAGCTCTCCGGCGGCCAGAAGCAGCGTGTCGGCATTGCCCGCGCCCTCGCCGGCGACCCCAAGGTGCTGCTCTCCGACGAGGCGACCAGCGCCCTCGACCCGGAGACCACCCGCTCCGTCCTGCAGCTGCTGCGCGACCTGAACCGGCAGCTCGGGCTGACCGTCCTGCTCATCACGCACGAGATGGACGTGGTGAAGTCGATCTGCGACTCCGCCGCGCTCATGGAGCGGGGCCGCATCGTGGAGTCCGGCACGGTCAGCGAACTGCTCGCCACCCCCGGCTCCGAACTGGCCGACGCGCTCTTCCCGGTCGACGGCGAGGCCACCGGCGACGACCGCACCGTCGTCGACGTCACCTTCCACGGCGAGGCCGCGACCCAGCCGGTCATCTCCCAGCTGTCGCGCACCTACAACATCGACATATCGATCCTCGGTGCCGCCATCGACACCGTCGGGGGCCTCCAGGTCGGCCGGATGCGCATCGAACTGCCCGGTCGCTACGAGGACAACGTCGTACCGATCGGCTTCCTGCGCGAACAGGGCCTTCGGATCGACGTCGTGGGTGAGTCCCTGCTGGTGAAGGACGGTGTCAAGTGACCTGGTCGGACATGCTGCCGCTCCTGTCGCAGGCCTGTGGGGACACCCTCTACATGGTCGGCTGGTCCACCCTCGTCGCGGTCGCCGGAGGCCTCCCGCTCGGCGTCCTGCTGGTCCTCACCGACCGGGGCGGACTGCTGCAGAACATCGTCGCCAACAAGGTGATCGGGCAGATCGTGAACGTCGCCCGCTCGATGCCGTTCATCATCCTGATCGTCGCGCTGATGAACTTCACGCGCACGATCACGGGGACGACCATCGGCCGCGAGGCCGCCATCGTGCCACTGGCGATCGGCGCCGTCCCGTTCTTCGCCCGACTCGTCGAGACGGCGGTCCGCGAAGTGGACGGCGGGCTCGTCGAGGCCGTCCAGGCGATGGGCGGCAACACCTGGACCGTCGTCCGCAAGGTCCTCGTCCCCGAGTCGCTGCCTTCGCTGATCTCCTCCACGACCACCACGATCGTCGCCCTCATCGGCTACTCCGCCATGGCCGGCACGGTCGGCGCCGGCGGCCTCGGCGACATCGCCATCCGCTACGGCTACCAGCGCTTCGAGACCGAGCTGATGTGGATCACCGTCGCGATCCTCGCCGTCGTCATCTCGCTCATCCAGTTCGCCGGCGACTGGGCGGCCCGCTCCCTGCACCGCCGCGTCGGCCGCTCCGGCCCGGCGCCGAAACTGCGGCTGCTGAAGGCCAGGGAGCCGGCCACCGCCGACGTCCACAAGGCCGCCTGACCACACCCCCTGATCTCCCCGCACACCCATCGCGGGGTCGCACCACCGCCAGGAAAGGCACTTTTCGTGCGTAACACCACCACGTTCACCACCGCCGTCCTCGCCGCCGGAGCCCTCACCCTCGGGCTCACCGCATGCGGCTCGGACAAGGACTCCGGCAGCGGCGACGCGAACGCCACGCTCACCGTCGCCGCCACGCCCACCCCGCAGGGCGAGATCCTCACCTACATCAAGGACAACCTCGCGGCGAAGGCCGGCCTCAAGCTCGAGGTCAAGGAGTTCACGGACTACGTGACCCCCAACACGGCCGTCCAGCAGGGCGAGGTCGACGCCAACTACTTCCAGCACCAGCCGTACCTGGACGACTTCAACAAGAAGAACGGCACCGACGTCGTCGCCGTGCCGAACGCCACGGTGCACCTGGAGCCGCTCGGCCTGTACTCCCAGGACGTCAGGAAGCTCGACGACCTCAAGAAGGGCGCCACCGTCGCCCTGCCGAACGACACCACCAACGAGGCCCGCGCGCTGAAGCTCCTGGAGGCCAACGGGCTCATCGAGCTGAAGTCCGGCGCCGGCTACTCCGCGACCCCGAAGGACGTCACCTCCAACCCGAAGAACATCGAGTTCAAGGAGCTGGAGGCGGCCCAGCTGCCGCGTTCCCTCGCCGACGTCGACGCCGCGGTGATCAACGGCAACTACGCGCTGGAGGCCGAGCTCAGCCCCGCCGAGGACGCCCTGGCCGCGGAGTCCGCGCAGGACAACCCGTACGCCAACTTCCTCGCCGTGAAGAAGGGCGACGAGGACGACCCGCGCGTGCGGAAGCTGGCGAAGCTGCTCACCTCGCCCGAGGTGAAGAAGTTCATCGAGGACAAGTACGAGGGCGCGGTCGTCGCCGCCTTCTGAGCCTGGATGCGCCGGAAGCCCGGGTACGCACGGGGTTCACTCCCTCACCGGGGGTGGACCCCGTGGTGCCCTTCCGTGCCTCCATGCTGCATGCTGGGCAGTTCAGAGGGCCCTGACGGTCCAGCAGGTCGGGCCCCGACGGTTTCGAAGGCTACGGAGCGGCTTCATGACGAGCACCTTCCCCACCATCTCCATCAGCACGGAGCGGTTGGTGCTGCGTCCCCTCGACGAGGACGACGTGCCCGCCCTGGCAGAGATGATGAACGACGAGCAGATCGCGGCCTGGACGGACGTACCCCAGCCGTTCACCGAGGATTCCGCCCGCGCCTGGATCACCGAGTACGCCCCCTCAGAACGCACGGCCGGACACGGCCTCGACCTCGCCGTCACCGAGTTCCTCACCCAGCGGCTCGTCGGCGTCATCCAGCTCGGCAAGACCAACTGGCACGTCCGCTCCACCGAACTGGCGTACATCGTCGCCTCCTGGGCCCGCGGCGAGGGGTACGCCTCCGAGGCCGCGCTGGCCACCGCCCAGTGGCTGTTCACCGACCAGAAGTTCGAGCGCATCGAACTGCGCACGGCCGCCGACAACACCGCCTCCCAGCAGGTCGCGCAGAAGATCGGCTGTATCAGCGAGGGCGTCCTGCGCAACGCCTGCATAGCGCGCGCCCGCGCCGAGGACGGCACCTGGACCGAGGTGCGCACCGACTTCATCGTGTGGAGCCTGCTGCCCGAGGACCTGGAGGGCGCCGGCGAGCAGCTCGCGGACAGCGGCGGTTTCACGTCGTACACCGACTGGAACTGAGCCGGACACCGCCTGGAACTGAGTCGAACACCGACTGGAACTGAGCCGTACGGCGACGGGACCCGACGGCGGCCGCCGCCCTCCGGCCCCGCCGACCAGGTACCCTCACGGAGCCCGCTACCTGCGTGAACCCCCGGGAGACTGACGACGATGGCCGACCGCGTCACGGTGATCGGCTGGGACGGCTCGCCGCTGACCGCCGCGGCCCGCTCCGCGCTGGGTGCCGCCACGCTGGTGGCCGGCGCCGCCCACCATCTGACGCTGCCCGAGGTGCCGCCCGCCGCGGAGCGCATCCGCCTCGGCAGCGTGGCGCTCGCCGCCCGCCGTATCGCCGGCCACCGGGGCACGGCGGTCGTCCTCGCCGACGGCGACCCGGGCTTCTTCGGTGTCGTACGGACCCTGCGCGCACCCGAGTTCGGCCTCGAGGTCGAGGTGGTCCCGGCCGTCTCCGCCGTCGCCGCCGCCTTCGCCCGTGCCGGGATGCCCTGGGACGACGCGCAGGTCGTCGTCGCCCACCGGCGCACCCTGCGCCGCGCGGTCAACGTCTGCCGCGCCCACACCAAGGTCGCCGTCCTCACCTCGCCCGGCGCCGGACCCGCCGAGCTGGGCCTGCTCCTGGAGGGCGTGCACCGCACCTTCGTCGTCTGCGAGGAACTCGGCACCGACCGCGAACGGGTCAGCGTCCTCACCTCCGACAAGGCCATCGACCACACCTGGCGCGACCCCAACGTGGTGATCGTCATCGGCGGCCCGGCGGGCGCCCCCGCGGGCGACAGCGGCTGGATATCCGGGCGCGACCCGGGCACCGGACCGCGCGGCTGGGCCCTGCCCGCCCAGGCCTACGGCGGCGGACTCGGCGAAGGTGAGACGGAGTTGCTGCGCGCGGCCCAGCTCGCCCGGCTCGGACCGCGCGTGGGCGACCTCGTCTGGGACATCGGCTGCGGCAGCGGCGCCTTCGCGACCGAGGCCGCGCGGGCCGGCGCGGCCGTCCTCGCCGTCGACCGCGATCTGGAGGCGTGCGCCCGCACCGACGCCTCCGCCCGCCACCACGGCGTCCACCTGCAGATCGTCCGCGGCACCGCCCCGCACGTCCTGGAGAACCTGCCCGAACCGGACGTCGTCCGGGTCGGCGGCGGGGGAGTGGCCGTGGTCTCCGCGGTCGCCGACCGCCGCCCGCAGCGCATCGTCACCCACGCGGCGACCCGCGACACCGCCGAACTCGTCGGCCGCGATCTGACCGAACACGGCTACCGCGTCGAGTGCGCCCTCCTGCAGTCCGTCCAACTCGACACGCGCGCCTGGACGGAGACTGAACGGAGTGTCGCGTTCCTGCTCAGCGGGGTTCTGCCGGACCGCCGGCCGTGACCTGGTTCGCCCTCCCCGTGATCCTGTTGTCGTACCGCGCGCGGTAGGCTGGCCGATCGTCGTACCGCTTCCGTTCGCCCGGCACTTCGTCGGTCAATGTCCGGAAAACACATCCCTTTTGGGGGGCGTGTGGTACGGCAGAACCGGAGGGCGCGCAACGTGGCGCAGTCCACAGCGGAGCGGCGCGGATCATGCTGTCGCGACGCGACGACGGCCGGGACAATGCCACTGAATGGCTTTGTCGCTTTTTCGGGCGGGTCGGTCGTGCCGCTGGGCACGGACGCTCGTTCTTCACTGCGGAGCGGTCGGTGGCGCCGTTCCGGGTGAGCTGGTCGTAGGGAGCACTAACCGATGGGCGAGGGGTACGCATGACCGACACCGGCCAGGTCCCGGGCGAGGGGCTGCCGGAGAACGCAGGCATGGTGGAGCAGCCGGGCGCCCCCGGGCACGGCGCGTACACCTACCTCTCCGAGACGACCGCCGAGGACGAAGACCTGCTGCTGCTGCCGGGCGCACAGAGCGCCTGGGGCAACGAGGTGGCGCCGCCCGCGCCCGAGCCGGTCGTCGAGACGGTGCACGAGCCGGGACCGCACGAGCTCTCCGGCCGCGACAGCGGTTCCGTCGACCTCAGCGCCGTACGCCTGCCCGGTCCGGCCGCCCCGCCCCAGCAGGCCCCGCGCCGCCCGCTCCACCTCGGTCCGCCGATCCCCGACACCTCCGCCAGCCCGGTCCGCTCCCTCGCCGACCGCGGCCCCGCGGGCGCCCCGGTACGGCCCGGCTCCGGCCCCGAGTACCTGGACGTCCCGCCGCTGCGCGAGACGCCTCCGCAGGGCGCGGCGCCCTGGGGAGCCCCGGCCGCCCAGACCACTGCCCCGGCCCCGGCCCGAGCGCAGGCCACCCCCGCCCAGGCCGCCGCTCCGGCCGCTGCTCCGGTCCAGGGGCCGGTCCCTTCCGGGCCGATGACCGCGGAAACGGTTGTTCCTGCGCCGACGGCGGTTCCGGGAACACCGGAGCCCGAGCCGGTGGGCGCCGCCGAGGCCGTCGTGGCCCGCGTGGCGACCGAGGCCAACGAGGCGATCTCCGTGGCCGCCCCGCAGGGCCACGAGGGTCAGGAGGGTGCCGAGGCGTCGTACGCCGAGGGCGACGGCATGGCGCCCACGACTCCTGCGGCGCAGGTTCCCGCAACCGTGCCCGGTGAGCCCGCTCAGGGCCTGGGACCGGCGGTGAACGCCGAGCCCGAGCACGTGTCCGTGTCGTCCGGGGTCGTCGATCCCGGACAGTTGCTCGGAGCGGCGCTGATCGCCGAGCGCGAGCAGGACGTCGCCGACGAGGCCGCCGAGGCGGAGGTCGGCGGCCCGTCCGGGGGCGAACAGCCCGCGGAATCCGCCGGGGTCGCTGAGTCCCTTGCCGTTCCGCCCGTCGACCCGGTGCCTGCGCCGGCGACCCCGTGGGTTCCCGAGGGCGGGTACGTGGGGCAGGCCGCCGCCACTGCCGCCGCGCTGGGCGTGCAGGCCGTCCAGGCCGCCGAGGCCGGTGCTGCCGAGACGCCGTCGGCCGCTGAGGCGGGCCCGGTCGAGGCGGCCCGAATCCCCGCCTCGGGACCTGCCGCTGTGGACCGGGCCGTCGAGGTGCCGCAGGCTTCCGAGACGGCCGCAGCCGAGGCGGTCCAGGCCCCCGAGGCGCCGGCGTCCGAAGGGGCGCAGGTCGCCGAGGTCCCCGCACCCGACGCGGTGGAGGCTTCCGAGGCACCGGCGCCCTGGGCGGAGCAGCCGGCCGAGCCGGGCTCTGCGGAGGTGGCCGACATGCCGGACCCGACGCAGCACTTCGAGGCCCCCGCGCCCGACACCGTGACCGAGGCCCCGGCTCCGGACGCGGACGCAGCCCTGGGCGCGGCCGCGGCTCCGGCAGAAGCCCAGGTCCAGGACACGGCCCAGGAGCAGGACGCGTCCTTGATCCAGGACGCGGCCCAGAGCGTCGACCCCGCCCCCGAGCCCGTCCCCGGCGTCACCTCCCAGGACCCCGAGCCCGCGGTGCCCGTGACGGCTGAAGCGCCCGAGCCGGTCGCACCCGTGCAGGAGGTGCCGGCGCCCGCCCAGGGAGCGCCCGTGGCCGGGCCCGAGCCCATCGCCGCGCCGGAGGTCCCGGTCGCCCAGGCTCCCGCGGCCACCGCTGCTCCCGACGGCCCGCAGCCTGCCCAGATCCCTGCCGCCCCCGACGCCCCGCTGCTCGTGGAGGCCCAGGTCGCCCCCACCGTCGTCCCGCCTGCCGAGGCCGGCGCCGTCTCACCCACCGAGCCGGCCGCCCGGCAGCCGGAACCCGAGCCCGCCCCCCAGGCTCACCCCGCCCCCGAGCAGACGACGCGGCCGACCCCGGACGCCCAGCCGGAACCGGAGGCGCAGCCCGAGGCCCTGGCAGCCCCCGCCATCCACCAGGCGGACGCCACGTCTCACCTGCCGGACACTCCGACCCCGGTGACGGCCCCGCAGGCGGAGGTGCCGGCCGAAGGGCCTGCCGCCGAAGCCCCGGCAGAGGCCGCCCCGGAGCCCGACCCGACCGCCGCCACGGCCGTCACCGACGCACAACCCGCCCCCGAGCAGGACCAACCCCTCCAGCCCGTGGGCGAGTTCGTCCCTGTCGAAGGCACGGTGCCGACCACCCCGCACCTCGCCCCGACCCCACCGCACGCCGTGGCGTTCCCCACGGAGGACCAGCAGCCCGCCGTACCCCCGGCGGAACACCCGGAAGCCTCGGCCCCGGACCCCACCCCCACCGTCCCCGCCCCCCGGGCGGCCGACCCCGCTCCCGCCCCGGCGACCCCGGACCCGGAGCCCGACGCCCATGCCGGCCCCGACCCGGAGGTCGCACAGAGCCCGGAGGACCTGGAAACCAGGGTCGCCGACCAGGAAGAGAGCACGGCCTCCGTGGAAGAAGCCAGAGAGTCCACCGGCCCCGCCGCGCCCGCGTACGACGACGCCGAGCGCGAGGCCGTCCTGAAGGTCATGCGCGAGCGCCGCGACATCCGCAACGGCTTCCGCGGCGACCCGATCCCGCACGAGGTGCTGCTGCGCGTCCTGGAGGCCGCCCACACCGCGCCCTCCGTCGGCCACTCGCAGCCCTGGGACTTCGTCGTCATCCGCTCCGCCGAGACCCGGCGCGCGATGCACGAGCTGGCGATGCGTCAGCGGGACGCGTACGCCAAGTCCTTGCCCAAGGGCCGGGCGAAGCAGTTCAAGGAACTGAAGATCGAGGCCATCCTCGAAACGCCGGTGAACATCGTGGTCACCGCCGACCCGACCCGCGGCGGCCGCCACACCCTGGGCCGTCACACCCAGCCGCAGATGGCGCCGTACTCCTCCGCGCTCGCGGTCGAGAACCTCTGGCTCGCCGCGCGCGCCGAGGGCCTCGGCGTCGGCTGGGTCAGCTTCTTCGACGAGCGCGAGATGGTCCGCGCCCTCGGCCTGCCCGAACACCTCGAAGTGGTCGCCTACCTCTGCGTCGGCTACGTCGACGAGTTCCCGGACGAGCCCGAGCTGATGCAGGTCGGCTGGGCCAAGCGACGCCCCCTGTCGTGGGTCGTCCACGAGGAGACGTACGGCCGTCGCGCGCTGCCCGGCGAGGACCCGCACGACCTGCTCGCCGAGACGGTCGCCGGGATCCGCCCGCTGGACGCGAAGGCGCTCGGCGAGGCGTGGGAGCGGCAGAAGCGCATGACCAAGCCGGCCGGCGCGCTGGGCATGCTGGAGATCATCTCCGCGCAGCTGTGCGGCCTGTCCCGGCAGTGCCCCCCGCCGATCCCCGAGCCCGCCGCCGTCGCGATCTTCGCGGGCGACCACGGGGTGCACGCGCAGGGCGTCACCCCCTGGCCCCAGGAGGTGACGGCCCAGATGGTCGCCAACTTCCTCGGCGGCGGCGCGGTCTGCAACGCTTTCGCGACCCAGGTGGGCGCCGAGGTCTGTGTGGTGGACGTCGGCGTCGCGGCCGACCTCCCGGCCACCCCGGGTCTCCTCCCGCGCAAGGTCCGCGCCGGCACGTCCGACATGACCACCGGCCCCGCGATGACCCGCGAGGAGGCCAAGCAGGCCATCGAGGTCGGTATCGAGACGGCCCGCGACCTGGTGGCGGCCGGCAACAAGGCCCTGCTGACGGGCGAGATGGGTATCGCGAACACGACGGCGTCCGCGGCCCTGATCTCCGTCTTCACCGGCGCCGACCCGGCCGAGGTGACGGGCCGGGGCACCGGCATCAACGACGAGACCCTCGCCCGCAAGACCGAGGTGGTCCGCCGTGCCCTGGAGCTCCACCAGCCGGACCCGGCCGACCCCATCGGCGTGCTGGCCGCCATCGGCGGATTCGAACACGCGGCGATGGTCGGTCTCCTCCTGGGCGGCGCTTCCCTGCGGACGCCCGTGATCCTGGACGGCGTCAGCGCCGGCGCAGCCGCCCTGGTCGCCCGCGCGATCGCTCCCGAGGTCCTCGCGGCCTGCATCGCGGGCCACCGCAGCGCGGAACCCGGCCACGTGGCCGCCCTCAACAAGCTCGGCCTCCGTCCCCTGGTCGACCTCGACCTCCGCCTCGGCGAGGGCACCGGCGCCCTCCTGGCGCTTCCCCTGGTCCAGAGCACGGCCAGGGCCATGCACGAGGTGGCGACGTTCGACTCGGCGGGAGTGACGGAGAAGTAGGACCGTCCCGGGGTCGGCGGGTGTGCGCTCCTGCACGCCCCCGACCCCGCCTTACGCTGAAGCCACCTCTAAAATCCGCACGTCAGGGCCGCTCCAGAGCCGCAGCGCCCACTCCCTGCCCGTTCGAGGAGCCGCCCCTCATGGCCGAACACCCCCCCTACCCCGTAGGTCTCCGCCTCACCGGCCGCAGGGTCGTCGTCCTCGGCGGCGGCCAGGTCGCCCAGCGCCGCCTCCCCGCACTGATCGCGGCAGGCGCCGACATCCACCTCGTGTCCCCCGGGGCGACCCCCTCCGTGGAGGCGATGGCAGACGCGGGTGAGCTCACCTGGCACCGGCGCCCCTACGCCGACGGCGACCTCGCGAACGCCTGGTACGCCCTCATCGCCACCAGTGACCCGGCCGCGAACCAGCGGGCCTCCGCCGAAGCGGAAGCGCACCGCGTCTGGTGCGTCCGTTCCGACGACGCCGACCAGGCGACCGCCTGGACCCCGGCCACCGGCACCAGCGAGGGCGTCACGGTCGCCGTCCTCACCACGAAGGCCGAGGGCCGCGACCCCCGCCACACCGCCGCCATCCGTGACGCGGTGGTGGAGGGACTGCGCGACGGCACCCTCGTGGCCCCCCATCACCGCACCCGCACCCCCGGTGTCGCCCTGGTCGGCGGCGGCCCCGGTGACCCCGACCTGATCACCGTTCGCGGCCGCCGCCTCCTCGCCGAGGCCGACGTCGTCATCGCCGACCGCCTCGGTCCCCGCGACCTCCTCGCCGAACTCCCCCCGCACGTCGAGGTGATCGACGCGGCGAAGATCCCGTACGGCCGTTACATGGCGCAGGAGGCCATCAACAACGCGCTGATCGAGCACGCCAAGCAGGGCAGGTCGGTGGTCCGCCTCAAGGGCGGCGACCCGTATGTCTTCGGCCGCGGCATGGAGGAACTCCAGGCCCTCGCCGAGGCAGGCATCCCCTGCACGGTGGTCCCCGGCATCTCCAGTTCCATCTCGGTCCCGGGCGCGGCCGGTATCCCGGTCACCCACCGCGGTGTCGCCCACGAGTTCACGGTCGTCAGTGGCCATGTGGCCCCCGACGACGAGCGCTCCCTGGTCGACTGGCCGTCGCTCGCGAAGCTCACCGGCACCCTCGTGATCCTCATGGGCGTCGACAAGATCGGAAAGATCGCCGAGACGCTCGTGGCGCACGGCAAGCCGGCCGACACCCCGGTCGCCCTCGTCCAGGAGGGCACGACGGCCGCCCAGCGCCGAGTCGACGCGACGCTGGCGACGGTCGCGGAGACGGTCCGGACGCAGGAGGTCAAACCCCCGGCCGTCATCGTCATCGGCGAGGTCGTCACCGTCGGCCCGCAGACGTCGGCGTAACCCCGGGTAACACAACCCGTTCACAGCCGTTGGCACCGCACCCAGGACAAGGCAGTATCACCCTGTGGCCGATCTCATCACCGTTGAGGACCCCGACGACCCGCGCCTGCGCGACTACACCGGCCTGACCGACGTCGAGCTGCGCCGCAAGCGCGAGCCCGCCGAGGGCCTGTTCATCGCGGAGGGCGAGAAGGTCATCCGACGGGCCAAGGACGCCGGGTACGAGATGCGCTCGATGCTGCTCTCCGCGAAGTGGGTCGACGTCATGCGCGATGTGATCGACGAACTCCCGGCACCGGTCTACGCCGTCAGCCCGGAGCTCGCCGAACGCGTCACCGGCTACCACGTGCACCGCGGCGCCCTCGCCTCGATGCAGCGCAAGCCGCTCCCGACGGCGGCCGAACTCCTGCAGACCGCGCGCCGGGTGGTGGTCATGGAATCGGTCAACGATCACACCAACATCGGCGCGATCTTCCGCTCCGCCGCGGCCCTCGGCATGGACGCGGTCCTGCTCTCCCCGGACTGCGCCGACCCCCTCTACCGCCGCAGCGTCAAGGTCTCGATGGGCGCGGTCTTCTCGGTGCCGTACGCCCGTCTGGACACCTGGCCCAAGGGCCTGGACTCGGTCCGCGAGGCCGGCTTCACCCTCCTCGCCCTCACCCCGGACGAGAAGGCCCGTTCCCTCGACGAGGCCGCCCCGCACAAGATGGCCCGCGTGGCCCTCATGCTCGGCGCCGAGGGCGACGGCCTGTCCACCCAGGCCCTGGTCGCCGCCGACGAATGGGTCCGCATCCCCATGTCCCACGGCGTCGACTCCCTCAACGTGGGTGCGGCAGCCGCGGTCGCCTTCTACGCGGTGGCCACGGGCCGACCTCAGGTCGAAGGTGTGTTCCGAAAGTAGCGCCGTCCGCCCGGCGGGCCGGACCGGGCTTTCGCCCCCCGTCCCAGGTGGCTAGGGCGTGTTTCGAAAATCCCGTCTGGCCCGCGACGCCTGGCACGGCGCCTCGCCGCGTTGTCGGGATCGCCCGCGTACGCCCAGTACGCGGACGACCCTCCGCCTTGCGATGCACCGCACCAGACGCCGCGAGCCCCGCCCTCCGGGCGGACGACGCTACTTTCGAAACACGCCCTAGTCGTCGGCCGGCACGTATGCGTGCGACAGCCGCTGGACTTGCTGATCCCGTACGACGCCGTCGCCGCCGCCGAGCCCACGGGCCGGCCCCTGGCAGCCCTGGACGATGCCGATGCCCAGGGCGACGAGCAGCGTCACGACGACGAAGACGAACAGCCGCTGCCGCAGCAGACGGGGGTTGGCGGGCCGACGCCCGGTCCCGGTGGTCCTGGGCCCCGGACGCCCCGCCCCACTGCGAGGCGCGGGCCGACTCCCGCTGCCGCCGGGCCGGGTGTTGCGCCCGGCGGGCGTGGGCCGGGATCCGGACCGCGAGGACGAAGCGCCACCTCGTGAGCCGCTGCCCCCGCGCGAGGGAACCCCGCCCCGCGCGGGCGCCGGCCCCCGTGAGGACGGCACGCCGCCGCGGGGCGAAGAAGTACCCGACCCCGCGCCCGGTCCCGCCCCGCCCGGGTGGCGCAGGGTGCGCTCCGGGTAGCTGGAGTCGGTGAGGCGCCCGGTGGGCCGGTCCGCTTCCGCGGCCCTCGGCACGGGCGGCCGCGCATCGCCCATCCCCTGGGCCTCACGGGCGGCGATCTCCTTGAGCCGCAGCGAGAGGTCGAGCGTGCTGGGCCGCTCCTCGGGGTCCTTCGCGAGGCAGGCCCGGATCAGCGGGGCGAGGGCGTCGGGTACGCCGTGCAGCTGGGGCTCCTCGTGCACCACGCGGTACAGCATCACCTCGGAACTGCCGTGCCCGAAGGGCGAGTCGGCCGTCGAGGCGTACGCGAGCGTGGCGCCGAGCGAGAACACGTCGGTGGCCGGAGTGACCACGGCCCCCCGCACCTGCTCGGGCGCGAGGAAGCCGGGCGACCCGACGGCCGTACCGACGTGAGTGAGCGTCGACGCCCCCGTCGCCCAGGCGATGCCGAAGTCGATGATCCGCGGCCCCTTCGGGGACAGCAGGATGTTGGACGGCTTCAGGTCCCGGTGCACGACCCCGGCCTCGTGGACTGCGACGAGCCCCTCCGACAGCGCGGCGCCGATCGACGCGAGCTCGGCCGCCCCGAGCGGCCCCTCGTCGTTGACCTTGTCGTGCAGCGAGGGGCCGGGCACGTACTGCGTGGCGAACCAGGGCCGGTCGGCATCGAGATCGGCCGCGACCAGCCGCGCCGTGCACCCGCCCCGGATCCGCCGGGCGGCGGACACCTCACGCGCGAACCGCGACCGGAACTCCTGGTCCTCCGCCAGATCGGGCCGGATCACCTTGAGCGCGACCCGCTGCCCCTTCTTGTCGGAGCCCAGATAGACGACGCCCATTCCGCCCGCGCCGAGCCGTCGGTGAAGCCTGAACGAGCCGACGACGCGCGGGTCCTCGCGCCTCAGGCGCATCATCGCCATGTTCATCCCCGCTGCCCGGTCCGTGTGACGTGGCACAGCTTACGTTTCCACGGCCGTTCGCGCGCAGAGGCCGCGCCCTCCGGTCCCGATCGATTGTCAGTGCCGGGTGGGAGACTTGAGGAGTGGTCAGAGTGCCTGCGGGCAGGCGGACTTTGACGACCCTGTGATCTCAACCACCCGTCGTAGAAGGGGGATTGAATCCGTGAAGGGTGACCGAGTGGAGATAGTCGTGGACGCCGGCGACACGACGCGAACGTACGAGGTGGTGGCCGGCCGGGCGGGCCGCCGGGTGGAGACGGCGGTCCGACGGGGGGTGGTGGAAGTGAGCGAAGTCACGCGGAACGGTACGGTGGTGCGCACCGCCCGCTTCATGGCGAACCGGGTCCTCGCCCTGGTCGAGCAGCCCGTCCCCCGCGAGGACGGCTCGGAAAAACCGTCCCGCACCGGACACTCCCTCCGGGAAGACCCCGAGACCTAGGTCCGCGTCTCCACCCAGGGGAGTACATCGCAGCTCATGGCTCATCCTCCGGGAGGCCCGGCAATCGGTACGAGGGCATGACGTCCACCGTCCGCCCCGCGCCTAGATTTGAGGTCAAGCGGCGGGTGCAGCACTCGTCCCCCGAGGTCAGACACCCGCCGCTGCCAACGACAACCGACACGGTCAGGAGAGGGACCATGGCCCACACGGCACCGCGGACACAGTTCCGCACCCGAACCCGCCGCACGGGCCGCCGCCACCCCCTGGTGGCGACACTCATGGCCCTTCCCCTGGCGGCCCTTCTCCTCCTCGTCTTCGACGGCTGGGAGACGGTGGCCACACAAGCGTCGTCCGTGGGCGTGATGCTGGGGCGCTGAGCGGCGACCCCAGGCCCGGAAGAGCGGTCCGGGCGGGGACATCCACCCATGAAACCCCGTGGGGACGGGGGTGCGGCGGACGGCAAGAGATGCCGGCGCAGCTGGGGAGCTGCGCCGGCATTGCCTTGCCCCCATCCGTCACGGAAAGGGCAGGGCGGGCGAGGGCGGGACAGCCCCGGGGCCGTGGCGACGCCGGTCGCCCGACGGCCCCGGGAGTCGTCCCCGTACCCTCGCCCCCAGAGCCCGCACCACCCAGGGAGCCCCGTGACCCCCAGCCCCTTGCTCCTCGAGCTCACCGCCCGAGTCAAGGCCAAGGCCCACACCAGCCCCTTCTCGCCCTGCCCCTGCCCCGCGGGCACCCTCGCCGACCGCCCCGACGCCACCGTCGTACGTCATGCGGACACCGTCGCGAAGGCCCACGCCCCCCAGACGGCCCCCGCCGACCTCCTCCCACGCCTCACCACGGCCACTCGCCACCCCGACCTCCTCCTCCCCCCGCTCATCCCCACCCCCGTGCCCCTGCACGGCCGCCTCGTCACGTTCTGGCCCTACGGCACCCCCGTGGACCCGGACGACCCGGACGCGGCCCCCTGGGAAGAGGCCGCCACCCTCCTCGCCCGCCTCCACCGCACGCCCGTCCAGGCTCCCGGCCTCCCCCCGATGCGAGGCCCCGCCAAAGCCGCCCACGCCGTCGCACGGCTCCGGGCAGCCGGCCCGCACCCCGCGACCGCCCCCGTCCTGCGCGCCTGGAGCACGCTCCCGGCCTGGGCCCGGGCCGAGGCCCCCATGCCGGACACCAGCACCCTCTGTCACGGCGACCTCCACCTCGGCCAACTGGTCCGCCACCCCGCCCCCGACGGCCCCTGGCGCCTGATCGACGTGGACGATCTCGGCGTCGGCGTCCCCGCCTGGGATCTCGCCCGCCCCGCCGCCTGGTACGCCTGTGGCCTGCTCCCGCCCGACGAGTGGACCCGCTTCCTGCATGCCTACCGCACCGCCGGCGGCCCGGCCGTCCCCGCCGAGGGCGACCCCTGGCCTTCCCTCGACGTCCCCGCCCGCGCCCTCACCGTCCAGACCGCCGCCCGTGCCGTGACCAAGGCGGTCGCCCAGGAAAGACCCCTCGACGAGGTCGAGCAGGCCCTCGCCGACGCCTGCGCCCGCATGGGTTCCGTCCCTCCGGGGCTGGCGCCAGGTTCCGGCAAGTAGGGTGCAACCGACCGCAGCCGGACAGAGTCTGTCCTGGCGGTACGCGAAACAGGACCGACCGGCGAGGAGTTGAGCCGAACCATGCAGTGCCCCAAGTGTCACGGCCAGATGCACACGTACAACCGCAACGGCGTCCAGATCGAACAGTGCACCAACTGCCGGGGGATCTTCCTCGACTACGGCGAGCTGGAGGCGCTGACCCGCCTGGAGTCCCAGTGGACCCAGCCGGCGCCCCCGCCGCCCGCCCCGCAGGCCTACCCGGCCGGTCCCGCCGCTCCCGCCTGGGGCGCCCCGCACGGAGGACACCACGGTGGCCACGGCGGGCACTACGGCGGCCACCAGCGCCACAAGAGCTTCGGCCACATGCTGTTCTCCAGCTGACCGACACCACGAAGAAGCCCCCGGCCGTACGGCCGGGGGCTTCTTCGACGTGTGGACGATACTGGGATTGAACCAGTGACCTCTTCCGTGTCAGGGAAGCGCTCTCCCGCTGAGCTAATCGTCCTCGGGACCTGCGTGCGCGATACTGGGATTGAACCAGTGACCTCTTCCGTGTCAGGGAAGCGCTCTCCCGCTGAGCTAATCGCGCCGGGGATCCGAAGATCCAGTGGACGATACTGGGATTGAACCAGTGACCTCTTCCGTGTCAGGGAAGCGCTCTCCCGCTGAGCTAATCGTCCTTGGAGGTGGAGACGGGATTTGAACCCGTGTAGACGGCTTTGCAGGCCGTTGCCTCGCCTCTCGGCCACTCCACCAGGAGTGTAGGGGATCGGGAAGACCCCTTCTTCCTTCGAGCGGACGACGAGGCTCGAACTCGCGACCTCAACCTTGGCAAGGTTGCGCTCTACCAACTGAGCTACGTCCGCCTGTCGTTTCGGTCCGCTCTCGCGTCCCGGCGACGTTCTGAACTCTAGCGGATTCCTGGGCCAGTACAAAAACGCGTTTGTGCAGCGTGCGCCCCTGCGGCCCCGCCCGGACCTGCGGCGCGCGCGTCCCGGTCGGCTCGGGGTCGCACTGCGGACCTGCTCAGGGCCCCGCCGGGGACATCGCCCGGCCACCCCCACGACACCCGCCCTAGACTCGACACCGTGCTCGACCTCCCTCCTCTCGCCCGTTTCGGCGCCCGCGTCGCCACCGGACTCCTCGACGTCACCAACGACCCCGCCGCCCTCGACTCCGCCGGTTTCTGGGCCGTCTGCGCCGACTTCGAGGGCCGTCCGGTCTGCGCCCGCTTCGCCGAGGTTCGGGACGAACCGGTGCCCGCGCCCGTGCCGGGGGAGTGGCGGGGGCCCGCCGCCGGAGACTGGACGTCCTCGCTCGATCGCGCCGCGTACACCGCGGGCGTACGCCGGATACGGGAACACATCGCGGCCGGCGAGGTGTATCAGGCGAACCTCTGCCGCGTCCTGACCGCGCCCGTCGAGCCCGGCGCCGACGTCGACGCCTTGACCGCGCTGCTGGCCCGCGGCAACCCGGCACCATATGCAGGAACGATTCGCCTTCCCGGTCACGGTGTCGAGATCGCCACCGCGTCCCCCGAACTCTTCCTCCGCCGCGAGGGAAGGGCCGTCGAATCGGGCCCGATCAAGGGCACCGGCCGCACCGAGGCGGACCTGCTCGACAAGGACTACGCCGAGAACGTGATGATCGTGGACCTGGTCCGCAACGACATCGGGCGGGTCTGCGCCACCGGCAGCGTGACCGTGCCCGACCTGTGCGCGGTCGAGAAACACCCCGGACTGGTCCATCTGGTCTCGACGGTCCGCGGCGAACTGCGCGAGGAGGCCGGCTGGCCCGAGCTGCTCGAGGCCGCCTTCCCGCCCGGCTCCGTCACCGGCGCCCCCAAATCCAGCGCCCTGCGGATCATCGACGCCCTGGAGACCGCGCCCCGCGGACCGTACTGCGGCGGCATCGGCTGGGTCGACGCCGACCGGGGCACCGGCGAGCTGGCCGTCGGCATCCGCACCTTCTGGATCGACCGACCCAGCGACGGCACCGCCGTACTGCGCTTCGGCACGGGCGCCGGCATCACCTGGGGCTCCGACCCCGAGGCGGAGTGGCGGGAGACCGAGCTGAAGGCGGCGCGACTGCTCGCGGTAGCGTCGGGAACGTACGAGGTGAACGAAGGGACCCTGACGTGAAGATCTGGCTCGACGGCGGGCTGCAGGACACCGAGTCCGCCCGTGTCTCCGTCTTCGACCACGGGCTGACCGTGGGCGACGGCATCTTCGAGACGGTGAAGGCGACGGACGGCAAGACGTTCGCGCTCACCCGCCACCTCCACCGGCTGACCCGCTCCGCGCGCGGCCTCGGTCTTCCCGACCCCGACCACGACGAGGTCCGCCGCGCCTGCGCCGCCGTCCTCGAGGCGAACCCCATGCCGCTCGGCCGCCTCCGCATCACCTACACCGGCGGCCACGGCCCCCTGGGCTCCGACCGCGGCGACCGGGGCCCCACCCTCGTCGTCGCCCTCGGCGAGACCACCCGCCGCCCCGACTCCACCGCCGTGATCACGGTCCCCTGGACCCGCAACGAGCGCGGTGCGCTGACCGGCCTGAAGACGACCTCGTACGCCGAGAACGTCGTCGCCCTGGCCCGCGCCCACCAGGACGGCGCCTCGGAAGCCCTCTTCGCGAACACCGTCGGGCAGCTCTGCGAGGGCACCGGGTCGAACGTCTTCGTCGTCCTGGACGGTGAGCTCCACACTCCGCCGCTCGCCTCCGGCTGCCTCGCCGGCATCACGCGCGCGCTGACCGTCGAGTGGACCGGCGCCAAGGAGACCGACCTGCCGCTCGACGTGCTGGAGCGGGCCGACGAGGTCTTCCTCACCTCCACCCTGCGCGACGTCCAGGCCGTGCACCGCGTCGACACCCGCGAACTGCCCGCGACTCCGGGCCCGGTGACCGCCAAGGCGATGCGGATCTTCGACGAGCGCGCCGGGAACGATCTCGACCCGTAGCCGCCCGGCAGGTCGGAGCCGCCGCGGAAAAGGAGCTGACTTCGGCCCGTACGGCGGGTAGAAACCCTCTGATGACCACCACCCTGCGGCCGACCGAGCCGCTCCAGCGTGCCGCCGACGGATCCCTGTCCCGCCGCTACCAGGTGTGCGTGAACAGCCGTCCGGTCGGAGCGGTCCACCTCTCCACCGATCCCGCCTTCGGGCCCGCCGTCGCCCGCATCGACGAGCTGCGCATCGAGGAGCCCGACCGCGGGCGGGGCCGGGGCGCGGTGGCCGCGCTCGCCGCCGAGGAGGTGGCCCGGGGCTGGGGCTGCCGACAGGTCCAGATCAGGGTGCCCGGCGACGCGGGAGCGGCGATGCGCCTCGCCACGGCGCTGGGTTACGTCCACCGCAACCGTGGCATGGAGAAGCAGCTCGGCGCCGTCGCGCCCGCACTGCCCGAAGGCAGTCGGGTCCGGCCCATGACGGAGGCCGAGTACGGCCCGTGGCACGAGCGCGGCATCGAGGGGTACGCGCGCGACTGGATCGACCGGGACGTGCCGGAGGCCCTGGCGTGGACCAAGTCCCGGCAGGACTACGCTCGGTCGCTGGCACAGGGCCTCGCGACGGAGAACGCGCGGATCAGCGTCCTGGAGCACGAGGGCACCCCGGTCGGCGACCTGTGGCTCGCCTTCGTCGCCGACAAGGCGTTCGTCTTCAACGTCGAGACCTACGAGGAGCATCGCGGCCGGGGCCACGGCCGCACCCTGCTGCTGCTCGCCGAGGCCCAGACGGTGGCCACCGGCAGACTGGTGCTCGGCCTGAACGTCTTCGCGGGCAACACACCCGCCGAGCGGCTGTACGAGTCACTGGGGTACGTGCCCGTGGGCTACTCGATGTACAAGAACCTGCTCTGAACCCCTTTCAGCCCAGTTCGGCCAGCAGCCGGTCCGCGATCTCCTCGA
The DNA here is from genome assembly GCF_044465285.1 of Streptomyces sp. NPDC049687. Classification (NCBI taxonomy): domain Bacteria; kingdom Bacillati; phylum Actinomycetota; class Actinomycetes; order Kitasatosporales; family Streptomycetaceae; genus Streptomyces; species Streptomyces sp. NPDC049687. Next base: position 347,385 of record NZ_JBITLN010000009.1, read on the forward strand.
TCCGCTCGCGCAGCCCCGCCTGGCTCTTGCCGCCGTCGAGGCGCTCGCCGCCGATGACGTACGTCGGGGTGCCGGTGACACCGACCGCCTTGCCCTCGGCCTGGTCGGCGTCCACGATCAGGATGTGCCGGCCGTCGATCAGCGCGGTGTCGAACTCCTCTGCGTCGAGCCCGAGTTCACCGGCGATCTCGACCAGGAAGGGTTCTCCCGCACGGTTCAGCTCCTCGACCCGGCCCAGCACGGCCTCGACGTACGGCCAGCCCTTTCCCTGCTCGAAAGCCTCCTCGGCGGCCTGCGCGGCGGCGAAGGCGTGCTGGTGCTTCTCCAGCGGGAAGTGCCGCAGCCGCAGCTCCAGCCGGTCGCCGTAGCGCTCGCGCAGGGCACGCAGGTCGTCCAGGGCGCTGCGGCAGTCCGGGCACTGCAGCTCGCACCAGACGTCCAGGACGACGGCGGGACGGGCGGATGCCGGGGCGGACGCGGCGGCGGATGCCGAGGAGGAGTCGCTCATGCGGCCAGTCTCCCAGCCCGCGCCCGGCCACCCCAATCCGGGCGGCCTGCGTCTCCCGTACGACTGCGCTCGGCACCGACCGGCACCTGTGGAGGAGCCGACCCGGAGATGTCCCTGATGTCCGGCCGGACGATGGCCGGACAGTGGTGGCGAGGTGCAGGATGGAAGGGACGAAGCGCCCGCAGGTGGGCGTCGAGTCGATCCGTCCCCGCCCGAGACTGCCTGCCTGGAGGTCCGGATGATTGCCGAGACCGTCTGTTCCGCCGCCGCCGCGGCCGGCCTGGGCATTGCCGCGGTCACGGCCTACCGCAAGCGTTTCCTGGCGGCCGCCCGGACAGCGGCCTACGCGCTCGTACCTCTCGGGCTGGTGATGACCGGTGTCGTCGAGTGGCTCGCCGACACCGCCTTCAGTCCGACCGCCTGGGCCGGCTTCGCCTTGCTCGGCGGCGCCTGGGGGCTGTTCGCGATCACCCGTGCCGTGGAGCGCCGCCGGGGTGGCACCCGCGCCACCCGCAAGGAGCGCAAGGCGGCGGCTCGCTCCGCACAGGCCGACGCCGTGGCTCCCTCCGCCACGGCACCCTCCCTGGGTCAGGCGGCGCCCCGCCCCGCCTCCGCCCCGCGCTCCACGGGCGGCACAGACGACTTCAGCGACATCGAGGCCATCCTCAAGAAGCACGGCATATGAACCCGCGGAGGGCTTGTCGACCCGTGCCTCAGGGGTGAAACGACACAGTCGGCCCGTCCCCGCGCGGAAACGATCACGGCTTGAAACGGTCGTCGCGGAATACGGCGAACACCCGCTCATTCCGGGCGTGTGGATCGCGCAAGGTGCCTGGCCTGCGTCATCATCGCCCGCGAGATGCTGGACACGGAACAAGGCGACACCGCGCCGCCGCAGGACGAGCCGCGCGGATGCCTTTTCGCCCTTTCCCAGCCACCGCTGATGATCTTCCTGGCGGTGATCGGGTGTCTGCTGCTCATGGCTTCGCTGCATGATCTGCTGCTGCTGTGAGCCGTACCCGCGGTCCCCGGCGCCACCCGCCGGGGCCGCGTCGGCATCGAGCCCCACCCACCGGCCTCGCCGCCGCGTGGGTTCCCAGCCGTGCCGTAGCCGTCAGCCGGTGCATCGCAGGCGGAACGCCGCCGTCGTCGCGCGTGTCGCCCGGTCCCGGTCGCTCGGGTCGGGTCAGTCGCCCGGCCCCGATGGATCGGGTCGTGTCAGCCGTCCGCGGCCGGTCACAGACGTTCGGCCGTCGGCGCCCGGCTCGTGCCCTCAGCCGGTGCGGCTTTGCCCGGTCCGTCGCCCTCGGCCGGTGCGGCCTGCCCGGCTCGTCGCCCTCGGCCGGTGCGGCCTGCCCGGCCGTCGTTCTCGGCCTGCGGCCGTCGGATGGCTCACCTCACCCCTGCCTCGCGGCCCTCAGCCCGCCGCCTCCTTGCGGCGGGCGCGGTAGGCGGCCACATGGAGGCGGTTGCCGCAGGTGCGGCTGTCACAGTACCGGCGGGACCGGTTGCGGGAGAGGTCGACGAAGGCGCGTCGGCAGTCCGGGGCCTCGCAGCGCCGCAGCCGCTCCTGCTCCCCGGCCACCACGAAGAAGGCCAGCGCCATCCCGCAGTCGGCCGCCAGATGGTCCGCGACCGACGCACCCGGTGCGAAGTAGTGCACATGCCAGTCGTAGCCGTCGTGGTCCGTGAGCCGGGGTGTGGTGCCCGCGGCGGCGACCAGCTCGTTGATCAGCCCGGCGGCGGTCCGGGCGTCCCGCGCCGCGAAGATCCCCGCGAACCGCCCACGGATCTTGCGCACCGCGGACAGGTCGAACTCGGAGAGCACCCCGACGTCACTGATCTCGTGCTTTCGTACGAACTCCGCGAGGGCGGCGACATCCGACAGCGTGTCCGGGGTCGTCTCGTCCTCCGCTGCGGTGTTCACCAGATCCACCACGGCATCGAGCGCACACCGGGTGTCGTGGGTGATCAGCACGTTCTGCTCCCTGGCCTGGGGGGTCGGGCGGGCGCCCGCCGATGCTGGCCGATGGTAGCCGCCCCGGGCCCGGAAGCCACGGGGCCGCGGACGCCGAGCTCCCCCGAAGCGCCCCGCACGCGCGCCGACGCCGCGCCACGGCGGACCGTGGCGCGGCGTCGGCGCGCTCCCTGTGCGGTGGTCATGGCCCGAGCCGTCTCCCCGAGTGGACGGCGCCGGGCGGCTCGGTGGTGAGCCTCGCCCTAGCTTTCCGCCAGGATGTGCGAGAGCTCTTGGTCGAGATCGAAGTGCCGGTGTTCCGTGCCGGGAGGCACGGCCGCGTCCGTCCGCTTCAGGAAGGACTCCAGGGCCCGCGCTGGGGCCTCCAGCAGGGCCTCGCCCTCGGGAGAACTCAGGGCGATGCAGACGACGCCCTGACCGTGGCTGCGCGACGGCCAGACGCGGACGTCGCCGGTACCCGTGGGCCGGTGCAGGCCCTCGGCGAGGAGGTCGCGGGCGAACACCCACTCGACGGTTTCCTCGGCTCCGGTGTGGAAGGTGGCGTGCACGGCGTAGGGGTCGGCCGTGTCGTACCGCAGGCCTGCGGGGACAGGCAGGGAGGACTCGCTCGACACAACGAGGCGCAGGTGCAGCTCGCAGCTGACCGTGGTGTTCATAAGCGCCAGGGCCTTTCGCTCAGTGTGCGCTCGGGGATTCGCACGTCGGCGAAATCGACATGCCACCTACGGTGCCGTTGTAAACCCCTCTGCGTGTTTTGCGTGTGTTTACGTAACTCTTCCGGCCGAGAGCATGTTCGCGAAGTACCACCATTCCGGTGACATGAATCTCTCGGGTAGGGTCTGGCTGTATGAATACGGGGAGTGACGAGCCTGGCGAGGCGGCCGTGGCGGCGGACGGGACGAAGGCCGACGGGGCGGCGGACGAGCCGCAGAAGCAGGGTCTGGGCTCCAGGGCCCCCGACTTCATCAAGGCGCGCCGGGCCCTGCACCTCAGCTGGCAGGTCGGCGTCTTCGTCATCGGCCTGGCCGTGGTGGCCGCCGGCATCGTCATGCTGCCGCTGCCCGGCCCCGGCTGGGTCGTGATCTTCGGCGGCATGGCGATCTGGGCGACCGAGTTCGTCTGGGCCCAGCTGGTGCTGCGCTGGACCAAGCGCAAGGTCACCGAGGCGGCCGCGCGCGCCCTCGACCCCAAGGTGCGTCGCCGCAACATCATCCTCACCTCGGTCGGCCTGGTGATCATCGGAGTCCTGGTCGGTGTCTACCTGTGGAAGTTCGGCTTCGAGATGCCCTGGAAAATCAAGGACCAGTGATCTCGGACCGCTCTCCGGCTGCGCTCCGGCGGCGGCGAAGGAGGCGTCGGTTCTGGTCACAAGCACCCCCTGACATGGGGTAATGTTCTTCCTGCGTCCGGGCGATTAGCTCAGTGGGAGAGCGCTTCGTTCACACCGAAGAGGTCACTGGTTCGAACCCAGTATCGCCCACCCCGGAACGGTGGCCCGTCCGCGACAGAGCGGACGGGCCACCGTCGTTTGCGTCCACCGGCCCCCCTCGTGGCTTCGTCGTGATCATCGGGGACTGTTCGGGGTGACGGTGCGCAGTCACCATGCCGGCGCCCCGCCGCTCACCGGCGGACGGTCCCGCGTCGCCTTGCGGCACCGCACCGTCAACTCGCCTCACCGGTACGGCTGTCCACCCCACCCGTCCCGCAAACTCCCCTCTCGCAGGCCGGATTTCAGTCGCTCCGCCCCGCACCCTCCTCCTGTTCGGGAATCCGAACAGGCGCCCCTCACCTGGGCCTTCGCCGCACCAGTCGCGTCCTGCCGCCGCCCCGCCCTCCCTCCGCCCCGGTGCCGCCTCACAAGAAATTCCTGTCCGAATCATTGACGCTCCCTCAGCCCCCTCGTACCTTGTGCCAGCAAGCGCTTTCTTGAAACGATTCATGCAAGCGGCGACGATGCTGCTGGGAGGGCCCGACTGTGGGAACCAACAGGAATGTTGAGAGGCGAACGATCCTGAAGGCGGCCGGAGCGACGGCGGCCACGCTCGGGCTGGCCGCCACCACGGGATGTGGTGGCAACAGTGGTTCCGGCGACGGGACGGTGACGATCCGTTACGCCTGGTGGGGAGCGGAGGAGCGGGCGAAAAGGATCAATCAGAGCATCGCGCTCTTCGAGAAGAAGTACCCGAAGATCAAGGTGAAGACGGACTTCCAGGACTACGTCGCATTCTGGGAGAAGTTCCAGACGCAGGCAGCCGGCGGAAATCCGCCGGACGTATTCCAGAACGCCGTCGCATATCTTCGGAAGTACGACAAGAGAGGCATTCTCCTCGACCTCAAGTCCCAGGTGGACGCGGGCAATCTGAGCCTCGACAACTTCCGCGCGGGCGTCACCAAGGTCGGCGAGGTCGACGGCAAGCAGCTGGGCGTCCCTGTCGGCTCCAACACCATGGCGCTGGTCATCGACAAGAAGGCCTTCGCGAAGGCGGGCGTCGAGGCGACCCCGGGCTGGACCTGGGACGACTACTTCAAGGCCCTCAAGACGATCTACGACAAGACCAAGGTCCCGGGGGACACCGGCTACTTCAGCATCATGTACCTCTACGACCTGTACCTCCGTCAGAACGGCAAGGCGTTCTTCACCAAGGACGGGCTCGGCTTCGACAAGGCCGATCTGACGGAGTGGTGGCAGGACGGCTACAACCTCACCAAGGCCGGTGTCATCACCGACCCGAAGATCGTCGCCCAGGACCGCCCCAAGTCCTCCCTCTCGGCGGGTCACGCGGCCTCCGAGTTCACCTGGGACAACTTCACCGTCCGCTACACCGCCGAGGGAGACAGCGAGTACGGCCTCGCCCCGATCCCGACCATGGACGGCAAGGACACCGGCCAGTACCTGGCCTCCCTGATGCTCAGCGCCTCCGCGCGCACCTCCCACCCCAAGGAGGTCGCCCAGTTCATCGACTTCATGGTCCATGACGCCGAGGTCGGCAAGATCATGGGCTACGACCGGGGCATCCTGGCCACCACCGAGCAGTACGAGGCGTTCAAGCCGACCGACGCGGTCGCCAAGGAGATCGCCCAGTACGAGGAGGACACCGCAAAGGCCGGCATCCTCGGCACGATCACGCCGCACCCGTCCGGCGCCGACACCGTCGAGGCCGCGTTCCTGCGCATCGGCGGTGACATGAGCCTGGGCAAGGTGAAGGTCTCCGACGCGGTGAAGCAGTTCTTCGACGAGTCCGAGGCCGCTTTCCAGGCCTGATGCCTGATGCCTGATGGGGAACCAACTGTGACGCTCGTCAAGGAATCTCCGCCCGCCGCCCGCAAGGCCCGCTCCGCAGCCCCCTCCGCCGAAAGGCGGCGGGGCCGCCGGGACAACCTCGCCGGCTACCTCTTCATGTCCCCGTGGATCGCGGGCTTCGTGCTGCTGACCGCGGGCCCCATGATCGCCTCGCTGTACTTCGCCTTCACCGACTACAACCTCTTCAACAGCCCCAAGTGGATCGGCTTCGGCAACTTCACGAAGATGTTCGACGATCCCCGCTGGCAGAAGTCGGTCGAGGTCACAGCGAAGTACGTCGTCATCGGCACCCCGCTGAAGCTGCTGCTCGCGCTCGGCGTCGCCATGCTGCTCGCCCAGAGCCGGCGCGGCCAGGCCTTCTACCGGGCCGCCTTCTACGCCCCCTCGCTGATCGGCGCGAGCGTCTCGGTCGCCTTCGTCTGGCGCTCCCTGTTCTCCGACGACGCCGTCGTCGACCGTACGCTGTCGGTCTTCGGTGTCCATATCGGCGGCTGGGTCGGCAATCCCGACTGGATCCTCTACTGCCTGGTCGCGCTCACCGTCTGGCAGTTCGGCGCGCCCATGGTCATCTTCCTGGCCGGGCTCAAGCAGGTGCCGAAAGAGCTGTACGAGGCGGCCGCGATGGACGGCGCGGGACCTTTCCGCCGGTTCTGGAACATCACCCTGCCGATGATTTCCCCGGTGCTGTTCTTCAACGTTCTGCTGGAGACCATCCACTCCTTCCAGATCTTCGGCTCGGCCTACGTCGTCTCCAACACCTACTGCGGCCCGGCCGACGCCACGCTCGTCTACACCTGTTACCTGTACCAGCAGGGCTTCAAGAACGCGCAGATGGGCTTCGCCTCCGCGATGGCCTGGATGCTGCTGCTGGCCGTGGCCCTGGTGACCGCCGTCCTCTTCTGGTCGCAGAAGAAGTGGGTGCACTACGAGGAGGACGCCCGATGAGTGCCACGTCCACCGCCACCACGTCCACCGCCACGCGCAAGCCGGTCGGCGGCCTCGGCCGCAGACGCGCCGGCTCGCTCGCCTGGCACCTCGGCTCCCTGCTGGTCCTCGCGGTCGTGCTCTACCCGGTCCTGTGGGTCGTCGGTGCCTCGTTCAAGCCGAGCAAGAACATCATCAACGGGCTGGACCTGTTCCCGGCCAGCCCGATCCTCGACAACTTCACGGGCCTCGCCGACGGCATAGCGGACATCTCGATCTGGACGTTCTTCCAGAACTCCCTCTTCTACGCCTTCGGCTCGGTCCTCGGCATCCTGATCTCCTGCTCGCTGACCGCGTACGCCTTCGCCAAGATCAGGTTCGCGGGCCGCAACCTGATGTTCTCGCTGATGATCGGCACCCTGCTGTTGCCGTACCACGTGCTGCTCATCCCGCAGTACGTGATGTTCCAGAAGATGGAGCTCATCAACACCTACGTGCCGCTGCTCCTCGGCAAGTACCTCGCCACGGAGGCCTTCTTCGTCTTCCTCATGGTGCAGTTCATGCGCAACCTGCCCCGGGAGCTGGACGAGGCCGCCCGTATCGACGGCTGCGGGCACCTGCGGATCTACTGGTCGATCGTGCTGCCACTGTGCCGGCCGGCGCTCATCACCAGCGCGATCTTCACCTTCATCAACGCCTGGAACGACTTCATGGGCCCGCTGATCTACCTCAACGAGCCCGGCAAGTACACCGTCTCGCTGGGCCTGACGATGTTCCGCGACTCCGACGGCGTGGCCGCCAACTACGGCGGACTGATCGCGATGTCGCTGGTCGCGCTGCTGCCGGTGCTGCTGTTCTTCCTCGCCTTCCAGCGGTACCTCATCGACGGAATGGCGACCTCCGGACTGAAGGGCTGAGGCGGTTCCTCCATGGCCGAAGCACGCGTCAAAGCCCGTGGCCGCAAGGAGCGCGGGGAATCCCCGCTCGCCGAGCGCTTCGGGGTGTTCGCCGAGTGTCTGCTCACGGGCGTGTGGATCGCGGTGGCCTCGGTGGGGGTGGTCACGTATCCGGCCGCCTTCGCCGCCGGGGCCCGGCATCTGCGCCGCCGTACGGCCCACGAGGGCGGGGGATGGCGGGAGTTCGTCGCCGACTTCCGCTCCGCCGTGCGCGGCGGGTGGCTCGCCGGGCTCGCCGGGTGGGCGGCGGTGGCAGCGGTCTGGGTGGACGTCCAGGCCGCGCGCGCCGGCATCCCGGGCGGGCCGTTCGTCGGGGCCGTAGGACTGTTCGCGCTGATCGGTCTCGCGGTCGCCGGGCTGCGGGCGGCCGCGGTGTGGACGCCGGGGGAGTCCTGGCGCGCCCTGCTCGCGCGGGCGGGCCGCCGTACCGTGCTCGATCCCGCCGGATCGTTCCTGCTCATCGCCGGGCTGGCCGTGGTGGCCCTGTCCGGCTGGGTGGTCGCGCCGCTCGCGGTCCCCATGCTTGGGGCCGTCGCGGCGGCCGCCGTCGCCGTGGAGGAGCGCCACCGGGACCGCTGAGCCGTCCCGCCCCCTTCAGGTCGGCGCCCTGCGCGCCGCACCTCACTCTGTCATGCCCCTGACCAGACCCCGCACGGAAAGGCTGCATCTCATGTCTCCCATCCCCCGCAGGTCCCTCCTCAAGGCGGCCGCCGTCGCCGGAGCCGCCGCACAGTTCTCCTGGGCGCTAGGGGCGAAGGACGCCGAGGCCGCGCCCGGAGCCGAGGCGGCGGACGCGGATCCGGTGATCCTGGACTGGCTGGAGGACGGCGGCCTCGGCGCCGCCCCCGGCTCCACACTCGGCGTGCCCTGGCCGATGGGCGCCTACCAGGAGGACCAGACCTTCGCGCTGACGGACGCCGACGGCAAGGACGTGCCCGTACAGTCCTGGCCGATCGCGTACTGGCCGGACGGCTCGCTGAAATGGACCGCCCACGCGGTCAGTTCGGGGAAGGGGAAGCTGACCCTGGCCGCCGGCACACCCGCCGCCCCCGCCAAGAAGGTCAGCGTCGACAAGCGCGGCGGCACCATCGACGTCTCCACCGGTGTGATCACGGTCAAGATCGGCAAGGACGGTGCCACGCTGATCAAGTCCGTCAGGCGCGGCTCCACCGAGATCGCCAAGAACGGCCGCCTGGTCCTGATCCGCCAGCCCGAGATCGAGGACGAGGACCAGGGCACGGTCAGGACCGAGCGCTTCGAAGGCGCCATCGGTGACGTCACCGTCGAGCAGGAGGGCCCGGTCCGCGCGGTCGTCCGCATCGACGGCAAGCACCGCAGGAGCAGCCGCAGCTGGATGCCGTTCTCCATCCGGCTCTACTTCTACGCGGGTGCCGACTCCTTCCGGATGGTCCACACGATCACGTACGACGGGACCCAGGAGCCGGGCAAGGCCGGCGGCGACTTCATCCGCGGTCTCGGCGTGCGCTTCACGGTCCCGATGCGCGACGCGGCCTACGACCGGCACATCCGCATCGGCGGCGAGGGCACCGGTCTGCTGCGCGAGGCCGTCAGGGGCATCACCGGACTGCGCCGCGACCCGGGTGCGGCGGTCCAGGCCGCCCAGTACGCGGGCGAGAAGCTGCCCGACCCGTCCACCTGGGACCAGCGGGTCACCACCCGCCTCCAGTACATCCCCGAATGGGGCGACTACACCCTCTCCCAGCTCTCCGCCGACGGCTTCACGCTCCGCAAGCGCACCAAGAAGGGGCACGGCTGGATCGGCGCCGGCGGCGGCAGGCGGGCCTCCGGCTTCGGGTACGTCGGCGGGGTGAGCGGCGGATTCTCCTTCGGCCTCAGGGACTTCTGGGAGAAGCACCCCTCCCAGCTCGACATCCGGAACGCCCACACCGACGAGGCGACCGTCACCCTGTGGCTCTGGTCACCCGAGGCACAGCCCATGGACCTGCGCTTCTACCACGACGGCATGGGCCAGGACACCTATCCCGAGCAGCTCGAGGGCCTCAACATCACCTACGAGGACTACGAGCCCGGCTTCGGCACCCCCTACGGGATCGCCCGTACCTCCGAACTCCTCTTCTGGGCCAACGAGTCGACGCCCGCCCCCGCCGAGCTCGCCCGGCAGGTCGAGGCCGTCCGGGTGCTGCCGCAGCTCGCCGCACCGCCCAAGCAGCTCATCAAGGCGAAGGTCTTCGGCCCCGGCCTCTACTCCGAGCCGGACCGCTCCACCGCCGCCAAGGCGAAGATCGAGGACCACCTCGACTTCCTCTTCACCTACTACCGGGACCAGGTGGAGCAGCGCCGCTGGTACGGCTTCTGGGACTACGGCGACATCATGCACACCTACGACACCGTCCGGCACCAGTGGCGGTACGACATCGGCGGCTACGCCTGGGACAACTCCGAGCTGTCGCCGGACCTCTGGCTCTGGTTCGCCTACATCCGCTCCGGCCGCGCGGACATCTTCCGCTTCGCCGAGGCGATGACCCGGCACACCGGCGAGGTCGACGTCTACCACATCGGCCAGTGGGCGGGCCTGGGCACACGGCACGGTGTGCAGCACTACGCGGACAGTGCCAAGCAGCAGCGCATCGCCAACACCACCTACCGCCGCTACTACTACTTCCTCACGGCGGACGAACGCGTCGGCGACCTCATGCACGCCAACGTCGACTCCGACGAGACGTTCCTCGCCCTGGACCCGCTGCGCAAGATCCGCACCGAGCCGTACACGCCCGACCGGCACGCCCTGTCGATCGGGTTCGGCACCGACTGGAGCGGGCTGGTGTCGGCGTGGCTGACGGAGTGGGAGCGCAAGGGCCCCAAGTGGGAGAAGGCCAGGGCGCGCGTGCTGTCGACGATGGAGACCATCGCCGCCCAGCCCAACGGCTTCGTGCAGGGCAGCGGCCTGTACGACCTCGACACCGGCAGGTTCGCCGTCGCCACGACCCCGGTCGTCGGCGTCTCCCACCTGTCCGCCGTCTTCGGTCTCAACGAGCTGTGCGCCGAGCTCATCCACCTGGTCGACATGCCGAAGTTCAAGGAGGCCTACCTGGACTACTGCCGCTACTTCAACGCCACCAAGGCGGAACAGGCGGCACGCTACGGCAGCAACTTCGGCAGCCTGCTGCTCTTCCAGGGCCACTCCCGCCTCGACGCCTACGCCGCCGTACAGACCGGCGACGAGACGCTCGCCAAGCGGGCGTGGACGAAGTTCTACAGCTCCGACGGCTACCTGGAGTCCTCGCCGTGGAAGACGGAGCCGCTGAGCGGCCCCGCCACCCTGGTCGCGGGCAGCGAGGCCGCCTGGGTGTCCACCAACGACACCGCCCTCTACGGCCTCGCCGCCATCGAGAACCTGGCCCTCCTCGGCGACCGGATGCCGTCCTAGGCCCTCAGACGGGGCTGGTGCCACGCCCTAGTTCATCCTCCCCAGGACCTCCCGCACCTTCCGGACGTCCCGCAGCCGCCGCTCGTACGTCGCCCCGAGTGCGAGCAGCAGCAGTCCGGCGAGGGCGGGAGGCACCCAGCGGGGGAGTGCGTCGGCCATCCGGACGAGATACGGGGCGAGTTCGTGCAGCGCGTCCAGGACCAGCACCGAGCCGCCCAGCACCAGCGGTGCCCGCAGACGGTGCCGGGCGCCCAGCAGGGTGAGCAGCAGCGCCGCCGCGCCCAGCAGCAGGGGGCGGGTCCACTCCTGGTCGCCCCAGGCGGCGGCCAGGCTCGGCAGGAGCGTGGCGGCGAGCCCCGGGCCGTACGCCGTCCAGGACGAGGCACGCGGGTCACGACGCCGTCGCAGGGCGCCGACGAGCAGCGCCGGGACGGTCACCGGCAGCGTGTAGGCCTCGGGGAGCCCCACGTGCCAGGCCGCCAGCCGCACCCAGGCGGCCAGCACGAAGAGGAGGGCGGCCGCGTACCCGACGGCGCGGCGGTCGGGACGTACGGCCGTGCCCGCGGCGATCACCGCGCACAGGGACAGGGACAGGGCCAGCAGCGGCGGATCGGGGAGCGCCAGCGCGATGGCGAGCAGGCCCGCGACCGCTCCCGTCGTCTCCACCGCGACCGTGGTGGCGGCGTCGGAGACGCGGGGCGCGAGCAGGGCAGCGGCCGCCGGGACCACCAGCACCAGCAGCGCGACCTGCTCCGGTGGCCGACCGGCCGAGGCGCCGACGGCGCACGCCAGCGCCGTGGCGTATCCGAGCGAGGCGGCCGCCGACAGCGGAGCGGAACGCCCGCGCCGGGCGGCCACCGCGAAGAGCACGGTCAGCGAGGTGAGGACGGCGAGCGTCGCCGGCTCGGCGGCCAGGGAGAGGAAGGCGAGGCTCAGCGAGGTCGCCAGGGCCAGCCCCGTCGCGCTCCGCGAGGCGAACCCCAGGAGCGCCAGCACCACGAGCCCGTGCACCGACAGGCCCACGGCGTACGGCAGTTCCAGCGCCGTCGGGAGCACGATCACCGCCGCCCACGCCAGGGGCAGGGCGTGCGGGCGCCACTCGGTACCGCGGACCGCGAGGACCACGGCCACCGCGGCGAGCACCAGCGGAGCCGTGACCGAGTGCGGCGGCCAGAACGGGTCGAGCGCCGCCGCCGTACGGGCATCCGACGGCGCCCCCGACCAGGCGCGGCCCGCCCAGATCGTCGGTCCCAGCAGTGTGACGCCCACGGCAGGCACCGCCCACAGCACGGCGCAGGCCTGCACGGCGGCGGAAGCCCGGGTGAGACCCCGGCGCACCGGCTCCGAGCCGCGCACGACGGCCGACAGGGCGATCCCGCAGGCCACATACGCCGGCACGGTCCAGTCGGCGGGAAGCGACACCCGTAGGACGCCACCGACACCGGCGACCAGGGACAGGCCGCCCACCACCGCCGTCCCCACCGCGAGACCCGGCCGGGAAGCGAACCACGCGCCGCCCAGAGCCACCGCCGCAGCGAGGGAGAGCAGCGCCGCCGCGCGGACGGCGTCGCCCGGACCGGCCGCGTCCAGGGAGAGCAGACCGGCCGCCAGGACGCCGCAGCCGCCCGTGCCGAACGCGCAGACCACGGCGACGAGCCGGACCGGCCGCGCGGCCACCCGCAGCGCGACCACCACGTCGAGCGCCGCCGTGAGCAGCGCGGCCGTCGTGATCGCGTACGGCCCCCCACCGGCCGCGACCGCCCAGAGCGGCAGCGGGAACCGGGCGACCAGCAGGGCGGCGGGGCGGGGGAGGCGCAGCGCCGTGAGTGCCGTGCCGTACGTCGTCCAGAGCGCCGCCAGCACCGTCGACGCGACCGCCGCGTAGGTCACGCCGTCCGCCGCCGTGAACGCCGTCTCGTGCAGGGCGTACGCGTCCAGCGCGGTGAGGGCGAGGCCGAGGCCCGCGACCGACTCGGCGGTCGAGAGCAGCCCGCGCCGCAGCAGCGCCACGGGCGCGCCGAGTACGGCCAGCGTGACCGCGCCCAGCACCAGGGACCGGCCGGTGAGGCCCAGGTGCCCCCAGCTCACCAGGGTGAACACCATCGCGGCCACGGTGAGCAGGATGCCGCCCAGCAGAAGCAGGACGTTCTGCACGCTGGGCGCGGTGGCCTCAGGCCGGGGCGCGGCCGGCGGAGTCGGGGGCAGCGGCCGTATCGGCTGGAGCGTGGTGACCAGCCAGGCGCGGCGGGCCAGCAACTGGGCCCGGCGGGCGTCCAGTTGGCGCAGCTCGGCGTCGAGGAACCGCAACTCCTCGGCCGGGGGCGGAATGTGCGTCATGGCTGGAGTGTGGCCCAGGTCACGTCGTATGCCATGAGTGCGGGTACTCAGAACGTACTCAACAGCGGTGCGACCGCCCCTCGCGCGGGCACACTCCGCCCATGGACTGGACCCGTTACCGCTTCCTCAGCCGGTGGGCCCTGCCCGGGCCGCCCGCCGCCGTGTACGCCGCGCTGGAGCGGGTGGAGGACTATCCGCGCTGGTGGCGCCAGGTGCGCGAGGTGAACCGTGCCGACGGCACCACCGGCGTCGTCCGCATCCGCTCGCTGCTGCCGTACGACATCACGTTCACCGCGCGCGAGACGCGCCGCGATCCGGCGGCCGGAGTCCTGGAGATCGCCATGTCCGGCGACATCGAGGGCTGGGCCCGCTGGACGGTCACCGCCGCCGGGCCCGGCACCCTCGCCCGCTACGAACAGGTCGTCGACGCGAACAAGCCGCTGCTCAGGCGGTTCGCCGTGCCGGGGCGGCCGCTGTTCCGCGCCAACCACCGGCTGATGATGCGATCCGGACGGCGCGGCCTGGCGGCGTACCTGCAAGCGGTTTGAAGGAAGCGTGCGGGGACCTGTATTGTTCAGTGCGTTCCCGGGCGATTAGCTCAGTGGGAGAGCGCTTCGTTCACACCGAAGAGGTCACTGGTTCGAACCCAGTATCGCCCACCGGGAAGAACCGGTCCGCAGCACGCGGGCCGGTTCTTTTGTGTCCTCCCCAAGAGCTCCGAAGGGGCTCTAAGCCGCCGCCGGCAGCTCCGGGCGTACCGGCCAGGAGGTGTCCACCGTCTCCGGGGAGCCGCTGCGCGCGAACCAGGCCTGCAGACCCCGGGCCTGGGCCGCGTGCCAGGCCGTCTGGAGGGCGTGCAGCTCGGCGGGGGACAGGCGCTCCAGGCGGGCCGTGAAGCGGCGGCCCAGCGCGCGGACGACCTCCAGCGCGGCCAGCGCGTCCGCGGCCGCGTCATGCGCCTCGGACAGGGACACGCCGTAGTGCGCGCACAGGTCCGTGAGCGTGCGCCGCCCCTTGCGGTAGCGGTCCAGCTGCTTGTCCAGTACCCGCGGGTCCAGCACCCGCAGCGGCGCCGGCTCCAGCCAGTGGCCCAGTGACGAGGCCCGGTGCCGGCGCAGCTCACGGTCGAGCAGCGTCAGGTCGAACGGCGCGTTCATCACCACCAACGGCCGCCCCGCCGCCGCCTGTTCGGCCAGCAGCTCGGCTATCTCGAACATCACCGGTGCCGGCCAGCGGCCGTTGCGCTGCAGATGATCGTCCGTCAGCCCGTGCACCGCCGTCGCCTCGGCGGGCACCGGCACGCCCGGGTTCACCAGCCAGCGGCTCACCCGCGGCCGTACCCCCGGAGCGTCCTGGACGACGAGGGCGGCCGACACTATCCGGTCGGCCTCCACGTCGACGCCCGTCGTCTCCGTGTCGAAAGCGGCCAGCGGGCCCTCGTACCAGTACGTCATACCTACACAACCCCTCGTTCACCCACGGCAGCTGACGCCCCGTCTTCTGCCCGTTTGGTGATACCCGGGCTGTTTGCGCCGTACGCCGGAAGGACACAACAGGAGTACGGGTCTTTGCAGTTCAGCGGCCCGAGGCGGGATTTCACTCGGCGTTTCATTCGGATGTCACTCGGCCCGGTCGCGGACATCTCACCTTGCGCGGAAGGCAGTTGGTCATGGCGATAGCGCAGCCCGAGCGGGGCGGGCTGCTGCCCGAACAGACGGGCCCCCATCGCGGCACGCTCGCCACCACCGCCTGCATGGAGACACTGCAGGTGGGCTACTTGCACGCGGTCGCGGCGGCGGCCGGCTGCTCGCTGTCCCAGCCGTTCCCGGACAACGGCATCGACTGGCACGTCAGCCACAGCGCGCCCGGCCACACGGTGGACGACGAGGTCACCATCAAGGTGCAGCTCAAGGCCACCTACCAGATCCCGCCCGACCCCCCGGGCCGGTTCTTCTCCTTCACGCTCGACAACGACCACCTGCGCAAGCTCGCCCGCACCCCGGTGTCGGTGCACAAGATCCTGGTCGTGATGATCGTCCCCCGCTCCCAGGACCAGTGGCTGCGTGCCGGCCACGACCGACTCGACCTGCGGCACTGCTGCTACTGGGTCAATCTCGCCGGCCACCCGATCACCGGGCGGACCCGGACCACCGTGCGGATACCGACCTCACGCATCTTCGACGACCGGGCGCTGTGCGAGATCATGACGCGGGTCGGGACGGGAGGCAGACCATGACGCACCGCTCCCTCGACGAGCCCCTGAGGGCCGTACGTCCGCACCCCGACCCCCACTGGGACCGGACCCCCGAACCCGGCGAGGTCGACCCGGCCGTCCTCGGCGCCCTGCTGCGCCGGCACGGCTGGCAGCGGCGCGGCGGCGCCGTCGGACGCTACGGCCGCTGGACCCCACCGGGGCCCGGCGCGGGCGCCACGAGCCTGCTCGTGCCCGAGAGCCGGGCCTTCCCCGACAGCGACGACCTGCTCGGCGAGGCGCTCCAGGCCCTGGCCCGCAGCGGCTCGCCCTCCGCGCGCGAGGTGCTGGTCGGGCTCGCCGTGCCGAGCGACGAGATCCGCTGGTGGCGGGACACCCCCGAGGGGCCCGCCGGGGCCGCGCCCTGGACGGCCGACGAACAGCTGCGCGGCGCCGCCCGCCAGATGCTCCTCGCCGGCGCGCTCGCCACCCGCGGGCGGGCCGGCTACTACGGCGCCCGGCACCGCCGTGCGGCCACCGCGATGCTCGACCAGGTCCTGGTCGGCTCCGGGGCAGGTGGCCGCAGCCTCACCGCGTTCGTGCCGGCCGCCTCCGCCCGCGCCCTCGCCGTACGCCTCCACCAGGCCCTGTACGCGGTCCGTGAGGCCATCGACTACCAGCGGGCCACCGGCGGCATGGACGCCTTCGACGGCGCCGTGGAGGCCGGCGCGAGCCGCGAGCTCACCGACGCGCTGATCGCCCTGGTCCGCGGCACGGAGGGGGCCCGCGTCGCCGTGGAGTGGGCCCCCGCGCCAGGAGTGCCCGAGGACTGCGCCGCCACCGCCGAGCCCGTCGAGTTCTCGCCCGGCGACCTGCCCGTGCTGCGCGAGGCCGGCGCCCGCTATCTGCGCGAGGAGCCCGCGGTGTCCGTGCGGATCACCGGCACGGTGGTCCGGCTGCGCAGGTCCGGTCCGCGTGGCGAGGGCAGCGTACGGCTGCGGGTACTGGCCGGCGCCGAGATCCCGCACGTCCGGCTCACCCTCGACGAGGAGGACTACCGCATCGCCGGGCAGGCCCATCTGGTCGGGCTGCCGGTGCGGGTGCAGGGGCGGCTGGAGAGCAGGGGCGGCTTCCGGCGGATCACCGGCGCCTGCGGAGTCGTACCCGTACAGGTCGACGACGCCGAACGGGACCGGCTGATGAAGTCCCTGCAGGAAGGTCTCGACTTCTTCGAGGAGGCCTGCGGCGGAGAGTACGACGGGGACTGATTTCGCGGTCGGCGGGTGCGGGTCGGTACGATCCCCTATTGCGCGCGCTCCCGGTATGGCGCCGCACCCACCTGCAGTCAGGAGAGACCGGTGTCAGACGTCCGTGTGATCATCCAACGCGATTCCGAGCGGGAAGAGCGCACGGTGACGACGGGCACTACGGCCGCCGACCTCTTCGCCGGCGAGCGCTCGATCATCGCCGCGCGCGTGGGCGGCGAGCTCAGGGACCTGTCGTACGTGCTCTCCGACGGCGAGGAGGTCGAGGGCGTCGAGCTCTCCTCCGAGGACGGCCTCAACATCCTGCGCCACTCCACCGCGCACGTGATGGCCCAGGCCGTGCAGGAGATCTTCCCCGAGGCCAAGCTGGGCATCGGCCCGCCGGTCAAGGACGGCTTCTACTACGACTTCGACGTCGAGAAGCCGTTCACGCCCGAGGATCTCAAGGCCATCGAGAAGAAGATGCAGGAGATCCAGAAGCGCGGACAGCGGTTCTCGCGTCGCGTGGTGACCGACGAGGCCGCCCGCGAGGAGCTCGCCTCCGAGCCGTACAAGCTGGAGCTGATCGGCCTCAAGGGCTCGGCTTCGAGCGACGACGGTGCCGACGTCGAGGTCGGCGCCGGCGAGCTGACGATCTACGACAACCTCGACGCCAAGACCGGTGAGCTGTGCTGGAAGGACCTCTGCCGCGGTCCCCACCTGCCCTCCACCCGCCTCATCCCGGCCTTCAAGCTGATGCGCAACGCGGCCGCCTACTGGCGCGGCAGCGAGAAGAACCCCATGCTCCAGCGCATCTACGGCACCGCCTGGCCGTCCAGGGACGAGCTGAAGGCGTACCTCGACTTCCTCGCCGAGGCCGAGAAGCGCGACCACCGCAAGCTGGGCTCCGAGCTCGACCTGTTCTCCATCCCCGAGCAGATCGGCTCCGGCCTCGCGGTCTTCCACCCCAAGGGCGGCATCGTCCGCCGGGTCATGGAGGACTACTCGCGCCGCCGGCACGAGGAGGAGGGCTACGAGTTCGTCTACACCCCGCACGCGACGAAGGGGAAGCTCTTCGAGACCTCGGGCCACCTGGACTGGTACGCCGACGGCATGTACCCGCCCATGCAGCTCGACGAGGGCGTGGACTACTACCTCAAGCCCATGAACTGCCCGATGCACAACCTGATCTTCGACGCGCGCGGCCGCTCCTACCGCGAACTGCCGCTGCGCCTCTTCGAGTTCGGGACCGTGTACCGGTACGAGAAGTCCGGCGTCGTGCACGGCCTCACGCGCGCGCGTGGCTTCACGCAGGACGACGCGCACATCTACTGCACCCGTGAGCAGATGTCGGAGGAGCTCGACAAGACGCTCACCTTCGTCCTCGGCCTGCTGCGCGACTACGGCCTGACCGACTTCTACCTGGAGCTCTCCACCAAGGACCCGGAGAAGTTCGTCGGCTCCGACGAGGTCTGGGAGGAGGCCACGGAGACGCTCCGCCAGGTCGCCGAGAAGCAGGGCCTCCCGCTCGTCCCCGACCCGGGCGGCGCCGCCTTCTACGGGCCGAAGATCTCCGTCCAGACCAAGGACGCCATCGGCCGCACCTGGCAGATGTCGACCATCCAGCTCGACTTCAACCTGCCGGAGCGCTTCGACCTGGAGTACACCGGCCCGGACGGCGCCAAACAGCGCCCCGTCATGATCCACCGCGCCCTGTTCGGCTCCATCGAGCGGTTCTTCGCGGTGCTCCTGGAGCACTACGCGGGCGCCTTCCCGGCCTGGCTGGCCCCGGTCCAGGCGATCGGCATCCCGATCGGCGACGGGCACGTCGAGTACCTGGAGAAGTTCGCCGCCGCCGCCAGGAAGCAGGGGCTGCGCGTCGAGGTCGACTCGTCCTCCGACCGCATGCAGAAGAAGATCCGCAACGCCCAGAAGCAGAAGGTGCCCTTCATGGTCATCGCGGGCGACGAGGACATGTCGAACGGCTCGGTGTCCTTCCGCTACCGCGACGGCTCGCAGGAGAACGGCATCCCGTTCGACGAGGCCCTCGCGAAGATCGCGAAGGTCGTCGAGGAGCGGGCGCAGGTCTGATCCACCGGTTCCGCGTCGGGCCCTCGGGAAGCTAGTTTCCCGAGGGCCTTTCGTCGCCCTCGCGCGAGAACACCTGGATCAGCCACGACGAGAACGACCCCGTGACCGCGCCCAGCAGCGCCAGCCCGCACGCCATCAGTGCGACCGCGATCAGCCGGCCGCCGGTAGTGACCGGCACGACGTCGCCGTAGCCGACCGTGGTGAGCGTCGAGGCCGCCCACCAGAGCGCGTCTCCGAACGTGTGCATGTCGGTGCCCGGCGCGCCGCGCTCCCGGTCGTAGACGGCGAGTGCGCACGCGAAGCCGAGGAGCACGGTCGTCACCCCCGCGTACGCGATCACACGCGCGTGCAGCGACAGCCGGGGCTGCCCGCGCCGGCGCTGTACGGCCTCGTACACCTTGACGACCCGCAGTGGACGCAGCAGGGGCAGCAGCACGACCACGGTGTCCAGCTTGTGCGTACGCACGAAGCGCGGCCCCTGTCCGCTGAGCCGCCAGCGGGCCCCGTAGTCGACGGCGAACAGGGCCCACGCCGCGGCCATCACGGCCGCGCACAGGTCGCGCCAGACGGACGGCAGATCCTGGGCGAGGACCAGGACGGCGTACCCGGCGAGGAACACCAGGGAGGCGAGGGCGAGGGGGAGCTCCGTGCGCTGCTCCCAGCGGACCTGAGGGCTGACTTCGTCCATCGGCCCAGCTTGGCCCGCGGGGGTTTTCCCGCAGCCCCGGCGACACGCCGCGAACGGGCGAAGCCATATGCTGCCTTGCATGACGAGTGAGCCGGAGCAGCAGATCGGAGTGGGGACGCAGGACGCGTTCCAGCGCCTGTGGACGCCCCACCGGATGGCCTACATCCAGGGCGAGAACAAGCCGACCGGCCCGGGTGCCGACGACGGTTGCCCGTTCTGCTCGATCCCGGCGAAGTCCGACGAGGACGGGCTGGTCGTCAAGCGGGGCGAGCACGTGTACGCGGTGCTCAACCTCTACCCGTACAACGGCGGCCACCTGATGACCGTCCCCTACCGGCACGTCGCCGACTACACCGATCTGACCGGCCCCGAGACCGTCGAGCTGGCCGAGCTGACCAAGCAGGCGATGACGGCCCTGCGCACCGCGTCCGGCGCGCACGGCTTCAACATCGGCATGAACCAGGGAACCGTGGCCGGCGCCGGCATCGCCGCCCACCTCCACCAGCACATCGTGCCCCGCTGGGGCGGCGACACGAACTTCATGCCGGTGGTCGGCCACACACGCGTGCTGCCGCAGCTGCTGGCGGACACGAGAAAGATGCTGGCGGAAGCCTGGCCGGCGGCCTGATCACCAGCCCGTCCGGCGTCCGAGGACGAGGCCGTTCAGGCCCCCTTCGGCCTGAACGGCACCACGGCCCCCCGCCGGAGGCCTACGCGTCGTAGGTGTCGGCCTTCTTCGGGGAGACCTCCTGGACGCCCCCGCTGAGGGCCGCGGCACGTGAGCTGAACTTCTCGGTGTCCACGTCGTGCTCCTTGAGCACCCTCAGCGCGGCCCTGTGCACCGCCCGCAGTACCGGGGTGGCCGCGCGCAACGCGTCGTCGGCCATGAAGCGGTGGCTCCACGGCTGGTCGGCCCACGCGTGCCGCAGACCGAAGGGCTCCGGCAGGCCTATGGAGCCGCCGAGCCACTTCAGCAGCGGCGGGTACCAGCTGATCGTGGCCCGGGCCGCCAGCCGGACCACCTCGTCGGGGGTGACCAGCGGAAGCTTGACCGTCCGGGTCTCCCAGAAGCGGACGGTCTTGGCGACCTCCTTGCTGGGGGCCTCCGGCTTGGTGCTGAACAGGCCGTTGACCGGGCCCAGGGCGTGCCCGGTGACCTCGATGCGCAGGGTCTCCTTCAGCACGGTCACGGTGATCATCATGGTGATGATCAGATTGCCGTTCCACAGATGCGGCCACTGCACGCCCAGGTAGTGCCGGTCGCCGCTGTCGAACTGCTGGTTGTTGCAGATGTCCTCCACGGCCCTCGGCTTGACCTGGTAGGCCTCGACGTCGGTCCCCTCGGGCCTGGAGACCGCCTTGGCGCCCGCGCCCACATGCGTGACGACCCAGTGCCGTACCGACGGCTGAGGGAAGCCTCCGGTCTTCAGGCTCTGCCGGTGCAGCAGGCTCAGCTCGTCGTGGATCGCCCGGACGACCGTCCAGCTGCGGAACTCGTGGACGCCCTTGACCGGGTCGAGCGGCGTCAGTTCCTCGGCGAGGTGCCAGGCGCCCCAGCGGGTGCCCATGCCGAGGATGCCCTTGGGGCCGGCGTAGAAGACGGAGTTGGACTGCTGCTCGGCACTGAGCCGGGCCAGGGACTGGCGCAGCTGCTCGGCCGCCGCCTGGTCGGGGCTGGTCGGCACCGCCTCGGGGACCTTGGCGCCGACGCTGCCGCCGGACAGCAGGCTGTCCCAGCGCTCGCGCAGGTCCGTCGCGGTGCCCTCGCACACCCGCTTGGCCAGGAACCAGCCGGCCACCGGGGCCACGACGCATCCCCGCGCGTACCACCCCCAGATGCCGGTGAACGGCATCCGGACCACGAAGATCACGGCGAGGGCGCCCACGGCGACCAGCAGGCCGGTGCCGAGTCCGGAGACCCGCCTGCTGTCCAGCTTCCCCATGGTGGCCCGGAGCTGGAAGACGAGCAGCCAGACCAGCAGACCCGGCAGGAAGAGCACCCCGCACAGCAGCATCAGGCCGGTCAGCTTCTGGTCGCGCTGCCGCCGGATGCGGTTGGCCGCGAGACAGTGCTCGACGACCACCTGAGGCTCGCTGCCGAAGGACTGGATGAGCGGATCGCGGCCGACGCCCAGCATGCGGTCGATCACGGCCTGGGAGTACGCCTCACCGAAGTTGGGCCGGAAGATCTTCGCCCAGCTGCGGCCCTCCTTCACCGTCGACTGGTGCCATTCGTTGTCGGCCTTCTTGATTTCCTCCATCGGGGTGTCCCGGTACGCCGCCGAAGCCAGCGCGAACGTCGGCGCACCCCCCGAGCCGCCCGTCCGCGGCACCTGTGGCCCGAAGAAGTCCTCCACGGTCATTCCGCCCCCACTCGCCGCCACTCTCGCTCCTGCGGCCTTCCCGACTTCCGTACTCCGCACACCTGTTGATCAGGTCATCAGCGTATCCCCAGCCACTGACATCCGTCGGCGGACGGCCGAAGCCGCCCGCCGAACCGGAGGATCACCTTCCTCCCACGTCACTTGAGTCTGCCGTCGTCTCAACGCCTAACCGGCCTCCGCCTGTTGACGGACCCGCTCGGCCACCGGCGGCGGCATCGGCTCGTGCCGCGCGTACGCGCGGTGGAAACGGGCCGTGCCGTGCGAGAGCGAGCGCAGGTCCACCGCGTACCGGCCGATCTCGATCTCGGGCACCTCGGCCCGGACGAGAGTGCGTCCGCCGGCCGTCTGCTCGGTGCCCAGCACCCGGCCGCGCCGCCCCGACAGGTCGCTCATCACGGGGCCCACGTAGTCGTCGCCGACCAGCACACTCACCTCGGCCACCGGCTCGAGGAGATGGATCCGCGCATTGGCCGCGGCCTCCCGCAGCGCGAGCGCGCCCGCCGTCTGGAACGCGGCGTCGGAGGAGTCCACCGAGTGCGCCTTGCCGTCGAGCAGCGTGACCCGCACGTCGATCAGCGGATACCCGGTCGCGACGCCCTTGGCGGCCTGCGCCCGTACGCCCTTCTCGACGGACGGGATGAACTGCCGCGGCACCGCCCCGCCGACGACCTTGTCCACGAACTCGATGCCCGAGCCGCCGGGCAGCGGCTCCACCTCGATCTCGCAGATGGCGTACTGCCCGTGCCCGCCGGACTGCTTGACATGCCGCCCGCGCCCGCCGGACTTGTCCGCGAACGTCTCCCGCAGGGAGACCTTGTGCGGTACGACGTCGACCTGGACGCCGTAGCGGGAGCGCAGCCGCTCCAGGGCCACGTCGGCGTGGGCCTCGCCCAGGCACCACAGGACGACCTGGTGGGTGTCCTGGTTCTGCTCCAGGCGCATCGTCGGGTCCTCGGCGACCAGCCGGGCCAGTCCCTGCGAGAGTTTGTCCTCGTCGGGCTTGCTGTGCGCCTGGATGGCCAGCGGAAGCAGCGGGTCGGGCATCTGCCAGGGCTCCATGAGGAGCGGGTCGTCCTTCGCGGAGAGCGTGTCGCCGGTCTCCGCGCGGCCGAGTTTCGCCACGCACGCGAGGTCGCCCGCGATGGCGTGCGTCAGCCCCCGCTGTTGTTTGCCGAACGGCGCGGACAGGGCGCCGATCTTCTCGTCGACGTCGTGGTCCTCGTGGCCGCGGTCGGCCAGGCCGTGCCCGGAGACGTGGACGGTCTCGTCGGGGTGCAGGGTGCCGGAGAAGACGCGGACGAGCGAGACACGCCCGACGTAGGGGTCGGAGGAGGTCTTGACGACCTCCGCGACCAGCGGGCCCTCGGGATCGCACGGCTTCAGCTCACGCGGCCTGCCGTCGACCGTCGTCACCCGGGGGGCCTCGCGCTCCAGCGGCGTCGGGAAGCCCCGGGTGACCAGTTCCAGCAGCTCGACCGTGCCGATGCCCTGGCGGGCCCCGTCGGAGGCGGGCGCGGCCGCCAGGACCGGGAAGAACGTGCCGCGCGCGACGGCCCGCTCCAGGTCGTCGACGAGCGTCTTGACGTCGATCTGCTCGCCGCCGAGATAACGGTCCATGAGGGTCTCGTCCTCGCTCTCGGCGATGATCCCCTCGATCAGCCGGTTGCGGGCCTCCTCGAGGTCCGGCAGCTGGTCCTCGCCCGGCTCGGACTCCTTGCGTTCGCCGGAGGAGTAGTCGAACAGCGTCCGCGACAGCAGCCCCGTCAGACCGGTCACGGGCGCGTGCCCGTCGGCGGCCTGCGGGCCGTGCAGCGGCAGGTACAGCGGGAGCACGGCGTCCGGATCGTCACCCCCGAAGGCCTCCGCGCAGACCCGGGTCATCTCCTCGAAGTCCGCGCGGGCCGCCTCCAGGTGCGTGACGACGATCGCGCGCGGCATGCCGACGGCCGCGCACTCCTCCCACACCATGCGGGTCGAGCCGTCCACGCCGTCCGAGGCCGAGACGACGAAGAGGGCCGCGTCCGCCGCGCGCAGACCGGCCCTGAGCTCCCCGACGAAGTCGGCGTATCCGGGGGTGTCGAGGAGGTTGACCTTGATGCCGTCCCATTCGACCGGCACCAGGGAGAGCTGTACGGAGCGCTGCTGCCGGTGCTCGATCTCGTCGTAGTCCGAGACGGTGCCGCCGTCCTCCACACGGCCCGCCCGGTTCACCGCTCCCGTCGTCAGCGCGAGAGCTTCCACCAATGTCGTCTTGCCCGAACCGGAGTGGCCGACCAGCACCACATTCCGTACGGACGCGGGATGGTCGGCCGCCGTAGCCCTGCCGGCGGCTCCGGGGTGTGTGTTCGCCTTGTCGCCCATTTCCTTGCCTCCCGTGCACGGTGAGGTCACTGGGGGCGCGGGCACGCGAGCCCCGCGTGCGATGGCGGCTCCGGCGACGCCCGCGGTCCTTCGAGCTTTCCACTCCCGTCACCGTGCGTCCATACGAGGGACGCCACGACCCCTGGACTCGGCCGCGACCGGGCCGTGACCCTGATGCCGCGAGGCCGTGACACGGGGCTGTGGGTGCCCGCCCGTCGCACACACGCGCGCGTGACTACGATGGGCCAGCCGGTGGTCAGCAGGGGCCGCGCGGCGACACCGACCCTCGGGAAGGCCATGCTGAACAAGTACGCGCGTGCATTCTTCACGCGTGTCCTCACACCGTTCGCCGCGTTTCTGATCCGGCGGGGCGTCAGCCCCGACACGGTCACGCTCATCGGCACCGCCGGTGTGGTCGCGGGAGCGCTGGTCTTCTACCCCCGTGGCGAGTTCTTCTGGGGCACGGTCGTGATCACGCTGTTCGTGTTCTCCGACCTCGTCGACGGCAACATGGCCCGCCAGCTGGGCCGCTCCAGCCGCTGGGGAGCCTTCCTGGACTCCACGCTCGACCGGGTCGCCGACGGCGCCATCTTCGGCGGCTTCGCCCTCTGGTACGCCGGCCACGGGAACGACAACGTCCTGTGCGCCGTCTCGATCTTCTGCCTGGCCAGCGGCCAGGTGGTGTCGTACACCAAGGCCCGTGGTGAATCGATCGGCCTGCCGGTCGCCGTCAACGGCCTCGTCGAGCGCGCCGAGCGGCTGGTGGTCTCGCTGGTCGCGGCCGGGCTGGCGGGACTGCACAAGTTCGGCGTACCGGGCATCCAGTACCTGCTGCCGGCCGCCCTGTGGATCGTCGCCGTCGGCAGCCTGGTCACCCTGATCCAGCGGGTCGTCACGGTCCGGCGGGAGTCGGCCGAGGCGGAGGCCGCCGCGGCCGCGGAGGACGAGGGACACGAGGCCCGGGGGAGCGAGGCCGCGAAGTGAGCCCCCAGGAGCGTCTGACCGACGCGCTGTACGGTCTCGGCTGGAGCACCGTCAAGAAGCTCCCCGAGCCGGCCGCCGTGCGCCTGGGGCGGTCCCTCGCCGACCTCGCCTGGAAGCGGCGCGGCAAGGGTGTGCGGCGGCTGGAGGCCAACTACGCGCGCGTGGTGCCCGACGCCGGCCCCGAGCGCCTCGCCGAGCTCTCGCGCGCGGGCATGCGGTCCTACCTGCGCTACTGGATGGAGTCCTTCCGTCTGCCGGTGTGGAGCGAGGAGCGGATCAAGAGCGGCTTCGACCCCAAGGACCTCCACCACCTGACCGACGGCATCGCCTCCGGACGGGGCGTCGTCCTCGCACTGCCCCACATGGCCAACTGGGACCTCGCCGGCGCCTGGGTCACCACCGCGCTCCGGACGCCGTTCACGACGGTCGCCGAGCGCCTGAGGCCCGAGACCCTCTACGACCGTTTCGTCGCCTACCGCGAGGGCCTCGGCATGGAGGTCCTGCCGCACAGCGGCGGCACCGCCTTCGGCACCCTGGCCAGACGGCTGCGCGACGGCGGACTGGTCTGCCTGGTCGCCGAGCGGGACCTGTCCGCCTCGGGCGTCCCGGTGACCTTCTTCGGCGACACGGCGACGATGCCCGCGGGGCCCGCCCTGCTCGCCCAGCAGACCGGCGCGCTCCTGCTCCCCGTCACGCTCTGGTACGACGACTCGCCCGTCATGCGGGGCCGCGTCCATCCCCCGGTCGAGGTACCCGGGACAGGTACGCGGGCCGAGAAGACGTCTGTCATGACACAGGCCCTGGCAGACGTCTTCGCCTCGGGCATCGCCGACCATCCGGAGGACTGGCACATGCTGCAGCGGTTGTGGCGCGCGGATCTCGACCCGGCGCGTTCCGCTCACGGGGGGACCGCGTGAGGATCGGCATCGTCTGCCCGTACTCCTGGGACGTGCCGGGTGGCGTCCAGTTCCACATCCGCGACCTCGCCGAGTACTTCGTCCGGCTCGGCCACGAGGTGTCCGTCCTCGCCCCGGCGGACGACGACACCCCGCTGCCGCCCTACGTCGTCTCGGCCGGCCGCGCGGTCCCGGTGCCGTACAACGGCTCGGTGGCCCGTCTCAACTTCGGCTTCCTGAGCGCGGCGCGGGTACGCCGCTGGCTGCACGACGGCGCGTTCGACGTCGTCCACATCCACGAGCCCACCTCGCCCTCCCTCGGCCTGCTGACCTGCTGGGCGGCGCAGGGACCCATCGTGGCCACCTTCCACACCTCCAACCCCCGTTCGCGCGCGATGATCGCCGCGTACTCGATCCTCCAGGCCGCGCTGGAGAAGATCAGCGCGCGGATCGCGGTGAGCGAGTACGCCCGCCGCACCCTGGTCGAGCACCTCGGCGGCGACGCGGTCGTCATCCCCAACGGCGTCGACGTGGAGTTCTTCGCCAAGGCCGAGCCCAGGGCCGAGTGGCAGGGTGACACGATCGGCTTCGTCGGCCGCATCGACGAGCCCCGCAAGGGCCTGCCCGTGCTGGTGAAGGCCCTGCCGAGGATCTTCGCCGAGCGCCCGAACGCCCGCCTGCTGGTCGCGGGCCGAGGCGACGAGGAAGAGGCGGTGGCCGACCTTCCCGGGGAACTGCGTGCGCGCGTGGAGTTCCTCGGCATGGTCAGCGACGAGGACAAGGCCCGCTTCCTGCGCAGCGTCGACCTGTACGTCGCCCCCAACACCGGTGGCGAGAGCTTCGGCATCATCCTCGTCGAGGCCATGTCGGCGGGCGCCCCCGTCCTCGCCTCCGACCTGGACGCCTTCGCCCAGGTCCTCGACCAGGGCGCGGCGGGCGAACTCTTCGCCAACGAGGACGCCGACGCGCTGGCCGAGGCGGCCGTAAGGCTCCTGGGCGATCCCGCACGGCGGGCCGAACTGCGCGAGCGCGGCAGCGCCCATGTGCGTCGCTTCGACTGGTCGACCGTCGGCGCGGACATCCTGTCGGTGTACGAGACGGTGACGGCCGGCGCGGCGGCGGTGGCCGCGGCCGACGACGACCGGTGGGTCTCGGGGCTGCGGGCCCGGCTGGGGTTGGCGCGGGACTGACCGGAGGGGCGGTGCGGGGCCGATCCGGCGCGGCGTGGGCCGACGGACCGGACCGACCGGCTCCCCGGGGCGATGGGGCGTCCCGATAGCCTTGCTGCCCGTGACCGCAACCCTGATCTGGGCCCTCGTCGTCCTCGTCGCGATCGGCCTGTACCTGAGCTGGACGGCGGGGCGGCTGGACCGCCTGCACGCCCGGATCGACGCCACCCGCGCCGCGCTGGACGCCCAGCTGCTGCGCCGGGCGTCCGTGGCCCAGGAACTGGCCACCTCGGGCGTGCTGGATCCGGCCGCCTCGATCGTGCTGTACGAGGCCGCACACGCCGCCCGGCAGGCCGAGGAGGAGCAGCGGGAGGTCGCCGAGAGCGAGCTCAGCCAGGCGCTGCGGGCGATCTTCTCGGAGCCGGCACAGCTGGACGTGGTCCGTGCGGCGCCCGGCGGAGAGGCCGCGGCGCACGAGCTGACCGAGGCCGTCCGCCGAGTTCCCATGGCCCGGCGCTTCCACAACGACGCCGTGGGCGCGGCCCGCCGGCTGCGCGAGCACCGCAAGGTCCGCTGGTTCCGGCTGGCCGGCCACGCCCCGTTCCCGATGGCCTTCGAGATGGACGACGAGCCCCCGGCCACCCTGTCCGACCGCGCGGCCTGAGGCCGCCCGCCCGGCCCCCGGGGCGGAAAAGGATCCACCGGCTTGCCATTGGCCCTTGCTGTGGACTGGTCCACTCACGTTTCCTCGGTGGTTGCAGAAACCCCTCTTCCACTCCAGTGAGGTCAACCCGTGTCCATCACCGAGAACCAGGCTCCCGAGACCGGCACCGCACGCGTGAAGCGCGGCATGGCCGAGCAGCTCAAGGGCGGCGTGATCATGGACGTCGTCACGCCGGAGCAGGCGAAGATCGCCGAGGACGCGGGGGCCGTCGCCGTCATGGCCCTGGAGCGGGTCCCGGCCGACATCCGCAAGGACGGCGGCGTGGCCCGGATGTCCGACCCCGACATGATCGAGGGCATCATCGAGGCGGTCTCCATCCCGGTGATGGCCAAGTCCCGCATCGGCCACTTCGTCGAGGCCCAGGTGCTGCAGTCCCTCGGCGTCGACTACATCGACGAGTCCGAGGTCCTCACCCCGGCCGACGAGGTCAACCACTCCGACAAGTGGGCCTTCACCACCCCCTTCGTCTGTGGCGCCACCAACCTGGGCGAGGCACTGCGCCGCATCGCCGAGGGCGCCGCGATGATCCGCTCCAAGGGCGAGGCCGGCACCGGCAACGTCGTCGAGGCCGTGCGCCACCTGCGCCAGATCAAGA
The DNA here is from genome assembly GCF_044465285.1 of Streptomyces sp. NPDC049687. Classification (NCBI taxonomy): domain Bacteria; kingdom Bacillati; phylum Actinomycetota; class Actinomycetes; order Kitasatosporales; family Streptomycetaceae; genus Streptomyces; species Streptomyces sp. NPDC049687. Next base: position 376,125 of record NZ_JBITLN010000009.1, read on the forward strand.
ACGAGATCGCCAGGCTGCGCGGCTACGACAACCACGAGCTGTACGCCGCCGCCAAGGAGCTGCGCGCCCCGTACGAGCTGGTCAAGGAGGTCGCCGAACTCGGCAAGCTCCCCGTGGTGCTGTTCTCCGCCGGTGGTGTCGCGACCCCGGCCGACGCCGCGCTGATGCGCCAGCTCGGCGCCGAGGGCGTCTTCGTCGGCTCCGGCATCTTCAAGTCCGGCGACCCGGCCAAGCGCGCCGCCGCCATCGTCAAGGCCACCACCTTCTACGACGACCCGAAGATCATCGCGGACGCGTCCCGCAACCTCGGCGAGGCCATGGTCGGCATCAACTGCGACACCCTCCCCGAGACCGAGCGCTACGCCAACCGCGGCTGGTAAGGATCACTGGTAGCCACCCCATGAACACTCCTGTCATAGGCGTCCTGGCCCTCCAGGGCGACGTACGGGAGCACCTCATCGCCCTGGCCGCGGCCGACGCCGTGGCCAGGCCGGTGCGGCGCCCCGAGGAACTCGCCGAGGTGGACGGCCTCGTCATCCCCGGCGGCGAGTCCACGACCATCTCCAAGCTGGCCGTCCTCTTCGACGTGATGGAGCCCCTCCGCGCGCGGGTGCGGAACGGCATGCCCGTCTACGGCACCTGCGCCGGCCTGATCATGCTCGCCGACAAGATCCTCGACCCGCGCTCGGGCCAGGAGACGATCGGCGGCATCGACATGATCGTGCGGCGCAACGCCTTCGGGCGGCAGAACGAGTCCTTCGAGGCGGCCGTGGACGTCACGGGCGTCGAGGGCGATCCTGTGGAGGGCGTCTTCATCCGCGCTCCCTGGGTGGAGTCCGTGGGCGCCGAGACCGAGGTGCTCGCCGAGCACGACGGCCACATCGTCGCCGTCCGCCAGGGCAACGCGCTCGCCACGTCGTTCCACCCGGAACTGACCGGCGACCACCGCGTGCACGCGCTGTTCGTCGACATGGTGCGCGCGAACCGGGCGCCGGAGTCCTTGTAGGATCTCTGGCGTTCGTTATGTGGATGGTTACGCGAAGGAGACAGGCAGATGTCCGGCCACTCTAAATGGGCTACGACGAAGCACAAGAAGGCCGTGATCGACGCCAAGCGCGGCAAGCTCTTCGCGAAGCTGATCAAGAACATCGAGGTCGCGGCGCGCATGGGCGGCGTGGATCTGGAAGGCAACCCGACGCTGTACGACGCCGTACAGAAGGCCAAGAAGCAGTCGGTGCCGAACAAGAACATCGACTCCGCGATCAAGCGCGGCGGCGGTCTCGAGGCCGGCGGTGCCGACTACGAGACGATCATGTACGAGGGCTACGGCCCGAACGGCGTCGCGGTGCTCATCGAGTGCCTCACCGACAACCGCAACCGCGCGGCCTCCGACGTCCGTGTCGCCATGACCCGCAACGGCGGCTCGATGGCCGACCCGGGCTCGGTGTCGTACCTCTTCAACCGCAAGGGCGTCGTCATCGTCCCCAAGGGCGAGCTGAGCGAGGACGACGTCCTCGGCGCCGTCCTGGACGCCGGCGCCGAGGAGGTCAACGACCTCGGTGAGTCCTTCGAGGTGCTCAGCGAGGCCACCGACCTGGTCGCGGTCCGCACCGCCCTCCAGGAAGCCGGCATCGACTACGACTCCGCCGAGGCCAACTTCGTCCCGACCATGCAGGTCGAGCTGGACGAGGAGGGCGCCAGGAAGATCTTCAAGCTGATCGACGCGCTCGAGGACAGCGACGACGTCCAGAACGTCTTCGCCAACTTCGACGTCAGCGACGAGGTCATGGAGAAGGTCGACGCGTAACGCTGCCGCGAGCCCAGCGGATTCGGCGGGCCGGTGGGACACGTCCTACCGGCCCGCCGCCGTTGTCAGCGGCAGCGGATAGCCTGGCGACATCCAGAGATCACCGTCCAAGGGGAGGGGGCGCGCGTGCGCGTACTGGGGGTGGACCCCGGACTGACGCGGTGCGGTGTCGGCGTCGTCGAGGGGGTCGCGGGGCGGCCGCTCACCATGATCGGCGTCGGTGTCGTACGCACGCCCGCCGACGCGGAGCTGGGCCACCGCCTCCTCGCCATCGAGCAGGGCATCGAACAGTGGCTGGACGAGCACCGGCCCGAATACGTCGCCGTGGAGCGGGTGTTCAGCCAGCACAACGTCCGGACCGTCATGGGCACCGCCCAGGCCAGCGCCGTCGCCATGCTGTGCGCCGCCCGCCGCGGCATCCCCGTCGCCCTGCACACCCCCAGCGAGGTCAAGGCAGCCGTCACCGGCAGCGGCCGCGCCGACAAGGCGCAGGTCGGCGCCATGGTCACACGCCTGCTCCGGCTGGCCGCACCGCCCAAGCCCGCCGACGCCGCCGACGCCCTCGCCCTCGCCATCTGCCACATCTGGCGCGCCCCCGCGCAGAACCGACTCCAGCAGGCCGTCGCCCTGCACGCGGCCACAGCACCGACGAAAGGCCGTACGGCATGATCGCCTTCGTGAGCGGACCGGTCGCCGCCCTCGCCCCCGGCTCCGCGGTGGTGGAGGTGGGCGGCATCGGCATCGCCGTCCAGTGCACGCCGAACACCCTCGCGGGCCTGCGGATGGGCCAGCCGACCAAGCTGGCAACCTCCCTGGTCGTCCGCGAGGACTCCCTGACCCTGTACGGCTTCGTGGACGACGACGAGCGCCAGGTCTTCGAGCTGCTCCAGACCGCGAGCGGGGTCGGACCGCGCCTCGCGCAGGCCATGCTGGCCGTGCACACCCCGGACGCCCTGCGCCGCGCCGTGTCCACCGGCGACGAGAAGGCGCTGATCGCGGTCCCCGGCATCGGCAAGCGGGGTGCCCAGAAGCTCCTGCTGGAACTGAAGGATCGGCTCGGCGAGCCCGTCGGCGCCCCCGCGATCGGAGCCCCGGTCACCCAGGGCTGGCGCGATCAGCTGCACGCCGCCCTGATCGGCCTGGGCTACGCCACCCGCGAGGCCGACGAGGCCGTGGTGGCCGTGACCCCACAGGCCGAGGCCGCCGAGGGCACCCCGCAGGTGGGGCAGCTCCTCAGGGCCGCCCTGCAGACCCTCAACCGCGCCCGCTGACCCCCCACCCCCCGAGGCACATCAATGAACTGGGACGACACGACCGACGGCGGCTCCGAACGGCTGGTGGGCCCTGTCGCCGACCGTGAGGACCAGGCCGTCGAGGCCGCCCTGCGCCCCAAGGACCTGGGCGAGTTCATCGGCCAGGAGAAGGTCCGCGAACAGCTCGACCTCGTCCTGCGCGCCGCACGCGCGCGCGGGGCGACCGCCGACCACGTGCTGCTCTCCGGCGCCCCCGGCCTCGGCAAGACCACCCTCTCGATGATCATCGCGGCCGAGATGGGCGCCCCCATCCGCATCACCTCGGGACCCGCGATCCAGCACGCCGGCGACCTCGCGGCGATCCTGTCCTCCCTCCAGGAGGGCGAGGTCCTCTTCCTCGACGAGATCCACCGCATGTCCCGGCCCGCCGAGGAGATGCTGTACATGGCGATGGAGGACTTCCGCGTCGACGTCATCGTCGGCAAGGGCCCCGGCGCCACCGCCATCCCCCTCGAACTGCCGCCCTTCACCCTGGTCGGCGCCACCACCCGTGCGGGCCTGCTGCCGCCCCCGCTGCGCGACCGCTTCGGCTTCACCGCGCACATGGAGTTCTACGAGCCCGCCGAACTGCGGCGCGTGATCCACCGCTCGGCGAACCTCCTCGACGTCGAGATCGACACCGACGGCGCCGCCGAGATCGCCGGCCGCTCCCGCGGCACCCCCCGCATCGCCAACCGCCTGCTGCGCCGCGTCCGCGACTACGCCCAGGTCAAGGCCGACGGCGTGATCACCCGCGACATCGCCTCGGCGGCCCTCGCCGTCTACGAGGTGGACGCCCGCGGGCTCGACCGTCTCGACCGCGCGGTCCTTCAGGCCCTGCTGAAGCTCTTCGGCGGCGGCCCGGTCGGCCTGTCCACCCTCGCCGTCGCGGTGGGGGAGGAACGCGAGACAGTGGAAGAGGTGGCCGAGCCGTTCCTCGTGCGCGAGGGGTTGCTCGCCCGCACCCCGCGCGGACGCGTTGCCACCCCGGCCGCCTGGACGCACCTCGGCCTCACCCCGCCGCGCACCGTGGCGGGAAACGGACAGCAGGACCTGTTCGGGACCTGAGCGGTTCATCGGCGGGGGCAATGGCGAGGCCAGGAACCCAGGTGCCATGCTGAGCGTTGTTCCATGCACGCGGACTCGCTTAGACTCCGCCGATGCCGCCCTTGTCGGCGGCACAACCAACCCCCATCCATCAGGCCGCTCGAACCAACGCGGTCGCTTGAAGGAAGTTCCGACCCGTGAGTCCTGTGACCCTCCTCCCGTTCATCGTGCTCATCGGGGCCATGTTCCTGATGACCCGGTCGGCCAAGAAGAAGCAGCAACAGGCCGCCGACATGCGGAACCAGATGCAGCCCGGCAGTGGCGTCCGCACCATCGGGGGCATGTACGCGACGGTCAAGGAGGTCAGTGACGACACGGTCCTCCTCGACGCCGGTCCGGGCGTGGAACTGCTCTTCGCCAAGAACTCCATCGGTGCCGTCCTGACCGACGACGAGTACAACCGCATCGTCCACGGCATCGAGCACGACCTGAAGTCCGACTCCGCCGTCGTCCCGGACGACGCCTCCTCCCTCACCGACTCCGCCGACGTCGACGAGACCGCCGACGAAGCTGCCGCCGCCTCCGACGAGAAGTCCGTCGACCTCGGCAAGAAGGACCAGCCCGTCGAGACCGAGGAGCAGGCCGCCGCGCCCGAGGACCGGCAGGCCGAGGCCGACGAGGAGCCGAAGAAGACCGACGGCGACTCCGACGCGAAGAAGTAGTCACGTCCCCGGGGCACACGGGTAACCCCCGTGCGTCCCGGGGCGTGCGCATCTCGCAGCGGATCCCGACCAATGTCATGGCCGCCGCCGCGCTGACCCGGCGCGAGGCGGCCCGAGAGGGAGTACAAGAAGGTGGCAGCACCTAAGAAGGGCCGGAGCGCGAGCGCCCAGAGCAAGCCAGGGCGCTCGCTGGCCCTGATCCTGATCGCCATCGTGGGGCTCACGGGGGGCATGTTCGCCTCCGGGCACACGACCCCGCGTCTCGGCATCGACCTTGCCGGCGGAACCAGCATCACGCTGGAGGCGAAGGCCGACCAAGGGTCCGCGATCAACAAGGCCAACATGGACACCGCGGTCGAGATCATGAACCGCCGTGTCAACGGCCTGGGCGTCTCCGAGGCGGAGGTGCAGACCCAGGGCGACCGCAACATCATCGTGAACATCCCCAAGGGCACCAACTCCAAGGAAGCCCGGGACCAGGTCGGCACCACCGCCAAGCTGTACTTCCGCCCGGTCCTGGCCCAGGAGGCCACCGGCTCCGCCGCCACCGCCTCGCCGAGCCCGTCGGCCAGCGGCTCCTCCAGCGCCTCGCCGAGTTCGTCGGCGAGCCCTTCGTCCAGCGCCTCCGGCTCCACCGGCGAGGAGGCGACCTCCACGTCGTCCCCGTCGCCCACCGCCACCTCGCAGGGCCGCTCCGTCACCGACGCGCTGAAGGCCGACTCCACGCCGTCGTCGTCCGCCAGCGGCAGCGCCAAGGCCTCCGCCAGCCCCTCGGCCACCGCGAGCACCGGCGCCGAGGCCGAGGCCGCCGCGCTCCAGGCCAAGTACGCGGCGCTGGACTGCTCCAAGCAGTCCGTCCGCACCAAGGCCGGCGAGGGCGTCAAGCCCGGCGACTCGACCGTCGCCTGCGGTGAGATCGACAAGGTCTGGTACAAGTACCTGCTCGGCCCGGCCGCCGTCGACGGCACCGACGTCGACAAGGCCCAGGCGGTCTACGACACGCAGACCGCCGCCGGCTGGCAGGTCACCATGGAGTTCAACTCCAAGGGCCGGAAGAAGTTCGCCGACGTCACGGCCCAGCTGGCGCAGAACACCGAGCCGCAGAACGAGTTCGCCATCGTTCTCGACGGCGATGTCGTCTCCAGCCCGTTCGTGCGGGAGTCCATCACCGGCGGCAACGCCCAGATCTCCGGCAGCTTCACGCAGGACGAGGCACAGAACCTCGCCAACATGCTGTCGTACGGCGCGCTCCCGCTCTCCTTCAAGGAGCAGAGCGTGACCACGGTGACCGCCGCGCTCGGCGGTGACCAACTGCACGCCGGTCTGCTGGCCGGCGCCATCGGCCTCGCCCTGGTCGTGATCTACCTGGTCGCCTACTACCGCGGCCTGTCGATGATCGCGATCGCCTCGCTGCTGGTCTCCGGCGCCCTCACCTACGTGCTCATGTCGCTGCTCGGCCCGGCGATCGGCTTCGCGCTGAACCTGCCGGCCGTCTGCGGTGCCATCGTCGCCATCGGTATCACCGCGGACTCGTTCATCGTGTACTTCGAACGCATCCGGGACGAGATCCGCGAGGGCCGCACCCTGCGCCCCGCCGTCGAGCGGGCCTGGCCGCGTGCCCGGCGCACCATCCTCGTCTCCGACTTCGTGTCGTTCCTCGCCGCGGCGGTGCTGTTCATCGTCACCGTCGGCAAGGTCCAGGGCTTCGCGTTCACGCTGGGTCTGACCACCGTCCTCGACGTCGTCGTGGTCTTCTTCTTCACCAAGCCGCTGATGACGCTGCTGGCCCGCCGGAAGTTCTTCGCGGACGGCCACAAGTGGTCCGGGCTCGACCCGAAGAGCCTGGGCGCCAAGCCCCCGCTGCGCCGCACCCGCCGTCCCTCCGGTCTTGCCGCCGGCCCTGTCGACACGAAGGAGGCGTGAGCAATGTCGAAACTCGGCAACCTCGGCGCCCGACTGCACCGTGGCGAGGTCAGCTACGACTTCATCGGCCACCGCAAGCTCTGGTACGGCATCTCGGTCCTGATCACCATCACGGCCATCCTGGGCCTGGCGGTGCGCGGCCTGAACATGGGCATCGACTTCCAGGGCGGTGCCGTCTTCACCACCGAGAAGACCGGCGTCTCCGTCTCCCAGGCCGAGGACTACGCGGAGGAGGCCTCCGGCCACCAGGCGGTCGTGCAGAAGCTCGGCAACGGCACGCTGCGCATCCAGATCGCCGGCATGGACACCCAGCAGTCCGACGACATCAAGACCGAACTCGCCAAGGACTTCAAGGTCGACCCGGAGACCATCGCCGCCGACCTCGTCGGGCCCAGCTGGGGTGACCAGATCGCCGACAAGGCCTGGCAGGGTCTGGCGATCTTCATGATCCTGGTCGTGATCTATCTGGCGATCGCCTTCGAGTGGCGCATGGCCATCGCGGCGCTCGTCGCCCTGATCCACGACATCACCATCACCGTCGGCATCTACGCCCTCGTCGGCTTCGAGGTCACGCCCGGCACGGTGATCGGTCTGCTGACGATCCTCGGTTACTCGCTGTACGACACGGTCGTCGTCTTCGACTCCCTCAAGGAACAGACGAAGGACCTCACCAAGCAGACCCGCTTCACCTACAGCGAGGTCGCCAACCGCTCGATCAACGGCACCCTGGTCCGCTCCATCAACACCACGGTGGTCGCGCTGCTGCCGGTGGCGGGCCTGCTGTTCATCGGCGGCGGCGTCCTCGGCGCGGGCACGCTCAACGACATCTCGCTGTCGCTGTTCGTCGGCCTCGCGGCGGGCGCCTACTCCTCGATCTTCATCGCCACGCCGCTCGTCGCCGACCTCAAGGAGCGCGAGCCGCAGATGAAGGCCCTGAAGAAGCGCGTCCTCGCCAAGCGTGCCCAGGCGGCTCAGGACGAGGAGTTCGTGCGTACGCCCGAGGGCGACCCCGAGGACGCCACCCCGGCCGTCGTCGGACCCCGCGACCAGTCCGGTCCGCGCAGCCGTCGCCGTCCTTCCGGGAAGCGCCGATGACCGACGTCGAGGAGTTGCTGCTCAGCCGCATCCGCGATGTGGCCGACTACCCGGAGCCGGGGGTGATGTTCAAGGACATCACCCCGCTCCTGGCGGACCCGGCGGCGTTCACCGCGCTCACCGACGCCTTCGCCGAGATCGCGGAGCGCACCGGCGCCACCAAGATCGTCGGCCTGGAGGCCCGGGGCTTCATCCTGGGCGCCCCGGTCGCCGTCCGCGCCGGCCTCGGCTTCGTCCCCGTACGCAAGGCGGGCAAACTCCCCGGAGCCACCCTCGCCCAGGCCTACGACCTGGAGTACGGCTCCGCGGAGATCGAGGTGCACGCCGAGGACCTCAGCGCCGAGGACCGGATCCTGATAGTCGACGACGTGCTCGCCACCGGCGGTACCGCCGAGGCCGCGATCCAGCTCATCCACCGCGCGGGCGCCGAGGTCGCGGGCGTCGCCGTCCTGATGGAGCTGAGCTTCCTGGACGGCCGCCCCCGCCTGGAGGCGGCGCTCGGCCGGGCCCCGCTGGACGCACTGCTGACCGTCTGAAAACCGCCGTACGGCAAAGGGGCGGGCCCGGAGGAATCCGGCGCCCGTCCCTTGCGTTTCTCCGGTAGACGGCCCTCACATCGGCCTGAAGGCGATCCTGGAGCCCAGGATCGCTACGATGGGTGCTCCGGAGCCTGACCGGGGACCCGGATCGCGCACGAGGAGCCCTCTTGCCAGACGAGGCCCAGCACCTGACCGCCGCCAAGCCCGAGTCCGCCTCGGCGCCCGCGGCCGAGCCTGCGCAGCCCGACGCCCGCGGGCCGGTCGAGCACGACCGTTCCGCGCCCGCCGACAAGCCGGCCGAGCAGACGCGCCCCAAGCCGGCCCCGCCCGAGCGCCCGGCCGCGGCGCAGCCGCCCGCCCGGTCCGGCTCCTCCAACCGCGTCCGTGCCCGCCTCGCCCGCCTGGGCGTCCAGCGCGCCAACCCCTACAACCCGGTCCTGGAGCCGCTGCTGCGGATAGTGCGCAGCAACGACCCCAAGACCGAGACGACGACCCTGCGCCAGATCGAGAAGGCCTACCAGGTCGCCGAGCGCTGGCACCGCGGCCAGAAGCGCAAGAGCGGCGACCCGTACATCACCCACCCGCTCGCGGTGACCACGATCCTCGCCGAACTCGGCATGGACCCGGCGACCCTCATGGCGGGCCTCCTGCACGACACCGTCGAGGACACCGAGTACGGTCTGGACGACCTGCGCCGCGACTTCGGCGATGTCGTGGCCCTGCTCGTCGACGGTGTCACCAAGCTGGACAAGGTCAAGTTCGGCGAGGCGGCGCAGGCCGAGACCGTCCGCAAGATGGTCGTGGCCATGGCCAAGGACCCCCGTGTCCTGGTCATCAAGCTCGCCGACCGCCTGCACAACATGCGCACCATGCGCTACCTCAAGCGCGAGAAGCAGGAGAAGAAGGCGCGCGAGACCCTCGAGATCTACGCGCCGCTCGCCCACCGCCTCGGCATGAACACCATCAAGTGGGAGCTGGAGGACCTCGCGTTCGCGATCCTCTACCCCAAGATGTACGACGAGATCGTACGGCTGGTGGCCGAGCGGGCACCGAAGCGTGACGAGTACCTGGCCATAGTGACCGACGAGGTCCAGTCCGACCTGCGAGCCGCCCGTATCAAGGCGACCGTCACCGGCCGCCCGAAGCACTACTACAGCGTCTACCAGAAGATGATCGTCCGTGGCCGTGACTTCGCGGAGATCTACGACCTGGTGGGCATCCGCGTGCTGGTGGACACCGTCCGCGACTGCTACGCGGCCCTGGGCACCGTCCACGCCCGCTGGAACCCGGTTCCGGGGCGGTTCAAGGACTACATCGCGATGCCCAAGTTCAACATGTACCAGTCGCTGCACACGACGGTCATCGGCCCGAACGGCAAGCCGGTCGAACTGCAGATCCGCACGTTCGACATGCACCGCCGCGCCGAGTACGGCATCGCCGCGCACTGGAAGTACAAGCAGGAGGCCGTCGCCGGCGCCTCCAAGGTGCGCACCGACGTGCCCAAGGCGGGCAAGGGCAAGGACGACCACCTCAACGACATGGCGTGGCTGAGGCAGCTCCTGGACTGGCAGAAGGAGACCGAGGACCCCAGCGAGTTCCTGGAATCCCTGCGCTTCGACCTGTCCCGCAACGAGGTCTTCGTCTTCACCCCCAAGGGCGACGTCATAGCGCTGCCCGCGGGCGCCACCCCGGTGGACTTCGCGTACGCCGTCCACACCGAGGTCGGCCACCGCACCATAGGAGCGCGGGTCAACGGCAGACTCGTACCGCTCGAATCGACACTGGACAACGGCGACCTGGTGGAGGTCTTCACCTCCAAGGCGGCCGGCGCCGGTCCCTCCCGCGACTGGCTGGGCTTCGTCAAGTCGCCGCGGGCCCGCAACAAGATCCGCGCCTGGTTCTCCAAGGAGCGCCGCGACGAGGCGATCGAGCAGGGCAAGGACGCCATCGCGCGGGCGATGCGCAAGCAGAACCTGCCGATCCAGCGCATCCTCACCGGCGACTCGCTGGTCACCCTGGCGCACGAGATGCGCTACCCGGACATCTCCTCGCTGTACGCGGCGATCGGCGAGGGCCATGTGGCCGCGCAGAACGTCGTTCAGAAGCTGGTGCAGGCGCTCGGCGGCGAGGAGGCGGCCACCGAGGAGATCGACGAGGCGGTCCCGCCGTCCCGCACCCGCGGCCGCAAGCGGCGCAGCAACCAGGACCCGGGTGTGGTGGTCAAGGGCGTCGACGACGTCTGGGTCAAGCTCGCCCGTTGCTGTACGCCCGTTCCGGGCGACCCGATCATCGGGTTCGTCACCCGCGGTAGTGGCGTATCGGTTCACCGCAGCGACTGCGTCAACGTGGAGTCACTGTCCCGTGAGCCGGAGCGCATCCTCGACGTCGAGTGGGCGCCCACGCAGTCCTCGGTCTTCCTGGTCGCCATCCAGGTCGAGGCCCTGGACCGCTCGCGGCTGCTGTCGGACGTCACCCGCGTCCTGTCCGACCAGCACGTCAACATCCTCTCCGCGGCCGTCCAGACCTCCCGCGACCGGGTCGCGACCTCCCGCTTCACCTTCGAGATGGGCGACCCGAAGCACCTGGGCCATGTGCTGAAGGCCGTACGAGGCGTGGAGGGCGTGTACGACGTCTATCGCGTGACGTCGGCCCGTCGGCCGTAAACCGCGCCCCAGGCACGCGAGAGGCCCCCGTACACCGCGTACGGGGGCCTCTTCGACGCCTGGCGTCAGACGGTGATCAGCCGCCGAACTCCTGCAGACCCTTCAGCGCCTGGTCCAGCAGGGCCTGGCGGCCCTCCAGCTCCCGCTCCAGCTTGTCGGCGCGGGCGGAGTTGCCCTGGGCGCGGGCCTGGTCGATCTGCGCCTTCAGCTTGTCCACCGCGGCCTGCAGCTGACCGGTCAGGCCCTCGGCACGCGCGCGTGCCTCCGGGTTCGTGCGGCGCCACTCGGCCTCCTCGGCCTCCTGGAGCGCCCGCTCCACGGTGTGCATCCGGCCCTCGACCTTCGGCCGGGCGTCCCTCGGCACGTGGCCGATGGCCTCCCAGCGCTCGTTGATCGAGCGGAACGCGGCACGCGCCGCCTTCAGGTCATCGATCGGCAGAAGCTTCTCGGCCTCCTCGGCCAGCTCCTCCTTGAGCTTCAGGTTCTCGGACTGCTCGGCGTCCCGCTCGGCGAACACCGAGCTGCGCGCGGCGAAGAAGACGTCCTGGGCGCCGCGGAAGCGGTTCCACAGGTCGTCCTCGTGCTCGCGCTGGGCGCGGCCGGCGGCCTTCCAGTCGGCCATCAGCTCGCGGTAGCGGGCGGCCGTCGGACCCCAGTCCGTCGAACCCGACAGCGCCTCGGCCTCGGCGACCAGGCGCTCCTTCGTCCGGCGGGCCTCCTCGCGCTGCGCGTCCAGCTGCGCGAAGTGGGCCTTGCGGCGCTTGGAGAACGCCGAGCGCGCGTGCGAGAACCGGTGCCACAGCTCGTCGTCCGACTTGCGGTCCAGGCGCGGCAGACCCTTCCAGGTGTCCACCAGGGCCCGCAGCCGCTCACCGGCCGCCCGCCACTGGTCGGACTGCGCCAGCTGCTCCGCCTCGGTGACCAGGTCCTCCTTGGCCTTGCGGGCCTCGTCGGACTGCTTGGCCCGCTGCTGCTTGCGCTCCTCGCGACGCGACTCCACCGTCTGCACCAGCTTGTCCAGCCGGGCCCGCAGCGCGTCCAGGTCGCCGACCGCGTGGTGCGCGTCGACCTGCTCGCGGATGTGGTCGATGGCGACCTGCGCGTCCTTCGCCGACAGGTCGGTGGTCTGCACTCGCTTCTCGAGGAGGCCGATCTCGACAACCAGGCCCTCGTACTTGCGCTCGAAGTAGGCCAATGCCTCCTCGGGGGAGCCGGCCTGCCAGGAACCGACGACCTGCTCGCCGTCGGCCGTACGCACGTACACGGTCCCCGTCTCGTCGACGCGGCCCCACGGGTCGCTGCTCACAGCGCCTCCTCCACATGATGCCTCCGAGGGGCTTCGGCGCCCCTGGGCATCGTCCACAGTTTCGTCACGGCCAACATAGGCGACCAGCGGGGCGCCTGTCCGCATCCAGCGCGACCGAATTACGCTGCCCACCGCCCGGATGTCAGGACTTCGTGACCGTCGCCTTGTTGATCACGACCGTCGCGTTCGGGGCGCCGTCACCGGCCCCGGTGTTCTCGCCCGCGGAGGCGATCTTCTTCAGGACCTTCATGCCCGCGGCCGACACCGTACCGAACGGGGTGTAGCTGGGCGGGAGCTGACTGTCCTGGTAGACGAGGAAGAACTGGCTGCCTCCGGAGTGCGCCTGCCCCGTGTTGGCCATCGCGACCGTGCCCGCCGGGTAGGTGTTGCTCTTGAGGCTCTTGTCCTTCAGATTCTCGTCCGGAATGGTGTAGCCGGGACCACCGCTGCCGCTGCCCGTCGGGTCGCCGCACTGCAGCACGTAGATGCCGTTCGTGGTCAGCCGGTGGCACTTCGTGTGGTCGAAGTAGCCCTTGCCCGCCAGGAAGTCGAACGAGTTGACGGTGTGCGGCGCCGCGGCCGTCTTGAGCGCTATGTCGATGTCACCGCACGTCGTCGCCAGCTTCATCGTGTAGTCGGCCGACTTGTCGATGGTGATCGCCGGCTCCTTCTTCCAGCTCAGCTTCTTGACCGAGCCGGCGGCGGCCTTCTCGCACGGGTCCTTCACGGCGCTGGGCGACGCCTGCGGGGACGCCTCCGCACTCGCGTTCGCCTTGTCGTCCTTGTCGTCCTTGAGGACGCCCGTGGTGTAGAGCGTCAGGCTGCCCACCAGGATCACGCCGAGCACCGACGCGATCACCGAGTTGCGCACGCGCGCCTTGCGCCGCGCGGCCGTGCGGCGCTGCTGCTGCCGCAAGAACTTCTCCCGGGCGAGCTGACGCTTGCGCTGTTCCTGGGTGACCACCGGGTTCTCTCCTCGTGCGTCTCGTAATGCCGACCGCTTGCATGTGCCCCGTACCGTATATGGGTTCGCTGAGGAATCGGCAGCGCCGGTAGTCTCTGACAGCGGCGGTCGCCGCTTGTAAACCGCCCGTATCGACACAACGAAGGACGATCGTGCTCATTGCCGGGTTCCCCGCCGGGGCCTGGGGGACGAACTGTTATCTCGTCGCCCCCGCCGCCGGTGAGGAGTGCGTGATCATCGACCCGGGCCACCAGGCGGCCCCCGGAGTCGAGGAAGCACTGAAGAAGCATCGGCTCAAGCCCGTCGCCGTCGTCCTCACCCACGGCCACATCGACCATGTCGCCTCGGTCGTCCCGGTGTGCGGCGCGCACGACGTACCGGCCTGGATCCACCCCGGGGACCGGTACATGATGAGCGACCCCGAGAAGGCGCTCGGCCGGTCCATCGGGATGCCGCTGATGGGCGAACTGACCGTGGGGGAGCCGGACGACGTCCGCGAGCTGACCGACGGCGTCACTCTCGGCCTGGCGGGTCTGGAGTTCTCCGTCGCGCACGCGCCGGGCCATACCAAGGGGTCGGTGACCTTCCGGATGCCCGAGACGACCGAGATCCCCCCGGTCTTCTTCTCCGGGGATCTGCTGTTCGCCGGCTCCATCGGACGCACCGACCTGCCCGGCGGTGACATGGCCGAGATGCTCGACTCGCTGGCCCGCGTGTGCCTGCCGCTCGAGGACTCGACCGTGGTGCTGTCCGGCCACGGCCCCCAGACGACCATCGGCCAGGAGCGCGCCACCAACCCGTATCTGCGGCAGGTGGCCGCCGGCGGCCAGGGAGCGTCCCAGGCTCCCCGACGAGGAATGTGACGAGAGACCTTCCGTGAGCACCTTCAGGGCCCCCAAGGGCACGTACGACCTTCTGCCGCCCGACTCCGCGACGTACCTCGCCGTCCGTGAGGCGATCGCCGCGCCGCTGCGCAGCTCCGGCTACGGCTACATCGAGACGCCCGGCTTCGAGAGCGTTGAGCTCTTCGCGCGCGGTGTCGGTGAGTCCACCGACATCGTGACCAAGGAGATGTACGCCTTCGAGACCAAGGGCGGCGACCGGCTCGCCCTGCGCCCCGAGGGCACCGCCTCCGTGCTGCGCGCGGCACTGGAGGCCAATCTGCACAAGGCGGGCAACCTGCCGGTCAAGCTCTGGTACTCCGGCTCGTACTACCGCTACGAGCGCCCCCAGAAGGGCCGCTACCGCCACTTCTCCCAGGTCGGCGCCGAGGCGATCGGCGCCGAGGACCCGGCGCTGGACGCCGAGCTGATCATCCTGGCCGACCAGGCGTACCGCTCGCTCGGTCTGCGGAACTTCCGCATCCTGCTGAACAGCCTGGGCGACAAGGAGTGCCGTCCGGTCTACCGGGCCGCCCTCCAGGACTTCCTGCGCGGCCTGGACCTGGACGAGGACACGCTGCGCCGCGCGGAGATCAACCCGCTCCGCGTCCTGGACGACAAGCGCGAGTCGGTCCAGAAGCAGCTCGGCGACGCCCCGCTGCTGCGCGACTACCTCTGCGACGCCTGCAAGGCGTACCACGAGGAGGTCCGCGAGCTGATCACCGCGGCGGGCGTCGCCTTCGAGGACGACCCGAAGCTGGTCCGCGGCCTGGACTACTACACCCGTACGACCTTCGAGTTCGTCCACGACGGTCTGGGCTCCCAGTCGGCGGTGGGCGGCGGCGGGCGCTACGACGGCCTCTCCGAGATGATCGGCGGCCCCGCGCTGCCGTCCGTCGGCTGGGCGCTGGGCGTCGACCGCACGGTCCTCGCCCTGGAGGCGGAGGGTGTCGAGCTCGACCTCCGGTCCTCGACCTCCGTCTACGCGGTCCCGCTCGGCGAGGAGGCCCGCAGGCTGCTCTTCGCCAAGGTCACGGAGCTGCGCAAGCTCGGTGTCGCGGCCGACTTCGCCTACGGCGCGAAGGGGCTGAAGGGCGCGATGAAGAACGCCAACCGCAGCGGCGCCCGCTACACGATCGTCGCCGGCGAACGCGACCTCGCCGAGGGTGTCGTCCAGCTCAAGGACATGGACTCCGGCGAGCAGGCGGCGATCGGCGTGAACGAGATCGTGGCCGAGCTGGAGTCCCGGCTCGGCTAGCACGCGAGGCTCGTGCAGCACGCGACGAAGGCGCCGGGTCGTCCCCCCGGCGCCTTCTCCGTAGTGGATCACGTGTTTCCACGGAGGCGCCCCGGGCCGCGGCGCGCCAAGGTCATCTGTGTCGGCAGGACGGAAAGACGCAGGGGGACCTCGGTGAAACTCGTGATCGGTGACCATTGGCGGGAGGCGGTCCGCTTCGGCCCGGACACGCAGGCCCGGCACATCCTGTGGCCCGCGTCCTTCCCGGACACACCCCGGGCCCGGGTCCCCGCGCACGCACTGGCGGCGCTGCTCTTCGTCACCGCGATGTGCGAGGCCTACCTGCTCTGGTACTGGGCCGACAACCACCAGCTGCACGTGTGGGACCGCCACGCCGCCCTGTGGCAGACGTCGGTGATCATGGCCGCACCGGTCCTGCTGATGGGCGCGGTACTGAAGGGCGCCCTGCGCGGCTGGAAGGGGGCGTGGTACAACCTGCTGACCGCCGCTGCGTGGATACCGACGGTCCCCGCGACCCTTCTCGTCCTGCTGCTGGTGTCCCAGCAGACCCGCGGCACCTACTGCGAGGGTGGGGCCCACCCGCCCGAGCATCCGCTCCCGGACCATGCGGTGCCCCTCTGCATCGCGCTGGCGCTGGCAGCCGGATCATCGGCCTCGTGGCTCGTGTGGCTGATCTCGCGCCGCCGTGCACGGCCCGAGGACCTGTACAGGGTGTGGCTTCTCGCGCTCCTCGTCACCCTCGTGGTGACCCTGGCACCGTGGCTGGAGTCGGCCGGGACCTGCCGCACCGGGGCCTGACCACAGCCTCTCAGTCGAGCAGCCCGAGACGCAGGGCGTTCGTCACCGCGGCGGTCCGGTCGTCGACTCCCAACTTGCCGAAGGCGCGCAGGAGATGGGTCTTCACCGTCGACTCACCTATGAAGAGTCGCCGCCCGATCTCCGCGTTGGTGCAGCCCTCCGCCACCAGCCGCAGCACCGCCGTCTCGCGCGCCGACAACCGCGGCCGCTCCGGTCTCACCCGCAGCTGGTCGACCAGCCGTGCCGCCACCGAGGGCGCCAGGACCGTCTCCCCGCGCGCCGCCGCCCGTACCGCCTCCGCCAGCTGCCCCCGCGGCAGATCCTTCAGCAGGTAGCCCGCCGCCCCGGCCTCCACCGCCCTCAGGATGTCCCGGTCCGTCTCGTACGTCGTCAGGACGATCACCCGGCAGGGCAGCCCCGCCTCCGTCATCCGCACGATCGACTCCACGCCCCCGCCGCCCGGCATCCGCAGGTCCATCAGCACGATGTCCGGGCGCAGTTCGGCGGCCAGTGCCTCGGCCCGCGGCCCGCTCTCCGCGTCGGCGACGACCTCCAGGTCCGGCTCGGCGCTCAGCATCGCCCGCAGCCCCTCCCGTACGACGGGGTGGTCGTCGGCCAGGACGATCCGGATCACGGGGCCTCACTCCTCGCCCGGGCGGGGACGGGCAGCCGGACGGTCACCGTCGTGCCCTCCCCGGGCATACTGCACAACACCGCCGTCCCGCCCACTTCCGCGGCCCGAGCCCGCAGCCCCGCCAGACCGTAACCGTCCGGGACGACGACCGGGTCGAAGCCGCGGCCGTCGTCCCGCACCGACACCGTCAGACCGCTCTCCTCGTACGCCAGAGAGATCACCACCCGGACCGGACTTCCCGCGTGCCTACGGGCATTGGTCAGCGCCTCCTGGCAGGAGCGCAGGGCCACCACCTCCGGCCCGGCCGGCAGCGCGCGCACCGCGCCGGTGACGTCCAGGACCGCCGAGTGCCGCTCGGCCAGCCGGCGCAGCGCGTCCGGCAGGGAGGTCCCGGCCAGGTCCGCGGGGGCACCGCCGGCGACCAGGGCACGCGCCTCGGCCAGGTTCTGACGGGCCGTCTCGTCCATCAGCCGCAGATGGCGCCGGGCCTGCGCCACATCCGTCTCCAGCTCCGCCTCCACCGCCTGCGTCAGCATCAGCAGGCTGGTGAACCCCTGGGCGAGCGTGTCGTGGATCTCGCGCGCCATCCGTTCCCGTTCCGCGAGCGCGCCATGGGCGGCCGACAGCCGGGAGACCTCGTGGCGGCTCGCGTCCAGCTCCGCGATCAACGCCGCCCGCTCCTGGCTCTGCTCGATGATCCTGATGATCCAAGTGCCGATGGCCACCGCGAACACGAAGGACACCACGGCGAACAGTACGTTGAAGAAGACGTCCTGGTCACTGGGCCACCACAGCAGCGCCCAGCCCATCACGGGCAGGAGGGTGAGGACGGCCACGGCCACCAGCGCCTGCCGCATCCGCAGCGTCATGAAGCACTGGGGGACCAGCGCGAAGGTCATCACACGGGTCTCGCCCACGAACACCGCCGCCGGCAGGAACAGCGTCATCGCCGCCACGAGGTAACCGAGGGCCCGGCGCGTGTCCGGCGGATCCTCCCGCAGCAGGGGGCGCCCCACCCGGACGAACAGGGGGACCAGCAGCACCAGCAGCGCCGCCGCGACCACGCGGACCGGCCACCCGGGACGCCCGGCACCGAGCACGAACACCAGGGTGGCCAGCCAGATGAGCGCGAAGTAGCTGTCCCAGAGCCGGAACGAGCGTTCCCAGGTGTACGCGCTCGCGGCCTGAGCGGCACCGCTCATCCGTCGCGCCGGTTCTTCCAGCGGAAGGTCAGCAGACACAGCGCCAATCCTCCGACGCACCAAGCCCCCAGCACCAGGGCGGTGCGTCCGAACTCCCAACTGCCCGCCTGCTCCAGGACCCGAGCCGACTCCGGCAGGAACACACCGCGCAGCCCCTGGCACATCCACTTCAGCGGGAACAGCGCACCGATGTTCAGCATCCAGTCGGGGATGGTGTCGATGGAGATGTACACCCCGGAGATGAACTGCAGTACCAGGAACGGCAGGACGACCACGGAGGACGCGCTCTTCCCGGACTTCGGCACCGAACTGATCGCGATGCCGAGCAACGCGCACGCCGTCAGCCCGAGCACGAAGATCCAGGCCAGGCCGAACCACCGGCCGGGGTCCGAGGGGAGATCGACGTCGTACAGCGTCGTGCCGGCCAGCAGCAGGATCGCCGTCTCCAGCAGGCCGGTGACCAGAACCAGCCAGATCTTGCCGAGGAAGTACGCCGCCGACGGCATGGGCGTGCCGCGAAGCCGGCGCAGCACCTTCTCGTCCCGCTCGATCGCGATCGAGATGCCCAGCGACTGGAAGCTCGTCGACATGATCCCGGCGGCCATCATCGCCGGGACGTACAGTTGCGAGGCGGTGATGCCGGCTCCCTCGACGTCGTCGGTGAAGATCGAGGCGAACAGGAAGAGGAAGACCACCGGGAAGGCGAAGGTGAACACCACCTGGTCGCGCTGCCGGAAGAACTGCTTCAGTTCGAGGGCGCCCCGGTGCAGGCCGAGCGTCCAGGCGCCGGGCAGGCGGGAGGAGGCGGTCTCGGTCCGTGCTGCCGCGAGGATCGTCATCGCGTGTCCTCCTGGTCTGTCTGTCCGGTCAGGTGCAGATACACGTCCTCGAGCGTGGGGCGGGTCACCGTGAGCCCCGGGATCTCGCCGTCGAAGCGGCGCGTCAGCTCGGCGACCGTGCGCGTCGGGGTGTCCGTACGCGTGGTGCGCGCGGTGCCGTCGGGTTCGGTCCAGGCGACCGTCGCGCCGGTGCCGTAGCGCTCCCGCAGGGCCGCCGGTTCGCCCTCGGCGACGACCCGGCCTCGGGCGACGACCGCGAGCCGGTCGGCGAGCGCCTCGGCCTCCTCCAGGTAGTGGGTGGTGAGCACGATCGTCGTGCCCTCGTCGGAGAGGGTGCGGATCAGCTCCCAGAACTGCCGGCGGGCCGCCGGGTCGAAGCCGGTCGTGGGCTCGTCCAGGAGCAGCAGGTCCGGGTCCCCGATCACGCCCAGAGCCACGTCGAGCCGTCGGCGCTGGCCACCCGAGAGCGTCTTCGTCCGGCTGTCCGCCTTCGCCTCCAGCCCCACCAGGGAGATCACCTGCTCCGGGTCGCGTGGCCTCGGGTAGTAGCGCGCGAAGTGCCGTACGGTCTCGCGGACCGTCAACTCCGCGGGCGCCGATTCGTCCTGCCAGACGATTCCCACCCGGGCGCGCCACGCGCGGGTGCCCGTCGCCGGGTCGGTGCCCAGCACCCGCACCTCGCCGGCGTCCCGGCTGCGGTGCCCCTGCAGGATCTCCACCGTGGTGCTCTTGCCCGCGCCGTTCGGTCCGAGCAGGCCGAAGACCTCGCCCGCGCGGATTCCCAGGTCGATGCCGTCCACAGCGGTCACGTCCCCGTACTGCTTGCGCAGCCCCCGAACGTCCACCGCGAGCTCGTTCGCGTCTGTGGTCATGCCGAGAGCGTCGTCCGGAACCGAACACGCCGGGACGACCGGGCGTACTTCCTTATGTCCACCGAACGGTGGACACCGGCTCCGGTGCGGCACAATGGCCCTGCCCGAAGATGGTCCAGCCCTCAAGTGACGGATCGGCGTGATGAGCAAGACGACAGTCAAAGACGTCTCCACGGAGTCCGAGCCCGAGCGCGCCGCCGCGTCCGAGCCCCGGACGGTGGGCGGCAGCCGAGCGTTCGCGATTCTGCTGCTGATCACCGGTGCGGCCGGGCTGCTCGCCGCGTGGGTCATCACGATCGACAAGTTCAAGCTGCTCGAGGCCAAGGTGGCGGGCACCACCTTCACGCCCGGCTGCAGCCTGAACCCCGTGGTCTCCTGCGGCAGCGTGATGGAGTCCAAGCAGGCCGCCGCCTTCGGCTTCCCCAACCCGATGCTCGGGCTGGTCTGCTACGGCATCGTCATCTGCGTCGGCATGAGCCTGCTGGCCCGCGCCCGCTTCCCGCGCTGGTACTGGCTCACCTTCAACTTCGGCACGCTCTTCGGCGTCGCCTTCTGCACCTGGCTGCAGTTCCAGTCCCTGTACCGGATCAACGCCCTGTGCCTGTGGTGCTCGCTGGCCTGGGTCGCCACGATCACCATGTTCTGGTACGTGACCTCCTTCAACGTCCGCAACGACTTCCTGCCCGCCCCGCGCTGGCTGAAGAGCTTCTTCGGCGAGTTCACCTGGGTCGTGCCCGTGCTGCACATCGGGATCATCGGCATGCTGGTCCTGACCCGCTGGTGGGAGTTCTGGACCAGCTGAGCCGCGCTCCCACGGTGCCGGTGGGATTGTCGGTGGCGTCATTTAGGGTTTCAGCGTGGAGCCCGACCTGTTCACCGCCGCAGCGGAAGACCGCCAGGAGAAGGACCCCGCCGGGAGCCCCCTGGCGGTCCGGATGCGCCCGCGCACCCTCGACGAGGTCGTGGGCCAGCAGCACCTGCTGAAGCCGGGCTCACCCCTGCGCCGTCTCGTCGGCGAGGGCGCCAAGGGCCCGGCCGGCCCCTCGTCCGTGATCCTCTGGGGGCCGCCCGGCACCGGCAAGACGACCCTGGCGTACGTCGTGTCGAAGGCGACGAACAAGCGGTTCGTCGAACTCTCCGCGATCACCGCCGGCGTCAAGGAGGTCCGCGCGGTCATCGACGGCGCCCGCCGGGCCATCGGGGGCTTCGGCAAGGAGACCGTCCTCTTCCTCGACGAGATCCACCGCTTCAGCAAGGCCCAGCAGGACTCCCTCCTCCCGGCCGTCGAGAACCGCTGGGTGACCCTGATCGCGGCGACCACGGAGAACCCGTACTTCTCCGTGATCTCCCCGCTCCTGTCCCGGTCCCTGCTCCTCACGCTGGAGCCCCTCACCGACGACGACCTGCGCGGCCTCGTCCGGCGCGCCCTGGCCGACGAGCGCGGCCTCAAGGACGCCGTCACCCTTCCCGAGGACGCCGAGGCCCACCTCCTGCGCATCGCCGGCGGCGACGCCCGCCGCGCCCTGACCGCCCTGGAGGCCGCCGCCGGAGCCGCCCTCGACCAGGACGAGCGCGAGGTCAGCCTCCGGACCCTGGAGCAGACGGTCGACCGGGCGGCGGTGAAGTACGACCGCGACGGCGACCAGCACTACGACGTCGCCAGCGCCCTCATCAAGTCCATCAGGGGATCCGACGTCGACGCCGCCCTGCACTACCTGGCCCGCATGATCGAGGCCGGCGAGGACCCCCGCTTCATCGCCCGCCGTCTGATGATCTCCGCCAGCGAGGACATCGGCCTGGCCGATCCCCATGCCCTGCCGACAGCCGTCGCCGCCGCCCAGGCCGTCGCCATGATCGGCTTCCCCGAGGCCGCCCTCATCCTCAGCCACGCCACCATCGCCCTCGCGCTGGCCCCCAAGTCCAACTCCGCGACGACCGCGATCGGCGCCGCCCTGGACGACGTACGCAAGGGCCTCGCGGGGCCCGTCCCGCCGCATCTGCGCGACGGGCACTACAAGGGCGCCGCCAAGCTCGGCCACGCCCAGGGGTACGTGTATCCGCACGACCTGGCGGAGGGCATCGCCGCCCAGCAGTACGCCCCGGACGCGATCAAGGACCGCGAGTACTACTCCCCGACCCGGCACGGCGCGGAGGCGCGGTACGCGGACGCCGTGGAGTGGACCAGGAAGCACCTCGGTCGCAAGGGGGACTGAGCACCCTGTAGACTCGCCCGAAGTGCCGCGTCCCGTGCAGTCAGAACGGGACAGCCGGCCGGAGACCCGGTCCCCCGGACCGGGCTCCAGGAGCGTCGCGCACCGTCGAAGGTGTCGCGGGCAGCCCACCACCACCCGAGGTTCCGGGACCGGTCGGTGGGCCACTCGCGTGCTGCACGTATGTGCCCAGACCAGGGGAGCGGCTGCCCACCCGGTCCGCAGTCCGCAAGGACGGGGACAGGGCGGGATTCCCCGGCTGCGGATGCGACCTCTCTCCACCCTGACAAGCCGAAACGAAGAAACGAGATTAGGACAGTGGCGAACCAGTCCCGCCCCAAGGTCAAGAAGTCGCGTGCCCTCGGCATCGCGCTCACCCCGAAGGCCGTCAAGTACTTCGAGGCCCGCCCCTACCCGCCGGGTGAGCACGGCCGTGGCCGCAAGCAGAACTCGGACTACAAGGTCCGTCTGCTCGAGAAGCAGCGTCTGCGCGCGCAGTACGACGTGTCCGAGCGCCAGCTCGTCCGCGCCTACGAGCGTGCCTCCAAGGTCCAGGGCAAGACCGGTGAGGCCCTGATCATCGAGCTCGAGCGCCGCCTCGACGCCCTGGTCCTGCGTTCGGGCATCGCCCGCACCATCTACCAGGCCCGTCAGATGGTCGTGCACGGCCACATCGAGGTCAACGGCCAGAAGGTCGACAAGCCGTCGTTCCGCGTCCGTCCCGACGACGTCGTGATGGTCCGCGAGCGCAGCCGCGAGAAGACCCTCTTCTCCATCGCCCGTGAGGGCGGCTTCGCCCCCGAGGGCGAGACCCCGCGCTACCTCCAGGTGAACCTCAAGGCCCTGGCGTTCCGCCTGGACCGCGAGCCGAACCGCAAGGAGATCCCGGTGATCTGCGACGAGCAGCTCGTCGTCGAGTACTACGCCCGTTGATCCTTCAGCGGCCGTAGGACACCTGCGCCCAGGCCCGTCGCTCCCCTGCCCCTCCGGGCAGGCGGGACGGCGGGCCTTCGCGCACCCCTAATCCGGTGCGGAACCGCGGTGTCGGCGCGATAGGCTCGGAACCCAATCGATTTCGCCGAAGAGCGGGAAGCAGGTGCACGGTGTCCGGTGGTGAGGTGGCCGGGATCCTGGTGGCCGTCTTCTGGGCGATCCTGGTCTCCTTCCTCGCCGTCGCGCTGGCGAGGCTGGCCCAGACGCTCAGGGCGACCACCAAGCTGGTCGCGGACGTGACCGACCAGGCCGTCCCGCTGCTGGCCGACGCCTCCGCGGCGGTGCGCTCCGCGCAGACCCAGATCGACCGGGTCGACGCGATCGCCTCCGACGTCCAGGAGGTCACGTCGAACGCCTCCGCGCTCTCGACGACCGTCGCCTCCACCTTCGGCGGCCCCCTGGTCAAGGTCGCCGCCTTCGGGTACGGCGTACGCCGGGCCCTCGGCGGTCGCAAGGAGGACGCGCCCGCCGGCAAGCCCCGGCGTACCGTGATCGTGGGCCGGACGGTCTCCCGGCGGGAGAAGTGGAACGCCCGTGGAAAGAGGGACTGAGAGCCAGCCATGTTCCGCCGTACGTTCTGGTTCACCACCGGCGTCGCCGCCGGTGTGTGGGCCACCACCAAGGTCAATCGCAAGCTGAGGCAGCTGACCCCCGAGAGCCTCGCCGCGACCGCGGCCAACAAGGCACTCGAGACGGGAGCGCGCCTCAAGGACCGCGCGGTGGGCTTCGCGCTCGACGTCCGCGACAACATGGCCCAGCGGGAGGCCGAACTCCAGGACGCGCTCGGCGTCCACGAGGACCCCGAACTTCCCGCGCCCCGGCGGTTCGCCGCCCTCGAGAACCCCACCAACCCGCAGCACCGCACCAACCCGAAGTACATCGAGAACACGACGTACTCGTACAACCGGAATGAGGACCACTGATGGAGTCGGCCGAGATTCGCCGCCGTTGGCTGAGCTTCTACGAGGAGCGCGGGCACACCGTCGTCCCTTCGGCGTCGCTCATCGCGGACGACCCGACTCTGCTCCTCGTCCCCGCCGGCATGGTCCCCTTCAAGCCGTACTTCCTCGGTGAGGTCAAGCCGCCGTGGTCGCGCGCCACCAGCGTGCAGAAGTGCGTGCGCACGCCCGACATCGAAGAGGTCGGCAAGACCACCCGCCACGGCACGTTCTTCCAGATGTGCGGCAACTTCTCCTTCGGCGACTACTTCAAGGAAGGCGCCATCAAGTACGCCTGGGAGCTGCTCACCACGCCCCAGGACAAGGGTGGTTACGGCCTGGAGCCGGAGCGCCTGTGGATCACCGTCTACCAGGACGACGACGAGGCCGAGCGCATCTGGCACGAAGTGGTCGGGGTGCCGAAGGAGCGCATCCAGCGCCTCGGCATGAAGGACAACTACTGGTCCATGGGCGTCCCCGGCCCCTGTGGTCCCTGCTCCGAGATCAACTACGACCGCGGCCCCGAGTTCGGCGTCGAGGGCGGCCCGGCCGTCAACGACGAGCGGTACGTGGAGATCTGGAACCTCGTCTTCATGCAGTACGAGCGTGGCGAGGGCATCGGCAAGGACAACTTCGAGATCCTCGGCGAGCTCCCGAGCAAGAACATCGACACCGGCCTCGGCCTGGAGCGCCTCGCCATGATTCTGCAGGGCGTGCAGAACATGTACGAGATCGACACCTCCATGGCGGTCATCGAGAAGGCCACCGAGTTGACCGGCGTGGCCTACGGCGACGCCCACGACTCCGACGTCTCCCTGCGCGTGGTCACCGACCACATGCGGACGTCGGTGATGCTCATCGGCGACGGCGTGACCCCCGGCAACGAGGGCCGCGGTTACGTGCTGCGCCGCATCATGCGCCGCGCCATCCGCAACATGCGCCTCCTCGGCGCCACCGGCCCGGTCGTCAAGGACCTCATCGACACCGTCATCGGGATGATGGGCCAGCAGTACCCGGAGCTGGTCACCGATCGCGAGCGCATCGAGAACGTCGCCCTCGCCGAGGAGGCCCGCTTCCTCAAGACCCTCAACGCCGGTACGAACGTCCTGGACGGTGCCGTCACCGAGACCAAGGCCTCCGGCTCCTCCGTGCTGCCCGGCGACAAGGCGTTCCTGCTCCACGACACCTGGGGCTTCCCGATCGACCTCACCCTCGAGATGGCCGCCGAGCAGGGGCTGTCCGTGGACGAGGACGGCTTCCGCCGCCTGATGAAGGAACAGCGGGAGCGCGCCAAGGCCGACGCCCAGGCCAAGAAGACCGGCCACGCCGGTGTCGGCGCCTACCGTGAGATCGCCGACAAGTCCGGCGAGACCGAGTTCATTGGCTACGCGGACACCGAGGGCGAGTCCACGGTCGTCGGCATCCTCGTCGATGGCGTCTCCTCCCCGGCCGCCTCCGAGGGCGACGAGGTCGAGATCGTCCTCGACCGCACGCCGTTCTACGCCGAGGGCGGCGGCCAGATCGGCGACACCGGCCGGCTCAAGGTGGCCTCCGGCGCCGTCGTCGAGATCCGCGACACCCAGAAGCCGGTCCCGGGCGTCTACGTCCACAAGGGCGTCGTCCAGGTCGGCGAGGTGACCGTCGGCGACCTCGTCCAGGCCACGATCGACTCCCGTCGCCGCAAGGCCATCGCCCGCGCCCACTCGGCCACCCACCTCACCCACCAGGCTCTGCGCGACGCCCTCGGCCCGACGGCCGCGCAGGCCGGTTCCGAGAACCAGCCCGGCCGCTTCCGCTTCGACTTCGGCTCGCCGTCCGCCGTTCCCACGGCCGTGATGACCGACGTCGAGCAGAAGATCAACGAGGTGCTCGCCCGCGACCTCGACGTGCGCGCCGACATCATGGGCATCGACGAGGCCAAGAAGCAGGGCGCCATCGCCGAGTTCGGCGAGAAGTACGGCGAGCGCGTCCGCGTGGTGACCATCGGTGACTTCTCCAAGGAGCTGTGCGGCGGCACCCATGTGCACAACACCGCCCAGCTGGGCCTGGTGAAGCTGCTCGGCGAGTCGTCGATCGGCTCGGGTGTGCGCCGTATCGAGGCGCTCGTCGGCGTCGACGCCTACAACTTCCTCGCCCGTGAGCACACGGTGGTCGCCCAGCTCCAGGAGCTGGTCAAGGGCCGTCCGGAGGAGCTCCCGGAGAAGATCTCCGCCATGCTCGGCAAGCTCAAGGACGCCGAGAAGGAGATCGAGAAGTTCCGCGCCGAGAAGGTCCTCCAGGCCGCCGCCGGTCTCGCCGAGTCCGCCAGGGACGTCCGCGGCATCGCCGTCGTCACCGGTCGGGTCCCGGACGGTACGACCCCCGACGACCTGCGCAGGCTGGTGCTCGACGTGCGCGGCCGGATCCAGGGCGGACGGGCCGCCGTGGTGGCCCTGTTCACGGTCAACAACGGCAAGCCGCTGACGGTCATCGCCACCAACGAGGCCGCCCGCGAGCGCGGTCTCAAGGCCGGCGACCTGGTCCGTACGGCCGCCAAGACCCTCGGCGGCGGCGGGGGCGGCAAGCCGGACGTAGCCCAGGGCGGTGGCCAGAACCCGGCCGCCGTCGGCGAGGCCGTCGAGGCCGTCGAGCGGCTCGTGGCGGAAACGGCCAAGTGAGTCCAGCCATGCGAAGGGGCCGTCGACTCGCGATCGACGTCGGGGACGCCCGGATCGGGGTCGCCTCGTGCGACCCCGACGGGATCCTCGCCACCCCGGTGGAGACGGTCCCCGGCAGGGATCTCCCGGCGGCTCACCGCCGGCTGCGGCAACTGGTCGAGGAGTACGAGCCGATCGAGGTCGTCGTCGGTCTCCCTCGCTCCCTCAAGGGGGGCGAGGGCCCGGCCGCGGTAAAGGTTCGAGGCTTCGCCCAGGAGCTCGCGAAGGGCATCGCGCCCGTGTCCGTCCGGCTGGTGGACGAGCGGATGACGACGGTGACGGCCAGTCAGGGACTGCGCGCCTCAGGCGTGAAGTCCAAAAAGGGCCGGTCGGTGATCGACCAGGCGGCCGCTGTGATCATCCTTCAACAGGCCCTCGAATCCGAACGGGTGTCAGGTAAAGCACCGGGCGAGGGCGTCGAAGTGGTCATCTGATCGCGATACGGTAACGTTCCGCGTCGATGCGGCGGTGTTCGAACAGCCACCGCACAGAGAGAGGCGGAACGGTGACGGCCCCGCGAAGGCCGCGTGATCGCCGCCTCGCGGCTCTAGGGGATCGATGACTGAGTATGGCCGGGGCCCAGGCTCCGAACCGTGGCATCCGGAGGACCCGTTGTACGGGGACGGCGGATGGGACGGGCAGCAGGCACAAACGGGTCATCAGCCTGCCCACGGCGGCCAGCCGCAGCACCACCACTACCCGCAGCAGCCGCAGCAGCAGTACTGGGCCGACGGACAGGCGCAGCAGTACGACCAGCACCAGTACGGCCAGCAGCAGTACCCCGAGCAGCAGTACCCCCAGCAGCCCTACGACCCGCAGCAGTACCAGCAGCCCCACGGCCAGCAGCAGTACCCGCAGCCCTATCACGAGGGGTACCAGGAGGGTGGCTGGGACGGTACCGGCACCCACGCCCACGTCCCGTACGCCGCCGATCCCGGCGACCCCTATGGCCAGCAGGCCGCCGCGTACGGCGCCGAGCAGCCCGACTTCTACGGCACCCCGGACGCGTATCCGCCGCCGGAACCGCCCGCCCGGCGGCACCCGGAGTCCGATCCGGAGCCGGAACCCGAGCCGGAGGCCGAGCCGAAACCCGACTGGGACCCCGGGCCCGACCAGGGCGAGCACGCCTTCTTCGCGGGCGGCGGGGACGAGGACGACGAGGACGACGACGATCCCGAAGGCCGCGGGGGCCGTCGGGGTCGCGGCGGCAAGGGCGGCAAGACCGCCAAGGGCAAGAAGAAGAGCCGCAACGGCTGCGCCTGCCTGGTCGTCGTGCTGGTGTTCGCCGGGGGGATCGGCGGCGCCGGTTACTTCGGCTACCACTTCTACAAGAATCGTTACGGCGCGGCCCCGGACTACTCGGGCAATGGCACGAGCCAGACCGTGAGCGTCCAGATTCCCGAGGGTGCGGGCGGCGCGCAGATCGGCCGGCTGCTGAAGGAGGCCGGCGTGGTCAAGAGCGTCGACGCCTTCGTGTCCGCGGCCACGAACAATCCCGATGGTGACAAGATCCAGGCCGGCGCGTACATCCTGAAGAAGGAGATGTCCGCGAAGAGCGCCGTCGCGATGATGCTCGACGGGGACAGCCAGGCCAACGTGATGGTCAAGCCCGGCCAGCGCAATGTACAGATCTACACGGTCATCGACGAGAAACTCGGCCTTTCCTCCGGAACCACCAAGAAGATCGCCGAGAAGGACTACAAGAGCCTCGGGTTGCCCAGCTGGGCGAACAACAACAGCGAGATCAAGGACCCACTGGAAGGCTTCCTCTTCCCGGGCACCTATCCCGCGGCCAAGGGCATGAAGCCCGAGACGGTCCTCAAGGGCATGGTGGCCGCGGCCGCGAAGAAGTACGCGTCGTACGACCTGGCGGGCAAGGCCGAGGCGCTCAATCTGGACGACCCCCTGCAGGTCGTCACCGTCGCGAGCCTCGTCCAGGCCGAGGGCAAGACGGTGGACGACTACCGCAAGATGGCGGAGGTGGTCTACAACCGCCTCGATCGCGCGAACCCCGAGACCTACGGCTTCCTGCAGTTCGACTCGACCTTCAATTACCTGAAGAGCGAGAGCAAGATCAATATCAGCGAGTCGGAGATCACCAGCAACAAGGACCCGTACAACACCTACACCAACAAGGGCCTCCCGCCCGGACCGATCGGAAACCCGGGGGAGGTCGCGCTCAAGGCGACGCTGAATCCGACCGACGACGGCTGGTACTACTTCGTGGCGACCGACGGGGTGAGCAAGACCGAGTTCGCCAAGACGCACAAGGAATTCTTGAAGCTCAGGGACAAGTTCAATGCAAGCACGGGCAACTGACGCCCGCCGAGCCGCCGTACTCGGCAGCCCCATCACCCACTCCCTCTCCCCGGTGCTCCACCGCGCCGCGTACGAGGCGCTGGAGCTCACCGACTGGACGTACGACCGCTTCGACGTCGACGAGGAGGCCCTGCCCGGCTTCGTCGCGGGGCTGGGCCGGGAGTGGGCCGGGCTGTCGCTGACCATGCCGCTCAAGCGCGCGGTCATCCCGTTGCTCGACGAGATCAGCGAGACGGCGGCCTCCGTCGACGCGGTCAACACCCTGGTGTTCACCGAGGACGGCCGCCGCCTCGGCGACAACACCGACATCCCCGGCATGGTCGCCGCCCTGCGCGAGCACGGAGTCGAACAGGTCGACTCGGCCGCGATCCTCGGCGCCGGCGCCACCGCGTCCTCGGCGCTGGCCGCCCTGGCCAGGGTCTGCACCGGCGAGATCGTGGCCTATGTCCGCAGTCAGGCCCGGGCCGCCGAGATGCGGCGGTGGAGCGAGCGCCTGGACGTCGGCGTCCGGATCGCCGACTGGACCGATGCCGCCGACGCCCTGCGCTTCCCGCTCGTCGTCGCTACCACTCCGGCCGGGACCACGGACGCCCTGGCCACCTCGGTGCCGGAGCGGCCCGCCACCCTCTTCGACGTGCTCTACGACCCCTGGCCGACCGAGCTCGCCGCCCGCTGGTCCATGTTCGGCGGCGCCGTCGTCAGCGGGCTCGACCTGCTCGTCCACCAGGCGGTCCTGCAGGTGGAGCAGATGACCGGCCTCGCCCCGGCACCCCTGGAGGCCATGCGCAAGGCGGGCGAACACGCGCTCGCCTCCCGACCGGACCCCCAGCACCGGAGCGGGAACACGCTGTGAGCCCTTCCCCTTCGTCGTAAGCCCTGCTCCTTCGTCCGTCTGTTCCTCCTTTCGTCCGTCTAATGGACCGTGCCGCCGGTCCGCCCCGCGGACGTGGGAGGATCGAGGTGGCTGGCCGGAGCCGCGCACCCGGCCGGGCCGACGACGTACGCGAGGACGCGCGTAGGGCAGTACCAGGGCGCGAGCACTGAGGAGCATCGTTGAGCAGGCTGCGTTGGCTGACCGCGGGGGAGTCCCACGGTCCCGCACTTGTCGCGACGCTGGAGGGCCTTCCCGCCGGCGTGCCGATCACCACGGAGATGGTGGCCGACCATCTCGCGCGGCGGCGGCTCGGCTATGGACGCGGCGCGCGGATGAAGTTCGAGCGCGACGAGGTCACCTTCCTCGGCGGCGTCCGGCACGGACTCACGCTCGGCTCCCCGGTGGCGGTCATGGTGGGCAACACCGAGTGGCCGAAGTGGGAGCAGGTCATGGCGGCCGACCCGGTCGACCCGGAGATCCTCGCCGGCCTCGCCCGCAACGCCCCGCTGACCCGGCCCCGCCCCGGCCACGCCGACCTGGCCGGCATGCAGAAGTACGGCTTCGACGAGGCCCGGCCGATCCTGGAGCGCGCCTCCGCCCGGGAGACCGCCGCCCGCGTCGCCCTCGGCGCCGTGGCCCGGTCGTACCTGAAGGAGACGGCCGGGATCGAGATCGTCTCCCACGTCGTCGAGCTGGCCGCCGCCAAGGCGCCCTACGGCGTCCACCCGACCCCCGCCGACGTCGAGAGGCTGGACGCCGATCCGGTGCGCTGCCTGGACGCGGACGCGTCGAAGGCGATGGTCGCGGAGATCGACCAGGCCCACAAGGACGGCGACACCCTCGGCGGGATCGTCGAGGTGCTGGCGTACGACGTCCCGGTCGGTCTGGGCTCGCACGTGCACTGGGACCGCCGGCTGGACGCCCGGCTCGCCGCCGCCCTCATGGGCATCCAGGCGATCAAGGGCGTCGAGGTCGGCGACGGCTTCGGCCTCGCGCGCGTGCCGGGTTCCCAGGCGCACGACGAGATCGTCACCACGCCCGACGGCATCAGGCGCTCCACCGGCCGTTCCGGCGGCACCGAGGGCGGTCTGACCACCGGTGAGCTGCTGCGCGTACGCGCCGCGATGAAGCCGATCGCGACCGTGCCGCGGGCCCTGCAGACCGTCGACGTCACCACGGGCGAGGCCACCCAGGCGCACCACCAGCGCTCCGACGTGTGCGCGGTGCCGGCGGCCGGGATCGTCGCCGAGGCGATGGTCGCGCTGGTGCTCGCCGACGCGGTCGCGGAGAAGTTCGGCGGCGACAGCGTCACCGAGACCCGCCGCAACGTCCGCTCGTACCTCGACAACCTGCACATCCGATGAGCGGGCCCCTGGTCGTCCTGGTCGGCCCGATGGGCGTCGGCAAGTCCACCGTCGGGCGGCTGCTGGCCGACCGGCTCGGCGTCGGTTACCGGGACACGGACGACGACATCGTCGCCGAGCAGGGCCGCAGCATCGCGGAGATCTTCGTCGACGAGGGCGAGCAGACCTTCCGCGCGATCGAGAAGCTCGCCGTGCACACGGCGCTCGCCGAACACGACGGCGTCCTGGCGCTCGGCGGCGGCTCCATCCTCGACGCGGACACCCGCGGCCTGCTGGCGGACCAGCAGGTGGTCTACCTGTCGATGGACGTCGAGGAGGCCGTCAAACGCACCGGCCTCAACGCGGCCCGCCCACTGCTCGCGGTCAACCCGCGCAAGCAGTGGCGCGAGCTGATGGAGGCCCGCCGAAGCCTGTACGAGGGTGTCGCCACGGCCGTCGTGCCGACCGACGGCCGCACGCCCGAGGACGTCACCCAAGCCGCCCTGGACGCCCTGGAGTTGAAGGAAGCATGAGCAGTGAGTCTGTGACCCGGATCCGGGTCGGCGGCAGCGCGGGTTCCGAGCCCTACGAGGTCCTGGTGGGCCGTCGGCTGCTCGGCGAACTCGCCGGGCTGATCGGTCCCAGGGCCAAGCGCGTCGCCGTGATCCACCCCGAGGCGCTCGCCGAGACCGGTGAGGCGCTCCGTGCCGACCTGGCCGCGCAGGGCTACGAGTCCGTCGCCATCCAGGTGCCCAACGCCGAGGAGGCCAAGACCGCCGAGGTCGCCGCGTACTGCTGGAAGGCGCTCGGCCAGTCCGGTTTCACGCGCACCGACGTGGTGGTCGGCGTCGGCGGCGGCGCCACCACGGACCTCGCCGGATTCGTGGCCGCCACCTGGTTGCGCGGGGTGCGCTGGGTCGCCGTACCGACGACCGTGCTCGCCATGGTGGACGCGGCCGTGGGCGGCAAGACCGGCATCAACACCGCCGAGGGCAAGAACCTCGTCGGCGCCTTCCACCCGCCGGCGGGCGTCCTGTGCGATCTGGCCGCGCTGGACTCCCTCCCGGTCAACGACTACGTCTCCGGACTCGCGGAGATCATCAAGGCCGGTTTCATCGCCGACCCGGCGATCCTCGACCTCATCGAGTCCGACCCCGAGGCCGCCCGCACCCCGGCCGGCCCGCACACGGCCGAACTGATCGAGCGCTCCATCAAGGTCAAGGCGGACGTGGTCTCGTCCGACCTGAAGGAGTCGGGGCTGCGGGAGATCCTCAACTACGGCCACACCCTCGCGCACGCCATCGAGAAGAACGAGCGCTACAAGTGGCGGCACGGCGCGGCCGTGTCGGTGGGGATGCACTTCGCCGCCGAACTGGGCCGCCTCGCGGGTCGCCTGGACGACGCGACGGCCGACCGTCACCGCACCGTCCTCGAATCCGTCGGGCTGCCGCTGCACTACCGCTACGACCAGTGGCCCAAGCTGCTGGAGACCATGAAGGTCGACAAGAAGTCGCGGGGCGACCTGCTGCGCTTCATCGTCCTGGACGGTCTCGCCAAGCCGACCGTCCTGGAGGGACCCGACCCGGCGGTGCTCCTCGCCGCGTACGGCGAAGTCGGACAGTAGGAGCACGCGAACGGGTGAGTAAGTCCACCAGGTCCCCTTCCGCCCGATTCACTTTCCACAGCGGGCACTTGGGACCGCCCCCGGCCGTTCACCAAACGACGGCCGGGGGCGGTACCGTTCAGTAGCGAAGGAAAGGGATCAACCCCCGACCGCCAGCGCCCATTGCCTGTACGAGACGGAGTGGCACCGGATGCAGCACGCAGTGGGTTCTCCGCTGCCGCCGCCCCACCAGCCGGGGCACGGTCCGGCCGCCGACTGGTCGTCGGCCGCCCACCACCCGGGCCCGCACCAGCCGGGATACCTCGGGGCTCCCTCGGGCCCGGTGCCACCGGCCCCGCAGCCCCCCATCCCCCCGGTGCCGCCGCCATCGGCCCCGCAGCCTCCCACCCCACCGGCGCCGCAGCACGCCCCCGTCCCGCCGGGCACCGACGTCACCGGCCACGTCCCGCTGCCTCCCGGCGGCCCCGTCGCCATGCCCAGCGCACCGCCCGCCGCGACCGCCCCGGATTCCGCGACCACCACCCTCGCCGTGCTGCTCATCGGCCCCGCGGGCGCCGGCAAGACCAGCGTCGCCAAGTTCTGGGCATCTCACCGCCGGGTCCCCACCGCCCACGTCAGCCTCGACGACGTACGCGAATGGGTCCGCTCGGGCTTCGCCGACCCACAGCGCGGCTGGAACGACCACTCCGAGGCCCAGTACCGCCTGGCCCGCCGCACCTGCGGCTTCGCCGCGCGCAACTTCCTCGCCAACGGCATCTCCTGCATCCTCGACGACGCGATCTTCCCCGACCGCCCGGTCGTCGGCCTCGGCGGCTGGAAACGCCACGTGGGCCCCGGTCTCCTCCCGGTCGTCCTCCTGCCCGGTCTGGAGGTCGTCCTGGAACGCAACGCGGAACGCTCGGGCAACCGCCGACTCACCGACGAGGAGGTGGCCCGCATCCACGGCCGCATGGCCGGCTGGTACGGCTCGGGCCTCCCCATCATCGACAACTCCCAGATGGACGTCCCGACGACGGCAAGGGTCCTGGACGAGGTGCTGGCCCGGGCGATAGCGAGTCCCCCGAAGTGGTGACGGGGGTGACCGCGGATCTCAGGGGTGTGGGGACCCGCGCGAGCAGCCCCCGTCGGCCCGCACCCGGCGGACAACCCCACCGGCCCCTCCCAACCGGCACAATCCGCCCACCGCTCCTACGCTCGACTTATGTCAGAGGTGTACGGGACTCGCCGCGCGCGACTGAGGGACCGCTGTAGCTCGAGCGGCGGCGCAGCCGCGCTCATCTCCCGCCCCGCGAATGTGAGGTACCTCGCGGGCGCTGCGCCCGAGGGTGCCGTCCTCCTGCTGGGCAGGCGCGAGGACGTCCTCGTCTGCACGGGCCCGCCCGACGACCGCCCCGCCGAGGCCGGCCGCCCGGACGAGACCCTCCGCATGCACACCCTGCCCCACGCCGGAGGCGACCCCGCGGTGGCCGCGGCGGGCCTCCTCACGGCCCAGGGCGGCGACTGCCTCGCCGTGGAGGAACACCACCTCACCGTCGCCCGCCACCGGGAACTGCGCTCGGTCGCCCCACGACTTCGCCTCACGGGCCTCGGCGGCGCGGTGGAACAGCTCCGCGTGGTGAAGGACGAGGAAGAGATCTCCTGCCTCCGCATCGGCGCCGAGATCGCCGACCAGGCCCTCGGTGAGCTGCTGGAGTCCATCCTCGTCGGCCGCACCGAACGCCACCTCGCCCTCGAACTGGAACGGCGGCTCGTCGACCACGGAGCCGACGGCCCCGCCTTCCCCACCTCCGTCGCCACCGGCCCGAACTCCGGCCGACGCGGACACCGGCCCACCGACCGGAGGGTCGAGGAGGGCGACTTCCTCTCCGTCTGTCTCGGCGCGACCTACCGCGGCTACCGCTGCGAGATCGGCCGCACCTTCGTCATCGGGACGTCTCCCGCCGACTGGCAGATCGAGCTGTACGACCTCGTCTTCGCCGCCCAGCGCGCCGGACGCGAGTCCCTGGCACCCGGCGCCGCCTGCCGTGATGTGGACCGCGCGGCACGCCAGATCCTCGACTCGGCGGGGTACGCACAGAGCCTTCCGGCGCTGACAGGGCACGGGGTCGGACTCGAATTCGACGAGGACCCGCAGTTGGCTCCCGCGGCCATGGGTAAACTGGACGCTTGCGTGCCGGTCACCGTCGAACCGGGGGTCCACCTCCCGGGCCGGGGCGGTGTCCGGATCGATGACACGCTCGTCGTACGCCCCGAGGCGGACGGCGGACCCGAGCTACTCACCATCACGACCAAGGAACTGCTCGCACTCTAGGCAAGGTGCGCGCCCCCGGGGTCGTCCACGTCAGTCCAGGAGATTCCGCAACCGTGGCTTCCACGAACGACCTCAAGAACGGCATGGTGCTCAAGCTCGAAGGCGGCCAGCTCTGGTCCGTCGTCGAGTTCCAGCACGTCAAGCCCGGCAAGGGCCCGGCCTTCGTGCGCACCAAGCTCAAGAACGTGCTCTCCGGCAAGGTCGTCGACAAGACCTTCAACGCCGGCGTCAAGGTCGAGACGGCCACTGTCGACAAGCGCGACATGCAGTTCTCGTACATGGACGGCGACTACTTCGTCTTCATGGACATGGAGACCTACGACCAGCTGCACATCGACCGGAAGGCCGTCGGCGACGCCGCGAACTTCCTGATCGAGGGCTTCACCGCCACCGTCGCGCAGCACGAGGGCGAGGTGCTCTTCGTCGAGCTCCCCGCCGCCGTCGAGCTGACCATCCAGCACACCGACCCGGGCGTCCAGGGCGACCGCTCCACCGGCGGCACCAAGCCCGCGACGCTGGAGACGGGTCACGAGATCCAGGTCCCGCTCTTCATCACCACCGGTGAGAAGATCAAGGTCGACACCCGCACCAGCGACTACCTCGGCCGGGTGAACAGCTAACCGTGGCTGCCCGCAACACGGCCCGCAAGCGCGCCTTCCAG
This sequence comes from Streptomyces sp. NPDC049687, assembly GCF_044465285.1. Classification (NCBI taxonomy): domain Bacteria; kingdom Bacillati; phylum Actinomycetota; class Actinomycetes; order Kitasatosporales; family Streptomycetaceae; genus Streptomyces; species Streptomyces sp. NPDC049687. The sequence goes on from NZ_JBITLN010000009.1 coordinate 411,936, forward strand.
ATCCTCTTCGAGGGCGACCAGCGCGGAGCCGACGTCCTGACGGTCCTCGCGGACTGGATCCGGCTTTCCCGGGCCGACACCCGGCAGCCGCCGGTGAGCGAGTACACGATGCAGCTGGTCGAGGGCTACGCAGAGCACACGAAGCGCATCGACGAGCTGATCTCCCAGTACTCCGTCGGCTGGACGCTCGACCGGATGCCGGTCGTCGACCGCAACATCCTCCGGCTCGGCGCCTACGAGCTGATCTGGGCCGACGAGATCCCGGACGCCGTCGTCATCGACGAGATGGTGCAGCTGGCGAAGGAGTTCTCCACGGACGACTCGCCGTCGTTCGTCAACGGCCTGCTCGCCCGGCTGAAGGACCTCAAGCCGTCCTTGCGCCGGGACGAGGCATAGGCGGTACGACAAACGCCGGAGGGCCCGCAGCATCACTGCTGCGGGCCCTCCGGCATGTCCGTGCCCCCGGCGCCCGGTACGCCCCTAGAAGGCCCCAGGGGTGGCGGGAACCACTCGGTTCCGGCCAGCCCGAGGGTACGTTTCTGCTGAGCCGCAGAGCGGCTCAGCTCTCCTCGTGGGAGACCGCGCGACGCGCGTCCGCGTCCAGCACGCCCCAGCTGATCAGCTGCTCGGTGAGGACCGAGGGCGACTGGTCGTAGATGACGGAGAGCGTGCGCAGGTCGTCCTGGCGGATCGACAGCACCTTGCCGTTGTAGTCACCGCGCTGGGACTGGATCGTCGCCGCGTAGCGTTGCAGGGGGCCGGCCTTCTCGACCGGCACATGGGCCAGTCGCTCCAGGTCCAGGACCAGCTTCGGCGGGGGCTCGGCCGCCCCGCCCGGGGTGGTGCCCGGCAGCAGCTCCTGGACGGGGACGCCGTAGAAGTCCGCCAGCTCGGCAAGGCGCTGCACGGTCACGGCGCGGTCGCCGCGCTCGTACGAACCGACCACGACCGCCTTCCAGCGTCCCTGGGACTTCTCCTCGACACCGTGGAGGGAAAGGCCCTGCTGGGTGCGGATCGCCCGGAGCTTGGCCCCGAGCTGTTTGGCGTATTCGCTGGACATATAGCTCCCCGGCACTGGGTCGACGCGACTGGACTTTGGTTCCCGGCCGCGCGGCTGGTAACTCATTGTGAGGTTACGCAGCGTGATTCTTCTGCGTCAAGCCGAATGGTCCACACCGACTCTTCCGTGGTATCGATGGCCGGTACCGCCAAGGGGGTGATCGGGGTCGTCTCCGGGGGCTGCTACGGTGGATGGCGCAAACCCGACGTCCTTTAAGGTCCGTCCCGTGAGGCGGAGAAGGAGGTCCTTTTCGTATGGACACTCAAGCGTCCGATGCGCGGCCCGTTCTCGAAGGCCCCGACATCGCGCGGGTACTGACCCGCATCGCCCACGAGATCGTCGAGCGCGCCAAGGGCGCCGACGACGTGGTGCTCCTCGGCATTCCGACCCGGGGCGTCTTCCTCGCCCAGCGGCTGGCCGCCAAGCTCGAGCAGATCACCGACCGCAAGATCCCGGTCGGCTCCCTCGACATCACCATGTACCGCGACGACCTGCGCATGCACCCGCCGCGTGCGCTGGCCCGCACCGAGATCCCCGGTGACGGCCTCGACGGCAAGCTGGTCGTCCTCGTCGACGACGTGCTCTTCTCCGGCCGTACCATCCGCGCCGCCCTCGACGCCCTGAACGACATCGGGCGCCCCCGCGCGGTCCAGCTCGCGGTCCTCGTCGACCGCGGCCACCGCGAACTGCCCATCCGCGCCGACTACGTCGGCAAGAACCTCCCCACGTCGTTGCGGGAGACGGTCAAGGTCCAGCTCGCCGAGGAGGACGGTCGGGACACCGTGCTGCTCGGTGTGAAGCAGACCCAGTAGCAGACGGATCCCGGCCGCCGATCCGGCGCGCCCCCGCCTGCCCGGATTCTCCCCTATATACGTGAACTGCCTTACGGAGCCTGACAGATGCAGCGTCATCTCATCTCGGCCGCCGACCTCACCCGCGACGACGCCGTCCTGATCCTCGACACCGCCGAGGAGATGGCCCGGGTCGCCGACCGGCCCATCAAGAAACTGCCGACCCTGCGCGGCCGCACGATCGTCAACCTCTTCTTCGAGGACTCCACGCGCACCCGTATCTCCTTCGAGGCCGCCGAGAAGCGCCTCTCGGCGGACGTCATCAACTTCTCGGCCAAGGGATCGAGCGTGTCCAAGGGCGAGTCCCTCAAGGACACCGCCCAGACGCTGGAGGCCATGGGCGTCGACGCCGTAGTCATTCGGCACGGCGCCTCCGGAGCCCCCTACCGCCTCGCGAACTCGGGCTGGATCGACGCGGCCGTCGTCAACGCCGGCGACGGCACCCACCAGCACCCCACCCAGGCGCTGCTCGACGCCTTCACCATGCGCCGCCGCCTGGTCGGCCGGGACGCCGGCATCGGGCAGGACCTCTCCGGCAAGCGCATCACCATCGTCGGCGACGTCCTGCACAGCCGGGTGGCCCGCTCCAACGTCGACCTGCTGCACACCCTCGGCGCCGAGGTCACCCTGGTCGCCCCGCCCACCCTGGTGCCGGTCGGCATCGAGACCTGGCCCTGCGAGGTGTCGTACGACCTCGACAGCACCCTGCCCAAGTCCGACGCGGTGATGATGCTGCGCGTGCAGCGCGAGCGGATGAACGCCGCGTTCTTCCCGACCGAGCGTGAGTACTCGCGGCGCTACGGCCTCGACGGCGACCGCATGGCGAAGATGCCCGAGCACGCCATCGTGATGCACCCCGGCCCGATGGTCCGCGGCATGGAGATCACCGCCGAGGTCGCCGACTCCGACCGCTGCACCGTCGTCGAGCAGGTCGCCAACGGCGTGTCCATCCGGATGGCCGTTCTCTATCTGCTGTTGGGCGGCAACGAGCCCGCCGTCAGCCACGCCCGTACCACCGAGGAGAAGTAACAACCCATGAGCAAGATCCTGATCCGTGGTGCGAAGGTGCTCGGCGGCGAGCCGCAGGACGTCCTGATCGACGGCTCGGTCATCGAGGCCGTGGGGACCGGACTCCCGGACGAGGGCGCCGAGGTCGTGGAGGCGGCCGGCAAGGTGCTGCTGCCGGGACTGGTCGACCTGCACACCCATCTGCGGGAGCCCGGCCGCGAGGACTCCGAGACGGTCCTGACGGGTACGCGGGCCGCCGCGAGCGGTGGCTACACGGCCGTGTTCGCCATGGCCAACACCTTCCCGGTCGCCGACACCGCCGGTGTCGTCGAGCAGGTCTACCGGCTCGGCCAGGAGCACGGCTACTGCGACGTGCAGCCGATCGGCGCCGTCACGGTCGGCCTGGAGGGCAGGAAGCTCGCCGAGCTCGGGGCCATGCACGAGTCGGCGGCCGGTGTCACCGTCTTCTCCGACGACGGCAAGTGCGTCGACGACGCCGTGATCATGCGGCGCGCCCTGGAGTACGTGAAGGCCTTCGGCGGGGTCGTCGCCCAGCACGCGCAGGAGCCGCGGCTGACCGAGGGCGCCCAGATGAACGAGGGCATCGTCTCCGCCCAGCTGGGTCTCGGGGGCTGGCCGGCGGTGGCCGAAGAATCGATCATCGCCCGGGACGTCCTGCTCGCCGAGCACGTGGGCTCTCGGGTGCACATCTGCCACCTCTCGACCGCGGGGTCGGTCGAGATCGTGCGCTGGGCCAAGTCCCGCGGCATCGACGTCACCGCCGAGGTCACCCCGCACCACCTGCTGCTCACCGACGAGCTGGTCCGGACGTACAACCCGGTCTACAAGGTGAACCCCCCGCTGCGCACCGAGCGTGACGTGCGCGCCCTGCGCGAGGCGCTCGCCGACGGCACGATCGACATCGTCGCCACCGACCACGCGCCGCATCCCCACGAGGACAAGGACTGCGAGTGGGCCGCGGCGGCCATGGGCATGGTCGGCCTGGAGACCGCGTTGTCGGTGGTCCAGGAGACGATGGTGGAGACGGGCCTGCTGGACTGGGCGGGGGTCGCCGAGCGCATGTCCTTCACGCCGGCCAGGATCGGGCGGGCCAAGGGGCACGGGCGTCCCGTCTCGGCAGGTGAGCCCGCCAACCTCACGCTCGTCGACACGGAATACCGTGGGTCCGTGGACCCCGCGGGCTTCGCCTCGCGCAGCCGCAACACCCCGTACGAGGGGCGTGAGCTGCCGGGCCGTGTGACGCACACGTGGCTCCGGGGCAAGGCCACGCTCGTCGACGGGAAGCTCACGTGACATCTGCAGCACTACTGCTCGCGGCCGAGAAGGAATCGGCCGAAGTGACCGACTGGGCCGCGCGGATCGGCTGGGTGGTCGGCCTCGGACTGTTCGTCGCGCTCGTCTACTGGCTGATGCGCGAGGGCTGGAAGTGGCGGGGCACGCTCCAGGGCGACATCCCCGAGCTGCCCACCGCGCCTTCCGAGCCGGGTGCGGCGAGACTGACGATGAGCGGCCGCTACCACGGCTCCACCACCGCCGGGCAGTGGCTCGACCGCATCGTGGCGCACGGCCTGGGCACCCGCAGCCTGGTCGAGCTCACCCTGACGGACGCGGGACTGGACGTCGTACGCCCCGGCGCGACCGACTTCTTCATCCCCGCGGGCGCGCTGCGCGAGGCCCTGCTCGGCAAGGGCATCGCCGGCAAGGTCCTCACCGAGGGCGGACTGCTCGTGGTGACCTGGCAGCACGGCGACAAGCTGATCGACTCCGGCTTCCGCTCCGACCACGCGGCCGAGCACACCGAGTGGGTCGACGCCATCAACTCCATGATCAAGAACAGCACGACGGAAGGCGCACGATGACGACCTCCACCAGGGGAGCCACCAAGGCTCCCGCCGTACTCGTCCTGGAGGACGGCCGGATCTTCCGCGGCCGTGCCTACGGGGCCGTGGGGGAGACCTTCGGCGAAGCGGTGTTCTCCACCGGCATGACCGGCTACCAGGAGACCCTCACCGACCCGTCGTACGACCGCCAGATCGTCGTCGCGACCGCCCCGCAGATCGGCAACACCGGCTGGAACGACGAGGACGACGAGTCGAGCCGCATCTGGGTGTCCGGCTACGTCGTACGGGACCCCGCGCGCGTGCCGTCCAACTGGCGCGCCAAGCGGTCGCTGGACGACGAGCTGGTCAAGCAGAACATCGTCGGCATCTCCGGCATCGACACCCGCGCCCTCACCCGCCACCTGCGCGAGCGCGGCTCCATGCGGGCCGGCATCTTCTCCGGCGAGGCGATCGCCGCCGAGAACGAGCTCCTCGCGCGCGTGCAGTCCCAGCCGCACATGAAGGGCGCCAGCCTCTACGAGGAGGTCGCCACCCAGGAGGCCTACGTCGTCCCGGCGGTCGGCGAGAAGAGGTTCACCGTCGCCGCCATCGACCTCGGCATCAAGGGCATGACCCCGCACCGCATGGCCGAGCGCGGCATCGAGGTGCACGTGCTCCCGGCGACGGCCTCGGCTCAGGACGTGTACGCCGTGAACCCCGACGGCGTGTTCTTCTCCAACGGCCCGGGCGACCCGGCCACCGCCGACGGCCCGGTCGCGCTGATGACCGAGGTGCTGGAGCGCAGGACGCCGCTCTTCGGCATCTGCTTCGGCAACCAGATCCTCGGCCGCGCCCTCGGCTTCGGCACCTACAAGCTGAAGTACGGCCACCGGGGCATCAACCAGCCGGTCCAGGACCGTACGACCGGCAAGGTCGAGGTCACCGCGCACAACCACGGCTTCGCCGTGGACGCGCCGCTCGACAAGGTCAGCGAGACCAGGTTCGGCCGCGCCGAGGTCTCCCACGTCTGCCTGAACGACGACGTCGTGGAGGGGCTGCAGCTGCTCGACCAGCCGGCCTTCTCCGTCCAGTACCACCCCGAAGCGGCAGCGGGCCCACACGACGCCGCCTACCTGTTCGACCGCTTCGTATCCCTGATGGAGGGCCAGCGTGCCTAAGCGCACCGATATCCAGTCCGTCCTGGTCATCGGCTCCGGCCCGATCGTCATCGGCCAGGCCGCCGAGTTCGACTACTCCGGGACCCAGGCCTGCCGCATCCTGCGAGCCGAAGGGCTGCGCGTCGTCCTGGTCAACTCCAACCCGGCGACGATCATGACCGACCCGGAGATCGCCGACGCCACCTACGTCGAGCCGATCACCCCCGAGTTCGTCGAGAAGATCATCGCCAAGGAGCGTCCCGACGCGCTGCTGCCCACCCTGGGCGGCCAGACGGCCCTCAACACGGCGATCTCGCTGCACGAGAACGGCGTCCTGGACAAGTACGGCGTCGAGCTGATCGGCGCCAATGTGGAGGCCATCCACAAGGGCGAGGACCGCGACCAGTTCAAGGAGGTCGTGGAGGAGGTCCGCCGCAAGATCGGGCACGGAGAGTCCGCCCGGTCCGTGATCTGCCACACCATGGACGAGGTCCTCGCGGGCGTGGACACGCTCGGCGGCTACCCGGTCGTCGTCCGTCCCTCCTTCACCATGGGCGGCGCCGGCTCCGGCTTCGCCCACGACGAGGAGGAGCTGCGCCGCATCGCGGGCCAGGGCCTCACCCTCTCGCCGACCACCGAGGTGCTCCTGGAGGAGTCCATCCTCGGCTGGAAGGAGTACGAGCTGGAGCTGATGCGCGACAAGCACGACAACGTCGTGGTCGTCTGCTCCATCGAGAACTTCGACCCGATGGGCGTGCACACCGGCGACTCGATCACCGTCGCGCCCGCGATGACGCTGACCGACCGCGAGTACCAGATCCTGCGTGACATCGGCATCGCCGTGATCCGCGAGGTCGGCGTCGACACCGGTGGCTGCAACATCCAGTTCGCGGTGAACCCCGAGGACGGTCGCGTGATCGTCATCGAGATGAACCCGCGTGTGTCGCGGTCGTCGGCCCTCGCCTCCAAGGCGACGGGCTTCCCGATCGCCAAGATCGCGGCCAAGCTCGCCGTCGGCTACACCCTCGACGAGATCCCGAACGACATCACGCAGGAGACCCCGGCCTCCTTCGAGCCCACGCTGGACTACGTGGTCGTGAAGGCCCCGCGGTTCGCCTTCGAGAAGTTCCCGAGCGCCGACTCCACCCTCACGACCACCATGAAGTCGGTGGGCGAGGCCATGGCGATCGGCCGCAACTTCACCGAGGCCTTCCAGAAGGCGCTGCGCTCCCTGGAGAGGAAGGGCAGCCAGTTCACCTTCGTCGGCGAGCCCGGCGACAAGGACGAGCTGCTGCGCGAGGCCGTCCGGCCCACCGACGGCCGGATCAACACCGTCATGCAGGCCGTCCGCGCGGGCGCCACGCCCGAGGAGGTCTTCGAGTACACGAAGATCGACCCCTGGTTCGTCGACCAGCTCTTCCTCATCAAGGAGATCGCGGACGAGCTGGCCGCCGCCGACCGGCTGGACACCGAACTGCTGGCCGAGGCCAAGCGGCACGGCTTCTCCGACCAGCAGATCGCCGAGATCCGCGGCCTGCGCGAGGACGTCGTCCGCGAGGTCCGGCACGCCCTCGGCGTCCGCCCGGTCTACAAGACGGTGGACACCTGCGCCGCCGAGTTCGCCGCGAAGACCCCGTACTTCTACTCCTCCTACGACGAGGAGAGCGAGGTCGCGCCGCGGGAGAAGCCCGCGGTGATCATCCTGGGCTCCGGCCCGAACCGCATCGGCCAGGGCATCGAGTTCGACTACTCCTGCGTCCACGCCTCCTTCGCGCTGTCCGACGCCGGGTACGAGACCGTGATGGTCAACTGCAACCCGGAGACCGTCTCCACCGACTACGACACCTCCGACCGCCTGTACTTCGAGCCGCTGACGCTGGAGGACGTGCTGGAGATCGTGCACGCGGAGGCGCAGGCCGGCCCGATCGCCGGTGTCGTCGTCCAGCTCGGCGGCCAGACCCCGCTGGGCCTGGCGCAGGCGCTCAAGGACAACGGCGTGCCGATCGTCGGCACCTCCCCCGAGGCCATCCACGCGGCCGAGGACCGGGGCGCCTTCGGGCGCGTGCTCGCCGAGGCCGGTCTCCCGGCCCCGAAGCACGGCACGGCCACCACCTTCGCGGAGGCCAAGGCCATCGCCGACGAGATCGGCTACCCGGTCCTGGTCCGGCCCTCCTACGTCCTGGGCGGCCGCGGCATGGAGATCGTCTACGACGAGACCCGTCTGTCGTCCTACATCGCCGAGTCGACCGAGATCAGCCCCACCCGGCCGGTCCTCGTCGACCGCTTCCTCGACGACGCGATCGAGATCGACGTGGACGCCCTGTACGACGGCGAGGAGCTGTACCTCGGGGGCGTCATGGAGCACATCGAGGAAGCCGGCATCCACTCCGGCGACTCGGCGTGCGCCCTGCCCCCGATCACGCTCGGCGGCTTCGACATCAAGCGCCTGCGGGCCTCCACGGAGGCCATCGCGCGCGGTGTGGGCGTCCGGGGCCTGATCAACATCCAGTTCGCGATGGCTGGCGACATCCTCTACGTGCTGGAGGCCAACCCGCGCGCGTCCCGTACGGTCCCCTTCACCTCGAAGGCGACGGCGGTGCCGCTGGCGAAGGCCGCCGCCCGGATCTCGCTGGGCGCGACCATCGCCGAGCTGCGGGCCGAGGGGCTCCTCCCGGCGACCGGGGACGGCGGCGAGCTGCCGCTGGACGCGCCGATCTCCGTCAAGGAGGCCGTGATGCCGTGGACCCGCTTCCGCGACACCTCCGGCCGCGGCGTCGACACCGTGCTCGGCCCGGAGATGCGCTCCACCGGCGAGGTCATGGGCATCGACTCCGTCTTCGGCACGGCGTACGCCAAGTCGCAGGCGGGCGCGTACGGTCCGCTGCCCACCAAGGGCCGCGCCTTCATCTCGGTCGCCAACCGCGACAAGCGCTCGATGATCTTCCCCGCGCGCGAGCTGGTCGCCCACGGCTTCGAGCTGCTCGCCACCTCCGGCACCGCCGAGGTCCTCAAGCGCAACGGCATCAAGGCCACGGTGGTGCGCAAGCAGTTCGAGGGCACCGGCCCGAACGGCGAGAAGACGATCGTCCAGCTCATCCACGACGGAGAGGTCGACCTCATCGTCAACACCCCGTACGGCACCGGCGGCCGCCTCGACGGCTACGAGATCCGTACGGCGGCCGTGGCGCGGTCAGTGCCCTGCCTGACGACGGTCCAGGCACTCGCCGCCGCCGTCCAGGGCATCGACGCCCTCAACCACGGTGACGTGGGCGTGCGTTCGCTCCAGGAACACGCGCAACACCTGACCGCGGCCCGCGACTAGCAGCCGACGAGGGGGACACCGGAAACGGTGTCCCCCTCTGTATGAGGACCGCTGTCATGAGGACCGCTGTCTTCATGAGGACCCGAGGACTCTTCCGATGTACAAGCTTTTCTTCCGTCTGGTTTTCCGACGGATGGACCCTGAGCAGGCCCACTACCTGGCCTTCCGCTGGATCCGGTTCGCCGTCCGCGTCCCGGTGCTGCGCACGTTCGTGGCGGCCGCTCTCGCCCCGCGCTACGAGGAACTGCGCACCGAGGCGTTCGGCCTTCGCATGCACGGTCCGTTCGGGCTCGCGGCCGGCTTCGACAAGAACGCGGTCGCGATCGACGGCATGTCGATGCTCGGTTTCGACCATGTCGAGATCGGTACCGTCACCGGTGAGCCGCAGCCCGGCAACCCCAGGAAGCGGCTGTTCCGCCTGGTGAAGGACCGGGCGCTCATCAACCGCATGGGCTTCAACAACGAGGGCTCGCTGGCCGTCGCCGCGCGCCTGGCCTCGCGTACGCCCGTCTTCAGGACGGTGGTGGGCGTCAACATCGGCAAGACGAAGGTCGTACCGGAGGAGGAGGCCGTCGGCGACTACGTGAAGTCGACCGAGCGGCTCGCGCCGTACGCCGACTACCTGGTCGTGAACGTGTCCTCGCCGAACACGCCCGGGCTGCGCAATCTGCAGGCCACCGAGGCGCTGCGGCCGCTGCTGAGGGCCGTCCGGGAGGCCGCCGACCGTACGGTGACCTCGCGCCGGGTCCCGCTGCTGGTGAAGATCGCCCCGGACCTCGCCGACGAGGACGTGGACGCGGTCGCCGACCTCGCCGTGGAACTCGGTCTGGACGGGATCATCGCCACGAACACCACCGTCGCGCGCGAGGGCCTCGGTCTGACAGCCGAACCCTCTCTGGTCAAGGAGGCCGGCGGCCTGTCGGGCGCCCCGCTGAAGGCGCGCTCCCTGGAGGTCCTGAGGCGTCTGTACGCGCGTGTGGGCGATCGGATCACCCTGGTGGGTGTCGGCGGCGTCGGGAACGCCGAGGACGCCTGGCAGCGCATTCTGGCCGGTGCCACGCTGGTGCAGGGCTACAGCGCCTTCGTCTACGAGGGGCCCTTCTGGGGCCGCGCCATCCACAAGGGGCTCGCCACCCGGCTGCGCACGAGCCCGTACGCCACCCTCGCCGACGCGGTCGGCGCCGACGTGAGGAAGACGGCATGACCCTGGAGCCCTTCGGCGCGCGCCTCCGCCGGGCGATGGACGAGCGCGGCCCCCTCTGCGTCGGGATCGACCCGCACGCCTCCCTGCTCGTCGAATGGGGCCTGAACGACGACGTGGCGGGCCTGGAGCGGTTCAGCCGCACGGTCGTGGAGGCGGTGGCCGACCGGGTCGCCGTACTGAAGCCGCAGAGCGCGTTCTTCGAGAGGTTCGGCTCGCGGGGGATCGCCGTCCTGGAGAAGTCGGTCCAGGAGGCGCGGGCCGCGGGAGCCCTGGTGGTCATGGACGCCAAGCGAGGCGACATCGGCTCGACCATGGCCGCCTACGCCGAGTCCTTCCTGCACAAGGACGCGCCCCTGTTCTCGGACGCGCTGACCGTCTCGCCGTACCTCGGCTACGGCTCCCTCAGCCCGGCCGTCGCGCTCGCCCGGGAGAACGGCGCGGGACTGTTCGTGCTGGCGCTGACCTCCAACCCGGAGGGCGGCGAGGTCCAGCACGCGGTGCGGGCGGACGGCCGTGACGTCGGCGCGACCATGCTCGCGCACCTGGCGCTGGAGAACGCGGGGGAGGAGCCCCTGGGTTCCTTCGGGGCGGTCATCGGGGCCACGCTCGGCGATCTCTCGTCCTACGACCTCGACATCAACGGCCCCCTCCTCGCGCCCGGTGTCGGCGCGCAGGGGGCGACGCCGGCGGACCTTCCGGGGGTGTTCGGCGCCGCGCTGCGCGACGTGGTGCCGAATGTCAGCCGGGGGGTGTTGCGCCACGGTCCCGACGCGGTCGCGCTGCGTGACGCAGCGGACCGTTTCGCCGAGGAGATCCGGGCGGCGACGGAGTCCGCCTGATGGGCGGTCCGAGGGCTTCTCAAACCTCCGAGGGGTGCCTCGTGGCGGATTTGAGGCTGGATACATCCTCAAATCCGGGGCACTATGTCTGAAATATCCCGTCCTGACGGAGGCTGACCAGGACTTTTCCTCTGTTCTCGCTGACTCAGGCGGACTTGGCCGCTAGTCTCCGAGCAGTGGGGCTACCTCCCACGTTCTTAAAGCAGTGGGGGAGAACGGGCAGAGCGTGTTGCTCGTATCTCCCTAGGTGTGGGGCGACTAGGTTCCTCACCGGTCCGTATCCGACAGTTCGACATCCGAGGTGACGTAGGCGTGGCTCTTCCGCCCCTTACCCCCGAACAGCGCGCAGCCGCGCTCGAAAAGGCCGCCGCGGCTCGCCGGGAGCGGGCCGAGGTCAAGAATCGACTCAAGCACTCCGGCGCCTCCCTGCACGAGGTCATCAAGCAGGGCCAGGAGAACGACGTCATCGGCAAGATGAAGGTCTCCGCGCTGCTCGAGTCCCTTCCGGGCGTGGGCAAGGTCCGCGCCAAGCAGATCATGGAGCGACTCGGCATCTCCGAGAGCCGCCGTGTGCGCGGTCTCGGTTCCAACCAGATCGCCTCCCTGGAGCGTGAGTTCGGCAGCACCGGTTCCTGAACCCGGGTACTCCGGGAAGGAAGTCCCGGGCACTCCGGGATTGCTGGAATAATCGCTGCATGAGTGAACGTCCGCGGCTGACCGTGCTCTCCGGCCCCTCCGGGGTCGGCAAGAGCACGGTCGTCGCCCATATGCGCAAGGAACACCCCGAGGTCTGGCTCTCGGTGTCGGCGACGACCCGCAAGCCACGCCCCGGCGAGAAGCACGGAGTCCACTACTTCTTCGTCACCGACGACGAGATGGACAAGCTGATCGCCAACGGTGAACTGCTGGAGTGGGCCGAGTTCGCGGGCAACCGCTACGGCACGCCGCGAGCCGCCGTGCTGGAGCGTCTGGAGGCCGGTGAACCCGTCCTCCTGGAGATCGACCTCCAGGGCGCGCGGCAGGTCCGCGAGTCCATGCCGGAGGCCCAGCTGGTGTTCCTGGCTCCTCCCTCCTGGGAGGAACTCGTGCGCAGACTCACCGGGCGGGGCACCGAGCCGCCCGAGGTCATCGAACGCCGGCTGGACGCCGCCAAGATCGAACTCGCGGCCGAGCCGGAGTTCGACGTGACCCTGGTCAACACCTCCGTCGAGGACGTGGCGCGTGAGCTGCTAGCCTTGATGGATGTCGTGTGATCGTCACGATCACACCCAGTGAATCGTCCTGATTCTTTCCCATCCATCGGAAGGTAGAGCGTGTCCTCTTCCATCTCCGCGCCCGAGGGCATCATCAACCCGCCGATCGACGAGCTCCTCGAGGCCACCGACTCGAAGTACAGCCTCGTGATCTACGCGGCCAAGCGGGCCCGTCAGATCAACGCGTACTACTCGCAGCTCGGCGAGGGCCTCCTCGAGTACGTCGGTCCGCTCGTCGACACCCACGTCCACGAGAAGCCGCTCTCGATCGCTCTTCGCGAGATCAACGCGGGTCTGCTGACGTCCGAGGCCGTCGAGGGCCCGGCGCAGTAAGTAGTACTTTCAGCTCGCAGCTGACTTTTCCACAGGCCCGGCAGGCCGACTGCCGGGCCTGTGGTGTGTGATGGGGGTGTGCGCCGGTCCCTGGCGCACACGAGCCGAGTGCCGGGGAGAGACGGTGGACAAGCCCAAGGTCGTGCTGGGAGTCAGCGGTGGCATCGCCGCCTACAAGGCCTGCGAGCTGCTGCGCAGACTGACCGAGTCCGGCCATGAGGTACGCGTGGTCCCCACCGCCTCCGCGCTGCACTTCGTCGGCGCCGCCACCTGGTCCGCCCTCTCCGGCAACACCGTCTCCACCGAGGTCTGGGACGACGTCCACGAGGTCCCGCACGTCCGCATCGGCCAGCACGCCGACCTGGTGGTCGTCGCCCCGGCCACCGCCGACATGCTCTCCAAGGCCGCCCACGGCCTCGCCGACGACCTCCTCACCAACACCCTGCTCACCGCCCGCTGTCCGGTCGTCTTCGCCCCCGCGATGCACACCGAGATGTGGGAGCACCCGGCCACCCAGGAGAACGTGGCGACACTGCGCCGCCGTGGCGCCGTCGTGATCGAGCCGGCCGTGGGCCGCCTCACCGGCGTCGACACCGGCAAGGGCCGGCTGCCCGACCCCGCCGAGATCTTCGAGGTCTGCCGCCGCGTCCTGGCCAGAGGGGTGCGCGAGCCCGACCTCACCGGCCGGCACGTCGTGGTCAGCGCCGGCGGCACCCGCGAGCCGCTCGACCCGGTCCGCTTCCTCGGCAACCGCTCCTCCGGCAAGCAGGGCTACGCCCTCGCCCGTACCGCCGCCGCCCGGGGCGCCCGTGTCACCCTGATAGCGGCGAACACCGGCCTGCCCGACCCGGCGGGCGTCGACGTCGTCCAGGTCGGTACCGCCGTACAGCTGCGCGAGGCCGTCCTGAAGGCGGCCGCGGACGCCGACGCGGTCGTGATGGCGGCCGCCGTCGCCGACTTCCGGCCGGAGATCTACGCCACCGGGAAAATCAAGAAGAAGGACGGACAGGACCCCGACCCGATCGTCCTCGTACGGAATCCGGACATCCTCGCGGAGATCTCCGCCGACCGCGCCCGCCCCGGACAGGTCGTCGTGGGCTTCGCCGCCGAGACGGACGACGTCCTGGCCAACGGCCGTACGAAGCTGCGGCGCAAGGGCTGCGACCTCCTGGTGGTGAACGAGGTGGGGGAACGCCGGACCTTCGGCTCCGAGGAGAACGAGGCCGTCGTCCTGGGCGCCGACGGCAGCGAGACCCCCGTGCCGCACGGCCCCAAGGAAGCGTTGGCCGAAATCGTGTGGGACCTGGTGACGCCACGCCTGAGCTGACGCTGTGATGCGCTTCGCCATTCCCTCGAACGCCGCTCGATTCGGGCGTGGCGACCCTGGCCAAGGGCGTTCGGCATTCGGCAGAATGCCCGTGCCGCAGGTCACAGCGCTCCCGAGAGGCGAGACGGTGGGCCGGTGGCCGGGCTCGACCGATAAACTGTCCCCGGACGACGCCGGGCGCAGCTCCCGTCGCGTCCGCCAATGATCAGCCAGCAGCCGCTGCAACCCCAGGGAGCGTTGTGTCCCGTCGCCTGTTCACCTCGGAGTCCGTGACCGAGGGTCACCCCGACAAGATCGCTGACCAGATCAGCGACACCATTCTCGACGCGTTGCTGCGCGAGGACCCGACGTCCCGGGTCGCCGTTGAGACCCTGATCACGACCGGCCTGGTGCATGTGGCCGGTGAGGTCACCACCAAGGCCTACGCGCCCATCCCCCAGCTCGTGCGCGAGAAGATCCTCGAGATCGGCTACGACTCCTCGAAGAAGGGCTTCGACGGCGCCTCCTGCGGCGTCTCGGTGTCCATCGGCGCCCAGTCCCCCGACATCGCGCAGGGCGTCGACACGGCGTACGAGACCCGCGTCGAGGGTGACGACGACGAGCTCGACAAGCAGGGCGCCGGTGACCAGGGCCTGATGTTCGGCTACGCGTCCGACGAGACGCCGACCCTGATGCCGCTGCCGATCTTCCTGGCGCACCGCCTCTCCAAGCGCCTGTCGGACGTCCGCAAGAACGGGACCATCCCCTACCTGCGCCCCGACGGCAAGACCCAGGTCACCATCGAGTACGACGGCGACAAGGCCGTCCGCCTCGACACGGTCGTCATCTCCTCGCAGCACGCGAGCGACATCGACCTGGACTCGCTGCTGGCCCCCGACATCCGTGAGTTCGTCGTGGAGCCGGAGCTGAAGGCGCTTCTGGACGAGGGCATCAAGCTCGACACCGAGAACTACCGTCTGCTGGTCAACCCGACCGGCCGCTTCGAGATCGGCGGCCCGATGGGCGACGCCGGCCTCACCGGTCGCAAGATCATCATCGACACCTACGGCGGCTTCGCCCGTCACGGCGGCGGTGCCTTCTCCGGCAAGGACCCGTCCAAGGTCGACCGCTCGGCCGCCTACGCCATGCGCTGGGTCGCCAAGAACGTGGTCGCCGCGGGCCTGGCGGGGCGCTGCGAGGTCCAGGTCGCCTACGCGATCGGCAAGGCCGAGCCGGTCGGTCTGTTCGTCGAGACCTTCGGCACCAACAAGGTCGAGACCGAGAAGATCGAGAAGGCCATCGACGAGGTCTTCGACCTGCGCCCGGCAGCGATCATCCGCGACCTCGACCTGCTGCGCCCGATCTACGCCCAGACCGCCGCGTACGGCCACTTCGGCCGTGAGCTGCCCGACTTCACCTGGGAGAAGACGGACCGCGTGGAGGCACTGCGCAAGGCCGCGGGGCTGTAAGCCCCACCGCCCACACCGACACGCCGGGGCCCGGCCTCCTCAGGGAGGCCGGGCCCCCGCGTGTTCGGGCACCAGGGGCTCTGTCGGTGGGGTTTGGTAAGAATGCAAAGGTGAGCAGCGAGAAAGGGCACGGGGGCGTGGGCGGCGGGGAGGGTGCGCCGCCGGAGCAGCTCGCGTTGATTCGGGAGAGTGTGCGCAAGGCCAAGGCGCCCAGGGCCAAGCCGCGGACCTGGCGGGGCGCCACGCTGGCCGAGGGGCTGCCGGTGGCGCGCGTGCTCGTGGACAAGGGCGTGCTGCACCTCGACCGGTACTTCGACTACGCGGTGCCGGCCGAGCTGGACGCCGACGCCCAGCCGGGGGTGCGGGTGCGGGTGCGGTTCGGGGCCGGTCGTGGCCGGGTGCGTGAGGGGCGGCGCGAGGGCGGGGGCCTCATCGACGGGTTCCTGGTCGAGCGGCTCGCCTCGTCCGACTACTCGGGGCCGCTCGCGGCCCTCGCCCAGGTCGTGTCGCCCGAGCCGGTGCTCAGTCCGGAGCTGCTCGGGCTGGCGCGGGCCGTCGCCGACCGGTACGCCGGGAGCCTGGCCGATGTCCTGCAACTGGCCGTGCCGCCGCGCAACGCGCGGGCCGAGCAGCGGCCCTCGCCCGCGCCCCTTCCCCCGCCTCCGGCACCGGCGGCCGGGGCCTGGGCGCGGTACGAGCACGGGGGCGCCTTCCTGGATTCGCTGGCCTCGGGGGGCGCGCCGCGCGCCGTGTGGAACGCCTTGCCGGGGCCCGAGTGGAGCGAGGAGCTGGCGCGGGCGGTCGCCGCGACGCTCGCCTCGGGACGGGGGGCGCTCGTCGTCGTACCGGACGGGCGGGCCGCCGCCCGCGTCGACGCTGCGCTGACGGCGCTGCTGGGGGAGGGGCGGCACGCCCTGCTCACGGCGGACGCGGGGCCCGAGAAGCGGTACCGGGAGTGGCTCGCCGTACGGCGCGGGAGCGTACGGGCGGTGGTCGGAACCCGGGCCGCCATGTTCGCGCCGGTGCGCGACCTCGGGCTCGTCGCCCTCTGGGACGACGGGGACGACAGCCACAGCGAGCAGCACGCGCCGCAGCCCCATGCGCGGGAGGTGCTGCTGCTGCGGGCCGCGCAGGACGGGTGCGGGTTCCTGATGGGGGGCTGGAGCTGCACGGTGGAGGGCGCGCAGCTCGTCGAGAGCGGGTGGGCACGGCCGCTGGTCGCCACCCGGGAGGAGGTGCGGCAGGCCGCCCCGCTGGTGCGGACCGTGGGGGACCAGGACCTGGCGCGGGACGAGGCCGCCCGGGCCGCGCGACTGCCCACCCTCGCCTGGCAGGCGGTGCGGGACGGGCTGCGGCAGGGGCCGGTGCTGGTGCAGGTGCCGCGGCGGGGATACGTGCCTCGGATGGCGTGTGCGCAGTGCCGGGCGGCGGCGCGGTGCCGGCACTGCTCCGGGCCGTTGGAGGCGCGGGACGGCGGGGCGCTGTGGTGCGGGTGGTGCGGGCGTGAGGAGAGCGCGTGGCACTGTCCGGAGTGCGGGTCGTTCCGGTTGCGGGCCCAGGTCGTGGGCGCGCGGCGGACCGCCGAGGAGCTGGGGCGGGCGTTTCCCGCCGTTCCGGTGCGCACGTCCGGGCGGGAGCATGTGCTGGACACCGTGCCCGCGGCGCCCGCGCTGGTCGTGAGCACGCCGGGGGCCGAGCCGGTGGCCGAGGGCGGGTACGCGGCGGCGCTCCTGCTGGACGGCTGGGCCATGCTGGGGCGGCCCGATCTGCGGGCCGGCGAGGACGCGCTGCGCCGTTGGATCGCGGCCGCGGCGCTCGTGCGGCCGCAGGGGGACGGCGGCACGGTGGTCGTCGTCGCCGAGCCGACGCTACGGCCCGTTCAGGCGCTGGTGCGGTGGGATCCCGCGGGGCATGCGCTGCGGGAGCTCGCCGAGCGGGCCGAGCTGGGGTTTCCTCCGGTGTCGCGGATGGCGGCGGTGTCCGGGACGGGGGAGGCGGTAACCGCGTTCCTGGGGGCCGTCGAGCTGCCCGGGGAGGCGGAGGTGCTGGGGCCGGTCCCCTTGCCGGACACCCCGCCGGGGAGGCCTCGGCGGCCGGGTGCGCCGCCTCCCGGCGAGCACTGGGTGCGGGCACTGATCCGGGTGCCGCCGGGGAGGGGAGCGGCGCTGGCCGCCGCGTTGAAGGCGGCGCAGGCGGCGCGGATGGCTCGGGGCGGGGAGGAGGCCGTGCGGGTGCGGATCGATCCGGCGGACATCGGGTGAGAGCGATGCGGCGGGCCCGGGGGGCTGTCGATCCGGCGAACCTGTCCATGAGGCTGCCCATGAGGCTGCCCTCTCGGGAGGGGCCGAGAGGGCAGGAGGGCGGGGGTGCTTCAGCCGTTGCGCGGGCCGGGGAGCGCGGTCGGTCTCACCTCGTCGCGCAGGGACGGGCTGCCCGCCGTCGGCTGGGTCGGCATGGAGCGGGCGGCGGGGACGGTGGGGGCCGTCGGCATGCCCGCGTTCACACCGACCGCGTGGGTGCCGGTGGGCTCCGGGGTCCTCTCGGTCTCGGCAGGTGCCTGGGCGGCGGCGCGGCGGGCGCCGTAGCGGCGGTGGACCGCCTGCTTGGTGACTCCGAGCGCGGAGCCCACGGCGTCCCACGAGAAGCCGAGCGAACGGTCGAAGTCCACCGCCGCGGTGACCAGGGTCTCGACGCTGTCCCGGAGTTCCTGGGCGAGGCGGACCGTCGGGGCGGGAGCGCGTCCGTAGACGACGAAGCCCGTGGAGGGGCCGGAGCGGCGCGGACGGTAGACGTTGCCCAGTTGGGCGGTGAGGGTGCGCAGTGCGTCCACCTGCCGGCGGACCCGCTCGATGTCCCGCACCAGCAAGTGCAGGCTGGCCCGGGCCTGGGCGTCGTGGGTTGCGTGGTCGGCCATGAACAAGCCTCTCGAACCGGCGTTGAAGAGAAGGTCAACGAAGAGAAGGTCAACTCTTTCTTGACCAACGCGGGTTCGCTCCGCTGGTCACGGTGTGGGGGCGTGTGGGCATATGCGGGCGCCCCCCGGGGTGGGGTGCGCGGCTCGGCTGCGGCCTTCGCCGGGTTGTCCTCCCACCCGTGCACCGCCCGTTTCCCGTGGGATGAGCGCGCGCCACCTGACCCACGCCCCCGCGTCCTCTCCCCATAAACTTGTGCGTTGCCCGCCGTCCGTTTCCTTCGAGAGGCCCGCCCCCTTATGAAGCTCGTCTTCGCCGGTACCCCCGAGGTCGCCGTTCCCGCTCTGGACGCTCTGATCGCCTCCGGGCGGCATGAGGTGGCCGCCGTGGTGACGCGGCCCGACGCGCCGGCCGGGCGGGGGCGCAGGCTGGTCGCCTCTCCCGTCGCGCAGCGGGCCGAGGAGGAGGGGATCGAGGTGCTGAGGCCCGTCCGGCCCCGGGACCCGGAATTCCTGGAGCGGCTGAAGGAGATCGCGCCGGACTGCTGTCCTGTCGTGGCCTACGGGGCGCTGCTGCCCAGGGTGGCGCTCGACATCCCCGTCCACGGCTGGGTCAACCTGCACTTCTCGCTGCTGCCCGCCTGGCGCGGGGCCGCGCCCGTGCAGCACGCCATCATGGCGGGGGACGAGATCACCGGGGCGTCCACGTTCCTGATCGAGGAGGGGCTCGACTCCGGCCCGGTCTACGGCACCGTCACCGAGGAGATCCGGCCCACCGACACCAGTGGTGACCTGCTCACCCGGCTCGCCTTCGCGGGTTCCGGGCTGCTCGCAGCGACCATGGACGGGATCGAGGACGGCACCTTGAAGGCCGTTCCGCAGCCCGGCGAGGGGATCTCGCTCGCTCCGAAGATCACCGTCGAGGACGCACAGGTCGACTGGGCCGCCCCGGCGCTGCGGGTCGACCGTGTCGTGCGCGGCTGCACCCCGGCCCCGGGTGCCTGGACGGTCTTCCGTGGCGAGCGGCTCAAGCTCATCCAGGTACAGCCCGTTCCGGGGCGCGAAGACCTCGCTCCGGGTGCCCTGGCCGTCGGCAAGAACAGTGTCCACGTCGGCACGGGGTCGTACGCCGTCGAGCTGCTGTGGGTGCAGGCGCAGGGCAAGAAGCCGATGCGGGCGGCCGACTGGGCGCGAGGTGCGCGCATCGGCGAGGGCGAGCGCGTCGGGGCGTAACGCTCCTGCACCGGCCCCGCGAACACGCCGTACGCTGAACGCGTCTTCCATCCTGCAATCCGGAGCACCTTTTCGTGAGCGACCAGCCCCGCCGGCCCCGCAAGCCCGCCAAGCCCTACCGACGGCCCCAGAAGGACCCCGTCCGCATCCTCGCCTTCGAGGCGCTGCGGGCCGTGGACGAGCGGGACGCCTACGCCAACCTCGTGCTGCCGCCGCTGCTGCGCAAGGCGCGCGAGAAGGGCGACTTCGACGGGCGGGACGCCGCGCTCGCCACCGAGCTGGTGTACGGGACGCTGCGGCGGCAGGGGACGTACGACGCCGTCATCGCCGCCTGTGTGGACCGGCCGCTCAAGGACGTCGATCCGCCCGTGCTCGACGTACTCAGCCTCGGGGCCCATCAGCTGCTCGGGACGAGGATCCCCACCCACGCGGCCGTGTCCGCCTCGGTCGAGCTGGCGCGGGTCGTGCTCGGCGACGGGCGGGCCAAGTTCGTCAACGCCGTGCTGCGGAAGATCGCCCAGCACGATCTCGACGGATGGCTGGAGCAGATCGCCCCGCCGTACGACGACGATCCCGAGGACCACCTCGCCGTCGTGCACTCGCATCCGCGCTGGGTCGTGTCCGCGCTGTGGGACTCGCTCGGCGGTGGGCGGGCCGGTATCGAGGATCTCCTGGAGGTCGACAACGAGCGGCCCGAGGTGACCCTCGTCGCCCGGCCCGGGCGGGCCACGACCGAGGAGCTGCTGCGGGAGGAGGCCGCCGTGGCCGGGCGCTGGTCGCCGTACGCCGTGCGGCTCACCGAGGGCGGCGAGCCCGGCGCCGTCGACGCCGTACGGGAAGGGCGCGCCGGGGTCCAGGACGAGGGGAGTCAGCTCGTGGCGCTGGCCCTCGCCAACGCGCCCGTGGAGGGAAGCGACCGGTACTGGCTCGACGGGTGTGCCGGGCCCGGTGGCAAGGCCGCGCTGCTCGGCGCCCTCGCCGCCGAGCGCGGGGCCACCCTCCTCGCCGCCGAGAAGCAGCCGCACCGGGCGGGTCTGGTGGCGAAGGCCCTGCACGGCAATCCGGGCCCCTATCAGGTGATCACCGCCGACGGGACACGGCCGCCGTGGCGGCCCGGGGCGTTCGACCGGGTGCTGATGGACGTGCCGTGCACCGGGCTGGGCGCGTTGCGCCGGCGGCCCGAGGCGCGCTGGCGGCGCCGGCCGGAGGACCTCGAGGGGTTCGCGACGCTGCAGCGCGGCCTGCTGCGGACCGCGCTGGAGTCCGTGCGCGTCGGGGGCGTCGTCGGGTACGCCACCTGCTCACCGCATCTCGCCGAGACCCGGGCCGTCGTCGCCGACCTGCTCAAGCAGTTCCCGGAGGCCGACCTCGTCGACGCGCGGCCGCTGCTGCCGGGCGTGCCGGCGCTCGGTGACGGGCCCGACGTACAGCTGTGGCCGCATCTGCACGGCACCGATGCCATGTACCTGGCGCTCATCCGCCGGACCGGGTGACCGGCTCCGGTTCGCTGGGAGTCGCCGCCCGGCCGTCCTCCCGGGCCAGCCGGTGCGGCCACCACACCTTGGGTCCCACATCCAGGAACAGCGCTGTGACCAGCACGGACCGTACGATGAAGGTGTCCAGGAGGACGCCCAGCGCGACCGCGAAGCCGATCTCGGCGAAGGCGACCATGGGGAGGGTACCGAGGGCGGCGAAGGTGCCCGCCAGCACCAGACCCGCGGAGGTGATGACGGAGCCCGTCGCGGCCAGGCCCGTCACCACGCCCTTCCGCGTGCCCTGGTGGGCCGCCTCCTCACGGATACGGGTGGTCAGGAAGATGTTGTAGTCGATGCCGAGGGCCACCAGGAACACGAAGACGAAGAGCGGGAAGTCCGTGGACTCGCCCGCGTAGTCGAACAGGTGCCGGAAGGCGAGCGCGCTGATGCCCAGGGCCGCCGCGAAGGACAGGATCACCGTCCCGACCAGCAGCAGCGGCGCCACGACGGCGCGCAGCAGGGCGCCCAGGATCAGCAGGACCACCGCCAGGACCAGCGGGATGATCAGGATGTTGTCGTGCGTGGTGGCCTTGTCCATGTCCAGCAGGGCCGCCGTGCCGCCGCCGACCTTGGCGTCGGCGTCGGGCACCGCGTGCACGGCGTCGCGGACGCGCTCCACGGTCTGTTTGGCGGCCTCGCTGTCCGCCGGGGCGGTCATGGTCGCCTCGAACAGCACCTTGCCGTCGTGGAGCGGTTTCGTGCCCGGCGGAAGTCCGAGGGACGTCGGCACGACCCCGTCCGTGGCCGCCACGGCCTGGCCCACCTGCCTCGCCCGGGCCTGGTCGGAGACGATCACCAGGGGGTCTCCGCTGCCCGCCGCGAAGTACTTCTCGGACACCTCCTGCCCCGTGATCGAGTCGGGTTTGCCGGTGAAGGCGTCCGCGTTGCTGATGCCCTCCGCGCGCAACTGGATCAGGCCGAGGGAGCAGACCGCCAGGACGAGCGCGGTCACCGCCCAGATCATGCGCGGGCGGCGGGCGATGCCGCGGCCCGTGCGGGACCAGAACCCGCTTTCGGTCGGATCGGACGAGCCGAAGTGCGGGATCACCGGCCAGAAGATCCACCGCCCGCAGATCACCAGCAGGGCGGGGAAGAGGGTCGTCATGGCGAGAAGGGCCACCGCCACGCCGATGGCCGCGACCGGGCCAAGACCGGCGGTGGAGTTCATCTCGGCGGCCATCAGGACAAGCATGCTCAGGACCACCGTGGCGCCCGAGGCCAGCACGGCCGGGCCCGCCCGGTGCAGCGCCAGAGCCATCGCCTCGTGCCGGTCCTCGTGGCGGCGCAGCTCCTCCCGGTAGCGGGCCACGAGGAGCAGCGCGTAGTCCGTGCCCGCGCCGAAGACGAGGACCGTGAGGATGCCGGCGCTCTGGCCGTTCACCGTCAGGCCCGCGTGGGTGGCCAGGAAGTAGATCAGTGCCTCGGCCGTGAACAGCGCAGCGACCACGCCGAGCACCGGGACCAGCAGCAGGGTGGGACTGCGGTAGGTGATCAGGAGCATGACGATGACGACACCCATGGCCGACAGCAGCAGCGTCGAGTCGATGCCCTCGAAGGCCTCGGAGAAGTCCGCCGAAGTTCCGCCGGGCCCGGTGATGTGCACGGCCAGACCGGTCCCGCCCTTGCCGACGACGTCCCGGATCGAGTCGACGGCCGGGGCGATCCGCTCCCAGCCCTTCTCGTCCATCGTGATCGGGACGTAGATCTGCGCGGCACGGGGGTCCGCCCGGCGGTCGTAGACCGGGTCGCGGGTCTCGGAGCCCCGGATGCCGTGGTCCGAGAGCTGCTTGAGGTCGGCCGCGTCGGCGGTGATCCGCGCGCGGTCCTGTGCCGTCAGACCGGAGTCACGGGCGTAGACGACCACGGCCGGGATCTGCTCCGGCCGGAAGTCCTTCGAGATCTCCAGCACCTGCGTGGACTCGGCCGACCCCGGCAGCCAAGAGGCCGCGTCGTTGTCCTGCGCGTCGGTGAGCTTCGAGGCGAAGGGCGCCATCAGGAACAGCACGATCAGCCACAGCACCAGCACCAACCACTTGGCCCGCCTTCCGCAGACCAGGTGCGCGATGCCTCGGTTCCCGTTCATACCCACCCCAGCCGGTAGGGAGAGCGGGGCAGTGACGTCCGCCGCCCCACCGCTCGGACGCGACCGGCCACCCACGGCCCGCACTGTTCGTACGACGGTATCCACCCGGGACCGATGCGGCTAACCCCCGGAGGGCATGGCAGGCTGGGGGCATGGCCGTGCAGATCAACCCCAGCATTCTGTCCGCCGACTTCGCCCGCCTCGCGGACGAGGCGAAAGCGGTCGAAGGAGCCGACTGGCTCCACGTCGACGTCATGGACAACCATTTCGTCCCGAACCTCACGCTCGGTGTGCCGGTCGTAGAGTCCCTGGCCCGTGCGACGGACACTCCGCTGGACTGTCATCTGATGATCGAGGCCCCCGATCGCTGGGCCCCGCAGTACGTCGAGGCGGGTGCCTCGTCCGTCACCTTCCACGTCGAGGCGGCCGCCGCGCCGGTGCGACTCGCCCGTGAGATCCGCGCCAAGGGCGCCCGTGCCTCCATGGCGCTCAAGCCCGCGACGCCCATCGAGCCGTACGAGGACTTGCTGCCCGAGCTCGACATGCTGCTGATCATGACCGTCGAGCCGGGCTTCGGGGGTCAGGCGTTCCTCGACATCATGCTGCCGAAGATCCGCCGCACCCGCGAGTTGATCAGCAAGCACGGTCTCGAGCTGTGGCTCCAGGTCGACGGCGGCGTCTCGGCCTCGACGATCGAGCGGTGCGCCGAGGCGGGCGCGGACGTCTTCGTCGCCGGTTCCGCCGTGTACGGCGCCGAGGACCCGGCCGAGGCGGTCCGCGCGCTGCGCGCTCAGGCGGAGGCGACGACGGCGGGGGCGAGCTGGGCGTGCGCCCATTGAACGGCCGGCCGGGCACGCGCTTGAACGAGCCGGTCACGCGGCTGAACAGGGCGGTCGTGCGGCCACTGGGCCACAGGTACGTGAACGGCTCTCATCAGGGCTGATCAAGTGCGCCGGATCTGCAAGGATGAACGGCGTATCCAGAGTGTGAACAGCAGTGAGGAGATCGCCGTGTCGGGTATGTCGGCGGGCCGGTCAGCCATGCGGATGGGACCCGCTGAGCTGGTGCAGGCGGCGGCCATGGCCCGCCGCTTCTACCTCGAGGGCAAGTCCAAGATCCAGATCGCGGAGGAGTTCGGCGTCAGCCGCTTCAAGGTGGCCCGGGTTCTGGAGACCGCCCTCGAACGGGATCTCGTACGGATCGAGATCCGTGTGCCGGCCGAACTGGACGCCGAGCGCTCGGACGCGCTCCGCGCCCGGTACGGCCTCAGGCACGCCGTGGTGGTCGAGTCCCCGGCCGAGGCCGAGGATTCGCCCGACCCCGAGAACCTGGGAGAAGTGGCCGCCGATCTGCTCGGCGAACTGGTGAACGAGGGGGATGTGCTCGGGCTGGCCTGGGGCCGGTCGACCATTCACATGGCGGCGGCGCTGGACCGGCTGCCGCCCTGCACGGTGGTGCAGCTGACGGGGGTGTACGACGCCGGGACCGCCGAGCGCGGCTCGGTCGAGGCCGTCCGCCGTGCCGCCCAGGTGTCCGGCGGCGACGCGCACCCCATCTACGCGCCGATGCTGCTGCCGGACGCGGCCACCGCGGCCGCGCTGCGCCACCAGACCGGGATCGCCCGGGCCTTCGAGTACTTCGACAAGGTCACGGTCGCCTGCGTCTCCATCGGCTCCTGGGAGCCCGGTATCTCCACGGTGCACGACATGCTCAGCGACGAGGAGCGGGGCCACTACGCCTCGCTCGGGGTCGCCGCCGAGATGTCCGCGCACCTCTTCGACGCCGAGGGCCGCCGGGTCGGACGGGATCTGGGGGAGCGGTGCATCACGGTCAAGGCCGACCAGCTCCGCCGTATCCCCGAGGTCGTCGCGATCGCGGGCGGACAGCGCAAGGCGGCCGCGATCGACGCGGTGCTGCGGTCCGGGCTCGTCACCAGCCTGGTGACGGACACCTCGGCGGCCGACTATCTGATGACGGCGGGGCCGACGCCCAAGCCCGCGCTCAACCGGGCGGATCCTGACGGTATCTGAGGGAAGATCAGGAAAAGGGGGCGGTCATCCAGGCCGCCCCCTCGCCGCAACCCACGACTCGCTCAGGACGGTGCCTGGATGACGGAGCACGTGCTCACTCTGGACCTCGACGGGGTGCTGGACAAGGCGGCCCTGATGGACCGCTGCGCCCGGCACCTGGAGCTGCCCGACTGGTTCGGCCGGAACTGGGACGCCCTCGCCGACAGCCTCACCGATCTGCCGGACGGGCCCGAGGCCGGGCCGGTGCTGGTCGTCGTACGGAACTGGCAGCCTTACGCGAAGGCGCGGCCGGAGGAGTGGGAGATCGCGCAGGAGGTGTTCTCGTCGGCGGTGAACCAGGTCCCGGCGCTGTCGGTCGTGCTCGCTCTCGGAGGATCCTCCTAAGCCCCTGTGAGCTGCTTGGACGTTCCGTCCGGGCCGCTCGTCGCGGTCGTCATGGGACAATGAAGTACGTGCTCTTCCCCCTGGCTGACCTGTCAGGGGGTCACCTCTGAACGACTGGGATGTGCAGCACGTGCGTTTCCTCAACGACATCCAGCCCGCCTACGACCTCACCTACGACGACGTCTTCATGGTGCCGAGCCGCAGCGCGGTCGGGTCGCGTCAGGGGGTGGACCTCACCTCCCCGGACGGTACGGGCACCACGATCCCGCTGGTCGTCGCCAACATGACCGCCGTCGCCGGCCGCCGTATGGCGGAGACCATGGCCCGGCGCGGCGGACTCGTCGTGATCCCGCAGGACATCCCGATCGATGTCGTCACCGACGTGATCACCTGGGTGAAGAGCCGCCACCTGGTGCTGGACACCCCGATCGTGCTCGCACCGCACCAGACCGTCGCCGACGCCCTCGCGCTGCTGCCCAAGCGCGCGCACAACGCGGGCGTCGTCGTCGACGAGGGCTTCCGGCCGGTCGGTGTCGTCACCGACCGGGACCTGACCGGTGTCGACCGCTTCACCCAGCTCGAGGTCGTCATGTCCCGCGACCTGCTGCTCCTCGACGCCGACATCGACCCGCGCGAGGCCTTCAACACCCTCGACGCGGCCAACCGCCGGTACGCCCCGGCCGTGGACAGGGACGGCAAGCTCGCCGGCATCCTGACCCGCAAGGGCGCCCTGCGAGCGACGCTGTACACGCCGGCCACCGACGCCCGGGGCAAGCTGCGCGTCGCCGCCGCCGTCGGCATCAACGGCGACGTCGCGGGCAAGGCCAAGCAGCTGCTCGACGCAGGCGTCGACACGCTCGTCATCGACACGGCCCACGGCCACCAGGAGTCGATGATCAGCGCGATCCGGACCGTACGCGCGCTCGACCCGCGGGTGCCGGTCGTCGCCGGCAACATCGTCTCCGCCGAGGGTGTCAAGGACCTGATCGACGCGGGCGCCGACATCATCAAGGTCGGCGTCGGCCCCGGCGCCATGTGCACCACCCGCATGATGACCGGTGTGGGCCGGCCGCAGTTCTCCGCCGTCCTGGAGTGCGCGGCCGAGGCCAGGAAGTACGGCAAGCACGTGTGGGCCGACGGGGGTGTCCGTCACCCGCGTGACGTCGCCATGGCGCTGGCCGCCGGCGCGTCCAACGTGATGGTCGGCTCCTGGTTCTCGGGGACGTACGAGTCCCCGGGCGACCTCCAGCACGACGCGAACGGCCGCCCGTACAAGGAGTCCTTCGGCATGGCCTCCGCGCGCGCCGTCCGCAACCGTACGTCGGAGGAGTCGGCCTACGACCGTGCCCGCAAGGCGCTGTTCGAGGAGGGCATCTCCACCTCCCGCATGTTCCTCGACCCGGCCCGGCCGGGTGTCGAGGACCTGATCGACTCGATCATCGCGGGCGTCCGCTCCTCCTGCACCTACGCCGGCGCGGCCTCTCTCGAGGAGTTCGCCGAGAAGGCGGTCGTCGGTGTTCAGAGCGCCGCGGGCTATGCGGAGGGGAAGCCTCTGCACGCCAGCTGGTAGGCCGTGGGGAGGGGCGCGGGTCCGTTGTGAAGGCGCGCGGGTCCTGGCCGCCCGCCGTCCCGCTGGAGCAGCGGGCCGACGCCACCAGCATCGGCACCCTGTTCGCCTTCGCGCTGGTCGACGTGGCCGTCGTGGTGCTGCGCCGGACCCTGCCGGAGATGCCCCGCACCTTCCGGGTGCCCCTGTCCCCGGTGCTGCCCGCTCTGGGCTTCGCCTTCTGCGTCTGGATGATGGGCAGCCGCTCGGCCGTCACCTGGGCGGTCTTCGGGATCTGGATGGCCGTCGGACTCGTGTTCTACTTCGGGTACGGCCATCGCCGCTCCCGACTCGCCCCGCCCGCACCAGCTGAGAAGTGATCAACCCACCGTGCTGAACGATCTCGACGAACGCATCGTGCACGCCCTCGCCGAGGACGCCCGCCGCTCCTACGCGGACATCGGGCAACTGGTCGGCCTGTCCGCGCCCGCCGTGAAGCGGCGCGTGGACCGGCTGCGGGCCACCGGAGCCATCACCGGCTTCACCGTCCGGGTGGATCCGGCGGCCCTCGGCTGGGAGACCGAGGGGTTCGTCGAGATCTACTGCCGGCGCAACACCTCCCCGGAGACCATCCAGCGCGGCCTGGAGCGCTACCAGGAGGTCGTGGCCGCTTCCACCGTCACCGGCGACGCGGACGCGGTCGCCCAGGTCTTCGCCGCCGACATGCGCCATTTCGAGCGGGTGCTGGAACGGATCGCTGGGGAGCCCTTCGTGGAACGGACGAAGTCGGTGCTGGTGCTGTCCCCGCTGCTGCGCCGGTTCTCGTCGGGCTCGCCCACCTGAGTTCTACTCCGCCGTCTTGCGGGCCAGCGCGTTGTTGTCGATCGAGTTGTGGACGCTGAAGCTCACCGCGTCCGAGCGGTAGCGGTCGTCGGACCACTCCACCGGGCGGCCCTCGCGGGTCGTCGTCACCCGGCGGACCCGCAGCAGGGGGCTCGTGCGGCGGATACCGAGCAGTTCGGCGTCCTGGGCGCCCGCCGCCACCGCGTCGATGACGTGCTCGCCGTAGGCGAAGACCAGGCCGGTGTCGTCGAGGAGGCGCTGGGTCACCGAGGGGCAGTCCGGCTCGATCGACTCGACGGCGGGGGAGATCCAGTCGGCGTACACGGTCCGCTCCAGGAGGACCGGTTCGCCGTCCAGGCCGCGCACCCGCAGGACGTGCAACACCGGTGTCCCGGCCGGCAGTTGCAGGCGTACGGCGTCCTCCTTCGTCGCCGGCCGGTACTCCTGGGCCAGCACCCGCCCCGTCGCCTCGCGCCCCATCGCCCGCGCCCACTGGGCGAAGCTGCGCAGCTCCGCGAAGCTCTGGCTGCGGCGGCTGGCCAGCACCATCCGGCGGGCGCCCTGGCGGGAGCCGATGAGGCCCTCGGCGGTCAGCGCCGCGACCGCCTGGCGGACCGTGCCCCGTGAGACGCCGTACTGGGCGGCGAGGTCCGTCTCGGCGGGCAGCAGTGCGCCCACCGTGTACTCCTCGCGGTCGATCGCCCGCCGCAGTTCGTCGGCGATCTCCTCGTGTCGGGCCGCCATGTTCCCCCTTCGCGCCTCGGCTGCTGTGTACAGCTATGCCAGCCTAGTCGAGATCCCGCGGCGCCGGCCCGCACCCGGATTTGTGCGCGAAATAGGGGATCAGGGTTTCGCCAGAGTTTACGAGGGGGACACCAGCGGCGTGCGTACTGAGGCGAACTTGTTCAGACAAGTTAGCCCGAGTCTCGATGGGTCTTGATCTCCCGCACCCCAGCGCCTCCCCTGGAGAAGCCGTGACCGTGTCCTTGCCGAGAACAGCCGCCCTCGGTGTCATCGCCGCACTCACCCTGAGTGCCTGTGGCGCCGCCCCCGACAACGCCTCGACCACCGCCGACGGCAAGAGCGCCGCCACCGCCACCTCCGCCGCCGACTTCGGCGGACTCGCCGCCCTGGTGAAGGCGGCCAAGAAGGAGGGCACGCTCAACGCCATCGCCCTGCCCCGCGACTGGGCCAACTACGGCGCCCTCATCGACGGCTTCGAGAAGAAGTACGGCATCAAGGTCGCCGTCGAGAACCCCGACGGCTCCAGCCAGGACGAGATCAACGCCGTGACGTCGAGGAAGGGCCAGGGCCGCGCGCCCGACGTCCTCGACCTCGGCAGCTCCTTCGCGCTGAGCGCCGCCCAGCAGGGGCTGCTCGCGCCGTACAAGGTGGCCTCCTACGCCGACATCCCCGCGGGGCAGAAGGACGCGCAGGCCCGCTGGTACAACGACTACGGCGGCTACATCTCCATCGGCTGCGACGCCAAGCGCGTCACCACCTGTCCGACGACCTTCGCGGACCTGCTGAAGCCGCAGTACAAGGGGCAGGTCGCACTCAACGGCAACCCCACCAAGTCCGGCTCGGCCTTCGGCGGCGTCTGGGCGGCCGCCCTCGCGAGCGGCGGCTCCTTCGACGACATCCAGCCCGGCCTCGACTTCTTCGCCGAGCTCAAGAAGAACGGCAACTACACGCCCGTCGAGTCGACCCCGGCCACCGTCGAGAAGGGGGAGACGCCGATCAGCATCGACTGGGACTACCTCAACGCCGGCTACGCCGACGAGTTCAGGTCCAAGGGCGTGGACTGGAAGGTCGCGGTGCCCCGCGACGGCGAGTTCTCCCAGTACTACTCCCAGGCCGTCAACAAGGACGCCCCGCACCCCGCGGCAGCCCGACTGTGGCAGGAGTACCTCTACAGCGCCGACGGCCAGAACCTGTGGCTCGAGGGATACGCCCGCCCGGCCCTGATGACCGCCATGGACAAGGCCGGCACCCTCGACAAGACCGCCGCCGCCAAGCTCCCCGAGGTCTCCGGGACCCCGTCCTTCCCGACCGAGGACCAGCAGAGCAAGGCCAAGACGGTCATCGGGCAGGGCTGGGCGAAGGCCGTCTCCGGATGACCTCCACCGCCGTACGGGTGGACATGGCGACCGCCGCCGCGGTGGGGCGGCGGCGCCGGTCCCTCGGCTGGCTCGCCGTCGTCCCGCTGCTCGCCTTCACCGCGCTCGCCTTCGGGCTGCCCGCGCTGGCCATGCTCGACGGCGCGTTCACCGCCAAGGACCCGGCCACCGGCGCCACCTCGTACACCACCGGCAACCTGACGGCCTCGCTGCGGGGCGCGTATCTGACGGCCCTGCTCGGCAGCGTGAAGCTGTCGGCCGTGTCGGCGGCCCTGGGCGCACTGCTCGGGCTGCCGCTGGCGCAGGCCGTCGTCACCTCCCGCTTCCGCGCGCTGCGCGAGGCCGTGCTCACCGCGTCCGGGGTCCTCGCCAACTTCGGCGGCGTCCCGCTGGCCTTCGCCTTCGTCGCCACGCTCGGCAACGCCGGTGTCCTGACCCGGCACCTCGGCCTCACCGACCGGGGCTGGGACCTCTACAGCTTCTGGGGACTGGTGATCGTCTACCTGTACTTCCTGATCCCGCTGATGGTCCTCACCATCACCCCCGCCCTGGAGGGCCTGCGCACCCAGTGGCGCGAGGCCGCGCAGAACAACGGCGCGACACCCGTGCAGTACTGGCGGCACGTGGCCCTGCCCGTGCTGCTGCCCTCGCTGCTGGGCGGCCTGGTGCTGCTCTTCGGCAGCGCCTTCGCCGCGTACGCCACCGCCGCCGCCATGGTCGGCAGCTCCGTCCCGCTGGTCACCCTGCAGATCGCCGACGCCATCTCCGGCAACGTGCTGGTCGGCCAGGAGAACGTGGCGCTCGCCCTCAGCCTCGACATGGTCCTGGTCGCGGGCCTGGTCATGGCCGTCTACCTGCCCCTGCAACGGAGGAGCGCGCGATGGCTCGCCTGACCCCGTGGCGGTGGGGCGTGCTCGGCCTCGCCGGACTGTACTTCCTGGTCCCGCTGGCCGCGTCCGTCGTCTTCACGGTCGACGTGCCCGGACAGGGCATCACGTTCGACGCCTACACCCAGATCCTCTCCACCGACGGATTCACCTCCAGCCTGCTGCTCTCGCTGGAGCTGGCCGCCGCCACCATCGCCCTCGTCCTGCTGCTGATGGTGCCCGCCATGGTCGCGCTGCGGCTGGGCGCGCCCCGGCTGCGGCCGGTCGTGGAAGTGGTGTGTTCGTTGCCGCTGGTCGTACCGCCGATCGCGTTCGTCGCCGGCATCGGGACCGTGCTGAAGTGGGGTCCCGATCACCTCTCCCGCACACCCCTGTTCCAGACCTTCGTGGCGATCCAGAACCCGGACTTCCCCTTCGTCCTCGTCCTGGCGTACGTCGTGATGGCGCTGCCGTTCGTGTACCGCGCCCTGGACGCGGGCCTGCGGGCCGTCGACGTACGCACCCTCGTCGAGGCGGCCCGCAGCTGCGGGGCCGGCTGGCCGCAGGCGCTCGTCCGGGTCGTCCTGCCCAATCTGCGCGGCGCGCTGCTCAACGCGTCCTTCCTCACGCTGGCCCTGGTGCTCGGCGAGTTCACGGTGGCGCAACTGCTGGGCTTCCAGCCGTTCGCCGTGTGGATCGTCAACGTCAGCGGCTCGCAGGCCCAGCTGTCCGTCGCCGTGTCCGTGCTGAGCCTGCTCGTGACGTGGATCCTGCTCCTCGCGCTCGCCGGTGTCGGCGGGCGTACCCGTCCTACCTCCCGGGGATGAACCATGACCGTGACCACGATCGAGAAGGCGGCGACGGTCGAATTCCGCGGCCTGCGCCGCGTGTTCGGGCCGACCGTCGCCCTCGACGGACTCGACCTGAGCGTGCGGCCCGGTGAGCTCCTCGCCCTGCTCGGCCCGTCCGGCTGCGGCAAGACCACCGCCCTGCGCATGCTCGCGGGGTTCGAACACCCCGACTCCGGCGCGGTGCTGGTCGACGGCGAGGACGTCACCCGCGTCCCGGCGCACCGCCGCGACGCCGGGATGGTCTTCCAGTCGTACAGCCTCTTCCCGCACCTCGACGTGCTCGACAACGTGGCCTTCGGACTGCGGATGCGCAAGGTCCGTACGTCCGAACGGCGGGCACGGGCCGCCGAGTTGCTGGAGCTGGTCGGTCTCGCCGACAAGGGCGGGCGGTTCCCGCACCAGCTCTCCGGAGGCCAGCAGCAGCGCGTCGCCCTGGCCCGCGCCCTGGCGCTGCGTCCGCGCGTCCTGCTCCTCGACGAGCCCCTGTCCGCGCTCGACGCCAAGGTGCGGCTCACCCTCCGCGAGGAGATCCGGCGGCTCCAGCAGGAACTCGGCATCACCACCCTCTTCGTCACCCACGACCAGGAGGAGGCCCTGTCCATGGCGGACCGGGTCGCCGTGATGCACGCCGGGCGGCTCGAACAGTGCGCGGAGCCCGCCGAGTTGTACGGACGGCCCGCCACCGCCTTCGTCGCCGAGTTCGTCGGCACGATGAGCCGCATACCCGGGCGGCTCTCCGGCGGCGAGGTCGACGTGCTGGGGCAGCGGCTCCCCATCGACGGACCGGTGCCGACGGCGGCCGACGTGGACGTGCTGGTGCGGCCCGAGGCGGTCGGCGTACGGGCCGAGGACGACGGAGACGCACACGTGCTCGCCACGTCCTTCCTGGGCGCCGCCGTCCGGGTCACCGTCCGGCTCGCCGACGGCACCGAGGTGAAGGCCGACCTGCCGGCGCACGAGGCCGCCGGACTGGGGGCGGGGGCGACGGTCGGCGTGACGCTGCCGCGACGCCCCGTGCTCGTCACCGAACGTACTTCCTGACCACCGTGGAAAGAGAGAACCGTGACTCGACTCCCGCTCCAGGCCGTCCTGTTCGACATGGACGGCACGCTCGTCGACACCGAGCGGCTGTGGTGGGAGGCGGTGGAGCAGGTGGCCGGCCGGGCCCTGACCGAGGCGGACCAGCCGGAGGTGCTCGGCCGGCCGGTCGAGCACACCGCCGGCTGGCTGGCCACCACCACGGACCGCCCGGTGGGGGACCTCGCCGACGCGCTCCACAGGGAGTTCGCCGCCCGCGTGCGCACCGGCATCGAACCCCGCCCCGGCGCGCTCGCCCTGCTCGACGCCCTGGCACGCGACGCGGTGCCCACGGCCCTGGTCACCGCGTCCCCCCGGGCCGTCGCCGACACCGTCCTAGAAGCGCTCGGCGAGAACCGCTTCGCGGTCTCCGTCACCGCCGACGACACCGAGCACACCAAACCCGCCCCCGACCCCTACCTCGCCGCCTGCCGGGCCCTCGGCGTCCACCCGTCGGGGTGCGTGGCCGTCGAGGACACCGAGACCGGCGTCGCCTCCGCCGAGGCGGCGGGCTGCGCCGTCCTCGCGGTGCCCTCCCTCGCGCCGATCGGCCCGGCGCCCGGCCGGACCGTGCTGACCAGCCTGGAAGGCGTGACTCCCGAGCGGTTGCGTGGTCTGCCGCCGCCCCGGCTCCGCGTCATGACCTGGAACCTCTGGCACGGCGGCACGAAGGTCCGCGACCACCGGGCCAAGCAGCTGAAGGTCATCACCGAGACCGACGTCGACGTGGTCGGTCTGCAGGAGACCTGCGGGACGGCGGCCGGGGAACTCGCCGAGGCGCTCGGCTGGCACCACCACCGGGCCGGAGAGAACCTCGGCCTCATCAGCCGCCACCCGATCACCGCCACCTTCGGCGACCCGCACGTCGGCTTCTACGGCGCGGCGGGCGTACGGATCCGGGTCGCCGAGGGCGCCGAGGTCGACGTATGGACGGTCCACCTCGACCACACCCCCTACGGGCCCTACGAGGCCGCGTTCGACGGGCTGCCCGCCGCCGGTCTGATCGCCCACGAGGAGGCACGGCTCGCCCGGATGCGGGACGCCCTGCGCCGCATCGGCAGTGAGGTGCCGGTCGTCCTCGTCGGTGACTTCAACAGCCCGTCGCACCTGGACTGGCCGGACGTCGAGTGGCCGGTGACCAAGGCGGCCGAGGAGGCGGGGCTGCGCGACTCCTACCGGGAGGCCCACCCCGACCCCGTCCGCGACCCCGGGCACACCTGGTCCCCGGTCCACACCGGGCACGAGGACGGCAGCGGCCGCCCGGAACCGCAGGACCGGATCGACTTCGTGCTCCACCGCGGTCTCGGGGTGCTGGACTCCCGGACCTACGTCGGCGGCAGCCCACGCCCCTGGCCGGACGTCGAGGACAACGACTGGCCGTCCGACCATGCCGCCGTGATCACCACGTATTCGCTGGGCACCGGGGCCGGTCCTGTCTAACATCGGTGGCATGACCTGGCGACATTGATCCACGACCGGCTCCGCCACCCGTCGACTGACCGCCACGCTGTACGCGTACGCGTTCCTCGACGAGTTCGTGCTGCTCTACCCGGTGTACGCGCTGCTCTTCGCGGACGCCGGCCTGTCCGTCTGGCAGATCTCCTCCCTCTTCGTCCTGTGGTCGCTGACCGGCGTCCTGCTGGAGGTTCCCTCCGGCGCCTGGGCCGACGCCGTCTCCCGACGGCTGCTGCTGTGGCTGGGCCCGCTGCTGGGCGGCGCCGGCTTCGCCCTGTGGGTGCTCGTCCCGTCCTACGGGGCCTTCGCCGCGGGCTTCGTCCTGTGGGGCGTGCGCGGAGCGCTGGGCTCCGGAGCCCTGGAGGCGCTGGTCTACGAGGAGCTGGAGCTGCTCGGCGCGGCGGACCGGTACGCGCGCGTGATGGGACGGGCCCATGCGGTGGGCCAGGTGGCCGTGATGGCGGCGACGGGTCTGGCCGGGCCGGTCCTCGCGGCCGGTGGCCACCTCGCGGTCGGCGGCGCGAGCGTGCTGGCCTGTCTGCTCTGCGCGGCGACGGCGACCCGGTTCCCCGAGCATCGCCGCGCCACCGGTGAGGGCGAGAGCTGGGCGGTGACCCTGCGCGGCGGACTGGCCGATGCCCGGCGCGACCGCTCCGTGCGGGGCGCGCTGCTGCTGGTCCCGGCCGTCACGGCCGTGTGGGGTGCCCTCGACGAGTACACATCGCTCCTGGTCGGGGAGACGGGCGTGGCGGACGCGGCCGTTCCCTACGCGCTGGTGCTGATCTGGGCCGGCGTCACGGCCGGCAGCATGCTCGCCGGGGCGGCCGAGCGCCTGGGGCGTAGGGGATTCGCCGCGCTCCTCGCCGCTTCGGCGCTGGCCCTCGCAGCCGGCGGCGTCAGCGGGGCCCCCGCCGGTATCGCCCTGGTCGCCCTCGCCTTCGGCGGCTTCCAACTGGCGACCGTCGTCGCCGACACCCGGCTCCAGCAGCGTGTCGAGGGCACCGGCCGGGCCACCCTCACCTCCGTGGCGAGCCTCGGCACGGAGCTGGTGACCATCGGGGTGTACGGGGCGTACGGCGCCCTCGGATCGGCGTACCCGCACGGCACCGTCTTCGCGCTGTGTGCGCTGCCGTATCTGGTGACGGCGGTGGCCGTGGGGGTGCGCAACGAATCGCCGTCCGAGGGGCGGGGCACGCAATGAACCGCTCACCGGCGCGCAACGGCTCCTTCTTGTCCGGCCCGCGCGGCCGACCGTACCGTCTAGGAGGCCCCCCAACCCCCCTCGTAGCGGTGAGGATCACGCATGCGCACAGCCCTGCTCCAGAGCTCCGGCCGGCCCGGCTCGGTCGTCGAGAACCTCGAGGTCCTCGACGAGGCCGCGGGCCGGGCCGCCGCCGCGGGCGCCGGGCTGCTGGTCGCGCCGGAGATGTTCCTCACCGGGTACGCGATCGGCGACGGCATCGCCCGCCTCGCCGAGCCCGCCGACGGCGACTCCGCTGACGCGATCGCCGAGCTGGCCGCCCGGCACGGGCTGGCGATCGCCTACGGCTACCCCGAGCGGTCCGGCGGGACGGTGTACAACTCCGCCCAGCTGATCTCCGCCGACGGCACCCGGCTCGCCGCCTACCGCAAGACCCACCTCTTCGGCTGCTTCGAGCGCGACCACTTCACGCCGGGGGAGCAGCCGGTCGTCCAGGCCGAGCTGAACGGCCTCACCGTCGGCCTCATGATCTGCTACGACGTCGAGTTCCCGGAGAACGTCCGGGCCCACGCCCTGGCCGGCACGGATCTCCTCGTCGTCCCGACCGCGCAGATGCACCCCTTCCAGTTCGTCGCCGAGTCGATGATCCCGGTGCGCGCCTTCGAGAACCAGATGTACGTGGCGTACGTCAACCGGGTCGGCCGGGAGGGCGAGTTCGAGTTCGTCGGCCTCTCCACGCTCGCCGGTCCCGACGGGGTGGCCCGCGCCCGGGCCGGACACGGTGAGGAACTGGTCCTCGCCGACGCCGACCCCGTCTCCCTCGCCGCGTCCCGCGAGGCGAACCCGTATCTGAAGGACCGCCGCCCCGGTCTCTACGGGTCCCTGGTCTGAAAACCGTCTCAAATCCTCTGAGCCACCCCCGGTTCTTTCGTGCAAGGAGTCCGCACCCCATGACGTCCACCGTGCCCAACGCCGTCGAGCACGCAGACGAGCAGCAGCCGCCGATCACCATGTTCGGCCCGGACTTCCCGTACGCGTACGACGACTTCCTCGCCCATCCGGCGGGGCTCGGCCAGATCCCCGCGACCGAGCACGGCACCGAGGTCGCCGTCATCGGCGGCGGGCTGTCGGGCATCGTGGCCGCGTACGAGCTGATGAAGATGGGCCTCAAGCCGGTCGTGTACGAGGCCGACCGGATCGGCGGCCGGCTGCGGACCGTCGGCTTCGAGGGCACCGGCACCGAGGGACTCACCGCCGAGCTGGGCGCGATGCGCTTCCCGCCCTCCTCCACGGCCCTCCAGCACTACATCGACCTGGTGGGTCTGGACACCCGGCCCTTTCCCAACCCGCTGGCCGAGACGACCCCTTCGACCGTCGTCGACCTCAAGGGCGAGTCGCACTACGCCGAGACGATCGACGACCTCCCGCAGGTCTACCGCGACGTCGCCGAGGCCTGGAACAAGTGCCTCGAGGACGGCGCCGACTTCTCGGACATGAACCGCGCGCTGCGCGAGCGGGACGTGCCGCGCATCCGGGAGATCTGGGCGAAGCTCGTGGAGAAGCTCGACAACCAGACCTTCTACGGTTTCCTCTGCGACTCCGAGGCGTTCACGTCCTTCCGGCACCGGGAGATCTTCGGCCAGGTCGGCTTCGGCACGGGCGGCTGGGACACCGACTTCCCCAACTCCATCCTGGAGATCCTGCGCGTCGTCTACACCGAGGCCGACGACCACCACCGCGGGATCGTCGGCGGCAGCCAGCAGCTCCCGCTCCGGCTCTGGGAGCGCGAGCCGGAGAAGATCGTCCACTGGGCGTACGGCACCTCGCTGGCGAGCCTGCACGCCAACGGCGCACCGCGTCCGGCCGTGACCCGGCTGCACCGCACCGCCGGCAACCGGATCACCGTGACGGACGCCGACGGGGACATCCGGACCTACCGGGCGGCCGTCTTCACCGCCCAGTCCTGGATGCTGCTGTCGAAGATCGCCTGCGACGACTCGCTCTTCCCGATCGACCACTGGACGGCGATCGAGCGCACCCACTACATGGAGTCCTCGAAGCTGTTCGTGCCCGTCGACCGGCCCTTCTGGCTCGACAAGGACGAGGAGACCGGCCGGGACGTCATGTCGATGACGCTCACCGACCGGATGACCCGCGGGACCTACCTCTTCGACGACGGTCCGGACCGGCCCGCGGTCATCTGCCTCTCCTACACCTGGTGCGACGACAGCCTGAAGTGGCTGCCGCTGTCCGCGAACGAGCGGATGGAGGTCATGCTGAAGTCGCTCGGCGAGATCTACCCGAAGGTCGACATCAGGAAGCACGTCATCGGCAATCCGGTGACGGTCTCCTGGGAGAACGAGCCCTATTTCATGGGCGCGTTCAAGGCCAACCTGCCCGGCCACTACCGCTACCAGCGGCGCCTGTTCACCCACTTCATGCAGGACCGGCTGCCCGCCGACAAGCGGGGCATCTTCCTCGCCGGCGACGACATCTCCTGGACGGCGGGCTGGGCCGAGGGCGCGGTCCAGACCGCCCTGAACGCGGTCTGGGGCGTCATGCACCACTTCGGCGGCGCGACCGACGCGTCCAACCCGGGCCCGGGTGACGTGTACGACGAGATCGCGCCGGTCGAGCTGCCCGAGGACTGAGGGCTCACAGCGGTGTGAGCAGCATGCGGCCCGCGAAACCGACCGCCGTGCCGAGGCGGTCGGTGAACTCCTCGGCGACGTCCGGGAGCCGGCGCAGCGCCCACAGGGCCCGGGCCGCCGTCCAGGTGGCGTCCCGGGCGCGCTCCAGGCTCCAGGAGCCGAGCAGGTGGGTGAGCGGATCTGCGATCTGCAGGAGGTCGGGGCCCGGCATCAGCTCCTCGCGGATGCGTTCCTCCAGCGCCACGAGCAGGTCGCCCACCCGGTCGTACTCGTCCTCCAGATCGGCCGGTTCGCAGCCGAGACTCCGACAGGTGTCCACCACGGCGAGCGCGAGGTCGTGCCCGATGTGCGCGTTGATGCCCGCGAGCGCGAACTGCAGCGGACGTACGCCGGGATGGCGGCGCATCTGGAACAGCGGGCGCCAGCAGGCCGGCGGGCGCCGGTCGGCCGCCATCGCGTCCACCGCGGCCAGGTAACGCTCGGCGAACCGTACGTCCAGCGTGCGCGCGGCCCGCGCGTCCGTGAACCCGCCTGTGTCGATCCGCAGGTCGACCTCCTGCGTCACGGCGAGATAGACCCGGTTGAAGACGGCGACCCCGTCGTGGGGCGGCAGGGCCCCGTCGAGGGCGCGCATCCGGGCGAGCACGTCGTGCACGGTGGCGTCGAGAGCCGGGTCCAGGGCTGTGTCTACGAGGGTGGTGAACTGTTCCCAATGCGGCATGAGGGAAGGGTCGCAGCCCTGGGCGGACCGCGGGCCGGCGAGCCGGACGCTTCCCCGGAACGGGGGAACGGGCCCGCCGCTCGGGAGGGGATGCCGCCCGATGACGGTGCCGGCGGTGGCCGGGACCAGGCGAGAGAGGAGGGTGAGCGACCGCTTAGGATAGGGGTCGTTGCCTCCAGCACCCAGGAGTCCGTGTGACCGCCGAAGCCCCGATCGCCCCCGCCCTGTCGTACGGCCGGCTGATCCCCGTCACCGTCCACTTCGACGACCTCGACGCGCTCGGCATGCTGCACAACGCCCGCTACCCGCTGCTGGTCGAGCGCGCGTGGAGCGAGTTCTGGGAGGAGCGGGGGGTCCGTTTCGACGGCGACTGGGCGAGCGCCGGGGACGCCTGCAACGTGGTCAGGGAACTGCTGATCGGCTACGAGGCCCCGGTCACCCGCACCGGCACGTACGCCGTCCATCTCTGGCTGGAGCGGCTCGGCGCCACGGGGCTGACGTACGGCTTCCGGTTCTGTTCCGCGGACGGGATGACGACGTACGCGCGCGGAACCCGGGTCCTGGTCCGGCTGGACGCGGCCACCCTGCGCCCCGCGCCCTGGAGCGACGGCTTCAGGTCCGCGGGTCGGGCACTGCTGCGACCCGAGGACTGACCTCCGCGTCCCCGCGCCCGCCGGTCCGCAGCACCCCCGCGAACACCGCGAGTCCGCAGGCCAGCACCGTCACCACCCCGAACGACACCACCAGGCTGGTCGCC
This sequence comes from Streptomyces sp. NPDC049687, assembly GCF_044465285.1. NCBI lineage: Bacteria > Bacillati > Actinomycetota > Actinomycetes > Kitasatosporales > Streptomycetaceae > Streptomyces > Streptomyces sp. NPDC049687. The sequence continues at coordinate 451,843 of NZ_JBITLN010000009.1, forward strand.
TGTGCCACCCCGCCGATCAGGCTCGGGGCGATCAGCCCGGAGGTGTACGTGATCGTCGCGACGCCCGCGATGGCCTGACTGGGGTTCGGCCCGCTGTGCCCGGCCGCGGCGAAGCAGAGCGGTACGACGACGGCGATCCCGAGACCCATCAGCCCGAACCCCGCCATCGCCACCGCCGGACCCCCGGCGAGGACGATCATCAGCCCGCCCAGCGCGGCGAGGACACCGCCCGCACGGACGGTCCGTACCGCGCCGAAGCGGTTGACCACCGCGTCGCCCACGATCCGGGCCGCCGCCATCGTGAACATGAAGCCGGTCGTGCAGGCCGCCGCGAGCCCGGCCGACGTCTCCAGCCGGTCGCGCAGATAGACGGCCGACCAGTCCAGGCTCGCGCCCTCCGCGAACACCGCGCAGAACCCGACCGCGCCGATCAGCAGCGCCGAGCGCGGCGGCAGCGCGAACCTCGGTGGCGGCTCCTCGTCCGCCGTGGGCCGGAGGTCCAGCACCCACTGACAGGCCAGCAGACCCAGCGCGGTGAGGGTGGCCGCCGCCAGCGCGTGGTGCACGCGCGCGTCCGCGCCCAGGTGCGCGGCGAGCGTCCCGCCCGCCGAGCCGATCAGCGCGCCGGCGCTCCACATGCCGTGCAGCCCGGACATGATCGACTTGCTCAGCAGGCGCTCCACCTCCACCCCGAGCGCGTTCATCGCCACATCGGCCGTGCCCGAGGTCGCGCCGTACATGAACATCGCCAGGCACAAGGTGAACAGATTCGTCGCGAGCGACGGCAGCGTCAGCGACAGGGTCCACAGCGCGAGCAGGCCGCGCAGCGCCGTACGGCTGCCGTAGCGGTGGGTGATCCGGCCGGCCAGCGGCATCGCGCAGGAGGCGCCGAACGCCGTGAAGGCCAGGGCGAAGCCGAGCTGCCCGGCGCTCACGCCCGCGTGGTCCTGGATCCACGGGACGCGGGTGGCGAAGGAGCCGGTGACCGCGCCGTGCACGGTGAACACGGCCGCCACGGCGTACCGGGCGCGCCGTACCTGCGACGGTGCGTGGACCACTTCGCTCATTCTCCCGCCCCTCCCGGCTTCGCACCGCCCCGGCGCGATGCCGTCGCAAACTATCAGGAACCCTGCCTGATAAAAAGAGAGCCTTCGGAGGCTCCTGATCGGCCGGCCATGGGAGGATTCCCCGCATGCCCGCATCCCCGAGCACCGCCCGGGCCATCAACGACCGGCTCGCCCTGCGGCTGCTGCAGGACGAAGGCCCGCTGACGGCCGGGCAGTTGAAGCAGCTCACCGGCCTGTCCCGGCCGACGGTCGCCGATCTCGTCGAACGCCTCACCGCCGCCGGCCTGATCGAGGTGGTGGGGGAGGCGGGGGAGCAGCGGCGCGGGCCGAACGCCAGGCTGTACGGCCTTGTCGCCGGCCGCGCCCATCTGGCGGCGCTCGATGTGCGCACCGAGGGCGTCGCCGTCCGCGTGTCCGACCTGGTGGGCCGGGTGCTGGCGGAGGCCTCCGTGCCGATCGGCGGTGACACGGGCACGGGCCCCGCCGTCGAACAGGCGGTGACGCTGGTCGAGCGGACCGTGAAGGAGGCGGGCGCCGACCGGCTGCACACGGTGGGCATCGGCGCCCCCGGTCTGATCGACCCGGCCGGCGGCGAACTGCGCGACTCCACCGGGCTCCCCGAGTGGCACCGCCGCCTGGTGGCCGCCCTCCAGGAACGGTTCCCGCACGCGCGCGTGAGCGTCGAGAACGAGACCAACCTCGCCGCCCTGGCCGAACAGCGCCAGGGCGGCGCCCAGGACCGCGACACCTTCGTCCTGCTCTGGCTCGGCCACGGCACCGGTGCCGCCGTCGTCCTCGACGGCACCCTGCGGCGCGGCGCCTCCGGCGGCACGGGCGAGATCGGCTTCCTCCCGGTACCGGGCACGTCCGGTCTGCCGTCGGCCACGGACTGCGAGGGGGGCTTCCACTCCCTGGCGGGCTCGTCGGCGGTCACGGCGTTGGCAGCGGGGTACGGGGTGCGGGCCCTGCCGGAGGGGGACGAGCCGACGGGGGCGGCGGTGGTGCGGGAGGCGGTACGGGTGGTGCGGGGGAGCGGAGCCTCGCCGGCGTCCGAAGCGGGGCCCGCCTCGGACGCGCCCCGCGAAGGGCCGGCGGCACCGGAGGCGACGCCCGCGCCGGGCACGGCTGCCCGCGACGCCGGCGCGTTCCTCGACGCTCTCGCCGACCGCGTCGCCATCGGTGTCGCCTCGGTCGTCGCCGTGCTCGATCCCGGATGCGTGGTGCTCGGGGGCGAGGTCGGAGAGGCCGGAGGACGGGAGCTGGCCGAGCGGGTGTCGGCGCGGCTTCGGCGGATGGCGCCCCTGCCCACCGAGGTGCGGCCGAGCGTCCTGGGCGGCGGCGCGGTCCTGCGCGGAGCGCTGCTCACCGCCCGCGAGTCCGCGCAGGAGGATCTGTTCGGGACGCATCAGCCCCGGCTGCGGGCCCTTCGCGCCAGATAGTCCGCGAACGTCCCCTTCCCCACCGCCCGTTCCGGTGCCAGGTGCCCCCCCGCCCGGAAAGCCCGGTAGGCCGCGCCCCACAGCGGCACGTTCACCACCGCCCGCCGCTTGCCGCTCGCCTTCAGATACGCGCGGGCCAGCGACTCGAGCGTCCCGACCTCGGGCCCCGCCATGTCCTCGACCCGCCCCGCCGGCGCGCCGGTCGCCAGCTCCGCGAGCCGCCGCGCGACCTCGGCCACCTCCACCGGCTGGTCGCTCACCCCGGCCGGAAGGATCATCACCGGCACCTTGGCCAGCCCCTCGAACACCTGGAGCAGCAGATCGTGGAACTGGGTCGCGCGCAGCACGGTCCAGCCCAGCCCCGACTCCTGCACCAGCTTCTCCACGGCGAGCTTCGCCTTGTAGTAGCCGAACGGCACCCGGTCCACCCCGACGATCGAGATGTAGACCAGGTGTCGTACCCCCGCCTTCCGCGCCGCGGTGATCAGGTTCGCGGCCGCCCGCTCGTCGCCCCCGCGCGGGGTGCTCGCGCAGTGCACGACCGTCTCGACGCCGGCCAGGGCCGCGTCCAGCCCCGGCCCGCCCTCGCGCAGGTCGACGGCGTAGGGCCGGGTGCGCCGGCTCAGCACCCGCACCTCGTGGCCGTCCGCCCGCAGCCGCTCGGTGACGAGCCTGCCGAGGGTTCCGGTACCGCCGGTCACCAGGATCGTGCTCATGCTGTTCAACCCCTTTTCGGCACCGGACGCTCCGGGATGGAACGCCCTTCGTCCGCTGAGACCCAGGAGCCGCCGCGGAATGTGACAGGCGCCCCGCGGTCACGCCAGCTGACGCCGTACGAAGTCCAGCTTGTCCGGGTTCACCACGGCCTGCACGCCCACGATCTGCCCGCCCCGGCACACGAACCCCACCGTGCCGGCCAGCGTGTCGCCGTCCCAGGCGAGCAGCCCGGGAGCGCCGTTGAGTTCGGCGACGGTGAGCGTGAAGCCGGCCGCGAAGCCCCTGAACGCACCGGCCAGGAATCGCAGCACCTTCTCGCGCCCCTCGATCGGCCGTCGCGCCGCGGTGACCTTGCCGCCGCCGTCGCTCCACCAGGTCACATCGGCCGCGAGCCGTCGCTCGAGCACGGCCAGGTTTCCGTCCCGGGCCGCCGTGAGGAAGGACGCGACCAACTCCTCCTGCCGCTGGGGAGTGACCTCGAAACGCCCTTCCGCCAGCGCCAGCCGCTTCTCCGCCCGCCGGTACAGCTGACGGCAGTTGGCCTCGCTCAGGTCGAGCGCCTCCGCGATCTCCCGGTGCCCGTACGCGAACGCCTCCCTTAGCACATACACCGCCCGTTCGGTCGGCGTCAGCCGCTCCAGCAGCACCAGCATCGCGAGCGACACGGCGTCCCGCTGCTCGGCCGACTCCAGAGGGCCCAGTACGCCGTCGGAGGTGACGACCGGCTCCGGCAGCCAGGGGCCGACATAGCTCTCGCGCCGTGCCCGGGCCGAGGTCAGCCGGGTCAGACAGAGGTTGGTGACGGTCTTCGCGAGCCAGGCACCCGGGTACGTGATCCCGGCGCGGTCGGCTCCGCTGAACCGCAGATACGCGTCCTGGACCGTGTCCTCGGCCTCCTCGGCCGAGCCCAGCATCCGGTAGGCCAGTCCGAACAGCCGGGGACGGTGACTCTCGAACTCGTCGGCGATCGCGGTCGAAGACATGGGCCCCACCCTGCCAGAACACCGAGGTGGGAGGCCCGGCGACGGGCAAGGGCCGTCTCCACCGCCGCCGGACCGCACCCGCAGACCCTAAAGAGGACTAGACCAGTACGTCAATAGGTACGGACCAACCGTCAGGCCCCCTCGGGGGCAGGGCAGTTGGCTCACTCGCGAGCCGTCCGACAAGTCCAGCGGCACGGTCTGTGAGCCACCCCACACCCTTCGCCCGTATGGACGACGATCGGGCGTGGCACACTGGCCCTGTACCTAAAGCAGCGCACTCCGGGGTCGGTGAAAGTCCGAACCGGCGGTTACAGTCCGCGACCCGGTCACTTCCAGTGACCGGTTGACCAGGTGAAATTCCTGGACCGACGGTTAAAGTCCGGATGGGAGGCAGTGCGCGGCGGGCGGGCATTCGTGCGCGCCGCCGTATGTGTACTCGTCCAGGCGGACGAGTCTGTCGGCGTCGCCCCGGTGTTCTCGCTCGTGTCTGCTGTCGTCATCGACAGGCCCCGGAGTCCGTGCCCTATTGAGGCAGGAGGACCCGGGAGTGTTCACCGGAATCGTCGAAGAGCTGGGTGAGGTCACCGCCGTCGAGAATCTCGGCGACGCCTCCCGCTTCCGGCTGCGCGGCCCCGTCGTGACCGACGGCGCGAAGCACGGCGACTCCATCGCCGTGAACGGGGTCTGTCTCACCGTCGTCGAGCACGAGCGCGACGAGTTCACCGCCGACGTCATGGCGGAGACCCTCGACCGTTCCAGCCTCGGCGCCCTGACCGTCGGCTCCCGCGTCAACCTCGAACGCCCCACCGCCGTCGGCGCACGCCTCGGCGGGCACATCGTGCAGGGCCATGTCGACGGCACCGGTCAGATCCTGGAGCGCAAGCCCTCCGAGAACTGGGAGATCATCAAGATCTCGCTCCCCGCCGACCTCGCCCGGTACGTCGTGGAGAAGGGCTCCATCACCGTCGACGGCATCAGCCTCACGGTCGTGGACGCCGGTCCCGACCACTTCACCGTCAGCCTCATCCCCACCACCCTCGCCCTGACCACGCTCGGCCTCAAGCAGCCCGGCGACCCGGTCAACCTCGAGGTCGACATCGTCGCCAAGTACGTGGAGCGGCTGCTGACGAGCACGCAGGGAGCGGCCGAGTGAACTGGCTGAACTCCGAGGCCTTCGTCATGTTCGGCCAGCACATCATCTGGTCCGACATGATCGGCAACATCCTCGGCCTGATCACCCTCGCCCTCGGCTGGCGCCGCTCACTGCTGACGTGGCCCGTGCAGTTCCTCTCCGGCCTCGTCCTCTTCGTCGCGTTCTACGGCCATCTGGCGGGCAGCGCCGGCAAGCAGGTCGTCGTCATGGTCGTCGCCCTGTACGGCTGGTGGCAGTGGAACCGCAACAAGGGCCAGTCCGGCGACGGTCACATCGTCCCGCGCTTCGCGACCTGGGCCGAGCGCGCGGCCATGCTCGGCGCCGCCGCCGTCGGCACGGTCGCCGTGGCCCTGCTCTTCAAGGCCTACCCGTCCCTGTCCTGGGACCCCTGGCCGGACGCCTACATCTTCGTCGGCACCATCGTCGCCATGTACGCCCAGGCGCGCGGGATGGTCGAGTTCTGGATCGCCTGGCTCCTCGTCGACGTCGTCGGCGTCCCCCTCAACTTCGCCAACGGCTACGCCTTCTCCGGCTTCGTCTACGTCATCTACGGCGCGCTCGTCCTGTGGGGCATGCGCGACTGGTGGCTGCGCTCCCGCAAGGGCCCGCAGCCCGCTCTGGAAGGAGCGCCGGCATGAGCACGGCACCGATCCTGTACAGCACCGACGGCCTCGAAGACCTCCGCCTCGACCCCGTCGAGCAGGCCATCGCCGACATCGCGGCCGGCCGCCCGATCGTGGTCGTCGACGACGAGGACCGCGAGAACGAGGGCGACCTCGTCATCGCCGCCGAGAAGGTCACGCCCGAGATCGTCGCCTTCATGATGAGCGAGTGCCGCGGTCTCATCTGCGCCCCCATGGAGGGCGAGGAACTGGACCGGCTGAAGCTTCCGCAGATGGTCGACGACAACACCGAGTCGATGAAGACCGCGTTCACGGTCTCCGTCGACGCCTCCGGCGCCCACGGCGTGACCACCGGCATCTCCGCCGCCGACCGCGCCGCCACCCTGCGGCTGCTGGCGAGCGGTGACGCGGAACCGACGGACTTCGTCCGCCCCGGCCACATCTTCCCGCTCCGTGCCAAGGCGGGCGGGGTCCTGACCCGCGACGGCCACACCGAGGCCGCCGTCGATCTCGCCCGCCTCGCGGGACTGCGCCCGGCCGGCGCCATCGTCGAGATCGCCGGCGAGGACGGCCGGATGCTCCGTCTGCCCGAGCTGATCCCGTTCGCCCGCAAGCACGGCCTGACGATCATCTCCATCGAGGACCTGATCGCCTACCGCCGCAGCGCCGAGCCGACGGTCCGCCGCGAGGCCGAGACCCGGCTGCCGACCTCCCACGGCACCTTCACCGCCTACGGCTACCGCTCCACCGCCGACGGCGTCGAGCATGTCGCCCTCGTCCACGGCGAGATCGGCGACGGCGAGGACGTCCTGGTCCGCGTCCACTCCGAATGCCTCACCGGCGACATCTTCGCCTCCCAGCGCTGCGACTGCGGCCCCCAGCTCGACGCGTCCCTGGAGCGCATCCAGAGCGAGGGCCGGGGCGTGGTCGTCTACCTGCGCGGCCACGAGGGCCGCGGCATCGGCCTGCTGTCCAAGCTGAGGGCCTACGAGCTTCAGGAACAGGGCCACGACACCCTCGACGCCAATCTGGAGCTGGGCCTGCCCGCCGACGCCCGGGACTACGGCGCCGGCGCGCAGATCCTCGAGGACCTCGGCGTGCGCAGCGTCCGTCTGATGACCAACAACCCCGAGAAGACCGAGGCGCTCGTCCGGCACGGCCTCAAGGTCTCCTCGCGCGAGCCGATGCCCGTCCAGGCGGGCGAGCACAACATCCGCTACCTGCGCACCAAGCGCGACCGGATGGGACACGACCTGCCCTGGCTGGACACGGCCCCCGTGTCCCCCTGCGGCAACCAGTAACAAGCACCTCTAGGAGAGACGTGAGCGGCAAGGGCGCACCGGAACTGTCCGTACGCAATGTGGGTGACCTCAGGGTCGCCGTCATCGCGGCACAGTGGCACGAGAAGGTGATGGACGGTCTGGTCGACGGCGCGCTGCGCGCCCTGCACGACCTGGGCATCGACGAGCCGACCCTGCTGCGGGTCCCCGGCAGCTGGGAGCTCCCGGTCGTCGCCAAGGTCCTCGCGGGCCGCGGCTACGACGCGATCGTCGCCCTCGGCGTCGTCATCCGCGGTGGTACCCCCCACTTCGAGTATGTGTGCCAGGGCGTCACCCAGGGCCTCACCCAGGTCTCCGTCGAGACCGGCGTCCCCGTCGGCTTCGGCCTCCTCACCTGCGACACCGAGGAACAGGCCCTGGACCGGGCGGGTCTTGAGGGTTCCCACGAGGACAAGGGGCACGAGGCGGTGACGGCGGCGGTGGCGACCGCGGCCACCCTCCGCTCAGTATCTGAACCCTGGCGGTAGGTCCACCGGCACTACGGCTAGGGTGGGCAGCACCATGTCCAAGAAGACGTTCGAGGAGCTCTTCGCCGAGCTCCAGCAGAAGGCCGCCACCGGCGACCCCGCCACTTCCCGCACCGCCGAACTGGTGGGGAAGGGCGTCCATGCCATCGGCAAGAAGGTCGTCGAAGAGGCCGCAGAGGTCTGGATGGCCGCCGAGTACGAGGGCAAGGAAGCGGCCGCCGAGGAGATCTCGCAGCTGCTCTACCACGTCCAGGTGATGATGGTCGCCCGCGGAATCTCGCTGGACGACGTCTACGCCCACCTGTAAACCCTTCTCCGACACACCGCACTTCACGCAAAGGAAGCCGACCTCATGCTGCGCATCGCCGTCCCCAACAAGGGTTCCCTGTCAGGCCCTGCGGCGGAGATGCTGCATGAGGCCGGTTACCAGCAGCGCCGGGAGTCCAAGGAACTGCGGATCGTCGACCCGGAGAACGAGGTCGAGTTCTTCTACCTCCGCCCCCGGGACATCGCGATCTACGTGTCCTCCGGCCGCCTCGACATCGGCATCACCGGCCGTGACCTCCTGATCGACTCCGGGGCCAATGCCGAGGAGATCCTCCCGCTCGGCTTCGCCCGCTCCACCTTCCGTTTCGCCACCAAGCCGGGCACCGCGAACACCCTCGAGGACCTCAAGGGCAAGACGGTCGCCACCTCCTACGAGGGCATCGTCGCCAAGCACCTGGCCGAGCAGGGCGTCGACGCCTCCGTCGTCCACCTCGACGGCGCCGTCGAGACCGCCATAGAGCTGGGCGTCGCCGAGGTCATCGCCGACGTCGTCGAGACCGGCACCTCGCTGCGCAACGCGGGCCTGGAGGTCTTCGGCGAGCCCATCATGAAGTCCGAGGCCGTCGTGATCCGCCGCACCGGCGCGGACACCGAGGAAGCGGCTGAGCCGAAGGTTCAGCAGTTCCTGCGCCGCCTCCAGGGCGTCCTGGTCGCCCGGACCTACGTGATGATGGACTACGACTGCCGTGTCGAACAGCTCGAGAAGGCCGTCGCGCTGACCCCGGGCCTGGAGTCGCCGACCGTCTCCCCGCTGCACAACGAGGGCTGGGTCGCCGTCCGCGCCATGGTCCCCGCCAAGGAGGCCCAGCGGATCATGGACGACCTGTACGACATCGGCGCCCGCGCCATCCTGACCACCGCCATCCACGCCTGCCGCCTCTGACCTCGACCGGGAACATGTCCGACCTTCCGGGCAGCGACCTGCCCACCCTCCCCGTCGCCTTCCGGCCCGGCCGCACCCGAGCGGTGCTGCTCACGGCCGGGGTGGCGATCTTCCTCGTCATCTCCGCCATCGCCGTGCTCCTGGAGAAGCTCGGCCCGGGGGAGCGACTCAGCTTCGTCGTGACCGGCGCCCTCGTCTTCGGAGTGCTGGCCCAGCTCGCCCGGGTACGCGTCCTCGCCGACGACTCCGGTGTCACCGTCGTGAACATCGCGAGCAGGCGGCGGCTGGACTGGGCCGAGATCATCCAGGTGAACCTCCGTCCGGGCGACCCCTGGGTGTTCCTCGACCTCACCGACGGCACCAGTCTGCCCGCACTCGGCATCCAGCCCGGCATCAACAAGCAGCAGGCCATCAGGGACGCGCGGGCGCTGCGGGCGCTCGTCGAGGCACGCTCCGTCCGGGACGCCGAGCAGTCCACAGGGCAAGATCAGGGCTGACTCAGGGCGGTCCACCCTGCCGCTGAAGCCCCTGTCTTGATTAATCTGGTGACGGAGGCGTTCCCCTTGCGCCTCCACCCCTGTTGTGCCCTGCCGGGTGACAGGGGTTCCTGCTACCCGAGGAGTGACCCTCTCCGGCGATGGACGGTTCGTCCTGTAGTACCTGCGCCGCCCCCACCCGACATCAGTCGGAGGCGGCGGCATCATGACCATCCCCCTGCTGCTCCTGGCAGCCGCGTTTGTGCTCATCCTCGCCAACGGCTTCTTCGTCGCCGCGGAATTCGGCCTCGTCACGGTCGAACGCCCGGACGCGGAGAAGGCCGCCGCCGAGGGCGACAAGCGAGCCCGTACGGTCGTGGAGTCGCTCAAGGAGCTGTCCTTCCAGCTCTCGGGCACCCAGCTCGGCATCACCATCACCTCGCTCGTCGTCGGCATGCTCGCCGAACCGGCGCTCGCGGAGCTGCTGCACACCCCGTTCACCGCGATCGGCATCCCCGAAGGTGCCGGCTCCGGTGTCGCCGTGGTCGTCGGCATGCTGCTGGCGTCCGCCGTGCAGATGGTGGTCGGGGAACTCGTGCCCAAGAACTGGGCGGTGTCCAAGCCCCTGCAGGTCGCGCGCTTCGTCGCCGGCCCGCAGCATGCCTTCTCCCGCCTCTTCCGGCCGGTGATCGCGGGCCTCAACACCGTCGCCAACCGCCTGGTGCGTGCCCTGGGCGTGGAGCCGACCGAGGAGCTGGCCTCCGCCCGCACCCCCGGCGAACTCGTCTCCCTGGCCCGGCACTCCGCCCAGGCGGGCGCCCTGGAACAGGACACGGCCGACCTGTTCGTACGGACCCTCTCCCTGGCCGAGCTCACCGCTCAGCACGTCATGACGCCGCGTGTGAAGGTCAGCGCCCTGCAGTCCTCGGCCACCGCCGAGGACGTGGTCAACCTGACCCGGGCCACCGGCCTGTCCCGCTTCCCCGTCTACCGCGAGAAGATCGACGAGATCGTCGGCATGGCCCACCTCAAGGACGCCCTCGCGGTCCCGGTCCACGACCGCCTGCGCACCCCGGTCGTCCGCATCGCCCGCCCGGCGCTGCTGGTCCCCGAGACCCTGCCCGTCCAGCCCCTGCTGGCACGGCTGCGCAGCGAGCAGCCCATCGCCGTCGTCATCGACGAGTACGGCGGCACGGCCGGCGTGGTCACCCTGGAGGACATCGTCGAGGAGATCGTCGGCGAGGTCCGCGACGAGCACGACGGCCAGGACATCCCGGAACTCGCCGCCGCCCCGCCCGAGGAGGGCAGGCCCGCCTGGGACGTCGACGGCAGCTGCCGGGTGGACACGCTCCAGCGCATAGGCCTGGAGGTGCCCGAGGGGCCGTACGAGACGGTCGCCGGCCTCGTCGCCGACCTGCTCGGCCGCATCCCCGCCGTCGGTGACCGGGCCGAGCTGCCCGGCTGGCGGCTGTCGGTGCGCCGGATCGGCCACTACCGGGCCGAGCGGGTGCGCCTGGTGCGCACCGGCCAGGTCGTGGAGGTCGCCCGGTGAGCGTCCTCCAACTCGTCTTCGCCGCGCTGCTCGTGCTGACCAACGGGTTCTTCGTCGGTGCCGAGTTCGCGCTCGTCTCCGTCCGCCGCAGTCAGATCGAGCCCCTGGGCACCGCCCGGTCCCGCCAGGTCCTCTACGGCCTGGAGCGCCTCCCGCAGATGATGGCGGCCGCCCAGTTCGGCATCACCGTCTGCTCCCTCACCCTGGGCGCGGTCGCCGAACCGACCGTCGCCAAGCTGCTGGAGCCGCTCTTCGAGTGGATCCGCCTGCCGCACGGCGTGATCCATCCGCTGGGCTATGTCATAGCCCTGGCCGCCGTGGTCTTCTTCCACCTCGTCATCGGCGAGATGGTCCCGAAGAACCTCGCCATGGCGGCGCCGGAGAGGGCCGCGCTGTGGCTCAGCCCCGGCCTGGTCGCCTTCGCCCGCCTGTGCCGGCCGATCACCGTGGCCCTCGGCGCCTGCGCCCAGGGCATCCTCAAGCTCTTCCACGTCGAGCCCAGGGACGAGGTCGAGGCCGTCGTCACCAGCGAGCAGCTCAACCGTCTGCTGGAGGACTCCGGTCAGGCCGGCCTCCTCGACCCTGAGGAGCGGGAGCGGCTGGAGGACGCCCTGGAACTGGGCTCCCGTCCGGTGACGGACGTCCTGCTCAAGCGTGAGTCCCTGGTCACGGTCAGCCCTTCGGTCACCCCCGGGGAGATCGTCGAACTCACCGCCCGCACCGGCTACTCCCGCTTTCCCGTCGCCGTGGAGAACGGCGCCTTCATGGGCTATCTGCACGTGAAGGACGTCCTCGACGCGGAGGACTCCGAGCGAGCGGTACCGCAGCAGGTCTGGCACCCGATGACGACCCTCCGCTCCGACCTCCCCCTGGACGACGCCCTCACCGTCATGCGCCGCGCGGCCACCCACCTGGCCCAGGTCGCGGACGCCTCCGGCAAGGTCCTGGGCCTGGTCACCCTGGAGGACGTACTGGAACTCCTGGTGGGCGAGGTGACGGACCCGGCCCACCGTGAGGTGCCCGAGGTGAGGCTGACGGAGCCGAGGGCGAGCGGAGAGCCCGAGGAGGCACTCGCGAGCTGAGGCGAGCCGCAGGATCCGTCACATCGCCGACGGATCCTGCGGCCCCCGGCCCGACAGCACCTCTCCGTACGCCTGCATCAGATCCGGCAACCGAAGTGTCGACAAGTCGTCCCGGGTCAGCGCGCCCGGACACGTCGACAACCGCAGATCCCGGTAGGCGCAGCTCTTCTCGTACAGCGTCCGCAAGAACCGCCCGTTCCCCAGTTCGTCGATCCACCCCTGGTCGACGACATGCCCGGCGATGGAGCGCAGCTCGTCCAGCGCCTCCTCGTCCCACACGTCACCGTTCTCCTGGGCCAGCACCTCACCGATGGAGGTCAGTTCGAGGGGGCGGTAGGAGGGGAAGTCCACGCGGGTCGTGAAGCGGGAGGACAGACCGGGGTTCGCGGCCAGCAGCCGGTCCATGCCCTCCGGATAGCCGGCCAGGATCACCACCAGGTGGTCCCGGTTGTCCTCGGCCCGCTTCAGCAGCACCTGCAGCGCCTCGTCACCGTACGCGTCGCCCTTGCCGTAGCCGGAGTTGGACAGCGAGTACGCCTCGTCCACGAAGAGCACGCCACCGAGGGCCGAGTCGATGAGTTCGTTGGCCTTGACCGCCGTCTGGCCGAGATACTCGCCGACCAGGTCGGCCCGCTGGGCCTCCACCAGATGGTCGCCGCCGAGCAGGCCGAGGGCGTAGAAGACGCGGCCGAGGATGCGGGCCACCGTTGTCTTGCCGGTGCCGGACGGGCCGGAGAAGACGAAGTGCCGTTTGGGCGGCTGGACGGGAAGGCCCTGCCCGGCCCTCAGCCGGGCCATGTTGAGCTGCGCCGACAGAGCCTTGACCTGGCGCTTCACCGGTTCCAGACCCACCATGCGCTCCAGCTCGGCGAGCGCCTCCTCGAGTAAGACGGGGTCGGTGGGCCCGGCCGGCAGCGGCGACGGCACGGCGGCCTTCGCACGCACCGCCGGACCGGGGACCGACGGCAGCGGCCCGACGGGCGGCAGGTCGGACGGCTCGGTGAGCTTAAGGTCCCGGCCCTCGGTGCCGAACAGCGGGTCGAGGGCGTCCGGCCCGTCCCCCACGTCCTGCCCCACGCCGGTGAGGGTGATCGCCGCGAAGTCGGCGGGATCCTCGTAGCCGTCGCCCTCGGCGATCGCGGCGAGCCGGGCGGAGGTGTCCATGAAGGCGGGGTCGACGCGGTGCACCGCCCGGTACAGGGGGAGCGCGGCGGCCGAGCGGCCGGTGCCCTCGTGGGCCCGGGCCAGCCAGTAGCGCAGCTCCTTGCGCTGCGGCTGCTCGCTGCGGCAGCGCATCAGCGCGGCGGAGAGCAGCGGTTCCGCCTGGCCGTACATCTCCAGCCGGACTCTGGCCATGCCTCCGAACAGTCCGGCCTCGATGCCGAGGAGCGGGTCGTTCAGAAGGGGGTCGGTGTGGCGGACGAGCTGTTCCCAGTCCTTGACCAGGTAGGCGCGGCAGGCGTGCAGAAAGCGGACCTGGTGGTCGGTGTCGACGGGCGGGAGCCCGGCGAGCGCCCGGTCCAGCTCGGGGACGTGCCGGCCGTCCAGCCAGTGCGAGGCGTGGGCGAGCAGCAGGTCGCGCGGGCTCTCGAGCACCGGTTGCACCCACCAGCCCAGCCAGTACCAGGAGTTGAGCGTACGGCGGTGCCGGCCGCGCTGTTCGCCGAAGCGTTCCCGGTGCCGGAACATCCGCAGCAGCGCGGTCGTCGTGTCGACGCGCAGCGCATGCAGGCCGAGCCAGCCGTCGGCCATCCCGGGATCGATCCGCACCGCGGTGCGGAACTCCTCCTCAGCCTGCGGATAGGCGCCCATGGTGTAGGCGTCCACGCCTCGCAGCCAGGCGAGGTCGGCCGGGGCCTCCGGGCCCTGCGTGCCGAAGTCCATCACGTCCCCCACAAACCGTGCCCCCGTCGGTGTGCCACCGGGCCCGCGCCCGCCGGCTGCCTTGGTCGAACCGCTGTGCCGCGGACCGGAGTTGCAAGGTGCGCGAAGCAGCTGTCCGTAGGTCGCACCGAGGGCATCGTACCTGCGGGAGCAGTGCCCACCGAAGGGTGCCGCACAGGCCGTTTGGCGAGGTGGGAGCGGACGGGGGCGCACCCGGCGCGGTGACCCTGGGTGAGCGGATCACATCACGGCGCGTCCGGAAAGGGAGGCGCGGGAGCGCGATGAGGGCAGAACGAAGCCCCCGATCACGGGGGAACAACCGGGGGCTTCGCGACTTGGGGCGGCTACGTGCCGCACATTGAGAACGTAAGTCCTGTACGGGCCGTCGGTCAAGCGAAGTTGAGGCAGTTGGCGAACTTCGAGCGCAGGGCCCTTCACGGGTTCACCACATCGCGGGTGGTCCCTCACGGTGAGTGACAATCCGCTCCGGACCGGAACCTCCCAAGGGTCCCGCAAGCACCTCGTACCCCACCGCCAACTGCCGTACCAGCAGCCCGGCATACGGTCTTGAAGGGTCCTCCGCGAAGTGCCGCGCCTCGGCCCGGACCCAGCCGTCCCAGAATTCCCGCTGCTCCTCTCCGTCCCGTGACCGCCCGCGGGCCCAGGCCGCCTCGCGCGGCATCTCCAGCCACAGCAGACAGGCCAGATACGGCCGCAGGGCGCGGCGGCCCGCACCGACCCCCTCGATCAGGACGAAGGGGGCCGGGGGCAGCGGCCGGGGCGGGCCGAAGCGGCGGGTGCGCCAGTCGTAGGGGGTGTAGTGGGCGGTCCCGCCGTGGCGGAAGGGCTCGATCACCTGGGTCAGCAGTCGTCCGGTCCACGCGAACAGCGCGTCGTGGCTCGCGAGGTCGTCGAGGTGCAGCACCGGAGCACCGTCGAGCGCCTCGGCCAGCCGGCCGGCGAACGTGGACTTGCCGGAGCCGGCGTGCCCGTCGACCCCGATCAGACGGACCGGGCCGCAGGACGGGGGGAGAGCGCGGAGCCGGGAGGCGAGCTGGTGGATGGCGGGTCCTCCGAGGGAAGAGCGGGAGCGTGCGGCGGGGAAGCCCCGTGCGACACGGCGCCACCGCCGGGGGCGGAGATGCTGGTGGGCGGGGGCGCCTGCGTCCATAGTGGGCGCACAGCCGTGCACCGGACACCCTGGGGGTCCTTCCACCCATGAGCAGCGCCGACCAGTCCTCCCGCGGAGTCGAACAGCCGTCCCGTAGAAAGGTCCTCGCCGCGGCGGTCGTCACCGCGATGGCGGGCGGCGCGAGTCCGGCGACGGCCTTCGCCGACCCCGCCGGGACCGCGGACGCCGAAGCCGCCCGCGCCCGGCCCGTCGACCACCGCTCCTGGCTCACGTACGCCGACTGGAGCTCCGGAACGGCCAAGGGCACGAGGGCCGTCGCGGGCACCCGGCCGGGCCTGGTCATCGGCGCCCCCGCAGGCACCGTCGACTACCGCGACCCGCACTCCAGTACCACCGCCACCTGGGAGTACGCGACCTGGACCGCCCCGGTCCACCGGCTCGCCGTCCCCTCCACCGAGGCGATCGCCTCCTGGAACGCGAGCACCCCGGCCGGCACCTGGCTCCAGGTCGAGCTGAAAGGCACGTACACCGACGGCACCGACACCCCCTGGTACGTCATGGGCCGCTGGGCCTCGGGCGACCAGGACATCAGGCGGACCTCGGTCGACGGCCAGAGCGACGGCAGGAGCACCGTCTGGACCGACACCCTCGCGATCGACGACGCCTCGACGGGCCTGCGCCTCGCCTCGTACCGTCTCCGGCTGACGCTGTACCGCCGCCCCGGAGCGACGTCCACCCCGACCGTGTGGCGGTCGGGCGTGATGGGCTCCGACATTCCGGACCGCTTCACGGTCCCGGCCTCGGTGCCGCGTCTCTCCCGCGAACTGCCCGTCCCGCGCTACTCGCAGGAGATCCACAAGGGCCAGTACCCGGAGTACGACAACGGCGGCGAGGCCTGGTGCAGTCCCACCTCCTCGCAGATGATCATCGAGTACTGGGGCGGCCGGCTCACCGCCGGGCAGCTGAAGTGGGTCGATCCGTCCTACGCGGACCCGCAGGTGTGCCACGCGGCCCGTCACACCTACGACCACCAGTACGGCGGCTGCGGCAACTGGCCGTTCAACGCGGCGTACGCGGCCACCTTCACAGACCTCCAGGGCGTGGTCACCCGACTGACCTCCCTCGCCGACCTGGAGACCCTGATCGCGGCCGGCATTCCGGCCATGACCTCCCAGTCCTTCCTCAAGGAGGAACTCACGGGGGCGGGGTACGGCACCGCCGGGCATCTGATGACGGTGATCGGCTTCACGGCCGAGGGGGATGTGATCGCCAACGATCCGTACGCGGCGGACGACACGGCGGTGCGGCGCGTGTACCGGCGGCGGGAGTTCGAGAACGTCTGGCTCAGGACCAGGCGCCACAACGCCGAGGGCAAGGTCGTCTCCGGGACCGGGGGAGTCTGTTACCTGTACTTCCCGGCGCGTCCGAGTACGCTCCAGCGCGCGGCGCTGAAGGCGGTGGGTGTGCCCGTGTGAGCAAGATCTCGACCGCAAAAGCCCTGGTGGGTGGCAAAGTGGACACCATGACCGCACATGCAGCCAGCGCCGCCCGCACCCGCACCGGCGGCCCCCGGGACAACGGCCCGAAGATCGCCGAGCACGTCATGGGCTGGGTCCTCGTCGCCGTCGTCGCCATGCTCGTCACCCGGCTCGGACTGCTCTGACACCGGACTGGACCACTGCCCATCGCGGTGTGACTGATGTGACCTGACCCACGGTTCGACCTGACATACTGACGTCGTCCGACCGACCGTTGGAGACCAGGGTCGAAATTGAATATCAGCCAACAGCGCGACGCCGTGCGTCCCCGGGCGCGGGGAACCGAGCGCTCACTGGCGCGCCGCGCCGAACTCATCACCATCGGGCGGAAGCTGTTCGCCGACACGTCCTACGACGCGCTCTCGATGGACGACATCGCCCGGCAGGCGCACGTCGCCAAGGGGCTGATCTACTACTACTTCCAGTCCAAGCGCGGTTACTACCTGGCCATCGTCCAGGACTCCGTCGCCGACCTGGTCTCCTTCGCGGCGAGCGGTATCGAACTGCCCCAGGTGGACCGGGTGCAGCGCACCATTGAGGGCTATCTGCGCTACGCCGAGCACAACCAGGCCGCCTACCGCACGATCGTGAGCGGCGGCGTCGGCTTCGACACCGAGGTGCACGCCATCCGGGACGGGGTGCGCGCGGCGATCGTCGCGACCATCGCCGAGGGCGCCTACGGCGACAGCGACATCCCGCCGCTGCCCCGCATGGCCCTGCTCTCCTGGGTGTGCAGTGTCGAGGGGGCCACCCTCGACTGGATCGACCGTCCCCAACTCTCCCGCGAGGTCATGTGCGACCTGCTGGTGAAGACCCTGGGCGGCGCCCTGCGCGCCATCGAGGAGATCGACCCCGCCTTCCCGGCACCCAAGCCGGCCCGCAGGGGCTGAGCGCGCCCGAGGGGCGGAGGATGGTGCTCCCCCGCCCCACGTGCCCGCCGGATCGGATCAGTTGATCGCGTCGATCAGCTCACCGTCCGCCGTGTCCCCGCTCAGCTCCCAGAAGAAGGTGCCACCCAGGCGCTGGGCGTCCTTGTACTTCATCTTCCCCTTGATGGTCTTCGGGGTGTCGTAACTCCACCAGTCGCTGCCGCACTTGGCGTAGGCGGTGCCGCCGACCGTGCCGGTCGCCGGGCACTTGGTCTTGAGGACCTTGTAGTCCTCGCTGCCGTCCTCCCACGTCCCCGCCGCGGGACCGGTGGCCGTGCCGCCCGGCTTCGCCTGGGTGACACCGGTCCAGCCGCGCCCGTAGAAGCCGATGCCGAGCAGCAGCTTCCGGGACGGGATGCCCAGGCCCTGGAGCTTGGCGATGGTGTCGGCGGTGTCGTAGCCCTTCGTCGGAATGCCGGGGTACGAGTGCAGCGGCGAGTGCGGTGCCGTGGGGCCGGTGGCCGCCCATGCGCCGAAGTAGTCGTACGTCATCGGGTTGTACCAGTCGACGTACCGTGCCGCGCCCGCGTAGTCCGCCGCCTCGATCTTGCCGCCGTCGGTGGCGTCCGCCGTGATCGCCGCCGTGACCAGATCGCGAGTGCCGAACTTGGCGCGCAGGGCCTCCATGACGTCCCGGAACGCCTCACGGCCGCTGGTGTCGCAGGTGAGGCCGCAGGCGTTCGGGTACTCCCAGTCGATGTCGATGCCGTCGAAGACGTCGGCCCACCGGGAGTTCTCGACCAGGTCGTAGCAGGACTGGGCGAAGGCCGCCGGGTCCTTGGCCGCCTCACCGAAGCCGCCCGACCAGCTCCAGCCGCCGAACGACCAGATGACCTTGAGGTTCGGGTGGAGCTTCTTCAGCTTGCGCAGCTGGTTGAAGTTGCCGCTGAGGGGCTGGTCCGCGGTGTCGGCGACGCCGTCCACGGACTCCTCGGCGCTGAAGGGCTTGTCGGTGTCCGCCCAGGGGTCGCCGAGGGCGCACTTGCCGCCCGTGACGTTGCCGAAGGCGTAGTTGATGTGGGTGAGCTTGTCGGCGGAACCGGACGTCTCGATGTTCTTGACGTAGTACTGGCGGCCGTAGATGCCCCAGTCGGTGAAGTAGCCCACGACCTTGGAGCCGGGGTGTGCCGCGGCTGTGCCGGGCTCGTCGGCGGTGGCGGTGCCCGCGCCGGCGAGCAGTGCCGCGCCGAGGGCGGCGCAGCAGCCGACGGTCAGGAGCGTCCGCAGCCGGGCGCGGGGATGGAGCGGGGTGTGCATCGGGTGTCTCCTCGCAGGGACAGGGAGGGGATCGCACGCCGATTGGCATGAACGCGGGGAGGCGTTGGACCGAAACGGTAAGAGGACTAGACCACTCCGGTCAATGGTTTGGACCAATCCTGTGGCGGTGGCCGTGCGGCGGGGGCGCACCGGGGGCATACTCACAGCGCGAAGCCGCTGGTCGGCCAGTAAGGAGGCGCCACCATGCCCGAGCGCGCGCCGGTACCGGTGGACCGCGCCCTGCCCATGGAGGAGGCCCGGGAACTCCTGACCCTCGTGCGTGACATCGCCCGGCGCGAGATCGCTCCGACGGCCGCCGAGGAGGAGGACGCGGGGCACTTCCCGCGCGAGTTGTTCACCCTCCTGTCCGTGTCGGGGCTGCTCGGTCTGCCGTACGACTCCGCATACGGCGGTGGCGACCAGCCCTACGAGGTCTACTTCCAGGTCCTGGAGGAACTCGCCGCCGCCCGTCTCACCGTCGGGCTCGGCGTCGGAGTCCACACCCTCGCCACCTACGCCCTCGCCGCCCACGGCACCGACGCGCAGCGGGCCGCGCATCTGCCGGGCCTGCTCGGCGGCGGCCTGCTCGGCGCGTACTGCCTGTCCGAACCGTCCTCCGGCTCGGACGCGGCCGCGCTGCGGACCCGGGCCGTGCGCGACGGCGATGAGTGGGTGATCAGCGGCACGAAGGCGTGGATCACGCACGGCGGGATCGCCGACTTCTACACGGTCATGGCCCGCACCGGCGGCGAGGGCGCGGGCGGCATCACCGCGTTCCTGGTGCCCGGCGACGCCGACGGCCTGACCGCCGCGCCGCCGGAGAGGAAGATGGGGCTCAAGGGCTCGCCCACCGCTCAGGTCCACTTCGACGGCGTACGGATCCCCGACGCGCGCCGCCTCGGCGGGGAGGGGCAGGGCTTCGCGATCGCCCTGGCCGCGCTGGACGGCGGGCGGCTCGGCATCGCGGCCTGCGCGGTGGGCCTCGCCCAGGCGGCCCTCGACGAGGCCGTCGCCCACGCCACCCTGCGACGGCAGTTCGGGCGCCCCCTCGCCGACTTCCAGGGGCTGCGCTTCCTGCTCGCCGACATGGCGACCCGGGTCGCGTCGGGCCGTGCCCTGTATCTGGCGGCGGCCCGGCTACGGGACGCCGGCCTGCCGTTCGCCCAGCAGGCGGCGATGGCGAAACTCCACTGCACCGACGCCGCGATGCAGGTCACCACCGACGCCGTCCAGGTGCTCGGCGGATACGGCTACACCGCCGACTTCCCCGTCGAGCGCTATCTGCGCGAGGCCAAGGCCCTGCAGATCGTCGAGGGCACCAACCAGATCCAGCGGATGGTCATCGCCCGTCATCTGCTGGGTCCGGAGACTCGCTGAACTGCCCGGGCCGCACCTGCGGCGCCGCAGCCCGCACCCACTCCGGATCGAGCCGTCCCGGCACGGTGCGGCCCCGGTCGGCCCAGATGCGCAGCAGATCGCGGTAGATGGGCGGGTCCGGCTGGGGTGGCGGGACCGACCGGTGCGGCGGAGCGAGGGGAACCGATTCTGCGCGTCGGGGGTCCGCCTGTCTCGGTTCCGCGCCTCCGCTTTCCACGGATGCGGGGCCGGTGGACTGGCGGTGACGCCCGCGCGGCGCCGTGTGGGTGGGGGTCACACCGGGGCAACGCGAGGGCGTGAGGCCAGGTCACGGCTGAGCCGGGCAGGCGTGAGTTCGGCAGGCGCCCCGTCTCCGGCCTCGGCCGGTCCCGCATCTGGCCGCCGCGCATGTCTGACGTATCGTCAAATTCCTGCGACCGCAGTGGGGGTGCGCGTCCGGTGCCGGGGGAGGAGGAAGGGTGGCTGGCGCAGGACCGTCCGACCGAGGACCTCCACTGGATCCGGTGCCCCGTCCGCTCCGACGACCGCTTCCTCATCTCGACGAGCAGTTGTCGACTCCCCGTCCACGCCCGTGAGTTGCGGCTCGCGGCGGATCCGGCGGCCGACGCGCCGTTCTTCGTCATGGAACGCGTCGAGGAGGTACTTCGGCGAGGTGGCCGTCCCTGCGGTTCCGGACACACTGATCCTGCACCACGGCAGCCTGCCGGCCGTGGCGCAGGACAGCTACGGGGACTGAGTGAACCGGCTCAGGCGGCGTGGCGGCGCATCACCGGCACGCGCATCGGGCGTGAGCCCGGGCCGCCGACGTGGGAGAAGGGCTGCATACGCCAGTCGAGCCCCTGAGGCAGCGTCAACAGGAGGGCGGTGTCCTGCTCCTGGGGCGCGAAGGAGGCGTCGGCGGGACGGGCCTCGGCCGCCGTGCGTCCCGTACCGGCGCAGACCGTGAGCCCGAACGGGTTCCACGGCGAGGCGCACAGCGCGTGCTCCGGCAGGATCTCCTCGTCCGCCAGAAGGGCGATGGGCTGCGCGCAGTCCGGGCAGATCACCCGGTACATCTCGAAGGTGTCGTACGCGTCGAACTCGTCGACGCCGGCGGAGTAGTCGGGGTCGTCGGATTCGACGCCCTCCGGCTCGGGTTCGACGACGGACTGGAGCCGCTTGGGCGCGGTGCGACCAGGGCGCTTAAGACTCTGCATGGGATTCTCCCCCTCGGGCTGGGCCGTTCGGGCACTGCGGCCTCGACCACAGCAAGCACTTCCCAGACCGTCTCGGCGGTAATCACGAGGACATCACGAAGCCCGGCCGAGAGCTGTGGCCTTCGTCACATGCCACCCGCAGGTGCCCCGGGCGGCCGCCGGACCGCTCAGCCGACTCCCGGCCACCCCCGCCACATCACAAACCGGGTATGACCTGGGGTGCATAGGTATACGCGGAGATCACACGCACTGTAGGTTCTTGCGCCATGGAGGAGCTGGACCGCCACATCGTGCAGCTGCTCGTCAAGGACGGGCGGATGAGTTACACCGACCTGGGCAAGGCCACGGGCCTTTCCACGTCGGCCGTGCACCAGCGGGTGCGCCGGCTGGAACAGCGCGGCGTCATCCGGGGCTATGCGGCCGTCGTCGACCCGGAGGCCGTAGGGCTGCCCCTGACCGCCTTCATCTCGGTGAAACCGTTCGATCCCAGCGCCCCCGACGACATCGCCGACCGCCTCGCCGGCGTGCCCGAGATCGAGGCCTGCCACAGCGTCGCCGGCGACGAGAACTACATCCTCAAGGTGCGTGTGGCGACCCCGCACGAGCTGGAGGAGCTGCTGGGGCGGCTGCGGGCGCTCGCGGGGGTGTCGACGCGCACGACGGTCGTGCTGTCGACGCCGTACGAGGCGCGGCCGCCGCGTATCTAGGGCGTGTTTCGAAAGTAGCGTCGTCCGCCCGGAGGGCGGGGCCCGCGGCGTCTGGTGCGGTGCATCGCAAGGCGGAGGGTCGTCCGCGTA
>NZ_JBITLN010000010.1:0-369639 GCF_044465285.1 Streptomyces sp. NPDC049687
AGGATCATCATGTAGCCGGTGTGCCGCCAGCAGGCGGCGACCAGGATGGCCCACAGGTTCAGGTGCGGGTCGCCGATCCAGTCGATGTAGTGGCCCGGCTTGTTGGCCCCGATGACGCTGTTGATCAGGCCGGTGTCGGGGTTGTAGACCAGCTGCCAGACGAACCCGGTGACCGCCAGCGAGACGACGACCGGGAGGAAGAAGGCGGTCTGGTAGACCCGGCTGAAGCGGATCTTCTTGTCCAGCTGGACCGCGAGGAAGAGCCCGAGCGGGGTCGGGATCAGGATCAGCACGACGAACCAGATGACGTTGTGCTGGACGGCGGGCCAGAACTGCGGGTTGTTGGTGAACAGCTCCCTGAAGTTGTCCAGCCCCACCCAGGTGATGGAGTCGAAGCCGATGCCGTCCCAGGTGGTGAAGGCCAGGGCGATCGAGGCGAGGGCGGTGACCCAGACCAGGGTCACGTGCAGGACCGTCGGCACCCCGGCCATCAGGCCGAGCGTGAGCCGGTCGCGGCGGGTCAGCAGGCGCCGGTGGCCCCGCGGAACCCGCTTCGTGGAGGAGGCGGCGCCCGGAGGCGGCACGGCGGCCGCCTCCCGGGTCTTCGTGGTGTCGATGCTCATGTCGCTGGAAGGGTCCTCGCCTCAGCCGGACGCGAAGATCGTCTTCTTCTGTCGCTCGATCGAGGACAGCAGGCTGTCGACGCCCTTGGGGTCACGGACGAACTTCTGCAGCGCGGGCTGCATCACCGTCGAGGTGAAGTCCGGCCGGCTGTCGCGGTCCATGAACTGGGTGAGATGCTTCGCGCCGCTGATCATCTCGTAGGCCTTCTTCTGCAGGGGGCCGTAGCCGGAGGTGTCGGCCTTCGTGGAGGCGGCGATGAGGCTCGGGTCGGCCTTGAGGTAGGTTTCCTCGGCCTGCGGCGTGCCCAGGAATTCGAGCAGTTCGACGGAACCGGCGTGGTTCTTGGGGCTCTTGCTGAGCATGATGCCGTCGGTCGGCGCTTCCACGGTGTCCTGGCCGTGGGCGGGGTCGATCTCGGGGAAGGCGAAGAAGTCGAGGTCGTCCAGGTCGGCCTTGTCGGTGAACTGCTGGGCCACGAACATGCCGAGCATATACATGCCGGCCTTCTTGGCCACCAGGGTCTGGGCGGCGTCCTGCCAGGTACGGCCGACCGCGCCCTCCTGGTGGTAGGGGAGGGTCTCGGCCCAGGTGTCGAAGACCTTGCGGACCTTGGCGTCGGTCCAGGAGGCCTTGCCCGCCATCAGCTCGACGTGGAAGTCGTAGCCGTTGAGGCGGAAGTTGATCTGGTCGAAGGAGCCCATCGCCGGCCAGGCGTCCTTGTCGCCGAACGCGATGGGCACCAGGCCGTCCTTCTTCATCTGCTTGCACAGGGCGACGTAGGCGTCCCATGTGGCGGGGACCTCGTAGCCGTACTTCTGGAAGAGGCTCTTGCGGTAGAAGACCGCCCACGGGGACGTGGTCAGTGGTACCAGGTAGTACTTGCCGTCCTGACCCTTGCTCAGGTCGTGCATGGCGGTGGGGAAGTTGCCCCCGATCGTCTTCCACACGTCGTCGATGGGGGTGGCCAGCCCCTTGGCCGCGAAGAACTGCATCCGGTAGCCGGCGAACCACTGGAACACGTCGTCCGGCGTGCCCTGGAGGTAGGAGTTGATCTGTTCCTGGAAGGTGCCGTGGTCCTTGGTGTTGATGGCGACCTTGATCCCGGACTGCTTCGTGAAGGCCGCGTAGACGTCGCCGTATGCCTTCTTCGGGACGGCGTCGGAAGCGTTGGAGCCCACGGTGACGGTCTTGGAGTCGGTCGCGGTGCCGCTGCCGCCGCAGGCGGACAGCAGCGGGACACCAGCACCGAGCAGAGCGGCTCCGCCCAGCCCGCGCAGCACGGTTCGGCGACTGGTTCCGGGCACGGACTGACCAAGGGATGAATGGCGCATTTCGGCTCCTGACAGGGCTGGCGGTGCCCAGGCAATGGCACGTCAGCGCGAAGGGGTAACGGCGAAAGAGGGTCGCCGGACGATCAGAACCAAACACGATCGAACAAACACGATCGGGCGGATGCCAGGAAGCGTGAACGCTCCGTGGACTCGCTGTCAAGACTCCGCATGCAGCGAACCATGACGGCCGGACCGGCGAGACCTCGCACCTGTCGGCGGCCGGACCGGGCCGACAGGGCCGGCCGTCACGCCGCTTCCCTCTGGGAAATATCCGCCTGACCAGCATCGACACCGTCCCGGCATGGACTCCTGGGCCCGCGCGACGGTCTGCTCCGCGCGGCTGCCGACCCCGGCGGCCGCCAATCCGTTCGGCAAGTGGCGTTGCGCGAACTCTTGACGAGCGGTCGGTGGATGCGTAGACATTGACCGCGCGGTCAGACCGCGCGGTCATGTCACTGACCTCGCACGATGTAGGCACGCTCGTTGGGAGACTCCATGACGACAGGGGCACTGCGGGGCGCGAGCGCCTCCGCGCCGCGTAGTGCGGACGTGGCCACACCGGCCGGCGTCTCGCGCAAGACGGTCTCACGGGTCCTCAACAACGAGCCGTACGTCTCCGAAGAGGCCCGCCGACGTGGCCGCGCGGCCGCCGAGGAGCTCGGCTACCGACTGAACAACGCGGCAAGGGCTCTGGCCCCCGGACGCACCCGGTCCATCGGCGTGGTCGCTCTGCGAACCGCCGGGTACGGAACCGCCTCCCTGACCGCGGACTGTCCTGGACCTTCGTCAGCAACATCGCCACCGGTGGCGAGGCGATCTCCAGCAACGGCCACACACCGGTGTGGGAGCCGTTCTTCCTGTTCGCCGACGGCCGGCTCATCGCCTACTACTCCGACCAGCGTGACACCGCCTACGGGCAGAAGATCGACCACCAGGTCTCCACGGACCTGCGGACCTGGGGTCCGGTCGTGGACGACGTGACGAAGCCGACCTATGCCGACCGGCCGGGCATGCCGGTGGTCACCCGGCTGCCCAACGGCAACTACGTGATGACCCACGAGTACTGCGGGGCGCCCGAGGGCGGCTGCTCCGTGTACTACAAGATTTCCGCCGACCCCGAGGCGTTCGACTCCGCCACCGACCGGGTGCCGCGGGCGACCGACGGCACCATCCCCAGCGGAGCGCCCTACGTCACCTGGCTCCCGACCGGCGGCCCCAACGGCACCACGTCTTCAGGTGGGCCGGCGTCACACTGAGGCCGGGGCAGAACACGGTGACGGTCACCGCGACCGTCAACGGCTCCCCGTACACCGACAGCGTCGACTGGACTCTCGGCTGAGAATCTCAGAAGGAGCTGGTCGGACACCGGCGTCACGCCACGGCCACGCGGTCACTGGTCCGTTTCCGCGCCGATGAGGACGAAGGCCATCGTGACCGGTCGGCCGCTGCGGTTGCGCCAGGCGTGGCGGGTGCCGTTCTGGATCACGATGTCTCCTGCCGCGAGCGGGGTGCACTGACCGTCGTCGAGTTCGAGGACGATCTCGCCCTGCAGCACGATGCCGTAGTCCACGGTCGGCGTGGTGTGCATGCCGTCGGGCTCGATGAGTTCCGCGATGCCGGGTGAGTCGGCCCGCTGTTCCCGGTCGAAGGCGACCGGGTCGAAAGCCGGGTCGGCCATCGCGGCCTCCGGCGGGAACGTCAGGACGATGAACCGGGTGCCGCCGGGTGCCGGAAGCAGGTTGGTGACCTTCGGGGTGGGGTCCTCGCCGGTCCGGCTGACCGGTGCGCCGGCTTCGGTGGCCCAGGGCAGGCGGGAGACCCAGCCGGGCAGGCTGGTGAACTCCCGGCTGCGCGGGACGGGGCCGTCGCTGACAACCACCGACTTGCCGTGCTCGTCATGGCCGGTGACGACTCTGCGCATGGTCTCTCCTCGGTCGGTCTGTGGGGTACGCGGCAGCGCTCGGGTCAGTCGGGCCGGCCGCTGACGGGTTCGGCGTGGGTGCCGACGGCGACCGCCCAGGCGTCCAGGACGTCCGCCACCGTGGGGACGGGCGCCCGGAGCAGGGCCGATGCCGCGGTGCGTACGAACAGTCGGTGCCGGTCGTCGGTGAGGTACTCCACCGGGGACTTGCCGTCCACGCGGGCGAGCAGCAGAGCCGGCAGCAGTGCCGCGGCTCGCTCCTCGATGACGGGTCGGGGCTCCCAGTCGACACACCGGAGGTACTCCTCGACCAGCGCCCGGGCGCAGGACAGCAGTTCACCGCGGCGTCCGGGCACCACCAGGGTCTTGAGGAGGAGATGGTTGACGCAGAAGGCCACGTCGAAGGCCGGGTCGCCGTACCAGGCGCACTCGGCGTCCAGCAGCACGGGTCCCGCCGGGCCGACGAGGATGTTCTTGGGACTGACGTCCCCGTGCACCAGGGCCAGGCGCGTGGTGGACGTGCGGTCGGCGAGGCTCTGGAGGATGTCGTCGAGCTCGGGATGCGCCGCCGCGGTGGCCAGCAGATACGGCTCGATGCGCAGGGCGTGGAAGTTGTCGTCCGTGGCGAACTCGGCGGCGATGGCCGCGTCACCCGCGCTCGCCGCGTGCAGGGTGCCGAGTACCTCTCCGACGGCCGCCGCGGTCGCCACCTCCACCTCGCCGCCGAGCAGTCGTGCCTTCCACATGGGGTATCGACCGGGGGGCAGGTACGCCATCGCGAAAAGGCCGGCTTCGGCGTCCTGGGCCAGCAGCTCGGGCACGTTGTCGGGCCGGTGCCGGGAGGCGAACCGCATCCATGCCCATTCGTAGGCGTTGCGCGAGACCGGTGCCTCCCAGTCCGCCGCGACCCGCAGCCGGGCCAGGGCCCGCTTGACGCACAGGGAACGCCCCGGCAGGTCCACCCGCCACAGGTCCGACGAGACTCCGCCGGCCAGCGGCGTCCAGTGGGCGGTCTCGCCGGGCCGGGCGAGTCGGTGGGCGATCAGGAAGTCGGCCAGCAGGGGGTCCGGACTCGCCGGCACGGAGGTCGGGCTCATCGCCGGCCGCCCGGAACGGCGGGGCGGTCGCCGGGGATGTTGCAGGGGTGCGTCGGTGCCTCGCCCGCGAGGACACGGACGACCTCCTCGGCGGCGCGGCGGCGCAGTTCTGTCACGGAGGCGTCGGAGGAGAAGGCCACGTGGGGGGTGAGCAGCACACCGGGCTGGTCCAGCAGCGCGGTGGGCACATGGGGTTCGCTCTCCAGCACGTCGAAGGCGGCTCCGTCCAGTCGTCCGCCGTTCAGTGCGTCGGTGACCGCGTCGGTGTCCACCAGACCACCGCGGCTGACGTTGACCAGCAGCCCGCCCGGCTTCATCGCCGCCAGTTGCTCGGCACCGATGAGGTGGTGGGTGCCGGGCGTGAGCGGCACGTGGAGGATCACCACGTCGCTGCGGCGCAGCAGTTCCTCCAGGTCCACCATCTCCACCCCGGGGGCGTCCCTGGGCGGGTGCGGGTCGTGGGCGAGGATCCGGCAGCCGAACGCACCGAGCTTGCGCACGGTGGCTCGTCCGATACGTCCGTACCCGACAACGCCGCAGGTCAGCGTCGACAGTCGGCGCAACCGGGCGCTCGCGGGGTCCCAGCGGCCCGCGCGGACCTCCCGGTCGGACCGGGCCAGTCCGCGCGTCCATGCCAGCACCATGCCGACGGCATGGTCGGAGACTTCCTCGACGCAGTAGTCGGGAACGTTCGTCACCCACGCACCCCGCGCGGTGGCGGCGTCCACGGCGATGTTGTCGAGACCGACCCCGAGCCTGGCCACGATCCGCAGCTCCGGCGAGGTGCCGATCGCGGTGGCGGAGACAGGCGCCCAGCAGGTCAGGATCCCGGCGGGCCGGTGTGCGGCGACCAGGTCCTCGATCACGTCGGCTGAGGCGGGCTCGGCAGGGCCGGTCACCAGGGTGTGGCCCGCTTCCTCGATCACGGATCGCTCGACGGAGTCGTCGGGCCAGGCATGGTCGGTGAGCAGCACGGTGCCTGGGCGGCTCGATGGTTTCATGGCAGGTCGTCCTCGCAGAGTCGTGCGGCCGCCGCCGGCGGCCGGGCGTCCCGCCCTTCACGTCCGGTCAGCAGGTTCGATCGTCATCCGGAAGGGCGACCGACGGCATGTCCGATGAGGCCGTTGGCCGCCATGGGCGGGGTGGGGAGGGTCACTGGGCTCGGGTCGGGACGCCGGCACCCGCCGACTTGTGGTCGGTTCGGGCGCCGCGGTACGTCCCGGGAACGGGTCACGAGATGCCGGGGCACGTCGAGTCACTCTGTCACAGCCACGCAGTGCTAACGATAGCACCGACGCCCTTCGGAACGTCAAGAGCCCGGCCGCGGACTCGGTCGCCGACACCCCGCCCGCGTTCGCCGGGAAGCGCGGAACCGGCCGACGCGGGGAAAACACGGACCGCCGAAGAAATCCCCTGCCCGCGTCTTGACGCATGAGGGACTTCGCATTCAAGGTTTCTGCCAACGCCGACCGCGTGACCGATATGTGTCCGCACGAGGTCCGGCTGTCGACGACGCCACAGCCACGGACGTCACCGACGGGCGATACACGAATGAATTCCGCACGCGGCGTCCGACCGCGCTGCGGCCCATCGCCCCATTCCACCGATCGGCGACCACCTCACCGTCGCCGACGCGAGTCCGTGTTCAGCTCACCGCTTCTCGTCATCGCCGTACGACCCCGTACCGGCGAGGCATCCGCCGCGGCCTGCCGCGGCCCATTCCTCCTCAGGAGCCGCCATGACTCACGCAGCGCAAGTCGACACCCATCCCGTGCCCGCCGACGACACGCAGGAAAGCAACCGCGCACCCATTTCCAGGGGCATGACCGGGGTGGGCTTCCTGCTGGTGGTGCTCTCCTACATGGTCAACGCGATGGACCGCCAGGTCTTCCCCCCGCTGCTGCCCGACATTCGCCAGGGCTACGGCTTCTCCCTGGAGCAGGGCGGACTGCTGGCCACGAACTTCACGCTCGGCATGGCCCTGGCCGGCCTGCCCGCCGGCTACCTCCTGGACCGCTTCCGGCGCAAGACCGTGCTCCTGGTCAGCATCGTGATCTACTCCCTGGGCACGATGGCCACGCCACTGGCCGTCGGCTTCGCCGACATGACCGTGTACCGCGTCGTCTCCGGCTTCGGCGAGGGCATGCAGTCCGCCGCGATCTTCGCCGCGCTGGGCGCCTTCTTCACCCACCGGCGGGGCCTGGCCTTCGGCATCATCGGCGTGGGCTACTCCATCGGCGTGTTCGTCGCCCCGCTGATCGGCGTCCGGCTCATGAACCTGCACGGCACCTGGCACGCGCCCTTCTACCTGTTCGGTACGGCCGGCCTGCTGATCGCCGCCGCCTCCCTCTTCCTCGTGAAGACCGGCCTGACCGAGCACGCCGTCGAGAAGGCCGTCTCGACCAGGACCTACGAGTACATGCCGGCCTCCGCCTACAACCGCAACAGCATCGCGCTGGCCGTCCACTCGGTGGTCAGCGGTGTGGCCATCTACGGGTTCCTCGGCCTCTACCCGACGTACCTCATCACCTCGCTGCACTACACCTCCGAGCAGGCGGCCCTCGCCATGAGCCTGCTGGGCTTCGGCGGCATGACGGCCCTCCTCGGGGGCTGGCTCGGCGACCGTATGAACCAGCGCACCCTTCTGATCGGGAGCCTGCTGGCCGTCTCGGCCGTCGCCGTGTGCATCTACGAGACCCGGGCCGGCGTCGGCGCGCAGTGCGCGTTCGCCTTCCTCATGGGCGCCTTCGGGCTGGGCTTCATCTACCCCAACACCAACAGCGCGATGCAGCGGGCCGTCCGACCCGAGCAGATCGGACGCGCCTCCGGCCTCTTCGTCACCAGCTACTACGGAACGGCGGCGTTCTCGGGACTGCTGTTCGCCGCCCTGGTGGACTCCGTCGGCTGGAGCCGGGCCGGCCTCCTTCAGGTCACGTTCCTGCCGCTGGTGGGTGTCGTCGCCCTGACCTTCGTCCGCCCGTCGCTGTTCAACAACGCGGACCGCTGAGCGGCCGCGCCTGAGCGGTCCCGGTGAGCGGGGTGACAGGGGTGCCCCCGCTCGAGCGAAGTCGGGAGGGGGGAGTCGGCAACCGACGACACCTCGGCAGACGCGCGCGCCACACCCCGCAGACACGCAAGGGGGTTGCCCACCACCGTTCGGTGGTGGGCAACCCCCTTTCTCGGCCTACGGCGGGTCCCGGAGTCAGAGGCTCTCGGCGACGACGGGGTTGCGCAGCACACCGATGCCCTGGATCTCGACCTCGACCTCGTCTCCGGGGCGGATCGGACCGACACCGGACGGCGTGCCGGTCATGATCGCGTCACCGGGCAGCAGCGTCAGATACCGGCTCAGGTAGGCGACGATGTCGGGCACGGCGAGCAGCAGGTCGGCCGTGCTCGCCGACTGCACGACCGTCCCGTTCACACGAGTGGTCAGCGACAGCCCGGACGGGTCGAGTTCGGTGGCGATGACCGGTCCGAGGGGAGCGAAGGTGTCCTGTCCCTTCCCGATCAGCAGCGTCCCGAACGCACTCTCCTTGCGCTGGACGATGCGGTCGCTGACATCATTCCCGCACGTGTAGCCGAGGATGTATTCATGGGCCTCGGAGGGCTTCACATGGCGGGCTTCCTTTCCCATGACGACGACCAACTCGCCCTCGAAATGGATAAGTTCACCGTCCACTGGAAACACGATCGCGTCCCCCGGCCCAATGACAGCCGTGCTCGGCTTCATGAAGCAGACGGGAACTTCCGGAATCTCACGCTCGGTCTCGTCGATGTGTGAGGCGTAGTTGTAGGCGAACCCGAAGATCCGGGGCCGCTCGAGCGGTGGGAGAACGACGACGTCACCGACATCGTCGACGCACCCTGTGGCGACCAGTCCGGTGAAGGGATCGCCTTCGAATCTGGCGATCCGCGTGTCACCGAATTCGAGTTCCCCGTAGTGCCGCACACCGCCGACGGCATACCTGACGATTCGCAAAGGAGACCTCCGCAATTGGGCAGCCGGGGGCGGCTGCACGGCCCATCCAGCAATGCTAACGTTAGCACGAAGCAGATGATTGGTCCGGCGCCCCACTCGTCCGGCCACGGAGCACGACAGCAGCGCTATCGTTGGCACACGGAAAGTGACCGCACCAGGATCCGGTAGCTCGAAGGGGCCTCTAAGTGATCACCACCAGGGACATCGCCGAACACCTCGGCGTCTCCGTCTCGACCGTCGGCCGGGCACTCGCCGACGATCCGCGCATCAGCGAGGAGACCAAGTTCCGGGTCCGCCAGGCCGCTTCCGAGATGGGATACGTCGGCAACCGCGCGGCGCGGATGATGCGGGGCGCGTCCAGCAACGTGGTCGCGCTGGTGATCCCGGACATCCGCAACAGCTTCTACTCGACCATCGCGCACGAGCTGTCCAAGAACATGGAGGCCGAGGATTACCAGCTGATGCTCTCGGAGACCGACGACGACCGGATGGTGGAACTGCGCCATCTGCGGGAGCTTTCGGCGAACCGCGTCGCGGGCGTCATCATCGTGCCCACCGCGCGTCCGCACGGCGAATCCGTCAAGCTCCTGCGCGCCCTGCCGCACCTGCAGCTGCTGCGCCGCCACACCCTGCTCGGATCCCAGTGGTTCGGCGTGGACGACCACGAGGCGCTGCGCCAGGCCACGGCGCACCTGGTGGCCCAGGGGCACACCCGCATCGCCTACATGGGCGGCCCCGAGGAGCTGCCCACGGGTGCCGAGCGTCTGCGCGGCTTCCGCAGCGCCCTGCGCGAAGGCGGCCTGCCGGACGATGCCGGGCGCGCGGAGCTGGGGCCGCCGTCGTCCGTGAACCACGGCCGCGAGACGGTACGCCGGCTGCTCGAGGGTCCGGATGCGCCCACCGCGCTCGTACTGGGATCGATCCAGCTCACGCTGGGCGTCCTGGAGGAGTTGTCCGCGCAGAACGTGAAGGTGCCCACGGACCTGTCGGTGGTCGGGTTCGGGGACGAGCCCGGCTTCTCCTGGTGGGGTCCCGGACTCACCACGATCGGTCTGCCGATCCAGGAGATGGCCACCGGCTGCGCGCTGTGGCTGATGCGCCGGCTCAAGACCAAGCCGAGCAACGACGGCCCGTACACCTCCCTCTCGCCCGGAACGCTGCTCCTGCGCGGCAGCACCGCACCACCCGGCGACCGGCTCCCGTCCCCGTCCGGCTGACCGCGGAGCGACATCGGCCGCACGTGCCGAGGCGCCCGGAGCGATACACCCCGGGCGCCTCCGTACCGCCTGCGCGGATCAGTGCGCTGCGCCGCGCAGCCGGCGCATGACGCGCGCCGTGCGCGCCGGCTCGTCGAGCACCTGCTCCGCAGCGGTCTCATGGATCTCGCCCGCCCGGAACGCGCCGCCCTCGACCCGCTCGCTGACGAACGGGATGCTCACGGTCACGGAAGCGTGAGTTCGCGCAGGTCGACCACGTGCGACTCGGACTCGTCGCACTCCGCGACCCGGATGGTGAACCAGTCCGCGACGGACCTGCCCACACGTCCGGGACGCGTGCTCGCGACGACAGTGGTGAGGGTCATCGGTGCCACGGAGGGCTCGGCTGTCGTGTCGGCTCGCTTTCGGTCCGGCCGCGGTCCGGCCCGGCGGGCCCACGCCCACCTGTGCTGTCCGTCCGTCCAGGAGGAGCGCAGGTCCGCCGGAGTCCTCACCGGAGCGGACCAGTTGTGCGAACGATAGCATTGGCGCTGAAGGACACCAAGAGGTCGGCAGCCGCTCCTGACGGTCCGAAATGGAGAGGCACCTCCCCCTTGACACCGAGACAAGCGCTGCGCACCATTGCGCTATCGTTAGCATTTGCCGCAGCGCCCCTCGCCTTCGCATCCCCACTCCCGTCGGCCCGGCGGCGGCGACGAAGAGAGCCGTACGACGCTTCGCTCGCCCTCTGCCCCGGCGCCCCGCCGATCCGGATGCCGCACCGCGAGGTCGGCTGCGCCCCGGAGGGCCCTGCCGCGAGGGCAGGCCCGGCCCGGCCCCCCGATGGTCCGAACTCCGAAAGGTTGCACCGCCATGACAGACGCGCGGATCGCCAGGCTCTACGGCCGCAGGGTGTGGGACTCACGCGGCCGGCCGACCGTCGAGGTCGAGGTCCACCTCGGGGACGGCGCGGTCGGGCGGGCCATCGCGCCGGCGGGCGCCTCCATGGGCCAGGGCGAGGCCCTCGATCTGCGCGACGGGGGCGAACGCTTCGGCGGGCTCGACGTCCACCGCGCGGTGGGCTCGGTGAACGACGAGATCGCTCCCGCTCTCCTGGGCCTCGACACGACCGATCAGGAAGCCGTCGACCGGCTCCTGGTGGACCTCGACGGCACCCCCGACCGCAGCCGCCTCGGCGGCAACGCCATCGTGGCCACCTCCATGGCGATCCTGCACGCCACCGCCGCGTCGGCAGGCGTGCCCCTGTGGCAGCACCTGTCCGGCGGGCGTCCGGTCCGCATTCCCCTGCCGGAGATCCAGATCTTCGGCGGCGGCGCCCACGCGGACCGCCGCGTCGACGTGCAGGACTTCATGGTGGTCTGCCCCGCGGCGGCGACTTTCTCCGAGGCCCTGGACTGGACGGCGGAGATCTACCGGGCGGCCGGCAGCCTGATGCGCGCGGCGGGCAAGGCCCAGGGCGTGGCCGACGAGGGCGGCTTCTGGCCCGCGTTCGACTCCAACGAGGAGGCCCTGGAGACGCTGACCCTGGCCATCGAGACCGCCGGCTTCACACCGGCGGCCCAGGTCGGCATCTCCCTGGACGTCGCGGCCTCCCAGTTCGGCGGCGGCGGGCGGTACACGCTCGCGCTCGACGACCGCACCCTGGACACCGCGGCGCTGATCGACATGCTCGGCGGCTGGATCGAGCAGTACCCGATCCTGTCCGTCGAGGACCCGGTGGGCGAGGACGACCAGGACGGCATGGTCGAGTTCACCCGGCGCTACGGCCACCGCTGCCAGGTGATCGGCGACGACTACCTCGTCACCAACGCCAAGCGGGTGGAGGCGGCGGCCACCGACGGCGCGGCCAACGCCGTCCTCGTCAAGCCGAACCAGGCCGGCACGGTCACCGAGGCCCACCAGGCGCTGCGCGCCGGAAAGGACGCCGGCTTCGGCACCATCGTGTCGGCCCGCTCCGGTGAGACCGAGGACATCACCATCGCGCACCTGAGCGTCGGATGGGACGCCGGCCAGCTCAAGGTCGGCTCGTTCACACGCTCCGAGCGTATGGCCAAGTGGAACGAGGTTCTGCGCATCGAGGAGTCGCTCGGCGATGCCGCGGAATTCAGCGGATGGTCCGCCTTCACATTCGCCGATTCCGCACCTGCCACGAGGCGATAGAAAATCCAGCAGTATTGAGTTCAGTGGAATACAGAGCCGACCGGAGCACGGAGACCAGCATGCTGCCCCCCGTCAACCTGCGCCCGAGTTTCAACATCACCCGAACCAGCCATGTGCGTCTCACCGTGGCCGACCTCGCCGAATCCCGGAATTTCTACGTGAACGCCCTCGGACTCGTCGTCAGCGACGAGGACGAGCGCACCTGCTACCTCCGCGGCCTCGCCGAGGCATGCCACCACAGCCTCGTGCTGGAGCTGGACGCGGAAGGGGCCGGCGCCTGCCGGAGGATCGGTTTCCGCGTCTTCTTCGACGAGGACCTCGACATCGCCTACGCGTGGTTCCGCGACCGGGGGCTGCCCGCGGAGTGGGTCGACCTCCCCTACCAGGGCCGTACCCTGCACGTCAGCGACCCCACCGGTACACCGCTCGAACTCTGCGCGCACATGGAGACGCGCCCGCGGCTGCACATCGGCTTCGAGCACCACAAGGGTGCCCACGCCCAGCGGCTGGACCACTTCCAGACCTTCGCACCGAACGCCTACGAGCTGACCGCGTTCTACGGCGAACTCGGCTTCCGCAACTCCGAGTACCTGGCCCACGGCGACAAGCTGCTGAGTGCGTTCATGTACCGCAAGGGCACCTGCCTGGACCTCGCGATCGTGGAGAACACCGGCCCCGCCCTGCACCACTTCGCGTACACCGTCTCCGAGAGCCGTGACATCTTCACCGCCTGCGACTGGGCGGGCATCCTCGGCTACGGCGAGGGCGTGGAGCGGGGTCCGGGACGTCACGGCCCGGGCGGGATGCTCTTCACCTACCTCCGCGACCCCGACGGCCACCGGGTGGAGGTCTTCAACAGCCACTACCAGACGATCGACACCGAGGTGGAGCCCGTCCGCTGGGACGCGGGATCGCTGAGCACGAACGTCCGCTGGGGGCTTCCGGCGCTGGAGAAGTGGTACTTCGAGGCGTCGCCCTTCGTGGGCGTGAAGCAGACCCCGCCGGCCGAAACGCCGCAGCCGATGACGCTCGAGCGGTTCCTGCTCGAACAGTCCACGCACTGACCCTTGAGCCCCCGAGGAGACGCCATGGCACGAGTTCCCTATCTGCGCCGCGAGGACGCGGACGAGTCGCACAAGCCCCTGTACGACCGGCTGGAAGCCGAACGCAAGGTACCGACGGCGAACATCTTCCTCGCCCTCGCCAACGCGCCGGACCAGCTGGACGGCTTCCTGACCTACGCCAACGCGCTGCGGGCCGGAGAGCTCAGCCCCGCACTGCGCGAACTGGCGATCCTGACCGTGGGGCACCTCACCCGCTCCGCGTACGAGGTGGCGCACCACCACTCGCACGCGCTGCGGGCCGGGCTCACGGAGGAACAGATCGCCGCGGTGGGCGACTTCGAGAGGGCCGAGGTGTTCGACGAGACGGAGAAGGCGGTGATGCGCCTGGCCAAGGAGTCCACGCTCCGGGTCGACGTCTGCGAGGAGACCTGGCGTGCCGCTGCCGAGCGCCTGCCCCGGAAGCAGATGGTCGAGCTCGCGCTGTCCATCGCCTGGTACAACTCCGGCGTCCGCATCATGGGCCTGCTGGACATCGACCTCGAAGACAACTACGCCAACCCGTTTCCGAATTCGTAGTTCTGGGCGCCGATTCGGCCCGTCAGTAACCGAGATGTGATTACCGAGCCGCCGTTCCGCCGCCTCGGTCGCCGAAAGGAAAGTCTCCGGCCCCCGATCGTCGGGACGGAACAGTTTCAAGGAGTATTTCAATGGCGAAAATGCTCGCTGCTCGACTGCACGCGCTCGGTGAGCCGATGTCCGTGGACACGGTCGACGTGCCCGTCCCGCGGGCGACCGACGTCCTGGTACGGGTCAAGGCGTGCGGAATCGTGCCGAACATGGCCAACGTGATCAACAACTGGCCCACCTGGTATCCGCACCAGCCGCTGCCCAAGCTGCCCGCGATCTTCGGTCTGGACCCGGCGGGCGTGGTCGAGGCGGTTGGCGAGGCGGTGCTCAACACCAAGCCCGGCGACCGGGTCTATGTGAGCCCGCTGCGGTCCTGCGGCAGCTGTCAGGTGTGCCGCGGCGGCGAGCTCAGCCGCTGCCGCTACTTCACCCTGAACGGCTACTTCAGCACCTCCCGGGACGGTCAGCGGATCTTCGACCTCTACCCCTACGGGGGTTTCTGCGAGTACATGACGGCACCGCAGCACGCGATCGTCAACATCCCCGACAACATGACGTTCGAGCAGGCCGGCAAGCTCGGCTACATCGGCACCTCCTACCGAGCCCTCGCGTGCGCGGCGGCCGGCCCCGGCCAGGTGGCGCTGATCGACGGGATCACCGGCACCCTCGGCGTCGCCGCCACCCTCCTCGCACTGGCCTCGGGTGTCTCCAGGGTCCTCGGGACCGGCCGCAACGAGGAGTTGCTCAAGCGCGTCCATGAGCTGGCCCCGGACCGGATCGAGGTCATGCGGCTGGGCGAGCGCTCCTCCGGCGAGTGGGCGAAGTCCCGCACCGGCGGCGAGGGGGCGGACTTCGTCATCAGCGCCCTGGGTGCCAAGGCTCCCGTGGAGACCATGCTCGACTCCATGCGGGGTGTCCGCCGCGGCGGCAGGGTGGTCAACGTCGGCGGTGTGGCCGACCGGCTGTCCCTGGACGTGAAGTGGCTCATGGACGAGCAGGTCCAGCTGATCGGCTCCAACTGGTTCAGCACCGCGCAGGGCCAGGAGGTCGCCGACATGGTGGCGACCGGGGCTCTGGACCTGTCGTACCTGATCACGAAGCCCTTCCCGCTGGCCGAGGTCAACGAGGCGATCTCGGGACGCGCGACGGACCTCGACGGCGGGTTCAGCAACTACGTCGTGATCCCCTGAACGGCGGATCCCGCACACTCACCCCGCGGCGGTCCTGTTCTGCCCCGACACCGCCGCGGGGTGCCCACCCACGGCCGCGGCGACCACGGGTGCTCTCGGCGGCAGGACGGAGGAGCCGATGGAACTGCGCTGGCTGGAATCGTTCGTCACCGTCGCGGAGGAACTGCACTTCGCGCGCGCCGCGGACCGTCTGCACCTGGCCCCGTCAGCCCTCAGCGCCCAGGTCAGAGCCCTGGAGTCGCACCTGGGCGTACGGTTGATCGACCGCGGCCGGCGCACCCGCCCGGCCCTGACCGGTGCCGGGCGGCTGTTCCTCGAAGAAGCGCGGCTCACCCTCGCTCAGGCCGCCCGGGCCGTGGCGGTGGGCCGGCGCGCCGGGCGCGGCGAGCTGGGGCACGCCCAGATCGCGTACGTCGCCTCGGCCGCGTTCTCGGGGGTGCTGACCCACGTCCTCACCCGCTGCGCAGCTCCCGGGACCGATCTGACGGTGCAGGTACGCGAGTTGGAGACCCCGGCCCAGCTGGAGGCGCTGGCCTGCGGGGACATCGATGTCGGCTTTCTGCGCTGGCGGCCGGAGTACCCGCCCGAAGTCACAGCCATCTGCCTGCTCACGGAGGAGGTGGTCCTGGCGCTGCCTGTCGATGCGCCGCTGGCGGCGTACGAGGCGGTCCCGGCCGCGAAGCTGCGCGACGAGTGCTTCGTGGCACCGCACTTCGACGAGGAGTACGGCTGCCGCGACCAGATCCTCGAAGTGGCGGAGCAAGGGGGTTTCAGCCCGCGATGCGCTCCCCCGGTCCGGGACTTCATCGCCGCGCTCACCCTGGTGGGCGGTGGTCTCGCGGTCGCCCTGGTCCCCGACTCCCTGCGCCGCGTCCGGATCCCAGGGGTCGCCTACCGCCCGCTGGCTGACGTGGCGCCGACCACCCGGCTGGTGGGTGCCTACCGCCGGGGTGAGACCTCGCCCGCGGTGCGCGGTGTGATCCGCAGGCTGCGGGAGGCGTCCACCGCGACGGTCACGGCCGGCTGAAACCCCGGTGCGCCGGCCGGTGTCAGCGCATGCCTGACACCCGGTCGGCGAACGCGGTCCCGGATGCCCACGGCTGCCTCCGCCGGCTCCCCTCTCCCGCCGCCGGGCCGCCCCGGTCGTGATCGTCGTGCTCCCCACGGCAGCGCCGGTCAACGACGGACCCACGCATCTTTGTACGCGGATGACGCACCGTCCGAGCAGGTCAGAGGGGGTGCACCCGGCCTAGGCTCGATACGGAACCACAGTCCGTGGTGGCACCGTTCGGCCGCCACGGACGGAGGAACAGGCGGAGGAGCACATGACATCGATCAAGCACGTGGGCGTCGTCGGCGCCGGCCAGATGGGCCGGGGAATCACCGAGGTCTGCGCCCGGGCCGGACTGCGCGTCACGCTGTGCGACGTGACCGAGGACCGGGCCCGCGCCGGCCTCGCGGGGGTGGCGGACTCCCTGCTCAAGGCGGAGCAGCGCGGCGCCATCGGGCCGGAGGACCGCGCACACGCCCTCGCCGGGGTCGCGGCCACCGCCGACCTCTCCCGCCTGTCCGGCGCCGACCTGGTCATCGAGGCCGCCGTCGAGGACGAGGAGGCCAAGACGGAGCTGTTCCGGCAGCTGGACAAGGTGGTCACCGACCCGGCAGCCGTACTCGCCAGCAACACCTCCTCGATTCCCATCGCCCGGCTCGCCGCCGCGACCGGACGACCGGAGGCCGTGGTGGGCCTGCACTTCTTCAACCCCGTCCCCGTCATGCCCCTGGTCGAGATCATCCCCACGCTGCACACCTCCAAGGCCACGGAACAGCGCGTGCGCGCCTTCGCGGGGGACGTGCTGGGCAAGAAGACCGTCGTGGCCCAGGACCGGGCGGGATTCGTGGTGAACTCCCTGCTGATTCCTTACCTGTTGGCGGCGGTGCGGATGGTCGGCTCCGGCACGGCGACGGCGGAGGACATCGACACCGGGATGACGGCCGGCTGCGCCCACCCCATGGGCCCGCTGCGCCTCGCCGACCTCATCGGCCTCGACACCGTGGCGGCCATCGGCGAGGCGCTGTACGAGGAGTACCGGGAACCGCTGTACGCACCGCCCCCGCTGCTGCGCCGCATGGTCGAATCGGGCCTGCTGGGCCGTAAGTCGGGACAGGGATTCTTCACCTACGGGGCGGCCTGCGGGCAGCGGCCGGATTCGGGACGGGCCGCACCCCCGTCAAGGCGGCCCTCGCATGTCGGAGCCTTCGGATCGGCCTGAGCGGGACCGGTCCAGGGACAGGACGGGACCGGAACGGCTTGAAGAGATACGGCGGCGTGCGTCTGCACGCCGCCGTTGTCCGGCCGAACTGCTCGTCCTGCACGGAGCTTGCGAGGTGACCGCGGCGGTGGCCGCCGCAAGAGCTCCCCCGCGAGCCGGAAAGCCACGATCCCCTCCCGCCGCTCCGGCGTACGGCGGAGGGCCGGACCGGTCCCGGACCAGCCCGGCCCCCCCGATCCGGGCGCACTGCCGCAGTCCGGTGCCGGTGCCCTCCGGTTCGTTCCGCACACCGCCGCTCAGGGCTCAGCCGCGCCTCCTCGCAGTGGAGGGCGTGGTCCGCGCCGGTCAGGGTGTGTTACGGGACCCGTACGACGGTGTCCACGGCGTTGCTCCCTCGGCCTTCCCCCGATTCAGCGGTACGCCGGCCGGCCGGTGATCGCCTGTCCGACGACCAGGGTGTGCATCTCACTGGTGCCTTCGTACGTCAGCACGGACTCCAGGTTGTTGGCGTGGCGCAGCGGCGAGTACTCGAGGGAGA
Organism: Streptomyces sp. NPDC049687; assembly: GCF_044465285.1. Lineage (NCBI taxonomy): Bacteria > Bacillati > Actinomycetota > Actinomycetes > Kitasatosporales > Streptomycetaceae > Streptomyces > Streptomyces sp. NPDC049687. The sequence continues at coordinate 18,022 of NZ_JBITLN010000010.1, forward strand.
TGCCGTTGGCACCCAGGACGGTGCGGCACTCGCGCGCGATGGCGAGGGCCTCGCGGACGTTGTTGAGCTTGCCGACGCTGATCTGTTCGGGCCGGATGCGGTGCTGGTCCTTGAGCCGGCCCAGATGCACGGCCAGCAGCGCGGCGGTGCCCAGGGACACGGTCATGTCGGCGAGCTTCTTCTGCGTGAGCTGGAAGGCGCTGATCGGCTTGTCGAACTGCACCCGGGAGTCGGCGTATTCGACGGCCGCCTGGAGCGAGTCGCGGGCGGCGCCCACCGCGCCGAAGAGGATGCCGAAGCGGGCCTCGTTCAGGCAGGACAGTGGTCCGCGCAGACCCTCCGCCAGCGGAAGCCGTGCCGAGTCGGGCAGTCGTACGTCGTCGAAGGAGAGCTCCGAGGTGATCGAGGCGCGCAGCGACATCTTCTGCTTGATGTCCTGGGTGGTGAAGCCGGGCGTGCCGCGCGGCACGAGGAAGCCGCGAATGCCGTCCTCGGTCTGTGCCCACACGGTGGCCACGTCCGCGATACCGCCATTGGTGATCCACATCTTGGAGCCGTTGAGGATCCAGTCGCCGCCGTCGCGTACGGCCCGGGTGCGCATGCCGGCGGGGTTGCTGCCGAAGTCGGGCTCGGTCAGCCCGAAGCAGCCGATCGCCTCACCGGCGGCCAGCCGGGGCAGCCACTCCTGCTTCTGCTCCTCCGAGCCCCACTTCCAGATGGAGAACATCGACAACGAGCCCTGCACGGACACGAAGCTGCGGAAGCCGGAGTCCGCCGCCTCCAGCTCCAGACAGGCCAGTCCGTAGCCGACCGCGTTCGTGCCGGCACAGCCGTATCCTTCGAGATGCATGCCGAGGACGCCCAACTTGCCGAGCTCAGGGGCGAGTTCACGGGCGAAGTGGGCGTTCTCGAACCACTCGCCGACGTGCGGCCGCACCCGGTCGGCGAGGAACTTGGCCACGGTGGCCTGGATCTCCCGCTCCTCGTCGGTGAGGACGGAAGCGATGTCGAGCAGGTCGAGGGGGTCCTTCAGCGGCTTGCCGTTCATCCGGGGCTCCTTGTGGTCGTGGTTGTGTGTTCGGGCGCCGGGTCGGTAGAGGTGCCGACCTGGCGGTGGAGGATCTCTTCGGTGTGCTGGCCCAGCCGCGGCGGGGGCAGCAGGTACCGGGCGGGAGTTGCGCTCAGCGTGATGGGATGCGCGACTTGGCGGACGGGCGCGCCGCTCGCTCCTTCCGCCGTCGCGGCAGGGATCTCGACGATGCCGGGCAGGCCGAGTTGGTGAGCGAAGGCAAACGCCTCGTCGAGGCCGTTGACCGGGCCGGCCGGCACCCCTGCGGCCAGCAGGGCCGTCGACCACTGATCCGCGCCCGCGGTCCGCAGCAACCCGGTCAGGTTCTCCCGCAGCTCGCCGCGGTGAGCGACGCGATCCGTGTTGGTACGGAAGCGGTCGTCGAGCGCGAGACCGGGATTGCCGACGACCCCGGCCAGCGCGGCGAACTGCCTGTCGTTGCCCACCGCGAGGGCGATCGGGCGATCGGCGGTCGGGAACGTCTCGTACGGAGCGATGCTCGGATGCGCGTTGCCCATACGCCCGGGGACGACACCGGCGACGGCGTACGCCGATGCCTGGTTGACCATGGCCGACAGCAGCGAGCCGAGCAGGTTCACCTCCACGAGCTGCCCCTCCCCGGTGACGTCCCGGTGCCGCAGCGCCGCGAGGATGCCGAGCGAGGCATGCAGTCCGGTGATCACGTCGACCAGGGCCACGCCCGCCTTGACCGGTTCCCCGTCCGCGGTTCCGGTCACGCTCATCAGACCGCCGACAGCCTGCACGAGCAGGTCGTATCCGGGGATCGCGGCGCCCGCGCCTCTGCCGAAACCGCTGATCGAGCAGTAGATCAGCCCCGGATGGCGGGCCCGGAGTTCCTTGGGGCCGAGCCCCAGCCGCTCCATCGTGCCGGGACGGAAGTTCTCCACCACCACGTCGCACTCGGCGACCAGGGCTCGGGCCTGTTCGAGCCCGGCCCCGGTCGCGAGGTCCAGGACGACCGACCTCTTGTTCCGGTTGACGCTCAGGAAGTACGTCGAGGTACCGTCGCGGTCCGCGGGCGGGTGCCAGGCCCGGGTGTCGTCCCCGATGCCCGGCCGCTCGACCTTGATCACGTCGGCCCCGTGGTCGGCGAGGAGCATGGTGGCGTACGGCCCCGCGAGAACCCGGGAGAAGTCGGCGATGCGCAGACCGTGCAGCGCGCTCCGCCCCGCTCCGTCGAGACCGCCGGCCCGTCCGTCCGGCATGTTGTGCTGGGTGCTCACACACCCTCCTCTCTGATCGTCCCGCCCGCGTGACTCCGTCGGAGCCGGAGCGGGACCCTCACCACAGACGCGGCAGAGGCCGTGCCGACTCGGTGAGTTCGACGACGGGAAGGCCCTGCCCGATGGGTGCTCCGGCTCGTACGACAGTCACCCGCACGCCCACCCCCACCACGAACGGTGCCGTCCCCGTGACCTGGCAGAGCAGGTTGAAGCCCTCGTCCATGGCGACGAACCACGTGTTGTGGTGGGCGTGGCCGTTGCGGCGAACGACGACCCCGACGCCCGCGCTGCGTTCCCTGCTGAAGGTCATGGACCCGCAGGCACGGCAGAACGAGCGCCGGTAGGCCGGTGTGCCGCACCACACGCAGCGCTGGAAGAAGAGTTCGCGGCACCCCGCCGGTGCGGCCGGCGGGCCCGTCGGTGTCGCGTCGGCGGCAGCCGCGTCGGGGGTTTCCCGGGGCTCGGTGTGTTCTCGGGTTTCTGTCTGGAGCATCGCGGCCTCCCGCACGCAGTTCGGCGACCGGAAAACGGGTGATCGGAATCCGATGTCCCCCTCACCCTGGCCCGGCAGCGAATCGCCGGTCAACGACGAGATGGCGCATCTTTGTGCGCGGAAAACGTTCCATCCGCCGAGGTCAGAGCCGTCTGCACGGCATGGCTCCCACCGCGGGTCCCGCCGGCCGCGGGTGCTTGCGCACTCGTGATCACGTCGCGGAGACGTCGACGACCGCCTCGGCCCCGGCCAGCGCCGTATCCGGCCCGGCTCCGCTCAGCAGATCGACACCCTGCCCCCGCGACAGCGCCGCGGGCACGTGCCCGCGCGCCCGCAGTGCCCCCATCACGAGCCGTCCGGCCACACCCGTGCCACCGGCGATTGCGATCTTCATGCCGTCCCTGGGGGTGACCCGCGTTCGGGGGCGACATGCCGCCCATGGCGTAATCGGCTCGTCGGACCGGTCGGGGATGCGAACCTGTGCCGGTCGACAGCGTCGTGCCGCGCCGATCGGCGCTGCCTGCCGGACGGGTCCGAGAGCGTCGGACGGGTGCGTCGCGTACGGCCCCGTGGGTCGGGGTGTGAAGGCGCCGACGCCATTGCGGCCGGTACCGCCACGCACCGGCTGCGGTTCGACGAGGAGGCGCCGGGGCGCCCGCGGACAGCGCGTGGACGGGAGCCACCCCGATGCGTTCCCCATGCCCCGGGGCGAAGGGAAGCAGACAGCGATGACGGACGGTGGGCACGGACCGGACGGAGTTGGGGTGGACCGGTCGGAGGGGTTCGGCGAGCGACTGCTGGGTGTGCTGCTGGACCGGGCTCACGAGATGCCGCCGGACTTGATCGCCCCACTCGTCGCGGAGGAGGTGGCCAGGGTCGGGGGGCGGGAGGTCTCCATCCTCCTGCAGGACTACGAGCAGGTGCTGCTGGTGCCGCTGCCGGGCCGGAGGCTGAGGGTCGGTGGCCCCGAGCCGGTCGAGGACTCCCCCGCCGGCGAGGCGTTCCTGAGCCGCAGAACGGTGGAGGTGCCGCAGAACGGCAGTGTGCGGATGTACCTGCCGCTGCTGGACGGCAGCGACCAGATCGGGGCGATGGCCGTCACCCTGGACAGGGTCGACGACGACGACCGGCGGTTGCTCCGCAGACTCGCCGGCCTGGTCGCCGACATGATCGTCACCAAGGACGCCTACACCGACCAGTTCTTCCAGGCCCGCCGCAGCGCCCCGATGAGCGTGGCCGCGGAGATCCAGTGGTCGTTGCTGCCCCCGCTGTCGATGACGGTTCCGCAGGTCGAGGTGGCCGGAATCCTGGAGCCCGCCTACGACGTGGCCGGCGACAGCTTCGACTACGCCCTCAACGGCGACATCCTGCACGTGGCCATGCTCGACGCGATGGGTCACGGGCTGGACGCGGCGACCATGGCGACGGTGGCCGTCGGCGCCTATCGCCACACGCGACGTGCCCATACCGATCTGTCCCAGGTGTACGCGTTCATGGACAGCGCCATCAACCAGCAGTTCGGCCCGGAGCACTTCGTCACGGCGCAGATGATGATCCTGAACATCGCCACGGGCCGGCTGCAGTGGGTCAACGCCGGTCACCCGGCTCCGTTCCTGATCCGTGACCGCGCCGTGGTGGACCGGCTGGAGAGCCCGACCACGTTGCCGGTCGGGTTCGGCGGAGAGGAACCGGTGGTCAGCGAGCGGATGCTGCGCCCCGGGGACCGGTTGCTGTGCTTCACCGACGGCCTGATCGAGGAGCACGAGGCCGGCGGAGAACAGTTCGGCGAGGAGCAGCTCGTCGAGTGGACCAACCGCATCCTCCGCGACCGCACCGAGGTACGGGCGGTGGTGCGAGCGCTCTCCCACGCCCTGAAAGAGGAACGCGGCGGCACCACGAGCGACGACGCGACCATCTTCCTCGTCGAGTGGCGAGGCGGCGATGCCGATCATCTCGCCACCCTCGGCTGAGGCTCGCGTTTCTACTCTCGGTGCCTCAGCACTCTCCGGACCAGCAGGAAGGCCGCGATGGCGATCAGGGCGATCCCCATGAAGATCACGACTACCCCGACGACGACCAGAAGCATCCCGAGCAGGATCACCAGTGTCCCGATCAGAAGAAGAAACATCGCGAGGACGGTCACGGTCGCCTCCTGTCCCTCCTCCGACTCTGACTCCTCCCCGCCCTCCAGCGCAAACATTTCCGGATAAATCATCATGAGAGCGGTGCGGAGGTCGGTGCCGAGGTCGGCGCAGGCTTTGCGGAACGGCTGCGGGTCGGGCTTCTCGCGGCCTTGCCCGTAGGAGATGACACAGGTGTCGGTCAAGGCGTCCCGCCCGTGGTGGGCGAGGTGGTGCGCAGGTGGCACGCGAAATCGCTGACGGCGACCTGCTCGACCACCCACGCGGCCCCGCGCCGTGGGCGCGGGGCCGCGTGGGTCTTCGCCTTACCGGATGGTGCGGTAGGCGCGCTCCACTGTCTGGACCAGGGTGTTGCCGTCACGGTCGGTCAGCTCGGCTCGCAGGGAGACGGTGCCCGGCTGAGCGGGGTGGCGCAGTGACAGGTGGGTGCCGTCGACCTTCTTGGCCGCCTCCCAGGTCCTGCCCTCGTCGTAGGACACCTCGAAGGCCAGCTTCCGGACCGTGCGCGCGGTGGCGGCGCCCTCGACGGTGAAGGGCACCTCGAACGTCTCCCCGGCCTTCGCGGTGCTGGTCAGCGACAGCTCGGGGCGGAAACGGACCACGGACAGCGGCAGCCGGGTCCAGTCGTCCTCGGACACCTGCGCCGACCTGAACGTCCACTGTGCCCGCACTCGGGTGCTGAGCGAGAACAGCTCGGGGTCCCGGGAGGCGTCGAGGCTCAGCTCGTACCGGCGGTCCTCCGCGGGGACCGTGTACTCGGCGGAGAACAGCGGATCGCCGTCGGTGGGGATCTCCTCGCCGTCCGCGCGGAGCGAACTCTCCACCGTGTAGGTGCTGGCGTAGCCCACATGTCCGTCGCCGTCGGCGAACAGGGGCAGCACCGCCTTGACCGTGTTCCCGCGCCGCGCGAGACCGGGCCGCGTCAACTCCGGTTCGTCCTCGGCCGCGGACAGGGTCGGGCCGAAGACACCGACGTTGAACCGACGGGTGTAGCTCTTCCCCGGCTTGAACGCCGTGTACGGATCGTCCAGCGAGGCCGCCAGGTCCCACATGGTGTAACCCCACTTGAGGCCATTGCCGAGGACGTATTCGGTGGTCCGCAGCGGCAGTTCCAGCTCGGGGAGGGCGCTGTAGTCGGCCCCGAAGCCGTCGGGCGTCAGGGGCACCGTCGCGATCTGCGCGTTCTGGTCCGGGCCGGGCGTGCCCACGGTCAAGTCGATCTTGGCGAGGTCCTCGCGCCGGACACGTGCGGTGAAACCGCCGAGCGAACCCGTACGGTTCCACGCCATGCGGTAGTTCACGGCGTGCCCGTCGGCGTCCTGACGGGTCCAGAAGCCGCTGTACTGGGCGTATGCCGCGTCCTTCGGTGCCTTGGGGCCGATGTGCGCGACCTTGAAGCTCTGGAAGCCGGGGTAGGCGAGGACGACCGGCTCGAGGGGCTGCCCGTCGGAGCGGGTGTAACCCGGGATGAGCTGGGCGTGGTAGTTCTCGGCCTGCGCGTCGGGGACGGTGACCCGCGCGGGCTTGGCCTGTCCGGCGTCCATGACGATGGTGGTGTCCTTGTCCAGCTGGACGGCCGGAGCCAGGAAGAGGGATTCGGCGGCGGAGGCGTCGGCGGCGCCGAGGAACCCGGTGAGCGCGTAGCCGCCCTTGGGCAGTCGCACCGTGAGCTCACCGTCCGCCGGGTCGGCGACCTCCTTGTGGAAGTCGCGGTCCCGGCCGTCGATCGCCGTGAACCCCCTGCCGGTCGGCTTGCCTTCGTCGTCGAGCTGCTTGATGGTCAGGTCGTACGACTCGACCTCGCGCTCCACCCCGAAGGCGGTGCGCACCGCGGTCTCGCCGTCGGCCGAGGTCGCGGTCACCGAGCCGCCGTAGGAGCCGTCGGCGTCGCCGCCGACCCGGGTGTCGGCGGTCACCGTGGCACTCGCCGTACCGCCCGCCGGGACGCTCAGCTGCCGCGTCGAGATCTGGAACATGCCCTCGGGAGCGGGCTTGCCGTCCACCCCGAGCGCCTCGACGCCCAGGTCGAGGACGACCGGTTCGGTGCCGAGGTTGCGGTAGGTGATCTCCTTCGTCACCGGCTGGTCGTCGGTGTGCGGCCACTGCTGGAGGCCGAAGCCGAGCGGGCCCTGTTCGGTGACGACGGTCTGCCCGATCGCCCGGGCCACATCGGTGCGGCCGGTGCCCTGCTGGTACGCGCTGTAGGGGCCGGGCTTCGTCGAGGCGGTGAGAGCCGCCTTGATCCGCTCGCCGGTCCAGTCCGGGTGCCGCTGCGCCAGGATGGCGGCGGCGCCGGCGACATGCGGGGTGGCCATCGACGTACCGCTCAGCGTGGCGTAACCGGGCGTGCCCGAGGGAGACCCCTTCTCCACCCGGCTGCCGGTGGCGGCGGCGGCCGTGATGTCGACGCCCGGCCCGGTGAGGTCCGGCTTGACCCCGCCGTCGCCGACCCGCGGGCCGCGGCTGGAGAAGTCGGCGAGTTTGTCGGCCTTGTCCACCGCGCCGACCGTCAGCGCGGACTCGGCGCTGCCCGGTGACCCGACGGTGGACTCGCCCTGATCGCCCTCGTTGCCCGCGGCGATGACGAACAGCGTGTCACTTTCGGCGGAGAGACGGTTGACCGTCTCCTCCAGCGGGTCGACACCGGGCGTGTCCGTGCCGCCGAGGCTGAGGTTGACGACGTCGGCGCCCTGGGCCACCGCCCATTCCATGCCCGCGATGACGGAGGAGTCCGCGCCCTCGCCCCTGTCGTTCATGACCTTGCCGTCCAGGATTCGCGCGCCCGGCGCGACCCCCTTGAACGTGCCGCCCGACTTCGCACCCGTACCCGCCACCGTCGAGGCCACATGGGTGCCGTGACCGAACCGGTCCACACCGTCGGGGGAGTCGGAGAAGTTCTGTTCGGCGATCTCCTGGCCCGCGAGGTCGGGGTGTGTCTGGTCGACGCCGGTGTCCAGCACGGCGACCTTGACGCCGGTGCCGTCGTACCCGGCGTCCCAGGCCGTGGGAGTGCCCATCTGGGGCACGCTCTTGTCCAGGCTCGCCTTGCGCCTGCCGTCCAGCCAGACCTTCTTCACCTTCTTCACCGCCGGGGAACCGGTCAGCCGCGCGGTGCCCCGGCCGGACTCGCCGCCGTCGGTGAAGGTGTTCCAGAGCGCGGCGCCGCCGCGCTTGTCGGCGCGCAGCGCCACTCCGTTGACGCTGTCCAGCGTTCGGCTCACCCGCGCCCGTGCGTCACGGAAGGCGCTCGCGGACGGTGTCTCGTTCCCGTTGTAGGTGACGATCAGCGGCAGGTCGGACCGCCCGGCGTCGTCGTAGCCGTAGGCGAGCAGCTGGGTCACGTCGAACAGCCGCCGGTCCAGCGTGCCCTGGGCCACCGCGAGTGCCGCGTCGCCCGGGACGACGTAACTGTGCCCGTCGGCCTTCCGGAGGGAGAACGACGCGCTCTCGCGTCCTTCGGCCCGCTCGATCCCGGTGACCGAGCCGTCCGCGGCGATCGTCACCTTGTCGCCGGTGATCAGGGTCACCGTCTTCGCGCTCTTCGAAGCCGGACCGGACAGCGAGGTCCCCGAGTCCGGAGCGGCGGAGGAGGACGCGACGGCCTGGCTCACCCCCGGCATGCCGGTCGCGGCCAGTACGACGGCCATGGCGAGGACTTTCAGTGGGGTGGCCGCACGTAAGCGTCTGCTGGGCGGTAGGGGCATGGTCATCCCGTATCTCTCTCGGTGAGCGGTCGTGATCACGGTCACCGAGGCTGCAACCGCCATGTGACCGCGCCTGGACCGGCCGATAACGGAGCCGCAACGGCCGTCCCGGGCACTCGGCGCGGCACCGGAGCGACAAGGACGAAGATTGCATCGGTAACAGGCCAAGTACCTGAAGTTCGAAGGTTCGGTAAAATTTGCCGGACAAGGCTCGCATGTCAGGTACTTGGCGCACATCACCCCTCGTCGCACATGCAAGAGATCCGGTATCAATGGGTCCGCATGCCTTTTCGGAAATGCGAGCTTACGGGGGGCTCCATGTTCTGCTGCCGTGCGTCCAGAAACGTTTCACGATTAGATTTCCGGCCACCGCTCCCAGCAGAACGGTGGTGAGGCAGTGTCGCAGCGCGACATCGAGGTGAAACTCCTGCGCACCCTGCTGGCCGTGGTCAACGAGGACGGTTTCTCCCGGGCCGCGCAGTCGCTGCACGTGACCCAGCCGACGGTGAGTCAGCAGATCCAGCGGCTGGAATCCATCATTCAGGCGCCGTTGTTCCAGCGCACCAAACGGCCGTTACGGCTGACACCGGCCGGCCGGGAACTGGTGGCCCACGCGCGCCGGGTGATCCTCCTCAACAACGAAGTGCTGAACAAACTGTCGGCGATTTCCAGTCAGGAGTCGTTCGGCATGGGCTGTTCGATCCATTTCGCCGAGGGACTGCGCACCATGCTCATGCAACTGGCCGCGGAACGGCCCGGGTTGCGGTGCGCCATGGTCACCGGCGTCAGCGCCGCACTCGCCGACCGGGTCACGGAAGGGGAGTTGGAGGCGGCCCTGCTGCTCGGGACGGAGACGCCCCGGTGCGAGTTGCTGGGGCGGCTGCGCCTCGGCTGGTTCGGGCACGCGCCGCTCACGGCCGGGGAGCGGGGTGTGCCGATCGCGCTGACCGGTGAGCGCTCGGCGCTGTCCATCCGGATCGTCGAGGCGCTCGCCGAACAGGGTGTCCTGTGGCGCTCCGTCCCGTGGAGTTCCGACCCGCTGGCGGTCCGGGCGTCCGTGCAGGCGGGGCTCGCCTACACCGCGCTCAGCGAGAGCGCCCACCACAGCCATCCCGCGCTGCGCCCGGCCCCGCCCGGGGTCCTGGGCCCGGCACCCGCACCCCTGCCGGTCTATCTGGCCTTCTCCCCCACCGTCCGCCCCTCCGTCGTCGACGCCGCCCGCGCGGCGGCCCGCGCGACACTGGCGGACGTTCCCCTGTCGCCGCCGTAGCCGGCCGGGCCTCCGACGGTGGCGCCGGGCGGCCGGTACGGGGGAGGGACCGGTCGCGGCGGGGCCGCCGTCGGAGGCGGTTCGAGGGCCTGCCGGGCACATGCCCGGCGATGGGCGGGGATCAGTAGGAACTGCGGGCGGCGCCGCGGGCGGCCAGTTTCGGGCCGTAGGGGGCGGAGTCCAGCCAGGCGCCGGCGCGGCGGCCCGCCGTGGCGACGGCTGCCGCGGCGCGCTGGCGCAGCCAGAGGGAGGGGCGGTGGGCCAGCATGTGCTCCAGGGCCGCGCTGGCGCAGGCGCGGTTGTAGGTGGCCGCTTCCTTGCGTTCCTCGGCGAACCGGGCGACGGCCCGGGTGGCACCCGCGCCGCCGGTCTCCAGGGCCTCCACCGCCGCCTCCACCGCCCGGACCGCGTCCGGCACGCTGGAGTTCATGCCACGGGCCCCGAACGGCGCGAACAGGTGGGACGCCTCACCGGTCAGCAGCACCCGGTGGTGGGTGTCGGTGAAGCGTGCCGCGACCTGTTGGGCGAAACGGTACGTCGACACCCAGCGCACCCGTTCGCCGTACGCCTCGGGCAGGATCCGCGGGATCCAGCGGCGCAGGCCCTCCGGGGAGACGTACCGCTCGGGGTCGTCGTGGACGAGGAGGTTGAGGTCGACCCGCCAGCCGCCGGCGAAGGGCACGGTCAGCACGTTGCGGCCGCCCACCCGGGGGTGCCGGTAGTGGAAGACCCGCTCGATCGGCATGGGGTTGTGGTCGGGGTCGTCGTCCAGGTCGACGACGACGAAGGTGTTCTGGGAGCGCGGGCCCTCCAGCGGGCTGCCGATGGCGGTGCGCAGCACCGAGCGGGCGCCGTCGGCCGCGATCACGTAGTCGGCGAGCCACTCGCCGCCGGACGCGTCGGTCAGCCGTACCCCGTCGGGGGTGGACTCGGCGGACGTCACCTCCACCCCCCAGTGGAACTCCACCCCGTGCTTGCGGCAGGCGGTGGCCATCAGGTCCTCGGTGATCACCTGCGGGAGGCTGGTGAAGGGCGGCAGACCGTCGCGGGCCGAGGGCGGGTACGTACGGGTGTAGACCTCCTGGCCCGCCCAGTACGACCGTTTCGTCGCCCACATCAGGCCGCGGCCCGCTATCTCGTGGCCGAGCCCGGGGCTGAGCCGCTCCAGTTCGCGCAGGGAGGCGCCGTGGAGGTAGGCGGCGCGGCTGCCGGGGCGCACCGAGGACTCCGTACGGCGTTCGAGGACCACGGCGGGCAGGCCCGCGGCGCGCAGGGCCAGGGCGGCGCTGAGGCCGGCCGGGCCGGCGCCCGCGATCAGGACCGGATGACGCGTCGGGGAACTCATACCGCCTCCTTGGCGAGGTGGAGCGTGTCGGCGGTGAAGGCGACGATGCGGCCGTCCAGGCCGCCGGTGAGGGTGGCGAACCAGACCGCGGTGCGGATAGCGGCGGGGTCGCGGCGCAGCACCACCTCGTCGGCGGCGGAGCTCAGCTCCAGGTAGTCGCCGGTGTGCCGGACGGCCATGCCGGCGGCCTCGGCGGTGTGCACGACGGGTTCGAACTCCGGTACGTCCAGCACGTACAGCGCGAGCGTCACAGTTCCGCCACCTCCGCTGATTTACGGACCAGTTCGGCCTTGCGCTGCCACAGCGCCTCGACGGTGGGCCGCGGGGACTCGGCGACGTCGGCGAGCGCGCGGACGGTCAGTTCGGCGTCCCGGGAGTCGATGCCGGACATCTCGCGCAGCGGGCGGGTGATCTCCAGCTGGATGCCGTTGGGGTCGTCGAAGTAGATGGACTCGATCAGTTCGTGCGGCAGCGGCGGGGTGACCCGCACCCCGTGGGCCTTCAGCCGGTCGCGCCAGGCGAGGAGCTCCTCCTCGGTGTCGACGTGGAAGGCGAGGTGCCGGGAGCGGTGCATGAGGTCGCTGGGGGCGTCCTCCTGCGGCAGGCCGAAGTAGTAGAAGAACGCGATGCGGTTGCCCGCGCCCATGTCGAAGAAGAAGTGCACGAAGTCGGGGTAGTCCTCGGTGACCCAGCCGGTCGCGGTGATCGCGTGCACCAGCGGCATGCCGAGGGTCTGGGTGTAGAACTCCACGGTCGCCCGGGGTTTCCAGGTGACGAAGGCGAGATGGTCGACCCCGTCGACGCGCAGGCCCGGCCGGCCGGGGTGGGGACGGTCGGACGGTGATGCGGTTGCCAATGCTCCTCCAGTGGTCGGGACAGCCGGCAGGGCGCTGCGCGTCACGGGGACGGGGTCGTCGGGAGACGGAAGGGGCGAACCGGTGTCAGTTCGCGGTACGACCCCGCAGTCCCGTTCCCGCGATGAGCGCCCCGAGCAGCAGGGACGCGCCGCCGACGACCAGCGCCCAGCGGGTGCCGTCGGCGGTGGTCGAGGACAGGTTGAGGATCACGCCGAGGACGGCGACGCCGAGGGAGGCGCCGACCTGGCGGGCGGAGTTGAGCGTGCCGGCGCCGATGCCGGCGAACTCGGTGGGGATGGAACTGGCCATGCCGGCGACGAGCGCGGGCAGGGCGAAGGAGACGCCGAAGCCGAAGGCCAGCAGGCCGACGATCGTGGCGGTCAGGTCGAGGGCGGAGTCCCCGGTGAAGGGGGCCTGGAGCAGGGCGCCGACGCCCATCAGCAGGAACCCGGTGGTCGCGGGGCGGCGCGGGCCGATCCGGCCGACCAGGCGGCCGGTGTAGATGGGGTTGAAGGCGGTGGGCAGGGTCAGCGGCAGGAAGGCGAGACCGGCGTTGAAGGAGGAGTAGCCGCGGCTCTCCTGGAAGAACAGCGCCAGCACGAACAGCAGACCGGACAGGCCGAAGTTGGCGAGCAGGCCGGCGCCCAGCGCGGCGGAGAAGCCCCGGCTGCGGAACATCCGCAGTGGCAGCATCGCCGCGTCGCCGGCCCGTACCTCGGCGGTGATGAACACCGCGGCCGCGACCGCCGTGAGCGCGAAGGCGCCGAGCACCGGGCCGGTCGCCCAGCCCTTGTCCGGGCCCTCGATCAGCGCGTACACGAACGCGGCCAGCGCGACCACGGCGCTGAGCTGTCCGGTGACGTCGAGGCCGCTGCGCTGCTTGAGCGCGGTCTCCGGGGCCAGGCGCAGGGTGATGAAGAAACTCACCAGCGCCAGCGGCACGTTGACCAGGAAGATCGCCCGCCAGCCGACGCTGTCGGTGAGCGCGCCGCCGACCAGCGGGCCCGCGGCGAGCGCGGCGCCGGTGATGGCCGCCCAGTTGCCGACGGCACGGGCGCGGTCGGCGGGGTCGGTGTAGGCGTTGGTGATCACGGCGAGGGAGGCCGGCAGCAGCAGCGCGCCGGCGACACCGAGCGCGAGGCGCAGCCCGACCAGGGCGCCCAGGGTGGTCGCGGCGGCCGAGACGCCCGAGAGCACGCCGAAGGCGGCGAGGCCCCAGAGGAAGACCCGACGGCCGCCGTAGCGGTCGGACAGCCAGCCCGCGGTGAGCAGCAGAGCGGCGAAGGTGATGGTGTAGCCGTTGGTGACCCACTGCAGACCGCTGAGCCCGACGTGCAGGTCACTGGAGATGGCGGGCAGCGCCACCGAGACGATCGTCATGTCCAGCAGGACCATGAAGTAGCCGAGCGAGAGCCCGATCAGCAAGGTCCGGGAGGGCTTGTCGGTTCGTGCCGGTGCGACGGAAGCCCGTTGCGGTTCCGCCTGCGTCGACATGATTTCTCCTTTGTTTCAGTTTGTTGCAGCTTCGATAATTCGCCCCCGGACGGGGGATGTTGGGGGGCGGCACAAACCATTCAAGCCGACGGGAAAGGCGAATTGCCGCTCCTGACGCCGGGAATGCCCTATGGGTAACATCGGCTGAGCCGATCGGTCGTCGAGTCGGTCAGCAAGGGGGACCCGGGATCGTGGAGTTACGGCATCTTCGGACGTTCGAGACGGTCGCCAGGACGCTCAGCGTCACCCAGGCGGCCAGGGAACTGCACTACGCGCAGTCCAGTGTCAGCGACCAGATCCAGGCGCTGGAGCGCGACCTGGGCGTGGAGCTGCTGGACCGTTCCCAGCGCAGAGTACGGCTGACCCCTCAGGGGGTGGCGCTGTCGGAGTACACCGAGCGCATCCTCAAGCTGCTGGAGGAGGCGCGCTGGGCGGTCGCCCGGCCCGGCTCGGAGGTGGCGGTGGGCGCGCTGGAGACGGTCTGCCTGCATCTGCTGCCCGGTGTCCTCTCCCGCTACCGCTCCCTGTATCCCGAGGCGCGGGTGCGGGTGGCCCAGGACAACCGGGGCGAGCTGTACAAGGCGGTGCGCCGGGGCGACCTGGACGTCTGTCTGACCTTCGGCGACCCGCCGGCGGACGCGGGGCTGCGGGCCGAGACGCTCGCCGAGGAGCCGCTGGTGGTCATCGCCCCGCCGGACCACCCGCTGGCCGCCCGGGGCCGGGCCGGCCTCGCGGAGCTGGCCGCGGAGCCCTTCCTGGCCACCGAACGGGGCTGTGGTTTCCGGGAGATGTACGACGGTGTCTTCGCGGGTTCGGCCGCGAAGGAGCCGGTCGCGGAGGTGTCGAGCATCGGCACGCTCGGGGCGTGCGTGGCGGCCGGCATGGGGTGCGCGCTGCTGCCCCGGCTCGCGGTGCGCGCCCAGGCCGACCGGGGTGAGGTGGCCGTGGTCCGGGTCGACGACGCGGATCTGCGCACCGCGGTCACGATGACCTGGCTGGACCGCAACTCGGCCAACCCGAACCTCATGGGCCTCCAGACGGTGCTGCGCAAGCAGCTGGGGGGCTGAGGGGGCGAGGACCGGCCAACCGGACGCGGGGCGGGCGATCGCCCTCGGGGTGGCTGCCGCCGGGGCTGTTGCCGTCGCGCCGGCCGCCCTCCGGCCACCCCGCGTCGGGCATCTCATCGGCCCGGCTCCGCCCTGCCGGGAACCGGTACCGGCTCGGGTGCGGGTGCGGCCCGGTGAGCGGGTGCGGGGAGAGGCGGCAGGGGGATCGCCTTGAGGCGGGCTCGGGCGATCTTGCCGGTGACCGTGGTCGGGAGACTGTCCACGAGGACGAGTTGTTCGGGGAGTTTGTAGGTGGCCAGGCCCTTGCGGGCGAGGTGGGTGGTCACCTCGTCCAGGGTCAGCCGCGCGCCCTCGCGCAGTGCGACCAGCAGGCACGAGCGCTGGCCGAGGCGGGAATCGGGCCGGCCGACGACGGCGTGCTGTGCCAACTCCGGCAGGTCGTTGAGGAGTTCCTCGACCTCCAGGGCGCTGAACTTCAGCCCGCCCCGGTTGATCAGCTCGTCGGCGCGGCCCCGGTAGGTCACCGCCCCGTCCGCCCCCAGAGCGGCCAGGTCGCCGGAGCGCAGCCAGCCGTCGGGGGTGAGGGCGGCCCGGGTCTGCTCCGGGGCCCGGTAGTAGGCGCTGAACATGTACGGGCTGCGGTACTGCAGTTCGCCGGTCTCCCCGGGCGCGGCCGGCTCACCGGCCGGGCCCACCACCCTGACCTGAGCGCCCGAGGCGGGCCGGCCGATGGTGAACGCGGCCTCGGGCGGGTCGGCGGGCCGGGTGTAGGTGCCGGCGCCGACCTCGGTCATCCCCCACTGCACGACGAGCCGTGCGCCGAGCGACTTCCGTACGCCGTCGGCGAGTTCGCGGGGCACGGGGGCGCCACCGGTGCGCACCTCGCGCAGGGCGAGGGACGGCAGCGTGTCCGGGGGGAGGGCGAGCAGGTCGCGCAGCTGGGCGGGGACCGCGAACGCGGCGGTGGCCGAGGCGGCGGCCAGGGTCCGGGCGAACCGCACCGGCTCCCAGCCGTCGAACAGCCCGACCGCTCCCCCGGTCACCAGGGCCAGATGCACCGACAGCAGCCCGAAGGCGTGGCTGAGGGGGCTCGCGGAGACGATGGTGTCGCCGGCGCCGAGTCCGCCGTCCGCCGCGACGGCCGCCGCGTTGCCGAGCAGTCCGCCATGGCTGTGGACACAGAGTTTCGGCCGCTGGGAGGTCGTACCGGAGGAGGCGAGCAGCACCAGCGGGGTGGACGGGTTCCGGGGGCGGGGCGGAAGCGGGACCGGCGGGCCCGCCTCCTCGGCCGACGGCCCGGTCACCCCGTTCTCCTCGGACACCAGCTCGGTCACCTCGGGGAGCCCGGCGGTTCCCCTACGGCCCTCCCCCGTGGTCCTCACCCAGACGTGCCGCAGTGACGGGCACTGCTCGCGCAGGGTGAGGATCTCGCCGATGCGGTCGTGCCCGCGATGGAAGGCGCGGGCCACCAGGCCGGTCGCGCCGGACTGGTCGATCAGGGCCCGGGCCTCGTGGGTGCCGTAGGCGGAGTGCAGGGGCAGCAGCAGGACGCCGAGCCGGGCGGTGGCCGCGTGCAGGACCACCAGGTCCCAGGAGTTCGGCAGTTGGGCCGCGAGGACGTCGCCGGCCGTGAAGCCGTGACGGTGCAGGGCGACGGCGGTCCGTTCGGCCTGGCGCAGGCAGTCGAGCCAGGTCCGCCATCGGCCGCCGTCCCATACGGCGGGCTCCGTACGGCGGGCGGCGGCGCGTTCCAGTGCGTCGGGGAACGTGCGCGGCGCCGCCGGGGATTCCATGGGTGGTGCGGGAGCGTTCACGAGGAAACCTCCGGGTGCGGCAGAGCGAAACGGGTTCACTGCCTTGCGACACGGATTCTGTGCGGCACCGGATTGGATCGTCCAGCGAAGACCGATAAGGAATTCCGATACGGATCTCCGGGTCGGCCGCAATAAAAATTCCCTATGCAAGCGGTTCCTGGCGGGCGCGGACGGGTCGTCGAAGGCGCGTCGCACCCGCCGTTCGGTACCGCCGATGGGGGTCATCGGCGGTACCGAATCCCGGTCGGTCGCCGCAGCGGCTCCGGCAGCGGAACGAACCGCTTTCCCGAGTGGTAAGAAATCTCAATAGAGAAATCACGGTCTCCACTTCAGCGAGATGTCCGAACGGTTACCGACCGAGCCGATCGGTAGCCCCGATGAAGGTCATCGATAAGGCCGAACTGCCACGTTTCCGCAGTTCAGAAAGGTGCCAAGAGCCGAGAACGCGGTTTCCCGAGCAGCGGGGCCCCGAATCGCACCTGATCACCCTTGCCCGGCGAGCGGAACGCGTCACAGAATTCCGTCGGCCCTGATGCAGGAGGTATCAATGGCCTTAGTCCATCCCTCTGGCAAAACCCGGGAAAATCCGCTGCCGGCCGACTTCACGGACGGGGGCGGCGCATTCTCCGGAACGGATCTGCGCCGACTGGACGCCACGATCCGTGATGCCCGCTCCGCCTCCACGGCGACGGCGTCCGCGCTTCTCGCACCGGTCGTCCCGCACGGCGACGCGGTGTCCCTGACGGACCTGAACTGCGTGTTCGACCACTGCGCCGTCCTGCTGTTCCCCACCACGCTGAAGGCGGGACTGCGTCATCTGGAGCGGGCCGGCCTGGCGCCGCTGCCGCCGGTGCCGAGCACGGTGGTGCGGAACCGGCTGAGCGCGCGTCACGGCCTGGACCCGGAGCTGTGCCGGATCCACATCACCCGGCTGCGCCTGGACCTGCCGGACGGCCGTCGGCACCCGGCGGTGGAGGTCTTCCTCTTCCCGCACGACAGCCGCGCCTTCGACGAGCGGCCCGGGGAGCACCTCGGACAGCGGGTCGAGGAGTCGGAGATCGAGAACGGTTTCGAGAACCACACCGCGTTCGTCGTCGGCCGCCCGTCCGCACCGCTGCTGGGCGAGCTCGTCACCGCCTGGCGCACCGAGGCGGGGCTGCTGTGGGAGGGCGGCGGTCACAACCCGCACGAGGGCGGACCGCACGGATCGACCGTCCTCTACTTCGTCCGCGACCACGAACGGCCCGCCGAGCGACGCCGGTTCGAGCTGCACTGCGCCGGCGACCTGCGCGACGTCACCGCCGCGCTCCCCCGCCAGGACGACGCCGTCCGCCGCGCCTACGAGGCGTGGCCGCGCATCCGCCGTACCGCCGCCTGAGACCGAACGCCCCTACGACCACCGGGAGAAACCCCGTGCTGCGGAACGAGACGCTCAGGAACATCCCGCTCACCCCCGACCTCCACGACTATCTGCTCACCGAGGGCAGGATGACCCCCGACCCGCTCCTGGTCGAGCTGGAGGAGCGGACCCGCGCGGCCGTCCCCGACCAGGCGCACATGGTGGTCGCGCCCGAGGAGGGCGCCCTGCTGACCTTCCTGGTGCGGCTGCTCGGCGCCCGCCGCGTCGTCGAGGTGGGCACCTTTACCGGTTCCTCCTCGCTGTGCCTGGCCCGCGGCCTTCCGCCCGGCGGCTCCCTCGTCACCTGCGACCTCTCGCCCGAATGGACCTCGCTGGCGCACGAGTTCTGGGCCCGCGGCGGGGTCGGCGACCGAATAGAGCTGCGGCTCGGCCCGGCCGCCGAGACGTTGCGCGCCCTGCCCGCCGAACCACATCTGGACCTCGCGTTCATCGACGCGGACAAGCCCGGCTACATCACCTACTGGGAGGAGCTCGTGCCGCGGATGAAGCCCGGGGCGCTGCTGCTCGTCGACAACACGCTCTTCAGCGGCGAGGTGATCGAGGAGTTCCCCGGCGAGAAGGCGGCCGCGATCCGGGCGTTCAACGAGCACGCCCGCAAGGACGACCGGGTCCAGCTGGTGATGCTGCCGGTCGCGGACGGACTGACGATGGCGCGGCGGCTGCCGGCCGGAGAGTCGCCGTTCTGATGGCGGGCACGACATCCTCGTACGGATATCCGCTGCACGCCCTCGCCGCGGAGTCCCCGCTCGACGATCTCGACGAGGACTTTCCCACCGGGCTGGGCACGGCCGAGCAGCAGCCGCACTGGGACGATCCGGTCCGGGTCGCGGCGGCGCGCGCCGAACTGGCGCGGCTGCCGGGCCTGGTGGGCTGGGAGGAGGTCCGGCTGCTGCGGACCCTCCTCGCGGAGGCCGCGACCGGCCACTATCTGGTGATCCAGGCGGGCGACTGCGCCGAGGACCCGGCCGAGTGCGAGCCCTCGGCCGTGGTGCGCAAGGCCGGGCTGCTGGACGCGCTGGCCGGGGTGATGGTCGCGGGCACGGGGAAGCCGGTGCTGCGCGTCGGCCGGATCGCGGGCCAGTTCGCCAAGCCGCGCAGCGCCCCCACCGAGACGACCGGCGGCGTCGAACTGCCGGTCTACCGCGGCCACTTGGTCAACGCCCCCGAGCCGACCGCCGAGGCCCGCCGCCCCGATCCGCGCCGGATGCTGGACTGCTACTACGCCGCCCACCGCGCCGTGACCTATCTGCGGCACCGCACCAGCGACTGGGCGCTGCCGACGGAGGCGCCGGTGTGGACCAGCCACGAGGCGCTCGTCTTCGACTACGAGCTGCCGCTGCTGCGGCGGACCCCGTCCGGCGACATCCTGCTGGCCTCCACGCATCTGCCCTGGATCGGCGAGCGCACCCGGCAGTCCGACGGCCCGCACGTCAGGATGCTGGCGCAGGTAACCAACCCGGTGGCGTGCAAGGTGGGCCCGGCGACCCGGCCGGCGGAGCTGCTGGCCCTGTGCGCCCGGCTGGACCCCGGCCGTGAGCCGGGGCGGCTCACGCTGATCGCGCGGATGGGCGCGGGGGCGGTCCGCGAGGCGCTGCCGCCGCTGGTGGCCGCCGTGCGCGAGGCCGGCCATCCGGTGGCGTGGCTGTGCGACCCGATGCACGGCAACACCGTCAAGTCGCCGTCGGGTGTGAAGGTCCGCTCGGTGCGCACGGTGGTCGAGGAGGTGCGCGCCTTTCTGGAGGCGGTGACCTCCGGGGGCGGCACGCCCGCCGGACTGCATCTGGAGACCACGCCGTACGACGTCGCCGAGTGCGTCTGGGCGGACCCGGCGGAACTCGACGCCGGCGCCGGCGGCCGGGGCTCGGCCGCGGCGTCCCACTGCGATCCCCGCCTCAACCCGGCGCAGGCGCTGGAGGTGGCCCGCGCCTGGGCGAACCCGTGACCCCTCGAGCCCCCACCCCGTCACGTCCGCATATCGAGCCCGTATCACAAGGAAAGGGAACGACACCATGTCCGAGACCGTGATCCGTACCGACGACGGCACCTTCGCGATGATCAACGTCTTCGAGGTCGAGCCGGAGAAGCAGACCGAGCTGGCCGAGGTGCTCAGCGAGGGCGCCGAGAAGTTCATCCGGCACCGGCCGGGGTGCATCTCGGTGAACATCATGACCAGCCTGGACGGCAAGCGCCTGGTCTACTACGCGCAGTGGGAGAGCAAGCGCGACATCAAGGCCACCATGGCCGACCCGGACGTCCAGGTGTACCGCGACCGCGCGGCCGCGCTGGCCAAGCCAGACCCGCACGCGTACACGGTGTTCGCCGTCCACCACCCGGAGGCCTGACGGCACCCGGAAGCCCTTCCGCACGCGCCCGAGCCGTACGGCACCGCACCGCCCGCTCCCGGGGGTGCGGTGCCGCCCCCTCCCGCCGGTAAGGAGACGTCCCCGCCATGTCCCGCCGTCTGTTCACCTCGGAGTCCGTGACCGAGGGCCATCCCGACAAGATCGCCGACCAGATCAGCGACACCGTCCTCGACGCGCTGCTGCGCGAGGACCCGACGTCCCGGGTCGCCGTCGAGACCCTGATCACGACCGGCCTGGTGCATGTGGCCGGCGAGGTCACCACGCGGGCGTACGCGCCGATACCCCAGCTCGTCCGCGAGAAGATCCTCGAGATCGGCTACGACTCCTCGAAGAAGGGCTTCGACGGCGCCTCCTGCGGAGTCTCGGTGTCGATCGGCGCGCAGTCCCCGGACATCGCGCAGGGCGTCGACACCGGCGGCGCCGGCGACCAGGGCCTGATGTTCGGTTACGCCACCGACGAGACCCCCGAGCTGATGCCGCTGCCGATCCAGCTCGCCCACCGCCTCTCCCAGCGTCTGACGGCCGTCCGCAGGGACGGGGCGGTGCCCTATCTGCGACCCGACGGCAAGACCCAGGTCACCATCGAGTACGACGGTGAGCGCGCCGCCCGTCTGGACACCGTCGTGGTCTCCTCCCAGCACGCCTCCGACATCGACCTGGACACGCTCCTGACCCCGGACATCCGGGAGTTCGTGGTCGAGCCGGAGCTGAAGGCGCTGCTGGAGGCCGGCATCAAGCTCGACACGGACGGCTACCGTCTGCTGGTCAACCCCACCGGGCGGTTCGAGGTCGGCGGCCCGATGGGCGACGCCGGCCTCACCGGACGCAAGATCATCATCGACACGTACGGCGGCATGGCCCGCCACGGCGGCGGCGCGTTCTCCGGCAAGGACCCCTCCAAGGTGGACCGCAGTGCCGCGTACGCGATGCGCTGGGTGGCGAAGAACGTCGTCGCCGCCGGGCTCGCGGCCCGCTGCGAGGTGCAGGTGGCGTACGCGATCGGCAGGGCCGAGCCGGTCGGGCTGTTCGTGGAGACCTTCGGCACGGAGACCGTGGCCGTGGACCGCATCCAGAAGGCGATCACCGACGTCTTCGATCTGCGCCCGGCGGCGATCATCCGCGACCTGGACCTGCTGCGCCCGATCTACGCCCGGACCGCCGCCTACGGTCACTTCGGCCGGGAGCTTCCCGAGTTCACCTGGGAGCGCACCGACCGGGTGGCGGCTCTGCGGGCGATGGCGGGGGCCTGAGATGCGCGTCGCGGTCACCGGTTCCATCGCCACCGACCATCTGATGACGTTCCCCGCCCGGATCACGGACCAGCTGCTGGCGGACCGTCTCGACCGGGTCTCCCTGTCGTTCCTGGTGGACAGCCTGGAGATCCGGGAGGGCGGGGTCGCCGCGAACATCGCGTACGGCCTGGCCCTGCTCGGCCACCGGCCACTGCTGGTGGGGGCGGTGGGCGCCGACTTCGAGGCGTACGGGGCGCGGCTGGCGGCCCTCGGGGTGGACACGGCCGCCGTACGGGTCTCGGCCACCCGCCACACGGCCCGTTTCCTGTGCACGACCGACCCGGACGGCAACCAGATCGCCTCGTTCTATCCGGGCGCGATGACGGAGGCGTCCGCGATCGATCTCGCGGAGGTCCTGCGGGCGGGTGTGGACACCGTGCTCGTCGGGGCGGACGATCCGGCGGCGATGCTCCGGCACACGCGCGCGTGCCGGGCCGCCGGGGTCCGTTTCCTCGCCGATCCCTCCCAGCAGTTGGCCCGCCTCGACGGCGCGGCGATCCGTGAACTCGTCGAGGGCGCCGACCACTTGTTCACCAACGAGTACGAGCACGGGCTGCTCCTGGAGAAGAGCGGCTGGTCCCGGGCCGAGGTGCTGGGCCGGGTCGGGACCTGGGTGACCACCCTCGGCGAGAAGGGCAGCCGTGTCGAGCGGGCGGGCGAACCGGTGCTGGAGGTGCCCGCGGCCCCGGCGGCCGCCGTGGCCGACCCGACCGGCGTCGGCGACGCCTACCGCGCGGGCTACCTCTCCGGCCTGGCGGCGGGCCTGGACCCGGTGCGGTGCGCCCGGACGGGCTCGGTCCTGGCGTCCCGGGCCCTGGCTGCGGTGGGCACCCAGTCCTACGCCGTCACCCCGGACGCCCTGCCCGCCCTGCTCGCGTCGGCCTACGCGGGTTAGGGCGTGTTGTGAAAGAAGCGTCGTCCGCCCGGAGGGCGGGCCCGGCGGTGCCTGGTGCGTGCGATCGCAAGGCGGAGGGTCGCCCCGATACTGGAGGTATCGGGGCGACCCCGACAACGCAGCGAGCGTGCTTGCCAGGCGCCGCCGGGCGGACGGGACTTTCACAACCCGCCCTAGACCTGGGTCAGGGTGACGTCCTGCCGCTGTACCGCGTGGAAGCGGGGCAGGGGCAGGCCGCCGCGGGGTTCGAGCTCCAGCAGCGTGGACTCCACGTGGACGGGGCCGGCCTTCAGGGCGTCCTGGGGCGCCTTGCCGGTGTTCTGCCAGGTGTGCACGGCGCCGTCGCACAGGGCACGGGAGCCGCCGACGCCGTACCGCGTGGTGCTCGGGTCCTGCCGGACGGAGGAGCTGACGAAGACCGGCCCCGTGCTGCCGACGCAGCGGTAGGTGCCGGTCAGGGTGACGGTGCCGTCGGCGGTGATCCGGGCGGCCGGGGCGACGGTGACGGTCTCGGACGGGCCGGCGGTGGCGGCCTGGCCCGGTACCGCGAGCAGGAACAGGGCGGCGCCGGCGGCCGCGGTCAGCAGAGGGCGAAGCGACATGGAGTCCTCCTGTGGTGAGGGATTCCACTGGTACCGGGCGGACGCGTCCAGGTCCGTGATCGTCACTCCTTCGGTGGCGAGTCCGCTCCGGTCGTCGGCGAACGGTCCTGGAGTTGTCCTGGTGCTGTCACGCTTCCGGTAACCCCCTGGCGATGCCCCGCCGACGGGCGCATGGTCGTTGCATGCGAGGCCGACCGGACGGCCGGCCCCCACCGACGTGGAGGTGCGCCATGTGTTCCCACTCCTTCGCCGCCGCTCCTGCCGACGCTACCGCGATGCACGTCGTCGCCGCCCACCCCGAGCAGGGCTGGAGCCTGCTGTGCGACGGCACGATCGTCTTCGACGACTCCGGCGAGCTCCTCCCCGACGGCCGTGTCGTGGCCCCGCACCGGGTGCCCGCCGGCCACCTGGCCGTCGCCGCGTGACACCCGCTCACCCGTCCAGCACCGCGAACCCGTCCAACTCGACGAGGGCCTCCTCGTCCCACAGCCGTACGACGCCGACCACCGCCATCGCCGGATAGTCCCGGCCGGCCGACTCGCGCCAGAGCCGGCCGAGTTCGGGGGCGCAGGACCGATAGGCGGCGACGTCCGTGACGTAGACCGTGACGCGCGCCAGGTCCGCCGGCCCGCCGCCCGCCGCCCCCAGCGCGGCCAGCAGGTTGGCGAGCGCCCGCGCGAACTGCTCGGGCAGGGTGGCCCCCACGACCTTCCCGTCGGCGTCGAGCGCGGTCTGACCCGCGAGGAACACCAGCCGGGTGCCGGTGGCGACGACGGCGTGGGAGAAGCCGGTGGGCGGGGAGAGGCGGGGCGGGTTGACGCGTTCCGTCGTCATCGGGTGGCCTCCAGGCCGGCGTACAACTCGCGGGCGATGATGCCTCGTTGGACCTCGCTGGCGCCCTCGTAGATGCGCGGTGCGCGCACCTCGCGGTAGAGGTGTTCGAGGAGGTGGCCGCGGTGCAGGGCGCGGGCGCCGTGCAGTTGGACGGCCGTGTCGACGACGTACTGCGCGGTCTCGGTGGCCAGCAGCTTGGCCATGGCGGCGCGCTGCGGGACGTCGGGGGCGCCGGTGTCGTACGCCGTGGCCGCCGCGTGGACCATCAGGCGGGCGGCCTCCGTGCGCAGGGCCATCTCGGCGACGGTGTGGGCGACCGTCTGGAGGTCCCTCAGCTTGCCGCCGAAGGCGTCCCTTCGGGAGGTCCAGGCGAGGGTCGCGTCGAGGGCCGCCTGGGCCATGCCGACCGCGAAGGCGCCGACGCTGGGGCGGAAGAGGTTCAGGGTGGTCATGGCGACCCGGAAGCCGCGGTCGGGCTCGCCCAGTACATCGGCCGTCGTGACCGGGACGGCGTGGAAGTCGAGGGTGCCGATGGGGTGCGGGGAGAGCATGTCGAGGGGGGTGCCGGTGAGGCCGGGGCGGTCGGCGGGGACGAGGAAGGCGGTGACGCCGCGGGCTCCGGCGTCCTGGGTCGTACGGGCGAAGACGGTGTAGAAGTCGGCTTCGGGGGCGTTGGAGATCCAGCTCTTGCCGCCGGTCAGACGCCAGGCGTCCGGCCCGTCGGGCTCGGCGGCGAGGGACAGCGCCGCCGCGTCCGAGCCCGCCCCCGGTTCGGACAGCGCGAACGCGGCGACCGCGCTGCCGTCGGCCACCCGCGGCAGCCAGCGCTCCCGCTGGGCGGGGGTGCCATGGGCATGGACCGGATGGGCGCCCAGGCCCTGGAGGGCGAGCGCGGTCTCCGCCTCCGTGCAGCCCTGCGCGAGGGACTCGCGCATCAGGCAGAGGTCGAGGGCGCCCGAGGTGAACAGGCGGGAGAGCAGCCCCAGTCGGCCGAGCTCGGCGAGGAGGGGCCGGTTGACGCGACCCGGTTCGCCCTTCTCGGCGAGCGGGCGCAGCCGGTCCCCGGCGAGGGCGCGCAGCTCGGCGCACCAGGCCGTCTGTGCCGGTTCGAGCGAGAATGCGGGCATCGCCAGGTCCCCTCTGCCGTCTGTGGCCGGCGGCCTCCCCGACGGTATCGCGTATCGTTGACTGTCGTCACCAAGGCGATACGCTCGTTGCGCGAGCCCACCCGACGCGCCTTCCAGGCAAGGGGGCGAACGCCCATGAACGTCTCGGCCCATGTCGACACCTTCGCGCGCGACCACCTCCCGCCACCGGACCAGTGGCCCGACCTCCGTTTCGACCTGCCGGAACTCGGCTACCCCGACCGGGTGAACTGCGCCGCCGAGCTGCTCGACCACGCCGGCTCCCCCGGCCGGCCGGTGTTCCACACCCCCTCGGGACCGGCCTGGACGTACGGGGAGCTGCGCGCCCGCGTCGACCGGATCGCGCATCTGCTCACCGGGGACCTCGGGGTGGTCCCCGGCAACCGCGTCCTGCTGCGCGGCCCGACCACGCCCTGGCTCGCGGCCTGCTGGCTGGCGGTGCTCAAGGCGGGCGCGATCGCGGTCACCGTGCTGGCTCAGCAGCGGCCGCAGGAGCTGCGCACGATGTGCGAGATCGCCCGGGTGGGGCACGCCCTGTGCGACGTCCGTGCCGTCGACGACCTCGCCAAGGCCGAGATACCCGGGCTGCGGATCACCACGTACGGCGGTGACTCCCCCGACGACCTGCTGAACCGTCCGGCGTCGAGCGCCCCGTACCCGGCCGTGGACACGGCGGCCGACGACGTGGCGCTGATCGCGTTCACCTCCGGCACCACGGGCCGGCCGAAGGGCTGTCTGCACTTCCACCGGGATGTGCTGGCGATCGCCGACACCTTCTCGCGGCACGTGCTGAAGCCGCTGCCGGACGACGTCTTCGCCGGCAGTCCCCCGCTCGGCTTCACCTTCGGCCTGGGCGGTCTGGTCGTCTTCCCGCTGCGGGCCGGGGCGAGCGCCCTGCTGCTCGAACAGGCCGGCCCCCGGCAGTTGCTGCCCGCTGTCGCCGCACACCGGGTGAGCGTGCTGTTCACGGCGCCCACCGCCTACCGCGCGATGCTCGACGACCTCGCCGCGCACGACGTGACGTCCCTGCGCCGCTGTGTCTCGGCCGGCGAGAACCTGCCCGCGGCGACCTGGCGGGCCTGGCACGAGCGCACCGGGCTGCGCCTGATCAACGGCATCGGCGCCACCGAGCTGCTGCACATCTTCATCTCCGCCGCCGACGAGCACATCCGCCCCGGCACCACCGGCGTCCCGGTCCCCGGCTGGCACGCGCGCGTGCAGGACGCGCTCGGCGCACCCGTGCCCGACGGCGAGCCCGGGCTGCTCGCGGTGCGCGGCCCGGTCGGCTGCCGCTACCTCGCCGACCCGCGCCAACAGCAGTACGTGCGCGACGGGTGGAACGTCACCGGCGACACCTACGTCCGCGAGCCCGACGGCTACTTCCGGTATGTGGCCCGCGCCGACGACATGATCATCTCCGCCGGGTACAACATCGCGGGGCCCGAGGTCGAGGAGGCGCTGCTGCGCCACCCGGACGTGGTCGAGGCGGCGGTCGTGGGACGGCCCGACGAGGACCGGGGGCACGTCGTCGTGGCGTTCGCCGTCCTGCGGGAGGGTGCCCGGCGGGACGCCGACGCCCTGCGCGCCTTCCTCAGGGAGGAACTGGCGCCGTACAAGTGTCCGCGCGAGATCGTCTTCCTGGAGGCGCTGCCGCGTACCGCGACCGGCAAACTCCAGCGCTTCAGACTGCGCGCCGAACGCGACCTAAGATGATCAACGTGTCCGACCAGCCCGCACCTCGGTCTCTCATCGTCACGCTCTACGGCGCGTACGGCCGCTTCGCGCCGGGCCCGGTGCCCGTCGCCGAGCTGATCCGGCTGCTCGCCGCGGTCGGCGTCGACGCCCCCTCCGTACGGTCCTCGGTGTCCCGGCTGAAGCGGCGCGGACTGCTGCTGCCGGCCCGTACCGCGCAGGGCGCGGCCGGTTATGAACTGTCCGACGAGGCGCGTCAGTTGCTCGAAGACGGCGACCAGCGCATCTACGCCCCCGCCCCGCCGCGGGACGAGGGCTGGGTGCTGGCCGTCTTCTCGGTGCCGGAGTCGGAGCGGCAGAAGCGGCACGTCCTGCGCTCCCGGCTGGCCGGACTGGGCTTCGGCACGGCGGCTCCGGGCGTGTGGATCGCCCCGGCGCGGCTCCACGAGGAGACCCGGCACACCCTCGAGCGGCTCGGGCTCGACACGTACGTCGACTTCTTCCGCGGCGAGCACCTCGGCTTCGCCCCGACCGTCGAGGCCGTGGCCCGCTGGTGGGACCTGGCCGCCATCGCCAAGGAGCACGAGGCGTTCCTGGACCGCCACGCGGGCGTGTTGCGGGCCTGGCAGCAGCGGCCGGACACGCCGCCCGAGGAGGCCTACCGCGACTATCTCCTCGCCCTGGACTCCTGGCGCCATCTGCCCTACGTCGACCCCGGCCTGCCCGCCCGGCTGCTCCCCGAGAACTGGCCGGGGGCGCGCTCGGCGGCCGTCTTCCACGGGCTGCACGAGCGGCTGCGGGACGCGGGCGCGGAGTTCGCGGGGGTGTGACCCCTCGAACACCAGGCGCCACTCAGCCAAACCTCAGGTTCCTCAACAGGTCGTCTCAGACTCCTTGCCTACCGTTCGACGCGTTGCACGCCGGTAGGAAAGAGGACTGTTGCGCATGACCAGCACACCAAGGGCCGTCGCTCCGAGGGCCCGGGGGGCCACGGTCTGGCTCACGGGACTGCCGAGCGCGGGCAAGACCACGATCGCCCGCCTGCTGGGCGACCGGCTGAGGGCCGAGGGACACCGCGTGGAGGTCCTGGACGGCGACGAGATCCGCCGCTTCCTCTCGGCCGGCCTCGGCTTCAGCCGCGAGGACCGCAACACCAACGTGCAGCGGATCGGGCTCGTCTCCGAGGTCCTGGCGCGCAACGGCGTCCTGTCCCTCGTCCCCGTCATCGCGCCCTACGCCGACAGCCGCGAGGCGGTGCGGCTGCGGCACGAGAAGAGCAGGACGCCGTACGTGGAGGTGCATGTCGCCACTCCGGTAGACGTGTGCAGCGAGCGGGACGTGAAGGGGCTCTACGCCCGGCAGCTGGCGGGCGAGCTGACCGGGCTGACCGGCGTAGACGACCCGTACGAGGTGCCGGTGGACCCCGCGCTCGTGCTGACGACGCGGGAGCAGACACCGAAGGAGTCCGCGGACGCGGTGTACGCGGCGCTGGCGGAGCGGGGGCTGGTGTGAGCGGGGCAGAAGGCACCGAGGGTGCGGGCATGAGCGTCAGGGCGTCCTTGATGCAGGCCGAGCGCGTGAACTGGGCTTCCCTGCGCTGCGGGTGCGGCAGGACGGGAGCCCACATTCCCGAGACCTTCGCTCAGTTGCTCGAGGCAAGCACGTCCCAAGAGTTGGCCGAGGCGTCCCTGGAGGGACACGGCCAAGCTGATCGACCGGGTCGGAAAGCGGGCGAAGCGC
This sequence comes from Streptomyces sp. NPDC049687, assembly GCF_044465285.1. NCBI lineage: Bacteria > Bacillati > Actinomycetota > Actinomycetes > Kitasatosporales > Streptomycetaceae > Streptomyces > Streptomyces sp. NPDC049687. The sequence goes on from NZ_JBITLN010000010.1 coordinate 46,503, forward strand.
TGATGGGGCTGTGCCCCGGACGACGCTTCCGAGAGGGGGTGCCGGTAAGAACGCTGTCACCAGCCGCAAACGGCGGGCGTCACGTGCGGCGACGTGCGGCGGGGTCGCGTTCCGCGACGTGTCGGGCGACCGCGTCGACGCCGGGGCGGGCGTACCGCTCCAGGGAGCGGACGGAGGCGTGGCGGGAGCGGGCCAGCAGCATCGGCGTGGACGTGCAGTCTTCGGCGTCGTGTGTGAGGGCACTATGGCGGAGCCGGTGGAGTGTGAAGCCGTCCAGGTCCTCGATGTCCTCGTGTGAGGCGAGCGGGTTGGCCAGGAGCCGGGTGTTCTCCTCGAAGATCTCCTCGGCCCGGCGGTAGGAGAGCCGCGCCCGGCCAGTCTCCGGGCACACGTCGAGCGTCGGAGTCCCGGCAGCGGCCTTGCGGTCGGTGAGGAACAGCGGGCCACGGGTCCGGCGGGCGATGAGGCGGGGCAGGAGCTGGGCTGTGCCGGACTGCCAGTGAATCCACTCCGTCGCCCCGCCCTTGGCGGTGATCTTCCCGCGCTTGTCCTGCGGGTACAGGTCTTCCACGTTGAGGCACAGCACCTCGGCGGCGCGGGCCGCGGACTCGTAGAGCACCTTCCAGAACGTCTTCTCCCGCAGGGCGACGTCCAGGCGCCACAGGGCGGCGATCTGCTTCTCGGCCAAGGCCTTGGTGCGGTCCGGCGGCGCCGGCCGCCGCTCGATCCCGATCGTCGGGTCACCGATGATCCAGCCCTGGCGCTGCCACCAGCCGATCGCCTTGCGCGCGATGGACAGTTCGCGGTTGACGGTGTCGGCGTCCATCTCGTCCGCCCGCGCCGCCGCCAGCTCGGCCAGCACCTCGGGCAGCGCGGGATCGTCGATCGCGGCGACGGGGACGACGGGCGGCTTCGCGCCCCGGCGAGCGGGCCCGGTCGGCGCCGGTTCGCCGGCGAGCATCCACCCCCACGTCGTCAACGAGATCCGGTAGATCCGCGCAGAGGACTTCGCGATGCCCGCACCGGTGAGGTACCGCTCGACCGCTGCGGTATACGACGAGGGCGGGGCGGACAGCGGCACGACCCGGGCGCGCGGCAAACGCAGCACGCCCCGGCTCCCGAGTTCGGTCACCGGTTCGATCGCCACGCCCGTCCCGCCCTCCCGGCCCTGCCGCAGTAAATGCGTACACCTCGCCTGCGGCGGTCGGAGGGTCCGCCGCAGGTCGCGTTGATCACGGTAGAGGCTCTGCCGCAGTAAATCCGGCATTTACTGCGGCAGTCATCTGAAAGTGTGGGCGTCACGGATTGCAACGGCGGTTACCGACAGCTACTTGTCGGGTGGCGGCAGCTGTACGAGGACAAGTCCCCAGCACACATGGCGTGTTGGCGGCGGTCAGAAGGCTCGTTGCCGCAAGGCGCCAAGCGACCTCCGGATGACTGAGCTCCGGGGGGAGGGCACCGCTGGTCCCGGCGAACCTCGCGGCTGACTATCCCGCGCACTCCGACGGTCGTTGTCGGTGCAGCCCCATAACTTGGGGCCATGATGGAAAGATCTGATCACGTGTCCCGGGATGTGACTGCCTCGCAGGGGCTGGCTTCTTGGCGGGCGGACTGGACGTGCGGTTCCGGGTCGGACCCTCGGCTGCTGCGCTGCTTCAAGGGTCACGACGCCCCTGTGGTCGCGGTGGCGACGGCGGTTGTCGACGGGCGTCCGGTTGTCGTCTCGGCGAGCCGCGACGCGACGATGTGTATCTGGGACCTGGCGACGGGGGAACGGCTGCATACGCTGACGGCAGCTCTCTCCGACCCCATGTCGTTGTTGTCGCCCGAGTTCTTGGCCCTGGCCACGGTGGTGGTCGACGGGCAACCCCTGGTCCTCACGTGCCACGAGGACGGGACCGCAAGGCTGTGGGATCCGGAGACGGGGCGTTCTGCGGGCGAACTGGTCCTGGGTCTGGCGCGGTTGGATATGGACGGTCGGCACGTGGTGCTGGCCATCGGGGCGGACCGGACGCTGGGTGTGTGGGACCAGGCCACCGGCAGCCGACTGGGCGCATTCCCCTGGATGGCGGGCATGGGGGAGCTGGATGGACGCAAGGTCGTTGTCACATCTCCACCGGACCATCCAGCGCAGGTGTGGGACCTGGCCACCGGCCACGAGGTCGGCGAGTGCCTGCCGGCCGAGGGACCCTGGACACTCGAAGGGCGGCACTTCGCCGTAACCGATGAGGAGAGCCAGGCACCCCGTGTGTGGGATCTGGACCGCCACGTGCTTCTGGCAGCCGACCCGCAGGAGCTGCTGGCGGATACCGAGTGCCATGACGAATTGTCAGCCCTGACGGTCGTCGACGGGCGGGTCGTGGTCCTCAGCTTCGACTACGAGGAGGCACCGCAAGTGGTCGGAGACCTGGCTCCCATCGCTTTTCCCGACGGCCCGTCCGAGACCCTGATCCTGGAAGAGCGCAGTGTGGCGCTCGTCGTAAACGCGGACCAGACACTGCGCTTCTGGGACCTGCCGACGAGCCCCATAGGCCCTGACGGTACTCGGAGCATCCGCAGCATCCCTTTGGCAGCCGCTGAGGGGAAAGGGCTGATCAATGCCGACCCGGAAAACCGGGCTGGCCTGTGGACCCTGGTCTCCGCCCGAACGAACGGCCTGCTCGCCGTCGAGTTGCGCTGGGGAATCGGGGTAGGGGTCGCTTCCCGGAGTCTGGTGCTGGATGACCTGCCCGTCTCCCTCATCGCCGAATCGGACGGCACCATCACGGTGCGGCACGCGCGCAGCCTGTCACCTGCGGGCAGTGCGCTGACCGGTCACACCGATCGGGTGTGGGCCATCGACAGCGCTCCGGTCGGGACGCGAACCCTGGCGGTCACGACCTCCCGCGACCGCACCGTACGCGTCTGGGATCTCGCCACCGGCGAACAGGAGGGTGAGCCCCTCACCGGGCACACCGGCCAGGTGTGGGACGTCGCCACCACCGTTGTGGACGGACGTTGCGTCGCCGTCACCGCAGGGGAGGACCACACAGTGCGCACCTGGGACCTCACCGCTGCCCGAGGGGACGGTGACCGACTGCGTGCCGGACACACCGAATCAGTCCTGGCGGTCGCCACCGCGGTCGTTGACGGCGTCCCCGTGGTCGTCACCGCAGGCGCCGACCACACCGTGCGCACCTGGGACCTGACCACCGGCTCGCGGGCCTCCGACTCCCTGAGCGCAGAGGTGTCCGCCATGACGACGGCGGTGGTGGGCGGACACGCGGTCGTCGTCACGGCCACTCCCGACGCCACCCTGCACATCCTGGAGCTCGCCACCGGCCGACCGGTCCACCGCCCGTTTCCCAGCGGCCACGGCAGAGTCCTGGCCATCGCCTCGACGGCCCTGGACGGCCTGCCCGTCGCCCTCACCGCAGGCAGTGACCGCGTCGTGCGCGTCTGGGACCTCACCACCGGACAGCCCCTGGTCGCACCTCTCACCGGCCACTCCAGCCGTGTTACCACCGTCGCCACCGCGGTTCTCGGCGGACGGCCCGTGATGGTGACAGGCAGCTGGGACAAGACGGTGCGACTGTGGGACCTCCCCACTGGCCGACAGCTCGGTGAACCCCTGATCGGCCACACCGACTGGGTGACCGCCGTGGCCACTGCCACCTTGGGCGGAGCTTCCATCGCGATCAGCAAGGGCCGGGACCGGACGGTACGCCTGTGGAACCTGTCCACGGGGCAGCAGATCGGCAATGCCCAGGCCGCCGAGTCAGGCTCCGGCAATTCGCTGGCGGTCTCAGCGATGGCCGACGGACGGCTCGTCGCGGCCTTCGCCGATGACCACACCGTGCGGTTCCACGATCTCACCGCAGGGTGCCCGGCCGGTACCGACCACCTGCTCCCTTTCCCCGTGCACTCACTCGCCGCGGCACCGGGAGGGCGCTTCGTGGTCGGGTTCGGTTGTGAGGTCGCGGTGCTGTCGAGGACATCCTGACAAGCCAGGTCTCGCCAGGGTAGCGACGGTCCTCGCCGAGCCGCGGCTGTCGCTCCACACGGTCCGTCGGCAGGACGGACACAGAGGACGCCGGGAGGAAGCGGAACTGGCCGTCGACATAGTCCTGCACCGGACAGCGCTCGGCCACCCACCTGTGGCCGGGCGGCCCTGGAGGGAACCAGGCTCATGCGTTCTCCACGGGTGCTCGGGCAGCCTCGCTGTCCGCGCCTCGGGGCCCCGGAACGGTCACCTCGGCGAGGTTGAGGCGAGTGTCCATGTCGAGGTTCACGTCACCGTACGGGCGGACGTGGGACCAGAACAGCGGGGTCAGGCCGCGCCGGTCGGCGGGGGTGAGGAGGTCCGTCCATTCCGGTTCGCCGAGGATGTCCTGGAGCATCAGGGTGTTCACGTAGACCAGGGCGGATTGCAGGATGCGCAGGCACAGGACGAACATCTCCTGCTCGTCGCGCCGGTTCGAGGCGATCTCCCCGCCCTTCCCGTAGGCGATCACGGAGTTGGCGCCGTTGGAGGACTCCATTACGTTCAGGCCCTCCTCGATCTCCCGCTGAAGGTCGCGCAGCCGCAGGTAGCGGGCCACGAAGGTGGTCTTCTGTGCGCGGCCGACCTCCAGCATGGCCGCGTAGGTGGGGTGGGAGGCGTTGTGAAGCGGCGCAGGATCGCCTCGGTGGACGCGGTCCGCGTGCGGATCGCGGTCGCGTACTTGATCATCTCGCCCTCACCGGCACTGGCTTCACCGGGTACGGCGTCGTCCGTCTGGTCGGCCCCGGCGACCAGGGCGATGATCCGCTCCGTGCTCTGAACCGTGATCCGGGCTGAGATCCTCGCTGTCAGCATCTCCTCGGCCACTCGCAGCGCGGCACCCACGATCCGGTCACACCGCCCCGGAGTCGGCGGCTCGATGCTCTCCGTGCGGCAGCGGGCCAGCAGTTCCACCCGTACCTGCTCCGGCCGCCGCTCCTTGCACGCGACGTACTCGGCGAGCCAGCCGGTCAGCTTGTCCGCATCCGCAACGCTGGACTCACGAAAGCCCAGGTGCCCCCGGATCTGCGCGCGGTGGTACTCCACCGTCCGGCCGCTCCACTCGTACACGTCCAGCTCGGCGGCAGGCACCTGTACCTGCCGGGCGACGAACTCCACCGCCTCGCCCGGCAACTCGAATCGGCCCCGGGGAAACCGGCCGTACTGCGTATAGAACTTCAGCAACATGGCGAAGCCCAGTCGCGTCGCACCGCGCTTACCTGACACAAGCCCATGCTCGTCCTTCAACAGCGTCCAGTGCTCGACCAGGTCGTCCAGGTCCAAAGGGGTACGGGCCACGGTCGTCGATCGTCCTCTCGGGCCCCGCCCCGAGCAGCTGTACGACCCCGGACTCACCCACACGGGTGACATCCTCGCAAGATCACCGTTTGCGGCTGGTGACAGTGTTCTTACCGGCACCCCGAGAGGGCGGTATGAGAGTGCACAGGAGTCCTGTCGTCACCTGAACCCGTGGTGGTGCGGCATCCCAGCCGGTCGGCGGCCATGGGCCTCGTTCTGCCGGTCGTGATTCCTGTGCGTCGGAGGCCGCGCTGTCCGTCCGCTGTGGGTGTCACACCTTGCCGATCCCGGCGTCGACTTTCCTCTCCGAGGGCGGTCCAGGGCCCGGCAGCCAATTCGGCCGTGCGCCGTTCGATCTCCGCTCGCAGCCGGCGGCCGGCGGGGTGGCGGTGCCGTCGGAGTCCGGCAGGCCGCGGGCCGCAGGCCTCTGGTTGGAGTGCCGGTAGGAACTCTGTCACCGATCCTGCTGGCTTATTCGGTCATGCGGCGAGCCGTTGGTCCCCAAGGCTGGAAACGGGCCCGCACGGTCGGTCCGCCTGATTCGCCCGCCACCCGGGCGCGGGGGCGCGCGTCGAGCGCTGTCGAATACGCCTGTACGCGGATGGTGGCGGCGCGTGCGCCTGCGGGACCATTGCCTCTCCGTCACGCGGATCACGGGGGCGTCAGCCTTCCGTAACAGATCTCGTCCGTGGGCATCCCTGTGCCCGACCGGACACGTGGACACGCGCACATGGACGTTCGACTCCGGGGGTGGCCGACGATGTTTCCCGACCCTGCTCAGCAAGCGAGCCAGCAAGCCTTCAATGACTCCGTCAGGCGGCAGGCGAACGACCACCTGGACGCCATGCGCCGTAGCCAGGGCCGCACCGGGGGCCGCTCCGGTTCCGGTCTCGGCGGCCTGCTGAGGCTCCTGCTCCTCGTCGTGGTCGCCGCCGTCCTCGTGCGGAACCCTGAACTGCGCGCCGATCTCTGGACATTCGCCCAGAACGTGTGGACGGACGTCCAGACCCGCTAATGATCAGAATCGGTCCGGGTTCTGGGACGTTGGACGGGTGTGAGCGATCCGGTAGGGGACGCACGGCATCCAGGACCTTTGCCACGCCCGTGCCCGTCGTCCGCGTCGGCAGCCGGCGCAACCGCTCCAGCTCCGAGATCCGACGGCCTTCCGGAACGTGCAGCAGCGCCACCAGGTCGCTCACCACCCGGAAGGAACCGTCGTGAAGAACTTCCTGGCCCTTCTCGTGGCCTTGCTGCTTGCCGTCCTCGCCTACACCACCGTGCACAACGGCACTTTCGCCCTACCGTGGCAGGACTCGGGTGCCGGTTCCGGCTCCGCCGACGGCCGCAGCGGAAGCGGCGGCGGCTCGGGGTCGACCTCCGGCACCGAGACCGGCCCGGGCAAGGCCAGTCCGGGGAACAGCGGCAACAACGGCGGCACGACCACCGGGCCGGGCAGGAGCAGCAGCCCCACGCCCCCGGTCGGCCCGGCCCAGCTCGTTCCGGACGGACGGCCGTGCAGCGATGGGGCGAGCTGCGGCGTATACGGCAGCGGGTTCGCGCCCGGCGAGCTGGTCGACCTGTACTACACCTGGCCCGACCACAGCGGTGAGGTGAAACAGGCTACGAGGCAGGCCGATGACGCCGGGAGGATCGACTGGAGCGTCCTGCACGCCATCAGGGACAGCGGCACCATCCACGTCCGGGCGGTCGGTCAGACCTCTGGGCTCACCGCCACCACCAGCTACCACGACTCCGGCGCCTACTGACTTGCTACCGCCTCGCCTGAGTCTTCCCGCGGCACTAGGCGCATCCCCTTCCGTCTGAGGCGATCGTGTGGGACCTCGGCGGGTCCGGCGCGCCGGCGGTGAACGACCCTGGGCGGATCACCCTGCGCACCGCCGAGCCGCTCGCCCTGGACGACTACGGGGTCGCTCGGCGCACGGGCGCGTTCGTCCTGGTCGACCCGGCGGACGGCGCGACGCTGACGGCGGGGATGGTCGACCTCCCGGGGGCTCAACGCGTAAGCGTCAGACGGGGTTTGGGGGCGTCCGTGCGCCCGGTGCGCGGGGGCCGGCTGCCTGCCAGGTAGGGGGTCGGCCAGTCGGCGCCCGGCCCGGTGTAGCCCTGTTCGGCGGCCGCGTGCAGGGTCCAGTTCGGGTCGTGGAGGTGAGGTCGGGCGAGGGCGCAGAGGTCCGTACGGCCCGCCAGAATCAGCGAGTTGACGTCGTCCCAGGAGGAGATCGCACCGACGGCGATCACCGGGACGCCCGCCTCGTGGCGGATACGGTCCGCGAAGGGGGTCTGGTACGAGCGTCCGAACTCCGGTGTCTCATGGGCGACGACCTGCCCGGTCGACACGTCGATCGCGTCGGCGCCGTGGGCGGCGAAGGCGCGGGCGATCTCGACGGCGTCCTCGGCCGAGGTTCCACCGTCGGCCCAGTCGGTGGCGGAGATCCGCACGGTCATCGGCCGTTCCGCCGGCCAGACCCCGCGTACCGCGTCGAAGACCTCCAGCGGGAAGCGCAGCCGTTTGGTGAGGGAACCGCCGTAGGCGTCCGTGCGCCGGTTGGTCAGCGGGGAGAGGAAGCCCGACAGCAGGTAGCCGTGGGCGCAGTGCAGTTCGAGCAGGTCGAAGCCGGCCCGGGCGGCCCGCCAGGCGGCAGTGGCGAACTGTTCGCGCAGATCGGTGAGTTGGGCTCGCGACAGCTGGCGCGGGATCTGGCTGCCCGGCTTGTACGGCAGCGGGGAGGCGGCGACGAGCGGCCAGTTGCCGTCGGGCAGCGGCTCGTCCATGCCCTCCCACATCACCCTGGTCGAGCCCTTGCGCCCGGAGTGGCCGAGCTGCACGCCGATCGCGGTGCCCGGCGCCCGGGTGTGCACGAAGTCGGTGATCCGCCGCCAGGCGTCGGCCTGCCTGCCGGTGTAGAGACCGGCGCAGCCGGGCGTGATGCGCCCCTCCGGGGAGACGCACACCATCTCGGTCATCACCAGCCCGGCCCCGCCGAGGGCGCGGGCGCCCAGGTGCACCAGGTGGAAGTCGCCGGGGACGCCGTCGGTGGCGGAGTACATGTCCATGGGCGAGACGACGACCCGGTTGGGCAGGGTCAGGCCGCGCAGCCGGAACGGGGTGAACATCGGCGGTGTGCCGGGCGGGCAACCGAACTCCCGCTCGACGGCCTCGGTGAAGTGCGGGTCGCGCAGGCGCAGGTTGTCGTGGGTGACGCGGCGGCTGCGGGTGAGCAGGTTGAAGGCGAACCGGCGGGGCCGCTGGCCGACGTAGAGGCCGAGGTTCTCGAACCACTCCAGGCTGGCGCGGGCGGCCCGCTGGGTGGAGGCGACGACGGGCCTGCGCTCCTCCTCGTAGGCGGTCAACGCCGTGCGGAGATCCGGCTGTTCGCGCAGACAGGCCGCGAGGGCGAGCGCGTCCTCGACGGCGAGTTTGGTGCCGGAGCCGATGGAGAAGTGGGCGGTGTGGGCGGCGTCGCCCAGCAGGACGACGTTGCCGTGCGACCAGTGCTCGTTGGTCACCGTGCGGAAGGTGGTCCAGGCGGAGTTGTTGGACTTGAGGGAGCGGCCGCCGAGTGCCTCGGTGAAGATCTTGGCGCAGCGTGCCGTGGACTCGTGCTCGTCGAGTTCGTGGAAACCGGCCGCCTTCCAGACCTCCTCGCGCATCTCGACGATCACGGTGGAGGCGTCGGCCGCGTACGGGTAGCCGTGCAGCTGCATCACCCCGTGCTCGGTCTCGGCGATCTCGAAACGGAAGGCGTCGAGGGCGAGGTCGGCGGCGAGCCAGATGTAGCGGCAGCGGTGGGGGGTCACGTGCGGGCGGAACACGTCGGCGTACGCCTCGCGGGTGGTGCTGTGCACGCCGTCGGCGGCGATGACCAGGTCGTAGGTCTCGGCGAGCCGGGACGGGTGGGGGGCCTCGGTGCGGAAGCGCAGGTCGACGCCGAGCTCGCGGCAGCGGTCGTGGAGGACCTGCAGGAGGCGGTGCCTGCCCAGGGCGGCGAAGCCGTGGCCTCCGGCGGTGTGACGGGTGCCTCGGTGGACGATGTCTATGTCGTTCCAGCGGACGAAGTCGCGTTGGAGGGCCGCGTGGACGACCGGGTCGGCGTGTTCTATCCCGCCGAGGGTTTCGTCGGAGAGGACCACTCCGAAGCCGAAGGTGTCGTCGGGGGCGTTGCGTTCCCAGAGGGTGATCTCTCGGGTGGGGTCCAGGCGTTTCAGCAGCGCGGCTGCGTAGAGGCCGCCGGGGCCACCGCCGATGATCGCGACTCGTGGCGGGTGGGGGGTCCTGTCGGGCGGCCGCGGGATTGTTGCGGCCGGCCGTGCCCCTGAGGTGGGCGTCCCCGGAGTCGGCTTCGTCATCGGCCCCGCCACTTCGGAGGGCGCTTTTCCGTGAAGGCCGCGTGGAACTCCGCGTAGTCCTCGCCGTTCATCAGCAGTGCCTGGGTCGCGGCGTCCAGTTCCACCGCTGCCGCCAACGGCATGTCGAGTTCGGCCGTCAGCAAGGCCTTGGTCTGGGCGTACGCCAGGGCCGGGCCGTCGGCGAGGCGGCGGGCCAGTGCTTGTGCCGCCTTGTCGGCGTCGCCCTCCTCCGTCAGTTCGCTGATCAGGCCGATTCGCTCGGCCTCGCAGGCGTGGACCGGGTCGCCCAGCATGAGGAGGCGGGTGGCGTGGCCGAGGCCGACGACCCGGGGCAGGAGGTAGGCGGCGCCCATGTCGCCGCCGGAGAGGCCGACCCGGGTGAAGAGGAAGGCGAAGCGGGCGGTGGGGTCGGCGATCCGGAAGTCCGCGGCGAGGGCGAGCACCGCTCCGGCGCCGGCGGCCACCCCGTGCACGGCCGCGATCACCGGGAACGGGCACTCCCGTACGGCCCGCACGACCTGGCCGGTCATCCGGTTGAAGTCCAGGAGCTGGGCGGTGTCCAGGGCCAGGGTGGCGCCGATGATCTCGTCGACGTCGCCGCCGGAACAGAAGCCGCGGCCCTCGCCGGCCAGCACCATGGCGCGGACCGACCGCTCCCGGGACAGCTCGGCGAGCAGGTCGCGCAGGTCGGCGTAGGCGCCGAAGGTGAGGGCGTTCAGTTTCGCGGGGCGGTTCAGCGTGACGGTGGCGACGCCGTCGGTGTGCTCGACACGGAGGTGTTCCCAGTGGGCGGTGCGCGCGGCGGATCCGGTGAAGGGACTCATCAGGGCGGCCTCCTCGACGGTCACTCCTGAAGTTATCACTGATATGTGACTGTCGTCACGAGGGCGCGATATGGCGGTGTCGGGGCGAGCGCCGATCACAGTGTCACCGCTCGTCAATAACGCGGTAACAACGGGATCGGGAAGGCGGGAGGGGCCGTTGTCCGGGGTAAGCCACCTGTCAGCGGGACCGAAGGTCCCGTACGGCGCCCTTTGAGCGTCGCCGCCGGGGGCCCCGTACCATTCCTCAAAGTTGAAAGCAGGACCGCCTGATGTCGATCACAGGACCCTGCGCCATGAACGGACTCGCCTTGCAAGATCGTCCCTCCGACTCGACCGCCTCCTGGCGGATCGCACTGCCGCACTCCGCCGCGGCCGTGCCGGTGGCCCGTGCACTGGTCCGTACGGCGCTGGCGGAGCTGGAGCACGGCGCGGACAGCGACACCGCGGAGCTGCTGACGGCCGAGCTGGTCGCGAACGCCGTGGAGCACACCGCTGTCGGGGACGCCCCGATAGAGCTGGTGGTGGAGTTGCGGCCGACCGGCTGCCAGGTCGAGGTGCACGACCACGACCCGATGCCGCCGGGGGACCTCACCCGGCCGTCCGGCCAGGAGCCCGACCCCTGGCAGGAGCACGGGCGCGGGCTGCTGCTGATCCGCGCCCTCAGCTCGTCCTGCGGGCACCGACCGACCGAGAAGGGCAAGGCGGTGTGGTTCAGGCTGGCCGCGGTTCCGCCGCAGTGGCGGCCGCGTCCGGAGTGACCTGCGGGTGCGGGTTTCAGGCCAGGGTGGCCACCAGCACGGCCTTGATGGTGTGCATACGGTTCTCCGCCTCGTCGAAGACGACCGAGTGCGCCGACTCGAACACCTCGTCCGTGACTTCCAGCGACTCGAGGCCGTGGGTCTCGTGGATCTCGCGGCCGACCTTGGTGCCGAGGTCGTGGAAGGCCGGCAGGCAGTGCAGGAACTTGACGTCGGGGTTGCCGGTGGCGCGCAGGACGTCCATGGTCACCGCGTACGGGACGAGGGCGGCGATCCGCTCGTCCCAGACCTCCTTGGGCTCACCCATGGACACCCAGACGTCGGTGGCGACGAAGTCGGCGCCGAGCACGCCCTCGGCCACGGACTCGGTGAGTGTGACGCGGGCGCCGCTGGTCTCGGCGAGCTCGCGGGCCCGGTCGACGATCTCCTGGGCGGGCCAGTAGGTCTTGGGGGCGACGATCCGTACGTCCATGCCGAGCAGGGCGCCGGTGACCAGGTAGGAGTTGCCCATGTTGAACCGGGCGTCGCCGAGGTAGGCGAAGGCGATCTCCGTGAGGGGCTTGGCGCTGTGCTCGGTCATGGTGAGGACGTCGGCGAGCATCTGGGTGGGGTGCCAGTCGTCGGTGAGTCCGTTGTAGACCGGGACGCCCGCGTACGCGGCCAGTTCCTCGACCTTCTGCTGGCTGTCGCCGCGGTACTCGATGCCGTCGTACATCCGGCCCAGGACGCGCGCGGTGTCCTTCACGGACTCCTTGTGGCCGATCTGGGAGCCCGACGGGTCGAGGTAGGTGGTGGAGGCGCCCTGGTCGGCGGCGGCGACCTCGAAGGCGCAGCGGGTGCGTGTCGAGGTCTTCTCGAAGATCAGCGCGATGTTCCGCCCGCGCAGGTGCCGGCTCTCCGTCCCGGCCTTCTTGGCCGCCTTCAGCTCGGCGGCCAGCTCGATCAGGCCGCGGAACTCCTCCGCCGTGTAGTCCAGCTCCTTGAGGAAGTGGCGGCCGGCGAGGGCGGTCGGGACTGTCGCCATGGGGGCGCTCCAGGGGTACGGGAACAGGACCATGGAACTCTATACGATGATTAGCATTTCTATACAGTGACTATACGGGCGCCCGTTCGACCGGACAGCTCATGCAGCGGGGTCCGCCCCTCCCCCGGCCCAGTTCGCTGCCCGGGATCTCGATCACCTCGATGCCCTGTTTGCGCAGGTGGGTGTTGGTGGTGGCGTTGCGTTCGTACGCGATCACGACACCGGGTTCGACGGCGAGGACGTTGCAGCCGTCGTCCCACTGCTCACGCTCGGCCGCATGCACGTCCTGGGTGGCGGTGAGCACCCGGATCTCACTGAGGCCGAGGGCGGCGGCGATCGCCCGGTGCATGTGCTCCGGCGGGTGGTCGGTGACCTTCAGTTCCTTCTCGCCGACGCCGGGTTCGATGGTGTACGAGCGGAGCATGCCGAGGCCGGCGTACTGGGTGAAGGTGTCGCCGTCGACCATCGTCATCACGGTGTCGAGGTGCATGAAGGCACGGCGCTTCGGCATGTCGAGGGCCACGATGGTCTGCGCCGAGCCGGCGGCGAACAGCTTGTGGGCGAGCAACTCGACGGCCTGCGGGGTCGTCCGCTCGCTCATCCCGATCAGCACCGCCCCGTTGCCGATGACGAGGACGTCACCGCCCTCGATCGTGGAGGGGTAGTCGGCCTGCCCCTCGGACCAGACGTTGAACGTTTCACCACGGAACAGGGGGTGGTGCCGGTAGATCGCCTCGAAGTGAACGGTCTCGCGCTGCCGGGCGGGCCAGCGCATGGCGTTGACGGCGACTCCGTCGTAGATCCAGGCGGAGGTGTCACGGGTGAAGAGGTGGTTGGGCAGCGGGGCGAGAAGGAACTCGTCGAGGTCCATGACATGGAAGCGCACGGAGACCGGCTCGGGATGCGCCTCGAGGAACTCCCGCTTGGTCATGCCGCCGACGAGGCTCTCGGCCAGGTCGGCCGCGGGCAGGGTGTCGAAGGCGGCACGGAGGTGGTCGGTGGCGAGCACCCCGTACTCCTTCTCGTCGAAGACGCGGTCCAGGACGAGGGCGCGGGCCGCCGGGACCTCCAGGGCCCCGACGAGCAGATCGCCGAAGAGGTGGACGGCGACACCGCGGTCGCGCAGCGCGTCGGCGAACCCGTCGTGCTCGGCGCGCGCCCGGCGCACCCACAGCACGTCGTCGAAGAGGAGCGCGTCCTTGTTGCTGGGGGTGAGCCTTTTGAGCTCGAGATCCGGCCGGTGCAGGATGACGCGGCGCAGCCGCCCGGCCTCGGAGTCGACTTGGAATCCCATGCCTCCATCCTGACCATCGGGGACCGTCTTCACCCGCGGTGCGACCGTTTCCCCGCCTCTTATTTTCGTCCCCTTGACGACAACTGGTCGGCTCGATTATCGTCGCATTGACGAAAAACACGAGGGCGAGGGGGATCACTCCATGGCCGACATCACCCGGCGGCTGGGCTGGCGCCATCTGCGCGGCGCCCCGACGGCACACATCCGCCACCACCGCTCGGGCACGCTGGTGCACGACGGCCCCGGGCTCAGCTTCTGGTTCCGCTCGTTGACCGCGGCGCTCTCCGAAGTGCCGGTGGACGACCGTGAGCTGGCCATGACCTTCCACGCCCGTACGGTCGACTTCCAGGACGTCACCGTGCAGGCGACGGTGACCTACCGGATCAGCGACCCGGCGGTGGCCGCCGCCCGCCTGGACTTCTCCATCGACCCGGACACCGGCAGCTGGCGCGGCGCGCCCCTGGAACAGCTCGGCACGCTGCTGACCGAGACGGCCCAGCAGCACGCGCTGGACGTCCTCGCCCGTACGCCGCTGTCGGCGGCGCTGGTCGACGGGGTCGCCTCGGTGCGGGAGCGGGTCGCCGCGGGGCTGGCGGCGGAGCCGCGCCTGCCCGCCACCGGCATCGAGGTGGTCGCCGTCCGCGTGGTCGCGCTGCGCCCCGAGCCCGAGGTGGAGCGCGCGCTGCGCACACCGGCCCGCGAGCAGATCCAGCAGGAGGCCGACCGGGCGACGTACGAACGGCGGGCGGTGGCCGTCGAGCGCGAACGGACCATCGCCGAGAACGAACTGGCCAGCAAGATCGAACTCGCCCGGCGCGAGGAGCAGTTGGTCGAACAGCGCGGTACCAACGCCCGCCGCGAGGCGGAGGAGAGCGCGGCCGCGGACAAGGTCCGGGCGGAGGCCGAGGCGACCCGCACGGTACGACTCGCGGAGGCGGAGGCCGCCCGCGCCGTACAGCTCGCCCGGGCGGAGGCGGAGGCGGCGCGTGAGGTGGGCCAGGCGCGGGCCCAGGCGCAGGCGGCCTGGCTTCGGGTGCACGCGGAGGTCGATGTCGCGACCCTGCACGCCCTGACCGGAACCCGGCTCGCGGAGAACCTGCCGCGCATCGACAGCGTGACCATCTCGCCGGACGTGCTGACCGGGCTGCTCGCCAGGCTGGGAGCACCTCGGTGAGCCTCGCCCCGCGGGCCGTGCTCGTCCATCGCACCACGGAGTACGAGGAGTTGGTGGCCCGGCACGGCACGCACGGCCAGGCCGCCTTCTTCCTCTCCTCTCGGGGCCGGGACATCGAGGAGATCGCCGAACGCCATCGCCGCACCCGGCGTGCGCTGGCCGAGGTGACGGCGGCGATCCCTCTGACCTGGCGTCAGACACGGGTGGAACGTACCGACCTGGACCGCTTCCTCTTCGCCCCCGAGGATGTGGTGATCGTGGTCGGCCAGGACGGTCTGGTGGCGAACGTCGCCAAGTACCTCGCCGGACAACCGGTGGTGGGCATCGACACCGACCCCGGCCGCAATCCGGGCGTCCTGGTCCGCCACCGCCCGGGGGACGCCGCCGCGCTCCTGCCCTCGGTGCTCGCGTCCGCCACCGGTGTGTCCGAGCTGACCATGGTCGAAGCAGTCGCCGACGACACACAGCGCCTGCTGGCCCTCAACGAGATCTACCTCGGCGCCGCCGGTCACCAGACCGCCCGCTACCGCCTGGGCCTCGAGGACGACGGGGGTGTCGTCGAGGCCCAGGCCTCCTCCGGGGTGCTGATCGGCACCGGCACGGGAGCCACCGGCTGGATCCGCTCGGTCTGGCAGGAGCGGGGCGGAGGCCTCCGGCTGCCGGGGCCCGCGGAGGAACGGCTCGTGTGGTTCGTACGGGAGGCCTGGCCGTCGCCCGTGACGGGGACGTCATGGGTGGCGGGCGAGCTGGCCGGCGGCGGCCGGCTGACCCTCACCGTCGAGTCCGAGCGGCTCATCGCCTTCGGGGACGGGATCGAGGGCGACGCGGTGGAGCTGACGTGGGGGCAGACGGTGCGGGTGGGGGTGTGCGGGGAACGGTTGCGGCTGGTGGGGTGACGGGCGAGCCCATGAGCCAATAGGGCGAAATGTACGGCTCCGGCGGCGGGTCGTCCGGCACGGCGTGGGACATCCCTGGTAACGCCCCCACTCTGCGACAGGAGCCCGCCTTGCCCCACATACGCATGATCCCGAGCGGATGGCACGCCCGCTGTGCCCTCACCGGGATCCTCACGGCCGTCGCCGTCCTGTGCGGGATGCTGCCCGCCGGAGCGCGCGACGGACTGTTCTGGATCACGCTGCCGTCCATGCCCACGGCTCGTTCCCAATTGGCCTCGGCCGCCGCGCCCTGCCCGCGTGGCCAGACCGGGAGCTGTCTCTACGCGGTGGGCGGTACCACCGGCGGCTCGACGCTGGCCACGGCGGAGTCGTACAACCGGCGCACCAACGCCTGGTCCACGCTGCCGCCCCTGCCCGCGCCCCGCAGCGCCCTAGCGGCGGCTGCCGCGCCCTGCCCGGACGGGCTGGGCGGGACCTGCGTGTACGCCCTCGGGGGTTCCGGCGTCAGCGGCGCGGTCACGTTCTACAACCCTGCGGTCAACGCCTGGGGAACCGCCACACCGCTGAAGACGGCCCGCAGGTCCTTCGCGGCGGCGTCCGCACCCTGCCCCGCGGGACAGGGCGGGATGTGTGTCTACGCGGTGGGCGGTGTCGGCTCCTCCGGCGCCCTGGCGACCGTGGAGTCCTTCAACCCGGTCACCAGGTCCTGGAGCACGGTCGCGTCACTGCGCGCGGCCCGGTACTCCCTGGGCGCCGCGGCCGCCCCCTGTCCGGCGGGGCAGACGGGCATCTGTGTCTACGCGGTGGGCGGGTTCGACGGCAACAAGCACGCCACGGGCACGGTGGAGTCCTACAACCCGGCCACCCGCGCCTGGAGCCAGGTGGCGTCGTTGCCCGTTCCCAGAGGAGCTCTGGGAGTGGCCGCCAGCAGCTGCCCACCGGGACAGCAGGGCACCTGTGTCTACGCGGTGGGCGGCGCGACCGACACGGCGCTCCTGGCCGACGCCGAGTCGTTCAACCCGGCGTCCAACGCCTGGACCACCCTGCCGTCGCAGCCGGGGCCCCGCTCGAACACCGGAGCCGCGGCGCTTCCGTGTCCCGCCGGGGTGAC
The DNA here is from genome assembly GCF_044465285.1 of Streptomyces sp. NPDC049687. Classification (NCBI taxonomy): domain Bacteria; kingdom Bacillati; phylum Actinomycetota; class Actinomycetes; order Kitasatosporales; family Streptomycetaceae; genus Streptomyces; species Streptomyces sp. NPDC049687. Next base: position 63,272 of record NZ_JBITLN010000010.1, read on the forward strand.
CGGCAACTGTGTCTACGTCGTCGGCGGCGTCACGAACGCCGGCGAGGTGGCCCGACTGGAGGCCCTGGACCCCCCGTCGGCCACCCGACGCTGACCTCACAGCCGCGGGTCCACCGGCTCCGACTCCAGCGCCAGCACCCCGAACACCGCCTCGTGGACTCGCCACAGCGGCTCGCCCTCGGCCAGGCGGTCCAGAGCCTCCAGGCCGAGCACGTACTCGCGGATCGCGAGGGAACGCTTGTGGTTCAGGAAGCGTCCGCGCAGCCGTGCCAGGTTGTCGGGGCGCGTGTACTCCGGGCCGTAGATGATCCGGAGGTACTCGCGGCCCCGGCACTTGATGCCGGGCTGGACCAGGCGGCCCTGCCCGCCCCCGCTCTCGGCTTCGCCCGAGCGGGGGGACCCGCTCCGTACGACGGCACCGAGCGGCTTGACGACCATGCCCTCACCGCCGCGGCCGGTCATCTCCAGCCACCAGTCGACGCCGGCCCGGACCGACTCGGGGTCGGCCGTGTCGACGTACAGGCGGCGGGTGGTCTGCAGCAGACCGGTGCCGTCGTGCTCCACCAGCCGGTCGAGCAAGGCCAGTTGCTCGTCGTGGGGCAGGCCGGCCAGGCTGCGGCCCTGGACCGCGAGGATCTGGAACGGGGCCAGGCGTACGCCGTCCAGGCCGTCCGTCGTCCAGCAGTAGCGGCGGTAGGCCTCCGTGAACGCGGCCGCGTCCGAGGCACGTCCGCGCTGGCGGGCGAGCAGGTCCGAGACGTCGACGCCCCTGGCCGCCGCGCCCTCCAGGGCGGCGAGGGCGCCCGGGAAGACCGCCCCCGACGCGGCGCCCACGGCCGCGTACTGCGAGCGCAGCAGACCTGAGGCCTTCAGCGACCACGGCATCAACTCGGCGTCCAGCAGCAGCCAGTCCGTGTCGAGTTCCGCCCAGAGTCCCGCCTCGTCCACCGCCGTCCGCACCCGCCCGAGGATCTCCTCGGTCACCGACTCGTCGTCGAAGAACGGGCGGCCGGTGCGGGTGTAGAGGGACCCGGTGGGGCCGTCGACGCCGAAGCGCTTGCGCGCCACGTCCGCGTCACGGCAGACCAGGGCCACCGCCCGCGAGCCCATGTGCTTCTCCTCGCACACGACCCGTGCGACGCCGTCCGCCGCGTACTGCGCGAACGCCTCCGCCGGGTGCTCCAGGTAGCCGTCCACACGGCTGGTCGCCGTGGGCGCCATGGTCGGCGGCAGGTACGGCAGCAGGCGCGGGTCGACCGCGAACCGGCTCATGACCTCCAGGGCCGCGGCCGCGTTCTCCTCGCGGATCGAGATCCGCGCCTGGCCGTCGTACCGGGTCTCGACGACGCGACGGCCGTGGACATCCGCCAGGTCCAGCGGGCGGCCGTCGTGCCCGCCGGGCGCCTCCGACCTCAGCGGCCTGGCCGGCTCGTACCAGACCCGCTGCGCCGGTACGTCGACCAGCTCGCGCTCGGGCCAGCGCAGCGCGGTCAGCTTGCCGCCGAAGACGGCGCCGGTGTCCAGGCAGATGGTGTTGTTCAGCCAGGTGGCCTCCGGGACAGGGGTGTGCCCGTAGACGACCGCCGCCCGGCCCCGGTAGTCCTCCGCCCACGGGTAGCGCACCGGCAGGCCGAACTCGTCGGTCTCGCCGGTGGTGTCGCCGTACAGGGCGTGCGAGCGGACCCGGCCGGAGGTGCGGCCGTGGTACTTCTCCGGCAGACCGGCGTGGCAGACCACCAGCCGGCCGCCGTCGAGGACGTAGTGGCTGACGAGTCCGTCGATGAACTCCCGTACCTCCCGGCGGAACTCCTCGCTCTCGCCCTCCATCTGCTCGATCGTCTCGGCGAGCCCGTGGGTGTGCTGGACCTTGCGGCCCTTCAGGTGACGGCCGTACTTGTTCTCGTGGTTGCCCGGGACGCACAGGGCGTTGCCCGACCTGACCATCGACATCACGCGCCGCAGCACGCCCGGGCTGTCCGGGCCGCGGTCGACGAGGTCGCCCACGAAGACCGCCTGGCGGCCCTCCGGGTGGACGCCGTCGGTGTAGCCCAACTTCTCCAGCAGCGACTCCAGTTCGAAGGCGCAGCCGTGGATGTCGCCGATGATGTCGAAGGGGCCGGTGAGGTGGGTCAGGTCGTTGAAGCGCTTCTCGGTGACGACGGTGGCGTTCTCGACGTCCGCCACGCCCCGCAGGACGTGCACCTTGCGGAAGCCCTCGCGCTCCAGGTGCCTGAGGGAACGGCGCAGTTCGCGGGTGTGGCGCTGGATCACGCGGCGCGGCATGTCGGCGCGGTCGGTGCGGCCCGCGTTGCGCTCGGCGCACACCTCCTCCGGCACGTCGAGCACGATGGCGATGGGCAGCACGTCGTACTGCTTGGCCAGGTCGATCAGTTGCCGGCGGGCGTCCTGCTGGACGCTGGTGGCGTCGACGACCGTGCGGCGGCCCGCCGCGAGCCGCTTGCCCGCGATGTAGTGCAGGACGTCGAAGGCGTCCCTGGTCGCGCTCTGGTCGTTCTCGTCGTCGGAGACCAGCCCCCGGCAGAAGTCGGAGGAGATCACCTCGGTGGGCTTGAAGTGCCGTCGCGCGAAGGTGGACTTGCCGGACCCGGACGCGCCGATCAGCACGACGAGGGAGAGGTCGGTGACGGGGAGGACCCGCCCCTGGGTGTGTGTCTCGGTCATGCCGCCTTCGCCTCCTTCTCGTTCGTGGTCTCGGTGCTCCTGATGCTGAACACGGCCATCTGGGTGGGCGGTCCCACCTCCGGGTCGTCCGGGCCGACGGGGACGAACCGAACCTCGTAGCCATGCCGTTCGGCCACCGCGGCCGCCCACCCGCGGAACTCCTGCCGCGTCCACTCGAAGCGGTGGTCGCCGTGCCGGACGTGTCCCGCCGGCAGGCTCTCCCACCGGACGTTGTACTCGACGTTCGGGGTGGTCACCAGGACCGTGCGCGGGCGGGCCGAGCCGAACACCGCGTACTCCAGGGCCGGCAGCCTGGGCAGGTCGAGGTGCTCGACGACCTCGCTGAGCACGGCGGCGTCATAGCCCTTGAGGCGGGTGTCCGTGTACGCGAGCGAGCCCTGGAGGAGCCGGACGCGGGACGCCTGCCGCTCGCCCATCCGGTCCAGCTTCAGCCGTCGGGAGGCGATGGTGAGCGCGCGCACCGACACGTCGACACCGACGATCTCGGTGAACCCCGGGTCCTTCAGCAGCGCCTGCACCAACTGTCCCTGGCCGCAGCCGAGGTCGAGCACACGGGCGGCGCCGGACGCCTTGAGCGCGGCGACGATCGCGTCCCGCCGCTGCACGGCGAGCGGGGTCGGCTTCTCCTCCGTCTCCGCCTCCGCCTCGACCGCGTTGTCGATCTCCTCGACCGCGCTGTCGTCGGCCTCGGCGAGCCGGACCAGCTCCAGCCGCTCCATCGCCTGCCGGGTCAGCGACCAGCGGCGCGAGAGGTAACGGCTGGTGATCAGCTTCTGCTCGGGGTGTTCGGGCAGCCAGCCCTCACCGGCGCGCAGCAGCTTGTCGACCTCGTCGGAGGAGACCCAGTAGTGCTTGGCGTCGTCGAGGACCGGCAGCAGCACATACAGGTGCCGCAGCGCCTCGGCGAGGGTCAGCGTCTCGGATTCCAGTACGAGACCGACGTACCGCGAGTCGCCCCACTCGGGGAACGCGGTGTCGAGGGCCACCGGGTCGGCGGTCACCGTCCAGCCGAGCGGCTCGAAGAGACGCCGTACGAGAGCGGCGCCGCCCCGGGCGGGCACCGCGGGCACCTCGACGCGCAACGGCCTTGTCTGCCCGGGGAGTTCGGGCCTGGCACCGCACACGCCCCGCATCGCGCTGGAGAAGACGGCGCTCAGCGCGACGGCGAGCAGCGAGGAGGCCGCGTACGGACGGTCGTTGACGTACTGAGCGAGCGCCGCGTCGGGGGCGCCGCCGCGGCCCTTGCCCTTGCCGCGCCGGACCAGCGCCACGGCATCCACCTCCAGCAGCAGCGCCGCCGTGCAGCGCCGGTCGTCGGCCTCGGGATAGAGGACGTGCGCCTTGCCGTAGGAGGTGGAGAACGCCTGCGATTTGTCGGGATGCTTGTGCAGCAGGAAGCCCAGGTCGGTGGCGGGGCGTTCGGGGGTGCCGGTGGTGGTGATCGTCAGGAACACGGTGGGTGCCTCGAAAGGGTTCGGTAGGAGCGAAAGCGCTGGTCGTGCGCTCGCGCGCCCCTCCAACGTACAGAGATCGGTCCGGGCGCACGCGGGAATTTCCCGGCGTACGGCCGCGCCCGTTCCCGCGTCCTACGGTTCCGCCCGTTTCCACGCGCCGACGCCCAGCTTGCCGGTGGTCCCGAGATCGAGGTGGGGCGTCACCGTCACCGGTGCGGCGCCGGCCTTGGCGCGGATCCGGACGTAGGGGATGTTCACGGCGGTGCCGGAGCCGGTGGTGTTGCGCCAGACCAGACCGGACACCGCGCTGTCACCGGGTTTCAGGGTGAGGGGGCGGGGCGGGTCGTCGTAGCCGGTGCCGCCGGCGATGCTGTCGCCACCCCGGAGGATCCGCACTCCTTCGACCGGCTCGCGGTCCTCGTCCAGGAGGGTCAACTGCGGGTAGCCGTCGAGGCTGTAGTCCTTCGTGCCGCAGTTCTCCAGGCGCAGTCCGACGACGCGCAGCCCCATGGCGGCGTCGCCGTCGTCGGCCGTGACCCGGATCCCGGAGGGCGGGCAGACGCCGGCCTCGGCCGGCGCCTCGGCGGCGGGGACCTTGGTGACCTCGGTGACCTTCACCGTGGTCACCGCGGGCGCTCCCGGTGGCAGCACCCCCGGTCCGACGGTCCCCCGGACCGTCCTGCCGGGACCGACCGAGCGTACGGTCTCGCGCTGGTTGCTCACGGCCCCGCCGTCACTCGACATGAAGCCGAAGAGCACGGTGTACGTCAGCGCCTCGGTGCCGTCGTTGGTGACCTCGTAGGCGGCGGAGACCTCGGGGTCGGCGGGGAGAGGGTCCGCGTGGACTTGGCCCGGGGAGGCGGAGGGGGTCGGCGAGGCGGACGGGATGCTCACGGCCGTGATGCGTACGCCGTCCACCGGCGGGTCCGTGACCCGGGTCCGGGGCGCCGGGGAGGCTGCTCCGGGACCGTTGGACGGGTGGCCGACGCGTTCCGAACCGCAGGCCGACAGCAGCAGCACGACGGCGAGGGCCGGGACGAGGGGGGCGGGTCTGCGCATCCGGTCACCTCATCAGGGCCGCACCGCCCCGGCCGTGATGGAAGGCACACCTCCGGTCACAGCCCTGTCACAGCGGGGCGCCCTCGGTGGACTCCCTCACTGGGGCGACATGGTGAGCACACCGGAGGCACGGTCGAGGAGATACTGCAGGGGCTCGGCCGTCCACGGACCGCGCCGGGCGATCAGCTCGCCGGCGTGCCGGCCGAGGTCCTCGCCGCTCAGCCAGGACACGCTGTCGGCGCCCGCCGCGGCGCGGGGGCGGGTGCGGACGGGGCCGATGACGAGCTCGTAGATCCGCGGGCCCTTGCCGTCGAGTTCGGCGGTCAGCGTGCGCAGCAGCGACTTCTTGGCCGCGTTGGTCGCGCCGATCAGGGCGGCACCCGGGTAGGGCAGTTCCGCGCTGAAGCCGGTGAAGTGGACGAGTGCGCCGTCCGGGGCGAGCAACGGGGTGACCGCGCGCAACGCCCGGAAGTGGCTGGAGAGGTTGTCGGCGATCATGGTGTCCCAGAGCTCGTCGGTCACCTCCAGCAGCCCCGTCCGGCCCTGCGGGCCCCAGTTGCCGAGGGTCAGGACGGCGCCGTCGAACGTGCCGTACTCCTGGGCGAGCGCGGAGCGCACGGCGGCGCTGTCGGGGTCGGAGACGTCGACCACGTGGGGACGCAGGATGCCCGGGCCCGCGTCGGCCGCGTACTCGGCGAGGCCGTTCAGCCGGGCCTCGCTGCGGCCGGCGGCGACCACGGTGGCGCCGAGCGTCAGCAGGGCGCGTGTCACTCCTTCCCCGATGCCGCCGCTCGCGCCGACGACGAGCACGGTGCGGCCCTGCAGGTAGGGAGCGGCGGGCGGTTGCCCGAATGTCTTCCCGAATGGCCTTCCGAAGAGTTCCTCGGGCGGTTCCCCAAACGGTAATGAACGAGTGGTCATTTCGAGCAGCCTAGTCAGCGGCGGCGCTAATGACCAGATGTACATTTGGAGTTGTGACCACGGAACCGACCGATGCCCCCGCCCCGGCCAGGAAACGCGTCCGCGCCCCGGAGGCGCACCGCGAGGCGATCCTGGAGGCCGCGCGGGCCGCGTTCGCCGAGCGGGGCTACGCCCGGGCCACGATCCGGGAGATCGCGGGCCGGGCCGGGGTCACCCACGGTCTGGTCATGCGGCACTTCGGCTCGAAGGAGCAGTTGTTCCTCGCGGCCGTGCCCGGCCCGCGGGACCTGCCCGAGCTGATGCCCGGCCCGCCCGGCACCCTGCCGGACCGGATCGCACAGGCCTTCGTCGAGCGGATGGAACACGCCGACGGCAACGACCCGTTCCTGGCCCTGATCCGCAGTGCCGCCTCCGACGAGCAGGCCGCCACCGAGTTGTACGCGGCGATGCGGCGCAGCAGCGCGGAGGCCTACCGCACGGTGCTGACCGGCCCGGACGCGGACGAGCGCATCGATCTGCTCGCCTCCCAGCTCATCGGCGTCACCTTCAGCCGGTACGTGCTGCGCAGCGGGCCGGTGGCCGAGATGCCGCCGGAGCGGCTGGTGGCGCACCTGACGCGCATGCTGCGGTGTCTGCTTCAACCCCTCGAACACCTCGAGCCCGTACACCCCGAGCCCTTCGGAGGGACCTCCGCGTCATGACGGAACAGAGCGTCGCTCACGTCGAGTTACCGCCGTCCCTCACCGGCCGCGCGGTCCTGCCGTCCGACGCGCGCTACGAGCGGGTGCGGCACGGATACGTCCACCGGGGCGCCCCGGCGGTGGTGATCTTCCCGGAGAGCGTGGAGGAGACGGCCGCGGCTCTGGCGTACGCCCGCTGCCGGGGCGGGGTGCTGTCCGTGCGCAGCGGCGGGCACGGCATCAGCGGGCGGTCGACCAACGACGGCGGTGTCGTCCTCGACGTCTCCCGGCTCGACCGGGTGGAGGTGCTGGACCGGGCACGCCGCCGGGTCCGGGTCGGCGCGGGCGCCCGCTGGGGGCGGGTGGCGCAGGTCCTCGCCCCGCACGGGCTGGCCGTCAGCTCGGGCGACACCGGCGATGTCGGCGTGGGTGGGCTCGTCACGGCGGGCGGCATGGGCTGGTTCGCGCGGCGGGACGGGCTGACGATCGACCATGTGACGGCCGTCGAACTCGTCCTGGCGGACGGGACGTTCGTACGGGCCGAGGCGGAGCGCGATCCCGACCTGTTCTGGGCGGTCCGGGGCGCGGGCGGCAACTTCGGGGTCGTCACGGCGGTGGAGCTGGAGGCGTCCGAGACCGGTGACGTCGTGTTCGCCGACCTGATCTTCGACGCGCGGGACGGCGCGGCGCTCGTGGAGGAGTGGGGAGAGGTTCTGGCGACCGCGCCCCGGGAGCTGACCAGTTTCCTCACCCTCATGCCGGCGGGACCCGGCCGGCCCCCTGTCGCCCATGTCGCCGCCGTGTACGCGGGCGAGCGGCCGGAGGACGCCCAACGGGTACTGACGCCCCTGCTGGGGCTGGGCCCGCTGCTGAAGCAGGAGGCGGTGCTCGCCCCCTATCCGGCCCTGGTGCCGGTGGGCGGCGCCCCGCACCACGGCCAGGGGCTCGGCGCCACCCGCTCCGGGCTGCTGGACCGGGTGTCCGCGCACACCGCGCGGTCCGTGGCGGAGGCACTGGCGTCGGGGCAGGTGCTGATGGAGCAGTTCCGTTCGGTGGGCGGCGCGGTGAACGACGTCGATCCCTCGGCCACCGCCTACGCCCACCGCACCCAGAACTTCCAGCTGCTCTCCGCGACCGTCCCCGACCTGGAGCGCTCCCTCGACGCCCACTGGGCGCGGCTCGCCCCCGAGGTGAACGGCATGTACCTCAGCTTCGACAGCCGCCGCTCCCCCGACGTCCTCGCCGAGGCGTTCCCCGAGCCGGCCCTGACCCGGCTGCGCTCGCTCAAGGCCCGGTACGACCCGGAGAACGTGTTCGACCGCAACTTCCCGCTGCGGTGAGCCGCCGCCCCGGGCGTCAGGCTCCGCCGTGGGTGCGGGCGCCGTCGATCGCCGCCTGGTAGGAGGTGGCGGCCAGCTCCTTGAACTGGGCGAGCCGCGGCACGTGCGCCGACTTGGTGAGCTCCGCGTGCAGGAAGGTCAGGTCGGCGGCGAGGCCGACCATGGCGAGGGCCGCCTTCAGATACGGCTCCTGGTGGTCGCTGTCGTGGCGGGGCGTGCCGGGGCCGTAGGCACCGCCGCGCGCGGAGGCCACCACGACCTTCTTGCCGGACAGCGGGCCCTGGCCGGTGGCCGGGTCGGCGATCAGCGGGGCGATCAGGACCCGGTCGAACCACGCCTTGAAGGTGGACGGCACGGAGAAGTTGTACATCGGGACGCCGAGCAGGACGGTGTCGGCCGCGAGCAGCTCCTCGATCAGCGGCCAGGTCACCGCCCAGCTCGCCTTCTCCTCGGGCGACCGCGCCGCCTCCCGGGCCGCCGCGAGGTCGCGCACGCCCTCCGTCTCCAGACGGTGCATGACCTCGATCTGCGGGTGATCGACGTGCGGCACGGGGTCGGCGGCCAGGTCGCGGTAGACGTAGGTGCCCTCGGGGTTGGCCTTGCGCCAGGCCTCCGCGAACTCACCCGAGATCTGGCGGGAGACCGAGCCCCGGCGGGGGCTGGAGTCGAGGTGGAGCAGTGTGGGCATGCGGATTCCCTTGTGTGAGCTACGCGTTGGACAGGGCCGATCTCCATTGAAAGCGCCGCCCCGGAGCCCTGTCCCGTAATCTGGCGTGATACTTCGTAACCGGAAGCGTTAGCGAGGATGACGGTGCTGGACGTACGGAAACTGGTGCTGCTGCGCGAGGTGGGGGCGCGGGGGTCGATCGCCGCGGCCGCCCAGGCGCTCAACTACACGCGTTCCGCGGTCTCCCAGCAGTTGTCCGCGCTGGAGTCGGAGACCGGCGCCGCGCTCCTGGACCGGGGCAGCAGGCGGGCCGAACTCACCGCCGCCGGGCGCCTGCTGGTCGCCCACACCGAGCGGGTCCTCGCCCAGTTGGAGGCTGCCGAGGCCGAGTTGCTGGCGCGTGACGGCAGGGTCAGTGGCGAACTGCGGGTGGGGGTGCCGCTGCACGAGGGCCCGGCCCTGCTGGTGCCGGCGCTGAACCGCCTGCGGGAACGGCATCCGGATCTGCGGATCACCCTCCACGGCGTGGATCCGGACGAGGGCCGGCAGACGGTCCGGCTGGGCCGGCTCGACGCGGTCCTGGCCTCCGGCTATTCGCAGGTGCCCGAGCCCCGGGTGCCCGGACTGTACGAGGAGGAGGTGATCAGCGACCGTATCCGCCTGGTCATCGCACCCGGTCACCCGCTGGCGCGGGGTGAGGGTCCGCGTGACCTCGCCGAGTTCGCGGAGCAGCCCTGGCTGCTGGACCGCACCTCCGGGCTGGGACAACTGGCCCTGCACATGTGCGCCGGGGCCGGGTTCGTCCCCGACATCGTCTCCGACATCGGGGACATGCAGGCCGTGTTCGGGCTGGTCTCGCTGGGCTGGGGTGTCGCCCTCGTGCCCGATCTGGTGCCGGAACGCCCGGGCCATCCGGTCACCCGTATCGCCCTTGCCGGCGTCCACCCCACCCGCCGTATCACCCTCGTGGTCCGCGAGGGCGCCCTGGACAGCCCTCCGGTCGCGGTCCTGCTCCCTGCCGTTCGAGAGGCGGCCGAGGACCTCCGCCGCGGCGCCTCCGACGACCCCGCACGCCCCACGCCGGCCTGACTCGACCCCAGCCGGCGGGGCCGTCATTCCGGCAGCGGCCGGCACAGCGCGGTCCGCGTGCAGGTCCCCTCCGGGCCGGGGCGGGCGTACGTCATGGGCACACGTCAGCTCTCGATCACACGGTGGAAGGCGACGGTGTCGAAGATGTCCTCCATCCGCACGGCGCGGCCGTCGCGCAGCACCCAGGAGTGCACGAACGGCTGCCGCTCCGTGTGACCGCCGAGGGAGGTGATGTCCCGGTGGCCGAAGACCACCACGCGCTCCCCCTCGCGGACGAACTCCTCGGGATGCAGCCGCATGCCACCGAGGACGGTCGGCACGTGCGCGAGGAACTCCTTGACGCCGGCGTGCCCGTGCTTGGTGCCGCCGAGGCCGTATTTGTCCATGCCCTCGGGGTGCACCCACTCGATGTCGGGGTCGAAGGCGCCCAGGAGGGCTCCCACGTCACGGTTGGCGAAGGCCGCGTAGGCGGCGTGGATCGGTGCCAGCGGATCGGTGTTCTCGGTCATGGCCGGTCCGTTCCTTCAGTCCTTGAGATGGTCGGGGTGCAGCGCCGCGAGGGTGCGCCGGATGCCCTCGCGCCACGGCACCTTGCAGGGTCCGGTGAGCGAGCGGCGCAGCGTCGGGTCGAACTGGTAGGTCTCTCGGGTGACCTCGCTCGGTACGAGGTTCGCCTTCACCCCGGTGAGCTCCTCCAGGTAACGGACGCAGTCGGTGATGCCGACGGACTCGTCACCGCCCCAGTTGGTGAGGGTCACGGGGACGCTCGCCGCGTCCCACAGACGCGGGACCTGTTCCACCAGGTCGTCGGTGTACAGCAGGGAGGTCCAGTTCTGGCCCTCCAGGGGGACGGGGATCGGCTCGCCCGCGAGCATGCGCTTGAAGTAGAGCATCGGTACGCCGCCGTAACCGCCGGGGCCGTAGGCGATGTTGAGGCGGGCGATGACGGTCGGCAGACCGAGGGTCTGGGCGAACGCCCGGACCGTGCCCTCGGCCGCGATCTTGGCCACGGGGTAGGCGGGCAGCCAGTCCGCCCTGCCGTCCAGCGGGTCGGTCTCGGTGTACTGGTGGTCGAGGGTCTGCCGGGCGTACAGGGCGCCGGTGGAGACGTACAGGAACGCCTCCGCCGTACGGCAGTGGGTCATCAGGCGTCCCGCGGCGACGGAGTTGACCTCGACGGCGGCGTTGAAGTCGCCGTCCTCGCCGCGCCGGACCGCCGAGTGGAAGACGTGGGTGAAGTCCTCCGGCAGGCCCTTGAGGGAGCCGGCGCTCGTGTCGTCCATGTCCCAGCGGACGGTGCGGATGCCGTGCCGGGTCAGTTCCTCCTCGGACCCGGGGGTGCCGAAGCGGCCGAGTGCCCACACCTCGTTGCCGTCGGCGAGCGCCTTGGCCACCGGTCCGGCGACCTGTCCGGTGGCGCCGGTCACCAGGATCTTCTTGCCGTTCAAGGGATTCCCTCCCAGGGATGCGGGGTCAGGCGTCGCCGAGGGCGCGGTCGAGCTCCTTGCGCAGGATCGACTGGAAGGTCGCCACGTGCGCGGGGCCCATCAGGGTGTAGTGCTCACCGGGCACGTCGAGGTACCGGTTCTCTCCGGTGACGTGCTCGTCCCAGCGGCGCAGCTCGTTGTTGAGCCAGTCCTCCTTGGTGCCGCGCAGCGGAACGGCGTAGAAGACGCTCATCGAACGGACCTTGCCCTCGGGTGAGTAGCCGCGCCCGAGGTCGGTGAGCCGGTCGGCCAGTTCCGCCCACGCCTTGAACTTCTCGAAGGTGAGGTCGAGTTCGGCGAGCCGGCCCTTCGGCGCGTGCTCGATGAAGTACGCCAGCTGTTCGTCCCTCGGCAACGGCCTCAGTACCGCGGGGAGTTCGAGGGACTGCTTCTTGTCGATGAGCTCCAGGAAGAACGCCAGGTTGGCCGCCGTCTCGATGAAGTCGAGTTCCTCCATGCGGTACTTGATGTGCGGGGGCAGATTGAAGCTGCCGACGAAGTCGACGCGTTCACCCTGTGCTTCGAGGGCTTTGGCCATCTCGAAGGCGACGGCGCCGCCGTAGGAGTATCCGGCGACGGCGTACGGACCGTGCGGTCGGCGGGAGCGGATCGCGCGGACATAGGTGTCGACCATCTCCGCGAAGCTCTCGAAGGGCTTCTCGCCGGGGTTGAAGCCACGGGCGCGCAGCGCGTAGAACGGGCGGTCGCCGACGAAGTACTTGGCGAGGTTGACGAAGACGAGTACCTCGCCGACGCCGGGGTGGACGCAGAACAGCGGGGTCCGGTCGCCGGTGGTCTGCATCGGGACGATGGGGTCGTACTCCTGCTCGCCCTCGGCCGCCCCGTCGAGCCGGGCGGCGAGCGCGCGCACGGTGGGAGCCCGCAGGACGGTGATGATCTGCAGGTCGTGCGCGCCCAGGCGCTGGGCGACCAGGGAGCGCAGCCGCAGGATGTCGAGCGAGGTGCCGCCCAGGTCGAAGAAGTTGGCGGTGGCGCTCAGCCGCCCCGGGTCGGTGTCGAACATGTCGGCGTAGATGCCGGCCAGGACCTTCTCCGTGTCGCCCTCGGGGGCGGTGTAGCCGCCGAGCCGGCGCAGGACCAGGTCGTCGACGTACGCCTTCACGTCGTCGTACGCCCCGGCCTCCAGACGTTTGCGCATCAGCGCGCGCTGGATCTTGCCCAGGCTGGTCTTGGGGAAGGCGTCCTCGGGCAGCGGCAGGATGAGCGCGGGCCGGAAGCCCCAGTGCATGACGACCGTGCTGCGGACCGCGGTGAGCACCCGGTACAGCGCGAGCTCGTCGCCCTCGGGGCACTCCGGGTGGAAGGCGATGACGAGCTGCTCGGTGTCGCTGCCGGGGGCGCGGGTGGGGAAGGCGGCGACATAGGAGCGGGCCACGTCGTCGAGGTCTTCGAGGAGGGTCTCGATGTCATGGCTGAAGTAGTTGACGCCATTGACGATGACGCTGTCCTTGCTGCGGCCGACCAGGGTGAGGCGGCCGTCGTCGATCCGGCCGAGGTCGCCGCTGCGGAACCAGCCGTCGGGCGTGAAGGCGTTCCGGGTGGCCTGCTCGTCGTTGTGGTAACCGGCGGTGATCATGGGGCCGTCGAGCTGGAGCTCACCGACCTCGCCCTCGGGCAGCTCACGGTGGTTCTCGTCGGCGATCCGGATGCGCAGTCCCTCGACGGGGCGGCCCAGGTTGGCGAACTCCTGTCCCTGGTCGGCGGCCGGGAAGTCGACGGAGTAGACGCTGCCGGCGCAGGTCTCCGACATGCCGAAGGCGGGCCAGAGGGCGTCGGCGCGCAGCCCGTGGGGCGCGAAGCGGCTCAGGAAGGTCTCGCCGGTGGTGCGGACGACGGCCTCGCCGCCGCTGATGATGTGCCGCAGCCGCGACAGGTCGAGCTCGTCGCCGTCCTCCTCGTCGAGCCGGTCGGCCTGTGGATTGATCAGCCCCAGCAGGAAGTTGGGTGTGAAGGTCATGGTGACCCCGAAGCGGGAGACGATCCGCAGGAAGTTCAGCGGTTCCTGGAGCACCACGGATGCTTCGACGTGCAGTTGGGTGCTGCCCGCGGACAGCGGCAGCAGATGGCACTCGAGAAGGGCGGCGACATGGTCGAAGGAGACCCAGTTGAGGCTGGTGTCCTCGGCGGTCAGCCGGTGGTAGCCGTTCTTGGCGGCCATGGAGGCGAGCAGGTTGGCGTGGCTGAGCATCACGGCCTTGGAGTTGCCGGTGGAGCCGGACGTCAGCACGAGGACGGCGGTGTCCTCGGGGTCGGCCTCGTGGAAGGAGTCGGCCGGCTGTTCGGCGCGCAGCTCCTCCAGCGGCACGACGTCGAGGCCGTCGGCGCGCGGGAGTTCGGCGGCGAGGGTGGCGCTGGTGACGAGCAGCGGATGGTCGAGAAGGGTGTCGACATGGGTGAGCTGGGCCGCCCAGCGCTCGGGGTCGCCGCCCAGGGCGGCCATCGGGCAGGGCACGAATCCGCCGAGCTGGCAGGCCCAGAACGCGGCGAGGAACTCCTGCGGCTTCTCCAGGAGCAGGACGACCTTGTCGTGGGGGGCGAGGCCGTGGGCGCGCAGTCCGGCGAGGACCGAGCGGGCCGCGTCGAGGAGTTCGGGATGGCTCTGCAACGGCGCGTCCCGGTCGTCCGCGCTCCGGGGGTAGCGCAGCCCGGACTCCGGATGGTTGCGGGCCGCGTCGCGCAACAGGTGCGCGATGGTCCGTGTCGCCGTCACGGCTGTGGTCATGGGGGGTGCCTTTCCTCTGCCTCGGCAGCCGTGCCCGGGATCACCGGGTCGGTATGCCGAACGATGTACGGAATGTCGTACTGACGAGGTGAGACGTACAGGGAACGAGGGGGGTGAGGCGTACATGGGAAAGAGGGCGCCGACCGCCCTCCGGAATCTTCAATTCCATGAGCCACGTCGGCCGGGCTCCGAATACCCGTGGACTATAAGAACCGCCCGATCGGGTTGTCAAAGGTAAAAGGCGCAATCCGAAAGACCAGGAATATGGGAAGAAAGCCCCGTCAAACATCTACGAGCGTGAGTGAGAACACACCGGTCAGAGCGGGTGTTGCCCCGGAATCGACATCGGTGTCATTTCCTGACCTGCGCCGCCTCGACTTCGTTGCCTCGCCCGTCGCATTGAGTTGCCCGGCATTTCCGCGAAACCCCGGGGTGCCGGTTTTTCTGACGGTGGGCGTAAGCAATGCAGACGGATGCGGGAAAGGCGGCCCGCCGCACCGGTCCGGCGGGCCGCCCGGGCTTACGGCAACTGCGACTGCACCTGGGCGGAGATGAGTTCCAGGTGGTCCAGGTCGTGCAGGTCGAGGATCTGGAGGTACATGCGGCGGGAGCCGGTCTCGGCATAGCGGCCGATCTTGTCGACGACCTCGGCCGGGGTTCCGGCCAGGCCGTTGGCCTTGAGTTCGGCCACCTCTCGGCCGATCGCGGCGGCGCGGCGGGCGACCTCCTGGTCGTCCTTGCCCACGCAGGCGACGAGGACGTTGGAGAGGGTGATGGCGTCGGCGTCCCGGCCGATCTCGGCGGCGGCGTCCCGCACCCGGCCGAACTGGCGCCCGCTGTCCTCGGGCGAGCCGAACGGCATGTTGAACTCGTCGGCGAACCGGGCCGCCAGCCGGGGCGTGCGGCTCGCGCCCTGGCCGCCGATCAGGACGGGCACCTTCGGCTGCGCGGGCTTGGGCAGCGCGGGCGACTCGGTGAGGTCGTAGTACGTGCCGTGGAAGTCGAAGGTCTTGCCCGGCCCGGTGGCCCACAGGCCGGTGACGATCGCCAGCTGTTCCTCGAGGCGGCCGAACTTCTCCTTCGGGAAGGGGATGCCGTACGCCGCGTGCTCCTCCTCGAACCAGCCCGCGCCCAGGCCGAGTTCCACGCGGCCGCCGGACATCTGGTCCACCTGCGCGACCTGGATGGCCAGGACACCGGGCAGCCGGAAGGTGGCGGCGGTCATCAGCGTGCCGAGACGTATGCGCCGGGTCTCGCGGGCGAGGCCGGCGAGGGTGATCCAGGCGTCCGTGGGGCCGGGGAGGCCGTCGGCGTCCCCCATCTTCAGGTAGTGGTCGGAGCGGAAGAAGGCGTCGAAGCCGAGGTCTTCGGTGGCCTTCGCCACGGTGAGGAGGGTGTCGTAGGTGGCGCCCTGCTGGGGCTCGGTGAAGATACGAAGATCCATGCCTCCCATCCTGCATGCCGGGCGTCCCGTCGACCCCACCGGTCCCCTCGGGCCGGGCCGTCCCCGGTCGGGTGAAAAACGTCCGTGCCGGCCTGGGGGGTTGCCCGCGCCAGTGACCCGCCCCGGCGGTGATCGTTGGCTGCTGCGGAGCCGGACCGCCCGGCGCCCGCCCGGCGGTTCGGCGCCGGGACGTCACCGCGTCGGCTGCCCCCGAGGGCAGACCGGGGCCGAGGAGGCCGTCATGTCGGAAGAGACCGCGCCGCACCAGGACGAGGGCGCCGCGGCAGCCCAGCCGAAGGGGCTGCTGCAGCGGATGGAGGAGCTGATGGCGGCGCTGAACACGAACCTGACGGCACTGGAGGACTTCCACTCGGCAGGGAGCACACGAGCGCCGCGGGCGGCGGAGGGGGACGTGGGCGAGGTGCGCTGACCCGGAGTCATCTCTCCGGTAAAGCGCCTTCTCTCTCCTCTCGCTCCTCTCTCTCCTCCCTCGCCGCCAGCTTGCGCAGCATCTCCAGGACGCGGTCCCTGGACTCGTCGGCCGCGTCGATGGCCTCCATGCACTGCCAGTACGTGCCCTGGTCGTCCGCCGCACTGGCGAGGGCGACCAGGGCGATGCCGACCTCGCCGAGCAGGCCGCCCAGGTCGATCAGGGCACCGCGGGCGTCCTCCAGCGCGGTGAGCTGGGCGGCGCGCAGGTCTGAGGGGTCGAGGTCGGGGGCGTCCAGCACACCGCAGCCGCGACCCGCCAGCTCCGTCAGCCCCAGGGCCTCGCCGCGCAGTTCGGGCGGGCCCGAGACGGCGAGGCGACTGCCCATCGCCTGGGCCAGGGCCTGCGCCTGCCACACCTCCGTGAGGATCTCCGCCTTGCCGCCGCTGCCCGCGAGCGCACGCCTGCTCGCCAGAATGAGCCGCACCGCGTCCATGCGCCGCCCCCGTCTGTCCCGACGCGCTCCTCGCACGTCCGCCCGAACTCCCGTGCACCCAGCCCTGGTCCCGCTCTTGCGCACCGAGAGCGTTCCACTACCCAGAGTGAAGGCCTGTGGGGCGAAAAGCCAGAGGAAGGGGGAAATCTGTGGACAACAAATCGGTGTCGGGCCAGCCGATGACTCCGGAGAGTGAAAGCGGACCGAGGTAATCCAGAGTTGTCCACAGCCAACGGCTCGGCACGCCGGTCACGGCGCGGGGAACCTCCGCTCGTTGCGGTCGATCTTCGCGTCCAGGGCGGCGAGCGGGTCGATGCCGAGCACCTCGCACAGTTGCAGCAGATACGCGAGGACGTCGGCGACCTCGTCCGTCACCCGGTGGGCGGTCTCCGGGTCGTCCATGACGCGCGCCGACTCCTGCGGGGTCAGCCACTGGAAGATCTCGACCAGCTCGGAGGCCTCCACGCTGAGCGCGGCGACGAGGTTCTTGGGCGTGTGGAAGGGCTGCCAGTTCCGCGCGGCGGCGAACTCGGCCAGCCTGCGCTGCAGCTTCTGCACGTCGAGAGGTTCGGAATGTTCGGTCACGGCCCCAGGTGTACCACCGTCACTCCCTTGGTCCGGACGGCGTACGACGGGTCGCTCACCGCGCCGACCAGGCGGATGTGCCCGCGTTCGGCCATCCGCACGGCAAGCCTCAGCAGTCCGGCGCGCTGCCGTACGTCCAGGCCCCGGTCGAAGTTGTCGGCGAGCAGGGTGAGTGCCTGCATGGCCGAGGGCACCTCGCCGGCCGTGTCCAGGTCGAGTACGCCGGGGCCGGTGAGCAGGACCAGGGCGAGGGCCACATGGCGCAGTTCGCCGTATCCCAGCCGGGCGAGTTCCGTACAGGTGCCGTCGCCGCGGTCGAGCACCGCGCGGACCGTGCCGTCGGACAGGGGTTCGGCGCGCAGGTCGACGACGGGTCCGGCGCAGCCGTCGTCCAGGGCGGCGACCAGTTGCGCGTGCCGTCGTCCGCACTCCTCGCGGGTGCGCCAGAGCACGTCGGCGAGGTTGTCGCAGCCGCCGAGCAGCCGCCCGGAGCCGGTGGGCACCGGAGCGCCCATCCACTCCGGCCGGGGGTCGCAGGCGAAGACGGACCGCAGGGCGACGACCATCTGTTCGGCGGCGGCGAGTACGTGGCGCTGCCCCTCGGTCTTGCCGGCCACGCGCAGCGGCAGCAGGGCGGTGCCGAGCCGGTCGTCGGGCAGCGGGGCGCGGGTGACGGGGGCGGATCCCGCGGTGTGCCAGGCGGCCTGAACCGTACGGCGCCCCGGGTCGCGCAGGGCGGTCTCGAGCAGCACGAGCCCGCCGGCGCTCAGCCGCTCCCCCGCGATGCGCAGTGCGGGCTCCGCCTGCACGGCGATGTCGAGCCGGACCGGCCCCTCGGGCCCGTCGGCGGTGCATCCGATACGGAACCCTCGGCGCCGCTGGGCGTCGGGCCGCGCCCGCTCGGGCACACAGGCGAGGGGATCGGGGAAGACCTCGCCCAGCCTGGCCCCGCCCCCGAGCCGCGCCAACGCCTCGTACGCCCGTAGCGCGGTCGTCTTCCCGCTCCCACTGGCCCCCGCGAGAACGGTCACCGCTCCCAGCCGGATCCCCAGCCGCCGATGCCCGCCGAAAGCGGAGAGCCGCAACTCGGTGAGACAGGGGCGGAGCGGGTGGGGGCGGCGGACGGGGGTGGGCGGGACGCCGTCCATCGGGGAAGCCGGGACGGCCGGAGAGGCGGAGGAGGCACGCGGCACGGTCATGTGCGGACGGTAGGACTCCGGCTCTCAGGCGAACCGTTCCGTCCGCAGCAGCTTCCCACGATCGGGCGACGTGCCCGACCGACCCGCCCCGCGAATGGGCCGGGTCCTCATGGGCCGACCGAGTCGGTCCGGCCCCGTCTCAGCCCCCCGGGGCCCCCGCTTCCTCCATGATGCCGCTCACCTCGGTGCCCGGTGGGGTGAGGAGGAAGACGTTGCGGTCGACGCGGTGCATGCCGCTGGCGAGGCCGAAGACGACGCCGGTGGAGAAGTCGAGGACGCGCTTGGCGACCTCCGTCTCCGCGCCGGTGAGGTCGAGAAGCACCGGGATCCCCGCCATGAGGGTCTCGGCGACCTCGCGGGCGTCCGCGAAGACGTTGACCCGCAGGACGACGAAGCGGCGCCGCGCCTCCGTCTCCGCGTCGGGCAGCGCACGGTGGTTCACCGCCGACGGCCACGCGTCCCGGCCCCGCAGCGGAACGACCTGTGCGAGCCCTTCCCACTGTTCATCGGTGACGTCGTATCGGTTCACCGGCTCCCCCCGAACTGACTCGCACTCCATGCCTGCACCAGCCAATTCTTACGCCAAGTCACCCGTTCGGCCCAACAGCGACACGGACCGCGACCGTCACAACCGTCCCACAGATGCTTCCCAGCGCCCGCACACCGGAATCTTCACGTCCAGGAGCACCCCCTTCACCAGGTGCGATTACGTTCACGCGCCGCGCACGTGGCAGATACCCCGCTGGTGGCACCCGCCCGGCGGTGTCCGCCTTTCCTGAGCCCCGCTCAGTGGCACCGCGTCCTGACGCCGCTCTCCACCGCCGGCCTCTTCATCGGCACCCGCGCGGTCTGGAGCTCGGCCACGGGCCACCGGGTCGCGGTGGCTGCGTACGGCGACCGTACGACGGTGAAGGGACGGCCGGTCAGGCAGTCGTCGCGCGCGTGAAGCGGAGCGTGGCGTTGACCGTGGTCAGGCCGCGGATCATGCCGAGCTGGTTCCAGCCCAGGCCGAACTCGCCGCGGTCGACGGTGAATTCCGTGTCCAGCGTGACCGCGTCGGCGCTCGCGCCGGTGAGCTTCGCGGTGAGGGAGTGCGGCCTGCTGATGCCGCGCACGGTGAGCTGGCCGGACACCTGGACCGTGCCGCCGTCGCCGAGTTCGGCGGAGCGCACGGCGTAGGTGATCTCGGGGTGGTTCGCGACGTCGAAGAAGTCGGCGCCGCGCAGGTGCTCGTCCCGCTTGGCGTTCTTCGTGTCGAGGGAGGCGGCGTCCAGGGTGAGGGTGCCGGTGGCGGATCCCTCGGGCCCCACCTCTCCCCCACCGCTCACGGCGGCGATGGCGCCCTTGACGGTCACCAGGCCCCACATCGTCTTGTGCTTCAGGGCGACGGTGGAGGCGACGGTGTCGAGCTGCCACAGTCCGGTTTCCACGGCGACGGTCATGATCTGTCCTCGAATGAGTGGTTCAAATTTGGATGATCACACGCTAGCTGGTCATCCAAATCTGAACAACCCCGTCATCCAAAATTGGACGACAGGTACACTCGGAGCATGGCCGACCCCGACGAGCACGCCCTGGACCTGCCCGAATGTCCGTCCGCGCAGGGCGCGGGGCTGCTGCCGCCCGAGCTGCGGGCCTGGATGATGCTGCTGGCCGCGACCGGAGCGGTGGAGCAGCGGCTGCGGTCGGTGGTCAAGGAGCGGCTCGACGTCTCGCACGACGAGTTCCTCGTCCTGTGCCTGTTGGCGGAGCAGCCCCGCGAGGGCCTGCGCATGACGCGCATCGCGGAGCTGCTGGGCCGCCCGAAGACCCGGCTCACCTATCAGATCGCCTGCCTCCAGCACGCCGGCCTCGTCACCCGCAAGGCGGTCTGTGGCGACAAGCGCGGCGTCGAGGTCGCCCTCACCGACAAGGCCCGCACCCTGCTGCGGGAGGCGTCCGACTCCCTGGCCGAGACGGTCACCGGGGCGATGGCCCACGTCGTGGGGCCCGACCACAGCGCCGCCGTACGGCGGCTGCTGTGTCTGGCGGAGGAGGCGGAGCCGGAGCAGGAGGCCGGGCAGGCCACGGAGGCCGTCGTCGTGTCCGACTGACGCCGAGGGGTGCCGGGGCCGGCCGACCGCCACGGAGCTTGGCCCCTACGCCCCCGGGTACCCGGCGACTGCCGCGCGGGGCGCGCGGTCATGACCTCTGCCGGTGTCCGAAGGAGGCCCCCCATGGGTGTGCAGGACCTGCCCGATCCCGTCCGCCACCGGCCGTCCGATCCCCCGGTGGACACCGGCTCCCTGGCGGCCGCACTGCACGCGCGCGTGGACGGGGAGGTGCGGTTCGACGCCGGAACGCGGGCCGCGTACTCCACCGACGCCTCGAACTTCCGGCAGACCCCGATCGGCGTGGTCGTCCCCCGTACGCCCGAGGCTGCCGCCGAGGCGGTGGCGGTGGCCCGTGAGCACGGCGCACCGGTGCTGTCCCGGGGCGGCGGGACCAGCCTGGCCGGGCAGTGCACCAACACCGCCGTGGTGATCGACTGGTCGAAGTACTGCCACCGGCTGGAGTCCGTGGACGCCGACGCCCGCACCTGCGTCGTACAGCCCGGCATCGTCCTCGACGACCTCAACCGGCAGCTCGCGCCGACCGGACTGCGCTTCGGCCCGGAGCCGGCCACCCATATGAACTGCACGATCGGCGGCATGATCGGCAACAACTCCTGCGGCGCCACCGCGCAGGCGCACGGCAAGGTCGTCGACAACATCGCCCGGCTGGAGGTGCTGCTGTACGACGGCACCCGCTTCTGGTGCGGCGGGACGAGCGACGAGGAGTACGCCGAGATCGAGCGGCACGGCGATCTGCGGGCCGCCGTGTACCGGCGGCTGCGCACCCTGCGCGACACCTACGCCGACGAGATCCGCCACCGCTTTCCGCGCATCCCGCGCCGGGTCTCCGGTTACAACCTCGACTCCCTCCTGCCCGAGCACGGCTTCGACGTCGCCGGGCTGCTGGTGGGCAGCGAGTCGACGCTGGTGACCGTGCTGCGCGCGGAGCTGGAACTGGTGCCCGTGGTCAAGGAACGCACGCTGGTGGTACTCGGGTTCCCGGACATCGCGGTGGCCGCGGACGCGGTGCCGGCCGTACTGCCGTACGAACCGATCGCGCTGGAGGGCGTCGACTCGCGGCTGGTCCACGACGAACAGCTCAAGCGGCTCAACGCCAAGGCGATCTCTCAACTCCCCGAGGGTGACGCCTTCTTGATGGTGGAGTTCGGCGGGGACACGCTCGAACAGGCGGAGGAGCGCGCGCACGCGATGCTGGACGCGCTGGACGAGAGCGAGCACGACGCGGAGGTCGCCTTCCTCGACGACCCGTCCCACGAGGAGCAGTTGTGGCAGGTACGGGAGGCAGGCCTCGGCGCCACGGCGCACATCCCGGGCCGTCCCGACACCTTCGAGGGCTGGGAGGACTCCGCCGTACCGCCCGAGCGGCTGGGCGAGTATCTGCGCCGGCTCCGGGCGCTCTTCGAGGAGTTCGGCTATCTCAGCGACACCGGGCCCAGTCTGTACGGGCACTTCGGGCAGGGCTGCGTCCACACCCGTATCCCCTTCGACCTGTACACCGCGGCCGGGGTGGCGGCCTACCGCCGCTTCATGCGGCGAGCCGCCGATCTGGTGACCGAGTTCGGCGGGTCCTTCTCCGGGGAGCACGGGGACGGACAGAGCCGGGGCGAGCTGCTGCCGAGGATGTTCGGGGAGGAGATCGTCGAGGCGTTCGGCCGGCTGAAGGCCGTGTTCGACCCCGGGGACCGGATGAATCCCGGCAAGGTGGTGGCGCCGTACCGTCTGGACGAGAACCTGCGTCTCGGCGGCCACTGGGCACCGTACGACCCGCAGGACCTGTACTTCCGCTTCCCGCACGACGGCGGTTCGTTCGCCGAGGCCGCCAACCGGTGTGTGGGCGTGGGGAAGTGCCGCCAGCACACCACCGAGGGCGGTGCGGTGATGTGCCCGTCCTACCAGGTCACCCTGGAGGAGGAGCACTCCACGCGCGGACGGGCCCGGCTGCTGTTCGAGATGCTCGACGGGCACGGCGACGGCGCGATCCGGGACGGCTGGCGGTCCAGGGCGGTGCGGGACGCGCTCGACCTGTGCCTGGCCTGCAAGGGATGCAGGAGGGACTGCCCGGCCGACGTCGACATGGCCACGTACAAGGCGGAGTTCCTGGCCCACCACTTCGCGGGCCGCCCATGGCGCAGGCCGCGCTCCGACTGGTCGATGGGCTGGCTGCCGGCCGTCGCCCGGACCGTCGGCCGCGCCCGCCTGGGTCCGCTCGTCAACACCGTCACCCACACGCCCGTGCTGGCGAAGGCCGCGGTGGCCGTGGCGGGGGTCGAGGACCGCGAGATCCCGCTGTTCGCGCCGGAGACGTTGCAGCAGTGGTTCCGCCGTCGTGAGCCGTACGGCGACGGCGCGCGCGGCACCGTACTGCTCTGGCCGGACACCTTCACCAACCACTTCCACCCGCACCTGGGCCGGGCGGCCGTCCGTGTGCTGGAGGCGGCGGGCTGGCGGGTGACCATGCCCACGGAGCCGCTCTGCTGTGGCCTGACCTGGATCTCCACCGGCCAACTGGCTGTCGCCAAGCGTGTGCTGACCCATACCGTCCGCCACCTCGCCGAACATGTGCGGGACGGCGGGCTGGTGGTCGGCCTGGAGCCGAGCTGTACGGCGGTCTTCCGCTCCGACGCTCCCGAACTCTTCCCCGGCGACCGCGACGTACGGCGGCTGCGCGACCGGACGGTGACCCTCGCCGAGCTGCTCACCGAGCACAGCCCGGGCTACGAACCGCCGCAGGTCCCGGCCCACGCGGCGCGCGCCCTCGCCCAGGTGCACTGTCATCAGCACGCGATCATGGGCTGGGACGCCGACCGCGAACTCCTGCGCCGCGCAGGCGTGGACGCCGAGCCCCTGGATTCCGGCTGCTGCGGACTGGCCGGCAACTTCGGCTTCGAACGCGGCCACTTGGAGGTCAGCCACGCCTGCGCGGAACGCGTCCTGCTCCCGCGCCTCCGTGAGACGGCCCCGGAAACCCCTGTCCTCGCCGACGGCTTCAGCTGCCGTACCCAGATCCACGAGTGGGACAGCGGCGGTCACGAGGCGGTGCACCTGGCGGAACTGCTGGCGACCGGGCTCCCGCCGGGCGGGACCGTCGACGACTCCGCCGGCTCGGCCTACGGTGTGGCTCCCGATGCGCGCCCCGCTCCCCCGGGACCCGCGGCCAGGGCGCTCGCGCTGGCGGGGGCGGGGCTGGCGGTGGGCGGTGTCGCGATCGCGGCGGCGGGAGTGGCGCGGAGGCTGCTGCGCGGGTGAGGCATGCGCGGGGGAGGCCGGGCGCTTTCCACCCGGCCTCCCTCTTCTCGGTATGGCTGGCGTCATCGCCGTGGAACTCGAAGAACGGGCGCGGACGGCGACCGGCCTGCGCTGCCGGCCCAGCCGGCGCGGAGGCCGAAGCCAGGCTCGCCGAGTTCGCGCGCAATGACGTGTTCGACGGCCAGGTCGTCACCGACGAGGTCCGGATACGCCGCATCGTCGCCCGCCACGACCCGCACCTGCACCTGCACCTGCACCTGCATCCGGGAACACAGGAACTGACTGCAGATCATGCCGAGGAACCGTTCATCCGGTCGTCGGTGACGATCAGGAACACCTTGCCCGCGACCTTGTTGACGTCGAGACACGGGGTGAAGGGGTATCCGTGACTGACGTCGGGGAGGGCCAGGGCCGCCTGGCGGGCGGTGTCCTGGAGCCGGCCACCGGCCGCGTTCACCGGGCCGCCCGCGTGCCGGTGCCGTAGGTGTGCGGGTCGACGGGCCGCTCGGCCTTGGGCAGATGGGCGACGACGAGCCGGTAGGAGTCGGTGACGAGCTCCCTGACGAACTCCTTGTCGACGCCTTCTCCGCTCTCCAGGACACCGCGCACTGGGGCGCCGCCCCCTCAACATCCACCACGCTCTACGGCGCAGCCTGCTCGAATCGCTGTTGCCGCGCCTTGCCAACTCCCCAGGCATCGCCCCCATCGGCACGGCCGCGGTCGGCACCGGCCGCGCCGACCGGTACAGGCGCTTCCTGGACACCTTGGAGCTGCACTTTCGCGAACTGCACCAAGCCGCGGATTACGCCGAGTTGCTCGGCTGCTCGGTGCGCACCCTCAGCCGCGCCGCCCGGGACGCCACCGGCAAGGGAGTACGCGAGCTCATCGACGAGCGGCGCCTCCTGGAAGCCCGGCGCCTGCTGGGAGGTGCCCGGTGGGACGCCCGGACCGTGGCCCTCCACCTAGGCTTCACCGACCCCGCGAACTTCGGCCGCTTCTTCCGCGACCGCACCGGTATCACCCCGGCCGCCTTCGCGGCCCGCGCAGCGAGGACCAACGCGTGACGGAAACGCGGCGAAGGCCCCTTGCCCGTCAGGAGGCGATGGCTCCCGTCGCGGTCTGCGCGAACGCCCAATGGGAGGGCACGATGTGCCACTCGCCGTCGATCAGCCGGTACGCCTCGACGGCGTTTCAGGCGCGCCGTTGCCAAGCGGGCCCAGATGCCTCGAACCCGCACGCCTTCCCCCTTCGATGAACTGGAGTCGGCGGAGAACTCAGAGGTTCGACGGACGATTCAGCGCCTGTTGGGCCGCCGCCACACATGGACAACGGACTGGAGCGACCCTGTCCATGGCTCCGCCGCTTCCGACCTACTTGGCGCCCGCCGACTCCTTCGGCCTCTCCGTCCGTGCCGGCTCCTGCGAGCGGGCCGGGGCGGGGTTCTCGCGGGTGGGGAGGACGGCGAGGACGATCACTGTGCCGACGGCCATGATGACTCCGCCGATGAGGCTGGTCTGGACGACGCTGTGGGCGAAGGCCTCGTGGACGGCGTCGATCAGGGCCTGTGCCTGCTGGGCTCCGCCGGCCGGGTCCTTCGCGATCTGCTCGGCGACCGCGATGCCACCGCCCACCGAGTCCTTCGCCGTCTCCAGCGCGGCGGCCGGCAGGTGTCCGCCGGCCAGGTCGGTCAGCTTGTCGCGGTAGGCGGTGCCCAGCAGCGAGCCGAGGATCGCGATGCCCAGGGAACCGCCCAGCTCCAGCGCGGTGTCGTTGGCGCCGCCGCCGACGCCCAGTTCCGACTCGGGGAAGGAACCCATGATCGTGTCGGTGGCCGGCGAGACGCTCAGGCCGATCGCGAAGCCCAGCATCACCAGCGACGGCAGGAAGTCGGTGTAGGTGGAGCCCGCCTCGATCCGGGTGAGCAGGAAGACCCCCGCGCTGCCGATCGCCATGCCGGCCACCACCATCGGCTTCACGCCCAGCTTCGGGGTCAGCCGCCCGGTCACCGCCGCACCGACGAACACCGCACCGGCCAGCGGCAGCAGCCGTACACCGGTCTCCAGCGCGTCGTAGCCGAGGACGAACTGCAGGTACTGGGTCGAGTAGTAGATGGACCCGAAGGTGCCGAAGAAGAAGAACAGCACCGCGAGCATCGACCCGCTGAACGGCCGCTGCGCGAACTTGCGCACATCCAGCATGGGGTGCGGGTGACGCAGTTCCCAGGCCACGAAGGCCACCAGACCCACCCCGGCGACCACGGCGGCGGTGATCGGGCCGACGCCCCAGCCGAAGTGCGGGCCCTCGATCGTGGCGTAGACGAGCGAGCCGACGGAGACGATCGACAGCAGGCCGCCCACGGAGTCGATCCTGCCCATGCCCTCCGCCTTCGACGGCGGGACCAGGGCGAGCGCGCCGAGGACGGCGACGACCGCGATGGGGACGTTGATCAGGAAGGTCGAGCCCCAGGCGTGGTCCTCCAGCAGCCAGCCCGCGACCACCGGGCCGACGGCGATGGCCAGGCCGGAGGTGGCGGTCCAGGCCGTGATGGCCTTCGCCCGCTCCCGCCGGGGGAACATCGCGACCAGCAGCGACAGCGTGGCCGGCATGACCACCGCGGCGCCGACGCCCATCACCGCGCGGGCGGTGATGACCAGTGCGGTCCGGTCCACCAGGCTGCCCATCACCGAACCGCCCGCGAACACCAGCAGACCGGTGATCAGCGCGCCCCGGCGGCTGTACTTGTCGCCTGTCGCGCCCAGCACCAGCATCAGCGCGGCGTACGGGACGGTGTAGCCGTCGATGACCCACTGCAGGTCGCTGCTGGACAGGCCGAGGTCGGTCGTCATGTCCGGGGCGGCCACGATCAGCGAGGTGTTCGCCATGACCACGATCAGCAGACTCAGGCACAAGACGAGAAGCGCCCACCAGCGCCGCGCGTACGGCCCGGTCATCTTCTCCACTGGCGTGTTGGCGACAAAGGGCATCGGGACTCCTAGCGGCGACGAGTAATTGCCCACTGATGTGCAGACTAATTGATTGCTCATTGATGTGCAAATAGCGTGACGGACGTCGAAGCCAGGGAGGCGGGTGCCCAGAGACAGGGAAGAAACGCCGAAGGGGCCCTCCAGGAGGGCCCCTCATCGGTCCCGCACGCGCGACGAACCAGTCGTACGCCGTACGCCCGTCACTCCTCGCCGTCGGCCTCCGCGCCCGCCGCCCTCGCCGCGTCCGGCACGACCTCCTCGACCACGGACCGCGCCCGCTCCGCGGGCACCCCGGCAGCGATGAGCATGGTGACGGCCATGCGGGTGCCGTCGTCGGCGAGGGCACCGGCGTTGACCTGCTCCAGCAGCGCGAAGTGCATCCCCTCCAGGCCGGCACTGAGCACCGCGGGGGGCAGTTGGGCATGGAAGACGCCGTCGCGCAGGCCCCGCTCGAGGATGGCCGTGACCTCCGCGCGGGCCGGCGCCAGGATGCCGACGACGCGCTCCACGCCCAGGTCCCGCTGGGCCAGCGCCAGAAGCAGCCGGTAGCGGTCACCCACGGGCCAGATGGAGTACACGAAGTGCGCGAGCGCCCGCTCGGCCGGCTCCTCCGGCTTCCTCGCGGTTTCCAGCACCGCGCGCAGCGTCTCCGAGGCCTCCTCCGCGAGCGCCTCCAGCAGCGCCGCGCGCCCGGGGAAGTGCCCGAAGAGGGTGCGTCGTACGACACCGGAGGCGCGCGCCAGCTCCTCCAGGGTGATGTCGGGGTTCCGGCCGAGCTCACGGCGGGCCGTGGTGAGGATGCGCGCCCGGTTGGACCGCGAATTGCGTCGCTGCGGCTCGCGGGCCGCGGGCTTGGTCACGGTGGAACCTCGGTGAATCGGTACGGACGACGGCCCGCTCATTCTGGCACGGCACCCCGTGCACCCCGCCCGACCTGCCCCGACCCACCGCGGCCACCAGGGCCCCGCCGGATGTGCACCACCACGTCACCCCGGCCCACGAGAATCGCCCCGCCGGGAACCGGCCAGGACCACGGGGCGGCTCTCCGGGACGCCTTCCGCCCCAGGGCCACCACGACCGGGGACCATAGCGGGGCACACCACGAGTGACACGACACTCCAAAACTTGGCTTGCTCGTTTTCTTGAACTATTCGTGTTTAGCGAAGTAGGTTGGTCCCCATGACTGCGCCCCAGCCCCGAACCGTCGCCGATGAGCTGCGCGGTGCCGGCCTGCGGGTGACGGCCGCCCGCGTCGCGCTGCTCGAGACCGTCCGCAACGGCGATCACCTCGACGTCGAGACGATCGCCTCCGGAGTGCGCGACCGCGTCGGCCACATCTCCGTCCAGGCCGTGTACGAGGCGCTGCACGCGCTGACCGCGGCCGGTCTCGTACGCCGTATCGAACCGCCCGGCAGCCCGGCGCGGTTCGAGGGACGCGTAGGGGACAACCACCACCATCTCGTGTGCCGGTCGTGCGGTGTCGTAGCCGACGTCGACTGCGCGGTCGGCCACGCCCCGTGTCTCACCGCGTCCGACGACCGCGGCTTCGCCGTCGACGAGGCCGAGGTCATCTTCTGGGGCCTGTGCCCCGACTGTTCCCCCGCCGGTACCGCAGCACCGTGATCCCCCCAGTTCGGAAGGAATCCCGAATGTCTGAAAACACCCCCGCCGAAGCGAAGTGCCCGGTCGCGCACGACCGCGCCACGCACCCGACCCAGGGCGGCGGGAACCGCCAGTGGTGGCCGGAGAGCCTCAACCTGAAGATCCTCGCCAAGAACCCGGCGGTGGCGAACCCGCTCGGTGAGGAGTTCGACTACGCCGAGGCGTTCAACAACCTCGACCTGGCGGCCGTGAAACAGGACATCGCCGAGGTGCTGACGACCTCGCAGGACTGGTGGCCGGCCGACTTCGGCAACTACGGCCCGCTGATGATCCGTATGGCCTGGCACAGCGCGGGCACCTACCGCATCAGCGACGGCCGCGGCGGCGCCGGCGCCGGCCAGCAGCGCTTCGCGCCGCTCAACAGCTGGCCGGACAACGGCAACCTGGACAAGGCCCGCCGTCTGCTGTGGCCGGTCAAGAAGAAGTACGGCCAGAGCATCTCCTGGGCCGACCTCATGATCCTCACCGGCAACGTGGCCCTCGAGCAGATGGGCTTCGAGCCCTTCGGCTTCGGCGGCGGCCGCGAGGACGTCTGGGAGCCCGAGGAGGACGTCTACTGGGGTCCCGAGAAGGTCTGGCTCGACGACCAGCGCTACACCGGCGACCGCGATCTGGAGAGCCCGCTCGGCGCCGTCCAGATGGGCCTCATCTACGTCAACCCCGAGGGCCCGAACGGCAACCCGGACCCGATCGCCGCGGCCCGCGACATCCGTGAGACGTTCCGCCGCATGGCGATGAACGACGAGGAGACCGTCGCCCTCATCGCCGGTGGTCACACCTTCGGCAAGACCCACGGCGCGGGCCCGGCGGACAACGTCGGCCCCGAGCCCGAGGCCGCCCCGATCGAGGCCCAGGGCCTCGGCTGGGCCAGCACCTACGGCACCGGCAAGGGCGGCGACGCGATCACCTCCGGCCTGGAGGTCACCTGGACCACCACGCCGACCCGCTGGAGCAACGACTTCTTCGACATCCTCTTCGGCTACGAGTGGGAGCTGTCCGAGTCCCCGGCCGGCGCCAAGCAGTGGGTGGCCAAGGACGCCGAGGCGATCATCCCGGACGCGCACGACCCGTCGAAGAAGCGCCTGCCGACCATGCTCACCACCGACCTGTCGCTGCGCTTCGACCCGGTCTACGAGCAGATCTCGCGCCGTTTCCACGAGAACCCGGCCGAGTTCGCGGACGCCTTCGCCCGCGCCTGGTACAAGCTGACCCACCGTGACATGGGCCCGAAGTCCCTGTACCTCGGCCCGGAGGTTCCGCAGGAGACCCTGCTCTGGCAGGACCCGCTGCCGGAGGCCGAGGGCGAGGCCATCGACGCGGCCGACGTCACGGCCCTCAAGGCCAAGCTGCTCGCCTCGGGTCTGACCGTCTCGCAGCTCGTCTCCACCGCGTGGGCGTCGGCCTCGACCTTCCGCGGCAGCGACAAGCGCGGTGGCGCCAACGGCGCCCGGATCCGCCTGGAGCCGCAGCGCGGCTGGGAGGCCAACGACCCCGACCAGCTGCGTCACGTCCTGGGCGTCCTCGAGGGCATCCAGTCGGAGTTCAACTCCGGCGCCAAGAAGGTCTCGCTGGCCGACCTGATCGTCCTCGGCGGTGCCGCCGCGATCGAGAAGGCCGCCAAGGACGCGGGCTTCGACGTGGAGGTTCCCTTCACGCCGGGCCGCGTGGACGCGACCGAGGAGCACACGGACGCCGAGTCGTTCGCCGCGCTGGAGCCGACCTGGGACGGCTTCCGCAACTACGTCGGCAAGGGCACCCGCCTCCCGGCCGAGTTCCTGCTGCTCGACAAGGCCAACCTGCTGACCCTGAGCGCCCCCGAGATGACGGTGCTCGTCGGCGGTCTGCGTGTCCTGGGCGCCAACACCGCCCAGTCCGCGCACGGCGTGTTGACCGACAGGCCGGGCACGCTGACCAACGACTTCTTCGTCAACCTGCTCGACCTGGGCACGACCTGGAAGTCGACCTCCGAGGACCAGCACACCTTCGAGGGCCGTGACTCCGCCACGGGCGAGCTGAAGTGGACCGGCACCCGTGCCGACCTCGTCTTCGGCTCCAACTCCGAGCTGCGCGCCCTCGCGGAGGTCTACGCGAGCGACGACGCGAAGGAGAAGTTCGTGAACGACTTCGTCGCGGCCTGGGTCAAGGTGTCGGAGCTGGACCGGTTCGACCTGGTCTGAGTCTGATTCCGAGCCGAACGGCTGAGCGCCGCCCGGGTAGTCCCGGGCGGCGCTTTCGCGTGCCTCCCGGATCAGGTCGCGGTGTAGCCGAGCTGCCGCCTCATGTACGGCGTCATCAGGGTCTTCGCCTTGGCCAGCACCGAGGGGCGGCCCCCCAGCACCGCGCGCTCGCCGCCCGGCACGGGCAGCAGGGTCAGTCCGTCGGCCGGGCCGAACGGCACGACGAGCGGGGTCCGGTGGACGGGCCGGTAGAGGCGGGGCTCCTTGCGGTGCCTGCCCGGATTGCTGAGGTAGGTGCGGATGTTCCAGGCCGCGAGGTCGGCCTGGGCCAGTGCGGCGGGGGTGATCTTGAGCTCGGTGGCGTCGTTCACGTCGCCGACCGCGAAGACGTCCCGCCACCCGTCGACCCGGAGCGACCGATCGACCCTGACGTGCCCGGACGCGTTCAGCCAGTCGCCGTGTCCGCCCAGCCGCAGCCAGAGCGTGTTGGGGGTGGTGCCGGTCGCCCAGAAGGAGAGGTCGGCGGCGATGACGTTTCCGTGCGCGTCCTTGTAGGTGCCGAACTCGGTGCCGGGCGACATGAACGAGTCGAACCGTACCTCCACGTCGTGCGCCTCCAGCCAGGCCTGCGCCCGGCGCCCGGCCCGCTCGCTGCCCGTGGAGTGCAGCAGCGCGCTCCCGGAGTGGGCGAGCGTGACCCGGGCGTCCGGCCGCGCCAGCCGTATCTCGGCGCTGAGTTCGACGCCCGAGGGACCGCCGCCGACGACCAGGACGTGTTCGGCAGTGGCGATCTTCTGCTGGTGCCCGGCGAACGACTTGACCGCCTCTTCGGTGGTGGTGCCGACGAAGCGGGCGGGCTCGGGGTAGTCGGCGCCGGTGGCGATCACCACGACGTCGTACGGCAGCCGCTCGCCCGTCGCGAGGACGACCTGCCGCTCGTCGGTGTCGATGCGGACCGCCTTGCCGACGACCACGCGTCCATGGCCCATCAGCCGGTCGTACGGAATGAACGGGGTCACCGACCACTCCGGCCGCACACCGGCCCGCAGGGAGGCGATACGGTGGAAAAAGACCTCCTTGCGGTCCACCAGGGTGACCCGCGCCACCGAATCCAGCCGCTTCGCCAGCCGGACGCCCGCATAGCCGCCGCCGATCACCACTACGTCGCCGTCGCGCATGCGACTCTCCTGTGCCTGTGGGGGGAGCGAGCGGCACGACACGTGGGCTTCCTCGGCCACTCGAATTGCCGAAGAGCGTAGCGCTTGAACTCTCAAGTTTGCCTAGGGAGTTGTGTATGTTCTGTGAAGCGAGGGCCTACGGTTCGCGACCCCGGCGCCCCCCGGGCGCCCGATCCGTGGGCCACCGGGACCCTTTCAGGACACTGGGGCGTCGACGGCGCGGGTCACCTCGGGCTCGGTGCCGGGCAGAGTGCGGGTACCGCTGCTGCTCGACGGCTTCGGTGCCAAGGACATCGAACAGCGGCACCGGCGGCGTCCCCCCGGGATGAAGGCGCGTGTGCGGGTCGGATCAAAGGGGCGAAGACGGGGCCGGGGAGGAGCAAGAGAGGGAACCCCGGGGCACCTCGCTACCGGATCTCCGACGATCAGGTGGTGCTGAGCATGCCTTCGCGCAGGCGGGCCAGAAGCCGGGAGAGCAGCCGGGAGACGTGCATCTGGGAGACGCCGAGGCGTTCGCCGATCTCGGCCTGGGTGAGTTCCTCCACGAACCGCCAGTGGATGATCTTACGCTCGCGTTCGTCGAGTTCGGCGATCATGGGGGCGAGGGCGCGGAAGTCCTCGATCAGGCCGAGGGCGGCGTCCTCGTCGCCGATGAAGTCCGCCAGCGCGGCCTCGCCGTCCTCGCTGCCGTTGATCGCCGCGTCCAGGGAGGCCGACTTGTAGCCGTTGGAGGCCAGTTGCGCCTCGACGACCTCGTCCTCGGGAAGGCACATCAGCTCGGAAAGCTCCGCGGTCGTCGGCGTCCGGCCCAGCCGGCTGCGCAGTTCCTCGGTGGCGCGGGCGAGTTGGACGCGGGCTTCCTGGAGCCGCCGGGGCACGTGCACGGCCCAGGAGGTGTCGCGGAAGAACCGCTTGATCTCGCCAACGATGTACGGCACGGCGAAGGAGGTGAACTCGACCTCGCGGGCCAGGTCGAAACGGTCGATCGCCTTGATGAGTCCGATCATGCCGACCTGGACGATGTCCTCCATCTCCTCCGGTCCGCGGCTGCGGAACCGGCCGGCCGCGTAGCGGACCAGGGACATGTTCATCTCGATCAGCGTGTTGCGCGCGTACTGGTACTCGGGCGTGCCCTCCTCCACCACCGCCAACTGGTCGAAGAACAGCTTCGACAACTCCCGCGCGTCCCTCGGCGCGACCTTCGAGGGATCCGCGATCTCCGGAACGTCCACCGTCCGCCCTGCGGTCTGCACGGTCGTCGTCATCATCCGCCCCTCCCAGTCGATCGGCCTCGTCATCGCCGGTCCGTCGTCCGGCAAGCACGCGCCTACCCCGGTCGCCCACCGGCATTCCTCGGGCTGCCGTCAGTCTCCGCTCGGCTCCCCTACCGCCTGTGCGCCCTGCGCATCCTCGTGATCGTCGTCCTCGTCCCGTTCGAGGAGCCCCACGCGCCTTCGTGCCGTTCGTCGGGTGCTCATGGTCGGCGCAGTCGCGATCTTCGCCGCCGGGAGCGGCTCCTGGGCACCGCTTCCGGCCATGGGCCTGCTCGGCGTGGCGATCCCGGACCGGGCCGGAACTCGCCCGGTGCACACGGTCCGGAGGCACCTGGCCGTCGTGGGGCTGGAGCCGTCGGTGCCCACCTGGGCCAGGTGGCCTTCGTCGTCCCAGGTCGCCCGGGGCCGGGCGGGCTCCTGTAGCACCCGGTGGCGTGAAGGCACCGTTGGGGTCACCGGTCGGTGGATCAACCTTCAGACGTTGACCACAAATTACACACAACCCTCTCTTCATACCGATCCTGATGGTCTAGATTGACCATGCTTCAGCTGATCGGAAACGAAGCAACCAATTAATGATCTATAGGTCCAGTGCCGCGAAAGGCCGGCAATCGCGTCCCCTGCTCCAGACATGGGGGCGATCATCAGTCCTTGGAGCTGAGGGAGCCTTGGACACGGGGAACACCTGAGGGTCCGACAGGTTCCGACGCGCCTCGAGACTCTGGCGGGACATGCGAGTCCGCTGCCGCCGGGGTGGGTTGTTCAAAGTAGCTCTGCATTGGTCGGCATGTCATGCGCGGGGGGCGGGGGCCTCCCGCAGGGAGGAACAGCGCGGCGCGGGGGGCGGGGGCCTCCCGCGGCAGAAACAGCGCGGGAGGTGGGGGCCTCCCGAGGGGAGGAACAGTGTTGGACAAAGACGTCGAACCACTGGGTACCCGGGGGGGACCGTGCGGCAAGGGGGACTAGTCAGCCCGTTTCCGTCGGCGCGCGGGCGTCTGACGAACGGGGCGATCAGCCAGCCCGCGATCGACTGGGAGCAGCGGTACCGCCGTGCCGTGATCATCAGCGACACCGCGGCCACCGCCTTCGTGGTGGCGGGGATCGGGAACTTCTTCGGGGCCCGTGACGCGGCCAACTGGCATGAGAAATGGGGAATTCTCGCCTTCGGCACCCATCTGCTGGTGCTGGGGACGCTTGCGGTGAGCCGGTCGTGGGCTCCGGCCGTGCTCGGCCAGGGGGCCGAGGAGTTCCGCAGGCTCGGACGCTCACTGTTCATGGCGACCGTCGTACTGGCGCTCGGCGGGATCGCCCTCACCTCGCGCAACATCAAGCTCTGGATCTTCGTCGCGATCCCCGCGATCGCGCTCGTCACCATGATCACGCGGTATCTTCTCCGCCTCTCGCTGCACAAACAGCGGAAGGAAGGCCGGTGCCTGAGACCGGTGCTCGCTGCCGGGAGCCCGGCCACCGTGCGCGACCTGATCACCCGGACCCGCAAATTCCCGCACCTCGGCTGGCGGGTGGACGCGGTGTGCACGACGTACGGTCCCGGGCTCGACGGTGACCAACTGGACGGAGTGCCGGTCGTCGGCCGACTGGCGGACGTCGCGGGCCACGTCCGCCGTGACGGCTACCGCGTCGTGGCGGTCACACCGGACCCGCACTGGTCACCGGACCGGCTCCAGCGGCTGGCCTGGAACCTCGAAGGCAGCGACGCCGAGATGGTCGTGGCCCCCGTCCTGATGGAGGTGGCCGGCCCGCGCCTGCACGTCGACGCGGTGCTCGGGATCCCGCTGCTGCGGGTCAGCATGCCGACCTTCACCGGGGGCCGCCGGGCGGTCAAAGAGGTCGTCGACCGGGTAGGCGCAACGATTCTGCTGATGCTGTTCGCGCCACTGATGGTGTTCGTCGCGCTGCTCGTGCTCGTGGACAGCCGGGGCGGGGCGTTCTACCGCCAGCGCAGAGTCGGCAAGGACGGCCGCGAGTTCACCATCCTCAAGTTCCGCACCATGGTCGCCGGGGCCGACGGGGCGCGTGCCGCGCTGGCCGACCGCAACGAGGGCGCCGGCCTGCTGTTCAAGCTCCGCCGCGATCCGCGGGTGACCCGGGTGGGAGCAGTGCTGCGCCGGTACTCGATCGACGAGCTCCCACAGCTTCTCAACGTGCTCACCGGATCGATGTCGCTCGTCGGTCCGCGGCCTCCGCTACCGGAGGAGACCGCCGCGTACGGCCCGGACATCCGGCGACGGCTGCTGGTCAAGCCCGGACTCACCGGCCTGTGGCAGATCAGCGGGCGCAGCGACCTGTCGTGGGAGGAAGCGGTCCGGCTGGACCTGCGGTACGTGGAGGACTGGTCGCTCGCCCTGGACACAGTGATCTTGTGGAAGACGCTGCGTGCGGTGCTCTACGGGCAGGGGGCCTACTGATGCGCGGAAATCGTCGTCCGGCCGACGCGCGGACCGCGGGCCCGCGAGGGCCTGTCTGGGGGAGGAACGGGTCATGAAGGTCAGCGTTTTCGGGCTCGGCTACGTGGGCTGCGTGTCGGCCGCGTGCCTGGCCAGCATGGGGCACGAGGTCATCGGGGTGGACGTGAACCAGGTGAAGGTCGACCTGGTCAACGACGGCAAGGCCCCGGTGGTCGAGGAGCGGATCGGCGAGCTCACCGCCGAGGTGGTGCGGACCGGAGCGTTGCGCGCCACCGGCGACGTCCGCGAGGCGATCATGGACAGCGAGGTGTCGCTGGTCTGCGTGGGCACGCCGTCGGAGCCCAACGGCAGCCTGTGCACCAGGTACTTGGAGCGGGTCACCGAGCAGATCGGTGCCGCGCTGGCCGAGCGGGGTGGCCGGCACACCGTCGTGTTCCGCAGCACCATGCTCCCGGGCACCTGCCTGGACCTGCTGGTACCGATCCTGGAGAAGTACGTCGGCGGCACGGCCGGGGTGGACATCGGGGTCGCGGTCAACCCGGAGTTCCTGCGCGAGGGCACGAGTGTGCGGGACTTCTTCGACCCGCCCAAGACCGTCATCGGCGAGCTCGACCCGGCAAGCGGCGATGCGGTGATGGCGCTGTACGAGGGCTTGCCCGGCGAGGTGTTCCGGGTGCCGGTCCCGACGGCCGAGGCGATCAAATACGCGGACAACGCCTTCCACGGCCTCAAGATCGGCTTCGCGAACGAGCTGGGCGCGGTGTGCCGGGCGCTCGGGGTGGACTCGCACCAGGTGATGGACGTGTTCCTGGCCGACCGCAAGCTGAACATCAGCCCCGCCTACCTGCGGCCCGGCTTCGCCTTCGGCGGCTCCTGCCTGCCCAAGGACCTGCGCAGCCTGGTCCACGCGGCGCAGCGGGCCGACGTCTCGGTGCCGATCCTCTCCCATGTGCTGCCCTCCAACTCCGACCATCTGCAACGCGCGGTGGAGCTGGTCGAGCGCACCGGAAAGCGCCGGGCGGGCCTGTTCGGGCTGTCCTTCAAACCCGGCACCGACGACCTCCGCGAGAGCCCGCTCGTCGAGCTGGCGGAGCGG
Source organism: Streptomyces sp. NPDC049687 (assembly GCF_044465285.1). Lineage (NCBI taxonomy): Bacteria > Bacillati > Actinomycetota > Actinomycetes > Kitasatosporales > Streptomycetaceae > Streptomyces > Streptomyces sp. NPDC049687. The sequence continues at coordinate 99,726 of NZ_JBITLN010000010.1, forward strand.
CTCTTCGGCAAGGGGTACGACCTGAAGATCTACGACGCCAACGTGAACCTCTCCCGGCTGCTCGGCGCGAACCGCGAGTACATCGAGAGCCGGCTGCCGCACCTCGCGCAGCTGCTCGCGGACTCCGTCGACGAGGTGCTCGAGCACGCCGAGGTGTGCCTCGTCGGGACCAGGGATCCGGACGTGTTGTCGGCGCTGCCTCACGGCGGCGACGGCCCGGTGATCGTCGACCTCATCCACCTTCCCGACGCCGAGGCGCGTCGGGCCGAACCGGGGTACGTGGGCCTTGCTTGGTGACACGGCGTTTGGTGACAGAGCCGGCGGCGACCGGCCGGACCGGCGCGCGCTGATCCTGGTGGAGAACCTGTCGGTGCCGTTCGACCGGCGGGTGTGGCAGGAGTGCACGACCCTGCGCGACGCGGGCTGGACGGTGCACGTCATCTGCCCCCGGGGCAGTAAGCGGGACACGGAGGCGGAGGTGGAGATCGACGGGGTGCGGATCCACCGCTACCCGTTGCGCGCGGCCACCGGAGGACCGGCCGGCTACCTGCGCGAGTACGGATCGGCGTTGTGGCACACGGTCCGGCTGGCCCGGAAGGTCGGCCCCGTCGACGTGGTCCATGCCTGCAATCCGCCCGACCTGCTGTTCCTGCCGGCACTGTGGCTGAAGCGGCGCGGAGCGCGGTTCGTCTTCGACCAGCACGACCTGGTGCCCGAGCTGTACCTCTCCCGGTTCGGCCGCGGCAAGGACCTGCTCTACCGCGCCGTGTGCGCGCTGGAACGGCGGACCTACCGGGCCGCGGACGTCGTGCTCGCCACGAACGAGAGCTACCGGGACGTCGCGGTGCGCCGTGGCGGCCGGCGGCCGGCGGACGTCTTCGTGGTGCGCAGCGCTCCCGACGTCGACCGGTTCCACCCCGTACCGCCCGAGCCGGAGCTGAAGCGCGGCAAGCCTCATCTGCTGTGCTACCTCGGTGTCATGGGCCCGCAGGACGGTGTCGACTACGCCTTGCGGGCTCTCGCGAAGCTGCGCGACGAGCTCGGGCGGACCGACTGGCACGCGGTGTTCGTCGGCGGCGGCGACACCTTCGACGCGATGGTGGAGCTGTCTGGGCGGCTCGGGCTCTCGCAGCAGGTGCAGTTCACCGGGCGCGTTCCGGACGCCGACCTGGTGCGCTATCTGTCCACCGCGGACGTGTGCCTCTCCCCCGACCCGCGCAACCCGCTCAACGACGTGTCGACCATGAACAAGGTCCTTGAGTACATGGTGATGGGCCGACCGATCGTCTCGTTCGACCTGAAGGAGGCACGGGTCTCCGCCGGTGACGCCGCCGTCTACGCGCCCGCCGACGACGAGGCCGAGTTCGCCCTGCTCATCGCGAAACTGCTGGACGATCCGGAACAGCGGGCCCGGATGGGCAAGATCGGCCAGGAGCGGATCAACGGGCCGCTGTCCTGGCGGAACTCACAAGCGTCGCTGCTCGCCGCCTACGCCGCTGCCTGCCGTGACCGGTATCCGGTGCCGGCCCGCGACCCGGACCCGGCAGGGGAAGGCCGCACCGTTGAGTGATGACACGATACGCCTGGCCACGATCGGGCTGATTGTCCGTCGGCGCTGGCGGCTTCTCACCGTCCTCACCATGGTGGGTGCGCTCGTCGGCTACGGCACCTCGCTGCTGGTTCCGCCGCGTTACACGACCTCGGCGTCGGTGCTGCTGCCGGGGACGTGGGAGGAGCGCGAGCTGCTGACTCAGACGGAGGTGGCGACCAGTTCGGTGGTGGTCGACCGCGCGGCCGCCACGCTCGGCTGGACCGGAGTGAGCGGCAGCGACCTGCGGGATCAGGTCAGCGCCAAGGCCACCGACGGGAACATCATCAAGATCTCCGGCAAGGCCGACACCCCGGAGCGCGCGCAGCGGCTCTCCGACCAGGTGGCCAAGGAGTTCGTCTCCTACGCCACGCGGATCGCCAATGACACCGCCGACCCCGGAGCGGCGGAGGAACTCGCCGCGCTCCAGCAGTCGGTGGAGGACACCAGCCGCCGCATCAGCGAGCTGGCCGACGCGGCCGATCCGGGGCAGACCGTGGAGAGCGTGCAGACCCGCACCGAGCTGGAGAAGCTGCGCACCGCGCTGCGGGAGGCCATCACCACGCTGAAGCAGGCCGACCCGGCCGACTCCGAGGCGAAGAACATGGTCGTCATGGGCTCGGCGGCCCGGCCGACCGGCGAGGCTCCGCCCACGAGGACGCAGCTCATCGCCGGCGGAGCGCTGCTGTTCTTCCTGTTCGCGGTCATCGGCCATCTCACCGCCGCGCGCATGAGCCGCCGGCTGCGCGGCGAACCGGAGATCACCGCGGCGCTGGGCTCGGAGCTGCTGGGTAGCGTCGACGTACCCGTTCGACGGCCCACGCACCGGCCGGAGGGCCGTGGCCCGCGGGCTTGGTTCCGCCGGCTGCTGGGCCTCGACGTCCGGTGGGACATCCCCACCCCGCAGACGTCCGGCGACGAGGCCAGCAGGCGGATCCGCTACCGGCGGGTGTGCTCCCGTCTCCGGGACCAGCTGCCGGCCCAGCGGCGGCTGCTGGTCGTCTTCCCCGAGGGTGACGAGATCGCCCGCCGTGCCGCCGGGCAGCTCGTCGCCGACGCCGGGAGTGATCCGCTGCTGCGAGCGGTGGCGGTTTCGGTGTCCCGGCCGATGGTGCCGGACCGCGACCACGAGTCCGGTGCCGTGGTCGTGCTCAGCGCCGGCAGCTGGACCGCCGGGGAGCTCGCCGGCATCGCCGAGGCGTGTGCGGACGCCAAGCACGCGGTCGTCGGCGTCGTCCTCGCCGGTCCGGTCCGTGCGACGCGGTCGGCCGACCACCCCCGGCATGCCGCCGTGCCGGCGCTCGGGGCCTTCGACGGCGACCTGGACGACGCGACGGGAGTCCCAGGGTGACGACGAGTACGACTTCGGAGTCGCCGGCCGCCGCTCCGCTGCTTGATCTGCAGGCCCTGATGGCGGCGGTGCGCAGACGGCGCCGCCTCTGGTGCTCCCTCGCGCTGCTGGGGCTGCTCGTCGGCGCGACGGTGGCTTTCCTGCTGCCGCAGCCGCCGACCGCGGTGACCAAGGTGCTGGTCGCGCATGAGGAGGACCAGCCGAACGACCCCGGAACACTGATCCGCACCGACGTCGCGCTGCTGCAGACCACGCGGATCGCCGACAAGGCCCTGAAGTCCCTCAAGTCGGGGGAACAGGCCGAGAACTTCATGCAGGACTACAGCGGTACCGGTCTGACCAACAACATGCTGCAGATCACCGTGACAGGTGACAGCGACGCGGAAGCGGTGGCCCGCGCCAAGGCGTTGGCCGATGCGTTCGTCGCGGACCACGTGAGGCGGATCCAGGGGGCCGCGAACGCCGAGGCCAAGGCCCTGCTCGACCAGCGTGACCAACTGAAGGACCAACTGGCCCAGGTCAACAAGGCGATCGGAGACGGAACGCGAACGAGCGAGCCGGAGTCGCCGGCGGACCTGGAGTCGCTCTACGCCCGCCGGGCCGAACTCACCTCGCAGATCACCGACTTCAGCCAGCGTGCCGGGGAGGCGAGCGTCGGCACGCCCCGGCTCGTCGCCGGCACACAGATCGTGGACGCCCCGCACGTGGTGCGGTACTCCCTGCCCAAGGCCGCTGCCACCGACGCCGCGATCGGGCTCTTCCTCGGGCTCTTCCTCGGGCTCGCGGTGGCCGCGGTCGGCGCGGTGGTGGCGGACCGTCCCGTGCTGCGCCGGGAGATCGCGGCGAACCTGGGCGCCTCGGTCATCGCGGAGCTGCCCCACCGGTCGGCCGGGCGATGGCAGCGCCGCCGGGTCCGGGCGGCACGCGAGCGGCTCACCACCTCCCTGGCCCGCACCGTGCGCGGCTCGGCGGAACCCGTGTCGCTGCTGGAACTGGGCTGCGCGCGCAACACGAGCCTGATCGCGCTGGACCTCGCCCGGGCACTGGCGGCGGACGGGCCGGTGGTCGTCGTCGACGGTCTGCCCGGCCCGCAGCTCGCGCGCAGACGCCAGAAGCCGGGAGACCCGGCCGTGGTGAGCGGCGAGCCCGCCGCGGCCGTGTCGCACCAGGAGCACCGGCTCGGCGTCGGCTCGGTGGCGCCCGGCACGCCGTGGACCGACCTGCAGTACCTCGGCACCCGGACGGTACTCGTCGTGCGTGCCGGGCACGGCAGCGCCGCATGGCTGCACACCGTGGCCCGGCAGCTCGCGGACCAGCACATTCCGGTGATCGGTGTGGTGCTGATCGACCCCGATCCGCGTGACCGGACCGACGGCACGCTGTGGGACGGGCCGCACATCGCGCTGCGGGGGAACAGCGAGCGGCCGGCCCGGCAGCACGGTGGGGGTACCTCCCACGCCGTTCAGGCAGTGGGGGAGGCCCCGCGGCGGACGGAGCGGCTGCCGATGTGGGCCGCACGAGTCCCGGACAACGACCAGGAGGCGCGGTAGCACATGTGTGGCATCGCAGGCACGTACCGATGGCCGGACGGGAAGGTCGTGACCGACCGGCTCACCGACACCCTCGCCCACCGCGGTCCGGACGGGGCGGGCCGGTACAGCCACCCCGCCGGTGACGGCGAGGTGCACCTCGGCCACCGCCGGCTGGCCATCATCGACCTGTCCGAGACCGGCGCCCAGCCGATGGTCTCGGGCGGCCTCGTCCTGACGTACAACGGCGAGCTCTACAACGCGCCCGAGCTGCGGGCCGAGCTGGCAGCCGCCGGGGTGCGCTTCCGCGGCACCTCGGACACCGAGGTGCTGCTGGAGGCCTGGCGGCGCTGGGGCACGGACTGCCTGCCCCGGCTGCGCGGCATGTTCGCCTTCGGGATCTTCGACGAGCGAACCGGTGACCTGGTGCTCGCCCGCGACCAGCTCGGCATCAAGCCGCTGTTCCTGCTGCGCCGCGGCGAGGGCCTGGTGTTCGCCTCCGAGCTCAAGGCGCTCGCCACCGCGACCGGCGGGTCGCTGGAGGTGGACCACGCGGCACTGGTGGCCTCGCTGCTGTACTACTGGGTGCCAGACTCACGGTGCGCGTTCCGCGAGGCGGAGAAGCTGCCGCCGGGGAGCTGGCTGAGGTGCCGGCCCGACGGCCGGGTGGAGCGCGGCCGGTTCTGGCACCTGAAGGACGTCGCCGCCGAGGGCCGGGAGCGGGCCCGGGCCGGCGAACAGCCGGACATCGCCGCCGTCGTCGAGGAGTCGACCCGGCGCCACCTGCTCTCCGACGTACCCGTGGCGACGTTCCTCTCCGGTGGCCTCGACTCCAGTTACCTGACCGCGCTGGCCGCCCGCGACCGGCCCGGGATCTCCGCCTACACGATCGGGTTCCGGGCCGAGGACGCCAGGTTCGAGGCGATGCCGGACGACCTGCGCTACGCCCGGCAGGTGGCCCAGCGGTTCGGTGTCGACCTGCACGAGATCGAGATCGCCCCGAACGTGCTCGACCTGCTGCCGCAGATGACGTACCACCTGGACGAGCCGATCGGTGACCCCGCCGCGATCAACACGTTCCTGATCTGCGAGGCCGCCCGGGAGGCCGGCGTCAAGGTGATGCTCTCGGGGATGGGCGCCGACGAGTTGTTCGCCGGGTACCGCAAGCACCTGGCCAACCTGCTCGCGCTGCGCTACCAGCGCGTCCCGCGGCCCCTGCGGCGCGGCCTCCACGCGGCCGTGGACCGGCTGCCGGTCGCCTCGGCCCGCCGGGGGTACCGGTCGGTGCGCTTCGCGAAGCGGTTCCTCTCCTTCGCGGATCTGCCGGAGGAGACCGCGTTCCGGCGCAGCTACACCATGTACGACCGGGGCGAGCTGCTCGCCCTGGTCGATCCGGACCTGGCCGGGGCGGTCGATGACGTGCTGACGGAGCATGCGGACGTCTACCAGGACAACGACCTCGACGACTTCGTCAACCGGATGTGCCTGGGCGACGCCCGGATGTTCCTGCCGGGCCTGAACCTCACGTACACGGACCGGTCCAGCATGGCCGCCTCGACCGAGGTGCGGGTGCCGTACGTGGACGTCGAGGTGGTCAGGGCGGCGTTCGCCGTACCCGGTGATCGCAAGATCGTCGGACGGCAGGGCAAGGCAGTCCTCAAGGAGGCGGCCACCTCGATCCTCCCCCGGGAGATCGTGTACCGGCCCAAGGGCCTGTTCAGCGCCCCGCTGCGCGCCTGGATGAGCCGGGATCTGGCACCGCTGGTGCGCGAGGTGGTGAACGACGGTGTGCTCGTCCGCTCCGGATTGCTGCGCCGCGACGCGCTGGCGCGGATGGTCGCCGAGGACGCCGCCGGGCAGCGGGACTTCTCCAAGCATCTGTGGCATGTGCTGACCCTCGAGTACTGGTATCGCGACGCGACCCGCGGGTCCGGCCAGAGCACTCGGCAAACGGCTTAGGAATCAGGGGGCTTCGGGTGAAACAGGTTGTACAGAACTACAAGAGCGGCGAGCTGGCGGTGCTCGACGTACCGGTACCGGGGTGCAAGCCGGGGGGTGTGCTGGTCCGCAGCGCCTACTCGCTGATATCCACCGGGACCGAGCTCATGAAGGTGTCCGAGGCCGGCATGTCGATGCTGGGCAAGGCCCGCTCCCGTCCTGACCAGGTGGCCAAGGTCATGCAGAGCGTGGCCACCAACGGACTGCCCGCCACCTACCGCAAGGTGATGGGCAAGCTGGACTCCTACACGCCACTGGGCTACTCGCTGTGCGGGGTGGTCGAGGAGGTCGGCGCCGGGATCGACGACGTGAAGGTCGGCGACCTGGTGGCCTGCGCCGGCAACGAGCACGCGTTGCACGCCGAGCTGAACTGGGTGCCGAAGAACCTCTACTCCCCCGTGCCGGACGGCCTGGCGCCCAGGCACGCGGCCTTCGGCACCGTCGGGTCGATCGCGCTGCAGGGCGTCCGCCAAGGCGAGTCACGGCTCGGCGAGGTGGCGCTGGTCATCGGCCTCGGGCTGATCGGGCAGCTGGTGGTGCAGCTCCTCGCCGCCTCGGGAGTCCGTGTCGTCGGGGTCGACCCCGACCCGGAGCGCTGCGAACTCGCCGAGCGCGTGGGCGCCGCGGCCTGCGGTGATCCCGCGTCCGCGACCGTGGAGACCGCCGTCGCCGAACTCACCGGCGGTCACGGCGTGGACCAGGTGTACTTGGCCGCCGGCGGCGGCAGCAACCAGCCCGTCGAGCTGGCCGCCCGGCTCTGCCGGGACCGCGGCCGGGTCGTCGACATCGGCAAGTGCCGTCTGGACCTGCCGTGGAACGCGTACTACGAGAAGGAACTCGACGTCCGGTTCTCCCGCAGTTACGGCCCCGGGCGCTACGACCCGGAGTACGAGCTGGAGGGGCGCGACTACCCGATCGGCTACGTGCGCTGGACCGAGCGCCGCAACCTGGCGTGCTTCCTCGATCTCCTCGCCCGCGGCAGCGTCGACGTGGAGCCCCTGGTCTCCCACGTCGCCGACTTCGACGACGCCGTCGAGACGTACCAGCGCCTGAAGGACGGCGAACTCAAGGCCGTGGCCGTGCTGTTCCGGTACCCCGAACTCGCGCGCGAGGCAGGGGAAGCGGAGGCTCCGGCGGTGGCCGTGCCCGCGGTGAAGGTGAAGCCGGGTCCGGCCCGGGCCGCCAGGACGCCGGTGCGGCTGGCGTTCGTCGGCGCGGGAAACTACGCGACGTCGATGCTGCTGCCGCAACTGGCACAGCGCGAAGGCGTCGAGTTGTCGACCGTCGTCACCACGACGGCGCTGTCCGCGGCCAACGCGCAGCGCAAGTTCGGCTTCGCCGGGGCGACCACCGACCTCGACGCCGTGCTCGGCGACAAGTCCGTCGACGCGGTGTTCGTGGTGACCCGGCACAGCTCGCACGCCGAACTGACCCGGAGGGCGCTGCTGGCCGGCAAGTCCGTGTTCGTGGAGAAGCCCCTGGCCCTCACCGAGGACGAGCTGGCCGGTGTGCTCGCGGCGGTGGAGGAGTCCGGCAACGACCGGCTTCAGGTGGGCTTCAACCGCCGGTTCGCGCCGCTGTTGCAGGAGGCCAGGCAGCGGTTCGGCGCCCGGACCGGTCCGGCGAGCCTGCGCTACCTGGTCAACGCGGGCCGGCTGGCGCACGGCAGCTGGTACCTCCAACAGGGCACCGAGGGCTCGCGGTTCGCCGGTGAGGGCGGGCACTTCATCGACACGGCGAGCTCGCTGCTCGAGGCCGACCCGGTCTCGGTGTACGCGGTCGCCACGTCCGGCAACGAGGATCTGCAGGTCGTGCTGCGCTACCCGGACGGGTCCACCGCCACCATCAGCTACGTCACCACCGGCGCGCCCGGCTTCCCCAAGGAGACGCTGGACCTGGTCGCGGACGGCAAGGTGCTGCGGCTCGACGACTTCGTGCGTGCCGCTGTCTACGACGGCCGCCGCAAGCGGTGGGTCGGTTCACGGCTCCCCAAGGCCCGGGACAAGGGCCAGAACGCCGAACTGGCCGCGTTCATCAAGGCCGTACGGACCGGCGGTCCGATGCCGGTGCCGCTGGAGTCACTGGTCGCCACGACGGCGGCCACCCTCGCCGTGCAGGCGGGCCTGGCCGGCGGCGCGCCGGTGACGTTGGCGAGGGCCCGATGACCGTGACCTCGGGGAGTCCGGTCTGGTACCTGCGCCGGCTGTCCCGGATGGGACCGCGGGAGGTCGCGGGCCGGGTGGGCGACACGGTGCGCAGGCGGCGGTGGCGGTCGGCGCGGCCGGACAGCCCGCAGGTCACCGGCGCCCGGTTCACCGCGGTACTGCCCGCGGGGACGATCGGCGCCGTGGCGCCGGACGCCGCGAAACGTCTCGTCGCCGAGGCGGACCGGCTGATGGCGGGGCACATCCGGTATTTCGGGGTGGACCGCGACGACCTGGCCGACCCCAACTGGTGGTACGACCCGAAGACCGGGCGCCGGGCCCCCTGGGGCTACGCCTTCGACGTGCCGTACCGGAACGAGGACGCGGTCGGGGACATCAAGCAGATCTGGGAGCTGTCCCGGCATCAGTACCTCACCGTGCTCGCCGCCGCCTACGCGGTCACCGGGGACGAGCGGTACGCCGAGCGCGTGGCCGGGCACCTGCGGTCGTGGTGGCGGGCCAACGCGCCGCTGCGCGGAGTGCACTGGACCAGCGGCATCGAGCTGGGGATCCGGCTGCTGTCCTGGGTGTGGATCCGCCGGCTGCTGGACGGCTGGCAGGGCGCGGCCGCTCTGTTCGAGGACAACCCGGTGGCGCTGAACCAGATCTGGCACCACCAGCGCTGGCTGGCCGCCTTCCCCAGCCGGGGGTCCTCGGCGAACAACCACGTCATCGCCGAGGCCGCCGGGCAGTTCGCCGCGTCCTGCGCGTTCGGGTGGTTCCCCTCCTCGGCGCGCTGGCGAGCCGACGCGCTGCGCTCGCTGGAGCGGCATCTGCGCGGCAACACCTTCGGCTCCGGCCTCAACCGCGAGCTGGCCACCGAGTACCACGGGCTGGTGCTGGAGCTCGGCCTGGCCGCGGTGGCCGAGGCGGACGCGGCCGGCGTTCCGGTCCCCGCGTCGGTCCGGCTGGTGCTGCTGCGGATGACCGACGCGCTCGCGGCCGTCGTGGACAGCCGGCTACGGCCGCCGCGCCAGGGGGACGCGGACGACGGGCACGGTCTGGTCGTGGACGGCGCGGGCACCGACCGCTGGGCCTCGCTGCTGGCCACCGGGGACGCCGTGTTCGGCCGGCTCGACTGGTGGCCGGCGGTGACCGGCACCGATGTACGCACGCCGCTGCTGGCCGCGCTCGTCCGGCCGTACGCGAAAGACGGCAGCGCACCGGCCGTGTCCCGCCCGGCAGCCCGGCCGGCCCATTTCGCCGACGCGGGCATGACCATCCTGCGTGGTCCGGAGGAGATCTGGTGCCGCTGCGACGGCGGTCCGCACGGTTTCCTGTCCATCGCCGCGCACGCCCACGCGGACGCCCTGTCCGTGGAGGTCCGGCACGACGGGGTCGACGTGCTCGCCGACCCGGGGACGTTCTGCTACCACGGGCAGCCCGAGTGGCGGCGGTACTTCCGGTCGACCCTCGGCCACAACACCCTGCAACTGGACGGCGCTGACCAGTCCGTCTCCGGCGGCCCGTTCCTGTGGACCCGGCATGCCCGCAGCCGGGTCCTGGTTGCGGACACCTCCGAGGAGGGGGTGGCCCGCTGGTGCGCCGAGCACGACGGTTACCAGCCCTCCGTGCACCGCCGCCGGGTGGAGCTGACGGCCGCCAGCCGGGAACTGAGAGTGGTCGACGAGGTCCGCGGCCCACACAGCCCGCGCCGGGCCGTGCGGCTGGCGTTCCACCTCGGCCCGGCGATCGCCGCTGACCTGGTGGGGAACCGGGCGGTTCTCACCTGGACCCGGGACGGCGAGGACCGCTCCGCGGCGCTCGACCTGCCCGCGCAGCTGACCTGGCGGGCGCATCGCGGCGAGACCGATCCGCCGCTGGGCTGGTACTCCGCCGGCTTCGGGCGGAAGGAACCCGCGACAACGCTGGTCGGCACCGGTTTCGCCGACGGCGCGGAGGACTTCACCACCGTACTCGGGTTCCACGGTTAGGGGGGCGCGTGGGGATCAAGTGGCGGCATCGGGCATGGCCGGCGGCACCGCTCGCGCTGGCCCTGCTGGCGGCGACCGGCTGTGAGAGCAGCACGCCGGCCGCGGCACCGAAGCCGACCGCTGCGCCGTCCACCTCCGCGGCCCGGGTGTGCGCCAAGCCCGCGGCCGGGCCGGCGAAGGCGCCGGCCGGCGCGGTGACGGTCGACCCGGCGGTGCCCGGAGACCTGGCCGCGAAGACCGAGAGCAGCCCCCCGCACACCACCTTCTGGCTCCGGCCGGGCAAGCACACGCTCATGTCGGACAGCTATGACCAGGTGATCCCCAAGGAGGGCGACGTCTACCTCGGCGCGCCGGGCGCGCTGCTCGACGGCCGGAAGACCAACCAGTACGCGTTCGGCGGCACCGCCCGCGACGTCACGATCCGCTACCTGACCGTGCGGGGGTTCGTCGCGCCCCGTGACGAGGGCGTGGTCAATCACGACTCGGCCGACGGCTGGGTGATCGAGCACGCGACGATCCGGAACAACTCCGGCGCCGGGCTGATGGCGGGCTCCCGCCAGCAGGTCCGCGCGAGCTGCCTGCGCGACAACGGCCAGTACGGCATGAACGCGTACAAGGGCGCCGGCGGTGTCCGCGGCCTGGTGGTCGAGGGCAACGAGATCGTGGGCAACAACAAGGACGACTGGGAACGGCGGCGGCCTCACTGCGGCTGCAGCGGAGGCGTCAAGTTCTGGGCCGTGAACGGCGCCGACGTACGCGGCAACTGGGTGCACGACAACCGCGGAACCGGGTTGTGGGCGGACACCAACAACAACGACTTCCTCATCGAGGACAACCTGATCGAGGACAACGACGGTGCCGCGCTGATCTACGAGATCAGCTACAACGCGGTCATCCGGAGGAACACGATCCGGCGGAACAACTGGGTCGAGGGCCGCGGTAACGCCGCCGGCGGCGACACGTTCCCGTTCGCGACCGTCTACCTGTCCGAGTCCGGCGGCGAGCCGCGGATCCGAGCCCGCACGGACAAGATCGAGATCTACCGGAACGTGCTGGAGAACAACTGGTCCGGGATCACCCTGTGGGAGAACGCCGACCGGTTCTGCAACAGCCCGGCCAACACCTCGTCCGGTGACTGCACGTTGCTGGTGAAGAGCACCGGCCGCTGCACGCAGCCGGCGATCGCCAAGGCCCCGCTCTACTCCGACTGCCGGTGGAAGACCCAGCGGGTGGACATCCACGACAACCGCTTCGTGCTGGACAAGTCCGTCGTCGACTGCACGGTGAGGTGCGACCGGATGGCGGTGCTGTCCAACTACGGCACCTATCCGGACTGGTCGCCGTACCAGGGCGAGCGGGTGGCCTTGGCGATCACCGGTGAGCAGCACAACCGCTGGCACGACAACGTCTACGTCGGACCGTGGACCTTCGTCGTCCACGACGCGAGCCGGACGGTCGACTTCAAGCAGTGGCGGCACACGCCGTACCGGCAGGACGCGGGCAGCACCTTCCGCGCAGGGGACGGTGGTTGAGATGGGCACCAACCACACGTCGAAGATCGTCGGGACGGTCTGGGGGCTGCTCGTCCTCAACACCCTCGGCTCCACCGGGGCGAGGACCATCGTTCCGCTGCCGCGCTCCCTCATACAGATGGTCACGATGGGCTCGCTGGTGGCCGCGTTCGCGCTGGCGCTCGTGGTCAACCCCCGGGTGCGCATCCGGGCCAGCGCCTACGTGTTCCTGCTCACCCTGCTGCTGGTGCCGAGCCTGATCTCCAGCGTGGACCAGGCGGCCGGGCTGGGCGCGCTGTTCCGCTGCGCCCGGCTGGCTCTCTTCGTCGGCACGCTGTGGCTGCTCAGCCGCTGGTGGGACGGCGGCACGACGTTCGTCCGGCACCACATCCGGATGTACTTCGTGGTGCTCGGGTCGGTGGCCGCCGGCCTGGTCGTCTCACCGGGCACCGCCCTGTCCGGGGTCTACGGCGGGCGGCTCGTCGGCGTGTTGTGGCCGCTCACCCCGCCGCAGATCGGACAGTACGCCGCGGTGATCATCGGGCTCACCGTACTGCTCCTGCTGGGCCGCCGGACGGACCGGACCAGCGCGGTGGTGATCATCGTGCCCTCCGTCGCCCTGCTCGCGCTGACCCATACCCGGACGGCCACCGTCGGACTGCTCATCGGGCTGGTGCTGGCGATCGGCTCGCTCATCCTGACCAGCGCCGCCGCCCGCCGGTTCTTCACCTGGGCGGTGCTGTGCGCGACGGTGGCCGCGGTGGCGTTCAGCTCCGCGCTCCAGGCGTGGTTCCTGCGCGGGCAGAGCCAGGAGAACTTCGCCAGCCTCACCGGCCGGGCCAAGGTCTGGCACGCTCTGCTGGCGGCGCCCCGGACGACCTCGCAGTACCTGTTCGGCATGGGCTTGGGCGACAAGTCGTTCGACGGGCTCCCGATCGACAACAGCTGGCTGGCCGTCTACAACGAGCAGGGCGTGACCGGCATCGCCCTGGTGGCGGCGATCATCGTCGTGCTCGGCGGCGTCGCGCTGCTGCGGCCGCCGTCGCTGTCGAGGGCCTGTGCGATCTTCCTGATCAGCTACTGCGGGATCGCGTCGTACACCGAGGCCGGGCTGGGCGACGCCTCGCCCTATCTGCTGCATCTGGCCCTCGCCGCCTCGCTGCTGGCGACTCCTGCCGGGGCCGCTCCCCTTTCGACACCCGTAGTCCCCCGACAACGCATCCCGCGACGGGGCCAGAGATCGGAGGTGAGCTGAGCATGCACGGCCTTCACGTCCTGGTGGTGCACAACCGCTACGCCTCGGCGCAGCCGAGCGGAGAGAACAAGGTCGTCGACCAGGAGGTGGCGCTGCTGCGCGGGGCCGGCCACCGGGTCGAGGTGTTCGAGCGGCGCAGCGACGACATCGCCGCCCGGTCCCTGCTGGGCAAGGTGGCGGTTCCGCTGCTGGTGCCGTGGAACCCGGCGGTCCGCGCGGAGCTCGCCGCCCGGCTGCGCACCGAGCGGCCGGACGTGGTGCACGTCCACAACGTGTTCCCGCTCCTGTCGCCGGCGGTGCTTGCCGCCTGCGCCGACGCCGGCGTGCCCGCCGTCGCCACGCTGCACAACTACACCCAGGTCTGCCCGCCCGGCACGCTGCAGCGGGACGGCCGGCCGTGCACCGAGTGCGTCGGGTCCGCGCCGCTGCCCGCCGTCCGGCACGGCTGCTACCGGAACTCCCGGCTGGCGACGGTGCCGCTCGCGGTCAGCCTGTCGGTCAACCGGCGGAGGTGGTGGTCCGGCGTGGAGCGGTTCTTCTGCATCTCCGCGGCGCAGCGCGACGTCCTGGTGCGGTCCGGCATGCCGGCCGAGCGGCTGGCGGTGAAGCACAACTTCGTGCCCGACCCGGGCACCGGCCGGGTGGGTGCCGGCGAGCATCTGCTCTGTCTCGGCCGGCTCGCGGAGGCCAAGGGCCTGCGGCTGCTGATGGCCGCGTGGGACGAGATCGCAGCGAGCGGCGGTGTGGGCGTGCCGCTCGTGATCGCCGGCGCGGGGCCGCTGGAGCGTGAGGTGACCGCCTGGGCGGCGGGCCGGGACGACGTGCGGTACGTCGGCCTGCTGGACCCGGCGGAGAGCCAGAAGGCCGTCGCGCGATCGGTCGCCGTGGTGGCCCCCTCGACGTGGCTGGAGGCGTTCGGCCTGGTGGTCGTGGAGGCGATGGCGGCCGGGGTCCCGGTCGTCGCCGCCGGGCACGGCGCCTTCGTCGAACTCGTCGAGGACGGCGTGACCGGGCTGCTGCACCGGCCGGGCGAGGCCGCCTCGCTCGCGTCCTGCATACGCCGGATCGCGGCCGAGCCGGCCCGCAACGCGGAGATGGGACAGGCGGCCCGACGCCGTTACGAAAAGGGTTTCAGCCCGGCGGTCGGCCTTGACCGCCTGGTTGAGGAGTACCGCACCGCGATCGCGGGTCGGTCGGCACTGGCTCGCGGCGGGGACACCCGCGCGAGCGGGGGGAATGGGGACAGCAGATGACACGATGCCGACTCTGCGGCTCGGAGGCGATGGCGAGCGTCGTCGACCTCGGGGCGACACCACCGTGTGAGAGCTTTCTCGCCGCGGACCAACTCGACCAGCCTGAACCGGCGTACCCGCTGCACCTGCGGGTCTGCGCCGACTGTTGGCTGGCGCAGATCCCGCCGCTGATCACTCCGGAGGAGACGTTCAAGGAGTACGCGTACTTCTCCTCGTACTCGACCTCCTGGGTGGAGCACGCGCGCACGTTCGTCGCCGACGCCGTGCGGCGCCTCGATCTCGGCACCGACGCCTTCGTGGTCGAGGTCGCGAGCAACGACGGGTACCTGCTGCGGCACGTGGTGGACCGGGGGATCCGCTGCCTCGGCATCGAGCCGTCGGTGAACGTCGGCGCCGCGGCGCGGGAGGCGGGCGTGCCCACGCTCACGGAGTTCCTGAGCCCGGACACCGGCTCGGCCGTCCGCGCCGAGCACGGCCCGGCGAACCTCGTCGTGGCCAACAACGTGTACGCGCACATCCCCGACGTCGTCGGCTTCACCCAGGGGCTGCGTGCCCTGGTCGCCGACGACGGCTGGGTCTCCATCGAGGTGCAGCACCTGCTGACCCTGATCGAGGAGAACCAGTACGACACGATCTATCACGAGCACTTCCAGTACTACACGGTCGCGTCCGCGATCCGGGCCCTGGCGAGCGGCGGACTGGCGCTGGTGGACGTCGAGCTGCTGCCCACGCACGGCGGCTCCATCCGGCTGTGGGCCCGGCCCGCCGAGGTGGCGGGCGAGCCGACGCAGCGGGTGGCCGACGTGCTGACCCGTGAGAAGGCCGCCGGGCTGCAGGAGCTGTCCGGGTACACCGAGTTCTCCGCCCGGGTGGCCAAGGTGCGCCGGGACCTCCTGAGGTTCCTCATCGAGGCGGCCGAACGCGGCGAGACGGTGGTCGGCTACGGCGCCCCGGGCAAGGGCAACACCCTGCTCAACCACTGCGGCATCCGGCCCGACCTGCTCCCGTACACCGTCGACCGCAACCCCTACAAGCACGGCAGGTACACCCCGGGCACCCGCATCCCGATCCTGCCGCCCGAGCAGATCGCCGCCGACAAGCCGGACTACGTGCTCGTCCTTCCGTGGAACCTGCGGACCGAGCTGGTCGAGCAGTTGTCCTTCGTGCACGCCTGGGGCGGCCGGCTGGTCTTTCCCATCCCGGAACTGAGCATTGTCGAGGTGAAGTCGTGAAGGTCGTTCTGTTCTGCGGCGGTTATGGGATGCGGATGCGCAACGGTGCCGCGGACGACGTGCCCAAGCCGATGGCGATGGTCGGCCCGCGCCCGCTGATCTGGCACGTCATGCGCTACTACGCGCACTTCGGGCACACGGAGTTCATCCTGTGCCTCGGCTACGGGGCGCACCACATCAAGGACTTCTTCCTCAACTACGAGGAGACGGCGTCCAACGACTTCGTGCTGCGCGGCGGGCGGACGGAGCTGCTGTCCACCGACATCTCGGACTGGACGATCACGTTCGCGCAGACCGGCATCGAGTCACCGATCGGAGAGCGGCTGCGCCGGGTACGGCACCACCTGGACGGCGACGAGATGTTCCTCGCCAACTACGCCGACGTGCTCACCGACGCCCCGCTGCCGGAGATGATCGACCGGTTCGCGCGGCGCGACGCCGGTGCGTCCATGATGGTGGTGCCGCCGCAGTCGTCGTTCCACTGCGTGGAGCTGGGCGAGGACGGCCTGGTGGGGGGCATCACCGCGGTGAGCGAACTGCCGCTGTGGGAGAACGGCGGTTACTTCGTGCTCCGCCAGGAGATCTTCGACCACATACCGGAGAACGGGGACCTGGTCGCCGACGGATGCGGCCAACTGGCCAAGCAGGGACGCCTGGTGGCGCACCAGCACCGTGGGTTCTGGAAGCCGACCGACACCGTGAAGGAGCGGGCCGCGCTCGACGCCGCCTACGCCCGGGGTGACCGTCCGTGGGCCGTGTGGGAACGGGACGGCGCCGAAGTGAGGACCGCGTGATCCGGCTCGGGGCCGGGCCCCTGGAACGGATCGTCGCGGTGGGAGCGCACTGCGACGACATCGCGATCGGCGCCGGCGGCACACTGCTGACGCTCTGCCATGCGCGGCCGGGCATCCGCGTCGACGCGCTGGTGCTCTCCGGCGGCGGCAGTGAGCGCGAGCAGGAGGAGCAGGCCGCGCTCGCCGCCTTCTGCCCGGGCGCCGACCTTCGGCTGACCGTGCACAAGCTGCCGGACGGCCGACTGCCCGCGCGCTGGGAGGAGGCCAAGGCCGCGGTCGAGGAGCTGCGCGCGGGGACGGAGCCGGATCTCGTGCTGGCCCCGCGTACCGGTGACGCGCACCAAGATCACCGCGGCCTGGCGAAGCTGATACCCACCGCCTTCCGCGACCACCTCGTGCTCGGCTACGAGATCGTCAAGTGGGACGGCGATCTCGGGCGCATGACGGCGTACCAGCCGCTGCCGCCGGAGATCGCCGAACAGAAGGTGCGGCTGCTGCAGGAGCACTACCCCTCGCAGCGGCACCGGCCCTGGTACGACCGGGAGGCCTTCCTCGGGCTGGCCCGGATCCGCGGCATCGAATGCCACGAGCGCTACGCCGAAGCGTTCACCGTCACCAAACTCACGCTCAACCTGGGGGGTTGAACCATGCGCGTACTGCTGACCGGACACCAGGGGTATCTGGGAACCGTCATGGCCCCGGTCCTCGCCGCCGCCGGGCACGAGGTCGTCGGCCTCGACGCCGGCCTGTTCGCCGACTGCGTCCTTGGCCCGACGCCCGCGGACCCGCCGGGGCACCGGGTGGACCTGCGTGACGTCACGGCCGAACACGTGGCCGGCGTCGACGCCGTGATCCACCTGGCCGCGCTCTCCAACGACCCGCTCGGGTCGCTGGCGCCGGAACTCACCTACGACATCAACCACCACGCGTCCGTACGCCTTGCCCGGTTGGCCCGCGACGCCGGAGTGCGGCGCTTTTTGTACGCGTCGACCTGCTCGGTGTACGGCGCCGCCGGCGACCCCGACTTGTCGAACCTGGTGGGCGAGGACGCCCCGCTGCGCCCGGTGACGCCGTACGCGGAGTCCAAGGTGCGGGTGGAGGACGACCTGCACGAACTGGCAGACGGCGACTTCACCCCGGTGTTCATGCGCAATGCCACCGCCTTCGGCTACTCGCCCCGGCTGCGCGCCGACATCGTGCTGAACAACCTGGTGGGGCACGCCCTTTTGTCCGGCGAGGTCCTCGTGCTCTCCGACGGCACCCCCTGGCGTCCGCTGGTGCACGCCGCCGACATCGCACGGGCCTTCACGGCCGCGCTGACCGCGCCGCGGGAAGCGGTGCACGACCGGGCGTTCAACATCGGCAGCGAGACCAACAACGTCACGGTCGCCGAGATCGCCGGGCAGGTCGCCGAGGCGGTGTCCGGCGCGAAGGTGGTGATCACCGGCGAGAACGGCGCCGACCCCCGCTCGTACCGGGTGGACTTCTCCCGGTTCCGCGCCGCGGTCCCCGGCTTCGACTGCGAGTGGACGGTGAAGCAGGGCGCGCTCGAACTCGCCGACACCTACCGGGAACACGGGCTGACCCGCGAGGCCTTCGACCAGCGCTTCACCCGCCTCGCCGTGCTGCGTGCCGCGTCCGAGGCCGGCACCGTCGACGACACCCTGCGGTGGCGCCGGTGACCGCGCACGGCGATGAGATGTACACACTGGTGGAGCGGCTCTACCCGCTCTGCCGGAGCATCACCGGCGACGGTGTGCGCGCCACCCTGGAGATCGTCGGCGAGTACATCCCGCTGCGGGTGCACGAGGTGCCGACCGGGACGCAGGTGCTCGACTGGACGGTGCCGCAGGAGTGGAACATCAAGGACGCGTACATCGCCGACGCCGCCGGCCACCGGGTCGTCGACTTCGCCGCGTCCAGCCTGCACGTGCTCGGCTACAGCGTGCCGGTGTCGCGGACCATGCCGCTTTCCGAGCTGCGCGGACACCTGCACACCCTGCCGGACCACCCGTCCTGGGTGCCGTACCGCACCAGCTACTACAAGCCGGACTGGGGGTTCTGCCTGGCCCAGGAGACCCTGGACGCGCTGCCGGACGGCGAGTACGAGGTGCGCATCGACTCCACACTCGCCGATGGCCACCTCACCTACGCCGAGCACATCGTCCCCGGGCAGGTCGCCGACGAGGTGATCGTCTCCTGCCACGTCTGCCACCCGTCCCTGGCCAACGACAACATGGCCGGCGTCGCGGTGGCGACGTTCCTGGCGCGGGAGCTGGCACGGCAGACGCCGTACTACACCTACCGGTTCATCTTCGCACCCGGCACCATCGGGGCGATCACCTGGCTGGCCCGCAACGCGGAGCGGGTGGAACGGGTCAAGCACGGGCTGGTGCTGGCCTGCGCCGGCGACCCGGGCTCCCTGACGTACAAGCAGAGCAGGCGCGGCGACGCGGAGATCGACCGGGTGATGCGGCACGTGCTGGCCGCCTCCGAACGCCCGCACCAGGTCGACGAGTTCACCCCGTACGGCTACGACGAGCGGCAGTACTGCTCGCCCGGCTTCGATCTCGGCGTCGGCTCGCTCACCCGGACCCCGTACGCCGGCTACCCCGAGTACCACACCTCGGCGGACAACCTGGACTTCGTCTCCCCGGAGGCGATGGCGGACACCCTCGCGGTCTGCCGCGAGGCGTTCGCCGTCCTGGACCGCAACCGGCAGTACGTCAACCTCAGCCCCTACGGCGAACCACAGCTGGGCCGACGCGGGCTGTACGAGGCGCTCGGCGGCCGCAGCGACACCCGGCAGGCCCAGATGGCCATGCTCTGGGTGCTCAACCTCTCCGACGGCGAGCACAGTCTGCTGGACGTCGCCGAGCGGTCCGGGCTGCCGTTCGACACCGTCGCCACCGCGGCCGCCGCCCTGCACGGCGCCGGGCTGATCAAGGCGTGACGCCGATGACCACCGAGAGTGAGAATCCGCGGACAACGGTGACACCGGCCGGATCCGCCAAGCGGGCCCTCGTCGGCCGGCTGTCCTGGGGACTGGCCGACCAGGCGGCCTCCAGCCTGTCCAACTTCGCGGTGGGCATCTACGTGGCCCGCTCGCTGGGGGTGACCGCGTTCGGTGTGTTCAGCCTCGCCTGGGTGACCTACGGCGTGGTGCTCAACGTCTCCCGCGGACTGGCCACCGACCCCCTCGTGGTGCGCTTCAGCGGCGTGCCGGACGCGTCCTGGCGGGGGGCGGTGGTCCGGTCGTCGGGTACCGCGCTCGCCGTCGGCGCCGCCCTCGGCGCGGTGTGTCTGGCGGCCGGGCTGGGTCTCGGCGGCCGTCTGGGGCCCGCGTTCGCCTGCCTCGGCGTCATGCTGCCGGGGCTGCTGCTGCAGGACGCCTGGCGGTTCTCCTTCTTCGCCGCGGGCGCCGGGCGGAAGGCGTTCGTCAACGACCTCGTGTGGGGCATCGCGCTCGTCCCGGCCATGGTCGTGGCGGCCCGTGTGGGCAGCGTGGCCGCGTTCGTGCTCGCCTGGGGCGCGTCCGCGGCGGTGGCCGCCGCGTACGGCTGCCTCCAGTCCGGCATCCGGCCCCGAATGACCGGGGCGCGCGGGTGGCTTCGCGAGCAGCGCGATCTCGGCTACCGGTACCTGGTCGAGAACGTCAGCCTCAGCGGCGCGAGCCAGCTGCGGGCGTACGGGCTCGGGGCGATCGTCGGGGTCGGCGCGGTGGGTGCGGTGCGGGGCGCCGAGCTCCTGATGGGCCCGTTCCTCGCCGTGCTGATGGGGCTGTCCCTGGTCACCGTCCCGGAAGCGGCACGGGTGCTGCGGCAGGCCCCGGACCGCCTCGGCGCGTTCTGCCTCCGGCTGGGCGGCGGACAGGCCGCCGCCGCGCTGCTCTGGGGCGGGGCGCTGCTGCTGGTGCCGGACCGGCTCGGCGAGCTGGTGCTCGGCGGAGTCTGGCACTCCGCCTCGCAGCTCATCGCGGCGATCACCTTCGGCGTCGCGGGCGCGGGCCTCGGCACCGGCGCGGCGGCCGGGCTGCGCGCGCTCGGCGCGGCACGGCGCAGCCTGCGCTGCCAGCTGTTCGCCTCCGTCTGCTACGCCGGCGGCGGGCTCGGCGGGGCGGCCTTGGCCGGCACGGTCGGTTCGGCCTGGGGCGCCGCCGCCGCGAACGTCGGCGCCTCGGCCGTGTGGTGGCTGCAACTGCGGTCCGCCCTGCGCGAGCGCGACCGGAAACCCCTACGTGAAAAGTGAAGTGAGGACGCCATGACCGCCCATCCCCGGTTGAGCATCGGGCTGCCCGTCTACAACGGCGAGGAGTATCTGGCCGAGTCGCTCGACGCCCTGCTCGGCCAGACCTACGAGGACTTCGAGCTGGTCATCTCCGACAATGCCTCGACCGACGGGACCGAGGACATCTGCCGCAAGTACGCCGCGCAGGACACGCGCATCCGTTACATCCGGCTGTCCCGGAACGTGGGGGCCACGCCGAACCACAACTACGTGTTCACCCAGTGCCGCGGCGAGCTGTTCAAGTGGGCCTCGCACGACGATCTGTACGCCCGGGACCTGCTGCGGCGCTGCGTCGAGGCGCTGGACGAGCGGCCGGACGTCGTCCTCGCGCACTCCGGACAGGCGGTCATCGACGGCGACGGCCGGGTGAAGGTCCCGTACGAGTACGGGCTCGCCACCGACTCGCCGCATGCGCCGGAGCGCTTCCGCAGTCTGCTGTTCGAGCCCGGCGGCGACGACTTCTACGGGGTGCTGCGGGCCGACGTGCTGCGCCGGGTGAAGCCGCTCGACAGTTACCACCACGCGGACCGGACGTTCGTCGCCGAGATAGTGCTGCAAGGTCCCTTCCACCAGGTGCCGGAGCTGCTGTACTTCCGCCGCGACCACCCCACCCGCGCCGAGCGGGCGAACCCGTCCAAGCGCTCCCGGTGCGTCAACCTGGACCCGCGCCGGGCGGGCCTGCTGCACCCGACGCCCCGGCTGCTCGCCGAGTACGTCTGGGGCTTCGTCTCGGCGATCCGGCGGGCGCCGTTGTCCGCGGCCGACCGGCGCGCGTGCTACCGCCACCTGGCCGCATGGATGACCAGCAGGGCCCGGCCGGGCGCCGGCGAGCGGGTCGAGGACCGCGCCCCGGTCGACCCGGACCGGATCACTGTTTCCGTCGACGCCATCGTCGCCGGCCGCGAAGGGAGCCAGGCATGACGTCTGCCCACAAGACCCCCGTGCGGGTGGGCCTGTTCGGCCTGCTCGGCGCCGGCAACTTCGGCAACGACGGGCAGCTCGAGTCCATGCTCACCTACCTCCGCACCGAGCACCCGGAGGCGGTCGTGGACGCGTTGTGCAGCGGGCCCGAGGTCGTCGCCACCCGGTACGGGATTCCCACGACGCGGATGAACTGGTACCGCGGGGAGTACCGGACCGCGTCGCGTCCGGGCGCGATCGCGGGGAAGGGGCTGGGCAAACTCGTCGACGCCGTCCGCACCGTCGCCTGGGTGCGTCGGCACGACGTGGTGATCGTGCCGGGCGCGGGCGTCCTGGAGGCCACGCTTCCGCTGCGGCCGTGGGGCTTCCCGTACGCGCTGTTCCTCCTCTGCGCGTCCGGCCGGCTGGTGGGCACCCCGGTCGCGCTGGTCGGCGTCGGTGCGGACACGATCGGCCACCGGGCGACCCGGACCCTCGTGCGCTGGTCGGCGAGGCTCGCCACGTACCGGTCGTTCCGGGACGCCGGGTCCCGGGACGCGATGCGGGCGATGGGCGTGGACACCGCGCGCGACGGGGTCTACCGGGATCTCGCGTTCGCCCTGCCGACACCGCGGGCGAGCGCGCCCTCGAACCCGCCGGGCTCGGTCTGCGTCGGCGTCATGGCCTATCACGGCAGCAACGACGACCGCGCCCGGGCCGAGGAGATCCACCGCCGCTACCTCGACGGGACGACCCGGTTCATCCGCGCGCTGGTCGAGGAAGGCAGGACGGTCCGGCTGCTCACCGGCGACGAGCTCGACGAGCCGGTGGTCGCCGCGATCCTCGACGCGGTGGACTCGCCGCTGGTCACCACTGCCGAGGCGGCCTCACTGGACGACGTGATGAAGGAGGTGGCGGCTGCCGACACCGTGGTGGCGACCCGCTTCCACAACCTGGTCTGCGCGCTGAAGGCCGGCACGCCGACGCTCGCGGTCGGCTACTCGGCGAAGAGCGGCGCGCTCATGGATCAGATGGGACTCGCCGCGTACTGCCACCCGGCTCGCGAAGTCGACGCCGACCGGCTGCTCGAGCAGTTCCGGGAGCTGGAGAAGCACTCTGCGGACCTGCGGCGGACGCTCGCGGAGCGGAACCAGGTCGCCGCCCGTCAGATAGAAGCCCAGTACACCGAGTTGACCGCGGCCCTGTTCCCGGCGACCGGCCAGGCCGGGGCCCGCGCCCGGCAGGAGACGCCGTGAAAGCGACCGAAGTCCCCGCGATCGAGGGCGCGTTCCTCTTCGAACCGACGCCGTACGCCGACGAGCGCGGCTTCTTCTGCCGCACCTTCGACGCCGACGTGGTCCGCTCGGTGGGTCTCGACCCGGACGCCTTCGTCCAGGACAGCCTGTCCCGCTCGGTCCGGGGTGTGCTGCGCGGCCTGCACCTGCGCTCCGGCGCCGGCGAGGCCAAGCTGGTGCGGTGCTCGTACGGGAGGATCTTCGACGTCGTCGTGGACCTGCGGCCGGACTCGCCGACGTACCTGGGCCGGGCCTTCTTCGAGCTGTCCGGCGAGACGCAGAAGACCGTGTACATCCCGGCGGGATGCGCGCACGGCTTCCAGGCTCTTACCGAAATCGCAGACACCTCTTACCGTATCGACCGTCAGCACGATCCGTCCGAGGACGTGACGATCGCCTTCGACGACCCGGGGCTCGCCATTCCCTGGCCACTGCCGGTCACGTCGATGTCCCAGCGGGACCGGGAGGCGCCCAGCCTCGCCGAGGTCCTGAAGCAAAGAGGAAGCTGAGGTCGCGTGGCCACCGAAGACATCGAAGAGCACAGCCTGCACCGGTCGCGGCTGGCGAACGAGCGGCTGCACGCCATGATCCCCGGAGGCGCCCACACCTATGCCAAGGGCGACGACCAGTACCCCGAGGACCTGGCCCCGGTCATCAGCCACGGCCGCGGTGCCCACGTGTGGGACGTCGACGGCAACCGGTACATCGAGTACGGCTCCGGCCTGCGGTCGGTCAGTCTCGGCCACGCCCACCCACGGGTGACCGAGGCGGTGCGGCGGGAACTCGACCGCGGCAGCAACTTCGTCCGGCCGTCCATCGTGGAGGTCGACGCCGCGGAACGCTTCCTGGCCACGGTGCCGACCGCCGAGATGGTGAAGTTCGCGAAGAACGGCTCCGACGCGACGACCGCCGCGGTGCGCCTCGCCCGCGCCGCCACCGGGCGCCCGCGGGTGGCCCTCTGCGCCGACCATCCGTTCTTCTCCGTCGACGACTGGTTCATCGGCACCACGCCGATGTCCGCCGGGATTCCGGCGGCCACCACCGAGCTCATCGTGGCGTTCCCCTACGGGGACCTGACCGCAACGGAGGAGCTGCTCACCCGGCACCAGGACGAGGTCGCCTGTCTGATCCTCGAACCCGCCACCCACACCGAGCCGCCGCCCGGGTACCTCGAGGGCCTCCGCGAGCTGGCCGACCGGCACGGCTGCGTCCTGATCTTCGACGAGATGATCACCGGCTTCCGCTGGTCCGAGGCGGGCGCCCAGGGCCTGTACGGCGTGGTCCCCGACCTCTCCACGTTCGGCAAGGCGCTGGGCAACGGATTCGCCGTCTCCGCGCTGGCCGGGCGCCGCGATCTGATGGAGCGGGGCGGGCTGCGTCACTCCGGCGACCGGGTGTTCCTGCTGTCGACCACGCACGGTGCGGAGACGCACTCCCTGGCGGCAGCGATGGCCGTGCAGACCACCTACGCGGAAGAGGGCGTCACCGCGCGGCTGCACGACCTGGGCGAGAGGCTGGCCGCCGGTGTCCGCGACGCCGCGGCGAGCGGGGGCGTCGGCGACCACGTCGTCGTCCGGGGCCGGGCCAGCAACCTGGTCTTCGCCACTCTCGACGAGGACCGGCAGCCCTCGCAGGAGTACCGCACCCTGTTCCTGCGCCAACTCCTCGCGGGCGGAGTGCTGGCCCCGTCGTTCGTGGTGAGCAGCGCGCTCTCCGAGGCCGACATCGATCACACCGTCGACGTGGTGGCCGAGGCATGTGCGGTGTACCGGAAGGCGCTGGACGCCGCCGACCCCACCCCCTGGCTG
Organism: Streptomyces sp. NPDC049687; assembly: GCF_044465285.1. Lineage (NCBI taxonomy): Bacteria > Bacillati > Actinomycetota > Actinomycetes > Kitasatosporales > Streptomycetaceae > Streptomyces > Streptomyces sp. NPDC049687. Next base: position 124,665 of record NZ_JBITLN010000010.1, read on the forward strand.
GGCGGACGACCGGTGAAGCCCGTGTTCCGCCGCCTGGCGTGACCCGACGTGACGTGACGTCAGCGACGTTCTTGCCGTCCGGCGTCGGCCGGCCGGCCGTCCGTCCGGTCGGCCAGCCGGTCAGCCGCCCGGTCGACCAGCCACGCGGTCGCCGGCGTCACCGCCAGCGCGGTGCACCAGCCGCCGAGGACGTCGGTCGGGTAGTGCGCGCCGAGGGCGACCTGCGCCCAGCCCATGGCGGCGCCGGCGACCAGCGCCGCGGCGAGCACGAGTGACGTGCCGGCCGCCCTGCCGAGGCCGAGCCGGCCGGTCCCGAGCAGCGCCACCATGAGGGCGAGCGCGGTGCCGAAGGCGGTGTGCCCGCTCGGGTAGGACAGGTTGTCGCCGTGGATGGTGCGTCCCACCAGGTGCTTGAGCAGCGTCGCCGTCCCCACGGCCATGCCGAGCCCGCCGACGACGAGCACCGCCGCGCGAGGACGCCGCAGCAGCAGGCAGCCCATCACGGTGGCCGCGACCAGCGTCGCCGCTCCCACGGGCTCCCCCAGGAAGTCCATGGCCCGAGCGACGTGCCGCCACGGGGTCCCCACACCGTCCAGCGCCGCCCCGATCCGCGCGTCCACCCTGCCGGGCTCGCTGTCGCCGGCGTACAGGACCCCGAGCACGACGACCACCAGCGCGGCTGGGGCCGCAATCAGCCCGAGCCACACGCGCAGCGACGGGGGCAGCACCGCGGGCCCCGGCCGGCCGGTCACACGCACACCGCGTCCGATCGGCCTGCGGGCACACCCTCGCAGACCATCCGGCACATGCGATGCACCCCCCTCTCGTCCGGGCCGACGCCATGTCACCCGCCGCCACCGCCATGCCGCGCCCCCGAGAACCACCCGCTGCACCGAGCAGGACGGCAAACACGTCAAGCACGAACCGGGCTCGGCCGACTTCCAGGCCCGCCCCGGCCAGGCGATCCAACGCCAGTGGTCACCCTAACCAACGATGCGGTCGCTGCGAGCCGCCGTCGCGAAGTCCGGGCGTCACCGAAACCGCGCTCGAGATGCGTCGCGGACGACGCCCTCCCGCAGGGGAACCGTTCCTCCGGCGGGCGGTTCAGCGCCGCGAGTCGTTCGGACTGCCGGGCTGTTCGGCGTGATACGACGGTACCTTGTGGGGCAATTGCGTACGTACGTCACTATGTGGAGTCTCGCCCGAGGGTTCTCCCGGGAAGGGAGTGCGGCTGCCCCGACGAGACTCCCGATCCGTCGCCGACGTCGAGAGCGGGGGATCCGGAGTGACCGCGCTGGACGTCCAGGCCGTGTGCGCCGGATTCCTCTACGGACTGGGAGTCGCCCAGGGCCTGATCGCCGCGGACACGGCCGACAGCGTCCTGGTGATCGGTACCGACGCGCTGTCGCTGAGCGTCGCCCCGGACGACCCCACGAGCATGCTGTTCGGCGACGGCGCGGGCGCTGTCGTCCTGCGTTCCGGCCACCGCGAGGAATCCGGCGCCCTGGGCCCCTGCGTGCTGGGCAGCGACGGCGGTGGACGCGACCTGATCACCGTCCGCGGGGGCGGATCCGAGGGAGCGGTCCGGGGCCGGCGCAGACATGGTGGACCGCCATCTGCGCCTGGAGGGGCGGGAGGTTCTCACCGCTCGGTGCGGTTCCGGCGTACTGCTCCGCAACGAGCAACGGTGCGCCGACACACATACGCCCGTCCACTTCCGCCACGGCCCCACCGCCACCGGGGCCGCTTCCCGGGAACGCCTTGGAAAGGGGTTGCGGGCCCGCTGTCGATCCGGCCACGTCCCGTTCGACGTCATGACGTGCGGCGCCTCGCCACACGATGACGCGACCCGACCTGACGAGGAAACACATGGATCAACTGCTGAGAGTCATGAACTTCTGCGTCTCGAGTGACGGAATCGGTGCCGGTGAGCACCAGAGTCTCGAGCGGCCGTTCGGCTACGACCATCCCGAGAGGCTGTTCGCCTGGGCCGGAGCCACGGCGAGCTGGCCCATGCGCACGGATCCCGGAGGGAGCCGGGGCCTCGACGACTACTTCACCCGGGACTTCGCACGCAACATCGGTGCCGAGATCATGGGCCGCAACAAGTTCGGGCCGCAGCGCGGGCCCTGGCCCGACCACGAGTGGCGCGGCTGGTGGGGAGAGGAGCCCCCGTTCCACACGCCGGTGTTCGTCATGACCCACTACGAGCGTCCGTCGCTCACGCTCTCCGACACCACGTTCCACTTCGTCGGCGGCGACCCGGCGAGGGTCCTCGAACTGGCGCGGGAAGCGGCACAGGGCAAGGACGTCCGACTCGGCGGCGGGGTCACCACTGTCCGGCAGTTCCTTGACGCCGACCTCGTCGACACCATGCATGTGGCGGTCTCGCCGGTGGAGCTCGGGTCGGGACTACGGCTCTGGGAGTCCCCCGAGGAGCTGCTGGACCGGTTCCACCTGGAGGTCGTGCCCAGCCCGAGCGGCGTGACGCACCACCTGTTCTGGCGAAGGTGACGCGAGCGCTCGCCCACTCGAGTTCAGGCCCGGTGGCGAGGGGGCGTCCGCCCCGTCGGACGCCCTTTCCGCCGCGGATGCGAGCGCGTTCCTCGCGTTGGGCTGCGAGTACCTCGGGGTGACGGGCGTTGGCGCTGCGCCTGCCCGTCCCTGGTGCGTGACCGACACAACGAAGCGCCGGAACCCTGGCCATGGTTCCGGCGCTTCGAGTCGCCGGGTCAGTTCAGGCCGGTCGACGCGTTGAGCAGGGTGGTCTGTGCGTCATCTCCTTCGAGGGAGTAGATCATCACGCCGGCCAGGCCCTTGTTCTTGATGTACTGCCTCTTGGCTGTCATCGACTTGGGGGTCTCGACGCCGAAGAACGTGCTGCCGTCGTACATCCAGGTGGACTTGGTCCGACTGTCCCAGAAGATCGTCGCGTCGGTCAGCTTGTTCGCCGACTTGAGTTCCTTGTAGAAGGCGACGCCCGGAGCCTGCGACAAGGGGTACGCCGGCGGAGCACCCGTCGCCGGTTGGTAGAGGCCGTTCTTGCCGCCGTTCGCCACCCCGGTCCACCCGCGGGCGTAGAAGGGCACACCCAGGGTGATCTTGCCGGCCGGGAAGCCCTTGCCGAGGTACGTCGTGATGGCGTCGTCCGCGGTCATACCCGTGCCGTCGGCCGGGTCGGCCGAGGATCGGTACAGCGGGGCGTTGAAGTTGGTCGGCCCCGCGCCCTCCCAGGCGCCGTGCATGTCGTAGGTCATGATGTTGCCGAGGTCCAGGTACGAGGCTATCTTGCCCACCTCGACCGTGCTGATCTTCTTCGGGCCGGCCGGCAGCGCGGCGGTGAGCAGCTTGCCGGAGCCGAGCTGGGAGCGGAACTCGGCGAGCAGAGCGGTGAAGTTGGCCGTGTCCTGCGCACCGTAGTGGTTGCCGGTGTGGCCGTCGGGGCTGCCCGGGAACTCCCAGTCGATGTCGATGCCGTCGAACACGCCCGCGGCGGCGCCGTCGCCACCGGCGGGGTCGTCACCGAGCTTGGGCAGGTTGCCCTTGATGAACATGTCGACACAGGACTTGACGAACTTCTTGCGCGAGGCGTCGGTCGCGGCGGCGTCGGAGAAGTACTTCGAGTACGTCCAACCGCCGATCGAGACCAGGACCTTGAGGTTCGGGTGCTTCGCCTTGAGCTTCTTGATCTGGTTGAAGTTGCCCTTCAGCGAGTTGCCCCACGAGTCGGCGACGCCGTCGACGCTCTCCTCGGCGGTGAAGCTCTTCTGGTAGTCGGCCCAGGCGTCACTCGCGCCGTCGTTGGCGTCCGGGTTGCTCTCGTCGCTCGAACCGGCCTTGTTGGCCGCCATGCAGGTCAGGTTGACCGGGTCGATGTTCTGGAAGGCGTAGTTGAGCTTGGTGAGTTTGGCGGCGGTGCCGTTCTGGTCCAGCGTCTTCAGGGTGTAGTTGTTGGCGTAGATCGACCAGGAGTTGAAGTACGCCACCCGCTCGCCGGGTACGCCGGCTTCGGCGCCGGACTCGTCCCACTTGAGGTCTTCGACGGCGTTGTCGCCGGGCTGCGGCAGCCGCCAGGCGTCGACGCCGTTGCTGGTGCTGTTGAACAGCAGGAAGTCGGAGACCTTGTCGACGTCGAGGTCGGCGAAGGCTCCGACGGAGCCGGCGAAGGGGTCGCCGGAGCGGACGGTGCCGAGCGACTCCCAGCGGGAGGTGTCGGCCGCCGCGGCTGTCCGGACGAGTTGCGTCGACAGCGCGGACGTGGAGGTCCAGGAGCCGTCGCCGGTGTTCTTCCACGCGAGCACGTCGCCGGTCATGTACTGGACGACGACCGTGTCGGCGAGGCCGTCGCCGGTGATGTCGGTGAAGTAGAGCTGTCCGACCGGGCCTTCGGCCGGGTGTGTGAAGCCCTCGATCTCGTCCCAGTCGCCGGGGCTCGGAATGCCGGTCGCGGTGTTCTCCCAGGCGGTGACGAAGTTGTTCCGGTCCACGAGGAGGAGGTCGTCGTCCTTGTCGCCGTCGAGGTCGGCGAACTGCGGTGTGCCGACGCCGAGGTCGTTGGCGACGATGACGGGGGCGGCCCACTTGATGTCGGTGCCGGTGGACTCGTTGCGCCAGACGCGCATGGCGGCGAAGCCGGTGCCGGACTCGGTAGCGGACAGGAAGTTGATCAGCTCGTCCTTGCCGTCGCGGTCGAGGTCGCCGAAGTAGGCGTCCTTGGGGGTCGCGGTTGCGGTGGCCGGGGCGGTGTCGCCCATCGGGAGCCAGATCCGCTCGCCCTTCGACCCGCATCCGCCGTTCAGCCAGGTGTAGAGGCGGCCGTCGGAGCCGCTCATGGTGCGGTCGCCGTCGCCGTCGCCGTCGAGATCCGTGAATCTGGTCTGCGAGCTGTCCGCGTTGTCCACGATCTGGCCCAGCGAGGTCCACTCGTTCGCCGCGCCGTCGCCGGCCGGTTCACGGCAGACACCGGTGGCCGTGGTGCCGGAGCGCAGCCATTCCGGAAGGTACCCCTCGACTTTGTTGAGGACGCTCTCGACGGTATCGGCGGCTCCCGTACCACCGAAGAAGTGCTCGGCGGTTCGAGCGAACACAATGGCCTTGCGCCTGAACGTTTGGAACATGGCGAGTGCCCCGTCCGTCCCGGCCCAGCTGACCAGGAACATCGTCAAGCCGATGGAGATGGACTTCGACATGGTGTTGGACCACTCGTCCTTGTCGCTCAGCTTGTGGTCGGCCCACTGGGTGAGGAAACCGTTCATGAACTCGCCCATGAACCCACCGAAACCGATACACGCAGGGATCGGCCCGCCGGCCCGCTTGCAGACGGATCCCATCCAGAGCCCGAACAGGGCGGAGGCCGAGACGATCAGCGCGCCCTGCCACCACGACGCGTCCACCTCGACTTCGGGCGCCTTGACGGTAATGGTCGCGACCGTGCCCTCGACCGTCCACTCGTGCTCGAAGTCCTGGAACTTCAGATCGGGCAGGACATCGTGCAGACGGCCCTCGGTCTTTTCCCGCACGGCTTCGCCGAGGCTCATTCCCGAGTCGTCGATCGCGGTGAGTTCCTGGCGGAAATCGTCGGCCAGGTCCGCGTCTTCGAAGTCGAGGCTGATCACTTGGTCAGTGGTCGACGACTGGGCCTGCGCCGTAGGCGGGTTGATGCCGCCGAACAGCAGGGCCACGGCCGTGATGCCGGCTATGAGGGTCAGAATTCGACCGAACCGGACAGACCTGTGCTTGTGGGGGATGGCAGACGCGTTCTCTGCCCCTCGATGCAGTAAGTACATTGTCAATCCTAGCCTCAGGGGTCCCTGCGAAAAGATCGTGTTGCGGCACGGTGGAGATGTAGGTGATCCTGAACCGCTCCGGGTTCGGCAGAGATCTCAGATGGTGGTTGTAACCTGGGGTTTCGTGGATTCCATGTAGTGGTTGGCTTCGTACTCGACGGGCGGAACGTGGCCTAACTCACCGTGGATCCTGCGGCGGTTATACCAGTCGACCCGCTCGGCGGTACCCAACTCGACGTGGGCAAGGGTCTTCCAGGGCCGCTGGGGTTTGATCAACTCGGTTTTTGCACAGCCGATCGTCGACTCCATCAGATGAACTGGCCGCGCCAGGAAAGCGAGAAGACCTGATCGGGGCCATCGAGCAGTGGGAAGCACGAGTCTTCGAAGGCCCAGTCGTCCGGCCCGTCCAGTGGACTGTTGACCCGGTGCTGGACTATGTCGCGACGCGCCGTCGTGAACCAGGAGTCCGTGGAGGCCAGCTCCTCCAAGTCGTACAGGCTCTCCAGGAAGTCGATCTCGTCGAGCCGTCCCCACCAGGGACCGCCCTCGCCGCGCAGGTGGTCAAAGATGTCTCGTCGCGTCACCGCCGTGATCCGCGGCGTGCTTTGCGGTGCCGACAAGGGCTCGACCTGAGTCATGCCCTCAGGAAGGCGTCATCCAGGTCTCCGACGTGGCGAGGTCGGTCCGCCTCACGAACCCTGCGCAGCCCCGCGAACGCCGGGCCCCTGACGCTCGCCCGAACCGGCGTGCTGCACGCCGCGTCGATCTGGCTGACCCGGGATTCAGCACGTGCCCTCTCAACCAGGGGCCCCTTTCCGCACAAGAGCCACCCATGTTCCCCGCCGCTACAGGCCGCCGCCTGGACCGGCACCCCGACACGCCCGACACCCATCAGAACGAGCGTCGAATAAGCGTTCATGCGCGTCATTTCAGCGTCAAGATGTCGCCCGCAACGCCCACACCACACACTATGCGCACGTACAAAACCGCAGGTCAGGAACCCTTCGCGGCCGGTTCAAGGATCGCAGCACACTCCACATGGTGAGTCATCGGAAAGATGTCGGCTTGAGCAAGTCTTGAAAAAGGCCAGGTCAGAGGCCATTTCTCGGATCGCTGTCCCGCCTGCGGGAGCCCAGAGCGTCAAACGAGCGTCATGACGTACAGGCTGCCTACAGAGGGAGGATGAGCCCTTGTCGGTTCGTGAGGCCGGCCTACTGGTAACCCGCCAACTCCGACGGCCGGTGGATCGGGCCGGTGATCTGGGTCAGAGGTCTGCCCGTGCCGTGGTTGGCCTGGGCGATGATCTCCGCGGTGATGGAGACGGCCGTCTCCTCGGGTGTGGAGGCTCCAAGATCGAGGCCGATGGGGGAACGGAGCCGGGCCAACTGGCCCTCCGTGACGCCCTGCTCGCGCAGGCGGCGCATGCGCTCGTCGTGGGTGCGCCGGGAACCCATGGCCCCGACGTAGGCGACGGGCAAGTCGAGTGCCAGGCGAAGCAGCGGGATGTCGAACTTGGCGTCATGAGTGAGGACGCATACGGCGGTGCGCTCGTCCACCTCGGTGCGTTCCAGGTAGCGGTGGGGCCAGTCGACGACCACTTCGTCCGCGCGCGGGAAGCGGGCGGGAGTGGCGAAGACTGGGCGGGCGTCGCAGACGGTGACGTGGTAGCCCAGGAAGCGGCCGGCCTGGCTGAGGGCCGCGGCGAAGTCGACGGCACCGAAGACCAGCAGGCGCGGCGGGGACGCATGGACATGAACGAGGACGGACAGCCGTTCGGGGCATTCGTCTGCCTGCCCGCCGGTGTCGATGCGGACGGTGCGGCCCGCCCGCATCAGGGCCCTGGCCCGGTCGGCCACGGCCCGGTCCGTCGGGCCGCCGTCCACGCGCCCGTAGGAGGCATGGCCGCCGCCGAGCACGCTCAGCGTGGAGCCGAGGAGACGATCCGGGCCGTCCACGACCTGTGCCACGGCGACCGATCGCCCTTGAGCGATCTCGGAGAGGGCCGTGGACAGGTGCGGCTGGGCTGCGGGATCGATGCGCTGGACGAGGACGTCGAGTTCGCCGCCGCAGGTCAGACCGACTGCGAAGGCGTCGTCGTCGGAGTAGCCGAACCAGGCCCGCTGCGGCGTGCCCCGGTCATGGAGCACCTGCCGGCACAGCTCGTAGACCGCTCCTTCGACGCAGCCGCCGGAGATGCTGCCGACGGCGTTGCCGTCCTCGTCCACGGCTACCGACGTACCGACCGGCAGAGGGGCACTGCCGTGCACGCCGACGACGGTGGCCAGGGCGAAGGGGCGTGCCTCGCGGCACCAGCGGTGCAGAGTGTCCGCGATGTTCAGCATGGCAGTTCTCCATGTCTCCATGGCAGGACCAGGATCGGAAGGTGAACGGGCCGCCGCCACGACGCCGGGGAAACGTCACGCGGCGGCGGCCCTGGGAAGTCCGGCAGCCGGACGGGGCAGGCTGCCGGACGAGCGATGTGCGCTCCGTCGGCCCGAGGGCATGGATCAGAGCAACGCCTCTGCGGTGATGGGCAGTTCGCGGACGCGGCGGCCGGTGGCGTTGAAGACCGCATTGGCGACGGCGGGCGCCACCCCGATCATCACGAGCTCGCCGAGACCCTTGACTCCGAGCGGGTCTGCCTCGCGGTCCTCGCCGTCCAGGTAGATCGCCTTGAGGTCGGGGATGTCGGCGTTGACGGGCACGAGGTAGTCGGCGAGGTTGGCGTTGACGATCCGTCCGTCGCGGTGGTCAGTGACCGTGTGCTCCAGCAGGGCCGTGCCGATGCCGCCGACCATGCCGCCGAGGGCCTGGCTGTCGGCAAGCTTGGGGCTGATGATGCGGCCCGCGTCGTACACGCCGAGTACGCGCCGCACCCGCACCAGGCCGAGCGTCGCGTCGACGGCCACTTCGGCGAAGGTCGCGTTGTAGCCGTAGAAGGAGTGCCGCTCCGGGCCGGACGGCGGGGCGAAGGAGCCGTCCGCTTCCAGGTGGGTGCGGTCGTTGCGGGCGAGCAGCCGCCGGTACGTCTCCCCGCGCGTGGGGTCGTTCTTCACGTGCAGCCGGCCGCCCCGCACCACGACATCGCCGGCGGCCACCCCGTACAGCGGCGACTCGCGGTCTGCGACGGCCAGTTCGATCGCCTGACGGCGGACCTTGTTGCAGGCGTCGAGGGTGGCGGAGCCGACGCTGGCCATGGTCATCGAGCCGCCGTGTGGTGGGGTCGGCGGGTAGAGGGAGTCCCCCAGCCGGAAGGTGACCGTGCGCACGGTCAGTCCGAGGGCGTCGGCCGCGACCTGGGTCTGGGAGGTGTACGTGCCCGGGCCCATGTCGGTGGCGGCGGCTTCGACCAGTGCGGTGCCGTCGGCGTCGAGGCGGGCGCGAGCCTGGGCGGGCATGCGGGCGGTGTCGTAGACGCCGGCGGCCATGCCCCTGCCGATCAGCCAGTCTCCCTCACGTGTCGAGCGGGGCCTGGGGCTGCGGCGATCCCAGCCGAACTCGCGCGCGCCGACCGCATAGCACTCGCGCAGCCGACGGGTGGAGAACGGCAGCCCGGACGACTCGTCCTCGTTCGGCTCGTTGCGTCGGCGCAGCTCGATCGGGTCGACGCCGAGTTTGTGGGCGAGTTCGTCCATGGCCGACTCGATGACGAAGGAGGCCGTCTGGAAGCCCGGGCCTCGCATGTACAGCGGCGTGGGCAGATCCAGCGGCACCGTCCGGTACTTCTGGGTCACGTTGGGCATGCTGTAGAGCATCTGTCCGGCCGCCAGGATGGACTCCGTGAACGTCTCGTACGACGACGTCTCGGCGTCCAGCTCGTGCACCGCGGCGGACAGCCGGCCGCGCCGGTTGCTGCCCAGCCGCAGGCGGTACTCGTACGAGGGCCGGAAACCCGTACCCAGGTACATCTGCTTGCGGCTCAGCACGAGCTTGACCGGACGCTTCGTCTCGCGGGCGGCCAGCGCTGCGACGACCACGTGCGGCCAACAGCGCAACGCCGTGCCGAAACCGCCGCCGACGAACGGCGAGATGACGCGCACCGCGTCCGTCTCCAGGCCGAACACCGCCGCGAGTTCGGTCTGCGTGCCCACCACCCACTGGGTCTTGTCCCACACGGTGAGCTTGTCGCCGTTCCAGCGGGCGATGGTGGCGTGCGGCTCCATCGGGTTGTGGTGGTTGCGCGCCGTGCGGTACGTCAGGTCCAGTCGTATTGCCGCTGAGCGCAGGGCCGCTTCGGCGTCGCCGCGCCCGTAGCGGGTCGGCTCGTCCGGCTCGGCCTCGGTGAGGTCGGTCGAGGGCTGCTCGGCGTCGTAGCCGACCTTGACCAGGCTCGCGCCGTGCTGTGCGGCCTCCAGCGTGGTGGCGACCACGACGGCGACGGGCTGGCCGTGGAAGCGGACGCGGTCGTCCTGGAAGACGCGAAGTCGCCGGCCGGGCGGATTGTTCGACCCGGAGTTGTCGCGGTACGGCAGCTTCGGCGCGTTGCGGTGGTGGAGCACTTTCAGTACGCCCGGAAGGGCTTCTGCAGCGCCGGTGTCGATCGACGTGACGCTGCCGCGGCCGATGGCCGCGTCGACGATGACGGCGTGCACGGACCCGTCGACCTCGTGCTCGGCGGCGTACAACGCCGTACCCGTGACCTTGAGCCGGCCGTCCACCCGGGACAGTGGCGCACCCACGACTGCCTGCGGCTGGGGGCTCACTTGGTACCTCCTACGACGCGCAGCTGGCGTTCGACAGTGCGCTTGAGCAGCTCGACCTTGAAGCGGTTGTGCTGAAGGGGACGGGCCCCGTCCGCCGCCTTCGCGGCAGCGGCCGACCAGAGAGCCCCCGAGGGGCGTTCGCCGAGAAGGTGCTGCTCGACGGCGGGCAGCTTCCAGGGCACCGTACCCACTCCCCCGGCGGCGACCCTGGCCCCGCGGATCACCCCGCCGCGTACGTGCAGCGCGACGGCCGCCGACGTCAGGGCGAACTCGTACGACTGCCGGTCACGCACCTTCAGGTAGCCGGACCTGAGCGGGCGCGGGAGAGCGGGGATCTCGACTGCCGTTATCAACTCACCTCTACGCAGGGCCTGTTCCCGTTGTGGGGTGCTGTCGGGCCGCAACAGGAAGTCGGCGAAGGGGACTTGGCGTGCTCCGTCCGGGCCCAGCAGGTGGACCCGGGCCTCCAGTGCCGCGAAGGCCACGGCGGCATCGGACGGGTGCGTGGCCACACAGGCGTCGGAGGTCCCGAGGATGGCGTGCGTGCGGTTGACGCCGTGCAGCGCGGCGCAACCGGAGCCGGGCTCGCGCTTGTTGCAGTCGGCGGTGACGTCCCGGAAGTACGTGCAGCGGGTGCGCTGCATGATGTTGCCGCCGATGGTCGCCATGTTCCGCAGCTGGGCCGACGCGCTCAGCTCCAGCGCCTCGGAGACGACGGGATACAGGGTGCGCACCTGGGGATGGGCGGCGGCCTCGGACATGGTCACCAGGGCGCCGATGCGCAAGCCCCCGCGCTCGGTGACGGTGATCTCGCCCAGCGGCAGTCCGGTGATGTCGACAAGGTTCTCGGGGCGTTCGACGGTCTCACGCATGAGGTCGACCAGGGTGGTGCCCCCGGCGATGTAACGCCCGCCGCGGCGACCGGCGTCGAGGGCTTCGCGGGTGTCGGAGACGCGGGTGTAGGAGAAGGGATGCATGGCGGCCGATCCTCACTTCCGGCCCGCGGTCTGCTCCACCGCGCGCACGATCTTGACGTAGCAGCCGCAGCGGCAGATGTTTCCGCTCATCCACTCCCGGATCTCCTCCGGCGAGCCGGTGTGGCCCTCCTGGATGCAGCCGACGCCGGAGAGAATCTGTCCGGGGGTGCAATAGCCGCACTGGAAGGCGTCCTGTTCGATGAACGCCTGCTGCAGCGGATGCAGTTGATCACCATCGGCCAGGCCCTCGATCGTGGTGACCTCGGCTCCCTCCAGACGCACCGCGAGCGTCAGGCAGGCGTTGTGCCGCTGCCCGTCGACCAGGACCGTGCACGCCCCGCAGGCCCCGGCGTTGCAGCCCTTCTTGGAGCCCGTGAGTCCGAGGTGCTCGCGGAGCAAATCCAGCAGTGAGGTGCGGTTGTCGACCGTCACGGTGTGGCGGGCGCCGTTGACCGTCAGGGAGACACGGCTGGACGGCGGCCTCTCGGCGGCCGTCGCTTCCTCCGGGTCGGCGAGGAACGTGCCTGCGATCACGCCCCCCGCGACGACGGCACCACCGACCGCTGTGCTGGTGGCGATGAACGTGCGCCGAGTCGGTGCCAGGGAGGACTCGGCGGCCCCGGTGGGTGGTGGGGCGGAAGGTTCGGGGAGTTGAGTGGACATACGTACGCCTTCGTATCGCGGACGGATCGGCCGTACACATCAGCGGGACGGGACAATGGATCGTCGTCACCGCGGGAAAGCCGGCAACCGCGCGCTCTGGCAGCGGCTACTGGTCGCCTGGGGAGTCTCGCACCACCGGCAACGCTCGTGACAGGGAGACTTTCCTCCCCCCTTGAAGCTCCATCAGGAGCGACTGACCGGCGTCATCGGGGGCACGTGCGCACGGGGCAAGGCAGGCGGCCCTCCCCGGGACGCCGTGACATCAGGGAGCCCCGGATGCGTGCTGGATGGGCCGGGCTACTGGTCGCGGGTGCGGCGGCCGTTGTAGTGCTGGTCGGTGACCGGCTCGGCCCACGTGGTCTCGGGAGTGCCGTCGCCTGTGCCCTCCCACAGGGCGATGTGCTCCATGAAGCGGTCGGGGGCAGCGCCGTGCCAGTGTTCCTCATCCGGCGGGCAGGCGACGGTCTCGCCAGGGTGGGCCTCGAAGACGGTGCCGTCCCGGGTGCCGATCAGGGCGATGCCGGAAACGACGTGCAGGGTCTGGCCCAAGGCGTGTGAGTGCCAGTTGGTGCGGGCACCCGGCGAGAAGCGGACCAGGTTGGCGCGCATCCGGGACGGCTCCTGGCCTGCCACGATGACGTCCCACCACACGTCGCCGGTGAACCAGTCCGCCGGGGCCTTGCTGCTGGACTTCTGCTTGATGAATTCCATGGTGTCTCTCAGCTCTCCTTCATGCGTGGGCCGTCCTCAGCGGGCGACGTAGCCGCCGTCGACGGGGAGGGCGACGCCGACGACGAAACTCGCTCCGGGGCTGCACAGCCACAGGACCGCCTGGGCGATCTCCTCGGCGGTGCCGAGCCGGTTGATGGGCTGGTTGGCCTCGGCCTCGGCGCGGTCGAGTTCCCCCTTGGCGATCATGTCGCTGACCATGGGGGTGTCGATGGTGCCCGGGCAGACGGCGTTGATGCGGATGCCTCGGGAGGCGTATTCGAGTGCCGCGCTGCTCGTCAGGCCGATGACTCCGTGTTTGGAGGCGTGGTAGGAGGCGCGGAGGGGCAGGCCGACCAGGCCGCCCAGGGAGGAGCAGTTGACGATCGTGCCGCTGCCCTGTGCACGCATGTGCCGCAGCTCGTGCTTCATGCAGGCCCACACGCCGCGCAGGTTGATGGCGTTGACGCGGTCGAACTGTTCGGCGGGCTCGTCTGCGGCGTCGCTGGGCGGGATCTGGATGCCGGCGTTGTTGTAAGCCATATCCAGGCGGCCGAAGGTCTCGACCGTGCGGTCGACGGCTGCGGCGACCTGGTCCTCGTCACTGACGTCGCAGGTGAGGGCGAGGGCTTGGTGGCCTGCGTCGGTGAGTTGCTTCGCGGCAGCGTTCAGGGCCGCTTCGTCGATGTCGGTGAGGGTGACGGCGGCTCCGGACCGGGCGAACGCGCGGGCGGTCGCCAGCCCCATACCGGCGCCGGCCCCGGTGACGAGGGCGACGTGGCCGTTGAAGTCGTAGGTGGGATTCACGGGGCGCTGTCCCTTCAGGTGGAGAGATGTGACGGCACGGCTGATGTCAGAGGTGCCTGGATGAACTGCGGCGGCACGACGCCTTGCCGCGACGCCGTCAGGCGGTTTCGCTGCCGCCGTCGACCCTGGCGTGGCCGGTGGCGAAGGAGGCGGCGTCCGAGCAGACCAGAACACCGTCCGCGGACAGGTCGGCGAGGGCGACGCGGGCGCCTGCGCGGGCGAAGGCGCCGGCAGTCACGCGGCCGATGCCGGAGCTGGCTCCGGTCACGAAGGCCACCTTCCCGCTGGAGCCCGTGCTGCTCACAGTCATGTGCGGAGTCCTCTCGCTTGCTGGTACGCCGTCGGCAGTACGCGGATCCAGGCTTGAGTCAGTGCTGCGACGGCACCTGCGCGGGTTCGTCGTGTCGCCGCTGCGTGGAAGAGCCGCTCCAGGCCACGATCCGGCCCTTGTGGGACGGACCGTGAACGGCGAGGGCGATCAGGGGCAGCAGCGTCAGGGCGGCGATGACGGTGCCGACCAGGGGCGGGCCGGTCAGGCCGAGGGAGGAGTCCAGGGCCGTACCGGCGATCGCCGAACCGGCGGCGACGCCGACGTTGAAGGCGGAGGTCGTCAGCGCCGAGGTGAGGGTGGGGGCGTCGCCGGCGAAGCGCATGGCGAGAGCGGTGACGACGGGGTTGACGGTGAAGCCGGTCAGGCCCATGAGGAAGACGAGGAGGGTGGCCGTCACCGCGTTGCCGGACAGCGGGATCATCAGGAGAAGGACCAGGGCGGTGGCCGCGGCGGCCGTGATGGTGGTGGCCATCGGACGTCGGTCGCCGAGGCGGCCGCCCGTGGTGGTGCCGCCCAGGGCGCCGACGCCGAACGCGATCAGGACGAGCGGTACGGCGCCTGCCGGGATGCCCGCGCGGTCGGTCAGCAGCGGCGTGACATAGGTGTACGTCGCCAGGACACCACCCATGATGAGCATCGCGGCACCCAGCGCCAGCCACAGCCGGCCCTGCCGCAGGGCCCGGACCTCGGCCCACAGGGACACCTCGACGCGCTGCTCCTGGGCCGGGATGAAGCGGCCGATGAAGACGGCGGCGAGCCCGGCAAGGACGGCCAGGGCCCAGAAGGGGCCGCGCCAGCCGGTGAACTGGCCGGCGAAGGAGCCGATCGGCACGCCGACGACGTTGGCCAGGGTCAGGCCCCCGATCATGACGCCCGTGGCGCGGGTGGCGTTGTGCGGGCCTGCGGCGGCAGTGGCGACGACGAAACCGACGGACCAGAACGCTCCGGTGGCCAGGGCCGTGACGACGCGGGCGGCGAGGACGATCGTGAAGGACGTGCTGAGGGCGGCGACGAGATGTCCGAGGCAGAACACGGACAGGGCCAGGATCAGCGTCAGGCGCTGCGGAAGCCGCAGGGTCGCCAGGGCCATGGTCGGCGCGCCGACGATCATGCCGATGGCGAAGGCGGTGATCAGCAGGCCGGCGTGGGAGACGCTGACGCCGAGGTCACCGGCCAGCTCCGGCAGCAGGCCGGCGACGACGAACTCGGTGGTCCCCATCAGGAAGGTGCCGGCGGCGAGCACCCAGACGACGAAGGGAAGCTTGCCGGGGGTCGTCCCGGACGCGGAAGGCATACGTGTGTCTTTCCTTGCGTGGAAATCGGGGGATCATGGTGGCGGCTGAAGCCGTCGCGGCGGACATTGGACGGCGCGGCCACGTCTTCGACGGTTCCATGCGGCGAACTTGATGAAAAGGGGAGGATCTCCTCCCCCTTTCGTGCACGGGGGAGCGGTGGGGCAGGTCAGGGCGCGGCTTCGATGGTGATCTCGTCGGCGGTGGCGAGCTGCTCGGCGCCGCCGTCGGCCATGTGTCCGAGGATGACCAGGCCGGTCGCGTAGGGAGCGTCGCGGTAGTAGGTGGCGAGCTGGTTCCAGGGGGCGTAGTACGCCAGGTCGCCGACCTCGGGGTCGGCGCCTTCCGGGGCGCCGGAGGTGGACAGCTTCCGGGGCAGATCGGCGATCTTCTCGGCCTGGTTGAGGTCGCGCAGGGAGAGGGTCAGGGGGAGCTGGGCGGCAAAGTCGCGGGCTGTGAGGCTTTCGTTCAGGGTGGCAGCGACGGGGTGGCCGTCGAGGGTGAGCCGGATGTTCATCGCGGTTGTCCTGCCGGTCGGTGTGGTGGCTGCCGGGGCCGTCGAAGCCTGCGGCGACGCGGACTCGGAGGCGGAGGAGGACGGTGAATCGTCGGTGCAGGCGGTCATGACCAGGAGCAGGGCGGCGGCCGGGAACACGCGAACGAGAGCGCGGAAGGGGGCGGGATTCACGGGGTCGTCCTGTGGCTAGTCGGGCAGAGGCTCGGAGTAGTGGCGGAAGCCGTCCCGCGTGGTGTGGATGTCGTACAGGCGCTGGGCCAGGACGTCGGGGCTGCTGTGCTCGGCGTCGGGCCGGATGGCTCCGGGGATGATCAGCTGGGCGGCGTGGATGTTCTCCGGGGCCAGCGCGTCGTGGAGCATGCGGGCGTAGGCGCTCTCGGCGGCGAAGGCGATCGAGGTGCCGGCGACCTTCGGGTTGGGACGTACGGCGCTGGAGCCGTTGACGAACAGCAGGGTGCCGCGACCGAGTTCGCGCATGCCGGTCAGGACGGCCTGCACCGCGGTGACGGGACCCTTGACGGAGAAGGCGAGCGGGGCGTCGAGGTCGTCGGCGCCGGTGTCGAGGACCGGCTTCATGAAGTGGGCCTGGGGCACGGGGCTGTACTGGAGGATCTCGACAGGCCCCAGATCGGCCGCGGCTGCGTACAGGGCCGCAGTCAGGGACTCGACGTCGAGGACGTCGGCCGGGTAGCGGCGCGCCTGGATGCCGTCACGGGCGAGGTCGGCCGTCAGGCCGTCCAGCTTCTCCGCGTCGCGGGCGATGAGGGCGACGGCGTGGCCGGCGGTCCCGAAGCGGCGGGCGGTGGCCAGCCCGAGACCGGGGCCGGCGCCGACGAGGGCGAAGGTCGTCATGGTCAGTCCTTGTATGGGCGGAGTGGTTGCCGGACCCGTGGCCGCACCTGCCTCGGTGCGGCCCCGGGTGTGGACGCGTCTTCGCTCAGGGCTTGAGCAGGGCCTTGACGGCGCGGCGCTCGTCCATCGCCCGGTAACCCTCGGCCACCTGGTCCAGGGGAAGGGTGAGGTCGAAAACCTTGCCCGGGCTGATGCGGCCGGTCAGCACGCGGTCGATCAGGTCGGGCAGGTAGCGGCGCACTGGGGCGGGGCCGCCGCGCAGGCCGACGTGGGAGAAGAACAGTTCCTCTCCGTCGACGGCCACCTCGTGCGGGACGCCGACGAAGCCGACGTTGCCGCCAGGGCGGGTGGAGTGCAGGGCCTGCCGCATCGAATCCGCGGTGCCGACGCACTCCAGCACGCTGTCGGCGCCGATGCCGCCGGTGAGGTCCTTGACGCGGGCGATGCCTTCGTCGCCGCGCTCGGCCACGATGTCGGTGGCGCCGAACTCCAGGGCGAGCTTCTGGCGGGACGCGTGACGGGACATGGCGATGATCCGCTCCGCACCCAGTTCCTTCGCGGCGATGACACCGCACAGGCCGACCGCTCCGTCGCCGACCACGACGGCCGTCGAGCCGGGCTTCACCTCGGCGGCGAGGGCGGCGTACCAGCCGGTTCCCATCACGTCGGACACGGCGAGCAGGCTGGGCACCATCTCGGCGTCCGGATGCTCGTTCGTGGCGACCAGGGTGCCGTGGGCGTTGGGGATGCGCACGTACTCGGCCTGGCAGGTGCTCATGAACTCGCGGTTCAGACAGGAGGACTGCCAGCCGTTCAGGCAGTTCACGCAGGTGTTGTCCGAGGTGGCGAAGGAGCCGATCACGAACTGGCCCGGCGCGACGTTGGTGACCTCGCTGCCGACCTCCTCGACGATGCCGACGTACTCGTGCCCCATGGGGTGCGGGTCGCCGACCGGCTCGAGACCGCGATAGGGCCACAGGTCCGAGCCGCACACACAGGTGGCGACCGTACGGATCACCGTGTCGGTCGGCTCGATGATCTTCGGGTCGTCGAGGTTCTCGAGGCGCACGTCGCCGGGGGCGTGGATGACTGCTGCGCGCATGGGGATGCTTCCTTCGGTGCCGGGATCGGTGAGCCACAGCCGTCGTGAGGAACGACTGCTCACGATCGAGCCTCACACGCGGGGGCAGGCGCGAAAAGCGGAGAGAAATATCCTGGGAGGGAAGCATCCGGGGAGGAAATTCTCCCCCCTTACGCAGGTGCGATCGATGTCATCCTGGGAAGCATGACCGCCAACGTTCCCCTCAATGAGCTGGGAGAATTCCTCAAGAAGCGCCGCTCAAAGCTGAGCCCCCGCACGGTAGGACTGCCCGAGACCGACAGGCCCCGCCGGGTGGAGGGACTACGCCGCGAGGAGGTCGCCCAGCTGGCCAATATCAGCACCGACTACTACACGCGCCTGGAACAGGGCCGTATGCAGGCGTCGGCGCCCGTGCTGGACGTCCTCGCCCGGGTACTCCATCTGGACGACGACGAGCGGGGCTACCTCTTCCAGCTCGCCGGAAAGACCACCACCCGCACCCGGCGCCGAGGCCGGCAGAAGGTCCAGCCACAGTTGCAGCGAGTCCTGGACGACCTCACCGCCACCCCGGCCATCGTGCAGGGCCGGCGCGGAGACATTCTCGCCTGGAACGCACTGGCCGCCGCCCTGGTCACCGACTTCTCCCGCCTCGCGGAAAAGCACCGGAACTACCCGCGGATCATCTTCACGGACCCCGCCATGCGCACCCTGTACGCCGACTGGAAGAGCTCCGCGCACATCGCCGTCGCCCAACTGCGCATGGAGGCCGCGAAGTATCCGGAAGACCCGCGCCTGATCGAGCTGGTCGGTGAACTGTCCATGCGCGACAAGCAGTTCGCCCGCTGGTGGGGCGATCACCACGTCGCCGCCCGCACCGTGGGCACGAAGACCCTCAACCATCCGGTCGTCGGCGAACTCGTCCTGGACTGGGACACCCTCACCGCCAACACCGACCCCGACCAGCACCTCACCGTCTGGACAGCCGCCCCCGGCTCCCCCACCCACGAACGGCTGCGCATCCTGGCCTCCTGGGCCGCCGACCAGAACTTGCCAGCCTCCTCCCCCGTCAGCTGACCGCGACGGGCCGCCGCCATGAAGGCGGCTGGAAGGGGCTGTCAGGCGGGTGCGAGCGCTGACATCCCGCGACCACGCGGCTACCCGAAGCCCGGCCCGCGCGACAGGCAGGTTCCTGGCACACCTTACGGAGGCTGCTCCAGGGTCCGTACTACTGCTCGGGGTCTCCCGCGAGGGGAGAGACGCCACGCCTTCATCGACGGCGTCAAAAGATCCGTCGGGGCGGATTCCCGTAGGCCCGTGGACCACCACGGTCACATCACGAGCCGCTGCACGTCCATCAGGCCGCGCACTCCCGTGCGGTGTTCCGCCGGAAGGATGTAGGTGCGCAGACCGCAGGCGGCCGCTCCGCCGTCGCGGACCGGGTTGTCACCGACCATCAGGGTGGCGCGGGGGTCCGCGCCGAGGTCGGCGCAGGCTTTGAGAAACAGCTGTGGGTCCGGCTTTTCGCGGCCCTGTTCGTAGGAGATCACGCAGGTGTCGATCAAGGCGTCCAGACCGTAGTGGACGAGGTGGGTGCGCAGGTCCCAGGCGAAGTCGCTGACGATGCCGACGCGCAGTCCGGGCTGGTGCAGGGCACGCAGGACCGGTTCGGTGTCGGGATAGGGAACCCAGGCGTCCGGAGCGGTGAGCTCCCGGTAGGCCGCCTCCTCCGCGCCGCGCAGGAAGTCCACCTGCTCCCACCATCCCCACATGGCGCGGCGGTGCCGTTCGGAAGAGAGATCACGGCCTTCCTGGAGGGCTACGACGGAGGGCAGCCGGAAGGCGGCGCGCAACTGCTCGGAGATCTTGGCCACCGCGCCGGGCTCGTCCAGCACAGCAAGGCGGCCGGCGGCGGAGCCGACCCGACGCAGCCACGTCTCGAGGTCGATCATCTGGAAGATGGTGTTGCTGAAGTCGAACAGGACGGCCTGGACCGGGGGCACCGGCGCCGCCTTCTCAGCGTCGCTGGGGCGGTAGGCGCTCGGAGTTTCGAACAGGGTGCGGGTCACAGGGAAGGCTCTTCGGGTTGGACCGTCTCGACGGGGACTCCGAGGTCGCGTATCGCCGCGAGTTCCGCGTCGGGGGTGGCGGTGTCGGTGATGACGGTGTGGTAGTCGGCCACGGTGCCGTACGCGTACGTGGCGGTCTTGCCGAACTTCGAGTGGTCCACCAGGAGCAGCGCCTGATCGGCGGAGGCAAGCATCGCCAGCTTGACCTCGACGTAGTCGTTCAGGGGGTGGAAGAGGCGTCCTTCCAGGACGGCGGTGGCGGACATCAGGGCGAGATCGGCCCGGATTTGGGACAGGGCGCGGGTGACGGTGGGGCCGGTGCAGGAGTTGAAGTCGCCGCGGTAGTGGCCACCCAGCAGGGTGACGTTCACCGCGGGGGCGGCGGATCCGAGGCGCTGCGCGAGGCCGACCGAGTTGGTGACGACGTGCAGCTGATCCACCTCCGCCAGCGCCGGGACCAGGGGGAACAGGGTGGTCGAGTCCTCCATGAGCACGGTGCTGCCCGGTCCGATCCGGTCGGCCACGGCTGCGCAGAGCGCGTTCTTGGCCGCGAGGGCGCTGTTCTCCCGGAAACGGGTGGCCGTCTCCATGGTGAGCGCGGGGAACGCGACGGCCCGCCCGCGCTCCTTGCGCAGCAGATGCCGCCCGGCGAGGTCGTCCAGGTCCCGGTGCATCGTCATCAGACTGACGTCGAAGTGCCGGGCGAGGTCGTCGATGCGGGTCTCGCCATGGTCGGCGACGTACCGCAGCACGGCCTGGCGCCGCTCCTCGACGGCCGCCTGTGACAGTCGCGTACGGGCGGTCACGGCGCCCCTCCTTCCCGGTCGCTCCGGTGTCGCAGTTTCCCACACGGGCCGGTGCGGGGCGGGGTCCGTCCGGCTCGCGGCCCTCGGGCCGTCCGTGCGACGGCTGCTCCGTACGACGTGCGTGTCCGCGTCCATGTCTGCAATCCCTGTCTGCGTGGGGCCGTGGGCTACGGTCCGTCCACCGTGACCAGCACCTTGACCTGTTCGGGGTCGACGGATGCGGCGAAAGCCTTGGCGGCGTCCTCCAGCGGGTAGGTGGCGGTGACGATCTCGGCGGTGTCGACGGCGCCGGACGAGATCAGGGACATCGCGGTGCGGTAGTCGTCGCCGGTGTACATCAGCGTGCCCTCGATGCGGATCTCCCGGTCCTGGACCAGGTCGAGGCGGACCGGGGTGGTGCCGGCGGCGCCGACGCCGACGACGATGATCGTGCCGCCCTTCGTGACCAGGTCGGTGGCCTGGGCGATGGACTGTTCGCGCGCCACGCAGTCGAAGACCACGTCGGCCGGTCCGCCGAGCGCCGCATGGGCCTGGTCGGCGAGGTCGGTGGCGTCGGCGGGCAGGGCCGTGTCGGCTCCCAGACGCAGGGCGCGGTCCCTCTTGCCCGGCAGCAGGTCGGTGACGGCGATCCTCGCGGCACCGGCGTGCCGGGCGGCGACGAGGACGAGCAGACCAATCGGCCCGGCTCCGAGCACGACGACCGTGCGTCCGGTGAGGTCACCTGCCTTCGCCACGGCGTGCACCGGGGTGGCCAGGGGTTCGACGAGGGCGGCCTCGATGTCGGTCATGCCGTCGGGAACGCGGTGGACGCGGTCGGCCGCGATGGTGAACAGGTCGGCCATGGCGCCGGGCGTCTGGCAGCCGAACACCTTCAACTCCTGGCAGATGTTGTAGCGGCCGGAGCGGCACTGGGGGCATCGGCCACAGTACAGGTTGGGCTCGATGATCACCCGGTCTCCGGGCGTGAAGTCCTCGGCTCCATTCCCTGCCGCGGCGACTACACCGACCGCCTCGTGGCCGGGGCGGTAGGGCAGGTCGATGAAGGGGTGGTGGCCGGCCGCCGCATGGGTGTCGGAGCCGCACACGCCGACGACGGTGGTACGCACCAGGAGTTCGTCGTCCCCGGGGACGGGGGCGGGCACCTCCTCGAGGGTGATGCCGTCGAGGGAGCGGACGAGAACGCGGCGGATCTGCTCGGTCATGTGGGGGTTCCGTTCGGTTCGGGCGTTCACGCGGTGGCGAGGCCGGGCTGGTTCTGGATCTTGCGGCCGATGCCTGTCTGGAAGCGGGCGACTGCGTCCGGGAACGCCGCCAGGGGAAGGCGGTCACTGATGAGGACGCGCGGGTCGATGACACCGGTGGCGAAGAGGTCCGCGGCGCGTTCGAAGCTGTGCAGGACCGCCATGGAGCCGGTGATCGTGATCTCCTGGTTGTAGATCCGGTACGGCTCGATGGTGGCCCAGGTGGCGTAGTCGGCGACCCCGAACTGCAGGTACGTACCGCCTTTGCCCACCGGGCCGAGGGCGTCCTGGATGGCTTTCGCGTTGCCGGTGGCGTCGACGACCAGGTCCCAGCCGTAGGGCGGCCGGTCGAGCTCGTCGGCGGACGCGGAACCGGCGGTGCAGCCCAGTTGCCATGCCGTGGCCAGGCGTTCGGCGTTGATGTCGACGACGTCGCCGCTCGCAGCGCCGGTGGCTTTGGCGAGCTGGAGCATCATCAGGCCCATGGTTCCGGCGCCGTAGACGAGCACGCGGGAGGCGAGTCGGCTGCGCAGGACGTCGTTGCCGCGCACCGCGCAGGACAGCGGCTCGATCAGGGCCGCGTCCTGGGCGTCCACGTGGTCGGGCAGTCGTACGCTTGACGGCGGGCGCCACGGCGTACTCGGCGGCGGCGCCCGGGTGGGTGACGCCGATGGCGGCCCAGCGTTCGCAGAGGTTGTTGTGGCCGAGGCGGCAGTAGTGGCACTCGAAGCAGTACAGCGACGGGTCCACGGCGACCTGGTCACCGAGCGCGAGTTCGGTGACCTCGCTGCCGCGGCCCACGACCTCCCCGGCGAACTCGTGGCCGGGGATGATGGGCAGTTTCGGGGCGAACTCCCCCTGGAGGATGTGCAGATCTGTGCCGCTCAGCCCGGTGGCCGCGACCTCGACGACGACCTCGCGCGGGCCGGGAGCGGGGTCATCGACCGTGGTGATCTCGACGCTGCCGGGCTGGGTGATGACGGCTGCCTTCACTTGACGGCTCCCAGGGAGAGGCCGCGGACGAGCTTGTCCTGGGCGGCGAAACCGGCGATGAGGACGGGCAGCGAGACCAGCGTGGCGGCGGCGCACAGCCGTGCGAGGAACAGGCCCTCGTTGGTGATGAAGCCGACCAGGAACACCGGTGCGGTGGACGCCTGGGTCGCGGTGAGGTTCACGGCGAACATGAACTCGTTCCAGCTGAAGATGAAGCAGATCAGCGAGGTGGCGGCGAGTCCGGGCATGGCGACGGGTGCGACGATCCGCCACAGCACGGTGAGCAGGCCCGCGCCGTCGACCTCGGCCGCTTCCAGGATCTCCTTGGGGACCTCGGCGAGGAAGGAGCGCATCATCCACACCGCGATCGGGAGGTTCATGGCGGTGTAGAGGATGACCAGCGTCCATACGTTGTCCAGCATCCCGGCGTCCTTGACGATCAGGTACACCGGCAGCAGGGCCGCGATGGCGGGGAGGAACTTGGTGGAGAGGAAGAAGAACATCACGTCGGTCCACTTCTTCACCGGCTTGATGGACAGTGCGTAGGCCGTCGGCACCGCCAGTGCGAGCACCAGCAGGGTCGAGAAGACGCTCGCCATGGCCGAGTTGAGGAGGAAGGGGGTGATGTTCCGGCTGAACAGCAGTTTGTACTGGTCGACGGTGAGGGGCGCGAAGGGGGTCGGTGGGTTGGTCGCCGCGTCGGCTTCCTGGTGGAAGGAGGTGAGCACCATCCAGGCCACCGGCGCGAAGAACGCGAGTGTGGCCAGCCAGGCGACGAAGGTCCACAGGGGAGAGAGCCGGGGCTCACCGCCCCGGTCCTCCCTGCGGCGGAAGAGCTTTGTGAACTTCGCCCCGGGCGCGGCGACTGCCGCGTGAGCGGTCATCGGGACACCTCCTCGCGGAACAGCGACGCGATGGTGCGCAGCGCGAAGGTCGCGATAACGAACGCGCCGAGGACGACGACGACACCGGCGGCGGCCGCCTCGCCGTACTCGTACTTGCGGAACATGGTCAGGTAGATCTCGTAGGGCAGGTTGGTGGTCTGGGAACCGGGGCCGCCCTGGGTGATGGTGAAGACCGCGTCGAAGGTCTGCACGACGTAGATCGTTCCGAGCAGGATGCCCAGCTCGATGTACTGGCGCAGATGCGGCAGCGTGATGTGCCGGAAGGTCGCCGTGGCCGACGCGCCGTCCATGCGGGCCGCCTCCAGGACGTCACCGGGCTGGGCCTGCAGGCCGGCCAGCAGGATCAGCATCATGAACGGGGTCCACTGCCAGACCAGCGACACCACGACGGCGGGCATCGGGTAGGAGGAGATCCAGTCGACCGTGGGGCCGTTGTCCGCGCCGAACAACCGGTAGACGGCGTCGAGGGTGCCGTTGAGCAGTCCGTAGTCGGGGTTGTAGATGGCGTGCTTCCACAGCAGCGCCGCCGCGACCGGCATGACCAGGAACGGGGCGATGAGCAGCGTGCGCGCCAGCCCGCGGCCGGCGAAGCGGCGGTCGAGGAGCATCGCCAGACCGAGGCCGAGGATCACACTGATGATCACCACCGACGCGGTGAGCACGACGGTGTTGAGCACGGCCGTGCGCAGCCGTTCGTCGGTGAAGACGAACGTGAAGTTGGACAGGCCGACGAAGTGCCGCTCGCCCGGCTTGAGGATGTTCCACTGGAACGTGGAGATGATCAACGTGGCCACGAACGGCAGCTGCGTGACGACAATGGTGAAAATCAGCGCGGGCAGCAGCGGGATACGGCGCTTCCACGTGGCCGTGTCCGAGGACTTCCGGGGACGGGCGGGTGGGGGTGCTGTCTTGGGGGGTGCGGTGAGCGTGGTCATGAAGGGTTCCTCTGCCGGTAAAGGCCGGGGGCTGGGAAGCGCCGCCCGGCCGACGCCGAGGCCGGCCGGGCGCTGAAGGTCACTTCTGGTAGTTCTTGGCGACGTCCTCGGCGAGCTTCTGGCCGTCGTCGAGGGCCTTGTCCACGCTGGTCTTGCCGGCGATGGCGGCCGAGATCTCCTGGGTGACCTTCGTTCCCAGGTCCTGGAACTCCGGGATGGCCACGTACTGGATGCCCACGGTCGGCCGGGGCTGGACGCCCGGGTTGGCCGGGTCGGCTCCCTCGATGGACTTCAGGGTGATGTCACCGAACGATCCGGCGGCCTTCTGGTACTGCGGGAGCTCGTAGGTGCTGGCCCGCTTGCCGGCCGGGACCCGCGACCAGCCGAGCTTCTCGCCGACCAACTTCTCGTACTTCTTGCTCGACGCCCACAGCATGAACTGCGAGGCGGCGTCGGCGTTCTTCGTGGTCTTGGGCATGGCCCACGCCCAGGCCCACAGCCAGCCGCTGCTCTTGGTCTCGACGGTGGGTGCGTAGGCGTAGCCGACATGGCCGGCGATCTTGCTGGAGCCGGTGTCCTCGAGGGAGCCCGCCGCGCTGGTCGCGTCGTACCACATGGCGACCTTCTTCTGGCTCATGGCGTTGAGGCACTCGGTGAACCCGGCCTGCGGGGCGCCCGCCTCGCCGTGCTTGCGGACCAGGTCGACGTAGAAGTTCGTGGCCTTCTTGAACGCCGGGCTGTTGACCTGGGCCTTCCAGTCCTTGGTGAACCAGGTGCCGCCGAAGGTGTTGACCACGGACGTCAGCGGCGCACCCAGCTCCCCCCAGCCGGCCAGGCCGCGCAGGCAGATGCCCTTCATGCCGGGCTCGGCGCCGTCGACCTTGGCCGCGATGTCGGCGATCTGCTGCCAGGTCGGGTGCTCGGGCACCGTGACGCCCTTCGCGCTCATGACGTCCTTGTTGTACATGAGCATGGAGGACTCGCCGTAGAACGGCAGGGCGTAGAGCTTGCCGTCCGAGCCGGACAGCGACGTGACCATTGGCTTGAGCAGGTCGCTCGTGTCGAAGCCGGTGTCCTTGTCGGCGTAGGAGCCGAGCTCGTGCAGCCAGCCGTTCTTGGTCCAGATCGGGACCTCGTAGGCGCCGATGGTGGCGACGTCGTACTGGCCGGCCTGGGTGGCGATGTCCTGGGTGACCTTGTCGCGCAGCTCGTTCTCGGGAAGGATCGTGAAGTTGACCTTGATACCGGTGTCCTTGGTGAAGGTGCTCTTGGTCAGTTTCGCGATGTCCTCCATCTGCGGGTTGCCGACCATCAGCACGTTGATGCTCTTCCCTCCACCCGAGGCCCCGCCGGCTCCGGCTCCGGCTCCGGAACAGGCCGTGGTGAGCAGGGCGGTGGCGGCGGCGCCGGCTATGAGGGCGTATCTGGTCGATGCCATGTGACGGGGGAACCTCTCGTGCGGGTTCGCCGGGACCTCGACTGAGGCGCGGCGGGTCGAGCAGGGGGTGTGGATGCGTCCTTGGGGAGTCGGGCGCGTTTCGATGGCCGAATTATTAGCAGGAGACTGCGCTGTTGTTAACACATCTTGCGAGAAATTCTCTTCATACTTATCGTCAAGCGGTCTCTGAGGGCTACGAGACTCCACCGAACAGCCCAGTCCCGAACCCTCGACCTCGCCACCGCCGTCCCCGAGGAACCCACACGAGCACCAGACCGGAACCCGCAGACCAGCCTGCCGTCGTCGTCGCCGGAGACGCTCTGGTGGACCTCACCACCGCCCGCACGGCCGACGGTGCCGCGGCGTTCCAGCCACGCCCGGGCGGCTCGTGCCTCAAGGTCGCCGCCGGTCTCGGCCGACTCCGAGTCCCCACGGCACAGCTCGCGCGCATCTCCGACGACCACTTCGGCGATCTCCTGCGCGCGCACCTCGCGGCCTCCGGCACACGGCTCACCCATGCGCTGCCTGCCTCCGACCCCACCGCTCTCGCCGCCGTGCATCTGCGCGAGGACGGGTCGGCCGCCTACTCCTTCGACGCGAACGGCACCGTCGACCGCGGCCTGCGCCCTGAACACCTCGCCGCTCTCCCGGACGGCGGCACGCTGCCCGCGGGGACGGCCCTGCACCTCGGGTTGCTGGGTCTGCTGCCCGAACCCCTGGCCTCCACGCTCGACGGACTGATTCGCCGGGAGGCGGGCCGGCGGCTGGTGTCCCTCGACCCGAACGTGCGGCTCACCGACCTCGCCGCCTATCTCCGCCGGTTCGCCGAGTGGGTGGCGCTCGCCGACATGGTGAAGGCGAGCGACGAGGACCTGGCCTGGCTCCACCCCGGTGAGTCGTATGAGGGGGTGGCCGAACGCTGGCTCGAGTCCGGGGCAGGACTCGTCCTGATCACGTTCGGCTCCCGGGGCGCCTGCGCCGCCGGCCGCGACGCCCGTGTCCATGCGCCGGCCTCGGCGGTCCGGGTAGTCGACACTGTCGGAGCGGGCGATGCCTTCACCGCCGGAGTGCTCCCCCATCTGCACCGCACCGGCCGACGCAGCCGCGAAGGACGCCGTGGAGATGGCTGCCGACACCTGCACCCGCGCCGATGCCCAGCCGCCGTACCGCTACGACGGCGTGACGACCCCCGTGTAGAGGCAGTGGCCATGCCTGGATGCCCGTCGCTCCCTCATGTCGCCGGCTCGCCCGGCGCTCACTCCGGAGCCTCGCGCGCGTCCAGGCGAGCCCAGACCGGTCCGAGAGCCTCCAACGCCTCTCGGTACACCGCATACGCCTCGTCGAGTACGGCGACCCGGTCGGGGCGGGGTTCGTAGCGCCTGAGTACGTGGGGGGTGGCGCGCGGGTCCGTCACGTCGTCGAGCAGTCCGACGGCTGTGGCCGCGAGCAGCGCCGCTCCCCGGGCAGCACTCTCCTGCACGTCGGTCACCACGACCGGCCGCCGTAGGGCGTCGGCGAACATCTGGCTCCATACCGCACTGTGTGCGGCCCCGCCGGTCAGCCGGGCCGCAGCCCCGGTGATCGGCAGCTGCGAGCGGAGCGCGTCGACATGCCAGCGGTGGTTGAGGACCACGCCTTCCATCAGGGCCCGCAGCAGGTGGCCGCGGCCGTGCCAGCCGCGCAGTCCGAGGAACGTCCCGGACGCGGGATGCGGGTGCGGGGAGCCGTAGACGAACGGGTGGAACAGCACCTCCGACGGACCGTCCAGGCATGCCTCGACCTCGCGGCCGATCGCCTCATGGACGCCGTACCGCTGGTCGGTCGGTGCACCGGTGACCCGCAGGAACCATTCCAGGTTCGCCACCGACGCGGGTGAGGTGGACATGGTCATCCACTGGCCCGGGCGGACGAAGTGACGGACCTGCCAGCGCGGATCGACGACCGGGCGCTCGCTGACCATCTGGTTGATGCTGAACGACCCGGCGATCAAGCACAGTTCGCCCGGCGTCGTGCCGCCGATCCCGAGCGCGGCGGCATCGACGTCATGGGCACCCGTGACAACGGGCGTGCCGGCGGTGAGCCCGGTGAGCGCCGCGGCCTCACGGGTGACGGTTCCGCTCACCGCGTCGCAGGGCAGCACGGGCGGCAGCAGGCGGGCGAGCGCGCCGAGGCCGTACAGGTCGAGCAGCTCTGGCGAGTATCCGCCGCGGCGCATGTCCGTGAACGAGGCACTGGCGTCCGTGGGATCGGTGGCCACCGCGCCTGTCAGTCTCAGGCGCAGCCAGTCCTTGCAGGACAGAAGCCACCGGGCCTGCCGAAGCACTCCCGCCTCGTGGCGGGCGAGCCAGGCCAGCAGGGCGGCCGGGGAACCAGCGAACGGCACCGTGCCCGACATCTCCAGGGCGCGCGACCAGACCGGAGTGCCCCGCCACTCCACCAGCATTGGTTCGGCGCGCGTGTCCATCGCCACGATCCCGGCCCGCACCGGCCGGGCGAACCCGTCGACGGCGTACAGGCCGTCGCCGTGCCCGGCCAGTCCCACCGCGGCGACGGCTCGCCCCGCGTCCGGTCCTACCTCGGCGAGACAGGCGGCGATTGCCTGGAACGCGGTCCGCCACACCTCGTCCATATCCCTCTCCACCCAATGAGGTCGAGGGGTCTTCAGGGGCACTGTGCCGCTGCCGCGCGCCACCGCTCGGCCGGTGGCGTCGAACAACACGGCCTTGGTCACGGTATGGCCGGCGTCGACGCCGAGCACCAGTTCACGCGTCACAGCTCACACCCGCCCCAGGCCGAGGGCAGTGTCCGTCGCGGCGCACCGGCCGGTCGCCACGAGTCCGGCGACGAGCCGCGCCGAACGCAGCATCCCGGCCGCGCCGGAGCCCTTTGGCTGCCGCTCAGTCAACGCCGCGCCCCGGTCCGAAACGGGCCGCACACTCTGCCACGGCGTCGGCGTACCCGGTGGGGACCATCGATCACCGATGACCGGAACGCACACCGGGGTCTCCTCGCGTGCCGAAGCCACCATCCACCGGGCCGATCGTCCCACATAGCCGGTCGACGCGCCCTGACCGTCATCTGTCCGACGCCGTCTGACACACCGTCGGAACAAGCGTCGAAGACAGCGCCCCTCAGCCCCGGTGAACCAGCACTTCTCGCCCGCCGCTCCCACGCACTCGCAGGTCGGGCGGGCGTTGCCCCACCTGGCGAGCCCTTGACGTCATGCACCTGCAGAAAGATGTCGTCACGATCCGTTCGCAACTTGCGACATCAGCAAAGCAGCAGGTCAGACACCCTTTGCCGCGGGCTCAAGAATGGCCACGCATTCCACGTGCGACGTCATCGGAAAGATATCGGCTTCGGCGAGATTCGGAAAGACGCAGGTCAGAGCCCAATCACGGACCGCTGTACCGCCTGCGGGCGCCCGGAGCGTCAAATGAGCGTCATGACCAACAGCCCCCTCGTCGGGTGGTACAGGCGAGGCTGCCTCAACTCGTCCACGTCGGTTCTCCCCCCTAGGCGGCCTGGGCACGGGAGCGCACAGCAGCTGCTGATCAACTGGTGGACCACCAGCAGCCACCCCAGGGTCCGACGAGGGCAGCCCAAGACCCGTCACTGGTCAGGGCCGGGACCGCAGCCGGTCGGATGAGAAGCCGCTGGATGCTCCAAGGCCCGTGCCACGTACGGTGCGCCTGGTGCGGACCCGTCCCGCGGCAAAAGGCGTTAATGGCTCTCAGGCGAGGACGACTGGCTTGCCGCTCAGCGCCACACCGGCTTGGCGTAGCTCACTGATCGCGGTGCTGGTGGTATCGGCGGCAACGCCGGCGGTGTAGTCGAGCAGGACCCGGACTGCGAAGCCCGCTCGTACGCCGTCGAGCGCGGTGGCCTTCACACAGTGGTCGGTAGCGATGCCGACGACGTCGAGCTTGCTGATGTGGCGGGCGCGCAGCCAGTCGGCCAGTGATGTGCCGTCCTCAGCCGAGCCCTCGAAGCCGCTCTTCGAGGCGGAGTACGCCCCCTTGTAGAAGACCTCGTGCACACCGCCAGAGGTGACGGCGGGCGCGAAGTCCGGATGGAACTCGCCTCCGTCGCCGCCGACGACGCAGTGCTCGGGGAAGGAGTTCTGGAAGTCCGGGTGCTCGGAGAAGTGGTCTCCCGGGTCGATGTGGTGGTCACGGGTGGCGACGATGTGCGCGTACCTGCCATCGGCGCGCCGCACCAGGTCGGCGATGGCCACGGCCCTGCCCGCGCCGCCCTTCACCGGGATGCTGCCGCCTTCGCAGAAGTCCTTCTGCACATCAACAACGATCAATGCACGGCGCACGGAGACCCTTTCCCCTCGGAAGAACCCATTGCCGGTATGGTCGCTCCCCCCGTCGGTGGGCCG
Source organism: Streptomyces sp. NPDC049687 (assembly GCF_044465285.1). Lineage (NCBI taxonomy): Bacteria > Bacillati > Actinomycetota > Actinomycetes > Kitasatosporales > Streptomycetaceae > Streptomyces > Streptomyces sp. NPDC049687. The sequence continues at coordinate 155,153 of NZ_JBITLN010000010.1, forward strand.
ACGCAGCACTCGCCAGAACTCACCCGATAGGGACGCACTTGGTGAAAGTGTCCAGCTGCGGGTCGAGCACCTGGCCGAGGCTCAAGCACCTGGCACACTGCTGGGTTGTCCGCCGTCTGGCGCATCGGACCGATCGGCCGACTTCCGGACCGCGCGGCCAAGGAAGTCGGCCTCGACGGGGCCCCGCAGCCGCAGAGCTCACTCTCTGTGAGGCTTGTCTAGAGCAGAGCCCGCGCCCTTACGGGTGTGCTGGCTTGCGGTGATAGCCGGGCGCGTGCGGCGCAGTGTGTCGTGCAGGGGAGTGGAGTGGGTTGGGGGTGTGCGTCGCGCGCTTGGTGGTCACTCCCTGTCCCTCTGGCCGCTTGCACCCTGATTCCGGCGTGGACATGGCCTGTTGGCCCACCGCCACACCGCCGACGCCCTGCACCTCCTGGACCAGGTGCGGCCGGAGCCGGTGGCGGCCGCCGAACTGGCGGCCCTGGCCGACCTGATCACCCACCGCGACCACTGACCCTTCTGGGGCAACGCTGTTCCCGCAGCCCACACCGGTTCCGCACGCCGTTCCATCAACGAAAAGGGAGAACTCACAGATGCACCCTGCCGACCTGCCCGAGGGGTTTTGGACCTTCTACTGCCCCCTCGAGGAGGAAACCGGCACCGATGCGGAACGCCTGAGTGCCAACAGCGCCGCCTGGGCGCAGAAGTTCGACCTCGGCCGCGGCGATCCGAACGTTTCCGCGCTGTACGGGGTGGGAGGGGCCGCCATGATCACCCATGTCTTCCCGCACGCCACCACGAACCCCGACCTGGCCCAGGCACTGGCCGACTACAGTAGCTGGGCCTTCATGACCGACGACTTCATCGTGCCCGACCCGGACGCCACGGCCGACGACCTGGTCCGCGAGGTCGGAGGAGCCCTCGGCATCGCCGTCCTGAGTTCCCTCCTCGCCACCCAGCACACACACCACCCTCAACCCAACACGCTCAGGGACCGTTGCAGCATTCCACACCAGCAGCCCCCTCTGCCGTCCTCCCGGAGACGTCCTCGGTGACCTTCATGAACGGCCTGCACACCGCCTCCTGGGCCGCCGCGGTGGCCGCCCTGTCCGTAGCGCTCATCGCCGCCGCATGGCTGCTCCGCTGCGCAGGGCCGGCGCACCCTGCCGGACCTGCTCGCGCACCACAGCTCGAGAGTGAACTCCGAGGAACGTCACATCCAGGGAAGCTCCACTGAACCGGCAAGGGCATTGACGTGCGCCGGCAGGCGCTCCCGCCGAGTCTGTTGACCTGGAACGCCTGAACATCACGCACGAGGCTGCTCTTGAAACCGACTTCCGGGGACAGCACCGAGCCGCCCGGGCAACTGCCGCACGGCTACCGAGAAATCCTCACCCTCTTCGAACGAGCGGAAGAAGGTCCAGGCGCCAGGACGTCTCCCACCCGCTCCGTATCGGACTGGAGCCACGACACACCGAAGGCTCGGCAAGCTGAACGCCTGGTCAGCCGCGGCGAACTCATCGAGCCCGAACCTGGCCTCTTAGTCCTACTCCTGCCCAAACCCCATGCCGGACACCGACTCAAAATGAACCACGACGAATCACCGCAGAACACATTTTGAGACGTCCGAGGAGACCGACTGTCAGCCCCGGATGCCTTCCTTGGGCCGTAGAAACGCTTCTGCAGGATCGACGATTCACGAAAGATCCACGCTCCGGTGAAGGTTCGAATAATCCTTTTCAGCCGTTTTGGCCACTGAGAGTAATTACAGCAACACGCAACGTATTCGCCCGGTTAGGCTCCTTACAGCGGACGCATCAGGCCCGCCGCCGGGACCGGCGCGGGCTTCCGCCTTCCCCTTTTGCCGCGAGTAGAGGGCTGGATTGCCGTGACAGCACGTGTTGAAGAGGTACGGAGGCTCCTCGACCAGACGGCGGGGGGGACGGTCGAGATCCCCCCGTCCCTCTTCACCGACCCGGACGCCGCAGCGCTCGTCTTTCCGGGCGGCACGGTGCGGATCAACGGCGCGGTGTGCGATCCGCAGGCTCTGTCGGTCGGCGGGTGGGCCACGATCACCGCGTCTACGGCGCCGGTGGACCTCGCGTTCACCGCAGACGGCGAACGGGTGACCGGAGCGCTGGCCACCGTAGATCTCGGCCGGGGCTGCACCCTGGTCCTGATCGACGGGGCCCCGGCTGGTACGGATCTGCCTGCCGGCGCCTGGGCCCTGGCGGACGGCCGGGCGCTGCGGCTGACCCGGCGCACACCCGCGCCACCGACCGACCCCGGGCGCCTGGACGGCCTGGGCAGGGCCCTGCCCACATTGCAGCACCGCGGCAGCACAGCACGCGACCACGCACTTCGGGCGCTGGTTACGGACGACGGCATCCTCATCCCCCGCCGCGGGCCGCAGCGCCGCAAGGGCATGCGGCTCCTAGAAGCACCATCAGCGCAGGGCTGGTCACCGATCGGCACACCCGGCGGTGCGGACGGCATGGGTGTCGACTACACGTGTCCGCCACTGCGGATCGCCGGCATGCTGACCGCGCTGCCGTCCTCCCCGTCATACAAGACGGTGGTCGGCGGCTCGTTGCTGGTGGACACCGGGGCGTTCAACGGCTCGGCGGTGGGCGCCTACGTGATCCCCAAGGGCAGCGGCGCGGATCCGTCGCTGTTCGCCTACGGGTCGCTGGGCAGCGCCACCGGGTTCGGGCCGCCCATGTTCCAGCTGCGCGGCATCTCGGCCGGGTTCGGGTGGAACAGCCGGGTGCGACCTCCTGCCGTCGAGGAACTGTCCGGGTTCCCGTTTCTGATCGCGCTGGACAATCCCGGCGCGATCGGGGCCGATGACCCCGTGGTCGAGCCGGTCAAGGTGCTGGGAAAGCTGATCGGCGGTGACAATCCGTGGGTGCGCCCCCAGCAGGGGGACCTATGGTTCGCCGCCGGTCTGGCCTTCGACTGCTTCGAGACGTTCAGCGGCCGCGCGATGGCCTTGGTGCAGACCGGATCGGACCTGACGATCAGCCTGCTCGGCGTGGCCGGCATGCAGCTGCCCACGAAGAGCGCCAAGAAGATCGCCCGGTTGGAGATCGGCCTTGAGGCCACAGTGCGCCCGACAGCGGGGGAGATGAGCTTCGCCGCGGCGTTCACCGAGAAGACGTTCCTGATCGACCCGAACTGCAAGCTGCGCGGTGGCGTCGGCATGAAGTTCTGGTTCGGCAACCACGCCCACGCCGGTGACTTCGCGTTCATGCTCGGCGCGCCCCCCAAGGGGCGGGAACTGCCCGACCGGTACCCCAAGCAGCAGCCCGCCGAGCTCGCCTGGAGTGTCGGCTCCAACGTCAACATCACTGGCCGCGCCTACGCCGCGTTCACCCCGAAGTCCCTCATGGCCGGCGGCTCCCTCGACGTCGTCTTCCAGTCCGGCATGCTGCGCGCCTGGCTCAACGCCCATGTGGACGCGCTGCTGGAGTGGAACCCCTTCTACTTCGACGTCGGCATGGGAGCGCGAGTCGGAGTCTCCGCGACCATCAAAATCTGGTTCGTCAAGATCAAGATCTCGATCGAGGTCGGCGTGAGCGTCCGCGTCTGGGGCCCCGCGGTCGGCGGCGAGGCCACCGTCCACCTCTGGTTCATCTCATTCACGATCGGCTTCGGCGCCGACCGGCGAAGCGAGACCCCCGCGCTGGACTGGGGCGGCTTCCAGGACATGCTGCCGCCGCCCGAGAACATGGTCCGCACCACTGCGATCGCCGGCTACACCGGTGAGGGAGCCCCCGCCACTCGTGGTGCGGTCAAGCCGTGGCTGATCAGCAGCGGTGGCCTCACCTTCACCGCCGACACCCAGGCACCCGTCAGCAAGGTCTACCTGAACGAGGGAGACGACAGCATCGAGGTCGCCACCGACAGGACGGTGGACATCCTGCCCATGCACGTGCGGGGCAAGGGCAGCGAACTGCGCGTCCGGCTCGACCGCGACTGTCACCCCTACACGCTGATGCCCTGGGGCCGCGCGATCCTGCGCGGCAACGTGCCCAACGGCCTGTGGGGCGAGCGGCCGGACGCGCCGAACGACGGGATCATCCCCGACCGGATCCTCGGGATCCGGCTGACGTCGCCGCCGGTCGACCACGGCACCTCCACCGGTTTCCTCGACGAGCAGGCCATCTCCTTCGACCCGATCAACCCCGACGGCAACCAGCCGCTGTCCGCCGGCGAGCCGGCCACGGGCCCGACGCCGACGCGGCCGGACGGCGTCATCGCCGTGATCAAGGGCGGCATCGACACCACCGCCACCCGCGCCAACCGCACCGCCTTGGCCCAGGCCCTAACCGGCCTCGGCGCCGACCTCGGCGCGCTCGACACCGACCTGAGCGCCTACGCGCACGCCGTCGGCACCGCCTTCACCGCCGAGCCGATGCTCGTCGCCGGCTGACCGGACGCGCCGCACCGGGCCGCCCACACCGTCCCCGCTGGGCGGCCCGCACCGCCATGCGCCGCCTGCCCCTTCGCCATTTGCCGCGTCCTGTCGAAAGGCACGCCCTGTGACCACCACATCCGAACCCGCCCCGCAGCCCCGCACCAGCCCGCCTACCGCCCAGCACCGCACCCGGTTCTTCGACCACCGCATCCCCTCCCTGCATGCCGGGCGCTACATCATCAGCAACCGCCAGACGCTGAAGGACGTCGACCGTGCGGACCGCGTCATCGACGCCACCCCGCAGCCCTTCGACGTCGTCCAGCCGCGCTTCAGCTTCGACCCGACCGGCATCAACGCGCAGTTCCCCGTGCCGGACGCCGTCGGCACCTACAGCCAGACCCTCGCCCACATCAACATCGACGCCCCCGGCCTGCCCTGGAACCGCCTCCTCGGCCCGACCCAGCCGGCCGCCGTCCCGTGGATGGCCCTGCTGCTGTTCCGCGAGGACGAACTCCCCGAGGACCCGGACGCGGTCGGCCTGGTCCAAACCGGCACCGTACGCCAGCTTTTGGAGCCCGCCCTCGGCGAGGGCACGCCTCCCGCTCTGCCGCCGGGAAGCCTACGCCCGGAGGAGTACGACGAGCAGTGCGCCACCATCTTCGTCCCCAAGGCCCTCTTCGACGCAGTCAAGCCGCTGCCCGCCGAGATGGGCTACCTCGCGCACCTGCGCGAGGGCGGACGCCCTGACGCCACCCGCGCCGGCGACGATCCCGATCCCGACGAGGGCGAACTCAACGCCGTCCTGGTTGCCAACCGCTTCCCAGCTGCCGCCGGCGGACGCCACGTAGTGCACCTCGTCTCCTTCGAAGGTCACGACACGTACCTGACCGCCCCGGCGCCCACCGGCGGAGTGCGTTTGGTCTCCCTCACCTCATGGTCCTTCACCACAGAACCGGACTCCGGCATCGGCTTCGGCGACCTCGCCCAGCACCTGGCCACCACCGACGGCACCACCCCCCGCCCCGCCGAGCAACTGCGCCTGCGCGTACCGGCCACCGCACCGGCCAACCCGGCCGGCCCGCAGCAGGAGGCCCTGGACCGCATGGCGTCGGGCGCCGTCGCCCTGCCCCAGCGTCTGGAGAGCGGCGAGCGCACCCTCGCCTTCTACCGCGGCCCCCTGACCGCACTGCCGGCCCGCACCCTGCCCGCGCCGGCGGCCACCCGCCTGGAGTCCCCCGGCGAGGCACTGATCTACCTCCAGCGGTACGGCGTGTTCGACACCGCCTACGCCGCCGCGTTCACCACCGGGCGCACCCTCGCCATCGCGGACGCCGAGTTCCGCACCGCCCTGCTGGAGTTCCGCACCGCCGCCCGCACCGCCGCCCGCCGCCTCGCCTCCCACCCCGAACTCGCCGCACGGTCCGCCGAGGCCCTGACCGGCCGCCACCTCACCGCACCCCTGGCCTTCGAGTCCTTCGACCGCCTCCTCACGGACGGCGACGAACCCAGCGACGGGCGAGGCGGCGGTGCCCGCCTCAACCAGGCCCTCACCCAAGCCGGCCCGCAGCTGCGGGCCGGCCGCCGCCGGACCGCCGCCCGCAACCGCCGCTGCCCCGGCGACGCGCGTGCTGTCCTCGCCCAGCCCGGTGTCGCCGCCCTGCTCACCCAGGCCGCGCCCGACCACTTCGCGAAGGTCACCGCATGGCTGGACGCCCTGCGCCGCCTGGAGATGCTGAGCCTGTCCCACCTGGTACCCGACCCTCGCGCGCTTCCGGCCGAGAGCATCCGCTTCGCCCACCTCGATCCGGCCTGGGTGCGAGCGGCGGTGGACGGCGCGCTGAGCGTCGGCGTCGGACACGCCCTGGACGCCGACCTCAACGCCCTCGCCACCGGCGGCGGGCCCGTTCCCAAGTGCGCGGTACTGGTCAACTCCGGCCTGGTCCCGAACTGGCCCCACATGATCGTCACCGCCTACCAAGGCACAGCCGTTGTCGAACCCGTGCGCGACGCGGTGTTCGGCCTGGAGACCCGCCTGCTGCTCTACCCGGAGGTCATCGACCGCTTCGAGCTGGCCGAACCCCCGCGCGGCCTGTGCTTCGGCATCGGCGACGTCGGCACCATCGAGCTGCGCGAGATCACCGGAGACCGGATCGGCCACCCCATGGGCGAGTTCCCCCAGCCGGCCGGATTCGCACGATTCCTGCGCCCCGGCGGGCGGGACGTCCTCAACGTCGACGGCAACGGGGACGCGCTGCTGCCCGCCCTGTCCCGGGCGCACGGTCTTCAAGGAGACCAGCGGCTCTCCTCCGCCCAGTTCGCCCTGCAGATGATCAACGCGCCGCAGGTACAGAACTTCTCCCGGCCCTGAGCCCCGACCACCCCGTACCGACGAAAGGATTCCGGGCCATGTCCGTGGACAACACCCTCATCGTGCCGGTCGAGGTCGCGGCCCTCGCCGTCAACCGGCAGACCCGTGACACCGGCACCCCGCACGTGTTCCACCGGTGGATCACCAACTTCAAGGACGTCGCCGAGGGCGTGCCCCCTGAGCCGGCTCCGTTCGACGGCGCAGAGGACTGGACCGGGCGGGAGGACCGCCTCGGCGTCTACCTCCAGTGGGAACTTCCGGCCGCCCTCACCCGTGGCCGCCACGACGAACAGGAGGGCATCGGAGACTTCCCGCTGGTGCCCAACCGGTGGCTCGTCGTGCGCCACGCCGAGAGCACCCGCGCGCTCAGGGCCTGGATCGTCGAGAGCGACTACCTCGACCCGATGGACGGCAGCGTTTCCTTCCAGAACCCTGACTTCGACCCCGGCACCGACAGCGAGGAACCCGCCGGGACACTGATCGGCAAGTGTCACGAACTCACCGGCCCCTGGCGCGAGCCCACCGGCCGCCGCGCGCCGTTCCTCACCGCGATCGGCCCCGGCCTGCTGACCTTCTCGGTCTTCCAGCCCTACAACAAAAACGTCTTCTCCCTCCATGACACCCTCCTGGACACCTCCGAGGGCGAACTGCCGGCGCGGGAGCGGCTCAGCTACTTCGTCGTCGGCTGGTACGCGGACGCCGACAGTGACATCCTCGCCGGCGCGGACGACCTCGCTACGCTGCTGGAACGCCTCCAGTGGACGCCGCCCGTCGGCTCCGGCAGCGGCATCCGCTCCTCCGTCTACTCCGGGACCGTCCTGCACCTGGACTGGGACCTGACCGGTCCCGTCCCCGACTCGCCCTGCCCCAGGCCCGCCGACGTCACCGCGATCGTGTCCAACAGCATCGCCGAGGCCGTCGCCGAACTCGGCGGCCAGGCCGACGGCCACAGTGCGCTGTCCGCCGAGGAGGCCGGGCTGTTCCGGGCGTTCCTGCTCGGCGGCATCGACGCCCTGGAGGAACGCGACCGGCCCGAGGCCGACATCCTCACCGACCGCCGCGCCCACGACTGCGCCTTCGGCCCGGTCTCGGGCGGATACCGCTGGTTCATCGGCGAACGCGGCGAGGAGACCGGCCACATCACATCCCGGGCGGCCCGGACGGCGGAGGCCGAGACCGTCGCCGACCTCAACCGCCGCCAGGCCGCCCACGACGCCACCGAAGCCGAACTCGACGCCGCCCGCGAACACCTCTACCACCTGTGGTGGCTCACCCACCTGAAGAAGAAGCACGCCGACTTCAACGCGCGCATCGACGACGAACTCGACCCCCGCAACCCGGACGGCGCAGCCGGACGCGTCGTCGCCCTCGCCAACCGTCTGGCCGACCAGCGTGCCGAGCTGCCCTGGGGCAAGAGCGAGGCGGACCTGGCGGCCCGTATCGACGCCCTGTACCCGGCCTACGGCGCCCGCGCTGCCCGCCGCCTGATCCGCGTTCCCGCCGAGGAATTCGAGTACAGCGCCGACCCGGTCCTCACCCTGGAGGGCGCCAACCTCCACGCCCCCCTCACCCGCGACACCGCCCTGCCCTGCCGCACCCCCGAGCGCCTGGTCACCCGCGCCTCCGGCATCAGCACCGCCGACGTCGCCGCCACCGCCGCCCAGATCGACCTCACCGGGCAGCAGCCGCACTGCCTGCCTGCGCTGCTCAGCGAGTTCCTCATCCTGGAGCGCGCCCTGCAGACCGGGGCGATCCGGGACGTCACCGGCACCCTGCCCGAATACGGCACCGCCAAGTGGACGATGCCCTGGCAGCCGCTGTTCCTGCTCTGGAAGGCCGAGTACTTCCCTCTGCCCTTCCGTGACGACGACACCCCGCACTGGGAGTTCATCGACGGCACCCGCTACCAGTGGAAGGGCACTGGCGAGCCCGGCAAACCGCTGACCGTCTCCGGCCGCCAGATCCTCGCCCCCTCCGCCGGCCACATCGTCGACGGCACCCTGCAGAGCTACGCCCGCGTGCGCGACCAGCTACCGGCCGACACCCTGCGACAGGTTCGCTCCCAGGCCCGCGAGGCGAACTACCTCTCCCAAGTCCTTGACGGCTTCGGCGCTGCCATCGCGCAACGCCAGCCCCTGGCCGGCCTCCAGCCCACCGGCAGCCTCGCCGACCTGATCGGCAGCGGCGACTACCCGCCGCCGGACCCCGGCCCCCTCAAGGCCAGCGACTGGGACCCCGATCCCGTCTCCACCTTCCAGGAACTGCGCGCCGGCCAGCTCGCCTTCCTCGAACTGGCTGTCGTCGACCGCTTCGGACGCTCCGTCAACCTCATCACCAACCCGGCCCACTTCCACCCCGAGATGCCCGACACCATGCGTCCGGCCCACCCCGTCAGCGGCTACGACTCCCACCGGCTCATCGAGCTGGGCCCGCGCCTGCTCCAGCCGGCCCGGCTGCGGTTCGACTTCCTTACCGCCACCACCGACGAAGAGACCGACCTGACGCCGGGGTCCAACCCCGTGTGTGCATGGCTGCTGCCCAACCGCCTCGATGAGTCTCTCGTCGTCCACGCGCCCGACGGTGCAGCGCTCGGCGAACTGCGCGTCACCCTGAACACTGCCGGCCGGCGGGAAGTCTCCTGGTCCGCCCTGCCCGGCTCCGAAGTGACCCGATTCGAACAGCTGGAGGCACTGGCCCCCCACCCCTATCGGTTGCTCGACGCGGTGAAGAGCCGGGGTCCGGGGACCTTCGACGCGTTCCGCGCCACCCTCGACCAGGCCCTGCAGACCATCGACCCGGACGGTCCTGCCGACCCCGGCCTCGGCTTCCTCATCGGCCGCCCGCTCGCCCTGGTGCGCACCCGCCTGGCCATGAACCTGAGCGGCCCACTGCGCACCGACGTCAGCTGGCAGAACCTCTTCCAGCCATCCCCCTCCCAGCTGCCCACCTACCCCTGGACGATCCGCCTCGGCGAGGCACAGCAGAGCGACGACGGCCTGGTCGGGTACGTCCTGGACGACGACTACGAGCACTTCGAGACGGTCGTCGAGCCGTCCCCAGACGGCGGGGAGTACCTGCGGCCCATCGGTGACGTGCCGGACCTGGAGCTGAACTTCGGTGACCGGAGCACCGCGGTCGCCACCCTGCTGCTGGACCCGCGGGCTGCCGTGCACGCCACCACCGACATCCTCGCCACGAAGCGGGTGTTCGTTCCGCAGGAGTTCACCGACGAGGCGATCGCCCGGATGAGCGTGAACTTCCGTACCGGTCCGCTGCTGGCCGCCACCACCGCCCTGCGCGGCGCGGGGGGTGAGAGTGAGGAGACCATCCTCACGCCGTCCCCGGCCGGCGTGGTCGGTACCTGGAGCTGGTCGGAGAACCGGGGCGGCGACTGGGCGAAACTGCCGATCCTCGGCCAGGACCAGTACGACCTTCCCCTCGCCGAACCCGAAATCCGCTCCGGTTTCCTCACCCTCGACGACGCCGTCCCGCACAGCCGCACCAGTCACTGACCGCTCGCCACCACCGCGCCGCCCCAGACCCGGGGCGACGCGGCCCGCCGAATTCCCGAGGAGCCCGTCATGACCCTGATCGTCCAGATGCAGGACACCGGCACCACCGCAGCCAATGATCCGCTGCTGTCGTACACCATTACCACCACCCCGAGCCCGCTCAAAGCCTGGCCGGAGAACCCGGAGGCCACAGGGGATCCAGGGGAGATCGTCATCGCCGTCGCCCGGCAGAGCGGCACCATCGCCGACGTGGAATCGATCCGGCTCAGGGTGCCCGCCGGCACCATGTCACCCGACCTCACTACCGACCTTGCGGCGATCACTGCTCAGATCACCCTCGACGGCTGGAGCGTCCGTCTGGACACCGCAGCCAAGGAGTTCGTCTTCTCGCCCGCCGCCGGACACACCCCCATCGGTCCCGACCTCGGCTTCACCATCCAACTGTCCGACATCCCGATGAGCCGCAAGGTCGGCACATCCCCCCTCACCCTGACGGAGAAATCCCGCACCGGAAACGCCCAATTCCAGGAACGGACCACCGTCTTCAACGTCGGCAAGTTCCCCGCCGACTTCTACCTCCGCAACTTCCTGTGCGAGCCGTCCATCATCTCCAACGGCGGCGACGTCAAGCTCACCTGGGAACGCTCCGCCAACGCCACGTACGAGCTGCTCTACCCCGGCGTCGAACGCGACGTCACCAACCGCACCAGCCTGGAGCTGGAAGGCATCGCGTCCGACACCGCCTTCTACCTCCGTGCCACCACCGGCGATCCCACCAACCCCGTCACCCGCATCCTCTCCACCCAGGTCACCGTCCTCAAGCCCGACCTCGACGTCGGCAACCTCACCGTCAACGGCAACGTCATCGCCAAGGGCGACCTCACCATCGCGCCGGACGGACAACTGACCGTCCCCAAGATCGTCAGCAACGGCGATCACATCGAAGTGGGCAGCAGCATCCAGCAGACGGCCGGCGGTATCACGGTCAGCAGCGGCGGCCTGACCGTCCAAGGGGACTCCACCGTCTCGGGCGCACTCACCGCCACGACGGTGACAGCCCGCAACAATCTGGTAGTCGGCCTCGCCAGCGCCAGCGCCCTCTACAACGACATGCCCGGTCACACGGCGGACAAGATGGTGGACGGCCGGGACGACACCTTTTACCAGTCGAGGTTCTTCCCGAGGGTCGACGACTGGGCGATGGTCGACCTGGGGGAGATCCGACGCATCACCAGCATCGAGATCCACTGCACGCTGATCGCCGCACGGGTGGAAACCTCGACCGACCAGAGCAACTGGACCTCACACGGGCAAGTCACCCCTCCGGTGTCCAGCCACGCGCTTCCAGGCGGCGGAGTAGAGGCCCGGTACGTCCGTGTCCTCATCACCCAACCCATGCTCGTCGCATTTCAGATCAACCAGTTCATCGTCACCCCCGGCGCTGCCTTCGCTGCGGGCTTCGGCCCGAGCGGCGCGCTCGGCGTGGAGCAGACCGCTGGCGATGCACCAGCCGTGACGACCACCGCCGACCACCCCGCGGCACAAGACGGCCGGCCCACGTCCGCGGACGCACCCGTCCCACCGGCGGACGCGGACTCTCCGGACGGAACGCCCATGTAGGCGCGGTGCGCCAGTCAAGCAAGCCGGGCACCGTCGTGAAAGGACGCACGGGACACTGCCACCCGTAGCCGCACCAGCGGCTGAGCCACCATTACCGCGCCGCCTCATGCCAGGGCGGCGCGGCCACCCGATCCCCAAGGAGCCGACCGCTATGCGGTCACCGTCCCGTCCCCTCATGCCCATGAGAACAGGACGAGCCCGTTCACATTCAGCAAGAAGATGCGGCCCAAGCGGTCGGGGTACGTGGTGGCGTGGGGGAACAAATGGGTCATCATGGTGCCCCCTCCCACCCCCTACAGCGCGGAAAGGTTCGGATCGCCGCGGCCGAGGTCGAACTTCTGCGCCCAGGCGTAGCTGTTGGCACTCAGGCGTTCCGCATCGGCACCGGTCCGTTTCAACGGCAGCACATGGCACCCCGACACGGGGCTTCTGCGTGCACCGCGGCAGCTGACTCTCACGACACACCCACACGGCCACAGGAAAGTGCACGCCCAGCAAGTAACCCACCAGTAACTTTCCGACAGCAGACCGGCATGCGAAGGTAACGAAAGGGACTTTTCCCTCAGTGAAGGAGATTCGCCATGGCCACGGTTGCAGAACTCCAGCCCGACCCGAATCGGGAGGTGCGCATCGTCAGCCACCGTGAGAGCAGCAACGGGGCGTACCACGACGGGATCGTGCGCGCGGTCACGTGCGCCAACGCCGACGAGAACCTGTACGCCGTCACGCTGTACAGGCCGACGTACGGCAGCGAGTCCACGTGCTACGTCTACGGCACGGACCCGGTGACCGAGCCCACCCGGAGCGCAGTTCCCGCGGACACTGAGCGGTCCTACGCCGATCGCCAGCGGGCATTCGACCGGCAGAACTTCGGGTTGCCCCCGGAGGACAACTAGCCGCTCGCGGGTCGTCTTCTTCCTGCCCGGCCGCCGCCCGGGTCTGAGACCACGGCGCAGGTGATTTCCTGTCAGGCGGTCGTGTCGTTTCTCAGCCGATCGGTCCTAACCCGTCACGGCCGTGTGTCGTCAGACATAGTTCGCCGACAGACGGCCGGCTCGTCCAAGGGACACGGACGGACGGAGGCCAAGCCGGTCGCCCGCGCCGTTCTCGCCGGCGACCCCCACCAGCGTCCCGGCGGACACATCAAGATCCACATCGCGCAGGACCTGCCTGCCGCCCTACGCCTTGCAGACTCCGCTGATCCGCAGCCGCGGCCGATGTGACCGGTGGCGCGTCGTCACTGCCTGCACATGAACCCCTCGAATGATCGGACAGGTGGAGCGATCCGACCGGGGCCCGCCGCAGAAGCGGGGGCCGCGCAGGCTCATGTCCCCTGGTCTGCCCGGCTCATGACCGCTCACCCGCGCCCGGTCCGGACGGTCCCGACGGTCCGGCCCTCGGCGGACCGATCCGCCACGCTGCTGCCCGGTGTCCAACGAGTCCGTACCGCTGCTGTAACGGCAGCCACCACTGTTCCGTTGAGCAACCGACATCACCACTTGACAGGCTTGACGCCTCCCCCGTCGAGCGTGACCCCGAGCCGCTGCCCGCCGTTGCAGGAGGCGATGCTCCTGACACCACGGAAGACCTCAGCGCTCCCTCGGTCGTGATCGGTGCGGGCCCCCACGGCCTGGCGGCCGCTGCGCTACTGCGCCGCTCCGGTGTGCCGGCCGTGATCCTGGAACGGTCGGAGCGAGTGGGAGCGAGCTGGGCGCGGCGTTACGATCATTTGCTCCTGCACACCACCCTCGGCGCCTCGAAACTCCCCGGCCTGTCGGTGCCGCGCCAAGCGGGCCCCTGGGTGAGCCGGGACGACTACGTGCGCTACCCGGAACGCTACGTCGCCCATCAGGGGCTCGACGTCCGGGTGGCCACCCCAGTGCAGCGCATCGAGCGGGCCGAGCGAGGTTCGAAAGCACAGTGGCTGGTCCACACCTCCCGCGGCCCGGTGCTCACCGGCGCGGTCGTAGTGGCCACCGGGCGCTGTCACACCCCGAACATCCCGGACTGGCCCGGACGTTCGACCTTCACCGGCACGCTGCTCCACTCGACCCACTACCGCTCTCCGGCCCCCTACCGCGGTCAGCACGTCCTGGTGGTCGGCACCGGCAACAGCGGTACCGAGATCGCCGGCGTCCTCGCCGGGGCGGGAGCCGAACGGGTACGGATCGCGGTCCGTACCCCACCCAACATCCTGCCTCGAGCCAGCGCTCGATGGCACGCGGTCGGCCGGCTGACGGAGGTTCTCCCGCTCGCGTGGCGCGACCGCACCTCCCTGCTGACACAACGCCTCGCGGTGCCCGACCTGACCTCACGGGGACTGCCGCGGCCCTGCACGGGCCTGTACACCCGCAATGCCCGCGAAGGAATCAACCCTGTGCTCGACCACGGTTTCCTGGCCGCCGCCCGGTCCGGGCAGGTCGAGCCGGTCGCGTCTGTCCAAGCGTTCGACGGCCCCGACGTGGTGCTGGCCGAGGGCACACGGCTGCGACCCGACACGGTCATCGCCGCCACCGGGTACCAGCCCGCCCTGCACGACCTGGTCGGGTCCCTGGGTGTACTCAACGAGGACGGGCAACCCCTCATCGTAGGGGCACAGACCCATCCCGAAGCCTCGCGCCTGTACTTCACCGGATACACCAATCCCCTCACGGGTGTCCTTCGTCAGGCCGGCATCGAAGCGCGCGCCATCCCGCACGCGCTACGACGCGAGACGGTGGGGGTCCCCATTCCCTCCCCCCGCGTCGCGGACCGCACGACCGACACACTCCACAGAGGGCACGCTTCGAGTTGACGGGGCCTCGGAAAGCTCGGGCCTTCAGTGGCGTCCCCCGCAGGGCGACTAAGAGGCCGTGCAGATAGGCGGCGTAGAAAGCCTCAGTATCAAGGTGAGCATAGGCCCGAGTGAACATGTAGTTGCGACGCTCTGTGACTGCTGAAAAAACCTACGCGCGTCTTCCGTTTCACGTCGTCTGCCTGGCCAGCCTGTGCAGGGCCCGCCAGGCAGGTGATCCGGGGTCGGCCGTGATCAGGACGACTTCCTGGTCTTCCTCGGGTACGAGCAGGACGTCACAGTTCAACCGCAGCGTGCCGGCTTCCGGGTGGTCGATGGTCTTGGTGCGGTGCCCGGGAGCGTGGACCGGACGTATCTGCCAGATCTGCCGGAACTCCTCGCTGCTGGCGTGCAGTTCTGCCAGCAGGGCGGTCAGCTGCGGGTCGTGCGGGTAGCGGTCGGCGGCCCGGCGCAGCCGCGCCACCACGATGTGCCCGAACTCCTCGACGCTGGCGCCCTCGTGTATCCGCGCCTGGCCCAGGAAGCGGCGCCGGGCCAGGTTTATCGTCCCGCCTGCGAGGTCGCCGCCGAGCAGTGCCTGGGCCAGGGGGTTCCAGGCGACGACGCCGTAGGCCGCGTCGGTGACGATGGCAGCGGTCTGCGGCAGTCGCTCCAGCATCCGGGCCACGTGCGGGCGTACCCGCCGCACGACGTTGCTGCCGGGCGGCGCGCTC
This sequence comes from Streptomyces sp. NPDC049687, assembly GCF_044465285.1. Lineage (NCBI taxonomy): Bacteria > Bacillati > Actinomycetota > Actinomycetes > Kitasatosporales > Streptomycetaceae > Streptomyces > Streptomyces sp. NPDC049687. Next base: position 170,577 of record NZ_JBITLN010000010.1, read on the forward strand.
GATCCCGCCAGGCGGAACAGGTGGCTGCGCTCGGCCGGTGTGAGCCGCAGTGCCTGAGCCAGCGCGTCCAGGATCCGGGCCGACGGCCGCGGTCCGCGGGCCTGCTCCAGCCGCGTGTAGTAGTCGACCGACATGTGGGCGAGGTCCGCCACCTCTTCGCGGCGCAGGCCCGGCGTGCGGCGGGCGGTGCCCGTCGTCGTCAGGCCGATCTCGTGCGGGCGCAGGCCCGCCCGGCGGTCCCGCAGGAAGCGGGCCAGTTCCTGCCGCGCCATGCCGCCTCCCGCCGCCTGCCTGGTACAGGTTGTCCCTGGCAGTGCGCCCACCGCCAGAGGACCGTAGTTGCCATGAACGATCGCACAGCTCTGGTCACCGGTGCCAACAAGGGCATCGGCAAGCACATCGCCCGGCTGCTCGCCGCTGAGGGCCTCACCGTGTACGTGGGCTCCCGCGACCCGGGGCGCGGACAGCGGGCCGTCGAGGAGATCGGCGTCGGCGCCCGGCTGCTGGTCCTCGACGTGACGGATCCCGACGGCATCGCATGGGCGGCGGCTCATGTGGACCGCCTGGACGTGCTGGTCAACAACGCCGGCATCGCACCATCGCTGGCCTCGCCGGCTGACACCGGCGTCGAGGAGTTCCGGCGCGCATACGAGACCAACGTGTTCGGGGTGGCGGCGGTGACCAATGCCTTCCTGCCCGCCCTGCGCCGGTCCCCGCACCCGCGCATCGTCAACATCTCCAGTGGCACCGCGTCGCTGACCTGGAGTACGAACCCCAATCCCCAGTTCACGCCGGGAAGCGGTGGCGCCGCCGCCTACCGGTCGTCCAAGGCCGCCCTCAACGCCCTTACCGTCTTCTACGCCCAGACGCTGGCAGAGGACGGCTTTAAGGTCAACGCGCTCGCCCCCGGCCTGCGGGCGACCGATCTCACCCCCGGGGCCGCCGCTGTCGGCGACGACCCGGCCGAGGCCGCCCACGGTGCCCTCCGCCTGGCCCTGCTGCCGGACGACGGCCCCACCGGTGGCTTCTTCTCCTGGGACGCAACGCCCGTGCCCTGGTGAATTGGTGATCAGTCATGGGCAGCGCCGGGGGGCGGTTGTCCCAGCGGTGGGTGGTCCAGACTCGGCGGATGAGGCTGCGGACGGTGATGATCGTGTCCGCGAGGTCAAAGAAGGTGTTGACAACGGTCGAGCGGCGCTCGTAGCAGCGGGCAAGGCGGTGGAAGGCGTTCTGCCAGGCGTGGGTGCGCTCGACATGCCACCGCTGACTGGCCTGGATCGACGCCTTCTCGCCCTTGTGCGCGATGCGGCCGTTATCCATCCGTCATGCCCGAGCGTTTCAGGCCCTGTTTGCCGCGGTCGACCGGTGAGCGCCCGGCGACCTCGCCGCCGCCGGGGGCCTTGGTGATGGAGCCATCAACGGCGATCTGGTCGAGCACGAGCCCGACGATCCGGTCGTAGGACTCCAGCGCGATCTGCTTGAGCCGGGTGAAGACGCCGAGCCGGATCCACTCGTCACGGCGGTTGCGGATGGTGGTCACCGAGCAGGTCGTGTCGGAGATCGCCTGATACGAGCAGCCGAACCGCAGGAGCTGCAGCAGCTTGTCGAACACGATCCGGTCGCTGATGCGGGGCCGGTGGCACCCCAGCGGGTGGGACGGATCGACCGTCGGGCGCTCGGGCAGCAAGGCAGCGAATTGGTCCCACAGCGGGCCGGTCAGCCATGATGGCAGCACGGGCACAGGTTCCCCCAGTGATCACAGAGCGTCGCAACTCCATGATCACGGAGACCTGTGCCCGCATCGCTGCCTGGGTCTCCACCCCGCCTATCTGTGCGGGCTCTAAATGGCATCGCGCCTACGGCGACACAGTCCCTGCCCTCCTGGGCCGCCGACCAGGACCTGCCGGCCTCCCTCTCGTCAGCTGACGCCGACGGGCCGCCGCCATGCAGGCGGCTGGTGGATCGCGGCCATGCCCTGCAGCGGGTGCAGGCTGTCCCGGCGAGGAGAAGGTCGGCTGCCCCGACGCGGGAAAGCGTGCGGATGCTCCGCGGAGACGTATGCCGGGTGCTCACCGCGACCTCGGCGCCTCATACCGTTGACGACGCTGATATACGACCCATCCCACGCACCCGCTGGAGCAGCCTCACCCACCTGACGCTCCGTCGGACAGTGTCACATGAACGTCAGGAAGGTCGTTCCATACGCCCCCATGGACCCGGGACAACGCGCCCTTCACCTCGCGAGAGGTCCTACGAAGCCGCGGGTCAAACCACTCCCCCGGCACCAGACAGGTTCCACACTGTGTTTTCAGGGGAACACGGCGAACGCAACCGGACGCGTGGGGCAACCCAACCCCTCCTCATCACTCGCGACCGACATTCGGGACTTCAGGTACGGCTCCCCCCTGCGGCACCAGGATGTGCTCGAGCAGTCGCAGCAGAGAAGACGAGCCTTCGGTGCATGCCGGACTCCGGTTGGGGTACTCGCATCGATTCGGCCTTGAACAGAGGAGGGACATGGACGACGTCGCCCTTCCCGGCAGGGAAAATGTTCCCCTGTCCGGGGATCAGGCGCGTTCCGGCCCCCTGCTCGACGGAACGCTTGAAAACCTGCGGGTGTCCGCCATCGCGGTCGATGACGATGGCCTCATCATCGCGGTCAACAGGGCGGCCCAAGACCTGCTGGGCAGGGAAGCCTCAGAACTCGTCGGTCAGGACTTCCACGACCTACTGCACCGGGACAGATACGGGCACTCGGTGCCGCGCACGCGCTGCCGGATGCGAAAGGCGCTCCTCACGGGGGACACCAAGCATGGCGACACCGAGTGGTTCGCTCGCGGGGACGGCACTCTCGTACAGCTGTCCTGGCTGGTCACGCCCTACTCACCCGGCCCCGGCGGGACAGGTGCGCTGGCGATGCTGTACGCGCCGGAGCAGCCTGACGCTCGCCCCAGCGACGGCGGGCATTCCGCGCCGCTGACAGAACTGGACCGACTGGCTCTGCTGGCGGAGACGACCACGCAGCTCACATCCACCCTGGACGTCGACGAGGCGCTGCACCGACTGGCGTCCCTGACCGTACCCCGGCTCGCGGACTGGGCCGTGTTCGACCTGCTCACCGAACGGGACGAGGTACGACGTGTTCTCGTGATGGAGCACAAGGACGGCATTCTCGTCGAGCGGGACGACCTGCAAGGCCCGATGCCTCCCGTGCCGGCGGACTCGCCGATGCCCCTGTCACGGGCCCTGCGCGGCGCCGCCTCCTCCCTCGCCGGCCCCGCCACCTACCATGGTCCGCCCGACTCCGGCATAGCGGTCGAGCAGCAGCGCCTGTTCACCGCGACAGGTATGCACTCCGCCGTCATCGCACCCATTCGCGGGCTGCGCGACGTACTCGGCGCCCTGACCCTGGGCCGCGCCCAGCGTCATGACTCCTTCACCCCTGCCGACCTGCCGCTGCTGGAGGACCTCACTCGCAGGGCGGGCCTGGCGCTGGACAACGCACGTCTGTATCAACGCCAGCGGAAAGTCGCCGAGACCATGCAACGGCACCTGTTGCCCCAGCTGCCCGTCCTGCCCGGGCTGGAGATGACAGCGCGCTACGTACCCGCTCCGGACGCCTCCTCCGTGGGGGGTGACTGGTACGACGCCTTCGCTCTGGCCGCCCACGCCCACGCACTGGCCATCGGCGACGTCGTCGGACACGATCTCGACGCCGCAGCCGGCATGGCGCAGGTCCGCAACATGCTGCGCGCCTTCGCCTGGTCCGACCCCGAGGCCGCACCCAGCGCCGTCGTCACACGGCTCGACGATGCCGTGATGCACATCGCCGAGGTACCCATGGCCACCATGATCCTCGCCAGGCTCACCCTCGGGAACGACACACTGTGGCGTCTACGCTGGACGAACGCCGGCCACCCGCCGCCCCTGCTCATCACCCACGACGGCCAGACACGCTTCCTCGACGAGGCTCACGGCATACTCCTCGGAACCGGAGTCACCAGACCTCGCCCCGACGCCGTCACCGTCCTGCCACCCCAGGCCACGCTCCTGCTCTACACCGACGGACTGGTCGAATCCCCGCACCGCTCCATCGATCACGGGCTTGACCGCCTGCGCCGACACGCGGCCTCCCTCGCCCACCGCCCCCTCGACTCCTTCTGCGACTCGCTGCTGGACCGGGTCCGCCCCAGTAACAACGATGACGACGTCGCCATGATCGCGCTGCGCACACCCCGCACACCCCCTCCCGCAGGACCCGCCTGACCCGGGCGTGGGGCAGATCGAGTGGGCGGAACGGGAGACGGTCGAAGCTCCTTAGCTGGTGGGCTGAGGTTTCGAACGCCTCTCTCCACCGCGCGAGATCTTCGCGCGGTGCGGGCCCCGTACCGCCCCACCGGTGAGCGGCGCGAGAACGCAGTCCTTGACGTCACCTGGGAAGTCGCCCTACCGACGAAGGCAGCCCCCGCGCTTCACCTTCCCCTGCTCTTTGACCTCCGGACCCCAACGAAAGGTCCCCACATACCTTCAGAACGGGCGTCAGGTGAGCGACACGAGCGGCACATGCCGTCCATGCGAATATCTCGGTCCGGAGCCCGGGGCCCTCCTGGCCACTGTCGAAACCGCAGGTCGGAAGCCCTCCCGGACATTCGGCAAGACTCCACACCACGCACCTCGGGGGACAGGTCGAGGAGCCACCGGCGACCCTCAGCAATCCAGAGAAGCAAGTCAGAGCCCCGTTGCTGCAGGCTCCAAGTGCGCCCGCGCTCCACGTGCGACGTCATCGGAAGGATGTCACCGACGGAGTAAGCAGGAAACCTGCAGTCAGTGGCCGTTTCGAGCCTGCCCGGAGGTTCACAGGGCTGCGGAGTGTCAAACGAGCGTCACGCGTGACACGCGCCCGAACTCCCACGGACCGCTCTGGAGGGAAGGCTCCACAGGACCGGCGATGCGCTCGGTCGCTGTCACGCGGTCCGTCTCGTGCCCACGGCGTGGGCGAGAGCGGCGTCGAGGAGCTGACGCAGTCCGGCCAGGGTCGGTGCGACGGCGGTGGCGAGGAGCGCCGCCTCGTCGGCGAGGGGCGACAGGATGCAGTGTCCCCGTAGTGGGTCGCCGAGGACCAGGGATGCCGGTGGCGATTCGACGTCGGGGGTGACGAGGAGCAGTTGGCCCGCCGCGCGGTGGCCGCCCAGTACGGCGGGCCCGTCCCATGCGGGTGCCTGGGTGCCGTAGACGGTCTGCTGGTCCAGGATCGTCCGGCCCGCGCGGAGAACGGTCAGTCGTGTGGACAAGTGGCCCGGAGGTTCGGCGGAACGTCCGAGGAGTTGTTCTTCGCGCAGGAGCACGTGGGACGTCCCCTCGAGGTCCACCCGGCAGGTCTGGCGCAGGCTGCTGCCGTCGGTACTGATCAGTGGCTGAGGCAGCCAGTGCAGGGAGGCACCCGCGCCTGCGGTCAGCCGTACGTCGTAGGTGGCGGGGTCGGGTGTGGCGCCGCGTAAGGCAATGGTGGCGGCGGCCGTTGTCACCTCCAGCCTGGTGTGGGCTGCGGCGGTGATGTCGAGCGCGAGCTGATCGCCGCCGAGGGGTGCGCTCATCGCGCCGAGCACGCAGACCCGCGCCCGTTCTCCGTGCGGTCGCAGCCGGCGCAGGTGGAAGGGGCCGTCGCTGTGCAGGAGGGGGACGGTGGTGGTACGGCCGTTGTGGGTTGCCCGGAGGCGGGCCGTGGCGCTGAGGCCGGCGGGGTGAGCGGGGTCTGTGGCAGGGCGCCTCATGAGCGGCGTGTGCGGTGCGGGGGCGTTAGCCGAGCGTCGTGGAGGCGCCCCGTCGCCGGCGGCCGCTTGAGACGTCGCGGTCGGCGCCTGGGCAGCGGCCTTCACCGGGCGGCCCTGGTCCGCCAGGCGGCAAGGCACTCGGTGACCCAGTCCGCGACGGGCCTGATGCCGTCGTCCGAGGTGAGACTGGTGAAGGCGAACGGCAGATCCTTGCGCTGCCTGCGGGTGTCGGCACTCATCGTGTCCAGGTCGGCCCCGACGTACGGCGCGAGGTCGGTCTTGTTGACCACGAGGAGGTCTGCGGTGGTGATGCCGGGGCCGCCCTTGCGGGGGATGTCGTCGCCGCTGGCCACGTCGATGACGAAGACCTGGGCGTCGACCAGTCCGCGGGAGAAGGTCGCTGTGAGGTTGTCCCCTCCGGACTCGATTAGGATCAGGTCGAGCGGACCCAGTGTTTGTTCGAGTTGCTCGACGGCTTCGAGGTTGGCGGAGATGTCGTCGCGGATGGCGGTGTGCGGGCAGGCCCCGGTCTCGACGGCGGTGATCCGCTCGGGTGGCAGTACGGCTTCGCGGCGCAGAAAGTCGGCGTCCTCCTGGGTGTAGATGTCGTTGGTGACCACGGCGAGGGACAGCCGGTCGCGCAGGGTGCGGCACAGCGCGGCGACGGTGGCGGTCTTGCCCGAGCCGACCGGTCCGCCGAAGCCGATCCGCAGGGCGCGGGGTCTCCCGTCCGGACGCTGGGGATCGGCGCTGTGGGTGTGGCGCTGCGGCATGGTGACGGGGTGGTCCAGGTGCACAGGAGACTCCGTGTCGGTGCGGAAGGGGTCAGGATGCGAAGAGGCGTACGGTCCGGACGGCGTGCTGTTCTCCGGTGATGTCCAGCAGGGGTGCGGACGCGGCGGGCAGGACGGCGACGCCGGCCGCGGCGACGCGCTCGGCCGCCGCCGCTGCGGTATCTGCGACGGTGTCGCACTCGCCGGTGAGGCGGGCCAGGACCGCTGTTGCGTCGAAGGGGTCGAGGCTCAGCAGCCGTACCGCTGCGGTCGCCGGGCCGCCGACACTGTCGAACGCGGCAGCTTGGGCGGCGTCCAACGGAGACAGACCGGCGGCCCGGGCCGCGACGCCGAGGACGACCGGCTGGTGCACGCCTCCGGGCCGGTGGTGAGCGAGGTGGTCGAGGTCGGCACAGGGCCACGCGGCGCGGGCGGCGCGCAGCATCTGCCGACCCAGTCGGCGGGCGACGCGTCGCAGCGCGGGTGCCGGCGTGCGGGCGTCGGCGGCGTCGTCCAGGGCGAGCGGGTCGTGGCCGGTGGCGGCCGCGGCGGCCAGGCCGGCCGCGGTCAGTCCCGTGGTGTGCAGTCGCCCGCGGCAGAACGCCTCCAGGCTCGCGGTGTCGTGGACGGCCCCGGAGGCTACGGCGGCTTCCATACCGCCGGAGTGGGCATGCCCTCCGGCGGGGAAGCGGCCGTCGGCCAGGACGAGCAGGGCGGTACGGCTCATGAGGAGACAGGCTCGCCTTTCGGGAGAAGGCGGTGGGGCCGGCCTGGTCGCATGTGGCCGGCCCACGGTCGCGGAGGGCGGTCAGAAGAGGAAGTACCGCTGGGCCATGGGCAGTTCCGTGGCGTAGTTGCGGCCGACCTCGTGTCCGTCCACGCTGGTGCGCACGTCGGACGTCGTGGCGCCGCCGATGGTGACCAGGAAGGTCTCGGGGTCGACGACGATGTCCGGTACGCCGTCGTTGTGGATCATGTCGGCCTTGGTGACACCGCGGGTGGAGCGGATCGCCCGCAGCGGCTTGAACAGGCCGAGCTGCGGCAGCCGCCCGCCGAGGGCGGCCTCGGAGACGAAGTTGAAGGAGTTCGCCGCCGGGGAGCGCCCTTGGCACCCCCAGACCGGGCGCGGCAGGTAGGGCTGCGGGGTGGGGATGGAGGCGTTGGCGTCGCCGATCTGGGCGTAGGCGATCTGGCCGCCTTTGATGACCATGTGCGGTTTGACGCCGAAGAACTTCGGCTCCCAAAGGACCAGGTCGGCCAGTTTGCCGGTCTCCACGGAACCCACCTCGTGGTCGATGCCATGGGTGATGGCGGGGTTGATGGTGTACTTGGCGATGTAGCGCCGGGCCCGGAAGTTGTCGGCCCGGGAGTCGTCCTCACGCAGATGTCCGTAGCGGGACTTCATGACGTGCGCGGTCTGCCAGGTCCGCATGATCATCTCGCCGATGCGTCCCATGGCCTGGGCGTCCGAGGACATCATCGAGATGGCGCCCATGTCGTGCAGCACGTCCTCGGCGGCCATGGTGGAGGGCCGGATCCGGGAGTCGGCGAACGCCATGTCCGCCGGGATCTCGGGGTTGAGGTGGTGGCACACGATCATCATGTCGACGTGCTCCTTGACGGTGTTCACCGTCAGGGGCCGGGTCGGGTTGGTCGAGGCGGGCAACACGTTCGGCTTGCTCACGAGGCTGATCATGTCCGGGGCGTGGCCGCCGCCGGCACCTTCGATGTGGAAGATGTGCAGGCCGCGGTACTTGGCGTCCTTGGTGTCCGATGCACCGTCCTTGGTCGCGGCGAAGGTGTTGTGCACGAATCCCGACTCGTTCAGCGAGTCGGCGTGAAGTGCCACCTGGACACCGGTCTGTTCACACACGCTGAGGGCCGCGTCGATCACCGCGGGGGTGGCCCCCCAGTCCTCGTGGATCTTGAAGCCGAGGGCCCCGGCCGCGACCTGGTCAAGCAGCGCCTTCTGGGAGACGGTGCTTCCCTTGGCGAGCAGGCCGACGTTCACCGGATAGGCGTCCAGCGCCTCGAACATCCGCTGGATATGCCACTCACCGGGCGTCACCGTGGTGGCGGTACTGCCCTCGGCGGGGCCGGTACCGCCGCCGATCAGCGTGGTCACCCCGGCGGCCAGGGCCTCGTGGATCTGGCCGGGGCACAGGAAGTGCACATGCGTGTCGACGCCGCCCGCGGTCAGGATCCGTCCCTTGCCCGAGATCACCTCCGTCTCGGGGCCTACGACGAAGTGCGAGGCGCGTGTGTCCTCGTGGGGCCTTTCGGACATGGTCTCGGGGTTGTACGCCTTGCCGATCGCCTGGATCCGGCCGTCACGCAGCCCCACGTCGGCCTTCACCACGCCCCAGTGGTCCAGGATCAGCGCGCCGGTGATGACTGTGTCCACCGGTTGGCGTGGGTCGTCGCGCGGGATGTGCGACTGCCCCATGGACTCCCGAACGACCTTGCCACCGCCGAAGACCATCTCGTCGCCGCTGCGTCCGGGGCCCCCGCACCAGTCGTCCTCGACCTTCAGGACGAGGTTGGTGTCGGCGAGCCGGACCCGGTCGCCGGTGGTCGGCCCGTACAGGTCGGCGTGGGTCGACCGCGGCAGCGGGTCCCAGGCTCGCGGTGTTCCGTCGTCGTGCTGTTCAGTCCTGTCGGGCATCGAGGTACTTCTCCTCGTCGGTCTTGCCGGTCTGGAGTCCGTGCACGATCCGCTCGCCGGCGATCGGCACCAGCATCACAGTCCGCTCATCACCGGGTTCGAACCGCTCGGAGGTGCCGGAGGGGATGTGGAGCCTCATGCCGTGGGCGTCGCGGCGGACGAAGTCCAGTCCCTCGTTGGCCTCGGCGAAGTGGAAATGGGAACCCACCTGGATGGGGCGGTCCTTGGGATTGGACACCCGCAGCGCTACGGGCGTCGCGTCCTCGTTGAAGACCACCCGGTGCTCGTCGTCGTCGGGCAGCAGCTCCAACTTTCCCGGATGGAGGTCCACTTCGTCGGCTGCCTCGTCGAACGGGTCATGGATGGTCACCAACTTGGTGCCGTCCGGGAACGTCGCCTCGACCTGAACGTTGTCGATCATCTCCGGGACGCCGTCCATGACTTCACTGCGCTGCAGCACGTGCCGTCCGGACTCCATCACGGCGTCGACGGTCGCACCGGCGCGTGCCTCCTCGTAGACGTGCGCCGTCAACAGTGCCATGACCTCGGGGTAGTTGAGCAGCAGCCCGCGCTCGCGGCGCCGCCGGGCGACATCCGCCGCCACATGGACCAGCAGACGCTCCTGTTCGTGCGGAGTCAGATGCATACGGCCCCTTTTCCTGTTCGTCGCTCTCGTGCAGGACGGTCGGACGCCGCACCGGAGCAGGGCGGTCGGAGGGCCGCCTGCGGCGTGCGCCACTCACCGATCATCGGGAAGGCGAGGGCTCCGACAACCGGGAATCGTGCCACCGGCCCCGAAGTGATGAACTGGAAGCGTGCGGTTGCACCGCCAGCACTCAGCCGCGCCGGGACGCGCCCATGACCGGTCTCAGTCGGTTGAGCACGGCAGCCGAACTCAGGCAGGCTCGAGGGCGTCGTCGAGAAGGAGTGCTGCCATGAGGTGTTTCCGCAAGGCATGCGGATTACCCAACAGCGCCGGCACCGTCACGGTCGACGGCCAGAGCCACCGGCCACACCCGCGGCGAACTCACCGACCTGCGCCGCCACAAGATCGGATCGTCTTCGAGAAGCCCAACCTGCTACCCTCCCTCACCGCCGCCGAACAACTCCAGGTCATGGCCCAGGTCGACAGCCGCAAACCCCGCACCGCCCGCACCCGTGCGATGGAACTCCTCGACGCCGTCGGCCTCGCCGACCAGGCCGGCCGACGGCGTCACCAGATCTCCGGCGGCCAGTGCCGGCGCGTCAACATCGCCCGCGCCCCCATGAACGACCCCACCGTCCTCCTGGTCGACGAGCCCACCAGTCGCCCTCGACCACCAACGCGGCGCCGCCGTCCTCGACCTGATCACCCGCCTCACCCACCAGCAGGCCACCGCCACCGTCCTGGTCACCCACGACCGCACCCACCAAACAGCAGTCGACCAGATTGCCGAAGTACACGACGGACGGCTCACCCTGCCGCCCCCGACCTGCTGATTGCCTGAAGCGCTACGAGCGACTGCGGCCATCCGTCCTTCGGAAGCCGGAGCAGAAGGACGGACCACCGCTCGCCTGGCAGCGGCGCTGACGCATTCCACGCCGTCAGGGCACCGGCGCCGCGCTCGAATGACGAGCCATCAGAACGAGCGTCAACCGAGCGTCGAGACGGTCGGCTTCGCCTCGGTCCCAGAGAACGTAAGGCCCGCACCGCCATCCCCGCAGGTCTGCTGGAACACGTGGTCAGATGACTTTCGCGAACAGACGACGCGCTTCACGCCTTGCACTTCGGGGAACAGGTCGAGCACGCCCGGCCAGACCTGAGCAGCACAATAAAACCACAGGTCAAAGGCCCTTTGCGGCAGGCTCCAAAGTAGCCACACACTCCACGTGCGACGTCAACGGAAAGATGTGCAGTTTGGCCCGCACCGGACAACATGCAGGTCAGAGGTAGTTTTCCAGCCCACTACTGGACCCGCGAAAGGCTTCGTGCGTCATACGTGCGTCACCGCCGCATACGTGCGTCAGAGACGCCGAGACCACGATCATGACGTGGCAAGGTTGCGTCCACGGAAGTGGTGTATGGGTTCGACCTGATCCGGGGGTTTGCTCCGGCATCGGGGTGGAGTCCGCATAGACGAACGGCCACCGGCTGATCTTCGAGGTGTCGAAGCCCGAAGGAGATCAGCACGATGACCGCACCTGACAGTCGCCCCTGCACGCCCTCGCGGAAGACAACCTCGCCGCGGCGAGTCCCGATCTGCTGCACGCGATGATCAAGACGTTCGCCGACGCGCTCATGTCCGCCGAGGCCGACGCCCTCTGCAACGCCGAATACGGCCAGGTCAGCGAGGAGAGACTCAATCACCGCAACGGCTATCGCCCGCGTGAGCGGGACACGAGGGCCAGCACGATCGAACTGGTTGTCCCCAAGCTCTGGACCGGTAGCTACTTCCCGCACTGGCTTCTCGAACGCCGACAGCGAGCCGAGCAGGCCCTCATCAGGGTGGTCGCCACCGCCTACCTGCTCGGCGTCTCCACTCGCCGTGTCGAGAAACGCGCCGAGAGCCTGGGTGTCACCCAGCTGTTGAAATCTCGGGTCAGCGCGATGGCCAAGCATCTGGACGAGCAGGTCGCCGCGTTCCGCAACCGTCCCCTGGACCAAGGCACTTAGAGGTCCTAACAAAGGCGTTGTGCGTGGCGGTAAGTGATCAGGCAGGTGGCGAGGCCGAGGAAGGCTTCGTGGATGTCGTCGCGTCGTTCCCATCGGATGCGCAGGCGGCGGAAGCCGTGCAGCCAGGCGATCGTGCGCTCGACCACGTAGCGGAAGATGCCCAGGCCGGAGCCGTGGGGCCGGCCGCGTTCGGCGATGACCGGGCGGATGCCGCGGGCCCAGAGCAGGCGCCGGTACTTGTCGTGGTCGTAGCCGCGGTCGGCCAGGAGCGCGTCGGGCCTGCGCCGGGGCCGGCCGACGAGTCCGGCCACGGCCGGAATCTTGTCCACCAGCGGGATCAGCTGGGTGACGTCGTTGCGGTTTCCGCCGGTCAGCGACACCGCGAGCGGGATGCCCTGGCCGTCGGTCAGGACGTGGTGCTTGCTGCCCGGCCGTGCGCGGTCGACCGGGCTGGGCCCGCTTTTGGGCCACGCCGAGCGGCCCTGACGTGGGAGGAGTCGATCACCGCCCGCGACCAGTCAAGCTTCTTCGCCGCCCGCAGCTTCTTCAGCAGCACGAGATGCAGTTGGTCCCAGACACCGGCCTCGTTCCACGCGGCCAGACGCCGCCAGCACGTCATGCCGGAGCCGAAGCCCAGCTCCTGGGGCAGGTACTCCCACTGGATGCCGGTGTGGAGCACGAACAGGATCCCGCACAACGCCTGCCGGTCCGGCACACGCGGCCGGCCCTCCACCAGCTTCGGCGCCGGCTCGGGCAGCAACGGCTCGATCAGCGACCACAGTTCATCCGACACGATCCACGGCCGCGACTGTCGCTTTCCCACGACCAGACCAACGACCATCCACGCCGAAAGTCACATGATCAACAACTTCTGTTAGGACCTCTTTAGGGGCGCCCAGCGGGTCCGTAGGCGGCGGGGGCCATGGAGCCAGGCGATGGCGGACTCGGCGACCCACCGGACTTTGCCCAGGCCCGAGCCGTGTGGCCGGCCGCGCCGGGCGATCTTCGGTGTGACGCCGCGCTCGCGCAGATGGCGGCGGTAGACGTCGTAGTCGTAGCCGCGGTCGGCGTACAACGTGCGGGGCTTGCGCCGGGGCCGGCCCCGCTTGCCCCGCACCGGCCCCAGGCTGTCGACCAGCGGCAGAAGTTGGGTGACATCGTGACGGTGACCGCCGGTCAGCGACACCCGCAGCGGAGTGCCACGGGCGTCGGTCAGGACGTGGTGCCTCGAGCCCGGCCGTGCGCGGTCAACCTGGCTCGGGCCGACTTTTGGGTTGCTTCGCCCCCGCTTGGCCTGCACGTGCGAGGCGTCGATCGTGACGCGGGAAAAGTCGAGGCGGTCGGCCGCCCGTAACCGGCCCAGCAGCACCCGCTGGAGTTCCTCCCACACCCCCGCCTGCTGCCACTCGGCCAGCCGACCCCAGCAGGCAGGACCCGAACCGAACCCCAACTCCTTCTGCAAGGACTCCTTACTCGTTCGTCTGGGTCAATGCCCTGACTCAGAAGGTCCGCGAGGGCGGCCGCATCAGTCCAGGCCGAGGGTCTCGCGGTGGCCGTCGGCGTTGACGCCGACCGGGATCAGCGCGTGGACGTTGAGGATGGTGCGGGCTGGCTGGCCTTCCTGCGCACGCTCGTCGCCCGCGGCCTGTCCGGCGTCCAACTGGCCATCTCCGACGCCCACATGGGCCTAATCAACGCGATCGGCGCCACGCCGCCCGGGGCGAGCTGGCAGCGCTGCCGCACTCACCACGCCCGTGTCCCTGCTCAGCCAGGTGCCCAAGTCGGCCCAGCCCTGGGTGGCCACGCTGCTGCGGACCATCTTCGAACAGCCCGACGCCGACGCCGTCCAGGCCCAGATGAAGCACGTGCTCGACGCTCTGGAGGCGAAGTTCCCCAAGTCCGCCGAGCATCTCGACGCCGCGCAGGCCGACGTGCTGGCGTTCACTGTCTTCCCGCGCGAGATCTGGCGGCACATCTGGTCGAACAACCCGCAGGAACGCCTGACCAAGGAGATCCGCCGTCGCACCGACGTGGTCGGCATCTTCCCCGACCGCGCCGCCCTGATCCGACGGGTCGGGGCGGTCCTGGCCGAGCAGAACGATGAGTGGACCGAGGCCGCCGCTACAGGGGACTCGACGTCCTCGCCAAGGCCCGCCTCCACCCGATCGAGTCAGAAACCGACGACACCGCCCTGCCCACCGAACTCACCACACAACCTCAAAGAAGAGATCACCGAGTGGCCGTAGACCTCGGCCCGCAGGACGCGGCGGGTCGAAGGACAAGCTCAGCAGAGAGTCCACCCCAACCTGGCAGCGGCAGGCGTGATCCGCCCGGGAAACCTTCCGGAACCCCGCGCAACAGCAGCGTCCCCCCCGTTACCTTTTTCGTGGCTCCGCAATGGGTCCTCCGGCCTTCGGGTCCTGCATGACTTCCCCCTCCTGTTGTTGATGATCCGGGGGGGTGGTGTCACCGGGTCCGGAGGCATCGACGGACCGCTGATGAGGGGCTTTAGCACCGGCTTCACCCGAGCCGGAAGAGCTCTCCGTAACGTGGATGTGGCGGCTCGGTGCCGTGCCAAGGCCGGACGAAAGCGTGATGGAGGGGCCTGCGCGTGATCGACACCGGCGACATCGACGTCTTCCTCGGCCTGGACGTCGGCAAGGGCGAACACCACGCCACCGCCGTCACCCCGGCCGGGAAGAAGGCGTTCGACAAGCGCCTGCCCAACACCGAGCCCAAGCTCCGCGAGCTGTTCGCGAAACTCCAGGCCAAGCACGGAACCGTGCTGGTCGTGGTCGACCAGCCAGCCTCGATCGGCGCCCTGCCGCTGGCGGTTGCGAAAGACATGGGCTGTTTGGTCGCCTATCTGCCGGGTCTGACGATGCGGCGGATCGCCGACCTCTACCCCGGTGAGGCCAAGACGGACGCGAGGGATGCGTTCATCATCGCCGACGCGGCCCGCGCGATGCCTCACACGCTGCGGACGATCGACGGCGAGGACGAAACGATCGCCGAGCTGGAGATGATCGTCGGGTTCGACGACGACCTGGCCGGCGAAGCCACCAGAGTCGCCAACCGACTGCACGGCTGATGACCCAGATCCATCCATCGCTGGAACGGGTGCTGGGGCCGCGGTTGCAGCACCCGGCCGTCCTCACGCTGCTGGAGCGTTTCGGATCTCCGGCACAGATCCGCAAAGTGGGCAGGCGGCGCCTAGTGAGCCCCTTTCATCCTCTGCTGGAGGGTGAGACTGGCTGGCCGACGGGTGCGGTGAGGAGGCAGGGCCCTCGTCGTCGGCGTAGTGGCGCCACTCATCACACCGGCGCCTGGAGGAGCCCACTGCAGCCAATTTTGTGCGCGCAGAGAACACTCGGGCGGCGCTACCAGACAAGCATCGCTTGTACGGACCCGTAACTTCTACACGCAAGGGGCCTGCCTGCAACTACGGCCCCGCGCGCTGTATCAAGGGAGTGAGTCATGAGTTCTCAGGTGAAGGTATTCGGGTTCGGCATGCCGTGGGAGTCGTTGTACGGGTACAGCCAGGCCACCCAGGTCGGTGACACGGTTTACGTGTCGGGGCAGCTGTCTCATGACCGTCACGGCAACTTCGTGGGTGCCGGCGACTTCGAACTGCAGGTCCGCACCACACTGGAGAATCTGGACTTGGTGCTGAGGCAGTTCGGAGCCGAGCGCAGCCAGATAGTGGAGACCACGGTTCTGGTGAGGAGCCTGCGGGAGAACTTCGACACGACAGCACGCCTTCACGCCGAGTACTTCGGGGAGCACCGGCCCACCAGCACGGTCATGGGAGTCTCCGACTTGGCCCTGCCGGACCAACTTGTGGAGATCGGCGCGCTCGTGCGTCTCGACGTGAAGCCATAGGTGAGAAGGCCGGCCTGATTTCTTCGGCCTCCTCATCCTGGATAGTTGCAGATCAGCAGCGTGTGGACAGCCTGGACGATGGTGCTGATGCGGCGGGTGGAGCATCTGGCTCGCCGGAGCAGCCGCCAGGATTTCAGCTGGGCGAAGGCGCGTTCTCCCGGAGCTCGCAGGCGGGCATGATCTCGGTTGAACTGCTGGTGGTGGGCGGGCTGTTCGCGGTGGTGGTAGTACGGGATGCGGACCGTGGCGCCGGCACCCTGGTAGGCGCGGTCTGCGAGCACGAGGACCTGCCGGGTCAGGCAGGCCTGGATGATGCCGTGGGCTCGTGCCGCGGTCAGGTCATGGGTCCTGCCTGGAGTCGCGCGGGAGAACCGCAGCGGTGTGCCGTCGGGACGGGCGATGACCTGCACGTTCATGCCGTGCCGACGGTGTTTCATCGAGTAGTACGGCTCGTCCGCGCGGATCCGGTCGATCGAGATCAGAGTGCCGTCAACGATGACGTGGTCGCCTTCACCGAGGCCGGTGAGAGCTTCATGGAGACCGGGCGCCCAGCCGGCCAGGACCTCCAAGGACTCGTTTACGTAGCGCCAGGCGGTGGCCTGGGATATCCCGAAACCGGCTCCGAGCTGCGAGAACGTCTCGTTCTTGCGTAGGTGGACGAGGGTGAGCAGCGCCTGCTTGAAGCAGCCGAGCTTGCGCCAGCGCGTGTTGCGGGCCCGGCGGTGTTCGTGCAGCAGCCAGGCGACATGCTCGACGAGCTCATGCGGGACGTCGAGCATGGCGGGATACGGAACCAACAGGGCCCCTTCGGTCGCCGGTGTGATGAGTGGAATCACCACGCCGACGACGAGAGGCCCTGCCTCGTCACAACCCCCGCTGACCAGGCCATTTCACCCTTCAGCACAGGATGAAAGAGGCTCAGTCACGTTGTTACGGCCGAAGGCGCCGCGGATGGCCGAGCGGCTCGTCGATGAGATTTTCGCCGCGTTGGACGAGCAGACCGTCACCGTCCCGGGGACGGAGGCGGCCGCGCTGATCGTCCCGAGCCTTGCCGCGTCCCTGACGGCCGTGCTCGACCAGCGGAAGCTCCTGGCTGGGCGGATCGAGGAACTCCTGGAGGAACACCCTCTTTCCAAGGTCCTGACCTCGATGCCCGCATCGGCGTCAGGACCGGAGCCAGGATCCTGATCGAGGTCGGCGACGGCAGCGCTTTCCCAACCGCCGGCCACCTCGCCGCCTACGCCGGCCTCGCTCCCGCGACCCGGAACTCGGGCTCCTCGATCCGCGGCGAACAGCCCTCCAGGAGAGGAAACAAGCAGCTCAAACGGGCCTTCTTCCTCTCCGCGTTCGCGGCCCTGGGCGATCCGGCATGGCGGGCCTACTACGACAAGAAGATCGCCCAGGGCAAGCACCACACTCAGGCTCTCCTCTGCCTCGCCAGACGCCGGGCCGACGTCCTCTTCGCGATGCTCCGAGACGGCACCTTCTACGAACCCAAGCCCGCCCGGGCCGTCGCTCCGCAGACCTAGACCATGGTCAGGAGGTGATCCGTTGGACCGTAGTCGATCTTCCAGTCGGCATAGACCCACAGAACCCGTCCTTGATGCACCGCAGGCCCACCGTCACCCAACGGACCGAGCCGTCGCCGGCCAGCGAGAACGCTGCTGCCGCCTCGAACTCCTTGCTCCCGCAAGGGCAGCCGGCCTCGCCAGGATCAGCGTCCTCCCAGAACTCCTCGCTATCCGCGATGAACGCGCGGCCGCCGCAACCAGCGCACACCCGCTCGGCTCCGCCCTCGACATCGTCAACGAGCACGAAGAACACGCGCCCGTCACACCCGCCACAGACGGACGGAACGATCTTCACCCGACGGTCGTCGTCAACGTTCCGGAGAAACACTGCGAGGTCCGCAGAGACACCCTCGCCAACCTCGTCATCAGCATGCACAGGCACATCGTCCCAGAGCCGAACCAGCACCCCATCCACCTTGACCAGAGACATAGGGGCCCCCAACACGGTGAACGCCCGGTGGAGGACCGGGCGGCGGTGAACGCGCTCCGCGCCCGGCTTCGAGGCGACGCGAGTGCGTCCCTTGGGCACCAACGGTCAAGACGTGGTGCGTTCAGGGACAAATAGGTGGGGGATCCGCGCTCTAGCGTGCTGGTGAACGTCACTCGTTCACTACTGAGGAGCACATATGCCGTACATCACAGTTGGCCAGGAGAACTCCACCGACATCGATCTCTACTACGAGGACCACGGTTCCGGGCAGGCCATCGTGCTCATCCACGGCTTTCCGTTGGACGGGCACTCGTGGGAGCGACAGAGCGCCGCTCTGCTGGACGCCGGTTACCGGGTCATCACCTACGACCGTCGCGGTTTCGGGCAGTCGGCCCAGCCGACGAGCGGTTACGACTACGACACCTTCGCCGCCGACCTGAACACCGTCATGGAGACTCTCGACCTCCGCGACGCCGTCCTGGTCGGGTTCTCGATGGGTACCGGCGAAGTCGCCCGCTACCTCTCCACCTATGGTTCCGGCCGGGTGGCCAAGGCCGCGTTCCTCGCCTCGCTCGAGCCCTGCCTCCTCCAGACCGACGACAATCCGGACGGCGTCGCTCCGCAGGAGTTCTTCGACGGTGTGGTCGCGACGGTGAAGGCTGACCGCTACGCCTATTACACGGCCTTCTACAAGGACTTCTACAACCTGGACGAGAACCTGGGCACCCGCATCAGCGAAGAGGCGGTCCGCCACAGCTGGGACGTCGCCGCGGGCGGGGGCTTCTACGCCGCTGCGGCCGCGCCACTCACGTGGGCGACCGACTTCAGGGCCGACATCCCCGCCATCGACGTACCAACCCTGATCCTGCACGGTACGGGCGACCGGATCCTGCCGGTCGAGGGAACCGCGCGGCTCTTCCACAAGGCGCTGCCGTCCGCGGACTACGTCGAGATCGAGGGCGCCCCGCACGGGCTGCTGTGGACCCACGCCGAGGAAGTGAACGCCGCGCTCGTCGCCTTCCTGAGCAAGTGAGGGACGTTCTCGAAGGGGACTGTTGAAGGGAGTTCTCTCGTCATGGCCGACGCACCGATCCTGGTCCTCGCAGCGACAGGGGGCCAGGGCAGGGCCGTGACAGGTGCCCTGCTCCGGCGGCGGGCGCCCGTCCGCGTGCTGGTCCGTGACCCGCACCGGTGGGCCGCACGCGAACTCGCCGAGCAGGCAGTGGAGGTGGTGGCGGGGTCGTTGAACGACGTCCGCTCGCTCTCCGCCGCCATGCACGGCGTGGCGGGCGTCTTCGCATACACCACGCCCTTCGAAGCGGGCCCGGCGGCCGAGGTCGCACAAGGGCGGGCCATCATCTCCGCCGCGACCCGGCAGCGGGTGCCGCACCTCGTGTTCAGCTCCGTGGCGGGCGCCGACCAAAACAGTGGCGTACCGCATTTCGAGAGCAAGGCGCGCATCGAAACGGACTTGGTCTCCGGTGACGTGCCGTACACGATCCTGGGGCCGACCTACTTCTTCGACAACGCGCTCGGCGGACACGAGCGGGTGCTCCACGGCGTTCTCGATCTGCCACTGCCCTCCGAGCGGCCGTTGCAGCAGCTGGCGCGTGCCGACCTCGGCGCGTTCGCGGCGGAGGTGATGCTCGCCCCGGGTCCCTTCCTGGGACAGCGCATCGAGCTGGCCGGTGACGCTCCCACCCCGGTGGATATGGCGGCGGCCTTGAGCAAGGTCCTGGGGCGGGACGTCCGCCATGAGCAGGTCCCCCTCGGTGCGATCGGCGATCCCGACATGCACGCGATGTGGTCCTTCCTCAACGGATCCGGCTACCGCGTCGACATCCCGGCCCTGCACGAAGCCCATCCGGGGATTCCCTGGACCCGCTTCGGGGACTGGGCCGGCCAGGCCTGGGGCGGGGTGCGCTGAGGGTGCTGAGGAGGAAACGCTCTTCTCAGTTTTTCGAGGCTTCAATGGAACTGCATTCCGGCACTGTCACCCGCGCAGTCACGGCGCATGTCAGATCTCTCAACAGGCCGCCGCTTCCGCTGCCCGCGGAACTGCGGTACCGCGTCACCGATCCCTACGCCGTCGGTATGTCCCTCGGCCCCTTGATCGGCCCACGCATTCCGTGGGTGTTCGCCCGCGACCTCCTGGCCGGGGGCTGCGGCGCCCCACGGGCTCCGGCGACGTCCTGGTGCTGCCCGCGCACGGCCACCACCCGGACACCCTCCGCGTCGTCCTCAGGCACGGGTCGGGTAAGGCCTTGATCGAGCTGCCGGTGACGGAGGTGGCGGACTTCCTCCAGCGGACCTTTTCCCTGGTGCCTGCCGGGGTGGAAAGCACGTATCTGGACGTGGACGGCGCCCTCACTTCCCTCCTGGGAAAAGTGCCCGTCCCTGACTCGTGGCCCCGCGTTGTCATGTGCGACTCATATGCGACGACCAATACCGCATCCCCAGTACCGAGTACGTCATCGAAAGGAATCAGCAATGCAGTTCGGGATTTTCAGCGTCGGTGATCTCACCGTCGATCCGACGACCGGGCGTGCGCCGAGTGAGCACGAGCGGATCAAGGCGATGCTCGCCATCGCGCTCAAGGCCGAGGAGGTCGGCCTCGACGTCTTCGCGACTGGCGAGCACCACAACCCGCCGTTCGTGCCGTCCTCTCCGACGACGATGCTCGGCTACATCGCCGCCCGCACCGAGAACCTGATCCTGTCCACCTCGACGACGCTGATCACGACGAACGACCCGGTGAAGATCGCCGAGGACTTCGCGATGCTCCAACACGTCGCGGACGGCCGCATGGACGTGATGATGGGCCGCGGCAACACCGGCCCGGTCTATCCGTGGTTCGGCAAGGACATCCGGGACGGCATCGACCTCGCCATCGAGAACTACGCGCTCCTGCGCCGCCTGTGGGACGAGGACGTGGTGACCTGGGAGGGCAAGTTCCGTACGCCGCTGCAGTCGTTCACCTCCACCCCGCGCCCGCTCGACGGTGTCGCACCGTTCGTCTGGCACGGCTCCATCCGCTCCCCGGAGATCGCCGAACAGGCCGCGTACTACGGCGACGGCCTCTTCCACAACAACATCTTCTGGCCTGCCAGCCACACCAAGCAGATGGTGAACCTCTACAGGAGGCGCTTCGCCCACTACGGGCACGGCACCCCGGAGCAGGCCGTCGTCGGCCTCGGCGGCCAGGTGTTCATGCGCAAGAACTCCCAGGACGCGGTCCGCGAGTTCCGCCCCTACTTCGACAACGCCCCGGTCTACGGCCACGGCCCGTCCATGGAGGAGTTCACCCGCGACACCCCGCTGACCGTCGGCTCCCCGC
Source organism: Streptomyces sp. NPDC049687 (assembly GCF_044465285.1). Taxonomy (NCBI): domain Bacteria; kingdom Bacillati; phylum Actinomycetota; class Actinomycetes; order Kitasatosporales; family Streptomycetaceae; genus Streptomyces; species Streptomyces sp. NPDC049687. The sequence continues at coordinate 191,659 of NZ_JBITLN010000010.1, forward strand.
AGCAGGTCATCGAGCGGACTTTGTCCTTCCGTGGCTATGTGGGCGACTACCAGCGCCAGCTGTTCCTCATGGACCACGCCGGGCTGCCCCTCAAGACCGTCCTGGAGCAGCTCGACATCCTCGGCGAGGAGGTCGTCCCGGTGCTGCGCAAGGAGTTCGCCGGCCTCAAGCCCGCCGGCGTCCCCGACGCGCCCACCCACGCCGCCCGCATCGCCGCCAAGACGACCACCCCCGAAGGGAGTTCCCGGTGAAGCTCGTCGCCGTCGCGGCGGGACTGAGTTCCCCGTCGTCCACCCGGCTCCTGGCCGACCGCCTCGCCGCGGCCACGCTCGACCATGTGGACGCCGGGGTCGAGGTGGTCGAACTGCGCGACCTCGCCACCGAGATCGCCCAGCACTTCGTCACCGGCTTCCCGGCCGCCCGGCTCGCCGCCGCGCTCGACACGGTGGCCGCCGCGGACGGCCTGATCGCCGTCACGCCGGTCTTCTCCGCGTCCTACAGCGGCCTGTTCAAGTCGTTCTTCGACCTCATCGACAAAGACGCCCTGACCGGCAAGCCCGTGCTCGCCGGCGCGACCGGCGGCACCGCCCGCCACTCCCTGGTCACCGAACACGCCCTGCGCCCCTTGTTCACCTACCTGCGCGCGCTCGTCCTGCCGACCACCGTGTACGCGGCGTCCGAGGACTGGGGCGAAGAGGGACTCGCCCACCGCATCGCCCGCGCGGGCACCGAGTTGGCCCGCTTCATGACCTCCACCGGAACCGAGGCCACCGGCAGCTCCCCGGGCCCCGGAACCGAAACCAGCGCCCCCGGCCCGGGCCCCGGCAGAATCCCCGCCCCCGCCACGGCCCCCGACGTCGACACCACCGCGGCGATCGCACCCCGCTCCCTGCACGGCGCGATCACTTCGGTCGACCCCACCGACGGGTTCGGCGCCGGTCTGGTCCCCTTCGAACAGCGGCTCGCCGCGCTGAGCCGGTTCTCAGGCGGTGCGCGAACACGTCCGGCGGCAGACTCGTGAGCCCCCGCCGCCAGGGACGCCGCAGCGGCCGGACGGGACGGATGAGGGCGCTGACGAAGCCCTTGCTGCACATGTGGGACTGGCAGGGCAAGGCCGCGTGCCGAGGCATGGACAGCGCGGTCTTCTTCTCTCCCAGCGGCGAGCGGGGCACGGCGCGCAGGCGTCGGGAGGAGGCGGCGCGCGCGATCTGCCGCGCCTGTCCGGTGAGCGGCCCGTGCGCCCGCTTCGCTGTGGCCTCGCGGCAGCAGTACGGCGTCTGGGGCGGGATCACCGAGGCCGAACGCCGCTCAGGGGATGCGGTCGCGGGCTGACGATGCCCGGCCTGCCAACGGACAGTCACATCGCCAGTCGACTGACAGATGCCTGCAGGACAGACGCTCGGCAGAGAAGAGGACATGCGGCCGCCGTCGGCGGCATGACCTCGACCCTGGACTCGGCGCAGGCAACACCGATGCGACACCGACCACGGTGTGCGTACGGTGTCCCGGAGCACGGGCCGCGACGCGACAGGGCCGCTATCGCATCGAGCGGAGAACTCCTCATGTCCACACTGCCCGGGCTCACCCATACCCTCTCGCCGCTGCCGCACGCAGAAGACGACCAGTTCTTCCGGTTGGGGGTGGCCGAGAAGGACTCTGTCGCGACGACCCGGGACGGAGGCCGTATCGTCATGAGACCGGGCGACCTCATCTTCTGTGATCCGGGACGACAACGCTCCCCGAGGTTTCCGGACGCCTGCGGCATGACGGTCTTCCGGCTGCCACGCTCCTATCTGGAACTCTCGGAAGCTGACTGGGACCAGCTCACCGGAACGAGGGTCGCGGGCGATGCGGGATTGGGCGGGCTGGTCTCGGACTTCCTGTCGGTGTTGTCCGCCGGGGCCGGCACGCACGCGCCTCAGGTGATTCACCAACTGACCCGCAACACCGTCGATCTCCTGGTCGTCCTCGTCATGGAACTCCTGCAAGGGGCGCAACGGAACGATCCGGCGGTGCCGCACGCCCGCGACGAGATGCTCTCCCAGGTCCGCGCCTACATCGAACAGCATCTGCCGGACCCCGATCTGTCCCCGCAGTCGATCGCACGCGCGAACCATATTTCCGTGCGCTACCTGCACAAGCTTTTCCAGGCCGACGGCATCACCGTGGGGCAGTGGGTGCGGCAGCGTCGGCTGGACTGCTGCCGGCGTGATCTGAGCAGGGCGCCGAACCGCAGGATCACCGTGGCGGCGGTGGCGCACCGCTGGGGGTTCACCAGCGCGGCCCACTTCAGCCGTGTCTTCCGGGCCGCCTACGGCATGACTCCGACCGACTGGCAGGCGCTGGCCTCCTCATAGGCCGGTCCGGCGCGCCGCCGCTGCGTGCTCCGTCCGTGCACTCCTGGACCATCGCCCTGCTCGCGGCGGCATAGCGTGGCAAGGCAGTGGCTCCCGCGCCCGCTCACGGGTCGGCACGGTGGTGCCGGAGCGACCGGCATCCTGGCACGTCCACGGAAACACGTACGGAGAACTGACATGTCTGATGCCGTCGAGCCGGTCCGGCCCGTGCTGGAGGCGGCTGCCGCCGCGTCCGCCCTACCTGTTCGAGCTGACGCCGGTGAAGGGCCGCAGGGCGGTCGACGAGGTGCAATCCGGCGACATCGCTCTGCCGGCGGTGGACAAGGAGTGGGTGGTGGTGCCGGGCCGGCCCACGGGCACTGTCCGGGCGCGTGTCGTCCGGCCCGCCGGGGCCACGGGCGCGCTGCCGGTGGGGGTGGAAGCCGCGGTGGTGTTCCCGGAGTACGACCTGTCGCCCGAGGCCCGCTACCCGGTGGTGATCGAGAGAACCCACGCGGTGGCCCGGTGGATCGCCGAACAGGGTGCGCAGGTGTTGTTCTACCCGGTCACCGTTTCCTCCTTCGGTACCGGTGGTGCTGCGCACAGCACTGGCGGCACTGTGGCTGCGCGCCGGCCTCGCCGATCGCCCGCGGCGTGCGACCACGCTGCGCTTCGCCGTCGGCGTGACGGGCTGTCAACTCGGTTGGGTGGGGCTGTTGTTCCTCCCGGCCACGGGTCGACTTCCCGGCATCGCCGTGATGATCCTCGCGGAGGTGCTGGTCCCTGTGTGGGCGCAGTCCGCGGGCATGACGCCGTGGCATCCACGTCATATCGCGGAGCGCTACGAGCTGTTCACGCTCATCGTGCTGGGCGAGTCCGTGGCGACCGCCACGATCGCCGTACGGGGGGCCTTCGAGCGGCAGCAGAACATCGCCGCCCTGTGCGCCCTGGCCGGGGGCGGGCTGTTGATGGCCTTCGCGATGTGGTGGCTGTACTTCGCCCGGCCCGCGCACACGCTGCTCGCCACGACGCACCAGGCGCACGGCAGACGGTTCACCTGGGCCTACGGGCACTACTTCGTGTTCGCGTCGGCCACCGCCGAGGGGGCGGGCCTGGCTGCCTACGCCGACCACCTCACGCGCCCCGCGGGGACCGCCGGGGTCCTGCCGGCCGCGCTGGGGGTCACGGTTCCGGCCGCCGTCTTCGTGTTCGCCGTCCGGGCGGTGCACCTGCGCCCGCACCGGCGCCGCAAGGCCGATGACGTCCCGTGCGCCGTCACCGTCGTCGGCCTGCTGCTGGCGACGTGGCTCCCGGCGCCCGCGCTGGTTGCCGATGCGCTCTTGGGCGGTGTCGTCGTCGCGGTCACCCGGCAGAACCCCTGAGGCGCTCCCGCGCGGCCGGCGACCACCACCGCGTGCGAAGCGCCCCCGGGCCGCCGGACCACCCGTGCGCTACAGGTCAACCCGCAGTGCACTGACCGGACATCGGGCCCGGCTTTTCCCCCGTAGCGTGATCGGCGAAGCAGCCGCCGCACGGTCGTCCGTGCACCTCGCCGATGTGTCGTCGGCTTGAGCCCGGCCTGTCGCAGATCCCACCCCATACGCCCCGTACGCCCTTCAGGAGGTTGTCGAAAGGTGTCCACGATGCCGGTCGGCGGGCTGATTCCCCGCGCCACCGACGACGCGGCGGACCTCGTCGTCCGCAACGCGAAGATCCACACCGGTGATCCCCGGCTGCCCCAGGCCGAGGCGATCGCCATCCGCGACGGAGTCATCACGACCGTCGGCGGGGACAAGGACGTGGCCGGGCAGGTCGGCCCCGCGACCCGGGTGGTCGACGCGCTGGGCCGCCGGATGATCCCCGGCCTCAACGACTCTCACCTGCACGTCATCCGCGGCGGCCTCAACTACGTGCTGGAGCTGCGCTGGGACGGCGTACGCTCCCTGCGCCAGGGCCTGGCCATGCTCCGGGAACAGGCGGCCCGCACCCCCGCGGGCCAGTGGGTACGGGTGGTCGGCGGCTGGTCCGCCGAGCAGTTCGCCGAACGGCGGCTGCCCATGGTCGCGGAACTCAACGCCGCCGCGCCGGACACCCCCGTCTTCGTCCTGCATCTGTACCAGTGCGCGATCCTCAACCGCGCGGCCGTCAAGGCCGCCGGCTACACCAAGGACACCCCCGACCCGCGGGGCGGACAGATCATGCGGGGACGCGACGGCGACCCCACGGGCATGCTGCTCGCGGCCCCGAGCGCACTGATCCTTTACTCGACGCTGGCCAAGGCGCCGGTGCTGGACGAGGAGCATCGCAAGACGTCCACCCGGCACTTCCTGCGCGAGCTCAACCGGTTCGGTCTCACCTCCGCGATCGACGCGGCGGGCGGCTTCCAGAACTTCCCGGACAACTACGAGACCGTCACGGAGCTGGCCAGGGAGGGCGCGCTCTCCCTGCGGATCGCCTACCACCTCTTCCCGCAGACCGCCGGACAGGAGATCGACGACCTCACCCGGTGGATCGCAATGGTCCGCCCCGAGGACGGCGACGAGTGGCTGCGCCTCAACGGCGCCGGCGAGAACCTCACCTGGGCGGCGGCGGATTTCGAGAACTTCGCCGAGCCGCGCCCCGAACACGCCCCCGATTACGAGGTGGAGTTCGAGGAAGCGGTCCGCCTCCTCATGGAGAACGGCTGGGGTTTCCGCCTGCACGCCACCTACGACGAGACCATCCGCCGTGACCTGGCCGTCTTCGAGAAGCTGGCCGCCGAGGGGTTGTTCCCCGGGAACAACCGGTGGCTGTTCGACCACGCGGAGACGGTGTCCGCCGACAGCCTCGACCGTATCGTCGCGCTCGGCGGCGCCATGTCCGTGCAGAACCGGCTCTCCTTCCAGGGCGAGGCCTTCGTCCGCCGGTACGGGATCGGTGCCGCCGCGGACGCGCCGCCGGTCCGGGCGATGCTGGGGCGGGGACTGACCGTGGGCGCCGGTACCGATGCCACACGGGTCTCCTCGTACAACCCGTGGATCGCTCTGCACTGGCTGGTCACCGGCCGGACCGTGGGCGATCTCACCATCCATCCGCCGCACAACCGGGTCGACCGGGAGACGGCGCTGGAGATGTTCACCACGGCTGGTGCCGCGCTGACCGGTGAACAGGACCTCAAGGGCGTACTACGCCCGGGTTTCCTCGGTGACCTGACCGTCCTGTCGGAGGACTACTTCACGGTGCCGGATCCGGAGATCGCCCACATCGAAGCCCTCCTGACGGTCGTCGGCGGCCGGGTCGTGTACGCCGCCGGCGAGTACGAGGGCATCGACGAGGAGATGCCCGCCGTGACGCCCGAGTGGAGCCCGGTGGCCCACTTCGGCGGCTACCAGGCGACCCCCGCGCAGGCCCGGCCGGGAGTCCGTCAGGCGGAACTGCTCGGCGAGGTCGCCGCCGAGTCGGAGCTGCACCGCCAGTGGCGTGCCCACCGCGGACTGGTCCCCGAGACCGACACCCCGGTCTTCGACCCCTGCTTCTCCCTGTGACCGGAGGCGCGCCCGTGCGCTCCGGCCCTCACACCTCCCTTCCCGGATCGCGGACGACCGTCCGTGATCGTCATCTCTCGTCGCAGAAAGGCACACTCATGGTCGATATCGCCAAGGTCACCGCTGCTCCCAGCCCCGACCTGCTGACCCCCGACAACTGCGCGGTCCTGTTCGTGGACCACCAGCCGCAGATGTTCTTCGGCACGGGCAGCGGCGACCGCACCGCGATCATCAACGCGACCGTGGGCCTGGCGAAGGCCGCCAAGGCCTTCGAGGTCCCCACCGTCCTGAGCACCGTGGCCGCCGAGTCGTTCTCGGGCCCGCTGATGCCGCAGCTCGCGGACGTCTTCCCCGGTCAGAAGATCGTCGACCGCACCACGATGAACGCCTGGGAGGACGAGGCCTTCGTCAAGGCGGTCAAGGCAACCGGGCGCAAGAAGCTCGTCATCGCGGGCCTGTGGACCGAGGTCTGCGTCGTGCTGCCCGCGCTGTCGGCGCTCGCCCAGGGCTACGAGGTCTACGTCGTCACCGACGCGTCGGGCGGCGTCAGCCCCCAGGCCCACGAGCACGCCGTACAGCGCATGGTCCAGGCCGGTGTGGTGCCGGTGACCTGGGTGCAGGTGCTCCTGGAGCTCCAGCGCGACTGGGCGCGCGCGGAGACGTACCTGCCGGTCATGGACGTCGTGAAGGCGTACGGCGGTACCTACGGTCTCGGCGTCGTCTACGCCCAGGCGGTCATCGGCGACCACGCCGCCGGCTGACCCTCCCCCACGGTTGACGACGGACGTCAGGAACAGGCGGATACACGCGATGGACAGCGGATTGCTGCTGCTCCGGCTGGTGGTGGGGCTCCTCATTGCCGGGCACGGAGTGCAGAAGGTCAGTTTCCGGCTGGGCGGCAGCGGGCTGGCCGGAGGAACCGAGGAGTTCCGCCGGGACGGCTTTCGCGGCGGGCAACTCACCGCCCTCGCCGCGGGCGGCAGCCAGATAGGGGCCGGACTGTTCCTGGCGGCCGGACTCCTCACTCCGCTGGCGGCAACGGCCGCCATGGGGGTGATGACGGTGGCCGGCACCGTCAAGTGGCACAACGGGCTGTGGGTCCAGCACGACGGCTACGAGTACCCGTCGGTCCTCGTGGCCGTCGCCGCGGCCCTCGCCCTCACCGGTCCTGGAAAGTGGTCGCTCGACCACGCCCTCGGGCCCATCACCTGGCCCTTGTGGGTCTCCCTCGCGGCGATCGTGATCGGCCCGGCAAGCGGGCTGGTCACCCGAGCGGTGCTGTCGCGGCCGACGGCCGGCGACCCGACGGACGATAGGACACGGCATGCGCAAGCTGCTGACTGACGCCGCACGGACACTCGTCCCGCCCCGGGGCGACCGGCACGGGCCGCTGCCGCCCCTGATGCTCGCGCTGACGGTGGTGACGGGCCTCATCGACGCCGTGAGCTATCTGGCGCTCGGCCGGGTGTTCGTCGCCAACATGACGGGCAACGTGGTCTTCCTGGGCTTCGCCCTGGCCGGCGCGCCGGGCCTGTCGGTGGCGGCCGCCATCGTCTCGCTGCTGTCGTTCCTCGCCGGCGCCTTGGCGGGCGGGCGGTTCAGCACCGGGCTCGCAGCCCATCGCGGACGGCTGCTGAGCACGACGACCGCTCTACAGGCCCTTCTCGTCGCCGGGACGGTGATCGCGGTCGCGGTCGCGCACGGTGAGGTGTCCAGCCCGGTCCGCTACACCCTGATCGTGCTGCTCGGCCTCGCCATGGGGACGCAGAACGCGGTCGCGCGGCGTCTCGGGGTCCCGGACCTGACGACCACCGTCCTGACGCTTACCCTGACCGGTCTGGCGGCGGACTCCACCGTGGCCGGCGGTGCGGCACCGCGGCCCGGTCGCCGGGTGCTGTCGGTCCTCGCCATGTTCCTGGGCGCGCTCGTGGGGACACTCCTGCTGGCACACACCGAACTCGTGCACATCCTGCTGCTGGCGCTGGTGCTGCTCGTGGTGACGTCGGTGACCGCGCGACGGCTGTCGGCCGGCGCACCCGAGTGGACCAGGCCGCCCGCCTGAGGACTGCGGACGCATCGGCCTGGGCGGCGCTGCCGTCCGGGGTACCGGCCGACGGCTTCGACGAAGTCACCCAGGCGGATACGTGACGCCAGAGCCTGGGGCCGGCGTGGCGCGCCACTCGCTGGGGGACACACCGTAGAAGGCCCGGAACGACCTGCTGAAGTGCGCGGCGCTGGCGAATCCGTGCAGGTGTGCCACGGCGGCGATGGTCAGCCCCCGGGTCTGGCGGTGCCGCAGGTCGCGTCGGCAGGCTTCGAGCCGGCGACGCAGGATCCAGCGGCCGACCGTCGTGCCCTCGGCCTGGAAGAGCTTGTGCAGGTATCGCAGCGAAATGTGATGGGCGCGGGCTATGCGCGCGGGCGAGAGCTCGGGATCGGCGAGCTGTTCGTCGATGAACCCCTGGATCCGCAGCAGGAGGGCCCGGTTGGCGTCGGCCGCCTCGGCTCGGCCGCGCCGGAGCCATTCGTCGGCCAGCACCCCGAGCAGGTCCACCGCGTTGCGGGCCATCAACTCACCGATGTCCGCCGAGAACAGCTCCGCGTCGTCCACGAGCCGCGTGACCACTGAGGGCAACAGGGCACCGATGGAGGTGTCGGGCCCGAACGGCACCGCCGTGATCCGGCACAAGTCCTCCTCGTGCGAGCGCAGCGCCGCACGGGGCAGCACCAGGGACTTCACGCGGAAGGAGTGCGTGATGTCCAGCCGGACGGGCCGGAACGTGTCGTAGAGGAAAACGTCGTTCGTCTCCAGAGCCGCCGTCCGCCCGTCCTGGTCGATCCGACCGGCCCCGGACTCCAGGAGGCTGACGACCACGCAGTCCCCGCGCCCGGTGTCCTCGGTCGAGACGGCGGAGCGCCGGACGGTCATTCCGTCGCCCTCCGAGCGCACCACCCGCAGCATGCCGAGGACGGCGGTGCTGACGGAGCCCGAGGACGAGGGGTCCTGCGAGGAGATGTCGACTCCCCCCAACGCATGCGACAACGTGTCACGCCAGTCCGTTCCCTGTGCGCGGGCGGACACCAGTGGCCCGGCGTGGATGGTGGTGCGGGAGCTGCCTCGGGCAGTCGTCCCAGTAGTCATAAGAATGCGTCCCCTTCCTTCCTCACGAGCCTGCCGCGCTCCGCGCGCCCCGCGCGTCGCACGTCCGCGGTGGATCTTGAGGAAGGGTGTGGGATACGAAGCGACTACTCTCCGTGCCGACGTGCGGCTGCGATTTCCGCCAGCTCGACGCGCGAGGTGATGTCGAGCTTGATGAAGGCGCGCCGCAGGTGCGAGCTGACCGTGTGCGGCGACAGCCCCAGGCGCTGAGCGGTCGCCCGGTTGGTCAGACCCTGCGAGACCAGCCGGATGACCGCCACCTCCGACTCAGTCAGTTCGGGCCAGACCGCGGAGGTCCGCTGGGCGGAGGTACGGCGCCGCGGGGCACCCAGGGCGCGCAGCCGGCACCGGACACGGGCGGCGTCACGTTCCGCACCCGCTTCCGTGTAGAGGTCGAGCGCACGGTCGAGACGGGGCACGGCGTCGGCGGCGCTGCGCGTGGCCAGCCGGATGCCGGCGTCTTCCAGCGCCGCGGCCCTGGGGAGCAGTCGGGGGATGCCGTCGTACAGCTCGACGGCCCTGAGCAGCTGTCCGAGATCGTTGTCGAGCAGGCCCCGGGCGTGCGCGGCGGCGGCCGCGAGGACCGGGAAGCCGGGGTTGCAATCCGCCCGGCGCTCCGCGAGGGAGACGGCCGCGGCGGCCCGCTCCGCCGCCCCTGCCCGCAGCGCCATGCGGACGAAGACGACCATGTCGGCCGGGTCGTCCGGGCTGGCGAGGGACGGGCCGTCCAGGGCGAAGGTGCCGAAGGACTCGTCGAGGAGTTCCATGGCACGATCCGGTGCGCCCACGTCGTCCGCCACCAGGGCGAGGAGCCAGGAGCCCACGTTGCGGACGAGGACGGCGGGGTCGCCGACCATGCGCTCGGCCTGCGCGGCGTACGTCGTGACGGCTTCCCGGTCGTTGGTGTGCAGGGCGACGCGCAGAAGCGTGTACAGGGCCGTCGCCTCGGCGAAGTTGCCCATGCCCATCTCGTCCGCCAGCGCCGTGGTGGCCTCGGCCTCCGCGCGTGCGTCGTCCAGGTGGCCGGCGTCGAAGAGCACCCGGGACCGGTTGCTCATCCACAGGCCCATGGCCGCGGCCTGCCCCTGCTTCTGGGTCTCCCGGATGCCGGCCGCGGACTCGGCGAGCGCCCGGTCGGTCCGGCCCTCGGCGTTGAACAGGAAAGCCTGCCACAGCGCCTCCGGCACCCACAGCGAGTGGAGGAAGCCGATGTCGTCCGCGAGGGACGACGCCTCGTCGGCCAGCTCGAACGCCCGCTGCCACTCCATCCGGTAGAAGCGGACGACGGAGTCGACTGCGATCGCGGTGGCCCGGGCGGCGTCGTCATCGCCCTCGGCCGCCGCCGCGAGGGCTTCGGCAACGGCCCGTGACGTCGCCTCGAAGTCACCGATCATCGACAGGTTGAGGCAACGCAGCGCCAGCAACTGGGCCCGCACACCCTCGGAGATGTCAGGAAGCGCCGCCCCGATCCGGGCCTGCTCGGCGGCCTCGGTGAAGTCGAACTGGCTGGAGAGGCGGGCCAGACCGAGCCGCAGCCGGGCCTCGGCCTCCGGCCGCATGCTCCCCGGCAGGACCGCGGCGGCCAGCGCCCGAGCCTGTCCGGCCTGTCCCGTCTGCCACAGCAGCAGCATCGTCTCCGCGACGATCGCGGGATGCTCCGGCGCGGTCTCCGCGGTCAGTTCCAGCGCCCGCCGGCTGAGCTGTTCGGCCGATGCCGGAGCCGAAGCGGACAGCTCGGCAGCGGCGGCCCTCAGTAGCTCCACAGCTCGCTGGTCCCCGGCCTCGGCGGTGTCCACGAGCAGGGCGGCCGCCTCGGTCACCGGGGCTCCGCGTGCCAGCAGCACTTCGGCGGCGTGCCGCCGCAGAGCCCGGTGCACGGCCACGGGGATGCTGCTCTCGACGGCCTCACGGAACAGGTCGTGACGGAACAGCAACCGCTCGTCGCGCTCGACGAACAGATGGGCGTCCAGGGCCTCCTGCACCGGCGCTATCAGCGAGGCCGTGGGCCGTCCCAGCAGCTCGGCGAGGAGCCCGATGGTGACCGTGCGGCCGACCGCCGAAGCCGTCTGTACGACCTCGCGCGTCGCCGGGGTGAGACGGTCGAGAGCGAGCCGTACGGAAGCCTGGAAACGGGCCGGCACCTCGTCGCCGACCAGTCGTGCGATGTCGCCCTCGACGACCACGGAGTGCTCTTCGCGCATGCTGCGCAGCAGTTCGACGAGCAGCAGCGGCACACCTTCGGCCCGTCCAGCCGCCTTCAGCGTCCCGGCGTCGGGCCTGGCCCCCAGGACGTCCTCGGTGATCTCGGCCACCGCCTCGGCGGTGAGGGGACCGAGTTCCAGGCGGAGTGCGCCAAGTTGCCCGAGGCGGTCCAGCGTCGCGCGGACACCCGGCGCGGCGGCGTTGGTTCGGACCGCCAGGAGCCACAGGATGGCGTGCGACGAGAGTCGCGCGGTCAGCGTGCGCAGGGCGAGGAGGGTGACGTCGTCGAGCCACTGGACGTCGTCCAAGGCGATGACCAGCGGCATGTCGAGCGCCGCCTGCTCCAACCGGTCCTGCAACTCCTGGAGCAGCCAGAAGCGTTGCTCGGAAGCGCTCGCTAGGTCGCGCAGGCGGTCGACGTCGAACAGCGTGCCGCTGTCCGTGAGCAGTCCGTCCAGCAGCGGCCCCAGGGGAACGAACTGCCCGTCAGGATCGGCGCCGCCTTGGAACACTCGCAGCTCGCGGCGCATTGCTCGTCCCCACGCTTCCACGAGCAGGCGGCTCTTGCCACTGCCGGGAGCCCCCTCGACACACACGATGCCGCCGCGGCCCTGCGCCAGCTCGGCAAAGCGCTCGTCCAGGAGAGCCAACTCCGCATCCCGTCCCCGTACGGGCGGCTGGCTGTCGCCGATCCTAGGTAAGGGCACGGGTTGCCGAAAAACTTTCAACGTATTCCTCTGTAGCGCGGTGAGCAATGACCGTGAGTGCACACTTGCACGGCCACAGCATGTCATGTCCAAAAAATCGCGACACGACGGCACCCGGGGGTGGGCGTCGATCCTCGCGAGCATGAGCGGAGCTGCCCTCCCCCTCTCCGGCCGCCGGTCTGCCGACGCTCGTGCCGGAGAACGTCAGAACATCAGGGCCATCTCACGGCAGCGACGTGGGGACGGTGCCGCGAACGGCCACCCCGTCGCGGGTGCGCATGCGCCGCAGTTCCCACAGCCCGACGGCGGTCACCGACACCGGGCCGCCCAGCAGCGAGAGAGCTGCACGCCGGGCGGACCCTGGGCCGGCATGCCGCTGTCGATGAGGTCGAAGATCGCGAACACCCACACGAACACAGCCGAAGGGGCGGTGGATCAAACACCTGAACACCCAGTTCGGGTCGGTCGACTCGACGCTTACATCATCGCCGACTTCATCGACACCCGCTGCCGACCCCGGCCTGCGGGACCAGCACGGGTGGGCGACCGGACAAGCACCCACGGCGCGAGATGGTGGACACGATCCGATACACGGTCGACACCGGCTGCAAGTGGCGGGGCCCTGCCCAAGGACTTCCCGCCCTGGCGCATGTGTTACGGATTCATGCCCCGCTGGGCCGCCGCTGGCATCGTCGGACAGATCCGTGGCCAGGATCCGCAAACGCATCCGCCGCGAGATGGGCCGGGCGCCCAGCGCGGTCGCCACCGTCATCGACTCCCAGTCCATCAAGGCTGCGGAGACGGTCGGCCACGACGCCCGCGGCTACGACGGCGCAAAGAAGACATCCGATGCGGAAGAACTGTCAAGCGGCTTGTGGTAGTTGACTGCCTGATGGGGCGGGAAAGGCGACGCACCCCTCCTCCTCAGACGAATGCCCACGTCACGCGGCGCCTTCACCCGTTCCCACCTCCCAAACAGGTCGAGCCGACGAAGGAAGTCAGAAAACCGCAGGTCAAGAGGCCTTTCCAGTGGGTTCCAGGATCGCAACGCACTCCACGTGGGAGGTCATCGGAAACAGATCGAACGCCCGCAACGTCCGCACCCGGTACCCCCCGTCCCGGAAGTACCCCAGGTCCCGCGCCAGCGCGGCCGGGTCGCAGGCCACGTACGCGATGCGGCGCGCGCCCAGGGACGTCAGGTGCTCGACCGTCCTGCGCCCCGCCCCCGCCCGGGGCGGGTCCAGGACGACCAGGTCGACCTCGGTGATCCCGGTGCGCGGGAGCACGCTCTCCACCTTGCCCTGTTCGATCCGCACCCGGTCGAAGCCCGCGAGGTTGTGCCGGGCGTCCTCGACCGCGCGCTTGCCGGACTCGATGCCGAGGACCGCGCCCTTGTCGCCGAGCCGATCGGCCAGCGCGCCCGCGAACAGGCCGACGCCGCAGTAGAGGTCGAGGGCCATCTCGCCCTTGCGCGGCAGCAGGCCCTGCATGACGGCGGTCACCAGGGTGTCCGCGGCCTTCGGGTGGACCTGCCAGAAGCCGCCGCTGCCGACCCGGTACGTCCGTCCGTCCGCCCGCTCGCGCACGAAGGGGCGCCCGTGGACGCGGTGCACGCCCCCGTCCTTCTCCTCCACCCGCATGACCGACACCGGACGGTCCAGTTCCACGAGGGGCAGGCGGGCGCCCGGACGCGGCGTCAGGATCACCTGCCGGTCCTGCGATCCGGTCGCCGCGATCGCCTCGACCGACGCCATACCGCTCCAGTCGCGCTTCTCGACGCCGAGTTCGCTCACTCCGGCAGCGGCGATCATGCAGTGGTCCACGGGCTCGACCTCGTGCGAGCGGTGCCGGCGCAGACCCGCGCGCCCCGTCTCGGCGTCCACGGCGTACTGCACGCGCGTGCGCCACTGCGGCACCTGCCCGGCGGGCAGCTTGTCACCCTCGGCCGGCATCACCGTGCCGTCCCAGCCGGCCTCCTCGGGGGTGAGCCCCGCGAGCCGCTGGAGCTGCTCGGCGACGACCTCGCCCTTGAGCCGGCGCTGGGCGCCCGGCTTGGCGTGCTGCCAGTCGCAGCCTCCGCAGCGACCCGGTCCTGCGAAGGGGCAGGGGGCCTCGACGCGGTCCTTGGACGCCTCCAGGATCCGTACGGCGTCCGCGCGCAGGAACCGCGCGCCCTCCTCGCCCTCCGTCACCCGGGCCACGACCCGCTCGCCGGGCAACGTGTGCCGTACGAACAGCACCTGACCCGCGTCGGTACGGGCGATGCAGTGGCCACCGTGGGCGACGGGGCCGATCTCGACCTCGTACTCGCTCCCCACCAGTGTCTTCTTCGGTTCTGCCTGCATGGCGGGGTGACTCCACAACGTCGAACGAGGAACGGCCGGACAACAGCCCACCAGTCTACGTGGCTGTCGTCCGGCCGTTCACCAGCCGGTCCGTCCCAGGGGCCTACGAGCCCGAGGACCCCGGAGCGGAGGAGGAAGACCCCGAGGCCTCCTTCGGCCGTCCGTCCTGCGCCGGACCGCGCCGCACCGAACCAGGCGCGTTCCACTCCTGCCGCTTGCGGGCCCGCATCCGGGCCACCTCGGAGGACTCCAACTGGTACGGGACGGAGGTGACCATGACGCCCGGTGTGAACAGCAGCCGGCCCTTCAGCCGCAGCGCGCTCTGGTTGTGCAGCAGGTGCTCGTACCAGTGGCCGACCACGTACTCCGGGATGATCACCGAGACGGCGTCGCGCGGCGACTCCTTGCGCAGGCCCTTGACGTACTCGATGATCGGCCGCGTGATCTCGCGGTACGGCGAGTCGAGGACCTTCAGCGGTACGTCGATCCCGCGCCGCTCCCACTCCTCGCGCAGCACCTTCGTCTCCGCCTGGTCGACGTTCACGGTGAGCGCCTCCAGGCTGTCGGAGCGCATCAGTTTGGCGTAGGCCAGGGCACGCAGCGTGGGCCGGTGGATCTTGGAGATCAGGACCACCGAGTGCACACGGGACGGCCGTACGCTGTCGTCGCTCGGGCCCTCCGGGGCCGCGATCTCCTCGGCCACCCGGTCGTAGTGCTTACGGATGGCCGTCATCGTCGCGTAGAAGATCACCATGCCGAGCAGGGCGACCCAGGCGCCGTGCGTGAACTTGGTGACGAGGACGACGACCAGGACCAGGCCGGTGAAGAAGGCGCCGAAGGTGTTGATCGCGCGGGAGCGGACCATGTGCCGGCGTTGGGCCGGGTCGGTCTCGGTGGCCAGGTGGCGGTTCCAGTGGCGGACCATGCCGGTCTGGCTGAGCGTGAAGGACACGAACACACCGACGATGTAGAGCTGGATCAGGCGGGTGGAGTCGGCGCCGTAGACGATGATCAGGAAACTGGCCGCGCCGGCGAGCAGCACGATGCCGTTCGAGAAGGCGAGGCGGTCGCCGCGGGTGTGCAGCTGGCGGGGCAGGTAACGGTCCTGGGCGAGGATCGAGCCGAGCACCGGGAAGCCGTTGTAGGCGGTGTTGGCGGCGAGGAACAGCACCAGGGCGGTGGCCGCCGCGAGCACCAGGAAGAAGAAGCTGCCCTTGCCGAAGACGGCCTCGGCGACCTGGGTGATCACCGGGTTCTGGACGTAGTCGGCGCCGACGCCGACGCCGTTCTTCAGCAGGTCGGCGGCCGGGTTCTCGGCCATCCGGACGTCGGTGACCAGGGCCAGGACGATGATCCCGCAGAACATCGTGACGGCCAGCAGGCCCATCGCGGCCAGCGTGGTCGCCGCGTTCTTCGACTTGGGCTTGCGGAACGCCGGCACGCCGTTGGAGATGGCCTCGACACCGGTGAGCGCCGCACAGCCGGAGGAGAAGGCGCGCAGGAGCAGGAAGACGAGCGCGAAGCCCGCCAGGCCCTGGTGCTCGGCCTTGATCGTGTACTCGGCGGTCGGCGCCCGCATGGTGTCGTCGAGGACCAGGCCCCGGAAGGCACCCCATGCGATCATGATGAAGACGCCCGCGACGAACACGTACGTCGGGATCGCGAAGAGCTTGCCGGACTCCTTGACGCCACGCAGGTTCATCAGCGTCAGCAGGACGACGACGGCGACCGCGCAGGCCACCTTGTGCTCGACGACGAAGGGGATCGCGGAGCCGAGGTTCTCGATGCCGGAGGCGATGGAGACGGCGACGGTGAGGACGTAGTCGACGAGCAGGGCGCTCGCGACGGTCAGTCCCGCCTTGGCGCCCAGGTTCGTGGTGGCGACCTCGTAGTCGCCGCCCCCGCTGGGGTAGGCGTGGACGTTCTGACGGTAGGAGGCGACCACCGTGAACATCAGCACGACGACCGCGACGGCGATCCACGGGCTGAAGTGGTAGGCCGACACACCCGCGATGGAGAGGACCAGCAGCACCTCCCCGGGCGCGTAGGCCACGGAGGACAGCGGGTCGGAAGCGAAGACGGGTAGGGCGATGCGCTTCGGCAGGAGCGTTTCCCCGAGCCGATCACTGCGCAATGCGCGCCCGATCAGGATCCGTTTGGGCACGTCGGTCAGTTTGGACACAACAGTGAAGCGTAAGCCTTCGAACACGGGGCCGCCCACCCTCCCCCCGGGTGAGCCGGGTGCCGGAGCGTCGCGTCTGCCTCCCGGGTGAAATCGGCCGGGCCGCGGCTGCCGATTCCGCAGCCGCCCCGATCGCCATGTCTCTGTGACGAACCCTCGTACGCCGCCGCCCACCGCAGGCCCCATGCACGCGACCGCGGAGCTGATCGGCGCCGTCGGCACCCTCGTCGGTCTCGGGATCCTTACCTTTCCGAGCCTCTGGAGCATCAGCCGTCGCTGATCGCGCAAACCGCGCACGGGGGGTGCCCCGCACGGACCGCGCGTGTGTAGCTTGGTCGACGGTCTGAGACCCTGTTCAAAGCCAGGCCAGAAAACCATTTGACTTTCTTGACCTCTTTACCTCGGAAGGACGGTCGTGCACATCGTCATCATGGGCTGCGGCAGAGTGGGTTCCGCTCTCGCCCAGACCCTGGAGCAACAGGGGCACACGGTCGCCGTGATCGACCAGGACCCCACCGCCTTCCGACGACTGGGCTCCGGTTTCGGCGGCCGTCGTGTCACCGGCGTCGGCTTCGACCAGGACACCCTGCGCGAGGCGGGCATCGAGGAGGCCGGCGCCTTCGCCGCCGTCTCCAGCGGCGACAACTCCAACATCATCGCGGCCCGGGTGGCCCGCGAGATGTTCGGCATCGAGAACGTCGCCGCCCGTATCTACGACCCCCGCCGCGCCGAGGTCTACCAGCGCCTGGGCATCCCCACCGTGGCCACGGTCCGCTGGACGGCCGACCAGATGCTGCGCCGGCTGCTGCCCTCGGGCGCGGAGCCGCTGTGGCGCGACCCGACCGGCGGCGTCCAGCTCGCCGAGGTGCACGCCGCCCCGTCCTGGGTGGGCCACAAGATCAGCAAGCTGCAGGAGGAGACGGGCGTCCGCGTGGCGTTCCTGACCCGCCTCGGCGAGGCGATGCTTCCGACCTCGCAGACGGTGCTGCAGGAGGGCGATCTGGTGCACGTGATGATGCGCACCGACGAGGTGGAGAAGATCGAGGCGTCGTTCGCCGAGGGCCCGAAGGAAGGCGGTCACTGATGAGGGTCGCCATTGCCGGAGCCGGCGCCGTCGGCCGTTCGATCGCGGGCGAGCTGCTGGAGAACGGGCACGAGGTCCTGCTCATCGACAAGGCGCCGACCGCCATCTCGGTCGAGCGCGTCCCTCAGGCGGAGTGGCTGCTGGCCGACGCCTGCGAGATCACGTCCCTCGACGAGGCGGCCCTCCAGCGCTGCAACGTCGTGATCGCCGCCACGGGCGACGACAAGGTCAACCTGGTCGTCTCCCTCCTGGCCAAGACGGAGTACGGCGTCCCGCGCGTCGTGGCCCGCGTCAACAACCCCAAGAACGAGTGGCTCTTCAACGAGTCCTGGGGCGTCGACGTCGCCGTCTCCACCCCCCGCCTGATGTCGGCGCTCGTGGAGGAGGCCGTCAGCGTCGGCGACCTGGTCCGTCTGCTCCGCTTCAGCCACGGTGACGCCAACCTCGTCGAACTGACCCTCCCCGAGGAGTCGGCCCTGGCCGGCACCCAGGTCGGCGACGTCGAGTGGCCCGAGGACACCTCCCTGGTCACCATCATCCGCGGCACCCGCGTCCTCACCCCCACCCGCGAGGATTCCCTGGAGCCGGGCGACGAACTGCTCTTCGTGGCCGCCCAGGCGCGGGAGGAGCAACTGGAGGACCTGCTGTCGGTACGCCGCGAGGACTTGACCGGCTGACCCGCCTGCCCCGCCCATGCGGGAGTTGCCCGAACGGCGAAGGCCCGGAACCCCATGGGGGTTCCGGGCCTTTCGTTCAGCTCAGGTGGGCCGCTGGTTCGCTCGTCCGCGGCACTAGGGGGTGTTTCGAAAGTCCTGTGCGGTGCCCGCGGTGTCCGGTGCGTGCTCTCGGTGTGCCGGACGGAAGCCCTCGTACTGGACGTACTCGGGCTTTCGGCCGGTGCGGCGAGAGGGCGTGCCGGGCGCCGTGGGCGCTGTGCGGGACTTTCGAAACACCCCCTAGGCTCCCCGCCGGTGTCGGCCGCCGGTGGCGGGCTCCTCGCCCTGGTCCTTCGCCAGCGCGGCCTTGCGTTCCTCCTCGGCCCTCTCCTCCGCCTCCATCTCCGCGAAGACGTCGATCGGAGCCGGCGCCTTCGCCAGGAACACCCAGGTCAGCCACACCGCGAGCAGGAAGGGCGGGATCTTCAGGGCGACCAGGACCCAGCCGAGCTGCGCGGTGTTCGCCCACCAGTACAGCGGGAAGAGGACCGCGCACTTGGCGAGCAGGATCAGGCCCCACGCCCAGCTGGCCTTGGCGTACGCCTTCTTTCGGCCCGGGTTGCGGGTGCGCCAGGAGAGGTTCTCCTTGAAGACCGGGCCGAGGATCAGACCGATCAGCGGGACCCCGCACAGGGTGGTGATGATGTACGCCAGCGCCAGGCCCAGCGTGTAGAGCATGCCGGGGAGGTAGAAGTCCTTGGCGTTGCCGGTCATCATCGCGAAGACGACACCGAAGGCGACGCCGAAGACCCCGCTGAACGCGTGCTTGACCGTGTCCTTCATCGCCAGCCGGACCACGACCAGGACCAGCGACACCGCGAGCGCGGCGATCGCGGACATGTGCAGGTCCTTGTTGATCGTGAAGATGGTGACGAAGAGCAGGCCGGGCACCACGGTCTCGACCATGCCCCGCACCCCGCCGAACGCCTCGAAGAGCGCGGCCTCCGTCACCGCCCGGGCGTCGTCCTGCTGAGTGTCTTCGGTCGGCTTGTCGAGCGACGTCACCGGCTACTCCCTACCAAGGGGTCTCAGTTCGTACTTGGGGTTGAACAGCACCCGGCGGCCACGGCTCATGGAGACCCGGCCCGATGCGATGAGCTTGCGCCCCGGTTCTATGCCCACGATGGAGCGCCTGCCCAGCCACACCACGTCCAGCGCGGCGCTGCCGTCGAACAGCTCGGCCTCCAGGGCCGGGACTCCGGCGCGCGGTCGCAACGTGACCGTGCGCAAGGTACCAGTAACCGTGACGATCTGCCGGTCCTGGCAGTCTCCGATCCGGACGCAGCCGGCCGTCTCGGAGTCCTCCCGCAGCTCCTCGGACTCCAGGTCCTCCTGGGACGAGGAGAGCCGGTCGAGCATGCGCCGGAACCGGCCCACCGGCTTTTCGGAACGAGGAACAGCGCTCATATCTGAAGCGTACCGGGGTCACCGGCACGGCCGTACTCGCGGTACCGGCACCTAGCGCTCGAACCGGTATCCCATCCCCGGTTCGGTGATGAAGTGCTTGGGATGGGAAGGGTCGGCCTCCAGCTTCCTTCTCAGCTGGGCCATGTACACCCGCAGGTAGTTCGTCTCCGTCCCGTACGACGGCCCCCACACCTCTTGCAGCAGCTGCTTCTGGCCCACCAGGCGGCCGGTGTTGCGGACCAGCACCTCCAGCAGATGCCACTCCGTCGGAGTCAGCCGTACGTCCTTCCCGGCCCGGTGGACCTTCTTCGCGGCGAGGTCGACGGTGAACTCGCCGGTCTCCACCAGGACGTCGTCCTCGCCGCCCCCGGCCGGCTCGGCCCGGCGCACGGCGGCCCGCAGCCGGGCCAGCAGTTCGTCCATGCCGAAGGGCTTGGTGACGTAGTCGTCGGCGCCCGCGTCGAGCGCCTCGACCTTCTCGTCCGAGGAGTGCCGGGCGGACAGCACCAGGATCGGCACCCGGGTCCGGCCCCGCAGCCCCCTGATCACCTCGACGCCGTCCATGTCGGGCAGCCCCAGGTCGAGGACGACCACGTCGGGGTGGCGGGTGGCGGCCAGTTCGAGGGCGGTGGCACCGTCGTGGGCGGCGTCGACCTCGTACTTGCGGGCCTTGAGGTTGATCACGAGGGCGCGCACGATCTGCGGCTCGTCGTCGATCACGAGCACCCTCGTGGCGGTCTGGGGCGTCGCCCCAGCAGGGCTCACCATGAAGCCTGCCTTTCCGGTTCTGCCGAACGTTCCTCCGGTGCGGCCGGTGCCGCCGGCCGCGCCGCGGTGACCTCGCCGGGCGGCTCCGGCTGCGCTCCTGCCGCGCGGAGCGTGAGCACCATGGTGAGGCCTCCGCCGGGCGTGTCCTCGGCGTGCAGGGTGCCGCCCATGGCCTCGGCGAAGCCGCGCGCGACCGCGAGGCCGAGCCCCACCCCCGCCCCGCGCGGTGCGTCGCCGTACCGCTGGAAGGGCGCGAAGATCCGCTCCTTGGCCTCGTCGGGAACGCCCGGCCCCCGGTCCACGACCCGTACCTCGACCCGGTGGGACATCGCGCTGGCCGAGACCAGCACCGGCTCACCGCCCGGGCTGTACTTGACCGCGTTCTCCACCAGGTTGGCCACCGACCGCTCCAGCAGCCCGGGGTCGACGGCGACCATGGGCAGCGTCTCCGGGATGTCCAGCTCCACGCTCTCCTCCGGGTCCGGGACCCCGCCGAGCGCCATCGGCACCACCTCGTCGAGGTCGATCTCCCGGACGATCGGCGCGACGGTGCCGGTCTGGAGGCGGGACATGTCGAGCAGGTTGCCCACCAGGTGGTCGAGCCGGTCGGCGCCCTGCTCGATGCCTTCGAGCAGTTCCGCCTGGTCGTCCTCCGACCAGGACACGTCGTCGGACCTGAGGCTGGAGACCGCCGCCTTGATCCCGGCCAGCGGGGTGCGCAGGTCGTGGCTGACGGCGGCCAGCAGCGCCGTGCGGATCCGGTTGCCCTCGGCCAGCGCGCGGGCCTGTTCGGCCTCCTCCCGCAGCCGCCGCCGGTCCAGCACGACCACGGCCTGCGCGGCGAAAGCGGCCAGCACCCGCCGGTCCTCCGCGGGCAGCACCCGGCCGGTGAGCGCCAGCGCCGTGTGGTCGCCGACCGGCACGTCCACGTCCGCCTCGTCCGGCCGCCGCACCGGCCGCCCCGGGCCGGCCTGGCCCGCGCAGGTCCACGGCGCGTGGTCGTCCACCCGCTCCAGCAGCGCCGCCGACTCCATGCCGAAGGTCTCCCGCACCCGCTCCAGCAGCGCCTCCAGGCTGGTCTCGCCGCGCAGCACATTGCCCGCGAGATAGGACAGGATCTCCGACTCGGCTCTCAGCCGGGCCGCCTGGTGCGTGCGCCGGGCCGCCAGGTCGACCACCGAGGCCACCGACACCCCCACCCCGACGAAGATCACGATGGCGACGATGTTCTCCCGGTCCGCGATCATCCACCGGTGCAGGGGCGGGGTGTAGTAGTAGTTCAGCAGCAGCGAGCCCAGGGCCGCCGAGGCCAGTGCGGGCAGCAGGCCGCCGAGCAGGGCGGCCGCCACGGTCACGGCCAGGAACAGCAGCATGTCGTTGGCGAGGCCGAGGTGGACACTGCTCAGCAGCAGCGCCAGGACCGCCGGTCCGGCCACCCCGGCCAGCCACCCCGAGACGATCCGGGCCCGTCCGAGCCGGGCGCCGCGGGCCACCGGAAGCCCCCGCCCCCCGGCGGCCTCCTCGTGGGTGACGATGTGCACGTCGAGGTCGGGCCCCGACTCCCGGGCGACCGTGGCACCGACGCCCGGCCCGAAGACGTACCGCCAGGCCTTGCGGCGGGAGGAGCCGAGGACGATCTGGGTGGCGTTGACCCCGCGGGCGAAGTCGAGCAGCGCGGCCGGTATGTCGTCGCCGACCACATGGTGGAAGGTACCGCCCAGGTCCTCCACGAGGGTGCGCTGGACGGCCAGTTCCTTGGGCGAGGCGGCGGTCGGTCCGTCGCTGCGCGCGATGTACACGGCCAGCACCTCGCCGCCGGCGCCCTTCTCCGCCAGCCGCGCCGCCCGCCGGATGAGGGTGCGCCCCTCCGGACCGCCGGTCAGCCCCACCACGATCCGCTCGCGCGAACCCCAGATCGCCGACACCCGGTGCTCACCGCGGTACTGCTTCAGGTACGCGTCGGTCCGGTCGGCCACCCACAGCAGGGCCAGCTCGCGCAGGGCGCTGAGGTTGCCCGGCCGGAAGTAGTTCGACAGGGCCGCGTCGACCTTGTCCGGCCGGTGGACGTTGCCGTGCGCCATCCGCCGCCGCAGCGCCTGCGGTGACATGTCCACCAGTTCGACCTGGTCGGCACGGCGGACGAACTCGTCGGGCACGGTGTCCCGCTCCCGTACTCCCGTGATCGACTCCACCACGTCCCCGAGGGACTCCAGGTGCTGGATGTCGACGGTCGAGACCACGTCGATCCCGTCCGCCAGCAGCGCCTCCACGTCCTGCCAGCGCTTGGTGTGGCGCGAGCCGGGGACGTTGGTGTGCGCCAGTTCGTCCACCAGGGCGACCCGCGGGCGGCGGGCGAGCACCGCGTCCACGTCCATCTCGGTGAGGACATCGCCCCGGTGCTCCACCTCGCGGCGCGGGACCTGCTCCAGGCCGTGCAGCATCAGCTCGGTGCGCCGGCGTCCGTGGTGCTCCACGACCGCCACCACGCAGTCCGTGCCGCGCTCGACCCTGCGGTGCCCCTCGGACAGCATCGCGTACGTCTTGCCCACGCCCGGTGCCGCACCGAGGTAGATCCGAAGCTTGCCGCGCTCCATGGCCTCATTGTCTTCCCGTGACTCCTGCCTACGCAGCGTCGACCCTACGACCGGCAGGGCCGACGAAAGTGACGAGCCGCGGGGTGGGGGACACCTTTGACGCAACCCTGACGCGACGGGCTGTTCCCACGGTGTTCCGGACATCGGCATCCCGCTCACCCGCTTCATCGGATGAGCCCGCCGTTTCCGCATACCGCCCGTCCCGGGTGACGTACCGGGCGAGAGCGTCGGTGTACGCGGCACGGGCGTCCTGGCGTTCGTCGGTGCGGCAAGGGTTCACGCACGTGAAAGAGCCGCACCCCGAAGGGTGCGGCTCCTTTTCGACTCTGCCGGGGGAAAGTCCTAGCGGACCTCGGTGATCTCCGGTCCGCGCTGCAGCTGGCCCATGCCGCCGGAGAAGCGGGAGCCCTCCTCCTGCTGCTGGACGCCCTCGGGGACCATCTGCGCGTCGTTCGGCAGCTTGAGGACGATCGGGTCGCGGGGCGCCATCGGGCCCTCGCCGCGGACCACGACCGTGTCCCGGAAGATCTGCTCGAGCAGCCCGGCGGCCTGCGGCTGCACCGCGCCCTGGCCGGAGATCACCCCGCGCAGGAACCAGCGGGGACCGTCCACACCGACGAACCGGACGACGTGGAAGCCGCCCGTGCCGTCCGGCAGCTGTACCGGTACCTGAGCGCGCAACTCCCAGCCCAGCGGGCCCTCGACCTCGTCGATGATGCCACCCTGCTGGGTGATGCCGGCGCCGATCTCCTCGCGCACCTCGCCCCAGATGCCCTCGCGCTTGGGCGCGGCGAAGGCCTGCAGCTGGATGGCGCTGTCGCGCAGCACGACGGTCGCGGCGACGATCGCGTCACCCGCGACCTCGACCCGCAGTTCCATGCCGTCGACGCCCGGCACGAACAGACCGCCCAGGTCCACCCGGCCCTCGGCCGGGTCGCGGACCTCGGAGCTGTCCCAGGGCCCGTCGGGCCGCGGCTCCGGCTCGAGCCGGACGCGCTCGCGCTCGCCCGTTACCTCTTCGTCCGCCTCAGTGTCGACACTGTCGACGACCTGCTCGGCCTCGCCGGCCGCGTCCTCGGCGGCACCCTTCTTCTTGCGACGTCCGAACACGTCACTGTCCTTCCCGGTCGGATACGACCGAAGCGTATCGATACCCACCCACACTGCCGCCCAGGGCGGCCTGACCGCTTGCATCGCCCACCGCGGCATGCCCGCCGGTGGACCCGAAGCCCCCCGCGGCCCGTGCCGATTCGGGAAGCTCCGCGACCTCCTGGAAGCGGACCCTCTCGACCTGCTGGACGACCAGTTGGGCAATCCGGTCGAAGCGCTCGAACCGCACGGACTCGCGCGGGTCGAGATTCACCACGATCACCTTGATCTCCCCACGGTACCCGGCATCAACCGTCCCGGGGGCATTCACGAGGGCGACTCCGCACCGGGCGGCGAGCCCCGACCGCGGGTGCACGAAGGCCGCGTACCCCTCGGGCAGCGCGAGGGACACCCCTGTGGGCAGCACCGCCCGCTCTCCCGGCGCGAGTTCGCGGGCCTCGGTGGTGCGCAGATCCGCCCCCGCGTCACCGGGGTGCTCGTACGCCGGAAGCGGTACATCGGGGTCGACGCGCCGGATCAGGACGTTCAGGAGAGCACGGCTCACGGGTTCACCTCGAAGGCACGGGTGCGCCGGATCCGGTCGGGGTCGCTCATGGCGGCCTGGATCTCCTCCTCGCGGCCGTGCCGCACGAAGTGCTTCACCTCGACCTCGATGAAGAGCGCGTCGGCGCGGACGGCGACCGGCCCGTCGGGGCCGCCGATCCGTCCGGTGGCCGTCGAGTAGATCTTCCGCCCGGCCACCGCTGTCACCTCGGCCTCCAGATGCAGCGTGGTGCCTACGGGCACCGGCTGCACGAAGTCGGTCTCCAGCCGCCCGGTGACGGCGATGGTCCGCAGCAGCCAGTTCAACGAGCCGAGCGTCTCGTCCAGGGCGGAGACCAGCACCCCGCCGTGCGCGAGTCCCGGGGCCCCCTGGTGGGCGGGCCGCACGGTGAACTCGGCGGTGACGGTCACTCCCTCGCCGGCCCGCGCCTCCAGGTGCAGCCCGTGCGGCTGCTCGCCGCCACACCCGAAACACCGTTCGTAGTGGGCGCCGAGAAGCTCGCCGGGAACGGGAGCGTCAGGGTGCCGAACGGGTTTCTCGGCGTCGGCCGGAGGTCGAAGAGCTGCGGAAGTACCACTCACAGCCGCAGACCTTACCCGCGCGTCCGCGATATCCGGACACCGTGCCAAGCTTGACCGCATGCAGCTCTCCGCCACCCCCTACGAAGAACGTCTCACCGCCCCCCGCACGTGGTGGCTGATCTCGTTCCTCGTGGGTGTCTCCTTCGCCCTGATCCTGCTGCCCTTCGGCACCCTGCCGCTGCTGGGCGGTCTGGTCGGCGGCACCGCGGCCGCGGCGGTCGTCGCCAGCTCGTACGGTTCCGTCCGCATCCGTGTCGTGGGCGACGCGCTGATCGCCGGCGAGGCGAAGATCCCGGTGGCGGCGCTGGGCGAGGCGGAGGTCCTGGACCCGGAGGAGGCGCGCGCCTGGCGCACCTACAAGGCCGACACCCGGGCGTTCCTGCTGCTGCGCGCCTACATACCGACCGCGCTGAAGGTGCCGGTCACCGACCCGGACGACCCGACGCCCTACCTGTATCTGTCGACGCGGGAGCCGGAGCGGCTGGCGCAGGCGCTGCGGACGGCACGGGAGGCCGCGGCGTAGGCAAAGGTTTCTGCCCGGCTGCGCCGAGGCTTCTCAGTCCCCGAGCTCCCTGGGTCTCCCGGGGAGCTCTCGCATGTCCAGTGGGTGGGCCGGCTTCTCGAGCGGCGGCAGGTCCTCCAGCGCCTCCCAGGGCACCTGGGCCTTGCGCAGGTCGGCGCGGATCTTCGCGGCCAGTTTCTTGGTGTCCCGCCGGTTCATGGCCGCGCCCACCGCGGCGCCCACCAGGAACGGCATCAGCATCGGCAGGTCGCGGACCATGCGCTTCATGATCTGCTGGCGGAGTTCGCGCTTCATCTGGCCGCCGAGCGCGGAGTTGACGGAGGACGGCTTCAGCGGGTCGACGCCGCGTTCGCCCGACCACGCGCGCAGATACGCGGTGCTGCGGTCCTTGAGGTTGCCGGGCGGCCGTACGCCGTACACCTCGTGCAGTTCGGCGATCAGCTTCAGCTCGATCGCCGCGACCCCGGTGATCTCCGCGGCCAGTTCGGTGGGCATGGCGGGAGGCACGGGGAGCATCGCCGCCGCGCCGACGCCCGCTCCGACGGTGGACGTCGCGTTCGCGGCGCCGGCCACGAGCTTGTCGGCGAGTTGCTCCGGCCCGAGGCCGGGAAACTGCCTGCGGAGCGTCCTGAGGTCCCGTACGGGGACCCTCGGGGCGATGTCGATGATCCGGTCCGCCAGGTAGGCCAGAGCCGCCCTGGCGCGGTCTCCGCCCTTGCGGACGCCTTCCCGGGCCAGGTCCCTGGCCCTGTCCCGGACCGCCGCCACCCGTCGCCTGGCGACGGGCGCGGGGCCTCGCGTCGGCACCGGGAGGTCAGGCCCGTCGCCTGTCGTTTCGAGCGAGGCCGATCCCGCCGGGACCACTCCCGTACCGGATGAGCCTCGCTCG
Source organism: Streptomyces sp. NPDC049687 (assembly GCF_044465285.1). Classification (NCBI taxonomy): domain Bacteria; kingdom Bacillati; phylum Actinomycetota; class Actinomycetes; order Kitasatosporales; family Streptomycetaceae; genus Streptomyces; species Streptomyces sp. NPDC049687. The sequence continues at coordinate 218,331 of NZ_JBITLN010000010.1, forward strand.
TCGTCACGCACGCCGTGAGGGCCGTCGGACGGCCCTTTGTCCGCTCCCGTCAGGTGGAAGCGGCGCTTCCGAGAGGGGGTCGAGCCAGTCACGGCCGACCCCGCCTCAGTCGCAGTCGCGGCAGATCGGCTGACCGTTCTTCTCCCTGGCCAGCTGGCTGCGGTGGTGCACCAGGAAGCAGCTCATGCAGGTGAACTCGTCCTGCTGCTTCGGCAGCACCCGGACGGCCAGCTCCTCGTTCGAGAGGTCGGCTCCAGGGAGCTCCAGGCCCTCCGCGGCCTCGAACTCGTCGACATCGACGGCGGATGCGGACTTGTCGTTCCGCCGGGCCTTCAGCTCTTCCAGGCTGTCGGAGTCAACGTCGTCGTCGGTCTTGCGTGGGGTGTCGTAATCGGTTGCCATTTCGCCTCTCCCCCTCTGGGTGAATGCGGTGTCTCCAGCGCACGTAACGCGTGAGAGGCCGGACTTGTGCCCGCCTCGAGGCGGAGATTTTGCCTCACATCAAGGTCTGTTACTCAATCGACACCCAACCGGACTCCTCATGAGTGATCGGCTTGGATGGCGATCGGGACCGTACACGGTCCTGATGCCGCACTTCAAAGGCGTCTCACCGTGTACTTCCCGTGATCAGGACCCCCGAAAACCCGGATTTTCCGGGCTTTACGGCAGCCATCATGATCACGCAGAGTAGATGGCCAGAAAACCGCCCCTGTGATCGATCACACACGGCGATCCGGGCCCGGGGTCCTGAGAATTCCGCGCAAAGCGAACATGCCCGCGTGTGTCGGCGACATGATCTCAGACGGGCAGGGTGACTCGCATCATGAGACCTCCCCCCTCGCGCGGCTGGGCCGTGATGTTCCCGCCGTGCGCCCGGGCCACGGACCGCACGATGGACAGGCCCAGCCCGACCCCCTTGTCGCTGCCCGTGCGCTCGGTACGCAGACGCCGGAACGGTTCGAAGAGGTTGTCGATCTCGTACGCCGGCACGACCGGCCCGGTGTTCGACACGACCAGGACCGCCTGACCGTGCTGGACCTCGGTGGTCACCTCGACCCAGCCGTCCTCCGGGACGTTGTAGCGCACGGCGTTCTGCACCAGGTTCAGTGCGATGCGCTCCAGCAGGACGCCGTTGCCCTGGACGATCGCGGGCTTCTGCTCGCCCCGGATCACCACGCCCTTGGCCTCGGCCTCCCCGTTCACCTGGTCGATGGCCTGCTCGGCGACCTCGGCGAGGTCGACCGGCTTGCGCTCGACGATCTGGTTGTCGCTGCGGGCGAGCAGCAGCAGGCCCTCCACGAGCTGCTCGCTGCGCTCGTTGGTGGCCAGCAGGGTCTTGCCGAGCTGCTGGAGCTCCACGGGCGCGTTCGGGTCGGACAGGTGCACCTCGAGCAGTGTGCGGTTGATCGCCAGCGGCGTCCTCAGCTCGTGCGAGGCGTTGCCGACGAAGCGCTGCTGGGCGGTGAAGGCTCTCTGGAGCCGCTCCAGCATGTCGTCGAAGGTGTCCGCCAGCTCCTTGAACTCGTCGTCCGGGCCGTCCAGCTCGATACGGCGGGACAGGTCCGAGCCCGCCACCGCGCGGGCGGTGCGGGTGATCCGGCCGAGCGGGGACAGGACACGTCCGGCCATGGCGTAGCCGAAGGCGAAGGCGATCACCGCGAGGCCGAGGAGGGCCAGCAGGGAACGGCTGAGGAGGTTGTCCAGGGCGACCTGGCGCTGATGGTCGATGCAGTCGCTGATCGCGGCGTTGAACTGGGTCAGCGTCAGGCCGGTGGCGTTGTTGACCGCGGGGCAGTCGGCGCTGGACACCTTGATGGTGGTGTCGGCGCTCACGATCTTGAACGGCGGCTGGTTGCCCGTGTTGATGGCCTGCGCGGCCAGCAGGTAGATGATCGACAGCAGCAGGATGCCGGCGATCAGGAACATGCCGCCGTACAGGAGCGTGAGCCGTATGCGGATGGTCGGGCGCAGCCAGGGGAGCGCCGGCTGGGGCCTCCTGGGGTCCCAGGTGGGCTTCGGGGGCGCCTGGGGAGGCGCGGGTGCGGCGGCCACGGGGATCAGATCCGGTAGCCGGAGCCGGGCACGGTGACGATCACCGGAGGTTCGCCGAGCTTGCGGCGGAGCGTCATGACCGTCACGCGCACGACGTTGGTGAACGGGTCGGTGTTCTCGTCCCACGCCTTCTCCAGGAGCTGCTCGGCGGAGACGACGGCGCCCTCGCTGCGCATGAGCACCTCCAGGACGGCGAACTCCTTGGGCGCGAGCTGGACCTCCTTGCCGTCGCGGAAGACCTCGCGGCGGTTCGGGTCCAGCTTGATGCCGGCGCGCTCCAGGACGGGCGGCAGGGGCACGCTGGTGCGCCGGCCGAGGGCACGCACGCGTGCGATGAGCTCACTGAAGGCGAAGGGCTTGGGGAGATAGTCGTCGGCGCCGATCTCCAGGCCCTCGACCCGGTCGCTGACGTCACCCGAGGCCGTGAGCATCAGCACGCGGGTGGGCATGCCGAGCTCGACGATCTTGCGGCAGACGTCGTCGCCGTGCACGAGCGGGAGGTCGCGGTCGAGGACGACCACGTCGTAGTCGTTGACGCCGATGCGCTCCAGGGCGGCCGCACCGTCGTACACGACGTCGACGGCCATGGCCTCCCGGCGCAGTCCGGTGGCCACCGCATCGGCGAGCAGTTGCTCGTCCTCGACGACGAGTACGCGCACGTCGCTTGTCCTTCCTGTGTCCACCCGCGTAGCGCTCGGTGAGCGCGCGTGGGCAGGGGGGCTTGGTGAGTGTGTGCATCCATCCTGCCCTTTTCGGCCATAAGTCGGCGGTAAGACGGCGAGCGGGCGATGAAGGGCGGGCAGGAAGCCCGGGAATGCGAGATTTTCTCGTTCGGTTGAGGTTTCCGTGGAAGGAAGCGGGGGGAGGACGGCTTTACACCCCGCGATCACGCTCTGCATGTGCCACACCACCATGTGGTACTCCGCGATCCGCTTGCCGCAGAGTGGGCGTGGGTGTCCGGCACCGTCGCCGCCCAGCAGGGCAGCGCTGGGCACCTACTGGAGACGTGATCGCCCCTTCCCAACCGGCACACCCCCGTGCCACCGACCCACGACCCAAGGACGAGGGGGCGCAGCATGGACGCATTCACCGCAGGACTTCTGCAGCGCATAAGGGCGACCGAGTCCGACCTGACGCGGGCTCGTGACGAGGGCGACGACTTCCTCGTCGAAGTGGAGCAGGCAGAGCTCGACGACCTGCGCCGCCTCGCCGCCGAACACGGTGTGGAAGTCGGCGCGTCAAGCGTCTGAGCGGTTCGTACGCGTTGACGGAGGGGCCCCGGCGAATCCAGCGCCGGGGCCCCTTCGTGTGCTCGGCGCGGCTTCAGTCGTGCCAGGCCCCGAAGTCCTCCAGGAGCCGCTGGAGGGGCGCGAAGACCGCCGGGGTCGCCGCGATCGCCAGGCCGCGTGAGGGGCGCTCTCCGGGGCGTCCACCGGTCAGCGCGCCCGCCTCCCGGGCGATGAGGTCGCCCGCGGCGAGGTCCCACGGGTGCAGACCGCGCTCGTAGTAGCCGTCGAGGCGGCCGGCGGCCACGTCGGCCAGGTCGACCGCGGCCGACCCGCTGCGCCGGATGTCCCGCAGGAGCGGGATGAGTCGCCGCGCGACGTCGGCCTGGTGGGTGCGGACCTCGGTGACGTAGTTGAAGCCGGTGGAGACCAGGGCCTGTTCGAGGGACGTGGCGGGCCGGCACGCCAGCACACGCTCGCCCTCCCAGGCGCCGGTCGCCCGGGCCCCGCCGCCGCGCACCGCGTGGTACGACTCCCCGCGCATCGGGATCTCGACGACCCCGACGACGGCCTCGCCGTCCTGCTCGGCGGCGATGGAGACGGCCCAGGTGGGCAGCCCGTACAGGTAGTTGACCGTGCCGTCGAGAGGGTCGATCACCCAGCGGATGCCGGTGCTGCCCGGGCTGGCGGCGCCCTCCTCGCCGAGGAAGCCGTCGTCGGGGCGGTGCTCGGAGATCAGGCCGGTGATCAGCTTCTCGGCGGCGATGTCCATCTCGGTGACCACGTCGATCGGGCTCGACTTGGTGGCGGCCACCGCGAGATCGGCCGGGCGGCCGTCCCGCAGCAGCTCGCCGGCCCGGCGGGCGGCTTCCTGGGCCAGCTTGAGCAGGTCCGTGTGCAGGGGGTCGGTCACGGGGCTCCTCACGCGTAGGGGCTGTCGGCGCCCGCGGCGGCGGGCCGGGGCGCGCGGGCCGGGCAGCACCCGACGGGACAGAGGTCGTGGCTCGCGCCGAGGGTGCCCAGAGCGCACGGGGTGACCCGCCGTCCGCTCTCGGTGGCGGCGCGCTCCAGGACGAGCTCGCGGATGGCGGCGGCGAAGCGCGGGTCGGCGCCTACGGTGGCCGAGCGGCGCACCGGCAGGCCCAGTTCCTCGGCCCTTGCCATGGCCTCCGTGTCGAGGTCGTAGAGGACCTCCATGTGGTCGGAGACGAAACCGATGGGAACCATGACGACGGCCGGGACGCCGGCCGCGTGCCGCTCCTCGAGGTGGTCGCAGATGTCCGGCTCCAGCCACGGGATGTGCGGGGCGCCGGAGCGGGACTGGTAGACGAGTTGCCAGGGGTGGTCCACGCCGGTGCGCTCGCGGACGGCGTCGGCGATCAGCCGTGCCACGTCCAGGTGCTGCCTCACGTACGCCCCGCCGTCGCCGTGGCCCTCGACCGGGCCGGAGGTGTCGGCCGAGGCCGTGGGGATCGAGTGGGTGGTGAAGGCGAGGTGGGCGCCGTCGCGGACGTCGTCGGGGAGGTCGGCGAGGGACTGGACCACGCCGTCGATCATCGGCTCCAGGAAGCCCGGGTGGTTGAAGTAGTGCCGCAGCTTGTCGATCTTCGGCGGCTCCAGGCCCTCGGCCCGCAGCGCGGCCAGTGAGTCGGCGAGGTTCTCGCGGTACTGGCGGCAGCCCGAGTAGGAGGCGTAGGCGCTGGTGGCGAGGACGAGGACGCGGCGACGGCCGTCGGCGACCATCTCGCGCAGGGTGTCCGTGAGGTACGGGGCCCAGTTGCGGTTGCCCCAGTGGATGGGCAGGTCCAGGCCGTGGTCGGCGAAGTCCTTGCGCAGGGCGTCCAGAAGGGCGCGGTTCTGGTCGTTGATGGGGCTGACCCCGCCGAACAGGAAGTAGTGCTGCCCGACTTCCTTGAGGCGTTCCTTCGGGATGCCGCGCCCGCGCGTCACGTTCTCCAGGAACGGGACCACGTCGTCCGGGCCTTCCGGGCCGCCGAAGGAGAGCAGGAGCAGGGCGTCGTAGGGGGTGGCATCGAGCGCGTCTGGCATGAGTCGATCCTGCCACCCGCCTCCGACAGCGTGGAAACGGCGGGGTGGCCTCCCGGGGTGGCGTGGGGCGCCCACGGGACCCGGTTCGCGCGGGGGCGTCGACGCCAGTGCGTTAGGGTTGCCTAACTCGTAAGCTGTATGGGTCGGCTTCACGCCTTACGGAGCGTTACCGAGCACCACAGAGCCGCTTTCCCTCACGCCGCGCCGAACGGTCACGCGCGCGTGACCGGACCCCCCGGAGACCCCCGTGCCCAGCCCGTACCGCGCCCTGTTCGCCGCCCCCGGCTCCAAGGGCTTCTCCGCCGCGGGGTTCCTCGGCCGGATGCCGCTGTCGATGATGGGCATCGGCGTGGTCACGATGGTCTCCCAGCTCACCGGGCGCTACGGCCTCGCGGGCGCCCTGTCGGCGACCATCGCGCTGGCGGCCGCGGTCCTCGGGCCGCAGATCTCCCGGCTGGTCGACCAGTACGGCCAGCGCAGGGTGCTGCGCCCGGCGACGCTGGTCGCGCTGGCCGCGGCGGCCGGGCTGCTGCTGGCCGCGTACTTCGGCTGGCCGGACTGGGTGCTGTTCGTGTGCGCGGCGGGCATCGGTTCGGTGCCGAGTCTGGGCGCGATGATCCGGGCCCGCTGGGCGGCGCTGTACCGGGGCACCCCGCAACTGCACACCGCTTACTCGTTCGAGTCCGTGATCGACGAGGTGTGCTTCATTTTCGGGCCGATCATCTCGATCGGTCTGTCCACCGCCTGGTTCCCCGAGGCGGGACCGCTGCTGGCGGCCTGTTTCCTCGCCGTCGGCGTCTTCTGGCTGACCGCGCAACGGGCCACCGAACCCGCGCCGCACCCGCGCGAGCAGCGCGGTGGAGGCTCGGCCCTGCGCTCGCCCGGTCTGCAGGTCCTGGTGGCCACCTTCGTGGCGACCGGCACGATCTTCGGAGCGGTCGACGTGGTGACCGTCGCCTTCGCCGACGAGCGTGGCCACAAGGGCGCCGCGAGTGTGGTCCTGGCGCTCTACGCCGCCGGTTCCTGCCTGGCCGGGCTCGTCTTCGGCCTGCTGCGCCTCGAGGGGACGCCGGAGAGGCGCTGGCTGCTGGGCGTGTTCATGATGGCCGTGAGTATGATCCCCCTCCTACTGGTCGGAAACTTGCCGTTTCTGGCTGTGGCGCTGTTCGTTGCGGGCCTGGCCATCGCTCCTACGATGATCACCACCATGTCCCTCATCGAAAAGCACGTACCAGGCGCACAACTGACCGAGGGCATGACCTGGATCAGCACCGGGCTCGCGGTCGGGGTCGCGCTCGGCTCCTCCATCGCCGGCTGGGTCATCGACGCGGCCGGCGCGCAGGCCGGGTACGGGGTTCCGGCGGTGTCCGGGGCCGTCGCGGTCGCGGTCGGTTTCCTGGGGTACCGCCGGCTCAGCAGGCCGGCTCCGGGTCGGGGAGGCACCGTTGAGCAGCACAGCGAGCGGGAAGAACGGCACGTGGCGTAACTGGGGCGGCAATGTGTCCGCCCGTCCCGCGCGGGAGGTCACGCCTGCCTCCGTCGACGAACTGGCCGCGGCGGTGCGGCGGGCCGCCGAGGACGGTCTCAAGGTGAAGGCGGTCGGCACCGGCCACTCCTTCACGGCGATCGCCGCCACCGACGGCGTGTTGATCCGCCCTCAGCTCCTGACCGGCATCCGCGAGATCGACCGCGACGACATGACGGTCACGGTCGAGGCCGGCACACCGCTCAAGAGACTCAACCTGGCCCTCGCGCGCGAGGGCCTGTCGCTCACGAACATGGGCGACATCATGGAGCAGACGGTCTCCGGGGCCACCAGCACCGGCACCCACGGGACGGGGCGCGAGTCCGGCTCGATCGCCGCCCAGATCAAGGGCCTGGAGCTGGTCACGGCGGACGGGTCGGTGCTGAGCTGCTCCGAGAAGGAGAATCCGGAGGTCTTCGCGGCCGCCCGGATCGGGCTCGGCGCCCTGGGCATCGTCACCGCGATCACCTTCGCCGTGGAGCCGATCTTCCTGCTCACCGCGCGCGAGGAGCCGATGTCCCTCGACAAGGTCCTCGCCGACTTCGACGAGTTGTGGGCCGAGAACGAGCACTTCGAGTTCTACTGGTTCCCGCACACCGGCAGCACCAACACCAAGCGCAACAACCGCAGCGCGGGCCCCCGCAAGCCGGTGAGCCAGGTCTCGGGCTGGATCGAGGACGAGTTCCTCTCCAACGGCGTCTTCCAGGTGGCCCAGTGGGTGGGCCGCGCGGCGCCCGGCACGATTCCGGCGATCGCCCAGATCTCCAGCAAGGCGCTGTCCTCGCGGACCTACACGGACATCCCCTACAAGGTCTTCACATCTCCGCGCCGGGTGCGCTTCGTGGAGATGGAGTACGCCGTTCCGCGTGCGGCCGTCACCGAGACGCTGCGCGAGCTGAAGGCGATGCTCGACCGCTCGGACCTCAGGGTGAGTTTCCCCGTGGAGGTGCGCACCGCGCCGGCCGATGACATCACGCTGTCCACAGCCTCCGGCCGCGACAGCGCGTACATCGCCGTCCACATGGTCAAGGGGACGCCCTACCAGGCGTACTTCACCGCCGCCGAGCGCATCTTCACCGCGCACGAGGGGCGGCCGCACTGGGGGAAGGTGCATACGCGCGATGCGGACTACTTCGCCCGGGTCTATCCGCGTTTCGGGGAGTTCACCGCCCTCCGGGACCGGCTGGATCCCGAACGCCGGTTCCAGAACGACTACTTGCGAAGGGTTCTGGGGGTGTAGCGGTCGAGTGACGTGCACCACTTTCAAGATCGCAGAAAGCGCGTAACGGACGGCCGGGTCCCACCCCTTGCCAGAAGTTGGGCGGCGCGCCAATCCACGCACGTGGCCCAAATGGAGTACTGTTGCGAGCCCTGGGCCCGGCCTCCCTCCAGGGTGTCCGGGGCCTTGCTGGACCGCCAGGAGGGGACTAGTTGCACAGGGTGACGGTGTTGGTCACTTAGCGTGGCGAACAGGTAACCGTGCCATAACGGCGATCAAGGGCTCATGCCCGACACGCCGGGCAACTCGGCAAGGTTGTGGCAGGCTGCACCCGGGCAGGCCACACTCGACTAGCGGAAGCAGCGACGCACGTGACGTCGGCAGGCACCACCCGGGAGGTCCCCATGCCCGAACTGCGTGTCGTGGCCGTCTCGAATGACGGCACACGGCTGGTGCTGAAGGCTGCGGACAGCACGGAGTACACGCTTCCGATTGACGAGCGTCTGCGCGCCGCCGTACGCGGCGACCGTCCCCGCCTCGGCCAGATCGAGATCGAGGTGGAGAGCCATCTCCGCCCCCGTGACATCCAGGCGCGTATACGAGCCGGCGCGACCGCGGAAGAAGTCGCGCAAATGGCAGGCATCCCCGTCGACCGCGTACGCCGGTTCGAGGGACCCGTGCTGGCCGAGCGTGCCTTCATGGCGGAGCGGGCCCGCAAGACGCCCGTCCGCCGGCCCGGCGAGAACGCCGCGGGGCCGCAGCTCGGCGAGGCCGTCCAGGAGCGGCTGCTGCTGCGCGGCGCCGAGAAGGACACCGTCCAGTGGGACTCCTGGCGCCGCGACGACGGCACCTGGGAGGTGCTGCTCGTCTACCGGGTCGCGGGCGAACCGCACTCCGCGAGCTGGACGTACGATCCGCCGCGGCGGCTCGTCCAGGCCGTCGACGAGGAAGCGCGCTCGCTGATCGGCGAGTCCGACGACCTCGCCGCGCCGGAGCCCAGCTTTCCGTTCGTCCCGCGCATCGCACGGCTGCCGCGCGACCGCCCGCTGGACCGTGCGCTGGAGCGGCCGAGCCTGCCCGCGCAGCCGTCCGAGCCGGCCGAGGAGAGCACCGGCGAGCGGGAGCGGGACTCGCTGACCAGCCTGCTGGAGGCGGTGCCGAGCTTCCGGGGCGACATGGTCGTCCCCGAGCGTCCGGCGGAGGCCCCGGAGGAGCCCGACGAGCAGGAGTCCGAGACCGAGGAACCCCCGGCGCCCGCGGCCTCCGCCGGTTCCGCCTACGCGGATGTCCTCATGCCGCGCTCCGTCGGCAGCCACCGCGACCGGCTGGTCGGCGCCACCGACCGCCAGGCCGAGGCGGACGGCGTCCGTCCGGGCCGCCGGGCCGCGGTGCCGAGCTGGGACGAGATCGTCTTCGGGACCCGCCGCAAGAAGCAGGAGTAAGCCGCCGTACGGCAACTCTGCCGGGCCGCGGGCCGGTTCGCGGACATCGGTCCGCACGACGGTTCATACGTCCGCGGGGGCCTCACCTACTCGGTGGCGGCCCCCGCGGACGTCCGCGTGCGAGGCAGGTCACTCAGGGTCGGGCCCCACGGCGACCGGCCGGGACGGGTCCGACGACCACTCCGACCAGGAGCCCACGTACAGGGCCGCCGGAATGCCCGCCACCGCCAGTGCCAGCACCTCGTGGGCGCCGGAGACGCCGGAACCGCAGTAGACGCCCACCTCCGTGCCGTCGGACGCCCCCAGCGCCTTGAAGCGGTCGTGCAGTTCCTCGGCGGGCCGGAAACGGCCGTCCGGGCCCACGTTGTCGGTGGTGGGCGCGGACACAGCGCCCGGGATGTGCCCGCCGACCCGGTCGATCGGCTCGACCTCGCCCCGGTACCGCTCCCCCGCGCGCGCGTCGAACAGGACTCCGGCACGGGCCAGTTCGGCGGCACCGTCCGCGTCGAGGAGGCCCGCGGCGGCCGGAGCCGGCTCGAAGTCGCCCTCCACGTGCGCGGGCACGTCGACCGAGAGCTCTCCACGCCACTGGGGCAGCCCGCCGTCGAGGACCCGCACGTCCGGGTGACCCGTCCAGCGCAGCAGCCACCACGCGCGGGCCGCGGCCCAGCCCTGCCCGCCGTCGTACACGACCACCGGCCGCCCTGCCGACACCCCGGCCCGGCGCATCGCCGCGCCGAACTCCGCGAGGTCGGGCAGCGGATGCCGGCCGGCGGCGCCCGGGGTTCCCGCGAGCTCCCGGTCCAGGTCGACGTAGACCGCACCGGGCACGTGCCCGGCCTCGTAGGCGGCCCGGCCGTCGAAGGGCGGCTCACCGGCCGCCTTGGCCACGCTGAGCTGCCAGCGGACGTCGAGGACGACGGGCGGGTGCTCCCCCGCCAGGTCGCCCGCGAGTTCGGTTGCGGTGATGATGACGTTCATGGCCACCATCCTCGCGCACGGGGTGGCCCCATCGCTCCGGTCCGGCTACTCTGCTCGGCCGGACACGCCCGATCACGAGCCGTGCGGGATCGAGCACGTGCCGTACAGGCGATCGACATACGGCGACAACCGCGTGTGAACCGACGGGAAACCCCCCATCAGGCATCCTCCGAGGGCGGACGCGACACGGGCCCCCGCGAGGGGCCGGGGAGAGAGGGACGATGACCGAGGCACATGGGTCGGCCCGCCAGAACGGCGCAACACCCGCCCGGTACGCGCCCGGTACACCCTGCTGGGTGAGTCTGATGGTGCATGGATTGACGTCGACCCAGGAGTTCTACGGTGAGCTCTTCGGTTGGGAATTCCAACCCGGCCCGCTGCAGCTCGGCCCGTACGTCCGCGCCCTGCTCGACGGCCAAGAGGTGGCCGGAATCGGCCAACTGCCCCCGGACCGCCATCTCCCCGTCGCCTGGACGCCTTACCTCGCCTCCGAGGATGCGGACACCAGTGCCGAAACGGTGCGGCTGTGCGGCGGCACGATCGGGGTGGGCCCCCTGGACGCCGCCGACGCCGGCCGCCTGGCGATCGGCTCCGACCCCTCCGGCGCCGTCTTCGGCATCTGGCAGGCGGCGGCCCACCGCGGCACGACCATCACCGGGGTGCCCGGCACGCCCGCCTGGAACGAGCTGCTGACCTACGAGACCGCGAGCGTCGGCAAGTTCTACGAGACCGTGTTCGGCTACGCGCAGGAGGCGGAGGCGTCCGCCGACTTCGACTACGTGACGCTGCGCATCGGAGGGCGACCCGTCGCCGGCATCCATGGTGTGGGTGCCGCGCTGTCCCGGGACCGGGGACCGCACTGGGTGACGTACTTCGAGGTGGCCGACGCGGACGCCGCGCTCACCCTTCTCACCGACCTCGGCGGGCACGTCCTCGCACCGGTCCGCGACAGCGCACACGGCCGCGTGGCCACGGTGTCCGATCCCGAGGGCGCCCGCTTCGCCCTGATCCAGGGACCTCGCTGAGGGGCGGACGGGCTTCAGGCCTGCTGCACCGGCAGCACGTCCGGCGACAGGGCCGCGGCCCGGGCCGACGCGGCCGTCATCCGGCGCCGGTGGTGGCGGCGGCACAGGACCTCGTAGCCGATGGTGTCCGCCTGGTCGACGTCGCCGACGACGACCTGGGCGCCCTCGACGACCATGACGCCGCCCACCGTGCGAGCGTTGTGCGTGGCGCGGGCGCCGCACCAGCACAGTGCCTCGACCTGGAGGACCTCGACGCGGTCGGCGAGTTCGACGAGCCGCTGGGAGCCGGGGAACAGCTTGGAACGGAAGTCGGTGGTGATACCGAAGGCGTAGACGTCGATGCCGAGGTCGTCGACCACGCGCGCGAGCTGGTCGATCTGCTCCTCGGCGAGGAACTGCGCCTCGTCCGCGATCACATAGTCCGCGCGGCCGCCCTGCGAGAGGTGGTCGACGAGATACCCGTACAGGTCCTGGCCGTCCTCGACCTCGACCGCGTCGGTGACCAGGCCGAGCCGGGAGGACAGCTTGCCCTCCCCCGCGCGGTCGTCGCGGGTGAAGATCATGCCCTGCAGGCCCCGTGCGGAGCGGTTGTGCTCGATCTGCAGAGCCAGCGTCGACTTCCCGCAGTCCATCGTTCCGGAGAAGAACACCAGCTCGGGCATGGTGAGTTGAGCACCTTTCGGTGAAAAGGGAAGGACGGGAGCGGGACGTGGCTTCAGGAGCGTACTTCGAGCAGCGGGACCAGCTGCTCGGCAGGGGTCATCGAGCCGTGGTTGCCGACCATGGCCGACTCCTTGGGCTCCCGCTCGGAGGCGATGATCAGGACGTCGTCCCGGGCGGCCGCGATCACGTCGCCGAGACGGTCGTACACCCGCTCGTCGATCCGTGGCCCGAACCAGCCGGCCGCGATCGCCTCGTCCCGCGAGGCCACCCAGAACTGCTCGCCGAGCACCTCGCGCCAGCAGGTCAGCACGTCGCTCTCGGCGCCCGGTACGGCGTAGACGTGGCGGGCGCGGCCCTCGCCGCCCAGCAGGGCGACCCCGGCACGCAGTTCCCAGTCCTCGTCGAAGTCGATGCGGTGCTGCTCGTCGAAGGGCACGTCGACCATGCCGTGGTCGGCGGTGACGTAGAGCGCGCTGCGCGGAGGCAGTTGTTCGGCCAGTCGCTGGACCAGCCGGTCGACGTACATGAGCTGGCCGCGCCAGGTGTCGGAGGCGACGCCGTAGCGGTGGCCCGCGCCGTCCAGTTCGGAGTAGTACGTGTAGACCAGGGAGCGGTCGCCGGCGGCGAGCTGCTCGGCGGCGAGGTCCATGCGCTCCTCGCCGGTCAGCCGCCCGTGGAACGTTCCGCCGCTGAGCGCGACCTTCGTCAGCGGGGTGTTCTGGAAGGTGGGCGAGGTCACCTGCGCGGCGTGCACGCCGGCCGCGTCGGCGAGCTGGAAGACCGTGGGGTACGGCTGCCAGGGGGCCGGCGGGGCCCAGGGTTGCCAGCGGAGCTGGTTCATGAGCTGGCCGGTGGCGGGGTTGCGCACGGTGTAGCCGGGCAGCCCGTGGGCGCCCGGCGGGAGGCCGGTGCCGACGGAGGCGAGGGAGGTCGCGGTGGTCGCCGGGTAGCCGGCGGTGAGCGGGCGTCCGCTGCCGCCGCGCGAGCTGCCGAGGAGCGAGTGCAGGTACGGCGCCTCGTCGGGGTGGGCGCCGATCTGCTCCCAGCCGAGGCCGTCGATCAGGAAGACGCAGTTGCGGTCGGCCGGGGTCAGCTCCGGGATCGCGGCGGTCATGCCGGGTACGCCGAGGCCGGCTGCCAGGGTGGGCAGCAGGTCGGCGAGGGAGCCGGAGCCGTACTCGGGGACGGGGGCGGAGGAGACGGCCAACGGCTCCACGTGGTCCCAGGCGGGCTGTGCCATCAGCGGTTGGGGTCCGCGGTCGCCTCGGAGAGCGACTGCGCGAAGGCGAGCGCCTGGCGCACCGTCTCCGGACCGTCGCCCGCCTCGCTGACGCGCAGGCTGAGGTCGTCCGCCGTCGAGCTGCCCGTGTAGCCGTGGTCGGCGTCGCAGTTGGGGTCGCCGCAGGCGGCCGGCTCCAGGTCGATACGGGAGACGGCGCCCCAGCCGATGGTCAGCACCACCTCGCGCGGCAGCGTGCCCGGCGTGTACGACTCCGGGTTGGCGACCACGCGGCTGACGACGACCGAGGAGATCCGGCCGAGCTTCACGGACTCCGTGGAGGTCGTGGCGTACGGCGTCGGGGAGGTGGTGTCGGCGGCCTGCTCGTCGGTGTGGCTGACGATGAAGCGGTTGCCGGTGAGGATCAGCACGGTCACGTGCCGGCGCACCTCGTTCTGGTCGAACGTGGTCTCCTGGTGGACCAGGTACGACCGGATGGGCTCGCCGCCCACGGCGGCCTCCACCGCCTCGGCCACGAGGGCCGGGTAGTAGCCGCTGCGCTCGATCGCCGCGCGCAGCCCCTGGGTCGTCGTACTGGTCTTGGCCATGCCGTCCATCCTACGGGGACCGGCTGACTGCGAGGCACCGCTCGCGGGCGCTTCCGTACGGCGGGGGCGCCCCCGGCTTCTCCCCTCACCGCTGGTCCGGAGGAGTGCCCAGGGAGCGAGCCGCACGCCGGGCGGCTCGAAGCCGACGGCGAGGGGCGGTCCGCCGAGGTGGCGGCCCGGCCGCGGCAGCTCGGGGCCGTGGGGGTACGTGAGCTCGCGGCCCGGCCGCCGGCCGGAACTGCCGGGCGCTCCCGGGCGGTCATGTCCCAGTCGCACCAGGCCCCCGCGGGGAGGCGGCAGGGGGCCGCTGCCTCACGACCGTCCTCGGCCGTCCTCAGTACGCCGGGAGCGTGCGGGGGCCGAGGTCGTCGCGGGCCGGTGGCGGGGCGAGGCGGACCGAGGCGCCGAGGACGCTCAGGCCGTGCGGGGCGACGACCACCGGTTCCAGGGTGACGGCGACGACCTCGGGGTGGTCGTCGACCAGGCGGGAGACGCGCAGGAGGAGCTCTTCCAGGGCGGGGGTGTCGACGGGGGTGGAGCCGCGCCAGCCGAAGAGGAGCGGGGCGGTCCGGATCGAGCGGATCAGGGAGGTGGCGTCGCGGTCGGTGACCGGGACCAGGCGGTGTGCCATGTCGCCGAGCAGCTGGGAGGCCGCTCCGGCGAGTCCGAAGGACAGCACGGCGCCGGCCGCCGGGTCGATGACCGCGCGGACGACGGTGTCGACCCCGCGCGGGGCCATCGCCTGGACGACCGGGCGGACCTCCTCGGGCTTCCCGAACAGCTCGGTCAACTCGGCGTACGACCGGCGCAGTTGCTCCTCGTCGGCGAGGTCGAGGCGTACGCCTCCCAGATCGGCGCGGTGGCGCAGGTGCGGGGCGGTGGCCTTGAGGGCGACGGGGTAGCCGAGGACGGCGGCCGCGCGTGCCGCCTCGTCGGGGGTGGGCGCGGGGATGGCCCGGCGGGTGCGGATGCCGTAGTGGCCGAGCAGCTCGCAGGTCTCCTCGGTGCCGAGGGTGAGGCCCTGGCCCCGGGAGAGCAGCCCGTCGATCAGCCGGGCGGCGGCCTTCTCGTCGATGTCCTCGTACGCGGGCACCTTGCCGGGGTCGGCGGCCTCGCGCCGCCACCGCGCGTAGTGCACCGCTTCGGCGAGGGCGCGGACGGCGCGTTCGGCGGCGGGGTAGGCCGGGATGAGGTGGGCGCCCTCGGGGGCCGCGACGGCGGCCTGCGCCGGCGTCCGGCCGTCGGGTGCCGCGCCACGCGCGCGTGCGGCGGCCTCGGCGCGCGGTGCGGTGCTCGTCGCGGCGGACAGCGCCGCCGCCAGTCCGCCGAGCTCGACGTGGACGACGAGCACCGGCTTGGCGGGGGCCGCCGCGGCGGCCGAGCGCAGCGCCTCCGCGAGCTGCGCGTCACTCGGCGAGGTCTCGCCGATGGCCGGTATCGCCGTCACCACCACCGCGTCGCACGTCTCGTCGGCCAGCGCCCGCGCCAGGGCCGCGTGGAAGTCCTCCGCCGTCGCCTCCGTCGTCAGGTCCAGCGGCGGGAGCGGCCGCAGTCCCTCGGAGAGGCACGCGTCGTACGTCAGCAGCCCCAGCGACTCGGAGTTGCCGAGGATCGCCACACGTGGTCCGGTCGGCAGGGGCTGGCGGGCGAGCAGCAGGCCCGCGTCGACCAGTTCGGTGATGGTGTCGACGCGGATCACGCCGGCCTGGCGCAGCAGCGCCGACACCGTGGCGTGCGGGAGCCGGGTCGCGCGGACGGCGTGCCCCTGCGGGGCGGAGCCGGAGCCCTGGACGACCACCAGGGGCTTGGCCGCCGCCGTGCGCCGCGCGAGGCGGGTGAACTTGCGCGGGTTGCCGATGGATTCCAGGTACATCAGGGCGACGTCGGTGTCCGGGTCGTCGTACCAGTACTGCAGGACGTCGTTGCCGGAGACGTCCGCGCGGTTGCCGGAGGAGACGAAGGTGGACACGCCGGTGACGCCGGTGACGCCGCCGCCGCGCCGGTGCAGACGGGAGAGCAGCGCGATGCCGATGGCGCCGGACTGGGCGAACAGACCGATGCGGCCGGGGCGTGGCATCTCCGGGGCCAGCGAGGCGTTGAGCCGCACCTGCGGTGAGGTGTTGATGACGCCGAAGGCGTTGGGGCCGATGATGCGCATGCCGTACGCACGCGCGTGCCGCACGAGTGCGCGCTGGCGCTCGCGGCCGTCGGGGCCGCTCTCGGCGTATCCGGCGGAGAGGACGACGAGTCCCTGGACGCCGTGTTCGCCGCACTCGGTGACGACCTCGGGCACGTGCTCGGCGGGGACGGCGACGATCGCGAGGTCGACGGGCTCGGCGATGTCGCGCACGGAGCGGTGGGCGGGGATCCCGTCGATCTCCTTCAGGTCCTCGGGGAACGCCCGGTTCACGGCGTGGAGAGGTCCGGTGAAGCCGGCTTCCCGGAGGTTGCCGAGGACGCTGCGGCCGACGCCGCCGGGGGCGCGGCCGGTGCCGACGACGGCGACGGAGCCGGGCGCCAGCAGTCGCCGTACGGAGTGGGACTCGGCGCGCTGTTCCCGCGCGCGCTGCACGGCCAGGGAGCGTTCGGTGGGTTCGAGGTCGAACTCCAGGCGGACGACGCCGTCCTCGAAGCTGCGCTGCTGGGTGTAGCCGGCGTCCGTGAAGACCTTGATCATCTTGGTGTTGGCGGGGAGCACCTCGGCGGCGAAACGGCGGATGCCGCGCTCGCGTGCGACGGCCGCGATGTGTTCGAGGAGCGCGGAGGCGACGCCGCGCCCCTGGTGGGCGTCCTGGACGAGGAAGGCGACCTCGGCCTCGTCGGCGGGCGCGGAGGCGGCCATGCCGTCGGCGCCAATGCGGTCATAGCGTACGGTTGCGATGAACTCGCCGCCGACCGTGGCCGCGAGTCCCACCCGGTCCACAAAGTCGTGGTGCGTGAAGCGGTGGACGTCCTTGGCGGACAGTCGCGGGTAGGGCGCGAAGAAGCGGTAGTACTTCGACTCGTCCGAGACCTGCTCGTAGAAGCTGACCAGGCGCTCGGCGTCATCAACGGTGATGGGGCGGATGCGCGCGGTGCCGCCGTCGCGCAGCACCACGTCGGCCTCCCAGTGGGCGGGGTACTCGTGCCGGTCCGAGGCGCTCTGCATGGGGCCCAGAGTACGGCTCGCGTACGACAACGGCGCGAGGCAGTCTGTGGAGGACGGAAGCCGGATCGAGGCCGCGATCAGGCGACCGCACGAGGGACGGGACGTATGACCCGTTCCTCCCACGCTTCACGTGTGGAACACTGGTCTAGACAACATGAGAACCGAAGGGCAGCAACACATGGCTGAGCGCCGCGTCAACGTCGGCTGGGCCGAGGGCCTCCACGCCCGCCCCGCCTCCATCTTCGTCCGAGCCGCCACGGCCGCAGGCGTCCCGGTGACGATCGCCAAGGCAGACGGCAATCCCGTCAACGCGGCCTCCATGCTGGCCGTCCTCGGCCTCGGCGCCCAGGGCGGCGAGGAGATCGTCCTCGCCTCCGACGCCGAGGGCGCGGACGTCGCCCTCGACCGGCTGGCGAAGCTGGTCGCCGAGGGTCTCGAGGAACTCCCCGAGACCGTCTGAGTCACACGCGAAGCCGCGTCGCCCTCCCGGGCGGCGCGGCTTCGCCATTTTTCGCACGGACTTTCGCAGCGGCTCCACGGGAATTACCGGCGGCATAACCGGAAATCCGCCTCCGGGCACACGAAGAGCGCACCACCGGAAATTCGCGGCGCGCGAGCGTAAGGGCAGCGGAAATATCTCTCCGCCGAATATCCCTTCTTTGTATACGGCCCCCGTGTTAATGCCGCAGACCCGTCATGTTTACGGGAGGTTGCGAAGTCCTCACGCGGTCGACGCGCTCCGCGCCGCCGGAGAAACGCAACCGGTGAGCGGCCGTCGCACGCTCGGTGTGCAGCGCCGTGACCGTCCGGGCGCGCTCCTGGTCGCCGCGCGCCACCGCGTCCACGATCGCGCCGTGCTCGGCCCAGGACTCCACGGGGTTGGCCGGCGCCTCCACCGTGTACATCCAGGCGATCTTGTGGCGCAGCTGGGTGAGCATCGACGTCAGGGCGTGGCTTCCGGAGGCCTGGGCGAGCGTCTCGTGGAACCAGCCGCCCAGGGAGCGCAGATCCTCACTGCTGCCCCTCCTGGCCCGCTCCTGGCCCAGCCGGACGAGGCCGCGCAGCACCTTGAGATGGGCCTCGGTGCGCCGCTGCGCGGCCCGGGCGGCGCCGAGCGGCTCCAGGAGCATGCGCATCTCCAGCAGGTCGGCGGCCTCCTGCTCGGTCGGTTCCGCGACGCAGGCGCCCGCGTGGCGCCGGGTGACGACGAAGCCCTCGGCCTCCAGAGTGCGCAGCGCCTCCCGGACGGGGACACGGGAAACGCCGTAGCGGCGGGCGAGGAGTTCCTCGGTGAGGCGGCTGCCGCGCTCGTAGACACCCGCGACGATGTCGTCCCGGATGGCCGTGCACACCGAGTGCGCCGGAATACGCATGACCGACCTCCGCCTTAATCCCCGTGAAACGTCGACGATTGACGTGTAGTCCGTGACTCTATTGCAATGAGCCGGAATTTCCGACGGCGGACCGGAATCCGGGGATATTTTTTGGCCAGCGGGGCGTCCGAAACGGCGAAAGCCCCGGCCGAGTGGGCCGGGGCTGGACGATCTGTCGCCGTGTGTCGTCAGACGTTCACGCCGTGCTTGCGGAGGTAGGCGACCGGGTCGATGTCCGAGCCGTACTCCGCGGTGGTGCGCGCCTCGAAGTGCAGATGCGCGCCGGTGACGTTGCCGGTCGCGCCGGACAGGCCGATCTGCTGGCCGGGGGTGACCTTCTGGCCCACCGAGACGCCGATGGACGACAGGTGGCCGTACTGGGTGTACGTGCCGTCGTTCATCTTGATGACGATCTGGTTGCCGTACGACCCGCCCCAGCCGGCCTCCACGACGGTGCCCAGGCCGACCGCGTGCACGGTGGTGCCGCTGGCGGCGTGGAAGTCGATGCCGGTGTGGCTGCCGGAGGACCACAGGGAACTGCTGGCCTGGTAGCCGGTGGAGACGTACGAGCCGGTGATCGGCAGCACGAAGGCGTTCAGCCGCTTGCGCTCCGCCTCCCGGGCGGCACGCACGCGTGCCTCGCGCTCCTCCACGGCCTTCTTGGCGGCCGCCTCGCGAGCGGCCTCCTCGAAGGCGGCCTTCTTCTGCACGGCGACCTGGTCGTCGATCTGCTCGGCGACGGCCTCGCCGGCGGTGACGACCGGGATCAGCCCGGTCTGCTCGGGAGTCGGCTCGGCGGCGAAGGCCGGGGCGGAGGCGACGGTGGCCATGACACCGGTGGTGGTGAGCGCCGCGACACCCACCGCGCGGGTGGTGGTGCGCTGCATACGGCTCGCGCGACGGTGCTTCCCGGTGGCGTAGGTGAACGCCATGAAGTTGGGCGGTCCTTTCCTTCCCTCTCGCCTACCGGGTTAGCTGACGGGTTCGGAGCAGGAAGGTCTCCTACGGGCCCCCTCGCGGCATGCGCGGGCGTCCGATTCACCCCAGGGACTTCACATGGGTCCCCGGCTCCCCTGGCTCGCGCCGTACGGGGACTCGGCGATGACTGTCCGGTGCCGCGGGTGCGGCGCACTGCCTGACGAACAGCCCGCATGAAGCTATGCGGGGCGGCCTTCAATCCTCAAACGGATCGCGGTTTTTGTAGCGCATCCCACAGGGCAGACAGGCAACCTCCGCCCCAATTCGGACATCTGGAGGCCCTGGTGACGGTTCCGTCCACCAGGGCCCCCACGCGTGCGTGCCGTTGGGCGCGACTGCTCGACGTCTACTCCGCGGGTACGACCTTGACCTCGCCGATGCCGAGCGCCTCGACCGCCTCCTTGATCTGTGCGGCGTCACCGACGAGGACGGTCACCAGACGGTCCACCGGGAAGGCGCTCACGGCCGCCGCGGTGGCCTCGACGGTGCCTGTCGCGGCGAGCTGCTGGTACAGCGTCGCCTGGTAGTCGTCGGGCAGGTACTGCTCCACCTGGTCGGCCAGCGTGCTGGCGACGGCCGCCGCGGTCTCGTACTTCAGCGGCGCCACCCCGACCAGATTCTGCACCGCGACATCGCGCTCGGCGTCGGTCAGGCCCCCCGCGGCGAGGGTGCGCAGCACCTTCCACAGGTCGTCCAGGGCGGGGCCGGTGTTCGGGGTGTCGACGGAACCGCTGATGGCGAGCATCGCGGCACCGGAGCCGTCCGGGGCGGACCTGAGGACCTGCCCGAACGCGCGCACCCCGTAGGTGTAGCCCTTCTCCTCGCGCAGGACGCGGTCCAGGCGGGAGGTGAGGGTGCCGCCGAGGCAGTACGTGCCGAGCACCTGGGCGGCCCACACGCGCGCGTGCCGATCGGCGCCGATACGGCCGATGAGCAGCTGCGTCTGGACGGCGCCGGGGCGGTCCACGATGACGACACGGCCGGTGTCGTCGGCGGTCACCGGCGGCACGGGCCGCGGCTGGCCCGGGGTGCCCGTCCAGGCGCCCAGGGTGTCGCCGAGGAGCGCGGCCAGGTCGACGCCGGTGAGGTCGCCGACGACCACGACGGTGGCCGTGGCGGGCCGGACGTGCTTCTCGTAGAAGGCCTGTACGGCCGCGGAGTCGATCTTCTCGACCGTCTCGGCGGTGCCCTGGCGCGGGCGCGACATGCGCGCGGCCGCCGGGAACAGCTCCTTGGAGAGCTCCTTGGCGGCACGGCGGGAGGGGTTGGCCAGCTCGTGCGGGATCTCGTCCAGGCGGTTGCGGACCAGGCGCTCGACCTCGCTCTCGGCGAACGCCGGCGCGCGCAGGGCGTCGGCGACCAGTCCGAGCGCCTTGGGCAGGCGGGAGGCGGGCACCTCCAGGCTGAGGCGGACGCCGGGGTGGTCGGCGTGCGCGTCGAGGGTGGCGCCGCAGCGCTCCAGCTCGGCGGCGAACTCCTCGGCGGAGTGCTTGTCGGTGCCCTCGGAGAAGGCACGCGCCATGATCGTGGCGACGCCGTCCAGGCCGGCCGGTTCGGCGTCCAGGGGCGCGTCCAGGAGGACCTCGACGGCGACGACCTGCTGGCCGGGGCGGTGGCAGTGCAGGACGGTCAGGCCGTTGTCCAGCGTGCCGCGCTCGGGCGCCGGGAACGCCCACGGCTTGGCCTCGCCCGCCCGGGGCTGGGGGTGGAAGTCCATCGTGGCGAGCTCGGTCACTGGGCCGCCTCCTCGTTCTCGTCCTGGTCGGCGGGGGCTTCGGGGGCGGTGGGCTCGTAGACGAGCACCGCGCGGTTGTCGGGGCGCAGGCGGGCCTTGGCGACCTCCCGCACCTCCTCGGGCGTGACGTCCAGCACGCGCTGGACGGCGGTGAGGGCGAGCTGCGGGTCGCCGAACAGGACGGCGAACCGGCACAGTTCGTCCGCGCGGCCGGCGACGGTGCCGAGCCGGTCGAGCCACTCGCGCTCCAACTGGGCCTGGGCCCGCTCCATTTCCTCGGCGGTCGGGCCCTCCTCGGCGAACCGGGCGAGCTCCTCGTCGATGGCGGCCTCGATCACGGGCACCTCGACGTCGCCGGAGGTCTTGACGTCAAGCCAGCCGAGGGAGGGCGCCCCGGCGAGCCGCAGCAGGCCGAAGCCGGCCGCGACGGCCGTACGGTCGCGGCGCACCAGCCGGTTGTAGAGGCGGGAGGACTCGCCGCCGCCCAGGACGGTGAGCGCCAGGTCGACGGCGTCGCACGCGCGCGTGCCGTCCTGCGGCAGACGGTAGGCGGCCATCAGCGCGCGGGCCGGGACCTCCTCCTCGACGACCTCGCGCAGCTGCTCGCCGATGATGTCCGGCAGCGAGCCGTCGCGCGGCTCGGGCTTGCCGTCGTGGCCCGGGATGGAGCCGAAGTACTTCTCGATCCAGGCGAGCGTCTGCTCCGGGTCGATGTCGCCGACGACCGAGAGGACCGCGTTGTTGGGCGCGTAGTACGTCCGGAAGAACGCGCGCGCGTCCTCCAGGGTCGCCGCGTCCAGGTCGGCCATCGAGCCGATCGGCGTGTGGTGGTAGGGGTGACCGTCCGGGTAGGCGAGGGAGGTCAGCTTCTCGAACGCGGTGCCGTACGGCACGTTGTCGTAGCGCTGGCGGCGCTCGTTCTTCACGACGTCGCGCTGGTTCTCCATGGACTCGTCGTCCAGGGCGGCCAGCAGGGAGCCCATGCGGTCGGCCTCCAGCCAGAGGGCGAGCTCCAGCTGGTGGGCGGGCATGGTCTCGAAGTAGTTGGTGCGCTCGAAGCTGGTGGTGCCGTTGAGGGAGCCGCCGGCGCCCTGGACCAGCTCGAAGTGGCCGTTGCCCTTGACCTGGGCGGAGCCCTGGAACATGAGGTGCTCGAAAAGGTGAGCCAGGCCGGTACGGCCCTTGACTTCGTGGCGCGAGCCGACGTCGTACCAGAGGCACACCGCCGCGACCGGGGTCAGGTGGTCCTCGGAGAGCACCACGCGCAGGCCGTTGGCCAGGCGGTGCTCGGTCGCTGTCAGGCCCCCGGAGCCTGCCTGGGCTGTGGCCGTGTGACCCATGGGCATGTACGTCCTTCCGATCGCGGACGCGGTCGTGGAAACCGCGCGTTTCCTGCCGGTCCTGTCACTGTATGCAAGCGTGCGGTCGGTCGGCGAAGTTCCCGGAGGTCGTACGCCGAGAGCGAGAAACCGTGACAGGGAGCGCCCGGCGGGGATGGCGTACCCTGCGGGCAATCATGAGAGGGCCGTCCCCTGTCACCGGGCCGGGCAGCCCTCACCGACCGCCGGCCCGCGCCGGGTCCGGTGGGCGGTACCGGGTCCTGAGCCCGCCTTGTCAGTGCCACGGTCCACAATGGACCGCGTCAGATCCCGTCAACACGCTTCAGCAAGGAGCCGGCAGCGATGGCCCGCCGCAGCACGAAGACCCCGCCGCCCGACGACTCGTACGAGGAGCGGATCCTCGACATCGACGTCGTCGACGAGATGCAGGGCTCCTTCCTCGAGTACGCGTACTCGGTCATCTACTCCCGAGCCCTGCCGGACGCCCGCGACGGCCTCAAGCCGGTGCACCGCCGCATCGTCTACCAGATGAACGAGATGGGGCTGCGCCCCGACCGCGGCTATGTGAAGTGCGCACGCGTGGTCGGCGAGGTCATGGGCAAGCTGCACCCGCACGGCGACGCGTCGATCTACGACGCCCTGGTGCGCATGGCCCAGCCCTTCTCCATGCGCGTGCCCCTCGTCGACGGCCACGGCAACTTCGGCTCCCTGGGCAACGACGACCCGCCGGCCGCCATGCGGTACACCGAGTGCCGCCAGGCCGAGGCGACGAGCCTGATGACGGAGTCGATCGACGAGGACACCGTCGACTTCGCGCCGAACTACGACGGCCAGGAGCAGGAGCCGGTGGCGCTGCCGGCCGCCTTCCCGAACCTGCTGGTCAACGGCGCGTCGGGCATCGCCGTCGGTATGGCCACGAACATGCCGCCGCACAACCTGGGCGAGGTCATCGCGGCCGCCCGCCACCTGATCCGCTACCCGAACGCGGATCTGGAAGCCCTGATGAAGCACGTCCCGGGCCCCGACCTGCCCACCGGCGGCCGGATCGTCGGCCTCTCCGGCATCCGGGACGCCTACGAGACGGGCCGGGGCACCTTCAAGATCCGCGCCACGGTGTCGGTGGAGACCGTGACGGCCCGCCGCAAGGGCCTGGTCATCACCGAACTGCCCTTCACGGTCGGCCCCGAGAAGGTCATCGCCAAGATCAAGGACCTGGTCGGCTCGAAGAAGATCCAGGGCATCGCCGACGTCAAGGACCTCACCGACCGCGCGCACGGCCTGCGCCTGGTCATCGAGATCAAGAACGGCTTCGTGCCGGAGGCGGTCCTGGAGCAGCTGTACAAGCTGACGCCCATGGAGGAGTCCTTCGGCATCAACAACGTGGCGCTGGTCGACGGCCAGCCGCTGACGCTGGGCCTGAAGGAACTTCTGGAGGTCTACCTGGACCACCGCTTCACGGTGGTCCGCCGGCGCAGCGAGTTCCGCCGCGGCAAGCGCCGCGACCGGCTGCACCTGGTGGAGGGCCTGCTCACCGCCCTCGTCGACATCGACGAGGTCATCCGGCTGATCCGCTCCAGCGAGAACAGCGCGGAGGCGAAGCAGCGCCTGATGGAGCGTTTCTCGCTCTCGGAGATCCAGACCCAGTACATCCTCGACACGCCGCTGCGCCGCCTCACCAAGTTCGACCGCATCGAACTGGAGGCGGAGAAGGAGCGGCTCAACGCGGAGATCGCGGAGCTGACCCGGATCCTGGACTCGGACGCGGAGCTGCGCAAGCTGGTCTCCGCCGAACTGGCCGCGGTGGCCAAGAAGTTCGGCACCGAGCGCCGTACGGTCCTGCTGGAGTCCTCGGGCTCCCCGGCCCCCACCGTCCCGCTGCAGGTCGCGGACGACCCCTGCCGGGTCCTGCTGTCCTCCACCGGCCTGCTGGCGCGCACGGCGAACGGCGAGCCCTTCGCCGAGGACGAGGACGGCAAGCGCGCCAAGCACGACGTGATCATCTCGGCGGTGCCCGCCACCGCGCGCGGGGAGATCGGCGCGGTCACCTCGACGGGACGGCTGCTGCGGATCAACGTCGTCGACCTGCCGCAGCTCCCGGACACGGCGTCGGCGCCGAACCTCTCGGGCGGTGCGCCACTGTCGGAGTTCGTCTCCCTGGAGGGCGACGAGACACTGGTCTGCCTGACCACGCTCGACGAGTCGTCGCCGGGTCTGGCGCTCGGCACGGAACAGGGTGTGGTCAAGCGCGTGGTGCCCGACTACCCGTCCAACAAGGACGAGTTGGAGGTCATCACCCTCAAGGAGGGTGACCGGATCGTCGGCGCGGTCGAGCTGCGCACCGGTGAGGAGGATTTGGTCTTCATCACCGACGACGCCCAGCTGCTGCGCTACCAGGCCGCGCAGGTGCGCCCGCAGGGCCGTCCGGCGGGCGGCATGACGGGCGTCAAGCTCGCCGACGGCGCGAAGGTGATCTCGTTCACGGCCGTGGACCCTGCCGCGGACGCGGTGGTCTTCACGGTGGCGGGCTCGCGCGGCACGCTGGACGACTCGGTCCAGACGACGGCCAAGCTGACCCCGTTCGACCAGTACCCGCGCAAGGGCCGCGCCACCGGCGGGGTGCGCTGCCAGCGGTTCCTGAAGGGCGAGGACTGCCTGTCCTTCGCCTGGGCGGGCCCCGTCCCGGCGAAGGCCGCGCAGAAGAACGGCATGCCGGCCGAGCTCCCCGAGATCGACCCGCGCCGCGACGGCTCGGGCGTCTCGCTGGCGAAGACGGTGGGCGTGGTGGCGGGGCCGGTCTAGGGCCTGTCCGGCGGATCATGCCGCAGACGCGGGGCTTGGCACGCCCATCTGCGGCGTTGTCGTCGGTTGCCGACGCTCCGCGTCGACGCCCGAGTGGGGGGCACCCCCTCCGGGGGAGCGTGCCGGGCGTCGCGACGGGGTGAACGTTGCCTGCCGCGGCACTAGTAGGGCTCGGTCACTCCCCCGGGATCCATGGCGTCTTCCGGATCCTGTACGTAGCGCAGGACGCCCCACATGCCGTGCTCGTCGGCGTGGGGGGCGTCGCTCGTGCAGGCCTGGAGTTCCTTGCCGAGGCCTTCCGCGTCGATGTCGGAGCCGATGAGGACGAGCTGGGTGAGGCGGTTCTGGGCGGTTTCCCAGGGTTCCGGGTAGAAGCGCAGAAAACGGCCGACGGCGTGCACGGCGTACCGGTTGGCGGGATCGTGCGGGCCGAAGTCGACGTATCCCTTGATCCTGTACAGACCTTCGGGCCGGCTGTCGAGGAACGCCATCAACCGACGTGGGTCCATGGGGGTTCCGGAGGTGAAGGAGCAGCTGTCGTAGGCGGTGTGCAGGTGGTCGGCGTGCGCAAAGTGCCCGTCGTGCTCGTACAGGTCGTCGAAGGACAGCTGCCCGAGGCGCTCCTCGCTCGGCTTGCAGTCGAAGAGGAACTCGGGGTCGATCCGGCCGTGGGAGGCGGGCACGACCGCGGCGCGGTCGACGAGCGACCGGACGAGCGCGAGGACCCGCTCGCCGTCGGCGGCTCGGTCGAGCTTGTTCACCACGACCAGGTCGGCGAGGGCGAGGTGCCGGTCGATCTCGGGGTGCCTGGTACGGGTCTCGGCGAACTCGGCGGCGTCGACGACCTCGACGAGCCCGCCGTACACGATCCCCGGGTGCTCGCTGGCCAGGACCATGCGCACCAGCTCCTGGGGTTCGGCGAGGCCGCTGGCCTCGATGACGACGACATCGAGGCCGACGTCGGGACGCGCCAGCCGTTCGAGGTAGACGTCCAGCTCGCTGGTGTCGACGGCGCAGCACAGACAGCCGTTGCCGAGGGAGACGGTCGAGTCGCCGAGTGCGCCGGCCACGGCCATGGCGTCGATCTCGATGGCACCGAAGTCGTTGACGATCGCGCCGATCCGGCTGCCTCCGCTGCGGTGGAGGAGGTGGTTGAGGAGGGTCGTCTTTCCGGAGCCGAGGAATCCGGCGAGGACGACGACCGGAATCTGCTGCGGACCGCGGCTCTGCGTCACCGTGCGACCTCTCTGACACCTGCGCGTACTCCGGCTCACGACCCCGGAGCGCGGACGACGACTGAACGCGCCCCAGGATACGAGCCGGCCGAATCACCGCGAAGTGAACGATTGTTAGCAGCAGTTGCGGGGCAGACGTCTGGCAAGGCGCTCTGGCGTGCGACCCTCGCTTCCCTCCGTGCGCCTCCCCTCCGCCTCCTCCGCCGATCAGAGCCGCTCGGCACTCTGGGAGACGGCAAGCGCCGCCCACCGCTCGCCGGTCCCCGTCACGCCACCCGCACCCCGACGACCGGCGCACGGCCGCCCGACCGGGGGTATGTGACATGGCGACACGGAAGTTTGGGGTACGCGGACTGCGTGCAGCCGCAGCGGCGGCCGTCGGTATGGCCGCGGGCGCCGTCGTCACCATGGCGGCACAGCGCCACACGCTGGACGCACTGCGTATACGGCTGGAGCGCCTGGAACAGACCGCCCACTCCCAGAAGCACACCAACCTGGCCAACCAGCAGCGGCTGCACTGGGAACTGCTGAGCAAAGCCATCGACGACCCCGAACTGGCGGAAGTACTGGACCTCTTCGAAGCGCCGGTGTCCACCAAGCAGCGGCGTCAGTACATCTATGCCAACGCCCTGTACACGAACGCGCTCTTTTATTACCGGATCGGCAATATCTCCCGCGAAGAGTTCTTCGGTTACATCCGGGGCATTCTGCAGAATCCCGTCGTACGGGAGTACTGGTACGCCACCAAGCATCAGCGGGCCACCATTGCCGACGGCTCGGACGAGGCGGAACTCGGGCGCATGGTGGACGAACTCCTGACGCAACTCGAAGAGTCGGACACCGAGGAATGGTGGGTGGTCGGGGAGCCCCCGAGCACATAGGCGCACGGAGGCGCCTCCGGGCGCGCCGACGACCGAGGGCTCGCGTTCCCCGCCGCACACCCCCTTCCGCCGAATCACACCCACGGCCCATAACGAACAGGTCAAGTCGGGAGTTGAGTGGGGTGCCAGGGAGTTGACTCGCGCTTGATCGCGTAGAGGACCCCACCAAGACCGTCGCCTACGCCGCCGGATGACGAGCGCACCCCACAGGGCCCGCCTTGCACCGCGCAGTCGTCGTGCGCAAGCCATTGGACCAAGGGAAACAACAGTGAGTCAGATCATCCGTCGGATCGGTGCATCTCCGCGCGCCCGGGGAAGCGTAAGTGGAGCGAATTGCCCCGATATCTTCGAACTTGCCGACGGGAATTTCGCCGTCATCGGTACGGACGCCACGGATTCACTGGAACCCGACCTTCCCGCCGACGCCTCTCGCGCCGACTACGAACGCATCGTCGTCATCACCCGCGAGACACTCATCCGCGCAAAGGCCGATATCCCGGAAGCCTGAGCGATGCCATGTCCCGGAGCTCTGACATGGCGACCCTCGTCGGCACGACGGGCAGTGCGACCGCCGTGAACACCGGCGTCGTCGGCATGGGGAGCACCCGGAAGTCCCTGCCTCCGGACCGGCTCCCCGTGGAGCGCGCTGCGTACCGGCAGGCCGACGCATCGGGGTGACGCACGCGCTCTCAGGTCCGGCGCCTTCTGAGGTGCCGGACCTTGTACGTCCCCCAGGCCGCCGCAGAGTGGGCAGGGCCCGAGCACCGCGGCCCCGAGGACGGGTCGGCCGGCCGCCGGGGGAATCACCGTACCCAGCAGCAGGAGCCCGGCCGGTCGGCGGCGGAATCACCGCCCTCAGAAGCTGGAGCCCGGCCGGTCGGCGGCCGGGCTCCAGCACAGCGCCGTGCAGCGGCCCGCACATGGCGCGGCAGCGTGCTCCGCCCGTCCACCGGCCAGGGTCCAGCGGACAGCAGAGCCCCTTCCTGCGGATACGGTGACCCCCATGCGCGAGCACGAACCCGCCCCCGGCCACGCGGAACGACGGCTGAGCACCAAGGAGGCCGCCGAACTGCTCGGCGTGAAACCCGAGACCGTGTACGCGTACGTCAGCCGTGGCCGGCTGAGCAGCAGGCGCGCGCCCGGCGGCCGGGGCAGCACGCTCGACGCCAAGGAGGTCGAGGCGCTCGCGCGGCGCAACAGACGGGAGAGCGCCGGAAGTCCGGGGTCCGGGGGCGAGCTGTCCGTGCGCACCCGCCTCACGTTCATCGACGGGCACCGGTACTACTTCCGGGGCGTCGACGCGACCGAACTGGCCGCCCGGCACTCGTACGAAGAGGTCGCGGAGTGGCTGTGGACCGGCCGGATGCGCCCCGGAACCACGTTCACCGCGCCGGCCTCCTCCGTCGAGGCCGCCCGCCGCGCGGTCGACGCGCTGCCCGAACACAGTGGCCCCATCGACCGGTTGCGGGTCGCCGCCGTCGCCGCCGCGATCGCCGACCCCCTGCGGTTCGACCTGACCGAGGAGGCCGTACTCGGCACCGCGCGCATCCTGATCCCCACCCTGGTCGCCGCCCTGCCGCCCCAGCGGGCCGACCACCGCGACGAGGGCTCCCTGGCGCAGCGTCTGTGGGGGCGGCTCAGCGGACATCCCGCCGGGAAGGTTCAGCTGCGGGTTCTGGACGCGGCGCTCGCCCTGCTCGTCGACCACGACCTGGCCGCCTCGACACTCGCGGTGCGGGTCGCCGCCTCGGCCCGCGCGCACGCCTACGCGGCCGTCTCCGCCGGGCTCGGCGTCATCGAGGGGCCCCTGCACGGCGCCGCGAGCGGGCTCGCCCACCGGCTGCTGGAGGAGGTGCTCGACCTGGGCGACGCGGCCCCCGTGATCGCCCAGGAGCTGCGGGCCGGCCGCCGCATCCCGGGCCTCGGCCACCGGCTCTACCCCGGCGAGGACCCACGCGCGCGTGCTTTGTTCGCCCTCCTGGAGGAGATCCCCGAGGCCGCGCCCGCCCTCGCCGCGGCCCGCGACATCGTGGCCACGACCGCCCGTCGCGCCCCGCTGCACGCCAACGTGGACCTGGCGCTCGCCGTTCTCACCGCCTCCTTCGGCATGGAGCCCTCGGCGGGCGAGACGATCTTCGCCGTCGCCCGGACGGCGGGGTGGATCGCACACGCCCTCGAGGAGTACGGCGAGCGGCCCCTGCGGATGCGGCCCAGCGGGCACTACGTGGGACCGAAGCCGCCGCAGCGCCTCCCCGATCGGGCCACCTGAGACGCACCCGGCGGCCGGAGCACCGCACGGAACCCGGCCGACGGCGGCGCACACGCCTGGAGCCGGGGAGCCCACAGCGATCCACAAGCCCCCTCGAGAGGTGTGGGGCGTGCAAGTCAGGTTAGGCTCACCTCTGTGAGTACGTGCGCGACCGACTCGCGGAATCTCGGCGAGCCCATGCCCGGAACCGCGGCCACCGCCTCGACCTGGCTGCTGCTGGAGCAGCCCGGTCCCTGGGGTGCCAAGGCGCTCACTTCGAGCCACCTGGACCCCGTACTGGGCCGTGCCCTGGAGGCCGCCGCCCAGGACACGGGCGTACGCATCGCGCTCATCCGACGCCCGGGCCGGCACGCCGACCCAGGTATGCCACCACCGGTACGGCACGTGTACGCCGCCCACACCACCCCGGGGAACGTCTGGCTGCGCACCGCCACGACCACCGACCCCGGGCGGCTGCTCGACCTCGACTTCGCCGCACTCGGCCGCGGCGACCACCGCACCTTCGACGCCGCGCTGCGGGGCGGACCGCACACCGGTGATCCGCTCGCCCTCGTCTGCACCAACGGCAAGCGCGACCGCTGCTGCGCCCTCCTGGGCCGTCCGCTCGCCGCCGAACTGGCCTCCTCGGGGGTGCGGGGTGTCTGGGAGGTCACTCATCTGGGCGGTCATCGCTTCTCCCCCACGGTCCTCGTCCTGCCGCACGGCTATGTGTACGGCCGCGCCGAGGCCCACACCGTCAAGGAGGTCCTGCACGGCGTCCAGGAGGGGCGGGTCGTCGTGGACGGGTGTCGTGGACGCTCGGCCTGGGAGCGGCCCGGCCAGGCGGCGGAGCTGGCCGTGCGAGCGGCGACCGGCGAGGACAGGGCGGAGGCCCTCGACGTCGTCCTCACCACCGGCGGCGCACCGCGCTGGGAGGTGACCGTCGCGCACACCGACGGACGGCACTGGCGGGTCGTCGTGGCCCAGAGCGCCTCCCAGCCACCCCGCGCGGAGAGCTGCGGAGCGTCGGTCCTCGGTTCACCCGCGCGGATGGACGTGGTGGCGGTGCACGAACTGGCGGTGGCGGTGGCCGGCTGAGACGGCCGCGACCACGGTCCGAACCGCGCCCCGCGCGGGCCCGGCTGAACCGTTTCCTCTTGAGGCGAACCGTTTCCTCTTGAGTCGGTCAAGAGATCCACACCACACACCCCTACGGCTCCGCCGTTCCGCCCACGTACCGTCTTGGGTATGAGCCCCTCCTCCCCCGCCCGCCGCCTGCGCCTCGGCATGCCGAGGCGCATGTTCTCGCAGGTGCTGTTGATGCAGCTGGCGATCGCCGCGGGAGTCGTGGTGCTCGCGACCGGGCTGTTCCTCGCCCCGCTCAGCCACCAGCTGGACGACCAGGCGATGCGCCGCGCCCTCGCCATCGCCCAGACCACGGCGGCGGTGCCGCAGATCGCCGAGGACCTGCAGAACACGCCGCCCTCGGTCGACGGGCCGGTGCAGCGGGAGGCGGAGCGGATCCGCAAGGCCAGCGGCGCGGAGTACGTCGTCGTCATGGACCTCCACGGCACGCGCTGGTCGCACCCGGAGCCCAAGGAGATCGGCGGCCATGTCTCGACGTCTCCGGACAAGGCCCTGGCCGGCCAGGACGTCATGGAGATAGACAGCGGCACCCTGGGCCGCTCGGCCCGCGGCAAGGTGCCCCTGCGCGACAGCCACGACCAGATCATCGGGGCGGTCTCGGTCGGCATCGAGTACGACAGCGTGCGGGCCCGTCTGATCCACGCGATCCCCGGCCTGTTCGCGTACGCGGGCGGCGCGCTCGCGGTGGGCGCGCTGGCCGCCTGGCTGATCTCCCGCCGGGTCCAGCGGCAGACCCGTGATCTCGCCTTCTCCGACATCTCGGCGCTGCTCGCGGAGCGCGAGGCGATGCTGCACGGTATCCGGGAGGGCGTCGTCGCGCTGGACCGGACCGGCAGGGTCCGGCTGCTCAACGACGAGGCCCAGCGGCTCCTGGGCATCGGCGACGAGGTGGTGGGCCGCTCGCCCGACGAGGCGCTCGGCGAGGGGCGTACGGCGGACGTGCTGGCCGGCCGGGTGACCGGCACCGACCTGATCGCCGTACGCGGACAGCGCGTCCTGGTCGTCAACCGCATGCCCACCGACGACGGCGGCGCCGTGGCCACCCTGCGCGACCGCACCGAACTGGAGCAGCTGGGCCGGGAACTGGACTCCACGCGCGGTCTCATCGACGCGCTGCGCGCCCAGGACCACGAGCACGCCAACCGCATGCACACGCTCCTCGGCCTGCTCGAACTGGAGATGTACGACGACGCCGTCGACTTCGTCGGGGAGGTGGTCGGCGACCACCGGGCCACCGCCGAGCAGGTGACCGAGAAGATCGAGGACCCGCTGCTCGCCGCCCTGCTGGTCGGCAAGGCGACCGTCGCGGCCGAGCGCGGCGTGGCTCTCTGGGTCTCGGACGGCACCCGGCTCCCGGACCGCCTGGTCGATCCGCGCGGGCTGGTCACGGTCGTCGGCAATCTGGTGGACAACGCGCTCGACGCCGTCGCCGGCACACCGCACGCGCGCGTGGAGGTCGAACTGCGCGCCGAGGGGCGCACCGCCGTCCTGCGGGTACGGGACACAGGACCCGGAATCCCCGCCGAGCAGCGCGAACTGGTCTTCACCGAGGGCTGGTCGACGAAGAAGCCACCCGCGCACGGGCAGCGCGGCATCGGACTCTCGCTGGTCCGCAGACTCGCCGAGCGGCAGGGCGGCAGCGCCACCGTCGGCGAGGCGGCCGACGGGGGCGCCGAGTTCACCGTCGTCCTGCCCGAGGCACTGGCCGGCCCCGACCTGGAACCCGCCCTGGCCGCACCGGCGCAGGGCACTGCCGAGGAGGAGACGCGATGATCGAGGTCCTGGTCGTGGACGACGACACCAGGGTCGCCCAGGTCAACGCCGCCTACGTCGAGAAGGTGCCCGGCTTCCACGTCGCCGGCGAGGCCCACAACGCGGCCGAGGCGCTGCGCCGGCTGGAGCTGCCGCCTCGTCCGGACCTGGTGCTGCTGGACCACTACCTGCCCGACGAGACGGGCCTGGAGGTCGTCCAGGAGATGCGCCGACGCGGCCACCAGACCGACGTGATCATGGTGACGGCGGCGCGGGACGTCTCGACGGTGCAGGCCGCGATGCGGCAGGGCGCCCTCCAGTACCTGGTGAAGCCGTTCAACTTCGCCGGTCTGCGCGCCAAGCTGGAGGCGTACGCCGAGCTGCGCCGCACGCTCGACAGCGGCGGCGAGGCCGAACAGGCCGACGTCGACCGTATCTTCGGCGCGCTGTCCACCCCGTCGGAGTCCGGGCTGCCCAAGGGGCACTCCCCCACCACCGCCGAACTGGTCCGCCAGTCCCTGATGAGCGCCGAAGGACCCCTGTCGGCCCAGGAGATCGCCGACCGGACGGGGGTGAGCCGCCAGACCGCCCAGCGCTATCTGAAGCTTCTGGAGCGCACGGGGCGGGCCCGGCTGACCCTGAAGTACGGCGACGCGGGCCGCCCGGAACACCGTTATGTGTGGGCGACCCGCGCCTGAGGGCACGGCACGGTCCGACCGTCAGCCGGCGGCCTTCTCGACGAACTCCGTCGTGTAGGTCTTGCTCAGGTCGACGTCGGCGTTCTGGATGTTCGGGTTGAACGCCTTGAGGACCTTCTCGACGGTCTCGGGGCCGTCCTTCGGCATCACGCCGTCCCTGGTGAACATCGGCAGCGTGCTCTTGATGGCCACCGCGTACAGCGTCTTGTTGCCCTGCGAGTAGTCGGCCGGCATCTTGTCGGCGATCTCGCTGGCGCTGTGGGTGGACATCCACTTGAGCGTCTTGACGAATGCATTGGCCAACTTCTGGACGGTGTCCTTGTGACTGTTGACCCAGTCCGTCTGCATGTACAGGCTTGACGACGGGTACGGCCCGCCGAGCGCCTCCTCCGAGCCCTGCGGGGTGCGCATGTCGATGAGGACCTTGCCGGCCTTCTTGTCCAGAATGTTCGCGACGGTCGGGTCGGTCGTCATGCCCGCGTCGATCGCGCCCTTCTCGAGCGCCGAGATGAAGGTCGGGCCCGCGCCGACGGCGACCGGAGTGAACTCGCTGACCTTCACGCCGTTCTTGACGGCGAGGTACTTGGTGAGGAAGTCGGTCGAGGCGCCGAGTCCGGTGACACCGAGCTTCTTGCCCTTGAAGTCCTTGGGCGAGGTGATGTCGCCCTCCGCCTTGGTGGAGACGACCTCCACCTCGCCGGGCGCCTGCGAGAACTGCACGACGGACTCGACCGCCTTGCCCTTCACCTGCAGGTCGAGGGTGTGGTCGTAGAAGCCGACGGCGCCCTGGACCTGGCCGGAGACGAGCGCCGTCTCGGCCTGCACGCCGGCCGGCTCGCTCAGCATCTCGACGTCGAGGCCCTCGGCGTCGAAGTAGCCGAGCCGCTGGGTGAGCATCGCGGGCAGGTAGATGACCTTGTCCAGGCCACCGACCATGATCTTGACCTTCGTCCCCTTTCCGTCCCCGCCGGAGCCGGTGGACGTGGTGCTCGCCGCGTCGTTGGCACAGGCGGTGAGTGAGGAGAGGGCGAGCAGGCCGACGGCGGCGAGGGCTGTGTGTCTGGCGGAGAAGCGCATGACGGGTTCACGTCCTTGTGAGAGGGGTGGTGCGGGGGGAGGGGAAAGCGGCGCGGGTCAGCTCTCGGAGCCCGAGGGCCTCCAGCGGAAGATGCGGCGCTCGGCGAAGGTCAGCAGGCCCTCGGCGACGAGGGCGACGGCGGCGAGGATGACCATCGCCGCGTACACGCCGGCCGCGTTGAAGGTGCCCTGGGATTGCGCGACGAGCAGGCCGATGCCCTTGGTGGCGCCGATGTACTCACCGACGATGGCGCCGATGAGGGCGAAGCCGAAGCTGACGTGCAGGCTGGTGAAGATCCAGGAGGTGGCCGACGGGACGACGACCTGAAGCGTCACCCTGCGGTCGCTCGCTCCCAGGATGCGGGCGTTGGCGACGAGGTTGCGGTCGACCTCGCGAGCGCCCTGGAAGGCGTTGAAGAAGACCGGGAAGAACACCAGGACGACGGCCGAGGCGACCTTGGACGCGGGGCCGAGTCCGAACCAGATCACGAAGATCGGCGCCAGGACGATACGGGGTATCGAGTTGAGCACCTTGATGTATGGACCAAGGACATCGGCCAGGAAGGCGATCCGCCCGAGCGCGATACCGCACACGACACCGGCGATCACACCGATGACCCAGCCGAGCAGTGCCTCGTAGAGCGTGTACCAGATCTGCTCGCCCAGGGAGCCGAGCGACGTCCCGTGCGTGATCCAGGTCCAGATCTGGTCCCAGATCTTGGAGGGCATCGAGAAGTTGAACGGGTCGATGACCTTGGCCCGGGAGAGCACTTCCCACAGGGCGAGGACGGCCACCAGCAGGAGGACGCGGGAGGCCCCGACGACGATCTTGCGTCTGCGGGCGGCACGCGCGCGTGAGTGCGCGCGGTCCGGCGCCTTGGCCGTGTCGACGACGGGTGTGCTGAGGACGTCAGGCGACATGGGCGGCACCTCTTTCGCGGGTGATGCGGACCTCTTCGCCGAGGGACGACCAGATCTCGCGGTAGATCTCGATGAACCGCGGCTCCAGACGCACCGACTCGACCTTGCGCGGCCGCGGCAGGTCGATGTCGAAGACCTGCTTCACCGTGGCGGGGCCCGCGGTCATGACCACGACCTTGTCGGCCAGCGCGATGGACTCCTCCAGGTCGTGGGTGACGAAGACGACCGAGGCGCCCGTGCCCTCCCACAGCTCCAGGAGCTCGTCCGACATCAGCGCCCGGGTCTGCACGTCGAGCGCCGAGAACGGCTCGTCCATGAGCAGGATCTCGGGGTCGTTGACGAAGGTGGCGGCGAGGGCCACGCGTTTGCGCTGGCCACCGGAGAGCTGGTGCGGATAGCGGTCCTCGAAGGCGGCGAGCCCGACCCGGGCCAGCCACTCACGCGCCTTCTGCTTCGCCTCCGCCTTGGGCACGCCCCGGAAGCGGGGGCCCGCCATGACGTTGGACAGGACCGTACGCCACGGGAACGTCGCGTCCTGCTGGAAGACGAAGCCGACCTTGTCGCCGACGCCGCGCACCGGCTGCCCGGCGACCAGCACATCGCCCCGGGTGGGCTCTTCCAGGCCGCTGACCAGCGTCAGTGTGGTCGACTTGCCGCAGCCGGTGGGCCCGACGACGGCCACGAACTCACCGCGCCCGACGGTGAGGTCGAGGTCCCGGACGGCTGTGTGCAGGCCCCCCGACGGGGTCCTGAAGACCTTGCTCGCGCCCCGCAGCTCGATGGCGGGGCTGGTGTGTGCGCTCATGCCCCGGGACGGTAGATGTGAGCCGGGACACGGCATCAGCCTTGTGAGCGCATGCGCTTCTTTTGCTTGCAAGAGGCTGTTGTGCTCGTTTTGCGCGCGCTACAACAGCGGAGCCGAAACACGGGCGTAATGCCCGTAAGGCCTTGACGGAGAGAGGCCCGATGATTGACGTCCTGGTCGTGGACGACGACTTCCGCGTCGCCGAGATAAACGCCAAGTACGTGGGAAAGGTTCCCGGCTTCCGGGTGGCCGCCCGCGCGCACAGCGCCGCGCAGGCGCTGGCCGCCGTGCAGCGCGGAACCATCGACCTGGTCCTGCTCGACCACTACCTGCCCGACGGCACGGGCCTCGACCTCGTCCACCGTATGCGGGAACAGGGCCACGGCACCGACGTCATCATGATCACGGCGGCCGGCGACGTCAGCACCGTGCAGACCGCGATGCGCCTGGGCGCCCTGCACTACCTGGTGAAACCGTTCACCTTCGCCGCGCTGCGCACCCGCCTCGACTCCTACGCCGCCCTGCGGCGCACGGTGGACCGGGTCGGTGGCCGGGGCATCGCCGGCCAGGAACAGGTCGACCGGATCTTCGGCGCACTGCGCACCACCCCGGCGCCGTCGTCCCCCGGTCTGCCGACCGGCCACTCGGAACCGACCACAGACCTGATCTGCGCCGTCCTGCACCGCGCCGACCACCCGCTCTCCGCCCACGAGGTGGCGGCCGAGACCGGCCTGAGCCGCTCCACCGCCCAGCGCTACCTCCGCCACCTGGAACAGGCCGGCCGCCTGCGCCTCTCCCTCAAGTACGGCGACACCGGCCGCCCGGAACACCGCTACGCCTGGGTGACGCCCTAGCCGTCCGTCGGCAACCGACGCCGTACGACGGTGAAGGCCGATGCCGTACGACCGTGAAGCCGACGCCGTACGACCGTGAAGGCGCCGAGCGCTAAACGGCCCCCGCCCCCGTCAGCGAGCGCACCTCGGTCTCCGCGTGCTTGGCCTCGTCCGCGTCCTCCGCCGAGGTCACCGTGCCCAGCCAGCCCGCGAGGAAACCCAGGGGGATCGAGATCAGACCGGGGTTCTGCAGCGCGAAGTACTGGAAGTCCACGCCCGGAAAGAGCGACTCGGGGCTGCCCGACACCACCGGCGACAGCGCCACGAGCGCCAGCGCCGGCACCAGCCCGCCGTAGACGGCCCACACCGCCCCCCGTGTGGTGAAGCTCCGCCAGAACAGCGAGTACAGCAGGACCGGCAGATTCGCGGACGCCGCGACGGCGAACGCCAGTCCCACCAGGAAGGCGACATTGAGATCGCGGGCCAGCAGCCCGAGGGCGATCGCGACCACGCCGATACCGACGGCGGCGATCCGCGCCACCGCCACCTCACTGCCGGGTTTCCCCTGCCTCCGGCGCAACGAGGCGTACAGGTCGTGCGCCACCGACGCCGAGGAGGCGAGTGTGATGCCGGCGACGACCGCGAGGATCGTGGCAAAGGCGATCGCCGCCACGATCGCGAACAGAACGGTGCCGCCCGTGGAGTCGGCTCCGCCGCCGAGGTCGAGCGCCAACAACGGAACCGCCGTGTTCCCGGCCGCGTTCGAACCGCGCAGGGTCTCCGGGCCGACGATCGCCGCGGCACCGAAACCGAGGACGATCGTCATCAGGTAAAAGCCGCCGATGAGCCCGATCGACCAGACGGTGGACCGCCGGGCGGCCCGCGCGGTCGGCACGGTGTAGAAGCGGGACAGGATGTGCGGCAGCCCGGCCGTACCCAGCACGAGCGCCAGCGCCAGGCTCATGAAGTCGAGGCGGGCGGTCCAGTCCCCGCCGTACTTCAGTCCGGGCGCCAGGAACGCGGCACCGTGTCCGCTGCGCTCGGCCGCGGTCAGCAGCAGCCGGTCGAAGTCACCGTGGAAGCGCACCAGGACGAGCACCGTGAGCACCACTGTGCCGCAGAGCAGGAGAACCGCCTTGACGATCTGGATCCATGTGGTGGCCCGCATCCCTCCCAGCGACACGTAGATCACCATGAGCGCTCCCACCCCGATGACGGCCCACGTCTGCGCCGCCTCGCCGGTGTTCCCGAGCAGCAGCGCCACCAGGCTGCCCGCGCCCACCATCTGCGGCACCAGGTAGAGAACGGACACGGTGACCGAGGAGGTTCCCGCCGCGATCCGCACCGGCCGCTCCCTCATCCGCGCCGCGACCACGTCGGCGAGCGTGAACCGTCCGCAGTTGCGCACCAATTCGGCGACGAGGAACAACACCACCAGCCAGGCCACGAGAAAGCCGACCCCGTACAGCAGCCCGTCGTAGCCGAAGAGCGCGATGAGCCCTGAGACGCCGAGGAAGGAGGCGGCCGACATGTAGTCGCCCGCGATGGCAAAGCCATTCTCCATCGGGGAGAACAGCCGTCCTCCGGCGTAGAACTCCTCCTCCGACCCTTGCCGGTCACGGCTCACCCAGGTCGTGATCCCCAACGTGACCGCGACGAATGCGCTGAACAGCAGCAGGGACAAAGTCTGGTGATGGCCGTTCACGAGACACCGCCCCCAGCGCCACGCGTCAGCTCCTGGGTGTCCCAGCGCAGTTCGAGCGCCGCCCGGTCCCGACGCAGGCGTGCGTGCCGGGCGTAGGCCCAGGTGAGCAGGAACGTGCTGAGGAACTGGCCGAGCCCCGCGAGCAACGCCACGTTCACCGCGCCCACCACCGGTCGCGCCATGAATCCGGGCGCGGACGTCGCGGCCACGACATACCCCACGTACCAGAGGAAGAAGCCCGCGACCGCCGGCCCGACGAACCGTCGGTAACGACTGCGCACCTCCTGGAAAGCCGCGCTGCGCTGCACCTCGAGGTAGACCTGGGCCGCCGCCGTGGCCCCGTCCTGCCCCTCCCGACGGGCGGCGGGCACCTCGGCCATGGGCGGTCCCGGAGTACCGGGCTCACCCCAGCCCGACGCGAGCGCGTCGTGCCACGGGTCCTCGTAGCGCACCTCTCCGGGCACCTCGGCGTACTCCGCGCCCCGGCCCGCGCGAAGCTCGCCCGATCTCTCAGGACCGTCCCCGCCGCCGCGGGCACCACCGTTACTTGACTGCATGCCCAAGGATGGACAGAACGGGAAGATCCCTGACTCTTCTTCCCCGTCTACTTCACCCCATCAGGTGATGAATGACCCATTCCTCCCGTCGGTGGCCGTACCAGCCCCTTTCCGTACGCGTAACGCACCGCCTGCGCACGGTCCTTCAGCCCTGTCTTGGTGAACATGTTGTTGATGTGGGTCTTCACCGTCGCCGTGGACACCTGGAGTCGACGGGCGATTTCCTGGTTGCTGAGTCCCTCGGCGATCAGCATCAGCACCTCCGTCTCCCGTGCGGTCAGGCCGTCCGGTGGAGCCGCGGACGCGGCCGGCTCCGGCTCGGGTGCCGACAGGCGCTCCAGCAACCGCCGCTGAACGCTCGGCGACAGCCCAGCGTCCCCGGACAGGACGCTCTGCACGGCCCGCACGATCTCGTCCCCGTCGGCGTCCTTGGTGAGATATCCCCGCGCCCCCGCTCGCAGCGCCGGGAACAGGGACTCGTCGTCCGCATACGTCGTGAGCACCACGACCTGCGTGCCGGGGTGCTCGGCCCGGATGCGCCGGGTCGCCTCCACTCCGTCGCAGCGCGGCATGCGCAGGTCCATCAACACCACGTCCGGGGCCAGTTCGGCGACGAGCCGTACCGCTTCGTCACCGTCCCCGGCCGCCCCCACGACCTCGACTCCCGGCAGCAGCCCGAGCAGCATCACGATGCCTTCCCGGACGACGGTCTGGTCGTCCGCGACCAGCACCCGGGCCGGCTTCCCCCCTGCCTCCTCCGTCATACCGGCACCTTCAGCGTCACCACGAACCCTTCCTCGTCCGGCCCGGCGTCCAACGACCCGCCCAGCAGCTCGGCGCGCTCCCGCATACCGAGCAGACCGTACCCGCCACCCGCCTCGGCGAGTTCACCAGGAGAGCCACCCGAGTCCCTCACATCGAGGGTCACTTCATGTGGGCCGTACTCCAGCCGCACGCGGACCTTCGCACCCGGAGCGTGTTTGCGGGCGTTCGTCAGAGCCTCCTGTGCGACTCTACGCACGGCCTGCGACGCCTCGGCCGGCAGCGCTCTGCGCTCACCTCCCACGGTGACCTCGGCGCCGTCGGCCGCGCGCACGAGGTCGGTCAGGAAGTCCTCGAGCGGGGTCATATCGCCGCGCAGGGCGGACAGCGCCTGCCGGGTCTCGTCGAGGCCGTCGCGGGCCATTCCCCGGGCCGCCACCACCCGTTCGAGGATCTGTTCGCGGTCCGCGCCTCTCTCGATCAGCAGTCTCGCCGCCTCCAGGTGCACAAGCTGCGCCGAGAGGCTGTGGGCCAGCACGTCATGGATCTCCCGGGCGATACGGGCCCGCTCCGCGAGCGCGGCCGACTCCGCCTCGGCGGCCCGCGCGGCCCGCTCCTGGGCGAGCAGCCGCTGGGCGTTGCCTCTGGCCTCGGCGTCCAGGCGCAGTGCGTATCCGGCGAGGATCATTCCCCCGATGGTGACGGCCGTGTTCACCCCGTCGCCGTTGACCGCGGCGAAGGCGGCGAGCCCGACAGACGCCACGGGCAGGGCGGCCCCAAGAGGCAGCCGCTCCAGCGCGGCGATGGCGCACCCGCACCAGAGGGCGACGGCAGGGACGTCGAATCCGGCGGCCTGGGACCCGGCCGCGAGCCCGAGCAGCAGCGCGATGACGGCCAGAGAGGGCCACAGCCGGTGCTCGAGCGTCGTCTGGAAGAAACCCCAGGCCAACGCGCCTGCCACAAGGATCCCGCCGATCCCGGCGACCGCGACCCATCCGTGGATGCGGCTGTCCTGGAAGGCGCTCCACAACAGCGCGCCGAAGAGCAGTGACCGGATGCCCCAGGCCAGCAGCCGCCTGGTCCGCGAGGTCTCCCTGCGGCCCAACGCCTCCCGGGAGGGCCATTGTGTCCAGGCGTTCTTCGTCACACGCGCTCCTTCCACGCCGACCGGGCCTGCTCACCGTATGCCGTGCCGTACTCGGGAGTTCGGTCGAGCGTCTGCGCGCGCCACGTCAGGATCCCGGAGCGGACGAGCAGGGTGCCCGCCAGCGCCAGCATCAGGGCGGAGCTGCCCTGCTGGACGCCCAGCATCGCGCCGAAGGCGTAGAGGCTCACGCGCAGACCGATGCCGACGATCCACACGGCCACGCCGGCCTTGGTGCTCTTGCTCCATACCGCGCCGTCCGGCTCCACCCATATACGGGTGGTCCAGGCCCAGCCGGCTCCCATGGCCAGGCCGACGAGCAGTTCGGCGCCCAGGAGCAGGGCCGACTCGGTGTGGTGATGAGTGTCGAGCAGGTCGGGCTCCCGCAGTGCCATGACGGCCAGGATTCCCGGCAGGACCCACCACCGACGGTCCGTGTCGAGTCGGCTCGCTCGGAACTGCCGCACGAGCACCAGCACGACCACGGCCGCGATCACCAGCACGTTGACCAGCCCGGACATCACAGCCTCCGTGTGCGGGGAGAGGATGCCGGCAGCGAGCGCTGCCGACGCCTTCGACGCTACGGAATCGCGCAGGTCAGGGGATCGGAGCCAGGGTGGATCATGGGTGGATTCCGGCGGCCCGGCAACTCCACCCACGGGTGGAGAGCCCCGTCCGGCGCCCCAACTGGTGGCAAGCCGACGGGGGCTCGATTCCGTCCGGAACCGAACCCCCGTGCGCAGTCGCTAAGCGTCGATGCGCGACCGGTCCAGCGTCGCCGCCGAGCTGGAGATGAACTCCTTGCGCGGCGCCACGTCGTTGCCCATGAGCAGGTCGAACACCTGCTCAGCGGCCTCCAGGTCGGTGAGGTTGATGCGGCGCAGGGTGCGGTGGCGCGGGTCCATCGTCGTCTCGGCCAGCTGGTCGGCGTCCATCTCGCCGAGACCCTTGTAGCGCTGGATGGAGTCCTTGTACCGGACGCCCTTGCTCTGGAACTCCATGAGCTTGTCCCGCAGCTCGCGGTCGGAGTAGGTGTACACGTACTTGTCCTGGCCCCGCTTGGGCTGGACGAGTTCGATGCGGTGCAGCGGCGGCACCGCGGCGAACACTCGGCCGGACTCGACCATGGGCCGCATGTAGCGGTGGAACAGGGTCAGCAGCAGGGTCCGGATGTGGGAGCCGTCCACATCGGCGTCGGTCATCATGATGATCTTGCCGTAGCGGGCCGCGTCGATGTCGAAGGTCCGCCCGGAGCCGGCTCCTATGACCTGGATGATCGCGCCGCACTCGGCGTTCTTCAGCATGTCGGTCACGGACGACTTCTGCACGTTGAGGATCTTGCCGCGGATCGGCAGCAGCGCCTGGAACTCGGAGTTCCGGGCCAGCTTCGCCGTACCGAGCGCGGAGTCGCCCTCGACGATGAAGAGTTCGCTGCGGTCGACGTCGTCGCTGCGGCAGTCGGCGAGCTTGGCCGGCAGCGAGGAGGACTCCAGGGCCGTCTTCCGGCGCTGCGCGTCCTTGTGCTGGCGGGCCGCGATACGCGTGCGGGCGGCGGCGACCGCCTTCTCCATGACCACCCGGGCCTGGGCCGCGGCATCACGCTTGGGGGAGGTCAGGAACGCCTTGAGCTCCTTGGAGATCACGGTGTTCACGATGCGCCGGGCCGCCGACGTGCCGAGGACCTCCTTGGTCTGGCCCTCGAACTGGGGCTCGGCGAGGCGGACGGTGACCACCGCGGTCAGGCCCTCCAGGGCGTCGTCCTTGACGATGTCGTCCTCGGCGACACGCAGCAGCTTCTTGGCGCGCAGGACCTCGTTCATCGTGCTGGCCACGGCCTGTTCGAAGCCGGCGACGTGAGTGCCGCCCTTGGGGGTGGCGATGATGTTCACGAACGACTTCAGGGTGGTGTCGTAGCCCGTGCCCCACCGCATCGCGACGTCGACGTCCAGCTCGCGGGTGACCTGGGTGGGGGTCATCTGCCCGTGCTCGTCGAGGACCGGGACGGTCTCCTTGAAGGTGCCCTGCCCGGAGAAACGGAGGACGTCGCAGACGGCCTTGTCCGTGGCCAGGTACTCGCAGAACTCGCTGATGCCGCCGTCGAAGCGGAAGGACTCCTCGCCCTTGCTGCCGCCCTCACCCAGGCCGAACTCGTCGCGGACGACGATGGTCAGGCCGGGCACCAGGAACGCGGTCTGACGGGCGCGCTGGTGGAGGTTCTCGAGGGAGAGTTTGGCGTCCTTGAGGAAGATCTGGCGGTCGGCCCAGTAACGCACACGCGTGCCGGTACGGGCCCTGGCGATCTTCTTGGTCTTGCGCAGGCCCCCCTTGGCCTCGAACTTGGCTTCGGGCCCGTCCGCGGCGAAGGCGCCCGGCACACCGCGCCGGAAGCTGATCGCGTGCGTGTGGCCGCTGCGGTCCACCTCGACGTCGAGGCGGGCCGAGAGGGCGTTCACGACAGATGCGCCGACACCGTGCAGACCGCCGGAGGCGGCGTAGGAGCCGCCTCCGAACTTGCCGCCGGCGTGCAGTTTGGTCATGACCACCTCGACGCCGGAGAGGCCGGTCTTGGGCTCGACGTCGACCGGGATGCCCCGGCCGTTGTCGCGCACCTCGACCGAGGCGTCGTCGTGGAGGATCACCTCGATGTGGTCGCAGTAGCCCCCGAGGGCTTCGTCGACCGAGTTGTCGATGATCTCCCACAGGCAGTGCATCAGACCACGGCTGTCGGTCGAGCCGATGTACATACCCGGGCGCTTCCGCACGGCCTCGAGCCCCTCGAGGACGAGCAGGTGCCGCGCGGTGTAGTTGGAACCGTCCCGGTCTGCTCCTGCCAGCAGCGCTGTGGACGGCACGGACGTCTCGGCGGTCACGCGGTTCGCTCCTCGCTGAATTTCAGGTGGGGCCCTTCTGGGTAAGGGCGCGGCTTCGTTAGCCGCCAAGAGGGTACCGAGGCCTGGTAGAGCCGTTGTAACGCCACCCTCGTATGGAACTCACACTAGTCCAGGGTCGCATGGGTGTTCGATCCCTCGTTGGAGTGAAGTACATATCACGTTCCCTTCGAGGCATGAACCATTTAGGCTCCGGGCACGTCCTCATGAACAAACCGGCAATCCAGCCGGGAGGACCGGATCATGACCGACAGCGCGAAACCGTAAGCACCACAGACACGCAATACGGCACATTCGCCGCCAAACCGGCAGCAGACGGCCACCTCGAAGATTTTTTTCGAGGAGACGCCACGAGCGGGAACGTTTTGGGGCTGGTTGGATGTTGACCCTGGTACGACAGCTCGTCGAGCTAGAGAAGAGGCGACGTGACTACTGTTCTGACCCCCGCGAGCCCGATGACGGCCGCTGACCGCTGCGACCGCTGCGGCGCACAGGCGTACGTGCGCGTCGTCTTGCTCAGCGGTGGAGAACTGCTCTTCTGCGCCCACCACGGCCGCAAGTTCGAGCCGGAACTCAAGAAGATCGCCGCTGAGATACAGGACGAGACGGAGCGGCTGACGACCGTTCCCGCAACCGCCTCCGAAGAAGAGCGCTGATCCTGCGCGTCCACGACGAGCCAGAACCGGCACAGGCCGGTGCGGGCGGCGGCCCCTGGAAACAGGGGCCGCCGCCCGTTCTCGTGGCTTCAGGGTCCGCAGAGCCCCATTCACGGTGGGGAGAGCCGCTCGAACGCCCTCAGGGGGCCGCGCTCGCCCCTTGCGGGGCGGCGGGCCGGCTCAACGTCCG
This sequence comes from Streptomyces sp. NPDC049687, assembly GCF_044465285.1. NCBI lineage: Bacteria > Bacillati > Actinomycetota > Actinomycetes > Kitasatosporales > Streptomycetaceae > Streptomyces > Streptomyces sp. NPDC049687. Next base: position 263,211 of record NZ_JBITLN010000010.1, read on the forward strand.
GATGACGTCCGAGACGCGCGTGTAGACCCCTGGGCTTCCCGGCCGTCCACAGCCGCTGCCCCACGACACGAGTCCGATCAGACGGCCCTGTGCCACCAGCGGCCCCCCGCTGTCCCCCTGGCAGGCGTCCGGCCCGCCTCGCGCCTCTCCCGCGCACACCATGCTCCCGGAGCGATACGTGCCGTCGGAGGAGCCGGGGTAAGCCCGCTCACAGAGCTCGTCGGCCAGCACATGGACGCGAGCGGCCCGCAGCCGGTGGGGATAGGCCCCGAACCCCGTCGTGTCGCCCCAGCCGGTGATCACGGCGGCCGTTCCGGGCTCGTACGCGGCGTCGCCCGCGCCGGCCAGGCCGATGACCGATGCCGCCGGCATGGGCTCGGCAAGGGTGAGCACGGCGAAGTCGCCGGCGTTGCTGACACTGTCGTAGGCGGGGTTCACCCAGATCTCCTGTACGGCGATCTCCCGGCCCAGTTCCGAGTAGAGGTCTGTGCGGCCCGCGATGACCGTGAGGTCGCGTGCCTGGTGCGGCGACGCTCCCAGGACGTCCTCGGCCATGCAGTGGGCCGCCGTGAGCACCATGGTGGGGCCCACCACCACACCGCCGCAGAAGTGTCCCGACCGCATACGCCCGAACCGGTCACGGCTGGCCAGCGCGACCGTCCAAGGGCTCTGTGCGGCCTCGATGGGAAATCCCCCCAGAACGACGTCGGAGGCCGCAGGCGCGGCGGACAGCAACGGTATGGCCACCACCGCGGCCACAAGAGCCAACGGCCGGGCCACCGCCCGGACAAAGCGACGACGCATACACACTCCTCACTCCGAAGTGACCGATGAACACCCAGAGTGATTCAGTGCGCGGCGCCCCGCACCCGCGCACCCACGCCGAAGGCCCGGCTCCTAGGGAGGCCGGGCCTTCGGCGTACGATCACGACCTGGTCGTACGACCTGGTCTAGTCGAGGTAGTCGCGCAGGACCTGCGAACGCGACGGGTGGCGCAGCTTCGACATGGTCTTCGACTCGATCTGACGGATGCGCTCGCGCGTGACGCCGTACACCTTGCCGATCTCGTCGAGGGTCTTCGGCTGACCGTCGGTGAGACCGAAGCGCATCGAGACGACGCCCGCCTCGCGCTCGGACAGGGTGTCGAGGACCGAGTGCAGCTGCTCCTGCAGGAGCGTGAAGCTGACGGCGTCGGCCGGGACGACGGCCTCGGAGTCCTCGATGAGGTCACCGAACTCGCTGTCGCCGTCCTCGCCCAGCGGGGTGTGCAGCGAGATGGGCTCGCGGCCGTACTTCTGGACCTCGATGACCTTCTCGGGGGTCATGTCGAGTTCCTTGGCCAGCTCCTCCGGGGTGGGCTCGCGGCCCAGGTCCTGGAGCATCTGGCGCTGCACGCGCGCGAGCTTGTTGATGACCTCGACCATGTGCACCGGAATACGGATGGTGCGTGCCTGGTCGGCCATGGCGCGGGTGATCGCCTGACGGATCCACCAGGTGGCATACGTGGAGAACTTGTAGCCCTTGGTGTAGTCGAACTTCTCGACCGCGCGGATCAGACCGAGGTTGCCCTCCTGGATGAGGTCCAGGAAGAGCATGCCGCGGCCGGTGTAGCGCTTGGCCAGGGAGACCACCAGACGGAGGTTGGCCTCCAGGAGGTGGTTCTTGGCGCGGCGGCCGTCCTCGGCGATGATCTCCAGCTCGCGCTTGAGCTTCGGGGCGAGCTTGTCGGCGTTGGCCAGCTTGTCCTCGGCGAACAGACCGGCCTCGATGCGCTTGGCGAGCTCGACCTCCTGCTCGGCGTTGAGCAGCGGGACCTTGCCGATCTGCTTGAGGTAGTCCTTGACCGGGTCGGCGGTGGCACCGGCGGCGGCGACCTGCTGGGCGGGCGCGTCGTCCTCGTCCTCGTCGGACAGTACGAAGCCGGCGTTCTCGGTGCCCTCGGGCTCGTCGCCGGCCTTGGGGGCTTCCTCGAGGACCTCGTCCTCGATCAGCTCGACGTCGTCCTTCTTGGCAGTGGTCTTCTTGGCGGCCGCCGCGGTCTTCTTGGTGGCGACGGTCTTCTTCGCGGCCACCTTCTTGGCGGCCGTGGTCTTCTTCACAGCCGCCTTCTTGGCGGGGGTGGCTTCCTCTGCGGGGTCGTCCACAGCGGGCGCGGCCGGGGCAGGCGCGGTGGTGGCGGTGGCCTTCCTGGTGGTCACCGTCTTCGCCGCGACCGTCTTGGTGGCGGTGCGCTTGGCCGGACTCTTCGCTGCGACGCTCTTTCGGGTGCGCTTGGGCTCCGCGGCACTGACCATCAGCGTCACACCCTCTTCCTCGAGGATCTGGTTGAGGCTGCGCAGTACGTTCTTCCACTGAGTGGCCGGAATCTGGTCAGCTTCGAAGGCCCGACGCACATCGTCGCCGGCGATCTGCCCCTCAGCCTTTCCCCGCTCAATGAGCGCCATGACAGAGACGGACTCGGCGATCTCCGGCGGGAGCGTACGGGATGTGCTGGCCGACACGAACAACCTCTCGGAACGTTGGAAAACGGCTTCCGGCCCCGTCCGTGACGGACAGGAGCCGACCACCGGCCTGGGGGTGGGCCGACGGTGCGGGCGGGGGCCGGGAAGATGCACAGCGCCTTGAGCGGCGTCCGTATTCCCTCCTCGGCTGTCACCTCTTAGGTCATCGCGTTGTTTCCACAAGCGTTACGCCCAATCTTCGTGGCCCGAGTCACACCGCGTAAGCGCTCAAAAACGGTCAGACACGGACAGATGAGGTCACCTATAGGCGTACCCAGGCTGCCACGATCCACCCCAAGCCGTTTCGCACCGTCGGACCCCGCAGAACCTGTAGGGCTTCTGCGGGGTCCGAGGAAGGAGAGCGGGAAGCAGGCCGCGGATGACGCGGAAGGGGAGACATCCCCGGGCCGTACCACCCGCGGTGTGCGGTCAGTGCTCGCGCGGCGCCGGTACGACGCGCTCCACCTCGGGATGCACGGTGAGCAACTGGCGCATGGCAACCTCGGCCGCACCGCCGTCGCCCGCGGCAAGGGCGTCGACGATCCTGCCATGGTGCGCCAGCGACGCCTCGTTCGGCCTGTCACAGCCCGTGACCGGGCCGCCGGAGACCTGGAGGGCCGCCGACACGATCCCGGAGAGGTGCTCCAGCATGCGGTTGCCGGCGACCTGGATGAGCAGTGTGTGGAATTCCGTGTCGGCCCGGGAGTAGGTGAGCGCGTCACCCTGCGCCATGGCATGTCCCATGATCTCGACCATGTCGCCCAGCCGCTGCTGCACGTCGTCCCGCCCGTGCCCGGCGGCGAGGCGGGCGGCGAGCGGCTCGATCGTCCAGCGCAGTTCGCTCAGCTCGCGCCGCTGGTCGTCACGCTGTGGACCGAAGGCCCGCCACTCGATGATGTCCGGGTCGAGGAGGTTCCAGTCACTGACGGGACGCACGCGCGTGCCGACGTTCGGTCGGGCGCTGACCAGGCCCTTGGCCTCCAGGACGCGGAGCGACTCACGGACGACGGTGCGGGAGACCTCGAAGCGCTGGCCGATCTCCTCGGGCACCAGCGGCCGGTCGGCGCCCAGGTCACCCGAGACGATCATCTGGCCCAGCTGCTGGACGAGTTGGCCGTGCAGGCCGCGCCCGCGGCTGCCCGCGGCACGTCGGCCCACGCGGCCCAGCTCGGGGTCCGCGCCCTCCCAGACGGGTGCTCCCACGCGGTCGGCGGCGGGGGCCTCGGCGTAGGGGTAGCGGTCGAGTTCGCCCGGGCCGGCCAGACCGGAGTCGGTGGAGCGGGCGGCGGTCATCATGGTGTGCGCAAGGGTACTCACGGATCCTTTGTCGGCGCCGTCTCCAACTCCCTTGAGGTCTTTGGTGAAAAGCACACGAAAGGGTGATCGCTCACGCCGTCGCAATTGACGCCTTATCGGAAAGAAATGGGCTTTCTCGGGGGAGTTGCGCACACGCCACGACAGAATGGATACACACGGTGATCACCGGACCCTGCCCCGCAGGGCCGTGAGCAGATACGCGCACATCAGGGTGGCCAGCGACAACGCCAGTGCTCCGCCGACGGGTTGGGCGATCACGCGGGCCGCGGCGAACAGATAACGCTCTCCCCCGAAGGGCCACTGGACGAGCAGCACCTCGCGCAACCGCAGCGAGAACCCGGTGGCGGTCCGCACGGACCCGCTCTGCCCGGCCCTTTGTGCGACCGGTACGACGAGGACTGGTACGGCGAGCACGGCCGCGAGTCCGGCCGTGGTCGACCGGAAGACGCCCGCCGCCAGGACGCCGGCCCAGGCGCAGCCGACCACGAGCGCCAGCCAACTCGTGCTCAGCGCGAGCCAGTCCGCGGGAACCTTCGCGAACTCCCGTCCGTGGAGGAGATAGAGCACTTCTGCGTCGCAGCCCACCGTGAGGAAGGCCAGCATCAGTGCGGTGAGCCCGGCGACGAGGAGCTTGGCGCCGAGCAGCCCCAGCCTGCGGGGCACGGTGCCACGGTCCACGGCCAGCGCGGGGTGGCGGAACTCGTCCCCGAAGGCCAGCGCACCGAGCAGTCCCGCGCCGAGGGCCGCCGGCGGCAGCGGCAGCTCCACGGGCCACGCGGCCAGCAACCGCGCCTGCGAGGTGTGCCCCATACGAGCCAGGAGTACGGCGATGAGGGCGGAGGAGAGGAGTACGGCGGCGCCGGTGACGAAGCCGGTGCTGATTCCGGCGGCGCGGCGGAGTTCGTAGCGGAGGGGGCGGAGCGGGCTGGGGGCGGAGCGGACGGAGATGGGGGGTGGAAGGGCGGACAGGGCGTCGGGGGTGCGGGACGCGGAGCAGCGGAGGGAGTTGTCGGCCGAGGTGGGGATGTGTGAGGCCGCCGACGGCTGAAGGTCGTCTGTGGGGACGCCGTCGGGTGCGGCGACCGGCTCTGGGAAGGTCAGTTGCTCGCCCGCGGTCAGCGACGGAGGAAGGGGCCGGGCCGGGTGCGGCGGTTCGGCGAAGCTCAGCGCGTCACGGCGAGGAAGCGACTCGGTCGGAGGCTCGGACTCCTCGGCGGCGGGCTCAAGCGCCGCGTGCCCGAGGGGAATGGTGGTCGGGGGCTGCGGGACTGTGGCTGTCGTGGGCTCGAGGGTCGTGGAGTCCTGGTGCGTGGGCGCAAGGGCCATGGCGTCGTCGGAGGCGCCGTCGTCGGCCGTCGTCGCGGGCTCGGGGCGGGTGTCTTCGGCGGCCGGGGCGCCGTCGTGGGCCGACTCGAAGTCGGGGGCCGGCGCGTCTTCGGCAGGCGGCTCACCTTCGGCGAGGTGCTGCCCGCCGGAAAGCTGCAGGCCATCGGAAAGGTTCAGGCTGTCGGAAAGCCGCGGCCCGCCGGAAGAGGCGGGCTCGACCGGTGGGCATGGCGTGCGGGCAAGCCGTGGTGAATCGTCCCTCGTGGGGGCCGTGACGGCAGAAGTCGTGTCCGTCGGGACATCGCTCTCCGCCGGTGCGGTCTCGCCGTCGTCCGGGCACGAGGGACGTGGCTCGGGAACGCCGGCCTGGCCCGGCTCCCCGGCCCCGGCCAAGGGGACCGGCTCCGGGCTTCGCTCGGGCCCTGTCTGCCACGGAGCCCCGGTCCCCGCTCCTGCTCCCGGCCCCATGTCGCCCGTCTCGTCGGCGAGTTGATGGACGAGAATGCCGTGCCGGAACGCGGTCTCGCCGACCTCGGCGCATGTACTGCCGTACACGCAGAGCCGGTTGCCGTCCTCCTGGACGACCTCGACGGAGCGTTGTCCGGTGCGGGCTTCTCTGGTGAGCAGGGCGGCCAGGCGGGTGGCGTGCGGGCTGCGGACGGCCACGCGGGGGCGCAGCCGGGTACGGGCGAAGTCGGCGGCCTCCTGATCGGCGACGAGTCTGCCCTTGTCCAGGGTGACGACCCGGTCTGCGGTGTGGGCGGCCTCCTTTGGGTTGGCCGTGGTCATGAGAACCGTGCCGCCGTGGGCCGCGTGTGCGCGCAGCATGCCGTGCAGCCAACGGTTTTCGCGGCCGTTGAGCCCCTTTGTCGGCTCGTCGAGGACGAGGGTGTGCGGGTCCGCGAGGAGGGCGCAGGCCAGACCGAGCCGCCGGTCCATACCGAGGGAGAGGGTGCCGAGACGCTCGTCCCGCAGGCTGACCAGCCCGACCACCTCCAGAACTTCGTCGGCGCGCCGGACGGGGACGCCGGCGGCCGCGCACAGCATGCGCAGATGACCGCGGACGGTACGGGCCGGGTGCCCCGGCACATCGCCCAGGAGAACGCCGACCTCACGGGAGGGGTGGGCGATGCGGTGCAGGGGGCGGCCTCTGAAGTAGGTGAGGCCACGGCCCTGTTGGAGTTCGAGCATGAGTCTCAGCGCCGTGCTCTTGCCCGCGCCCGGCGCTCCGAGCAGCACGGTGACGCTGCCCGCACGCGCCTCGAAGGAGACGTCGTCGACGGCGGGCGGAAGCTCCTTGCGGGAGTCACTGGTCAGTCCGAAGGCCTGGATCACCTGTAGCAAGATAGCGTGCTATATCCGGTTTTACCGGGCACAGCACGGCGACGACGCAGGCGTGATCGACCCATCCGGCCCCGCTTCACCTCACCCGGGATACGACTCCCCTGAGCGGGTCGGGCAGTTGCGGTGGCGAGGCGTCACACCTCGGGCCGCAGCATCGGCGGGTTGAGCAGCGTCGCACCGCCGGCGCGGAAGAGCTGGGCTGGACGCCCGCCCTGACGTGTGGTGGTGCCGCCGGTGGGGACCAGGAAGCCGGGCGTGCCCGTCACCTTGCGGTGGAAGTTGCGCGGATCGAGGGCCACGCCCCACACCGCCTCATAGACCCGGCGCAGCTCGCCGACCGTGAACTCGGTGGGGCAGAACGCGGTCGCCAGGGAGGAGTACTCGATCTTGGAGCGGGCGCGTTCGACCCCGTCAGCGAGGATCTGGGCGTGGTCGAAGGCGAGAGGCGCGACGGGTTCGCCGTCACGGCCGTAGCCGCCCTGTTGCAGCAGTTCCTCGACCGGCGCCCAGCGCGCGTTGCTGGCGTCGCCACCCGCTCGCGGCGCGGGCAGGTCGGGGGCAAGCGCGAGATGGGCGACGCTGACGACGCGCATCCTGGGGTCCCGCTTGGGATCACCGTACGTGGCGAGCTGTTCCAGATGGGCGCCGTTGTCCTGGGCCGGGGTATCGGGATCGTGGGCGCGCAGTCCGGTCTCCTCGGCCAGCTCCCGCGCCGCGGCCTGGGATAGATCCTCGTCTGCCCGCACGAAGCCGCCGGGGAGCGCCCACCGCCCCTGGAACGGCGACTCGCCCCGGCGCACCGCCAACGCGCACAGGGCGTGGCGGCGCACGGTCAGCACGACCAGGTCCACTGTGACGGCGAAGGGCGGAAACGCTGACGGGTCGTAGGGCATGCGGCGATCATAGTCGTCTTCCTGACGATAAACACACCCTTCGCCGGACGCATCGGTGGCTGATCCACTGCGGTTCGGCACCGTGGCCACCGGGCGGCCCCGGCCCCCGGCAGGTTCCACGTCATACGAGGTCACACTCCCAATTGGAGTCCGTCGACCGCTTCCTCCACCAGGGCGAGGCCGAGCCGGCTGACCCGTACGGAGAAGGGGCCGCCCGCGACCCTCAGGCCGGTCAGGCCGATCTCGCCCAGAGGTGCGCTGCGCAGCGGGCGCAAGGTGATCGTCCCGGCCGGTGCGTCGGGCCGGATGCCGGCCGGAGCGGTCACCAACAGGACCCCCGCAGCGGCCGAGGTGGCGGCGGGGCGGCAGGCGGCCGGATGGGGCAGGGGAGCACTTCCTGCGGTGCGCTGCTCCCCGGCGTACATCTCCGGAAGGCGGTGTCCGAAGGCCTCGGCCGCCGCCAGTGCGCCGTGCAGCAGCGCCCCGGCTTCCTTGTCGAAACCGGCGGCCGCGAGGCCCGCGACGGCGATCGCCGTCTCATGGACCCGTACGGCGCCGCTGCGATGGCCGAAGGGGTTGTAACCGGCCTCCTTCGCGCCCAGGCCCCGCACTCCCCATCCCGAGTCCATGGCGGGGCTGCCGAGCAGTCGGGCCAGGCATTCGGTCTGCACTTTGTCGAGCAGACCGGGGGCCGACGCACCGCCTCCCAGCAGGCCGGTGTCGAGGAGGTGGACCGCTGTCGCGCCGAGGTGGGGCACCGGCCGCCCTTCGGGAGTGAGAGCGGCCGAGGGCCGGCCGCCACCCAGGTCGTCGAGCCAGAAATCCCTCCGGAAGACGGCGCGCAGTCTCCGTGCCCACTCCCGCAACTCCTCGGGGCCCGGTCTGCCGCAGGCGTCGAGCAGATCGGCGCCGATCAGTGCCGCCCGATGGGCGTGGGCCTGGGTCTGGCAGCGGACGGGCCCTCCGGACTGAGGGTCACGCAGGTAGGTCCCCTCCCCCACGGCGGCCCGCAGCCAGGTCAGGCAGCGCTCGGCGGTCGGCAGGAGTTCCTCGGTGTCCTGCTCGGACAGCCCCCAGCGGCGGGCCTCGGCGAGGAGGACCGGGAAGAGCAGGGTGGCCTCGGCCCCTGTGCAGCCCGGCGGCAGGTGGGGGCCCGCGTCCCGCCGCGGACCGGGGATCATGCCGTACCGCGGTCCCCGCTGTGAGACCTGGGTGCGGGCGAGGGTGCGCAACGTGCCCGCGGCGAGCCGGGTGCCGAGGGGCAGGGTCATGCGGGCCGCGGAGAGCGCTTCGGCCGGGGACAGGCCGCAGCGCCACGGTGCCCCCGCCGCGAGGTGGGTGTCGGCGGGATGGGCGGGGTCGCGCACCAGCAGGGCCTGGAGATCCTCGATGCTTGTGGCCAGGAGGGCCGGGACGCGTGGGTCGTCACTCGTCGCGCGGGCGGGTGCCAGGGGGCTCGTGGCCGCTCGGCCCACGGCCCGGACCGGCCCCGTACCCTCCAGGCGCACCTTGAGTTCCACGCAGACGCTGCCTCCGGGGGCCAGGTCGAAGTCCCAGCGCAGCAGTCCCGCGGAGGCGATCGCGTCGGCGGGCGGTGGGTCGGCGGTCACACACGAGGTTCCCACCGGGGACGACCAGCGCAGGCCGCAGTCACGGACGCTGGCGGGCAGTTCGGGGCCCACGGCGCCGGACGCGATCGCCCCGATGTCGGCCAGGTCCGCACCGAGGGCCACCTCGACCGGGAGGCGCAGCGGCCGCGCGGTGGCGCTGCGCACCGTGATCCGTTCCGTGCCGTCCGCGCTGCGGGTCCGCTCGACGACGACGTCCGGGTCCGGGCCGCCGTGCGGTGTGACGCGCAGGGTGCCGGTGAAGCGTGCCTGGTCGGCGGAGGCCATCCGCGCCTGCACCACGAGCGGTTCGCGTCCGGCCACTCGCACCTGGCAGCGCGACAGAATGCGTCGGCCCGCGCGGTAGAAGCCCTCCAGTCCGCGCCCGGTGAGTTGTCCCTGGTCGGTCGAGATGGCGAGGCCCGGCAGGGCGACGCAGATCATCGCCGTGTGGGCGGGCGGCAGGTCTCCGGAGCGTCGCGGTGCCGTCGGCGTGGAGGGTGCCGCGGCTCCTCCTTCGAGGCTGGTGCGTTCGTCGGCAGCGGAGGGCGGAGTCGGCTGGTGCATGCGGTGACTTCCTCTGCTCTCTGTACGCCTCGGACGGGTCGAGGCCGGGTGAGGGGCTCCGGCGGTGCGGGTGCGCTGTGGCGGCACGACCCGTGCAGGTGTTCCGCCACTCAGGTGAACGGGGCGTGTCTCCCCCAGGTCACGCCCTTCAGGGACGGCCCCACCGAATGGCGGTGGGGCCGGGCGTTTCACTCCGTGCCGTGGACGTCGTCGCCGTCGGGCCGCACTGCTTCGGAGTGGGTGCGGTTCCGTGGAAAGGGCTTCCCGGTGGTGCGCGGGCGTGATCCGCCCCGGCTTGCGGCGGCGGGTCGCGTGGTGGGACGGGGGCGGCGCGGCCGGCCGCCGGACGTCGGCGCGTGTTTCGGCATGGCGTCCGAGACGTCGGTGCCGCCTGAGGAGCCGGCGGGGTCGTGCGCCCTCCGCCTGTGCGGCTCGGATTCCGCGCGCCCCTCGCCTTCCTTGCGGGCCTCACGTGCCTCGCGTTCGGCCCGCAGGCAGCGGCGTACCGACTCCGGGTCGAGACCCTCGTTGCAGGCCTGGTGCAGGAGGCGGGCGAAGAGATAGCCGGGGTCCGCGCCGAGGGCCATGGCGAGGGCCTCCCGGGCCTCGAGTTCGTCGCCGCTGGACCAGGCGACCCAGCCGGCGAGGGTGAGCGGGGCCGCCGCGTGTTCGCCGTAGGGACCCACACAGCGGCGGGCCAACGCCCGCCAGAGGCGCAGTGCGGGCGCCGCCTCCTCGCCCTCCATCCACTCCGCCGCGCGGTCGCGCGTCACACGGTCCTGCAGGCCGAGGATGAGAGCCGCGGCTTCGTCGCATCCGAGCAGTTCGTCGTCCCGGCGGTCGGCGAGGACGGTGCCGGACACGACGGGTGCCTCGGCGAAGCGCCGCATGGCCCGGTCGGCCAGTGCGACCGTCTCCTCCGCGACCACGGCGCGGCCGGTCTCGTCGGTGATCCTCGGGACCAGCGCCATACTGGCGGTGTCCAGAGCCACTTCCTGCGCCAGTACGACGCCCGTCTCCAGGGGCTGCAGCCGGGCCCGAAGCTCGCGCAAAGTACCCCGGACCTGGATTCCGGCATAGGTCGCGGCCGCGGCCAGCACGGAGGTGCCGGGCAGCCCCATGGGCGTCCCTTCGGCCGGGCAGCAGCCGGGGCGTGCGCAGCAGTACGACCAGAAACGTCCGTCGGAGATGCACAGCGCCTCGATGACCGGGGCGTCGAGCTTTCCGCAGGCGAGGCGGAGGGATTGGGCCAGCGGCCGCAGTCGTTCCATGACTTGGCGACCGGTCTCGCCCTTCGCCGGGTCCTGGCAGAGGTAGGCCACCATCTGCGCGGGGCGGGTGCCTCGGCGTTCGCTTCCCTTCACGAGGCCCTCCGCCAGCTGCCGGGCTACGGCAGCCCAGTCGTCGGGGTGCGCGGGAAGCCCGAGCCTGGCCCGGCCGCCGAACCGGCCCCGCCCGTCCCGGTCGCTCAGGGCGACCAGGACGATGCTGTCCTCCGGCCGGTATCCGAGCAGGTAGGGCAGGGCGTCGGCGAGTTCGCCCGGGGTGCGCAGAGTGACCTGATGGGCGGCGGAGTCCGCGCCGTACGCGGTGTTCGCGTCGTACGGGGTGTGGCTGATGTACGCCATGGGTGCGTCGTACGGGTGGTCACCACCGTAGGCTGACGCATCGCTGTACGCCGTCGCGGCGCCGTACTCGGGCGCCTCGCCGCGGGCCGTCGGGGCGCCGGGGGCGTGGTGGCCGTCGTGGGACGCGGGTGCGCCGAGCTCGTCGCGTCCCGGGATGTCGCCGTTTTCGGAGGAGCCGGTCGCTTCGCTGTGATTCGTCATGCGCCGACGATCTCGCGGATCACAAGGTTCCGCTTTGACCTGTGGATAAGTCCGACCAGGGACACGTCAAGCAAGGAGGGACGGATACTGACCGGACCCCGTTTGTCAGTGCCCTCCTGTTGCATGGGAGGCACGCAGCAGCGCGCCGCGGCGTCGCTGCCCAGTCCCAGTCGGTTTTCCCGCCCCGGACCGGGGCGACTCAGCCTGCCGCGGCCAGGACCAGGGGAAGTACCCGTTCGCTTCCTGCCTGGCGGAGCAGGCGGGCGGAGACTGCGAGGGTCCAGCCGGATTCGGTGTAGTCGTCCACGAGCAGGACGGGGCCGGGAGAGCGGGTGAGGGCAGTGGCGAGATCCTCGGAGACGGTGAAGGCGCCGGACAGTGCCCTGAGGCGTTGGGCGGAGTTGCTGCGCCGTGCCGCGTGCGCACCGCTCGGCCCGGTATACGTCAGGGCGCCCAGGAAGGGGAGACGGCCGATGCTCGCGATTCCCTGGGCGAGGGAATCGACGAGTTGCGGGCGGGTCAAGGACGGGACGGCTACGACTCCCACCGGCCGCGCGGAGGCGTCCGGGGTGTTCGCCGCCCAGCCGCCCGGGGAACGCGCCCAGTCGGCGAGGACCGCCACCGCGGCTCGCAGCACGTCGTCGGGAACCGGACCGTCGGGCGCGTTCTCCGCCAGCAGGGGGCGCAGCCGATTGCCCCAGCCGATGTCCGAGAGCCGCCCCAGGGCGCGCCCGGTGGAGCACTGCTCACCGGCCGGGATACGGCCCTTGAGGTTGATACCCAGTGCCGGCATCCCGGTCGGCCACATCCGGCGGGGCTCGACCTCCACGCCCGGGCGGTCCAGTTCCTTCACCGCCCCTGTCAGCGTCTCCGCCGACACGGAGGAATCGACCCAGGCGCCGACACAGTTGTCGCAACGGCCGCACGGCATCGCCCCCTCGTCGTCCAGCTGCCGCCTCAGGAACTCCATCCGGCAATGGGACGTGCTCACGTAGTCACGCATCGCCTGCTGCTCGGCCGCCCGCTGCCGAGCGACCCGGGCGTACCGGTCGGAGTCGTAGACCCACGGTTCGCCGGTGGAGATCCAGCCTCCCTTCACCCGCTTGACCGCCCCGTCGACATCGAGCACCTTCAGCATCGTCTCCAGACGGGTACGCCGAAGATCCACCACGGCCTCGAGGGCCGGCACGGACAGCGGACGTCCCGCCCCGGCGAGGGCCGAAAGGGTCTGCCGGACCTGCGTCTCGGGCGGGAAGGCGGTGTCGGCGAAGTAACGCCAGATGGCTTCGTCCTCCCGGCCCGGCAGCAGCAGCACATCCGCATGATCGACACCGCGTCCCGCACGGCCGACTTGCTGGTAGTAGGCGATCGGCGAGGACGGTGAACCGAGATGGACCACGAAGCCCAAGTCCGGCTTGTCGAAGCCCATGCCCAACGCGGAGGTCGCCACGAGCGCCTTGACCCGGTTCTCCTGCAGGTCGACCTCGGCCTGCAGTCGGTCCGCGTTCTCCGTGCGCCCTGTGTAGGGGGCCACCTTGAAGCCGCGCTGCCGCAGGAAGGCGGTGGCCTCCTCCGCTGCGGCGACGGTGAGGGTGTAGATGATCCCCGAACCCGGCAGCTCGTCCAGGTGCTCGGCGAGCCAGGCCAGGCGGTGCGCGGCGTCCGGCAGTTGGACCACCCCCAGCCTCAGGCTCTCCCTCTCCAGCGGGCCGCGCAGCACCAGAGCCTCACCGGCCCCCGTACCCAACTGCTCGGCCACATCGGCGGTCACCCGCGCGTTGGCCGTCGCCGTGGTAGCCAGCACCGGCACACCGGCCGACAGTTCGGCCAGCATCGCCCGCAGTCGGCGGTAGTCCGGGCGGAAGTCGTGGCCCCAGTCGGAGATGCAGTGCGCCTCGTCGACCACCAGCAGACCGGTCGTGGCCGCGAGTTCGGGCAGCACCTGTTCGCGAAAGTCGACAGCGTTGAGGCGTTCCGGGCTGACGAGGAGGACGTCGGTCTCGCCGCGCTCGACCTCCTCGTGGATGGTGTCCCATTCCTCCGGATTGGCCGAGTTGATCGTGCGGGCCCGGATACCCGCTCGCGCCGCCGACTCGACCTGGTTGCGCATCAGCGCCAGCAGCGGAGAGACGATCACCGTCGGGCCGGAGCCGCGGCGGCGCAGCAGAGCGGTGGCGACGAAGTACACCGCCGACTTGCCCCAGCCGGTGCGCTGCACCACCAGGGCACGCCGACGCTCCTTCACCAGAGCCGCCACCGCCTGCCACTGGTCCTCCCGCAGTCGCGCCGGACCGCCAGGGGCGCCGACGAGCTCGGCAAGGATGGCATCGGCTTCAGCGCGGAACTCCAGGTCGTCCATACCCCCATGCAACCCGATCGCACGGACACCAGGCCACCTCACTCTGTGTGACGGCTGGAGCACGAACAGCCCGCCAGTGACGTCGCCGCGCGATCCGACGGGCGAACAGGGGGCGGGGCGGCCGCGCCTGATCCACTCGCCTGGCAGCTGCACTCAGGCCCGGCCCTCCTCGTGGACGCTCCCCTCTGGTACTGCCTGTACAAGGCCGATCACAGACACGGTGCGGAGGGGGCGCGTACCGCCGACCCGCGCGTCCGCCCATGCATCACTGGGTAGGGATATATGACACACACCGCCCTATAACGGTCGGTGGCCCCAATTGCTCGTTGCCGCATCCAAGTTCGACAGGAAGAATTGAGGTCCGCTCCCCGCACGGCCCGCCCGTAGTCCGGTTGGGCTTTGCTGCGGCGTGCGCTCCCCCGAATCCGACCCGCCCGCAGTGTGGGCCGTAGCCGAAGGGAGGATCGTGACCTTCGGATTCGCTCCGTCTTCGGCAGCATCGTTGTCGTCGTCCACGTCCGCCGCTTCCGCCAGCCGCTTGCTCGAGCCCGCGGAATGGTCCGCGGCCGGCATCCCTCTGCTGCGCAACCCGCGCGAAGTGGTCAGCGGGCTGCACTCACGGCACCGGCCCGGGCCGGCCACCGCGATCGTGGCCGTGCTCGATCAGGACGAACGGGTGCGGGCCAGCGCGTCGTTCACCCGGCGCCAGGCACCGGCCGACGGCTGGATGTTCCGCAACGCGCTGCTCGCCCAACTGCGCCGGGTCATACCGCACGACCTGCGGCGGCGCACACCGGTACGGACCGCGGTGCTGCTCTACTGCCGTGAGGGCGACGCGCGTTGGACGGAGGAGGACGGGGCGTGGATGTGGGGCCTGCGTGACGCCTGCACGCTGCACGGACTGCGCTGCGGGGCATACATCACGCTGACCCGGGACGGCTGGCAGGTGCTCGGGGAGGGACGCGGGGGTCGTCGCCCGAACACGGATTCCGCCCCGGAGCCCTTCGGCCTGTCCGAGGCCCCGCCGCCGCTGCCGCGGACCGGCGGCGCCGTCTCGGAGGTTCTTCGTCGCGCGGCCGCCCGCTGAACGAGGTCGGCGGCCCCGGAGTCGGCTCGGCGAGCTCGTCGCGCCTTACGGCAGTCAGACAGCCGAGTCCAAGACCTGAACAGCGGGTGTGTGGGCCTCCAGGGATGACGCGCATCGTCGCGTTGGCACTGGACCGCCCGCGACGATACGGACATGCGCCATGGGTGGGGTAAGAGCTCCGAGCAAAAGTGGAGTCCGATCAGCTCGCGGCGTCCGGTGCGTGCGATCGCAAGGCGCCGGAAGCCCCTCGTAGCGGAACTGCTAGGGGCTTTCGGCAACGCGGCGAGCGTGCGTGCCAGACGCCGCGAGCCGGACTCCGCTTTTGTTCGGAGCTCTGCGCCGCCGGACGAGGGCGCTCGTGCTCGTGGCTGCTCACCCGCCCGTCGAGCGGGCCCGCCCCCTGGCACGGAGCAGCACCTCGCGTCCCCCGGCCGTCGGCTGCCCCGGAGCCGCGCGGGGCGGGCTGTCCGACGCCGACTCCTGGGGAACGGCGGGGCGGCCGGCGCCGGTAGGCCGGATTCCGGGCACGCTGATGCACGCATGCCGATACGTCCGTCGTCCGCGCACACGGAAACACACCGTGGAGGTGCCGCAGCCGCGACACCTCCAGGCGCCCGGGGGCTCCTGGCTTACCGGGGTCGGCTCAGACGCCCGCGCCCAGCACCGCGTTGATCTGCTGCGGGTCGCCGCAGACGATCAGCAGGGCGCCGGCCCGAGCACGGGCCAAGGGCAGGGTGGCGGCGGCACTGTCCGGACCGCCGTTGACCGCGACCACGACGACGGGGCGCAGGGCTGCCCGGTCCGCGGCGGCGGCATCGGCGTAGAAGACGTCGTCCCCGGCGTCGTGCTGCGCCCAGTAGGACGCCTCGCCGAAGGACAGTTCATGGGCGGTCCAGGGGTGCTGCTCGCCGGTGGTGACCACCAGGATGTCCCCCGGGGCGCGCCCCGAGTCCAGGAGCAGGTCCACGGCCTCCTCAGCGGCGTCCAGTGCGCCCTCGGCCGAGGCCGGGATCAACTGGAGCTGGGGAGTCGCCTGGGCGGGTGTGGGAGCGGCCGGGGCCGAGGGCCCGGGCTTGGGGGCGACGTCACGCGGGGCGTGCTGCACCGGCGGCGCGGGCCGGAGGGGGCCGGGACGACCGGGACGCGACGGAGCCGCGGGACGGGGGCCGGGTACGGGTCGAGGGGTCGGCGCTGTGCGGCCGCTGGCCGGAGTGGCGCGGGGACCCTGGGCACTCTCGTGAATCTGAGGCTCCTCGGGAATGAGAGGCATGAGCTGTTATTTATCAAACGTTGGTGCGGCTCGCGCCAGCGGGTGGCACATCAGTGCGAGCGGAATCGTCAGAAGTCGAAGCCGAGCTGACCCTCGATCTCCGGAACGCTTCCGTCCGCCCAACTGCGGGCCTTCTTGAGATGCCGCCACTGGGGCAGCGCATCAAGATACGCCCACGACAACCGGTGGTACGGGGTGGGGCCCCGCTCCTCCAGCGCGGCCCTGTGCACGGGCGACGGATACCCGGCATTGTCCGCAAAACCGAAGTCTGCATGGTCGAGACCCAGTTCGGCCATCATTTTGTCGCGCTGAACCTTGGCGATCACCGAGGCCGCCGCGACCGCCACGCACGAACGGTCTCCCTTGATCACCGTGCGGACCCTCCACGGGGCGCCGAGGTAGTCGTGCTTCCCGTCGAGTATCACGGCGTCGGGGCGGACCGGCAGCGCCTCCAGCGCCCGCCCGGCGGCGAGCCGTAGGGCGGCGGTCATCCCCCGGTCATCGATCTCCTCGGGAGAGGCGTGCCCCAGCGCGTAAGACGTCACCCACGTTCGGAGCACCTCGGCCAGCTCGGTGCGCCGCTTCAGCGTGAGCAACTTCGAGTCGGTGAGACCTACGGGTGGGCGACGCAGTCCGGTGACGGCCGCGCAGACGGTGACGGGACCGGCCCACGCACCGCGGCCCACCTCGTCGACACCGGCAATGACCTTCGCTCCGGTCGTGGCGCGGAGTGAGCGCTCGACGGTGTGGGTGGGGGGTTCGTACGGCATGGCGCCCTTAGCGTACGCCGCCGAGATCCCCTCGCGACACCCCGGCCTCGCACGACCGCCCACCGGCCGCCGGCAACCCCGCCCCGGCCGCCGTCAGGAGGCGTCCGGCCGCAGCAACGGCAGCATGAACTGGTCGATCATCTCTTCGAGATCCCGATCGTTCCATTCGCTTGCGCACATCTTGGTTCGGTACATCATCATGGCCGGAATGGCATCGAACACGTAACTGTTCGCCGCCCCGGATCGCACCTCCCCTCGCTCGATTCCACGGGCGATGACCTCATGCAGCAGTCGCACCGTCGGCTCCACGACCCCGCCCACGATCAGGGTATGGAATCGCTCCACCTGAATCGGATCGCATTCGTGAATGATCGATCGCAGTGCGAGGCCGGGGCGGGAGAACATCGCGTCGCGCGCCTCACGGCAGAGCGCCACCAGGTCCTCGCGCACACTGCCGAGGTCGGGAGCCGCGTCCAGCCGGGGCAGTCCGGCACAGAGGGCGTCCGCGACGAGGTCCTCCTTGGACGGCCAGCGGCGGTAGACGGCTGCCTTTCCGGTCTGGGCTCCGGCAGCGACGCCCTCCATCGTGAGGCCGTTCCAACCGACGGTGCCCAACTGATCCAGCGCAGCATCGAGAATCGCGCGTTCGAGTACGGCGCCGCGCCGACGAGGGGAGGCCGCCCGGGCGGGGGCGGCCGTCCAGCGCGAAGTAACCATCTGAGTGTCTCCAGCGAGCAGAGGAAGCGGGGAGTTCGGGGAGGAGCGAGGCACCGCGCGGCAACAGCGGGGGACGTGCCGACACGCAGCCCGGAAAGTGAACGCTTGCGTTCACTACAGGAGACTCACTACCGTTGTCGCGACAGTGAACGCGAGCGTTCACTAACGCAGTCGTGGGGGACCCATAGTGACAACCTCTCAGTTGATTCAAAATCAGAAGCCAGGTGCGGCCCGCCGTGAGGGGCATCCCGGCATCGCACTCACCGTGATCGCCGCCTGCCAACTCATGGTGGTACTCGACGCGACGATTGTGAACATCGCACTCCCGCACATTCAAGACGCGCTCAAGTTCAGCACCACCGACCTCACCTGGGTGGTCAGCGCCTACACACTCACCTTCGGCGGTCTGCTGCTGCTCGGCGCCCGGGCAGGTGACATCCTGGGCCGACGCCGGGCGTTCATGACCGGCATCCTGCTCTTCACCTTCGCCTCGCTGCTGGGCGGGCTGGCCCAGGAGCCCTGGCAGCTGCTGGCGGCCCGGGCCCTGCAGGGCATGGGAGGCGCCATAGCGTCGCCCACCTCCCTGGCGCTCATCACCACCACGTTTCCCGAAGGCCCGGAACGCAACCGGGCCTTCGGCGTCTTCGCCGCCGTCTCCGCGGGAGGCGGCGCCATCGGTCTGCTCGCGGGCGGCATGCTCACGGAATGGCTCGACTGGCGCTGGGTGCTGTTCGTCAACGTGCCCATCGGCGTGCTCATCGCCGCCCTCGCACCGCTCTACATCAGCGAGTCCGAACGGCACCCCGGACGCTTCGACATCGCGGGCGCCGTGACCTCGACGGCGGGCATGGCATCTCTGGTCTACGCGTTCATCCGGGCCGCCGAGGAAGGCTGGCGGGACGGCCTGACGCTCGGGGCGTTCGCCGCCGCCCTGGTCCTGCTGATCGCCTTCGTGTTCACGGAGATGCGGGCCAAGGAGCCGATCACCCCGCTGAAGATGTTCGCCGACCGCAACCGCTCCGGCACGTACGTGATCATGCTGAGCCTGGCCGCGGCGATGTTCGGCATGTTCTTCTACATCGTCCTCTTCGTACAGAACGTGCTGGACTACAGCCCCATCAAGGCCGGTCTCGCCTTCCTGCCCGTCACCGCCGCGATCGGGGTCGGCGCCGGTCTGTCGCAGCGCTTCCTGCCCGTCCTGGGACCCAAGCCCTTCATGCTCGCGGGGTCCACACTGGTGGTGGTCGGCCTGTCCTGGCAGACCCTCATCAGCCCTGACAGCTCCTACGCGGGCGGCGTGCTCGGCCCGATGCTGGTGTTCGGCTTCGGTATGGGCCTGAACTTCGTGACGGTCACGGTCACCGCGGTCTCCGGCGTCGCCCCGCACGAGGCGGGCGCCGCGTCCGGTCTGCTCAATGCCACTCAACAGGTGGGAGGTTCGCTCGGACTGGCCATCCTGACCACCGTCTTCGGCTCGGCCAGCAAGGACGAGGCGGAGAAGCAGATGCCGAAGTTCCTGACGGACGGTTCGGCCGAGCAGAAGGCCGAGTTCGCCAAGACGCACCAGCTGCCCGCCCCTTGGAGCCACGACGTCCTCGCCCAGGGCATCTCCACGGCCTTCGTGCCGGCCGCCGCGATGGCCGCCCTCGCCCTGCTCACGGCCCTGTTCGTGATCCGGGTTCGCAAGAGCGATCTGGACGCCCTCGCCGGGACGGCGGGTCCCATGGCCGGCTGAAGAGCGCGGATGGCCGGGATCCGCGCCGAGACCAACCGGCCGGCACGCCGACTCGGCCATCCGCACCCAGCCGGACGGCACCACCCGTACGGCGAGAACTGTCGGCACTGCCCGCACCGCTGCCGACAGCACGGACAAGACGAACCGCATGACGACCCCCCTGCGTCGATCTCCGTCACCCGCCCGCGCCCACGCGCCCACGCGCACATCGCACAGCGGATACCCGAACAACGCTGATCGGTTACGCAGAGTTCCCGTCGATCACGAAGAGTATCCGGTGGTCGGCACTCCACCGGGGCTCAACGCGACACTCCCGCTTCAGAAGGCAGCGAGCGCAAGGACGCCGCAGCCCCCAGTCACCTGGCCCCGGCCATCCACGCCGGCAACGCCTCCACCTGGTCCGCCCACGCGGCCGGAGGCGACCCGGCCTTCCCGGAGGCCAGGACTCCGCCCACGATGGCGCAGTTGGTGTCGACATCCCCGCCGACCTGTGCGGTCGTCCAGAACGCCTCCTCGTAGCCGCCGAGAGCGCGAGCGGCCGACCAGAGCGCGAAGGGAACGGTGTCATGGGCCGACGTACGCCGTCCGCAGCCCAGCACGGCCGCGACGGTCGCCGCGTCGCCGTAGTCGAGCATGTCGCGGGCACGCCGCAGGCCTGCGCCCACGGCGCTCTTCGGCACCAGGGCGATGACGCCGTCCAGCAGGGCGTCGGCGCTGGGCGGGCCGTCGGGTGCGCCGGCCAACGCCGCGGCCGCGGCGACGGCCATGGCCCCGACCACAGCCTCCCGGTGCTGGTGGGTGGGGTAGGCGGAGATCTCCGCCTGGTGGGTCGCCTGCTCGGGGTCGTCCGCGTACCAGGCGCCCAGCGGGGCGATCCGCATCGCGGCGCCGTTGCCCCAGGACCCCTGCCCGTTGAACAGGTTGGCCGACAGTTCGCGCCAGTCGCCGCCTTCCCTGATCAGTCTCAGCAGCCGGTTGACCGCGGGGCCGTAGCCGCGGTCGAAGTCGTGGTGCTCCGCGAAGGAGCGGGCCAGGGCGTCCTGGTCGATGCGGTGGTGGGTGGCGAGGACGGTGACGACGGAGCAGGCCATCTCCGTGTCGTCGGTCCACTGCCAGGGGCCGGGGGGCAACTCGCGGCGCTTCAGCAGCGGATAGTTCGCCGGCACGAAGAACTGTGAACCCAGCGCGTCACCCACCGCGAGGCCGCGCAGACTGGTGAGGGCGCGCTGCAGGCGCCCGTCGAAACAGGAATCGGCGGTCATCGTTCCGCCACTCTAATTCCCACCACAGGATCCATCACCACCGAAACGGATCTGCTGGTCCCGTCCGAGTCCCAGGACCGCGACGTCTTCTGAAGTGGTGCTGAATTTCCCGGGACTCTGCGTCCAGCTCGGTGCCCGAGCACTCGCCGGGACGGGAGATGATGCACCGGTTCACCGACGCCGACGGCCCCTGGGCTTACGCCGGCTCCTCGCCTATCACGAGAGCCTCCGGTGTGGGCCCTCTCCTCGCTCGACGGCTCCCCCCCCCTGCTCCCGCACCTGGCGGACTGTGGGCTCCGCCCGCCTACGCCGGCGGCACTGGAACGGGTTCGCTCCGTGCTGGCCGGGCTCGGCGTGCAGGAGTACGCGACAGTGAAGGTCAGCGACTGATCACGCTGCGACTTGTCGTCCGCCCGGGTCCAGGCAGGCCAGGCCGATCTCGTTGAACCGGTGGATCACGTCGCGGACGCTGTCCTCGTCGGCCTGCACCAGTTGCGCGATCACCGGCACCCGGTTTCCGCCGGCCGAGGCCAGACGCATCATCGCGCGCCTGTACCGCACCGAACTGGTGCTGCCCCGGCGCACGATCTGCTGCAGCTTCTGCCCCTCCTGGTCGGTCAACCTGCGCACACGGACAGGATCAGCCACCACACCCCCAACAGTCGGACGGACGTCACCGCACAGCCAACCGCCGGAACAGCCAACCCGGCGAACCTTCCCG
Source organism: Streptomyces sp. NPDC049687 (assembly GCF_044465285.1). Classification (NCBI taxonomy): domain Bacteria; kingdom Bacillati; phylum Actinomycetota; class Actinomycetes; order Kitasatosporales; family Streptomycetaceae; genus Streptomyces; species Streptomyces sp. NPDC049687. Next base: position 284,516 of record NZ_JBITLN010000010.1, read on the forward strand.
GTCAGAGCACTAGGGCGTGGTCCGTCACGGCCGGCGGCCGATGTCGCCCCGACGAACCGCCAAGTCCCCGGGAATCCAAGGGGATCGCCGCAATACCTCAAGACCAAGGCTGTGCCTGTGCCGCCTATCCGGTGATGCCGTAGGGCTCCGGATCTCGCCAGCGGTCGAAGGGCCGGTCAAGCGTGTACTTGCCGTCGTCCCCGAGAACGAGCATGCGCATCTCGGCGTTCCCCGGATTCGACAGCGACTCGAATTCGGCGACCGTCCAGTGGAACCAACGCATGCAGAACAGGCGCATGGCGAGGCCGTGGGTCACGATGAGTACGTTCGGCGGATGGTCGGGGGCCTCGAAGCTGCGGAACAGGCTCTCCAGGAAGCCGCCGACCCGGTCGTACACATCGGCTCCGCTCTCGCCCTGCGCGAAGCGGTAGAAGAAGTGGCCGTAGGCGTCCCGGTAGGCCTTCTGCAGCCGTACGTCGTCACGGTCCTGCCAGTTCCCCCAGTCCTGCTCGCGCAGTCGCGGCTCCTCACGCACCCGGATGACGTCGGGTTCGAGGTGGAAGGCCCGGAGGGTCTCGTGGGTGCGCCGATAGGGGCTGACGTACACGCTGACCCGCTCCCGGCCGAACACCTCCCGCAGCCGCTTCCCGGTCTCCTCGGCCTGCCGCCGGCCCCGCTCGGTGAGGGCCAGTGCATGATCGGGTTCACGTTCGTAGACGGTGTCATCAACATTGCCCGTTGACTCCCCGTGCCGGACAAGGACGATGCGCCGTGGTCGTGCCATGCCAAAACCCTAGATCGGTTTGCGGCAGATCGAATACTCGTACGGCGCCCATACGGCGTAGGTCACACGGATTCCGCACCGGAAGGCACCCGCCGGCACACGATCAACAGGCCGGGGCCGCGGGGCTCAAGTCAAACCGTCCAGGTCGTCTCGAGTTCCACGATGTCCCCGGTGAGGGCGGAGATGTCCGCCTCCGTCTGGGCGCGCAGCGCGAGCCGCTCCACGCGTTCCGTGCGGTATTTTCCGTGCTCGGCCTCGGAACGCCACATCGACAGGACCAGGAACTCGTGACCTGGTGCCTCGGCGAACAGTCCGCGGATCATACCGGGCGAGCCGGCCATGGCGGGGTTCCACACCTTCTCCTGCATCAGCGTGAAGTGCTCCGCGCGCTCCTCGTGGACCCGGCACAGGGCCACCCGCAGTAGGTCGGCGTCGGTGAAACGGGGCTCGAAACCGGTTTTCACGTCGAAGCGGTAGTCGAACAGGCGCACCTGGGCGTCCTTGAACGTGCCCGACTGGGCCGCGGCGAGCCGGTCGTGGGAACGCGCCATGAAGGAGTCGTAGAAGGCACGGCTCTCCCAGAAGGCGAAGACATGCGCGACGGAGGGCCGTCCCCTGCTCCAGCCCCCGCCCTGTCCCCGGAATCCCGGCTCCCCCAGAAGCCCCGCCCACTTTCGCTGCCCCCGCTCGAAACCGCGGCGGTCCACCACGGTGCAGCGAATCCACTTGACCAGCACCGCGCCATCGTAAGGCCACCGGGCGTGGCGCCGGTCACTCTCTGGCGCAGACCAGTCATGCCGACGGCCACGCGCGCGTGGCAGGATGGACAACCGACCCTGGTGTTCGGGCAGTTCGGGGCGAGGACAGATGGTGAACGGGGAGGGAAGTCCGTGAGCGGCATCAACAAGGGGATCCGCAAGATCGAGATGGCGCTGAAGTGGGACCCGAGTCCGGCGGGGCAGCCGCCCACCGATCTGGACATCGTGGCCGCGACCTACCTCGCGAGCGATCCGCACGGGGCGCCCGCCTATGTGGTGCACTTCGACAGCCGCTCGCCCGACGGCACGATTTATCTCAACCGGGACAGCAAGGACGGCAAGGGCTTCGGCTGGGACGAGGTCATGACGCTCGAGCTCGACCGGCTGGACGCGCGGTACGCGCGCGTGGTCGTCGGTGTCGTCATCCAGCAGCAACCCGCGCACCGGACCTTCGTCAGCGTCCTCAACCCCGCCTTCCGGATACGGGAGGGCTACACCGTCCTGGAGGAGGACGACTTCGGCGGTGTGCTCGGGGCGACGGCTGCGAAGATCGCGGAGTTCGTGCGCGAGACGTCCGACGGGTGGTCCTTCCACTCGGGTGTCGAGGGGTTCGAGGACGACCCGGTGGCGTTCACCGGTGTGATGGGCCGACTGCGCGCGTCCTGAGAAACGCCGAGGGCGGTGAAGCCGGAGACCGGCTCCACCGCCCCATGTCGGATCAATCCGACCTGGCAGGCGCGGCTGGGATCAGCTGCAGCCGCTGGTCGAGCCGCAGCCCTCGCAGATGTAGCAGGAACCGGCCCGCTGCATCTTCGTACCGCAGGAGAAGCACAGCGGGGCGTCGGCCTGGATGCCCAGCTGCATCTCCACCAGCTCGGCGCTGGTGTGGGCCTGCTGCGGGGCGGGCTTGGCCACCTCGACGCCGGTCTTCGGGGCGGCGACGGCCTTGAGGTCCGTCGGTCGCGGGGCCGACTGTGCCAGGCCCTCGACGTCGACGTCCTCCTCGGTCGGCTCGTACGAACCGGTCTCCAGGTGGCGCTGGCGCTCCTCGGCAGAGTGGATGCCGAGCGCGGAGCGGGTCTCGAAGGGCAGGAAGTCGAGGGCCAGGCGGCGGAAGATGTAGTCGACGATCGACTGCGCCATCCGCACGTCCGGGTCGTCCGTCATGCCGGCCGGCTCGAAGCGCATGTTGGTGAACTTCGAGACGTACGTCTCCAGCGGAACGCCGTACTGGAGGCCGACGGAGACCGCGATCGAGAACGCGTCCATCATGCCCGCGAGGGTCGAACCCTGCTTCGACATCTTCAGGAAGACCTCGCCGAGACCGTCGTCCGGGTAGGAGTTGGCGGTCATGTAGCCCTCGGCGCCACCGACCGTGAACGAGGTCGTGATGCCGGGACGGCCCTTGGGGAGACGCTTGCGGACCGGACGGTACTCGACGACCTTCTCGACCGCGGTACGGATCGTGTCCTCGGCCTTCTCGGTGATCTCGGCCTTCTCCTTCTCCTTGGTCTTGGCGGAGAGGGGCTGGCCGACCTTGCAGTTGTCGCGGTAGATCGCGAGCGCCTTGACGCCGAGCTTCCAGGCCTCGAAGTAGATCTCCTCGACCTCCTCGACGGTCGCCGTCTCCGGCATGTTGACCGTCTTGGAGATGGCGCCGGAGATCCAGGGCTGGATCGCCGCCATCATGCGGACGTGGCCCATCGGGGAGATGGCGCGCTCGCCCATGGCGCAGTCGAACACCTCGTAGTGCTCGTGCTTGAGGCCGGGGGCGTCGATCACGTTGCCGTTGTCGGCGATGTGGGCGACGATCGCCTCGATCTGCTCCTCCTGGTAGCCCAGGCGGCGCAGGGCCTGCGGGACGGTGCCGTTGACGATCTGCATCGAACCGCCGCCGACCAGCTTCTTGAACTTGACCAGGGCGAGGTCGGGCTCGACACCGGTGGTGTCGCAGGACATCGCGAGGCCGATGGTGCCGGTCGGGGCGAGCACGGACGCCTGCGCGTTACGGAAACCGTTCTTCTCGCCGAGGCGCAGCACGTCCTGCCAGGCCTCGGTGGCGGCGGCCCAGACGGGAGTGTCCAGGTCGTCCATGCGGACGGCCGTGCCGTTGGCGTCGGCGTGCTGCTTCATGACGCGGTTGTGGGCGTCGGCGTTGCGGGCGTAGCCGTCGTACGGGCCGACGACCGAGGCCAGCTCGGCGGAGCGGCGGTAGGCCGTGCCGGTCATCAGGGAGGTGATGGCGCCGGCCAGGGCGCGGCCACCGTCTGAGTCGTACGCGTGGCCGGTGGCCATCAGCAGGGCGCCGAGGTTGGCGTAGCCGATGCCGAGCTGACGGAACGCGCGCGTGTTCTCACCGATCTTCTGGGTCGGGAAGTCGGCGAAGCAGATGGAGATGTCCATCGCGGTGATGACGAGCTCGACGACCTTCTGGAAGCGGTCTGCCTCGAAGGACTGGTTGCCCTTGCTGTCGTCCTTGAGGAACTTCATCAGGTTCAGCGAGGCGAGGTTGCAGGACGTGTTGTCCAGGTGCATGTACTCGCTGCACGGGTTCGACGCGGTGATCCGGCCCGACTCGGGGCAGGTGTGCCAGTTGTTGATGACACCGTCGTACTGGATGCCGGGGTCGGCGCAGGCCCAGGCGGCCTCGGCGATCTTGCGGAAGAGGTCCTTGGCGTCGACCTCCTCGATCACCTCGCCGGTCATGCGGGCGCGCAGGCCGAACTTGCCGCCCTGCTCGACGGCCTGCATGAACTCGTCGTTCACACGGACCGAGTTGTTGGCGTTCTGGTACTGGACGGATGTGATGTCGTCACCGCCCAGGTCCATGTCGAAGCCCGCGTCGCGCAGGACACGGATCTTCTCCTCTTCCTTGACCTTGGTCTCGATGAAGTCCTCGATGTCGGGGTGGTCCACGTCGAGGACGACCATCTTGGCGGCACGGCGGGTGGCGCCACCGGACTTGATGGTGCCGGCGGAGGCGTCGGCGCCACGCATGAAGGAGACCGGGCCGGAGGCGTTGCCGCCGGAGGACAGCAGTTCCTTGGAGGAACGGATGCGGGAGAGGTTCAGGCCGGCGCCGGAGCCGCCCTTGAAGATCATGCCCTCTTCCTTGTACCAGTCGAGGATCGACTCCATGGAGTCGTCGACGGCCAGGATGAAGCAGGCGGAGACCTGCTGGGGCTGCGGGGTGCCGACGTTGAACCAGACAGGGCTGTTGAAGCTGAAGATCTGGTGCAGCAGTGCGTAGGCCAGCTCGTGCTCGAAGATCTCGGCGTCGGCGGGCGAGGCGAAGTACTTGTGGTCCTCGCCGGCCTTCCGATAGGTCCTCACGATGCGGTCGATCAGCTGCTTGAGGCTGACCTCGCGCTGGGGGGTGCCGACGGCACCGCGGAAGTACTTGCTGGTGACGATGTTGACCGCGTTCACCGACCAGAAGTCGGGGAACTCGACGCCACGCTGCTCGAAGTTGACCGAGCCGTCGCGCCAGTTGGTCATGACGACGTCACGGCGCTCCCAGACCACCTCGTCGTACGGGTGTACGCCAGGGGTCGTGTGGATGCGCTCGATACGCAGGCCCTTGGTGATCCTGGCGCCCTTCGCTCGGGAACCTCGTGCCGGACCGCTCGCCGTCTCTGTCATGCCGCCTCCCTGTACAGGCAAAAACGCCCTGAAATGCCACGATGTTCCCGTGGCACGGTGTTGTGTCTGGTGCTGCGGACACCAATCTCCTGGCCCGCAACAAGTCTTGGTCCGCCGCCCACCTGACCGGATCCGGGGTCTCCGCCCGGTTCCGGTCCGCCGGCTCAGTCGGCGGCGTGGGCGGGCTGGGGAACCTGCGCGGTCCCGCCGCGCCCGCCGTCGTTCTCCCGGCCCCCCGCGACGGCGCCCGGGCCGTCTTCGCGGTCGTCGTCGTCCGCGGCGGGGGGTCCCTTCTGGTCCCTGAGTTCCGCGATCGCGGCCTCGAAGTCCTCGAGCGAATCGAACGCCCGGTAGACGGAGGCGAATCGCAGATAGGCGACGAGGTCGAGTTCCTGCAACGGGCCGAGTATGGCCAGCCCCACGTCATGGGTGGTCAGCTCGGCGCTTCCGGTGGCCCGTACCGCCTCCTCGACCCGTTGGCCGAGCTGGGCGAGAGCGTCCTCGGTGACAGGCCGACCCTGACAGGCCTTGCGCACGCCGTTGATGACCTTGGTGCGGCTGAACGGCTCGGTCACTCCGGACCGCTTCACCACCATGAGCGAGCACGTCTCCACGGTGGTGAAACGACGGGAGCAGTCAGGGCACTGACGGCGCCTGCGGATCGACGTGCCGTCGTCCGTCGTACGGCTGTCGACGACACGGCTGTCGGGGTGCCTGCAGAAGGGGCAGTGCATGGAACTCCCAACCCTCCTCACAGCAGACTCAATAGCCTCGCAGGCCTCATGGGCCCCTCGAAGCAGCCCCAAGCATAGGCGATCCATGAGCATCCGAAGACCCGGGGGACCACAACTTCTGGGCTGCTGATGACATCCAAGCACTAGATATAGGGCTTGGCTCATACACCCAGGCCATATCGCGTGTCGCAGTCGGACCTCTCACCCCATGCGATTCCGCGGTCACTTTCAGCGCTCGAAAACGCCCGCCCGCGCGCGTGTACAACCGTTTCGACAGGGCACTTACGGCGATATCGTGGGCGCCACAGGGAGGACCGGTGGGACTCTCGCACGGAATGGGCCCAGCACCCGGTTGGCCGGAAGCCGGATGGCAGACTGGAGCGGCACCCCGCAAGGGGCGGCGATCCCGGCGGTGAAGAGTACAACAACGAACCCTCGGGTCCGCCGGAAAGCGCGTCAGCCATACACCCAGAGACGTGGTCAAGTCAGGCGATCCACGCTTTTTCACTCGAACGTGTGTTTGGCGCAACCTTTCGAAAGCAACTACCGTTGTGCAGCAGGGAGACAATCGAGAGGGGCCGACGACGTGACCACCACCGCAGACAGTGCCACCATCACCGCCCAGGACCGCTCCCAGGGCCGACTCGAGCCGGTGCATGCGATGAACGAAGCCGTGAATCCCGAGGGGCACAAGCGCTCCCTGCCGGGTCGACCTCCAGGCATCCGGGCGGACAGCTCGGGGCTCACCGACCGGCAGCGGCGGGTGATCGAGGTCATCCGGGACTCCGTGCAGCGGCGAGGCTACCCGCCGTCGATGCGGGAGATCGGCCAGGCGGTCGGTCTGTCCAGCACTTCCTCGGTGGCGCATCAGTTGATGGCACTGGAGCGGAAGGGCTTCCTGCGCCGCGACCCGCACCGCCCGCGCGCGTACGAGGTAAGGGGCTCCGACCAGGCCGCCTCCGTTCAGCCCACGGACACCGCCGGCAAGCCCGCCGCCTCATACGTCCCCCTGGTGGGTCGTATCGCCGCCGGTGGGCCGATCCTCGCCGAGGAGTCCGTCGAGGACGTCTTTCCGCTGCCGAGGCAGCTTGTCGGCGACGGCGAGCTGTTCGTACTGAAGGTCGTCGGTGACTCGATGATCGAGGCCGCGATCTGCGACGGCGACTGGGTCACCGTCCGCCGCCAGCCCGTCGCCGAGAACGGCGACATCGTGGCCGCCATGCTCGACGGCGAGGCCACCGTGAAGCGCTTCAAGCGCGAGGACGGCCATGTGTGGCTCCTTCCGCACAACGCGGCGTACGAGCCGATCCCCGGTGACGACGCGACCATCCTCGGCAAGGTGGTGGCCGTACTGCGCCGCGTCTGAGCAGGGCGGGCGGGCTCACCTCCTCCGCCCCCTGACTGGGCCCCGGGATCCCTGCGCCGGTTCCGGGGCCCTGTGCTGCGCCCACGCCCTTCAGCGTCCGGGCGCCTCCTGCCCGCACCGGCCTCGTGGCCCGTCCCTGCCGCGGGACGGGCCACCCGCGCTCACTCGGCCTCGGCCTGCTGGGCCGCCACGTCGATCGCCGCGAGCGACTTGCGGACCTGATTGCGGTCCGTGGTGTACCAGAAGTCCGGCAGGGACGCCTTGAGGTAGCTCCCGTAGCGGGCCGTCGCCAGCCGCTGGTCCAGCACGGCTACCACGCCCCGGTCACCCGAGGCGCGGACCAGGCGGCCCGCGCCCTGTGCCATGAGCAGGGCCGCGTGGGTAGCGGCGACGGCCATGAAGCCATTGCCACCGGCGTCCTCCACCGCCTTCTGCCGGGCGCTCATCAGCGGGTCGTCCGGACGTGGGAACGGGATCTTGTCCATGACCACGAGCTGACAGCTGGGACCGGGCACGTCCACACCCTGCCAGAGCGACAGCGTCCCGAAGAGGCATGCCTTCGGGTCCGCCGCGAAGTTCTTGATCAGTTCACCGAGGGTCTCCTCGCCCTGGAGGAGGATCGGGAACTCGGGGATCCGCGTGCGCAGTTCCTCGGCGGCGAGCTGGGCGCCGCGCATCGAGGAGAAGAGGCCGAGGGTGCGTCCGCCGGCCGCCTGGATCAGTTCGGTGAGCTCGTCCAGCATGTCCGCGCGGTCGCCGTCCCGCGCGGGGCGCGACAGGTGCTTGGCGACGTACAGGATGCCCTGCTTGCGGTAGTCGAAGGGGGAGCCGACGTCGATCCCCTTCCACTGGGGGAGATCCTCGCCCTCCGTGCCCTCGGGAGCGAGTCCCAGGGAGGCGCCCACGCCGTTGAAGTCGCCGCCGAGCTTCAGCGTCGCCGAGGCCAGGGTGACGGAACGGTCGGCGAAGAGCTTCTCCCGCAGCAGGCCCGACACGGACATGGGGGCGACACGCAGGGAGGCACCGAAGCGGTCGTGTCGTTCGTACCAGACGACGTCGTACTCGGAGCCGTTCACGATCCGCTCCGCGACGTCGTGCACGCTCTCGACGGACGCGAGCGCCTGCTTGCGGACCGCGTCCTCGTCCTGGACGGACTTGTCGCGGGTCGCTCCGATCGCGGAGATCACCGTGCGTGCGGCGTCGCGCAGGGCCATGAGGGCGTAGCCGAGATCCTCCGGGATCTCCTCCAAGCGGCCCGGCAGCGCCAGTTCCATCAGCCGCTCGAAGCCCTCGGCGGCGGTCTGGAGCTGGTCGGCGGCCTTCTCATTGACCAGCTTGGCCGCGCGGCGCACCGCGCGGTTGACCTGGCCCGGGGTGAGCTCGCCCGTGGCGACACCGGTGACCCGTCCGACCAGTTCGTGCGCCTCGTCGACGATCAGCACCTCATGCTGCGGGAGGACGGGGGCGCCCTCGATGGCGTCGATGGCCAGCAGCGCGTGATTGGTGACGACGACATCGGACAGCTTGGCGCGCTCGCGGGCCATCTCGGCGAAGCACTCGGCCCCGTACGCGCACTTGCTGGCCCCCAGGCACTCCCGGGAGGAGACCGAGACCTGGCCCCAGGCCCGGTCGGACACGCCGGGCGTGAGGTCGTCGCGGTCACCGGACTCGGTCTCGTCGGCCCAGTCACGCAGTCGCAGCAGGTCCTGGCCGAGTTTGCTGGTGGGGGCGGCCGCCTCGAACTGGTCGAAGAGGCCCTCCTCCTCGTCCTGCGGGACGCCTTCGTGGAGACGGTGCAGGCACAGGTAGTTCGACCGGCCCTTAAGCATCGCGAACTCGGGGCGGCGGCGCAGCAACGGATGCAGCGCCTCGACCGTGCGCGGCAGGTCCCGCTCCACGAGCTGGCGCTGCAGCGCCAGGGTGGCCGTCGCGACCACGACTCGCTCCCCGTGAGCGAGCGCGGGCACCAGGTAACCGAGCGACTTACCGGTTCCGGTGCCGGCCTGGACCAGGAGGTGGGAGCCGTCGTCGATGGCCTCCGCGACGGCTTCGGCCATGGTCACCTGGCCGGGGCGCTCCGTACCGCCGACGGCGGCGACGGCAGCGTGGAGGAGTTCGGGAAGAGAGGGCTTCGTCATAGCGCGACCACCCTACGGCTCGGGACTGACAAACGGGTGATGGAGCAGGTGGTCGACGAGGGCAGCGGTGACGGAGTCAATTGCGGGGCTTCTCGGAATCGGGGCCGGCGGAGGGCCCGGTGGGACAACGACCGAAGGCTGGCAGGGTGAGGAGGTGTGGTGAGCGGGTGTCGTGGTGCGGCCGGAGAAATTTTCGAGGATTCGGGGACGGGCGGGAACCACTTCGGAATCCAGGGCGTTCCATCTGTGACGGCCCGACTGCGGAGCGTCACAGGAGACCGTGCGGGTTTCGGTCTCTGACCATGAGGGCGGCCCGCTTGGCGGGCAGGTCGACCTCGGCGGACAAACGGAAACCTGCGCTGAGGAAAGCGGCGATGGAGGCGGTGTTGCGAAGGTCGGGTTCAGCGATGACGCGCGGGCACGCGGGTCTCCTGTCGAGTACGAGGTCGGCCACGGCTCTCAGTAACAGGCCGCCCAGACCCCGCCCGCGGGCGGCGGGATCGCCGATGAGGACATGGATGCCGGTGTCGTGAGGTCGGGCCGGGTAGTGGCGGGCCAGGGGGTCGAGATCCGCCCGGTAGATCTCCCAGTAACTCATCGGCGTGCCGTCCAGCACACCGAGACAGGGAACGCTGTGGACGTCGTCGGCGAGTTGCCTGCGCAGATGCCGCTCCGTCACGGTCCGGGGACCCGCCAGTTCCCAGAACGCGGCGACCGCCGGCTCGTTCATCCAGCGGCCGATGCGGGGCAGGTCCCGCTCGATACGGACGGGGATGAGGTGGAAGAGACCCGCGGGTGTGACGGTGGGGCCCCATGCGCCGACGGGGTCGAGCGGTGAGCTCAGCGGCGCCTCGTCCCGGCCGAGAACGGTGGTCGTGGCTGGACCGGCGGCGGTGTGGGTGTCGATGGGGGACACGGCGAGGCTCCTCTCGGCAGGCGGAACGGGGCGGGTTCGTCAAGGACGTGGGAAGGGGAGTCGGGAATGCGGACGGTTCACGAGTGCAGGGGGTTGGCGATGGTGACATACACGGACTGGGTGTCCACGGGGCCGACGAGTTCGTCGAGGCCGTGCAGCCGGGTCAGCAGGTTGGCCTTGCAGCGCAGCAGGGGGGAGTCGAGCAGACGGGCGGGCAGCGAGCTGCGCAACCGGTCGGGGCCGGAGGCCGCGGCGGCGAGAAAGCCTCGGAAGGCGGCGAGCAACAGGTGTTCGTCGACGAGACGCTGCGAGCCGAAAGCCCCGATGAGTCCGAACACGTTGTTGATACCCAGGTAGTAGGCCAGGCGCTCGTCGGTGACCGCGTCGGAGACGAACGTGTCGCTGTGCTCTCCGATACCGGGCAGCCGGGCTTCGAGTTCCGTGCGACGGGAGTCGCGGAAGTAGTAGCCCTGGTTGTCGCGGTAGCGGCCGCCCACGGGCCAGCCGTCGTGGTCCAGGAGGAGAAGCGTGTTCTGCTGGTGTGCCTCCAGAGCGATGCCGGCTTCTCCGTCGAGCCACAGCACCGGACGCACGACCTGCTCCAGGTAGCGCAGGAACCACTCGGCGGCGACTGCCCCGCGCGAACGTCCTGTCCGTCCGGCGAGCCGCCTGACGACCTCGGCCAGCCGGGAGCTCTGGGCGGTGACGGTCGTGTCCGGCGCGCGCCCGGCTGCCTCGGCCGACGGAACGTCAGGGGCGGCGACAGCTCGGGCGTACGGCCGGGGTGCGACGAGGCCTGCGACGCAGGAGACGTCGTCCGTCGGGGTGAAGGGGTTGTGACGGATGACGACGTCCAGTCCCGGTACTGGACGGCCGTCAGCCCCGTCGACGGCGAGCCAGGCGGGGTCACGGACGATGTCGAAGCCCGGGTGAGCCGTCTGCCACTGCTTGGACAGGCCGGTCCGCAGCAGACGGTGCACCTCGACGCCGCGGTGGAGTTCCTTGCGGAGGTTCTCGCGGCGGGAGTTGGTGATGCGCAGGCCCAACGACAGTTTGAGCATCGCCGGGCTGCCGGAGCGGTGGACGGTGCGTACGGAGGAGGTGGGGTGCCACGGGGAGCCGTGCGCACCGAGTTCCCGGAGCAGTCCGGCGTCGAGCAGGGCGGCGACCTCGGGGCGGTGCCGGGCCTCGCGCAGCTGCCAGGGGTGCAGCGGCAGGGCGGTGTAGTCGTCGGGCAACGGCAGTCCGGCGCCGGCGAGGCGGGCCGTCAGTCGGTCGGCTGTGACCGGACGGCCGCTTTTCGTCCAGGCGGAGTCGGAGGCGAGCAGGGAGGGAGCGACAGCCAGCCAGTGCAGAGGGAAGGAACCGCGCGATTCGGGTGAGTACAGACGTGCTTCGGCGTCCGAGAGGCCTTCCCGGCTCTTCGGGGTCGGGTGCAGGGGATGGCCGAGGACGAGTGCCTGTTCGGCCGAGAGGAAGAGGTCGTGGCCGTCGGCGGGGCGTTCCCGGCGCTCGCAGATGAAGTCCGCGGTACGGCGGACTGAGTCGGCGACGCGGGCCACCAGGTCGATGCCCTCTCCGGCCGGGCCGTGGGCCCCGGGTGTCTCGCGGGCCAGCAGGGCGGCGACCGTGACCGCGTCCAGGGGCGGGGACTGCTCGGGGGCCCCGGCCAGGCTGGGGAGACCGAACCGGTGCCAGCCGGTCGGGGACCAGTAGAGGACGGGGGTGAGCAGGGCGGTGCCGCTGGCGGGCAGCGGCAGTCGGAGGGTGCCGTCTCCGGGGGCGGGCAGTCCCGCCTCGCGTACCCAGCAGCGCAGCAGGTTCTCCACGGTCGCCGCCTGGGCCGCCGTGCGCGGGTCGGGATGGTCCAGCAGGTCTGCGGGGGCATGGTGCGGCGGTGCGGCGATCGCGGTGTGGCGCTGTTGATGGGGGACGGAAGCGGTTGGTGTGCGGCGGGTTGTCGGTGTGAAGCGGGTCGACTGGATGGAGGAGGTGGACGCTTGTGTGGGGGAAACGGCGAAGGCGAGATCCGGAGAACCGGTGGGCTGTGGGGAGCTGTTCAAGATCGTTCCTTGAGAGGTGGGGCCGATGCGGTCGCCGACGCGACCGGCCGGTGCGGCGGTGGGGGCGCGAGAGTGTGCAGGGAGCGGGCGGTGTCGGCTCGGGCGGTCGCGGGACGCCGTTGGCCGAGCGGCTCGGTCGGCCGGGCGCGTCATCCCGCCCGTTCGGCGTGGTGCCGCCGCTCACGGGCGTGTCCAGGTGGCGGGTTCGGCCGGTCGTCGTCGCCGTCATGGCCCGTGCGGTCGGCGTGGCGGGCCGCCGCCTCGATCGCGTCGGCCAGTCGGTCGAGAACCGCGGCCGCCTGTTCGTCGGTGATCGTCAGAGGCGGAAGCAGTCGGACGACGCTCGCGTGGCGGCCTCCGAGTTCCACGATCAGGCCTCGGCGCAGGCACTCCCGCTGTACGGCGAGCGCCAGTTCGGGGGCGGCGGGGTGGGGCCCCCGAGCCGGGGCAGAGGACTCGGCCGGGCGGGGCAGGCCGTCGGCACCGTCAGGGACACGGAGGCCCTCGCGCACCACACGGCGGCCGGCGCCCCACGCATCACGGCCCCCGCCCAACGCCCCAAGGCCGTCATCCGAGACACCACGGCTGTCACTCGGCCCACTGCGGCGGTCGCCGAGCGCACCGAGGCCGTCGGCCGGACCACCGATCCAGTGGTCCACGCGGTGCGAGCCCAACCCTTCACCCGTCCCGCTGCCCATCGCCGTCTCCGCCCCCGTCCCTGTCCCTGTCCCTGTCCTGGCCCGCATCCCTCTCCCCGTTCCCGACCGCATCCCGGCCCCCGTCCCCGTCACGTCATGTCCGCACCCACTCCCCCGGTCCGGGCCATCCGCGCGCTCCCCCTCCGGATCGACCAGCTCGAGCCCGATCATCAGCCCGCGCCCGCGCACATCACCCATGCAGGGGAAGTGCTCGGCGAGGCCTCGGAGTTGGCCCAGCATGTGGGCTCCCAGGGTGGCCGCGCGTTCGGCGAGGCGGTTCTCGCGGACGTGGGCGAGGGTGGCCGTGCCGGCGGCCATGGCGAGCTGGTTGCCGCGGAAGGTGCCCGCGTGGGCGCCGGGTTCCCAGACGTCGAGGTCGTCGCGGTAGACGATGACGGCCAGGGGCAGGCTGCCGCCGATGGCCTTGGACAGGACCATCACATCGGGGGTGACCCCGCTGTGCTCCACCGCCCAGAAGGCACCGGTGCGGCCGACGCCCGTCTGGACCTCGTCGGCGATGAGGGGGATGGAGCGGTCGGCGGTGATCCGACGCATGCGGCGCATCCAGACGTCCGGCGCGGGGATCACCCCGCCCTCGCCCTGGACGGGTTCGAGGATCATCCCGGCGGGCCGCCGGACACCGGACTTGGGGTCGTCGAGGACGGATTCGGTCCAGCGGGCGGCGAGTTCGGCACCGCGCTCACCGCCGATGCCGAACGGACAGCGGTAGTCCTGCGGATAGGGCAGTCGAGCGACCCGGACGTCGAAGGCGCCGCCGGAGGCTTCGAGGGATCCGGTGGTCATGCCGTGGTAGGCGCCGGTGAAGGCCAGGACGCCGGTGCGGCCGGTGGCGGCGCGGACCAGCTTGAGCGCGGCCTCCACGGCGTCCGTCCCGGCGGGCCCGCAGAACTGCACGCGCGCGCGGTCGGCGAGCCCGGGCGGCAGCGTGCGGAACAGTTCGGTGGTGAAGGCGTCCTTGACGGGGGTGGCGAGGTCGAGGACGTGCAGGGGCGCACCCGAGTCGAGGACCTTGCGGATGGCCTCCAGGACGACGGGATGGTTGTGGCCGAGTGCCAGGGTGCCGGCGCCGGAGAGACAGTCGAGATAGCGGCGGCCGTCGGCGCCCTCGATGGTCAGCCCCCGGGCCCGTACCGGCACGATGGGCAGGGCACGCGCATAGGTGCGTGCCGCCGACTCACGTGCCGACTGGCGCCGCAGGATCCCCTCGTGGGCGGGCCGCGCGCCGACCGCCCTCCCGACGGTGGCGGTCCCGGCAGAGGGAGCTCCGCCAGGCGTCCCGGTGGGGGAAGTCCCGGCGGGTGGCCCCGAGGGGGCCTCCTCGGGCACTGGCTCGGTCACGGCCACGGCTCCCTGTCCTCCCGCAGTTCAGAGGGCCGGGCGCGGGCAGCAGACCCCCCACCACTACCAACCCCGGACGGCTCTCCTGGTTACGGGTCGCCTCAAGATCCTTGCCTCGACGGAACCGGGGCCCTCCCGTCCGGAGTCCCCCACAGCGAACGCATATCGTGTGGGGGCATCGCAGGGCCGTGAGAGCCGCTTGAACTCGGCGTGAGATCACGCTGAGTTCCGCCGCGCGGAAACGGCCGCAGCTACAAGTTCGTTGACAGCAGGGGGAGTCACATCATGCGATCGATACGGCCGTCGTCCACCGCTCTCCGAGGGAGGAACGCGCGCCGCAGAACCTCCCCCGTGTTCGGAGCCGTCGCGCTCGCCTCGGTGCTCGCGCTCACCGCGACCGCCTGTGAGTCGGGTGACACCAACGCGAGCAGCCAGACCAGCGCGTCGGCCACGGCCGGCGGCGACGGAAAGATAACGATCCCGGACGACATCAAGGACCGGCTCAAGGAGCACGGGATCGATCTCGACAAGTGGAAGAACGGCGCCTGGAAGAACTGGGACAAGGACGACTGGCTGCGTGAGGCGCAGGACTACGTCAACCCGATCATCAAGGGTCTGTGGGACCCGGACCGGATGCGGGAGGCCGACGACCCCGACCGGGGCGTCGACGACAACGACCTCTCCGGCGACCAGGGCGTGACCGACCCGACGCCCGAGCCCGTGGACGCGAAGGCGGTACCGACGACGTACCACGCCAACGCCCCCGAGGCGGGCAAGGTGTTCTTCGACTCCCCCGAGGGCACGATGGTCTGCTCGGCGACGGTCGTGGAGGACCCGGCCCACCCCGGCAAGTCCAACCTGGTGTGGACGGCGGGCCACTGTGTGCACGCGGGCAAGGGCGGCGGCTGGTACCGCAACATCGCGTTCGTGCCGTCGTACAACGACCAGGGCATGTCGGACCAGCAGTTGCAGACGGCCACCCGGGAGCAGGTCGCTCCGTACGGCGTCTGGTGGGCCGACTGGTCGAAGACCTCGGACCAGTGGATCGCGCAGGGCGGCCAGACGGGCGGTGACGGGGCGCCGTACGACTTCGCCGTGATGCATGTGACGCCGGAGGAGGGCGGTTCCGGCAAGTCGCTGGAGGAAACGGTCGGTTCGGCGCTTCCGGTGGACTTCAACGCTCCGGCGGTTCCGAAGGTGAGCAGCATCACCGCGACGGGCTATCCGGCGGCGGCGCCGTTCGACGGGGCGGAGCTCTATCAGTGCCAGGACAAGCCGGGGCGGCTGTCGTTCAGCGAGTCGGCCCCGACGATGTACCGCATCGGCTGCACGATGACCGGTGGTTCGTCCGGCGGTGGCTGGGTGGCGGCGGGGTCGGACGGCAAGCCGGCGCTGGTGTCCAACACCTCGGTGGGACCGGTGCGTTCGGGCTGGCTCGCGGGGCCGCGACTGGGTGAGGTGGCCAAGGGTGTGTACGACTCGGTGAGCGACAAGTTCGCCGGTCGGTAGCGTCGGCGGCGGTGTGTTGCACGGGGAACCTTCACCGTCCCACCGCCGTTCGTCCCGGAATCGCCTGGCGGTGCGTAGACCGCCAGGCAGGCTCATGACGTTGCGTGCACGACGGCCGGTGAGCCGTACACGCCGAGGGCCCGTTCCCCGGGGTGACCGGGGAGCGGGCCCTCACGCTGTTCCGAAGGCTGCTCAGGCCACCGGTGCCGGAACATACGGTGCGAGGTCCGCGGCCAGCTCCTCGTGCACCCGCACCTTGAGCAGCGTGCCCTCCGCCGTGTGCTCCGCGGAGATCACCTCGCCCTCGGTGTGGGCGCGGGCGACCAGCTTGCCGTGGGTGTACGGCACGAGCGCCTCGATCTCGACCGAGGGCCGCGGCAGCTCGTCGTCGATGAGCGCGAGCAGCTCCTTGATGCCCTTGCCGTTACGGGCCGAGACGGCGATGGAGCGCTTCTCGATCCGCATCAGCCGCTGAAGGGTCAGCGGGTCGGCCGCGTCCGCCTTGTTGATCACGACGATCTCGGGCACCTCGATGGCGCCGACGTCCCGGATCACCTCGCGCACGGCGGCCAGCTGCTCCTCCGGGTTCGGGTGCGAGCCGTCCACCACGTGCAGGATCAGGTCGGACTCGCCGACCTCCTCCATGGTGGAGCGGAACGCCTCGACCAGGTGGTGCGGCAGGTGCCGGACGAAGCCGACGGTGTCAGCCAGCGTGTACAGGCGACCGCTCGGGGTCTCGGCCCGGCGCACGGTCGGGTCGAGGGTCGCGAACAGCGCGTTCTCGACCAGGACGCCCGCGCCGGTGAGGCGGTTGAGCAGCGAGGACTTGCCGGCGTTGGTGTAGCCCGCGATGGCGACGGACGGCACCTTGTGTCGCTTGCGCTCCTGGCGCTTGATCTCGCGGCCGGTCTTCATGTCCGCGATCTCCCGGCGCATCTTCGCCATCTTCTCGCGGATCCGACGCCGGTCCGTCTCGATCTTGGTCTCACCGGGACCACGGGTGGCGAGGCCGCCGCCCTTGCCGCCGCCCATCTGACGGGACAGCGACTGACCCCAGCCTCGGAGCCTCGGCAGCATGTACTGCATCTGCGCGAGCGCGACCTGTGCCTTGCCCTCTCGGGACTTGGCGTGCTGGGCGAAGATGTCGAGGATCAGGGCCGTACGGTCGATGACCTTGACCTTGACGACGTCCTCGAGGTGGATCAGCTGGCCCGGGCTCAGCTCACCGTCGCAGATGACGGTGTCCGCGCCCGATTCGAGGACGATGTCGCGCAGCTCTTCGGCCTTGCCGGAGCCGATGTAGGTGGCCGCGTCGGGCTTGTCACGGCGCTGGATCACGCCGTCGAGCACGAGCGCGCCCGCGGTCTCGGCGAGGGCGGCGAGCTCAGCGAGGGAGTTCTCCGCGTCCTGCACGGTCCCCGAGGTCCAGACGCCGACGAGCACGACCCGCTCCAGGCGGAGCTGGCGGTACTCGACCTCGGTGACGTCCTCGAGCTCGGTGGAAAGGCCCGCGACGCGGCGCAGGGCCGCACGCTCGGAGCGGTCGAACTGGTCGCCGTCCCGCTCTCCGTCGATCTCGTGGCTCCAGGCGACGTCCTCTTCCATCAGGGCATCGGCCCGAAGACCTTCGGGGTAGGCGTGCGCGAAGCGCTTGGTGTCCTGGGAAGAGGAAGAAGAGGAGGTCATTGGGTCCTTACGTCGTTGGGGATGCCGATTCGGCGGCCTTCATGAGGAACAACGCACGAGTACCCCGGGAGATTCCCGTGTGTCCCGTGCCCCGCCGACCCCACGATGGTCGCACGGTACGGCCCGTCTCGTCACCGCCTTATTTCGCGGCCTTGGGGGCCGCGGAGGCCTTCGGCCCCTTCGCTGAGGCCGGGGCCGACGCCTTCCAGTCCGGGTGGCCGGGCATCGGCGGCGTCTTCTCGCCGTAGAGCCAGTCCTGGAAGAAGGCGCCGAGGTCGCGGCCGGAGACCTCCTCGGCGAGGCGCCGGAAGTCGGCCGTCGTGGCGGTGGAGTCCCGGTGGTCACGCACCCAGTCCCGCTCCAGCCGATCGAAGTCCTGCTCGCCGATCTCCTGGCGCAGGGCGTACAGGACGAGGGCGGCCCCGTCGTAGACGTTGGGGCGGAAGATGCTGATCTTCTGGCCGGGCTCGGGCGGCTTGGGGAGCGCAGGGGGGCCGCCCGCGGCGCGCCAGCGGTCGGACGCGCCGTACGCCGCCTTCATGCGCGTCTCCAGCGTGCGGCCGCCCTTGTCCTGAGCGTAGAGGGCCTCGTACCAGGTGGCATGCCCCTCGTTGAGCCAGAGGTCGGACCAGGTGTGCGGGCTGACGCTGTCGCCGAACCACTGGTGGGACAGCTCGTGCACCATGATCGACTCGGTGTACCACCCGGGGTGGCCCGGTGTGGTGAAGAGGTCCTTCTCGAAGAGGGAGAGGGTCTGTGTCTCGAGTTCGAAGCCGGTGGAGGCGTCGGCCATGAGCAGGCCGTACGTCTCGAAGGGGTAGGGGCCGACCTTGCCCTCCATCCAGGCGATCTGGTCGGGGGTCTTCTTCAGCCACGGTTCGAGGGCGTCACGGTCCTTGCTGGGCACGACGTCCCGGACCGGCAGGCCGTGCGGTCCCTCGCGGTGCAGGACGGTGGAGCGGCCGATGGACACCTGGGTGAGCTCGGTGGCCATGGGGTGCTGGGTGCGGTACGTCCATGTGGTGGTCCGGCCGGCCCGTCCGGCGCCGGTCGGCAGCCCGTTGGCGACGGCCGTGTAGCCGTCGGGGGCGGTGATCCGGATGGTGAACATCGCCTTGTCGGAGGGGTGGTCGTTGCAGGGGAACACCAGGTGCGCGACGTCGGCCTGGTTGGCCATTGCGAGACCGTCCGCGGTGCGCACCCAGCCGCCTTCCTGGTCGCCGCTGCTCACGGGATCGCTGGTGTGGCGCACGGTGACGCGCGTCCGGATGCCCGGCGTCAGCGGGTCCCGCGGGGTGACCACCAGGTCGTCGCCGGCGCTTTCGAAGGTGGCGGGCCTGCCGTCGACCTCGACCGAGTCCACCGCGCCGTGGGCGAAGTCGAGGTTGATCCGCTCCAGGGTGGTGGTGGTCCAGGCGTCGATGGTGGTGACCGCCTGGAGCGGCTTGCTGTTGGACCCTGAGTACGTGAAGGAGAGGTCGTACGCCGCCACGTCGTAGCCGGGGTTGCCCAGGTAGGGGAAGAGGCGGTCGCCGACGCCCAGCGGTGCCGCGGGGGCCCCCGCGGCGACGAGGCAGACGGAGACGGCCGAGGCGAGCAGCGCGGACTTCAGAGGGCGGGAGGCGGCGGCAGGGGGGCGGTGGGCCCGGGCGGTGAGCAGCATGCACCACGGCTACCAGCGCATACCTGCCGTACGGCGGCGACGCGCGCCCGGCCCACCCGAACGGGTTGCGCACGCGCGCGTGTCGGCAACCGGCGCCGGGATGCTCAGGAGGCCGACGCGTGGTGCTGGGCCCGGCTCACGTCGTACACGCCGGGGACGTTGCGCATGGCGCGCATCAGGGTGGGGAGGTGGCCCGCGTCGGGGAGCTGCACGGTGTACGTGTGGCGTACGCGCTGCTGGCTAGGGGGTTCGACGGTCGCGGCGACGATCTCGGCGCCCTCCAGGGCCATGGCCTCCGTGAGGTCGGCGAGCAGATGGGGACGGCCGAACGATTCGGCGACCAGGGTGACCCGGCACTCGGTGGTGTCCCCCCAGCGCACGTCGACCGCCGCACGCCCCGCGTCCGCCATGCGCGCCACCGCGGCGCACTCCACGCGGTGCACGGTCACCACTCCCCCGCGCACGGCGAATCCGTTGATCTCGTCGGCCGGTACGGGGGTGCAGCATCCGGCGAGCCGGACGGTCGCGTCGGGCCGGCCGACGACGGTGATCGCGGCGCCGGGGCCGGATGCCGGGGCGTCGGCGACGGGCTCGGAAGGCGGGGCGTCGTTCACGAGCCGCGCGCCGACCTCCACCGGTTCCTCCGCGGCTCCCTGGCCGGCCCCCTCGAGGGGCTCCTCGGGTTCCGCAGGCGCCGGGTGCGTCGCCAGCCACCGCTGGATGGCGATCCGGGCGGCGGGGGTGTGGGCGTGCTCCAGCCACTCCCTGGAGGGCTCCGAGGCCGGGTCCTGGCCCATGAGGAGCTGGACGGTGTCGCCGTCCCGCAGAACCGTGCTCAGGGTCGCCAGCCGGCCGTTCACGCGGGCCCCGATGCAGGCGTGCGCGTCCTCGCCGTACTGCGCGTACGCCGCGTCCACGCAGGTGGCGCCCTCGGGCAGGCCGAGGGTGCCGCCGTCGGGGCGGAAGACGGTGATCTCGCGGTCCTGGGCGAGGTCCTCGCGCAGGGTGGACCAGAAGGTGTCGGGGTCGGGTGCCGCCTCCTGCCAGTCGAGGAGGCGGGAGAGCCAGCCGGGCCGGGTGGGGTCGATGCGCTCCCCGTCGGCCGTGGCCCCCTCCCGTGTCGGCTCCTCCGCAGGCGCCGCGTAGGGATTGCCGAGGGCGACGACGCCGGCTTCGGCGACCTTGTGCATCTGGTGGGTGCGGATGAGGACTTCGGCGACCTGGCCGTCCTCGCGGGCGACGGCGGTGTGCAGCGACTGGTACAGGTTGAACTTGGGGACGGCGATGAAGTCCTTGAACTCCGAGACGACCGGCGTCATACAGGTGTGCAGTTCGCCGAGGACGGCGTAACAGTCGGCGTCCTCGTTGACGAGGACCAGCAGGCGGCCGAAGTCGCAGCCCCGCAGCCGGCCGCGCTTGCGGGAGACGCGGTGTACGGAGACGAAGTGCCGTGGCCGGATGAGGACTTCGGCCTGGATGCCGGCGTCGCGCAGCACCGCGCGCATCGCGTCGGCGAACTCGGCGAGGGGGTCGTCCGCGCGGGAGGCGTTCTCGACGATCAGCTCGCGCGTGTGCGCGTACTCCTCGGGGTGCAGGATCGCGAAGACGAGATCTTCCAGCTCGGTCTTGAGGGCCTGGACGCCGAGGCGTTCGGCGAGCGGGATGAGGACGTCACGGGTGACCTTGGCGATGCGCTCCTGTTTCTCGGGACGCATCACGCCGAGGGTGCGCATGTTGTGCAGCCGGTCGGCGAGTTTGATCGACATCACGCGGACGTCGCTGCCGGTGGCGACCAGCATCTTGCGGAAGGTCTCGGGCTCGGCGGCGGCGCCGTAGTCGACCTTCTCCAGCTTCGTGACGCCGTCGACGAGATAGCGCACCTCCTCGCCGAACTGCTCCCGCACCTGGTCGAGCGTCACATCGGTGTCCTCGACGGTGTCGTGCAGCAGAGAGGCCGTCAGGGTGGTGGTCTCGGCGCCGAGTTCGGCGAGGATCAGGGTCACGGCGAGCGGGTGGGTGATGTACGGCTCGCCGCTCTTGCGCATCTGGCCGCGGTGCGAGGACTCGGCGAGTACGTAGGCGCGGCGCAGGGGTTCGAGGTCGGCGTCGGGGTGGTGGGCACGGTGGGCCTCGACCACATGACCGATGGCGTCGGGCAGCCGGCCGCGGGCGGCGGGGCCGAGCAGCGCGGCCCGGCCCAGGCGACGCAGGTCGATCCGGGGACGGCTGCGCCTGCGGGGCGTGGCCGGTACTACCGGGCCTGGGGTCGCAGGGTTCGTGGCCTCCGCACTCATGGGCACCTCCGGCTGCGTTGACCGGCGGACGGGGTGTCCCAGGGCGGACACGGCTCAGGGGACACACAACGTCCCCCGTCCGGGCCGGTGCTTGATGCTACCGAGCCCACCACGTGCGACTGACCGCCTCTCGCCGAGCGTGAAACGGATCACCCATTCGAGCGAGGCTTTGGAGGTTTACGGTTTTGCGCCACCAGAACGTTGGCGGGTCGCCCTTTCGAATCCATGACCGGGCCTCTGGGGTGCCCCTATGCGCTCCCAGGCCGTCCCGGCCTCCGATGCCAAGTCGCCGCGAACCTCATCGGGCGGCGGTTTCCAGCCACTCCGGATCGATCTCCCCTGTGGCGACGATCACTGCTGGTCCGGTCATCTCGATCTCGCCGTCGGGCCGCTCGGTGATCACCAGGCGTCCGCCGGGGACGTCCACGGTGTACGTGACCGGTGTCCCGGTGACGGCCGGGTCGGCGCCGTCCCTGCGGGCGGCGGCCACGGCGACGGCGCACGCGCCCGTGCCGCACGAGCGGGTCTCGCCGGCACCGCGCTCGTGCACCCGCAGGGCGACGTGGCCCGGGCCGCGGTCGACGACGAACTCGACGTTGACCCCGTCCGGGTAGGCGGAGGCGGGGCTGACGGGCGGCGGGGTGAACAGGTCGCCCGCGTGCGCGAGGTGGTCGACGAAGGCGACGGCGTGCGGGTTGCCC
The DNA here is from genome assembly GCF_044465285.1 of Streptomyces sp. NPDC049687. NCBI lineage: Bacteria > Bacillati > Actinomycetota > Actinomycetes > Kitasatosporales > Streptomycetaceae > Streptomyces > Streptomyces sp. NPDC049687. Next base: position 306,827 of record NZ_JBITLN010000010.1, read on the forward strand.
ATGTTCACGTTCCGCGCGGGCCAGCTGCGGTCGCCCACGCTCACCGTCACGTCCCCCTCGGGGAGGCGCGCCCTGCCCATGCCGACGGTGACGTCCCCGTCCTTGGCGATGTGCACGCCCTTGACTCCCCCGCGCGTGGCGACGGCGAGGTCGCCCTCGGTGATCAGTCCGGCGTGCTGGAGGTAGCGCGCGAACACCCGGACGCCGTTGCCGCACATCTCCGCGATCGAGCCGTCGCCGTTGCGGTAGTCCATGAACCATTCCGCCTCGGCCGCCATGTCCTGCGCCTCGGGGTGCGCGGCGGAACGCACGACATGCAGCAGCCCGTCACCGCCGATGCCCGCGCGGCGGTCGCACAGGGCGGCGACGGCGGACGGGGGCAGGTCGACTGCGTTGTCCGGGTCCGGGACGATCACGAAGTCGTTCTCGGTCCCGTGCCCCTTGAGGAAGGCGATCCGCGTGCTCATTCCTCGATCGTAAGGGGTGGGTACGACACACCTCGCACGCGCGCGTACGTGCGGCCCGGAGCGGCACCCGGCACCCGCGCGCCGGCACGGCCGAGTGCACCCGGCACCCGCGCGCAGGCACGGCCCGGCGCACCCCGCACAAGCGCCCAGGGACGCCTCAGCGCAGCCGGGCCACGCGCCAGACGGCGAGGACGACCACCACGGCGACCACGACGACGTACGCCAGGACGACCCGCCAGTCGGGTCGACGGCCGGAGCCGCGGGCGGGAAGTCCGGGCCACGTGTAACCCACGCGACGTGCGGCCGTCATGCCCCAGCCGGCCGCGCAGGAGCAGATCAGCAGCCCCAGCATGGCGATCACGGCCCCACTGTCGCCGAAGTCGAAGGCGAGGGGGAACGCGAACATCAGGGAGCCGGTCGCGGACAGGGCGACGATGGGCGCGAGCTGCCAGATCCGCAGCCGGCGCTGCGGACGCAGCTCGACCTCGACCTCGGGCCCGCCCGTGAACATCTCCTCGGGCTCGGGACCGTCGTCGGTCACGCCACCGCCCTGGGTGTCGTCCGCCACGTCGTCCACCACCTCGGGGAGCGCACGCCCCTCGTCGGGACGCCCCTCCTCGAGCTCCGGTTCCCCCCGCTCGGGGGTGAGGTCCTCGGTGCCTTGTGCGGTGTCACGAGGGCCGGCCTCCATCGCCACGCGCCCTCCCAAGTCGGACTCCACTGGTCGATCGAAGCTCGATGATGGCACGGCGTCGCAGGCCCGGATGGCGGCCTGGGCGTCCCGATGCCATGACGTGATCAGGCTGTAACCGGTCGTTCGACCAACGCGAGCGCGAGCTTCGGAAGTTCTGTGAGATCCGCCGCAGCCCCACTCAACCAGTGCACCCGCGGATCGCGCCTGAACCATGAATCCTGACGGCGCGCGAAGCGCTTGGTGGCACGGACCGTCTCGGCGCGCGCCTCGGCCTCGGTGCACTCGCCGGCCAGGGCGGCGAGAACCTGCTGGTAGCCGAGCGCGCGCGACGCCGTACGCCCCTCGCGCAGGCCTTGCGCCTCCAGCGCGCGGACCTCCGCCACGAGCCCCGCGTCCCACATCCGGTCGACGCGGCGTGCGATGCGCTCGTCGAGCTCGGGGCGCGCCACGTCGACACCGATCTGGACGGTGTCGTAGACCGAGTCGTGGCCCGGCAGGTTGGCCGTGAAGGGCCTGCCGGTGATCTCGATGACCTCCAGGGCGCGGACGATACGGCGGCCGTTGCTGGGCAGGATCGCCAGCGCGGCCTCGGGGTCGGCGGCGGCCAGACGGGCGTGCAGCGCGCCGGAGCCGCGCAGGGTGAGCTCGTCCTCGAGCCGGGCGCGGACCCCGGGGTCGGTGCCGGGGAACTCGAGGTTGTCGACGGCACCGCGGACGTACAGCCCGGAGCCGCCGACGAGAATCGGCCAGCGGCCCTCGGCGAGCAGCGCGTCGATCCGGGCCCGGGCCAGCTTCTGGTACTCGGCGACGGAGGCGGTGACGGTGACGTCCCAGATGTCCAGGAGGTGGTGCGGGACTCCGCCACGCTCCTCGGGCGTCAGCTTGGCGGTGCCGATGTCCATCCCTCGGTAGAGCTGCATGGAGTCGGCGTTGACGACCTCGCCGCCGAGTCGCTGGGCCAGGAAGACGCCCAGATCGGACTTTCCGGCCGCGGTCGGTCCGACGACGGCGATGACGCGGGGGGTGGGGGCTGCGCTGCTCACCGCAACAGTCTCCCAAACCTCGTGGCCTGCCCTCGAACGAGTTACGTGACGGCGCCGGTCCGAGGTCGTTGCCCGTTGCGAGTTCCCGTCACCCGTTCGCGGGGGCGGTGATCCCCGTGGCGCGAACGGACGCACCGGGCAGCGCGGGATGTCGCCCGCACGAGTACCGTATGGAGTTGATATGGGCGTTTTGGCGCGGCTTTTCCGGAGGTCGAAGGCCACGGAGGCGAAGACCTCGGAGTCGCAGGCCACCGAGGAGGCGGCTACGCAGGAGGCTGCTACGGACACGGCCACGGAGGAGGCCCCGGAGGCCGTCGGCGCGCAGGCGCCGCCCTCCCCGGAGGCGTCGGCCGGTTCGCGGGAGGACGGTGGCGAGGCCGAGCGGGCCAAGCAGACCGCGGCGGCGACGGAGCCGGGCGGGGCCCGGCAGACCGGGCACTCGGAGACGGTGACGGAAGCGGCGGCCGGCGCTGCGGCGGTCTCCGGCCCGGACGGCGTGGAGATCCCCCGGCAGCAGTCCGCCGAGGAGGTGGCCGACAGCGAGGCCGGCGAGGGCGCCCGCACGTAACGCACCCGCGAGGGAAGGTGACCCATGGGTCTCTTGGACAATCTGAAGGCCAGGCTCGGCCCGGCCAAGGGCAAGGTCTCGCACCTCGCCCATGAGCACGGAGACAAGATCACGCACGGTCTCGACAAGGCGGCCAAGGTCGTCGACGAGAAGACCAAGGGCAAGTACAGCGACAGGATCCACACGGGCACCGACAAGGCCAGGGGTGCCATGGACCGGCTCGCGCACAAGGACGAGCCGCCGGCGGGCGGCGGCGACACGTTCACGCCGCCGACCACACCCCCGCCGACCTCCTGAGCCCCCCTCACGCCGGCGCGGTGATCGGCGGACGGCCGTGCGGCGGGAACGCGCGCGGCCGTCCGCCGTTTCCCGTCCTGCGGCTACGACCAGGTCGCGACGACGTATCCGACGCCGTACGGCGCGTCCTCGTACAGCAGCGCGCCCTGCAACCCGGCGTCCTCGGCGGCGCCCGCGAGCACCTGCCAGGGGGCCCGGCCCGCGGCCTTGAGCCGGCGGGCCAGCTCGACGTCCAGTCTGCTGAGCGCCTCCACGTCCGCCGCGCCCAGCGCCCGCGCGACCTCCGCGTCGAAGGGCGCGGCACGCTCGTCGAGGTAGCCGGGCGCCTTCAGGGTCCGGCAGGCGCTGGCGTCGCCCATCACCAGCAGCGCGACGCGGCCCGGCCGTGCGCCGATCTCCCTGCCGACGTCGAGGCACCGCTCGGCCGCGAGAGGTTCGCCCACGCCGAGGCCCTCGACCGGGGCGGCCGACCAGCCGGTCCGCTCCAGCAGCCAGGCGGCGACGGCGAGGGCGGATGGCAGTTCGCGCCCGGGCGGGGTCTCCACGCCGGCCCGGCCCAGCCGTACGGCGAGGTCCACGCCGAAGCCGTGGAACGAGCCCCGCGCGCCCTCCGGGTGCGGGCCGCGCCCGGCCTTCTCGGCGGGCCCGACCACGACGAGCCGGTCCGGCCGTGCGGCCGCCAGCACGGCCAGCGCGTCGGAGCAGGCGGCACGCGCCACGTCCAGCTCGGGTGCGGCGCCCGCGGCGACCTCGGGGACGAGGAGCGGCGGGCAGGGGCAGACAGCGGCGGCGACAAGCATGATCGGCAGGGTAACCCCGTACGGCACCGGAGCGGCGTGGCGCCCGGACGGCGGCCGCCCGAGGCCGCGACACCGACACCGACACCGGCACCGGCGGCGAGTCCGCCAAGTCCGGGAGCCCGGCGGCCGACGTGGCCGAGGCTGCGGGGTCGGGTAGCGCCCCGGCCGAGATCAGTCGCAGCCGCAGCCGCTCCCGGCAGCCGCCGGCAGCGGCTCCGGGGCCCCGATCTTCGGCAGACCGAGCATGACGCCCGTCGGCTTCGCCGCCTTCTCGGCGGTGCGCTTCTCCCAGGCGTCCCCCGCGCGGGTGCGGCGTACGTCGAGGACGGTGCCCTCGGCGAGGAGGTGGTGCGGGGCGGCGTAGGTGATCTCGACGGTGACGACGTCGCCCGGGCGCACCTCCTGCTCCGGCTTGGTGAAGTGGACCAGGCGGTTGTCGGGGGCGCGGCCGGAGAGGCGGTGGGTGGCGCCGTCCTTGCGGCCCTCGCCCTCGGCGACCATCAGCTCCAGGGTGCGGCCGACCTGCTTCTTGTTCTCCTCCCAGGAGATCTCCTCCTGGAGGGCTACGAGACGCTCGTAGCGCGCCTGGACGACCTCCTTGGGGATCTGGTTCTCCATGGTCGCGGCCGGGGTGCCGGGGCGCTTGGAGTACTGGAAGGTGAACGCCTGGGCGAAGCGGGCCTCGCGGACGACGTGCAGGGTCTGCTCGAAGTCCTCCTCGGTCTCCCCGGGGAAGCCCACGATGATGTCGGTGGTGATCGCCGCGTGCGGGATGGCGGCGCGGACCTTCTCGATGATCCCGAGGTAGCGCTCCTGCCGGTAGGAGCGGCGCATCGCCTTCAGGACGGTGTCCGAGCCGGACTGCAGGGGCATGTGCAGCTGCGGCATGACGTTCGGGGTCTCCGCCATGGCCGCGATCACGTCGTCGGTGAAGTCGCGGGGGTGGGGGGAGGTGAAGCGGACGCGCTCCAGGCCCTCGATCTGCCCGCAGGCGCGCAGCAGCTTGCTGAAGGCCTCGCGGTCGCCGATGTCGGAGCCGTAGGCGTTGACGTTCTGGCCGAGCAGCGTGATCTCGCTGACGCCTTCGCCGACCAGGGCCTCGATCTCGGCGAGGATGTCGCCGGTGCGGCGGTCCTTCTCCTTGCCGCGCAGGGCCGGGACGATGCAGAAGGTGCAGGTGTTGTTGCAGCCGACGGAGATCGACACCCAGGCCGCGTACGCGCTCTCGCGCCGGGTCGGCAGGGTGGAGGGGAAGGCCTCCAGGGACTCGGCGATCTCGACCTGGGCCTCTTCCTGCACGCGAGCGCGTTCCAGCAGGATCGGGAGCTTGCCGATGTTGTGGGTGCCGAAGACGACGTCCACCCAGGGCGCCTTCTTCACGATGGTGTCGCGGTCCTTCTGCGCCAGACAGCCACCGACCGCGATCTGCATCCCCGGCCGCGCGGCCTTCCTGGGCGCGAGGCGGCCGAGGTTGCCGTAGAGCCGGTTGTCGGCGTTCTCCCGCACCGCGCAGGTGTTGAAGACGACGACGTCCGCGTCGCCGTCAGACCCCTCGGGGGCGCGCACGTACCCGGCCTCTTCGAGCAGCCCGGACAATCGCTCGGAGTCATGAACGTTCATCTGGCACCCATAGGTGCGGATTTCGTAGCTCTTGGGTGCTTGAACGTCCACTACGAGGCTCCGGTCGCTGCTGCTGGTCATGGCTCAAGGGTAGGCGGTCCCCGGAGGCCGTCGGCGCGGTCTGTCCACGGCCCTCTCCTCGCGGGCCGGTGTGAGGCGGTCAGGTCTCCATCACGGCGGCGCAGTCGGGGCAGACCGCGGACGCGTGCTCCGTGGGGTACCAGGGACCTTCGGGGTGTCCGGAGGGCTGACGGCGGGCCCGCTCCATGGCGAAGGTGTCCTTGCCGCAGAGGGTGCGCGGACCGATCACGTCGGGCGTCCCGGGGGCGGCGGGTGCCGCGTGGACCGTGCGGACGTGCCGTTCCGGGCCGCCCGTCGCTCCCGGTGAGGAGTGGGCGGCCGCCGGCCTGTCGAGTTCGTAGACGACGATCTCGCTCATGTCTCCACCGTAGGCGGTCGTCGCCTACGCGGGCTCCTGGAGGACGGAGAGCACATTGCCCGCCGGGTCGGTGAACCACGCGATCAGCGGGCCACCGCCGCGGAAGATGCCCTTGTCGTCGGCCTCGAGATGGTCGTAGCGCTCGAAGCGCACGCCCCGCCTGCTCAGCTCGTCGACCGCCTCCTCGATGTCGTCGACCGGGAAGTTGAGAATCGTGAACGTCGCCGGAGTGTGGTCGGGCTTGGGGTAGACCAGGATGTCCCGGTCTCCCGCGATGTGCAGGGTCAGCAGGCCGTTGTCCTCCGACACCCGCAGCCCGAGCGTCTCGCCGTAGAACGTCCTGGCCGCGTCGATGTCGTTCACCGAGAAACCGCTGAACGCCTTGGTCGTACCGAACATGATCGCCTCCCAGGAATGGGGTTTCCCTACTAGGACCCGGGCGAGGCCGGAGACTCATCTGCCGGCCCGTCGTCCGCGACGCGCACGACGGCCAGCGTGATGTTGTCGGGACCGCCGGCGGCTATGGCGGCCTTCCACAGTTCGAAGGCCGCCCGGAGGTCGTCGTGCTCCCGCATCGCCTCGTCGAGCACGTCGGTCGTCACGGGATCGGTCAGGCCGTCGGTGCAGACGAGGTAGCGGTCGCCGGGGGTCAGGGGCAGGGCCGACACATGGGGGTCGACGGCGCGGTAGCCGGGACTCCCGCCCAGGCACTGGGTGACGAGGGACGTGGTGCGCCGGCCGGGTGCGAGCGGCGGGCTGTCGTCGACGCTGACCTGGCGCAGCCCGTCCCGGGAGGCCGCGTAGACCCGGCTGTCGCCCACGTTGAACACCAGCAGCGAGTCGGACCGCACGACGACTCCGGCGATCGTCGTCCCCATGGCGGTGAGCTCGCTGTCCTCGTCGCCGCCGGCGGCCTCGTACACGGCGCGGTTGCAGGCGTTCAGGGCGGCGCGTACGGCACCCTCCTCGCCCAGGGCGGGACCTACCGACGCGATCCGGCGCACGACCAGCGCGCTGGCCACGTCACCCCCGGGATGCCCGCCGAGCCCGTCGGCGACGGCGACCACCAGAGGGGTTCCGGACGGAAAGACCAGACTCTGCGGGTTCTCGGTCACGGTGGCGCACAGTGTCCACGGTCCTACGACGAGGCTGTCCTCGTTGCGCTCTCGGACCAGCCCGGGATGGCTGAGCGCGCTGACGGCGACATACGGCACGAAGGATCACCGCCGGCTGCGATCGCTGCTGCCGGTCATGCCTCAAGGGTAGGCGGCCCGCCGCGGCCGTGCCGTATCAGTCGGTGGTGAAGGACAGCAGCAGGGAGGCGGGGTAGCGGCTGCCCGCGGAGCCCTTGGGGAGGATCTCCGTGATGCGGCGCAGGTCGGCTTCGGTGAGGTCCACGTCGGCCGCGCCGGCGTTCTCCGCGACGCGCTCCGCGCTGCGGGTGCCGGGAATGGGGACGATGTCCTCGCCTTGGTGGAGCAGCCAGGCCAGGGCGAGCTGGGCGACGGTGATGCCCTTGGCGGCGGCGAGCTGCTCGAGCTGTCCGGTGGCGTTCCGGTTGTAGGTGTAGTTGTCGCCCTGCCAGCGCTCGTCCCAGCTGCGCATGTCGTCCGCGGGATACTCGGCGGCGGGCCTGACGACGCCGGTCAGGAAGCCGCGGCCCAGCGGGGAGTAGGGCACCAGGCCGATGCCCAGTTCCCGCAGGACGGGAAGGATCTTCTCCTCCAGCTCCCGCTCGAAGATCGAGTACTCGTACTGCAGGGCGGTGACCGGGGTGACGGCGTGGGCACGGCGGATGTACTGCGGGCCGACGTTGCTCAGGCCGAAGTACCTCACCTTGCCCTCCGCGATCAGCTCGCCGACGGTGCCGGCGACGTCCTCGACCGGCACGTCGGGGTCGGAGATGTGCTGGTAGAAGAGGTCGATGTGGTCGGTCCGCAGGTGGCGGAGGCTGTTCTCGGCGACCTTGCGGATGTTGTCCGGGCGGCTGTCGACGCCGCGGGCGAGCTGCTCGGTGGTCATGTCGAAGCCGAACTTGGTGGCCAGGACCACCTCGTCGCGGAAGCCCCTGACGCCCTCGCCGAGCAGGATCTCGTTGCTGCCCGTGCCGGCTCCGTACAGCTCGGCGGTGTCGAAGAAGTCGATCCCGAGCTCGTGGGCGCGGCGGATGGTGGCGATGCCCTCGGAGTCGTCCGAAGGGCCGTAGGCCATGGTCATTCCCATGGTGCCGAGGCCGAGTGCGGAGACGCGCAGGCCCTGTGAGCCGAGAGTGCGGTGCTGCATGGGTTCTCTCCTGGGTGGGTGGCCGGTCCGGGCCTCCGGGAGGGATCCGGAGAGGTACCGAACCAAACTGTTTGGTTTGAACTTTAGGCGCACCGGACCCCCGGAACCAAACCAAACAGTTCGGCGGCTCAGGAACCCTTGCGCAGCAGGGCCGTGATCCGCCGCCCCAGCTCCCGGGTCAGCGGCGCGTCCTGCGGGCACAGGCCGAGCGCCGCCCCCAGCCGGGCGCCGTGCAGATCGACCGTGGACTCCGCGAGCTCGGCGAGTTCATGGGTGCCCGTGCGGCCCCGCCGCCAGGCCGCGACCAGGGTGCCGGCACCGACCGGCGCGGCCGGCCACCACACCAGGCCGAGCAGGAGGTAGAGGAGGCCCCAGCCCGCGGTGGTGACCGCGGCGTCCAGCGCCGAGCGGCCGGCGCGCAGTTCGACACGCACCTCCTCCGGCACGGTGAGCCACAGCCGGGGCCAGGCCGAGGTGAGGTCGAGGCCGTACTCGGTGTGGACGCGGCGGTCGGTGGCCGCGATGCGGTCGCCGATCCAGGTGGGCCGGGTCGGTGGCGCCGGCGCGATCCGGTTGCGCCGGGCGGCGAGTTCGTCGATCAGCACCCGGTCCGGGTCGGGGCGCTCGACCTGTTCGGCGTACAACTCCTGCAACCGCTGCCAGCGGGCCGCTCTGCGATGCACCAGCGCACGGCGCAACGGATGCAGCGGGCGCGGCCAGCGGCCCAGCCAGAGGGCGCGGACCGGCACGGCGAGCGCCTGGGCGAGCAGTCCGGCGCCCGCGGCGGCCAGCAGGGCCCCCAGCACCGCGAGCAGCACGGCCGTACCGCCGGTGTCCCGGACGTCCCGGCTGTGCGCGGCAGCCCGGGACAGCAGGTGGTCCGGGTCGAGCGCGTGGGCGTGGCCGAGCGTCCCGCCGACCACGGCGACACCCGTGAACAGCAGGCCGGGCAGGACGAGCGCCGTCAGCCACTTCTCGGCGAGCCGCCTGCCCAGCTCGCCGAGGAACGCCGACATCACGTCAGTCTCCGTCCACGAGGGACAGGCGTACGGCGTCGACATCGCAGCGCGGGACGCCGACGCCGGGCGCACGCACCCAGCGGCGGGCGCACCGGCCCGCCGGGCAGACGTAGACCTCCGCCTCGGTGTGACCCCCGTCGTCGTCCCAGGGCCAGGGCTCGCGGGTGCCGTCGGCGAGGAACAGCAGACCCAGGTCGTCGAGCAGGGTGTCCAGTTCGGGCTGCGGGCTGCGGCCGCGCCGGGCCCGTTCGACGAGCCGGTCCACGTCCGCGCCGCGGCCCTCGTCGGCCGCCGCGCTGCGCAACGCCCGCAGCACGCCGCACAGTTGCGCGATTTCGGCTTGAACGGATGGGGCCATGGCCTGCCTTCTTCGATCGGTAGCGGATACAGTCGGATTATGGCTTTGCCGTTGGCCAGAACTCCCAAAGAGTCCCATCTCTACATCGAGTTGCACGCCTGCGAGTGCGGCGAGGCCGACGTGGAGCATCGCAGCCACTCCACCGGGCAGGGCGACGGCTACTGGATCAGTCACTACGACCTGACCTGCCCGGGCTGCGGCGCCGACCGGGAGTTCGCCTTCCGGGTGCCGGACTGGCCGTCGAGCACGGGCGGGTACGGAGGCAGTGAGCCGTCCGAGATCATCGATGCCGGACAGTGGCTGATCATCGCCGACCTGACCGCGAGCGCCGTGCCCGTCACACCGTCCCGGGCCGCGAAGGAACGGGCCGAGCAGCGGCGGACGCTGGAGATGGCGGTCGACGCGATGACGGAGATCCTGAAGTTCGTCCCCGGCAGGGAGCCGGCGGTGCCGGACAGCGCCTTCTGGACCCCGGAGGGCCGCGCCCAGCGGGACCGGGAACCCGGCCGCTTCCACCGCGACCGGCTGGAGGTCGTGCTGGACAGCTACCGGCGTGCCCTGGCGCGGTTCTCATGACGTTCCCGATAGGCCGCAATTCCGGGATGCGTGACCGGCTGCTGCGCGACCTGCGGGAGCGGCTGCGCCGGTACCGGGAGACCGGCGACCCCCAGGCGGTGCTCGCCCGGGACGCCCGCTGGGAGGCGATCGCCCTCACCGGACCGCACACCGGCGTGGACGTGGAGGCGTACGTGGCTGCGGCCGAGGTGCGCTGGCTCGCCTACCGGATCGCCGGCAAGGACCGCGACCCGCAGACGCGCGACGAGGACCTGCACGCGGCGCTCACCTTGTACGGCGCGGTGCTGCGGGCCCCGGACGGCGGCCCGGGTCTGGTGCCCCCGCCGGTGCGGATGCTGCTGGAGTAGACGGGATGACCGAGGCAGGCCCCAATGACCGGCGCACGGAGCCGGACGACGACGATGACCGCCCGCTCACCCAGGAGGACATCAACCGCGCGATGGACCGCGTCATCGCCATGTTCGGGGAACCGCAGTACGCCGACGCGGAGGCGGAATACGAGGCGATCCGCGCGCAGTTCGACGGCGCGTGCCGGAGTCTGCGCGGGCGCGGCGCGGAACTGCGGATCAGCCACGGCGAATTGAACGATGCCTTTCTGCGCCATCCCGCCCAACGGCTCCTGTCCCGGACGATCGGAGAGACCCCCCACCTGCGGCACCTCGACGCCCGCGCGGCCTACGTCCACATCGGGCGGGAATGGGTGCGCGACGCCGACCCCGGGGAGGTCGCGGTCGGCCTGGCCGTACTGCGCTCGATGCTGAGCCAACAGCCGGAGGCCTCGGCGCACACGACGGAAATCTTTTCCGACCTCGTCGCCGACCTGCTGGCCCGGGGACGGTCGGAGCACGACACGCGGATCCTCACCGAGGGACTGAGGCTGGCCAGGGAGGCGGCCTTCCTCGCGCTGCCCACGTCCTCGCTGCTTCCCCTGGCGCAGCGCCAACGGGGCGAGTGCGCCTCGGCGTTGTACGAGCTGACCTGGGACACCGGGGACCTGACGGAGGCCGTCGCCGCGCTGCGGGCCGCCGTCGAGGCCAGCCCCCACCGGACCGGCGAGCGGTCCCCCGGTGAGCCGTTCCCGAGTTTCCTCTACGGGTCCGGGGCGGAGGACCCACGGTACACCACCGGCCGGCTGCGGGCGGGGCATCTCGCGCTGCTGGCCCGCTGCACGCTGGACCGGTACGCGCTCACCGCCGCGGAGGAGGATCTGCACGACACGGTCGCCGCGCTGCGCGAGGCGCTGGCCATCGCACCGCCCGACGATCCCGACCGGCCCCACCACCAACTGCTGCTGGCACGGGCGCTGACCGCGCGGCCCACCGGCCCCGATCCGGCCGAGCTGGAGGAGGCCGTCCGGCTGGCCACCGCCGGCCGGACCGGCGACGGCGGCGCGGAGTGGGGGCGGTTGCTGGTGATGCGGTTCCGGCAGGACGGTGACGTACGGCAGTTGCGGCGCGCCGTCGACGCCCTGGAGCCGGGCACGGGAGTGGCACGGGACGCGCGGCTCGCGCAGGTGCTGACCCTGCTGTACGAACGGGCGCGCGACAGTGCGCTGCTGGAGCGGGCGATCTCCCTGCACCGGGCCGTGCTGGCCGCCACGCCGGAGACCGACCGGGCCCGCCCGGAACGGCTGGCGGCCTGCGCCGAGGCGCAGGTGCTGCACGCCGAGCGGCACTCCGATCCGGCGGCTCTGCGGGAGGCCGTACGGTGCTACCGGGCCGCTCTGCGCCGGCCGTCGCCGATCCCTGGCGAGGTGGTGGCACTGCGCACCGGGCTGGCGCTGGCCCTGCACCGGCTGGGCCTCGCGGTGGCGGACGCCGCCGAGGCGCGGGCCGAGGCCGTGCTGATCGGCCGGGCGGTGGCCGCGGAGTTCCCCGTGGGGCACCCGGGCCGGGCCGCCGCGCTGGCGCCGCTGCTGCCCGTGCTGGCGTCCGCGCTGACCTCCCGGGCCCGTAGCAGCGGCGCCGAGCTGGGGCGGGCCGTCGAGGCCGGCCGGGAGTTCGTCGACCGGCTGCCCGAGGCGGACCCGACCCGGCCGTTGCGCCTGATGGAACTGGGGGTGGCACTGGGCGAACGGTTCCACCGGGAGGGCGCGGAGGCCGACCGGCGGGACGCCGGTGCGGCGTTCGCCCAGGCCGCCCGCTCCGCCGTGCTGCCGGCGGTGGCCCGGTGTCTGGCCGCCCGTGAGTGGGCCGCGCTCCGGGCCGGCGCGGGCGACTGGAGCGGCGCGGCGGAGGCGTACCGGCTCGCGGTCGGCCTGCTGCCCGGCGTCGCGGTGCGCGAACTGCGCCGGGACGACCAGGAGTTCCATCTGACCTCGTTCGCCCGTCTGGCCTCCGACGCGGCGGCCGCCGTACTGCGCGCGAACGGCACCCCCGAGGACGCCGTCGACCTGCTGGAACGCGGACGGGGCATTCTGCTGGGCCAGGCCCTGGACGGGGATGCCGGTGCGGGCGAGGGGGACGACGGCAGTGGGCGGCCGGCCGGTCCGGTGGTCATGGTCAACGGCAGTGTGCACGGCTGTGCCGCGCTGGTGGTCCGGCCGGACGGGGTCGTGCGGATCCCGCTGCCGGATCTCACCGTGCAGGAGATCGCCGACCGCAGCGAGGCGTTCACGGTGGCGGTGGAGCTCACCCGGGGCGCTCTGCATGCCCCGGAGCACCAGGTGGCCGCCAACCGGTTCGTGACCCGCACCCTGGGCTGGCTCTGGGACGTCGTCGCCGAGCCGGTGCTGGCCGAGGTCCGTTCGGAGCGGCTGTGGTGGCTGCCCACCGGGGCGCTGAGCTTCCTGCCGCTGCACGCCGCCGGCCACCACCACGACGGCAGCGGCCGTACGGTGATGGACCGCACCATGTCCTCGTACACGCCGACGCTGCGGATGCTGCAGCGGTCCCGGGCCGGGGCGAGCCGGGTCGCGCTGCCGGCCGAGCCGCTGGTGGTGTCGTTGCCCGAGACGCCGGGGGCGGCCCCGCTGCCCGGTGTGACGACCGAGACCGAGGAACTGCTGCGGCTGCGGCCGAAGGCCCGGAGACTGCACGGATCCGCGGCCGGCCGGGAGGCCACCCTGGCCGCCCTGTCGAACGGCGGCTGGGTCCACTTCGCCGGCCATGCGTTGAGCGATCCGGTCGAGCCGTCCGCCAGCCATCTGCTCCTGGCGGACGGCCCCCTGTCGGTGCGGGACATCGTGCGGCTGCGCATCGAGAACGCGCAGCTGGCCTACCTGTCCGCCTGCTCCACCGCCCGCGGCGCGGCGCAGCTCGCCGACGAGGCGATCCACATCGGCTCGGCCTTCCAACTCGCCGGCTATCCGCACGTGGTGGCGACCCTCTGGCCGATCGCCGACCAGGCCGCGGCGGCCATCGCGGGCACGGTCTACCGATCCCTCGGGGACGGCCCGGCCGCCGCCGTCCACGCGGCCACCCGGCAACTGCGCGATGTCTGCAAGGGGCGCAGCCCACTGCTGTGGGCTTCCCACATCCACCTCGGGGCGTAGACCGGCACCGGGTCCCCCGCCGTCTCACACCGCGGCGACCCGCTCCGCCCTGGACCTCATCAGCGGCTGAATGCGCGTGCCGAAGTTCTCCAGCCCCTCCAGGAAGTCGTCGAAGACCAGCATGATCCCCTTGGTGCCGGGCACCCCGGCGACCTCGTCGAGCATCCCGGCGACGGTCTCGTAGGAGCCCACGAGCGTGCCCATGTTGAAGTTCACGGCGCCTTCGGGGAGCACGATGGTGCGGGCGGTGGAGGAGTCGTCGGCGGTGGTGTCCGTGGCCGACTCCCCCGTCATGTACGCCAGCGCCGCGTGGTCGGCGTGGTCGTGGTAGTCCTGCCACTTGGCGCGGGCGGCCTCGTCGGTCTCGTCGGCGATGACCATGAACAAGGAGAGCGCGCCGACGTCACGGCCCGTCTCCCGCACGGCGTCCACCAGCGCGGCCGTGGTGTCCGCGACCGCGAGCGGGGTGTTGACTCCGCTGCCCAGGACGAAGCTGTAGTCGGCGTGCTCGGCGGCGAACCGCATGCCGGTGCCGCTCTGTCCGGCGGCGACGACGTCGATGTGCCCGTCCGCCGGCCGCGGTGACAGCACGCAGTCGTCCATCTCGTAGAACTCGCCCTTGAAGTTGCTGACTCCCTCGCTCCACAGCTCCTTCAGGACGGTCACGTACTCGACGGCCCGGGCGTACCGGTTGCCGAAGTGCTCGTCGCCGGGCCACAGGCCCATCTGCCCGTACTCGCCGGGCGCCCAGCCGGTGACGATGTTGACGCCGAACCGTCCGGGGGCGATGGAGTCGACCGTGACGGCCATGCGCGCGACGATGGCCGGCGGCAGGGCGAGGATCGGGGTGGAGGCGTACAGCCTGATCCGCTCCGTCACCGCGGCCAGGCCCGCCATCAGCGTGAACGACTCCAGGCAGTGGTCCCAGAACTCCGTCTCGCCGCCGAAGCCCTTGAGCTTGATCATCGACAGCGCGAAGTCGAGTCCGTACTTCTCGGCCTTCTGCACGACGGCCTTGTTCAGCTCGAAGGTCGGCAGGTACTGCGGGGAGCTCTTGGAGATGAGCCAGCCGTTGTTGCCGATGGGGATGAAGACACCGATGTCCATGCCGCTCCTCATGATCGGAACCTGCCCGTGCGACGGCACGGTACACGGACCGGATGGGATCAACTCGCTTCGCTTTCCTGGCCGTTGAAGCGTGAAACTGGCAGGAAACCGCCGGTGAGAATGTGTGAAACAGGTTTCGTACGAGAACGGGAACGATAGGTTCCCTGCATGAACGCACGGCTCGCTCTGCTCGGCACGGTGGCCCCCGGCGCGACGGAGAGTGAGGTCTTCCGGCTTGCCCTGCAGCACACGGTGGGCGAGCTGGGCGCGCTCGGCGCGGCCATGCACCTGCGCGGCCCGATGTCCGCGTTGCGTCTGGTGTCGTCCGTCGGCCTGCCTCCCGCCCTCACCCGGTCCTGGGAGATCGTCGACCAGGAAGGACCGCTGGCCCCGGCCCGCGCCCTGCACCAGGGCAGCGGTGTGTGGATGCCCCTGGAGTCCGGTGGACCGCCCGACCCCGAGCCGACGTGGCCCGGTACCGGCCTCGCCGCCCTGCCGGTGTTCAGCGGGAAGCGCAGCATAGGTGCGCTGACCGTGCTGGCCGATGAGCGCGGTGAACCCACTCCCGAGCACTGGGAGTTCCTGCGGGCCGTCGTCGCCTGGACCGAGGACCGCATGGCCCAGGCACCGCCCCCGGCCGGGCCCGCGCACACGGAGCTGAGCGGGGAGCGGCTGCGGCAGGCCCTCAAGGAGGTCCGGGTCGGCTCGTGGGACTGGGACATCCACAGCGGCGACCTGATCTGGGACGAGGCCGCGCTGGAGCTGTACGGCACTCGGCCGGCCGACTTCACCGGCAAGATCGACAACTGGATGAGGATCGTCCACCCCGACGACCTGGCACCCACCCTGGCGGCGGCGCAGCGGGCGATCCTCGACCACTCCGTCTACGAGGCCGAGTACCGCGTACGGCGTCTGGACGGCACGTACGGCTGGACGCAGGCGCGCGGCAGGGCCACGTACGACGAGCAGGGCGAACCCCTCCGGATGATCGGGGTGGGCTGGGAGAGCAACGAGTCCCGGACCGCGCGGGACGCGCTCGGCCGGGCCCTGCGGCACATGAGCGACGGCTTCCTGGCGGTGGACGACGGGTGGCGGATCACCTTCGCCAACCTGGAGGCGGAACGGTTCCTGGGCTTCTCGGAGGAGGAGTTGTTCGGCCGTCTGCTCTGGGACCTGCCCGCCACCCGGCAGGTCCCGGGCCTGGAGGACCGGTGCCGTGAGGCCGCGGCCGAGGAGAAGCCCGCGAGCTTCGACGTGCGGTTGGAGTCGGGCTGCCGGTACCACCTGCGGCTGGTGCCGGGCCCCGACGGGCGCACCCTCTACTTCACCGATGTCACCGAGAGACGGCGGCTCGCGGAGGAGCGGCAGGCGGACGAGCGCGCCGCGGCCGAACGGTCGGCACGCATAGCGGAGCTGACCGCGGAGCTCGCCAAGGCCACCACCTCGCAGGACGTGGTGGACGCGGTCGCCCGCCGGGTGCTGCCGCCGTTCGCCGCCGCCGGGGTGCTGGTCCAGGTGATCGAGGACGAGCGGCTGCACTCCGTCGGAGCCGTCGGCTACCCGGACGACTTCCTGGAGCTCATCGACGGCCGGCGCCGGATGCCCGGCGATCCGGCCTGGGACGCGATCGCGTCCGGCACCCCCCTCTTCCTGTCCTCGCCCCCGGAACTCGCCGCGGCCTACCCGCGGCTGGCCCGTCTCCCGGAACGCTCCGGCAAACAGGCATGGGCGTTCCTGCCACTGACGGCGTCCGGACACACGTTCGGGGTATGTGTGGTGGCTTTCGACCGCCGCCGGATGCTCACCGCCGAGGAGCGGGCCCTGCTGACCACGATCAGCGCCCTCGTCGCCCAGTCCCTGGAACGGGCCCGCCTCTACGACGCCGAGTACACCCGGTCCCGCGAACTCCAGCGCAGTCTGCTCCCCCAGGCCCTGCCCGACCTGCCCACGTGCACGGCCGCCGCCCGCTATCTGCCGGCCGGGCGTGGCGCCGACGTGGGCGGCGACTGGTACGACATCATCCCGCTCTCCGGCGGACAGGTCGCGCTCGTCGTCGGCGACGTCATGGGCCACGGCCTGCCGGAGGCGGCCACCATGGGCCGGCTGCGCACCGCCGTCCACACCCTGGCCGACCTCGAACTGCCGCCCGGCGAGATCATGGGGCACCTCAACGACATCGTCGGCGGCATGGGCGAGGGGTCGTACGCCACCTGTCTGTACGCGCTCTACGACTCCACCACCCGGGTCTGTTCCCTGGTCCGCGCCGGACATCCGCCGCCCGCGCTGGTGCGCCCCGACGGCACCGTGCACTTCCCGGAACCGGACGCCGACCCGCCGCTGGGCGCGGCGGAACCGCCGTTCGAGACGGTCGAGCTGGAGGTGCCGGAGGGCAGCATGCTCGTGCTGTACACCGACGGCCTGGTCGAGTCGGCGAAGCGGGAGATCGACGAGGGCATGGCGGAGCTGGCCCGGATGCTGCGGACGGCCCATGAGGACGGCTCCGCGGCGGACCTCGAGGGCCTGTGCGACACGCTGACGACCGGCCTGCTGCCCACCGATCAGCAGGCGGCCGACGACGCGGCGTTCCTCGTCGCCCGTCTGCACTCCCTGCCCGCCGACCGGATGGCCTCCTGGGCGCTGCCCGAGGACCCCAGAGCGGCCGGCCAGGCCCGCCGGCACATCCGCGAGCAACTCGCCCTCTGGGGCCTCGGCTACCTGGCCCCCACTACGGAACTCCTGGTCAGCGAGCTCGTGGGCAATGTCGTCCGCCATGCCAGGGGCCCGGTCCGGCTGCGTCTGCTGTACAGCGCCGAGCTGATCTGCGAGGTCTACGACGGCAGCCAGACCATGCCCCGCATCCGCCGTGCCACGGAGACCGACGAGGGCGGCCGGGGCCTGCAGCTGATCACGGCGCTCTCGGGGCGCTGGGGGGCGCGCTACACCCCGGCCGGCAAGTGCATCTGGACCGAGCAGCCGATTCCCGGCCCGGACGGCGAGCGGGACCAGCCGGCCGCCGCGCAGGAACTGATGTTCCTGAACGCGGCGGGCTTCGACGAGGACTGGGACGCGCTCCTGTGAAGGCGGCGGAAGGACTCGGGGGTCGATGAGACCGGCGCGGACGGTGCAGCGGGCGAGGTCCGGGCGGTCGCGCATTCCCGGCGTGTGCAGGAGGCCGGCGCGGTGCCGTTCGACGGTCTTGGTGCTTGCCCGGGGTGCGGCGGCCCTCGCCGGCCGTGTCCTTGGCCTCACCCGGGGCCGGGCCCCGGTCGGCTTCCCCGGCGGCCGACAGAGCGTCAGGCCGCGCCGCCGCGTCCGGGTATCCACCCCTGGCGGCGCAGCACCGCCGACACGTCCGGCGCCTCGTAGTGGTCGCCCTTGAGCACCTTGCCGTCGGCGCGGCGGGCGACCTGGCCGTCGGGGCCCAGCTTGGTCATGTTGGACCGGTGGATCTCGGCGATCACCGCGTCGAGGTCGATCCCATGCACCAGCGCCGTGCCGTACGCGACGTAGACGACGTCGGCCAACTCGTGCGCCAGCCGGTCCAGCGGGCCGCTCACCGACACCTCGGCGACTTCCGCGGCCTCCTCGGCCAGCAGCTCGCCACGGTGTGCGGCGAGGCGGGGCGAGACCTCCGTCGGCGTACTGCGGGCGTCGAGCCCGAAGGCACGGTGGAACTCACGGACCAGGTCGGCAGGCGAGGAAGAGCTCATGCACCGACTGTAACGACGCCCACTGACACGCCACCCGAGACCGCCCGCCCCTCCCTCACGACCCTCCCCGGTGAGCGCCGCCTGGTCAGCACCGGGTGCCGGCTGGCAGGATCGCCGCATGTCCAAGGTGTTCCCCCGTATCGGCAGGCGCCGGGCCCTGCAGGGCGCGGCGGCCGGTGTCGTCGTCCTCGGGCTGCTGCTGTGGTGGCTGCTGCCGCTGGGCGAGGACCCGCCGAGCGGGTCGATCACCTTCAGCACGGGGACCACACGGGGCGTCTACCAGCAGTACGGCACGATGCTGCGCGACGAACTCACCAAGGACATGCCACGCCTGAAGGTACGGCTGACCACCAGCAACGGATCGCAGGAGAACGTCGAGCGGGTGGCGACGGGCGAGGCCGACTTCACCATCGCCGCGGCGGACGCGGTTCAGACCTACGAGTCCCGGCACAAGGGGTCGGCGGCCCGGCTGCGCGGAGTGGCCCGGCTCTACGACGACTACGTCCAGCTGGTGGTGCCGCGTGACTCGGACATCCGTTCCATAGCCGACCTGCGGGGGAAGACGGTGGCGACGGGGCTGTCCGGCTCCGGTGTGCGGCTGATCGCCGAGCGGATCCTCAAGACGGCGGGCCTGGATCCGGCCAAGGACATAAAGGCGGTCCCGGTGGGTATCAACACCGGCCCGCAGCAGCTGAAGTCCGGGAAGATCGACGCGTTCTTCTGGTCCGGCGGCGTGCCGACGGCCGGCCTGGCGGAACTGGCGAACACCTTCACCTTCCGGTTCGTGCCGATCGGGGCCGACCTGGTCGCCAAGATGCACGACCAGGACAGCTCCACCGGCTACTACCGCGCCGCGAACATGCCCGAGTCGGCGTATCCCATCATCCAGAACGGCGAGACGGTGCCGACGATCGCGGTGTCCAACCTGCTGCTCACCCGCACGGACATGAGTCCGCGGCTCACCGAGTGGATCACCCGGACGGTGATCAAGAGTCGCGACCACATCGGCGGCCGGGTCCACTCGGCACAGCTCGTCGACCTGCGCACCGCCATCTACACGGACCCCCTGCCGCTCCACCAGGGCGCCAAGCGCTACTACAGCTCGGTCAAGCCGTAGGACGTGACCTCGGCACCGCCACCGTCACCTTCAGCCCGCCGCGCTCGTGGTGGGCGTACGACAGGGTGCCGCCGCCCGCGGCGAGCAGGGTGCGGGTGATGGACAGGCCGAGGCCGGAACCCTTGATGTTCTGGTGCCGGCCACTGCGCCAGAAGCGGTCGCCCACGCGCGTGAGTTCCTCGTCGGTGAGGCCGGGACCGTTGTCGGTGACGACCACGGTGGACGTCTTGCCGTCGGCCGCGACCCTCACCTCGACACTCTCACCCTCCGGCGTGAACTTCACCGCGTTGTCGATCACCGCGTCCAGGGCGCTGGAGAGCGTGACCGGGTCGGCCCAGGCCGTGGTGGGCGGGCAGTCGCCCACCAGCCGGACGCCCTTGGCCTCGGCCGTGGGCGCCCAGGCGGCGACGCGCTCGGCGGTCAGCGCGCCGATGTCGGTGACCCTCAGGTCGGCCTCGGTGTGCTCGGCCAGGGCCAGGTCGAGCAGGTCGTCCAGGACCTGGGCCAGGCGTTTGCCCTCGCTCTGGACGGAGGCGATCTCCTCGTTGCCCTCCGGGAGCTCGTAGGCGAGCAGTTCGATGCGCAGCAGCAGGGCCGCGAGCGGGTTGCGCAACTGGTGCGAGGCGTCGGCGACGAAGGCGCGCTGCTGCTCCAGCACGTCCTCGACGTTGTCCGCCATCTCGTTGAACGACCGGGCGAGACGCCTGAGTTCCGGCGGTCCGCTCGCGACCGCGACCCTGGACTTCAGCCGGCCGCTCGCGATCGCGTGCGTGGTGATGTCCAGGACGCGTACGGGCTTGAGGACCCACCCGGTCAGCCGCAACGCGGCGCCGATGGCCAGCAGCATCGCGGCGACCTCGCCCGCGCCGATCACCAGCCAGCCGTGCAGGATCCGCGATCGCATCGGACCGGTGGGTGAGTCGGTGACGACGACCGCGACCACGTCACCGTCCCGGATGACCGGTGAGGCCACGACGAGGTGACGGCTCTGCCAGGGCCACACCTGCCGCGGATCGTGGCTGCGACGGCTGAGCAGCGCCTCCGCGAACGCCTCCCGCACCTCGCCCGTTCGGGGGAGGAAGAAGTCCTCGGGGGCCGCCGCCAGGGGGGCATCGGTGGGGTAGAAGACACCGGCACGAATGCCGTAGACGTCGTAGTAGCTCTTGATCTCACGGCGTAGGGTCGCCCGCCGTTCGGCCACGGACGCGGAGATGGAGCCGTCCGTGCTCGCCGGCGCGGTGACGAACTGGGCGAGTGCCGCGAACCGCGCGGTGTCGTCGATCCGGTCGACGACCACCTTCTGCTGTTGTGCCCCGGCCACGCTGACGGCCAGCGGCATCCCCAGGGCGAGCAGCACAGCCGCCATCAGCACGATGAGCAGCGGCAGAAGACGTGTGCGCAACGGTCCCCGCTACGCCGTCGGCGCGACGAGCCGGTACCCGACGCCGCGCACGGTCTCGATCAGGGCGGGCATGCGCAGCTTGGCGCGCAGGGAGGCCACATGCACCTCCAGGGTGCGCCCTGTCCCCTCCCAACTGGTGCGCCAGACCTCGCTGATGATCTGCTCCCGGCGGAAGACGACACCGGGGCGCTGTGCGAGCAGTGCCAGCAGATCGAACTCCTTGCGGGTCAGTTGGACAACCGAACCGTCGACCGTGACGCGTCGCGTGGGCAGCTCGATCTGCACGGGGCCCAGGCGCAGCGCCTCCTCCCCGCCCGCCGCCGCGTCCTCGTGGACGGTGCGCCGGCTGACGGCGTGGATACGGGCGAGCAGCTCTCCGGTGTCGTACGGCTTCACCACGTAGTCGTCGGCGCCCAGGTTGAGGCCGTGGATGCGGGAGCGTACGTCGGAGCGGGCCGTCACCATGATCACCGGGGTGGCGGTGCGCTTGCGGATCTTCCCGCAGACCTCGTAGCCGTCCTGGTCGGGCAGGCCCAGGTCGAGCAGCACGACCCCGAAGCCGGGGCCCTCGGGGACCAGCGCCTGGAGCGCCTCCTCGCCGTTGCGGGCGTGTGTGACGTCGAAACCGTGCCGCTTGAGGACCGCGGACAGTGCGGCAGCGACATGGTTGTCGTCCTCGACGAGGAGCAGTCTCATCCCGGCCCCCTCCGATTCATCGGCCGTGTTGGTCTGTTCATGTACAAGAAAGCGGGCGCACGCGCGTGTGCATCATCGCAGTCACGCCGATGGACGAGGACGCAGTCAAGCGGGTTCCGGTTGCGTGCGGCTTCCGTTACCCGGCCGATACGCACGCAGGTCGCAAGTGCTACGACTCGTGTCCGATTGCTATCGGATCGTGATGCTCAGATTCCCCTCAGATGTAATGACGCTGGTCGCGGCCGGTCACTACTGTCCTCCGAAACCGAGGAGGACGGAGCCTGAGAGCGATGACCGAAGTATCGGTGGCCAAGGAAGACGCGGCCCCGCACGGCGAACTCGTCGTCCTGAAGAGTGTCAACAAGCACTTCGGCGCGTTGCACGTGCTCCAGGACATCGATCTGACGATCGCCCGCGGTGAGGTGGTCGTGGTCATCGGGCCCTCCGGGTCCGGAAAGTCGACCCTGTGCCGCACCATCAACCGTTTGGAGACGATCGACGCGGGCACCATCACGATCGACGGGAAGCCGCTGCCCCAGGAGGGCAAGGCGCTGGCCCGGCTGCGTGCCGACGTCGGCATGGTCTTCCAGTCGTTCAACCTGTTCGCGCACAAGACAGTGCTCGAGAACGTGATGCTCGGCCAGATCAAGGTCCGCAGGACCGACAAGAAGCAGGCCGAGGAGAAGGCACGGGCCCTCCTCGACCGGGTCGGTGTGGGCACTCAGGCCGACAAGTACCCCGCCCAGCTCTCGGGCGGCCAGCAGCAGCGTGTCGCCATCGCCCGGGCACTGGCGATGAACCCGAAGGTGATGCTCTTCGACGAGCCGACCTCGGCCCTCGACCCCGAGATGATCAACGAGGTCCTCGAGGTCATGCAGCAGCTCGCCCGGGACGGCATGACGATGATCGTCGTCACCCATGAGATGGGCTTCGCACGATCGGCTGCAAACCGCGTGGTGTTCATGGCGGACGGGCGCATCGTCGAAGAGGCTGCGCCCGACCAGTTCTTCAGCAATCCGCGCAGTGACCGTGCCAAGGACTTCCTGTCGAAGATCCTTCACCACTGACCACACCGCTGATGCGGCACCGCCCGCGTCACCGACGGGAACCGCACCGCCCTCAGTCCTTCATCTCTCGTAAGGAAGTCGACATGAAGCTTCGCAAGGTCACCGCCGCCTCGGCCGTCGTGCTCGCGCTCGCCCTGTCCGCCACCGCCTGCGGCGGCGACAACAAGGACGAGGGCAGCAGCAGCTCCAGCGGTGGCAGCGGCGGCGGCAAGATCAAGATCGGCATCAAGTACGACCAGCCCGGCCTCGGCCTGAAGAAGCCCGACGGATCCTTCGCCGGCTTCGACGTGGACGTCGCCACCTACGTCGCCAAGCAGCTCGGCTACGAGCCGGACAAGATCGAGTTCGTCGAGACCAAGAGCGCCGACCGCGAGAACGCCCTCGCCCGCGGTGACGTGAAGTTCATCGCGGCCACCTACTCGATCACCGACGAGCGCAAGCAGAAGGTCGACTTCGCCGGCCCGTACCTGCTCGCCCACCAGGACCTGCTGATCAAGTCGGACTCGGACATCTCCAAGGGCACGGACCTCAACGGCAAGAAGCTGTGTTCCGTGACCGGTTCGACCTCCGCGCAGAACGTCCAGAAGTCGATCGCCCCGAAGGCGAACCTGAAGGAGTACAGCACCTACTCGGAGTGCATCGCCGGCCTCCAGAGCGGCGCCGTGGACGCCGTGACCACCGACGACTCGATCCTCGCCGGCTTCGCCGCGCAGGACCAGTACAAGGGCAAGTTCAAGCTCGCGGGCCTCAAGCTCAGCAACGAGAACTACGGCATCGGCGTCAAGAAGGGCGACACCGCGACCCTGGACAAGATCAACAAGGCGCTGGAGCAGATGGTCAGCGACGGCTCCTGGCAGAAGGCGGTCGACGCCAACTTCGGCCCGGCGGACTACAAGAGCGAGCCCGCCCCCAAGATCGGCGTCATCGTCCCGAACGCCTCGTAGGCACAGCACAGCCCAGCGGGGTTTCCTGCGGCACGCCGCCGTCGTCGCGATCACGGCGGCGGCGCGCCCCGTCCTCCTCCATACGCCACCCACCCGGAAGCGCGGGAGATCGTGTTCGACTTTCTTGAAGGTTACGACGTCCTCGAGGCGTTCTGGATGACGGTGAAGCTCACCGCCCTCTCCGCCGTGGGCTCCCTGGTCTGGGGCACCCTGCTGGCCGCGATGCGGGTCAGCCCGGTTCCGCTGATGCGCGGCTTCGGCACCGCCTACGTCAACATCGTCCGGAACATCCCCCTGACGGTCATCATCCTCTTCTGCTCGCTCGGCCTGGCCGACGTCTTCGGTGTCACCATGGGCTCCGAGGACTTCAAGATCCAGGGCTTCCGGCTGGCCGTGCTCGGTCTGGTCGCCTACACCGCCGCCTTCGTCTGTGAGGCGCTGCGCTCCGGCATCAACACGGTGCCGCTCGGACAGGCGGAGGCGGCCCGGGCCATCGGGCTGAACTTCGGCCAGACCCTGCGGCTCATCGTGTTGCCGCAGGCCTTCCGCGCGGTCATCGGCCCGCTGGCCAACGTCCTGATCGCGCTCACCAAGAACACCACGGTGGCGGCCGCCATCGGCGTCGCCGAGGCCGCCTACCTGATGAAGACGATGATCGAGAACGAAGCGCAGACGCTGGCCATCGGCGCGGTCTTCGCCTTCGGGTTCGTGGTACTGACCCTGCCGACCGGCCTCATCCTGGGCTGGCTGGGCAAGCGACTGGCGGTGAAGCGATGAGCTCGGTCCTCTACGACACACCCGGCCCCCGCGCCAGGCTGCGCAACGTCCTCCTCTCGGTGCTCTTCTGCGTCCTGCTCGTCCTGCTCCTGTGGTGGGTGTGGCAGAAGATGGACGCGAAGGACCTCCTCACGTCCGCCCAGTGGAAGCCGTTCACCGAGTCGCAGGCCTGGACGACCTACCTGCTCCCCGGTCTCGCCGACACCCTGAAGGCCGCGTCGCTCTCCATGGTGATCGCCCTTCCGCTCGGCGCGGTCTTCGGCATCGCCCGGCTGTCCGAGCACCGGTGGGTACGAGGCGTGTCCGGCGCTGTGGTGGAGTTCTTCCGGGCCATCCCGGTCCTGCTGCTGATGCTGTTCGCCAACGAGTTCTACGCCCGCTCCACGGACGTCACCAGCGAGGACCGGCCCCTCTACGCGGTCATCACCGGCCTCGTGCTCTACAACTCGGCCGTCCTCGCCGAGATCGTCCGGGCAGGCATCCTGGCCCTCCCCAAGGGGCAGACGGAGGCGGCGTACGCCATCGGTCTGCGCAAGGGGCAGACGATGAGCAGCATCCTGCTCCCGCAGGCGGTCACCGCCATGCTCCCCGCGATCGTCAGCCAGCTGGTGGTCATCGTGAAGGACACCGCACTCGGCGGTGTGATGATCGGATTCACCGAGCTGCTCAACTCGCGGGGCACGCTCGCGGCGTTCTACGCCAACCCGATCCCGAGCTTCATCGTGGTCGCGGCCATGTTCGTCGTGCTGAACTTCCTCCTGACCAGCTTCGCGAGCTGGCTGGAGCGCCGTCTGCGGCGCAGCAAGCGCAGTACGGGCGCGGTGCTCGGCGTCGAGGACGTGGACGAACTCAACGCGGCCGAGGTCGGCGGCTCCTACGGCGCCGGTGCCGGCGGCGGCGGAATGTGACGCATACTCAAGGGATGTGACCCGACGAAAGGCAGTGGCGCGCGCCACTGCCTTTCGTCGCTTGACGCAAACAACGACAATGGGTTGCATACGTTCTGTGATCGTGCACCCTGCTCCAACCTGTTGTTCACTCTCCTCCCCGAGGACACCGTCGAAGGCAGGGAGCGCCACGCCGTGGACCCGGTGATCATCGTCGGAGCGGGGCCGGTGGGGCTCACGCTCGCCCTGGCGCTGGCGCGTCAGGAGGTGCCGTCGGTCGTCCTCGACGAGGGACCGGGCAAGGACGAGCCACGGCTCGCGCGCACCGTCGTGCTGCGCGAGGACACCGCCGCCCTCATGGAACGGCTCACCGGTGTGCCCCTGGACAAGGCCGGTATCCGATGGGCCGGCTTCCGGGCGATGCGGCGCAGGCAGGTGACACGCGAGATCACGTTCGACGACGCCGCCGACCCCGCTCCCCTGCACATCGCCCAGCACGTGCTGACCGGCGCCCTGCGCACCGCCCTCACCGGCCGGCGGCTCGTGAAGCTCGCCGTGGACAGCCGCCTGGACACGATCGAGCAGGAACCTTCCGGTGTCACCGCCCACACCCGCGGCCCCAAGGGCACCTGGTGGCGCGGCAGCTATCTGATCGGCTGCGACGGCCCCCGCTCCACGGTCCGCAAACTCCTCGACATCCGCTTCCCCGGCCGTACGGCGGTCGAGCGACACGCCGTGGCGGCGCTGCGCGTGGAACTTCCGTTCGACGGCGAGGCGTTGCTCCATCGGACACCGCCGTGGCGGATGTCCGGTCCCTCCGCCGGGGAAGTCACCGGACGCCCGCTGCCGGACGGCGTCTGGCGCCTGGACTGGCTGCTCCCGCCCGGCAAGGACCTGGTCACACCCGAGCTGCTGCTGGCCCGCGTCCGCGAGACCCTCGCGGGCTGGAGCGACGGTCCGATGCCGGAGTACGACCTGCTCGACACCGGTGTGCACACGGTGCACCACCGGCTGGCCCGCCGCTGGCGCGTGGGCCGGGTCCTGCTCGCCGGGGACTCCGCGCACCTGCTCGGCACGCTCGGCACCCAGGGCCTGGACGAGGGGCTGCGGGACGCCGACAACCTCGCCTGGAAACTGGCCCTGGCCTGGCACCACGGACCGCACGAGGCGCTGCTCGACAGCTACCAGACCGAACGGCGCGCGGTGGTCGCCGCCCGGCTGCGCGCGGCCGACCAGGTGCTGCCGCTGCTGCGCGGCGGTGGCGGCATAAGGGCATACGTCCCCGGCGCGGCCCGCGGACACGACGTGCTGCTCACCGACGGTCACCTGGGGCGCGGCCAGTTGGGCACGCCGGGCACGTACGCCGACTCACCGCTCGCGCCCCGGCATCTGGAGGCGGAGGTGCCGGTGGACACGCCACCGGGCGCGCCGGTGGAGGACGTGCGGGTGACCGCCGAGGACGGCTCCTTCGTACGGCTGCGGGACCGGCTCGGCCGGGGCGCGCTGCTCGTCGTCCTGATCGCGCCGGGGACGGGCGTGTGGGAACGCCGGCACTGGGTGAGCGCCGGGATCATGCCCCGGCTCGCCGCCGCCGTGACGGCCCTGCCGAGCCCGGCCGAACTGCTGGTGGCCGAGAGCTACCCGGGGGCGGCCGCCCACACCGTGCTGCTGGTCCGGCCCGACGGGCACCTGGTCACCGCGTTGAACGGGGTGCGTCCTGCCGACCTGTACGCGGCGGCGGAGGCGGCGGTGGGCGGGAAGGCGGCCGAGGGAGCGGAGGAGGCCACCGCCGGCTCGGCGGCGAAGTGACCTCGTCGCACGACAAGCACACCATCGTACGGACCGTCACCGTGCCGTCCGGGCGGTTTACGGCGAGTTGACCGGTCAGCACCGGCGTGGTGTACTCCGGATCGTGACCGACACCGATGTGCGCCTGTGGCGGAGGGTCCATATGGATCTCGTCCGCTATGCGGGCTGCGTGTGTCGACCGTCCTGCTGAACTCGCCTCCCCTTCTCACCGGCGTGCGCCGCCGATGCGCTTCGCGCTCGTGTGCCGCCGCGCTCCCGCGAATGTTCCCTGGACGGTATCCGTGTCTGTCTCTCCTTCCGTGTCCACCGCCGTCGCCGCCCCGACCCAGGCGGACCTCCTCGACTTCGCCCGGCGTACGGCCGCCGACGCCGATCTGATCGCCTCCCTCCCCCTCGACCCCGAGGGCCGCACCTGGGTGCGCCTGGAAGGGCCGGGCGGCAGCGAGGCCTGGCTGATCGGCTGGCCGCCCCGCACCGGCACCGGCTGGCACGACCACGCCGACTCGGTGGGCGCCTTCCTCACCGCGCGGGGCCTGCTGAAGGAGCACTCGCTCGCCACGCGGCTGCCCGCCGACGGCTGGAAGACCCTGGAACTTGCGGACGACGTCGACCGGGAGCGCACGCTGCCGGCCGGCCGCGGCCGCGCCTTCGGGCGCCACCACGTCCATGAGGTCCTCAACGAGTCCACCGAGGACCACGCGATCTCGGTCCACGCCTACTACCCGCCGCTGCCACTCATCCGCCGCTTCAGCCGCACCGGACAGATCCTGCGCCTGGAGCACGTCGAGCGCCCGGAGGACTGGCAGTGAGCGGTGAGCCGCCCCTGGGCATAGACGAGTTGCTCGACCGGGTGCGTGCGGGGTACGCGCGCGTGGAGGCACACGAGGCGTACGAGGCCGCCCGCGCGGGTGAGGCGCTGCTCGTGGACATCCGGTACGCGGCCCTGCGCGAGCGGGACGGTCTGATCCCGGGTGCCCTGGTCATCGAGCGCAACGAACTGGAGTGGCGGCTCGACCCCCAGGGCAGCCATCGCGTCCCCGAGGCCACGAGCCACGACCTCAGGGCCGTCGTGATCTGCAACGAGGGCTACGCGTCGAGCCTGGCGGCCGCCTCCCTGCACCGGTTGGGCCTGCACCGGGCAACCGATCTGGTCGGCGGGTTCCAGGCCTGGAAGGCGGCCGGGCTGCCGGTGACGTCGTAGTCGCCGCGCTCGTCTTCACTCCTTGGCGGTGGCCACCGTCACCGCGCGGACCCGCAGGGCCACCCGGCCGGGCAGGGCAGTGGCGACCAGGGCGAGGAGTCCGGCTCCGGCGACCACGACGGCGTACACCAGCGGGCTGACCGCCGGTGCGGCGCGGCCCGTCATGCCGACGCTGAACGCGGTGAGGACCGCCAGCGCCACGGCACTGCCGAGGGTGGTGGCGAGGAGGAGCACCGACAGGGCCTCGGTGCGCAGCATGCGCAGCACCTGGCGTCGGGTCGCCCCCGCGAGGCGCAGCAGCGCGAACTCCCGGATGCGTTCGGAGACCGACATGGCGAGCGTGTTGACCACGGCGATGGCCGTGAAGGCGAGGACGAGTCCCATCGCGAGCAGGTTGACCTCCGCGTTCGTCTGCTGCCGCTCGGCCTGCAGCGAGTCGGCGGCGGCCGGGGAGATCACCGCGAGTCCCGGGAACTCACGGAGGGTAGTCGCGAGTTGTGTCTGTGTACGGTCCGTGCTGACGAGGAGGGAGGAGGAGAGCGGGTTGTCGACGTGGCGGGCCAGGAGATCGTGCGCGAAGGTGAGGTCTCCGAAGCCGAGGCCCCTGGCGTAGACGGCGGCGACGGTGAATGCGGCGGGCGTGCCGTCGCCGAGCGTGAGTTCCAGTGTGCTGCCGGGCGTCAGGTGGAGCTGCTCCGCGGCCAGTTCGCTGACGGCGACGGTGTTCTCGGTGAGCCTGCCGAGGGAGCCCGCGGTGACGTCCGGATCCCAGGTGCGGGCGAGGCCGGCCGGGGTGACGCCCTGTGCCGGGTACTTGTCGAGGCCGACCCGGACGGTGGTGCGGACGACTTCGGTGACGACGTCGGGTCCGGTACGGAGTTGTCGTGCCGCCTGCGCCGGGACGCCCGGCCCCTGGGAGGCGACGACCCAGTCGGCGCGGACGCCCTCACGGGCCTGGGCGCGGGCCGCGTCGCCGAGGGTGGGCTGCACGAACAGCACCGTGCAGGTCATACCGATGAGCAGGGTGAGAGGGGTGACGACAGAGGCCATCCGGACGGCGTTGCCCCGAAGGTTGGCGGTGGCGAGCCTGCCGCCGTGGCCGGTCAGCCGCAGCGGGCCGGCGAGGAGCAGAGCGGCCGCCCGGACCAGAAGGGGCCCCAGCAGGGCGACCGAGGTGGACAGGACCACTACGGCGAGGAAGGTCACAGGCGTTGACGCGGGCTCGGTCCGCAGCACGCTGAGCACGGCGACGAGCACGGCACCCCCGGCGAGCAGCAGCATTCCGGTGAGGAGACGACCCCAGGCGGGTCGGGCGCGTTCGGTCCGGGCCTCGGCGAGCGCCTCGGCCGGGTGGATCCGGGCGACGCGGCGGGAGGCGATCCGTGCGGCGGCCCAGGCGCCGACCAGGGTCGCGGCGACGGCGGCGAACGGCGGGAAGACGCCGACGGTGTGCTGGAGCGTGGCGGGCACGGCGCCCAGGGCGACGAACCTGCCGTGCAGCCAGTCGCCCAGCGGGATCCCCAGGCAGGCCCCGGCCGCGCCGGCGGCCGCTCCGACGATCAGGGCCTCCCGCCCGAGGAGCCTGCGGATCTGTCCGGAGGTGGCGGCGACGGCGCGCAGCAGGGCGAGTTCGCGGTGACGCTGCTGGACGGAGAGCGCGAAGGTCCCGACGACCACGAGGACCGCGACCAGCAGTGAGGTGCCGCCCATCGCACCCCCCATGCTGACGAGCTTGGTTCGAGCCGCGGCGGCGTCCAGGAACTCGACCGGGCCGCGGGCGTCCCCGGTGCTGACCTGGGCTCCGGTGCCGTGCAGTGCCGTGGCCACGGCCTGCCTCAGCTGCTCCGGGTCGGTGCCCGCCTTGGGAAGCACACCGAACGCGGTGACCTGGCCGGGGTGCGCGGCCAGCCGGCGGGCCTCGGCGGCGTCGAAGAAGAGGGAGATCTGATGGCGTACGGCCGTGACGGGAGCGGCGACACCGGAGACACGGTAAGTACGCGGGGCCTGTGTCGACTGGACGGTGAGACGGTCGCCGGGCACGAGATGGGCGCGCTCGGCGAGGTCGCGGTCGACGACGATGTCGGTGGCGTCCTCGGGGGCGGTGCCCGCGGTGAGTCGGTACGGCGTCAGCGCGGCGGAGTCCCAGGCGTGCCCGTAGGCGGGCCTGCCGCCGGGGCCCCGGGTGCCGTCGGGGATCAACGGCTCGGCGAGGAAGGTGAGTTCGGGGATGACACGGGCGGCGCCCGGTAGGCCGGCGATCGTGTTTCCGAGACGGGCCGGGAGCCAGGCGCGCTCGGCGAGGGGTTTGGCCTTGTGTTTGACTTTGGTCTTGCCCTTCTTGTGCTTGACGGTTGTCCGGTGCACGTTCTGGTCGGCGGAGACCACGACCGGGGCAGCCGCGTAGCGTTCGGTGCGGATGGTGCCGCGCAGCCCGGTCTCGAGCAGGGTGCCGCACGCGGTGATCAGGGCGGCCGCGCACATCAGGGCGAGGAAGGCACCGAGGAATCCCGCCTTGCGGGCGCGGACGGTCTTCAGGGCGTAGCGCAGCATCATGACGGCCGGGTCTCTCTTCTGTTATACGCGGAGGTGGGGTGGCCGGGAGCGGACTGCTCCACGGCCCGGTCCCCTCGAGGCATCCCCTGACGGCGGGGCCGGGCGAGCACCTTGAGCCCGGCGAGACCGCCCGGTTCGGCGGGCGTCGCGGGGGCGGGGGCCGTCTGCGGTGGCCCGGGGCACCGGGTTCCTGGGGTGTGCGGGGCATGCGTACACGGTCGCCTGTGCACCGACACCAGTGCACTGCGGTGACCCGGCGTCCTCAGCCGGGGGTTGTCCCCACCCCGGGAACGGGAAGCCGGCGCTCCTCATCGACCGGGCCCTGCCCGGGACACGACGGGCCCCCGCGTATCCACCGTGTCGAGAACCCAGCGGGCGCCCCTCGTCCTCACCGGACCCGGCACCCCGGGTCCGCGGAGGACCCAGGGCTCAGAACCCGTCCCCCGTAAGGAACTCCGTGTCCTCGCCCTCCTCCTCGAGCGCCTGCCGGACCACCCGCAGGGCCATGCCCTCGGGGTAGCCCTTGCGCGCGAGCATGCCCGCGAGACGGCGGAGCCGTTTGTCGCGGTCGAGACCACGGGTCGAGCGCAGCTTGCGGGCGACGAGCTCGCGCGCGGTCTCCTCCTCGCGCTCGGAGTCCAGTTGGGCGACGGCCTCCTCGATCAGCGCGGAGTCGACCCCCTTCGTCCGCAGCTCCTGCGCGAGCGCGCGCCGGGCCAGTCCCCGGCCGTGGTGCCGGGACTCCACCCACGCGCCCGCGAAGGCGCTGTCGTTGATCAGCCCGACCTCCTCGAACCGCGAGAGCACCTCCTCGGCGACGTCGTCCGGGATCTCCCGCTTGCGCAGGGCGTCGGCGAGCTGTTTGCGCGTGCGCGGGGTCCCGGTGAGCAGGCGCAGGCAGATCGCCCGTGCCCGCTCAGCCGGGTCCCCCGGAGGCTCCCCCTGCTCGGCCCTCGACGAGGAGAAAGCGCCTCCGTCCTCGGTGGACGGCTCTCCGAAGCCGCGGCGACGACGCCCGCGTCCTGCGCGCGGGCCGCCCTCGCCACCGCGCGGGCCGTCCTTTCCGCCACGCCCGGCCCGGCCGCCTAGGTGCGGGCCGTCACCTCCCGCGCCGCCACCGCCGTCACCGTCGTACGAGCCGCCGGCCGCCCGGTCGTCGCCTCCCCCGGCGGAGCCGCCGTGATCCCCGCTCCCCGGCCCCCAGAGGGCGCCGTGGTGGGCGTCGTGCCCGGCCCAGTCCGTTCGTCGTGTCACGGATCAGCTCTTGGCAGTCGCGGCCTTGGTCTTGGCGGTCCTGGCAGCGGGAGCCGCGACCGTCTTGGCGTCGTCCACGGGCGTGCCCGCAACGGCCGCTGCGTCCGCAGACGGCTCCGCGACGGGCTCCTCCGGGCGCACGCCGACGCCCAGCTTCTCCTTGATCTTCTTCTCGATCTCGTTGGCGAGGTCGGGGTTGTCCTTCAGGAAGTTACGGGCGTTCTCCTTGCCCTGGCCGAGCTGGTCGCCCTCGTACGTGTACCAGGCGCCGGCCTTGCGGACGAAGCCGTGCTCCACGCCCATGTCGATCAGGCCGCCCTCGCGGCTGATGCCCTGGCCGTAGAGGATGTCGAACTCGGCCTGCTTGAAGGGCGGCGCGACCTTGTTCTTGACGACCTTGCAGCGGGTGCGGTTGCCGACCGCCTCCGTGCCGTCCTTCAGGGTCTCGATGCGGCGGATGTCGATACGCACCGAGGCGTAGAACTTCAGCGCGCGGCCACCGGTCGTGGTCTCCGGGGAGCCGAACATCACGCCGATCTTCTCGCGGAGCTGGTTGATGAAGATCGCGGTGGTCTTGGACTGGTTGAGCGCGCTGGTGATCTTCCGCAGGGCCTGGCTCATCAGACGGGCCTGCAGACCGACGTGGCTGTCGCCCATCTCGCCTTCGATCTCCGCACGCGGGACGAGCGCGGCGACGGAGTCGATGACGATCAGGTCGAGGGCACCGGAGCGGACCAGCATGTCCACGATCTCCAGGGCCTGCTCGCCGTTGTCGGGCTGGGAGAGGATGAGGTTGTCGATGTCGACGCCGAGCTTGCGCGCGTACTCGGGGTCGAGGGCGTGCTCCGCGTCCACGAAGGCGACCTGGCCGCCCGCCTTCTGGGCGTTGGCCACGGCGTGCAGGGTCAGCGTGGTCTTACCGGAGGATTCCGGTCCGTAGATCTCCACGACACGGCCGCGCGGCAGACCGCCGACGCCGAGGGCCACGTCGAGCGCGGTCGACCCGGTCGGGATGACCTCGATGGGCTCCCTCGAGCGCTCGCCCATGCGCATGACCGCGCCCTTGCCGAATTGCCGTTCAATCTGTGCGAGTGCGGCATCCAGGGCCTTCTCGCGGTCGGTTCCTGCCATGGGTTCCACCCGATTTGCTTGAGTCGATCGCTTCACGTCAAAGACGCTAACGCCTGCCACTGACAATGCGCCCCGACGCCGGTCCGGCCTGTGGATAACTCGGGCACTTCCCCACCCAAACCGGGACGTAACCTCCGTCGCAAGCTCCGCCGGAGCCTCCATAAGAATAGATGTTCGATTTTGGTGTCAAGCGCACCACGCGGCCCGCACCAGACCCCGCGCACCCCGCTGCTTCCCGGGACGTACCACGGGTGTCTCCTGCCGGACGACGACGGCGGGCGGGGCCGCCGAGAGGATCGGTGCATGGACGACCAGAAACCGGACGAGAGGAAAGACGCCGATGCCGCCGCCCATGCCGGACCTCCGGGCCGGCTCGCCCACCGTCTCTGCGCGGCGACCGCTCTCCTGCTGATCCTCTCCGGCCTCGTCCACCTCGTGGTGTTCGCCGTCGACGGCGGTCCGTGGAACGGGCCCGTCTCCTGGCGCAAGCCGGTGACCTTCGGGCTCTCCTTCGGGGTGACGCTCCTCGCCGTCGTCCAGGTCACGTCCTGTCTGCGCGTCCGAGCGCGGCTGCGCGCCGCGCTGCTCGGGGTGTTCGCCGCCGACTGTGTCGTGGAGGTCGCGGGCATCACCCTCCAGGCGTGGCGAGGTGTGCCCTCGCACCTGGACATGGAGACGCCCTTCGACACGGCGGTCTCCATGACGCTGGCGGTCGGCGGTGGCGTCCTGGTGGTCCTGCTCACCGTGTTCGCCGTGGCGTCCTTCCGGCACCGGCCGACGGGCCCGGCCGGGATGGCGCTCGCCGTCCGCTCCGGTTTCGCGATCCTCCTGGTCGCGCTGGCCTCGGGTGCGGCGATGATCGCGCGCGGCGTCGTCCTCACCCGGGCCGGCCAGCAGGAGGCGGCGTACCACTCGACGGCCTCCCTCAAGCCCCTGCACGGGGTGAGTCTGCACGCCGTCCTGGTACTGCCCGCGCTGGCCTGGCTGCTGTCCCGCACGTCCTGGAGCGAGTCGGCACGCCGGCGGATCGTGGCCACGGCGGTTGGCTGTTACGTGGTGGCGGTCGCGGCAGCCGCCGCGTGGGCGGTCGTCACGTACTGACCCGCCCCTCAGTCCGGCCGGTCCCCCGACCGGCTCGCCCGCTGCTGCCGCGCCCTCGACCACAGGCGCCGCGCGCGCGTGAACGGGCTCGGGCCCTCCCCGCGGCCGCGGTGGCCGTGGACACGAGGGTCGTCGGTGACGTCGTAGCGCTTCACGTACGCGCCCAGGAACGCCTGGAGGGTGGCGACGGCCGGGATGGAGACCAGGGCGCCGACGGCTCCGAGGAGGGCGGTGCCGGCGATGACCGAACCGAAGGCGACCGCGGGATGGATGTCGACGGTCTTCGAGGTCAGCTTCGGCTGGAGCATGTAGTTCTCGAACTGCTGGTAGACCACGACGAAGACCAGCACCCACACCGCGTACAACGGGGAGACGGTGAAGGCGATCAGCATGGGCAGGGCGCCCGCGAGATAGGTGCCGATGGTGGGGATGAACTGCGAGACCACGCCCACCCACACGGCGAGCACGGGCGCGTACGGAATGCCGAGCGCCTGCAGCAGTACGTAGTGCGCGGCTCCCGAGATCAGTGCCATCAGCCCGCGCGAGTACAGGTACCCGCCGGTCTTGTCGACGGCGATCTCCCAGGCACGCAGCACCTCGGTCTGCTTGGCCGGCGGCAGCACGGAACACAGGGCGCGGCGCAGACGCGGTCCGTCGGCGGCGAAGTAGAACGAGAACAGCGCGATCGTCAGCAACTGGAAGAGGCCGCCCAGGACCTGCGTGGAGACGTCCAGGACGCCGGCGGCGCTGTTCTGCGCGTACTTCTTCAGCCAGTCCGAGTGGAGCAGTCCCTCCTGGATGTCCACGCGGCGGAGCTCGGTGTGGAACGTCGTGTTGACCCAGTTGATCACGGAGTCGAGGTAGTCCGGGAAGCCCTCGATCATCTTGATGATCTGCCCCGCGAGCATCGATCCGAGCAGCGTGAAGAAGCCGGCGGCCACGATCAGCAGACCGAAGAAGACCAGGAAGGTGGCGAGCCCCCTGCGCACCCCGTGCGTGGCCATCCGGCTCACGGCGGGTTCCACGGCGAGGGCCAGGAAGAACGCGATGAGGATGTTGATCAGCAGTCCGAGGAGCTGGTGGAAGGCCCAGGTGCCCAGCTGGAACACCGCGACGAGGGCGAGCGCGAGCACCATCGCGCGCGGGAGCCAGCGCGGCATGCGCCCGCCCTCGGCGGCGCCGCCGTCGGCCGGGGGCCGGTTCGGCGGCGTAGTGCCGGGCGGGGATGCCTGCCGGGGGGCCTGCCCGGTCTCGTCAGTGGGTGCCACGGCTCAAGTCTCGCCTACGCCACCGACATCCGGGACCCCCGGGTGATCTTCCCTTCGGATCAGCGCATCTCCTGCGGGACGTTCATCACCGCGCAGACCACCCGCCACACGTCCTTGGCCTCCCAGCCGTCGGCCAGCGCCTGGTGCACGGTGCGCCCGCCGAGTTCCGTCATCACGTGATCGCGCGCGAAGGTGTCGGCGTACCCCGCGCCGAAGTGCTCGTCCATCCGCTGCCAGAAGACCGTCAACCGCATGCCACCAGTATCCCGCGCCCGGGGGTGGCCCCCGCCGTGACCGCATGCCGAGACCGCTTTCCGCCCTACGGTCTGACCCATGGCCGAAACCGGAGCATCCCCACTCCCCCCGACGCCCTTGGCGCGCTCCCCGCTCTTCCGCGCCGAGCACTTCGTCTGGCTCACCGCGCGCGTGCTGGAACAGCGCCTCTTCGCATACGACTTCCTGCACGGCGAGGCCGACCCCGTCGAGACCGCGCTCGAGGCCTACCGCAACGCGGACGGCGGATACGGCCACGCCCTGGAACCCGATCTGCGCGGCCCCGTGAGCCAGCCGCTGCACACCGCGCACGCGCTGCGCGTCCTGGACCTCATCGGCCGCCTCGGCGGACAGCGGGTGGAGCGGGTGTGCCGCTACCTCACCTCCGTCTCCACCGCCGACGGCGCCCTCCCCGCGATCGATCCCGGCCAGCGCGGATACCCCGCCGCTCCCTTCGTCCCGATCGTGGACGACCCGCCCAGCGACCTGCTGGCCACGGGCCCGGTGGTGGGACTGCTGCACCGCAACGACGTCTGGCACGCCTGGCTCTTCCGGGCCACGGACTTCTGCTGGCAGGCGGTGGACTCGCTGGAGCGGTCCCACCCCTACGAGATCGAGGCCGCCGTCGCCTTCCTGGACTTCGCCCCCGACCGCCCGCGAGCGGAGGCGGCCGCCGACCGCCTGGGCCGTCTGGTGCGTGCCCAGCGCCTCGCCGCGCTGGACCCGGACCACCTCGACGCGTACCCGGTCGCGCCCGGCTACGCCCCCGGCGAGCACCACTTCCCGTACGACTTCGCGCGTACTCCGCACTCCCTCGCGCGCGCGTGGTTCACGGACGACGAGATGGCACGTTCCCTGGACTTCCTCGCGGGCGAGCAGCAGGAGGACGGCGGCTGGCCGATCCGCTGGCGCCACTGGGCCCCGGCGCCCGCCCTGGAGGCACGCCCCTGGGTGACGATCAAGGCCCTGCGCACCCTGAGAGCCTACGGCCGCACGATCGGCTGAGGGGAAGAGTCACCGCCCAAAGGCGCAGGGGCGGCCGCAGCAAGTCGCGCGACTGACGTACCGGGCGGCCGCCCCACCACGGGGGCGAGCCGCCCCCGACGAAGCAGCGGCCCGCTCATCGCGTGCATCGCTACATCACCGCAGGTCAGAGCCATTGTCAGTCCTCGGGTGCAGGATGGACGCATGGCGAGCTCCGCACACCGAGCCCTGGACGGCTTCTCCCCCGCGACCCGCGGCTGGTTCACGGGCGCGTTCTCCGCGCCCACCGCGGCCCAGGCAGGCGCGTGGCAGGCCATCGCCGAGGGCTCGGACGTGCTGGTGGTGGCACCGACCGGCTCCGGCAAAACCCTGGCCGCCTTCCTCGCCGCCCTGGACCAGCTCGCCTCCACTCCCCCACCGGCCGACCCGAGGAAGCGCTGCCGGGTCCTCTACGTCTCCCCCCTCAAGGCGCTCGCGGTGGACGTGGAGCGCAACCTCCGCAGCCCCCTCACGGGCATCCGCCAGGAATCCGTCCGCCTGGGCCTCCCCGAACCGGAGGTCAAGGTCGGCATCCGCTCCGGCGACACCCCCGCCGCCGAGCGCCGCGCCCTCTCCACCCGCCCGCCGGACATCCTGATCACCACACCGGAGTCCTTGTTCTTGATGCTGACGTCGGCCACCCGGGACGCGCTGACCGGCATCGACACAGTCATCCTGGACGAGGTGCACGCCGTCGCCGGCACCAAGCGCGGCGCGCACCTGGCCCTCTCCCTGGAGCGACTGGACGAACTCCTTCCCAGGCCGGCCCGCCGCATCGGCCTCTCCGCGACCGTCCGCCCGGTCGACGAGGTCGCCCGCTATCTCTCCCCCCGCCGCAAGGTGGAGATCGTCCAGCCCACGTCGGGCAAGGAGTTCGACCTCTCCGTCGTGGTCCCCGTGGAGGACCTGGGCGAACTGGGCGGCTCCCCGGTGGCCGACGGCTCCGAAGGAGCGGAGCGCCCGTCGATCTGGCCCCATGTCGAAGAGCGCATCACGGACCTGGTCCAGGCCCACCGCTCCACGATCGTCTTCGCGAACTCCCGCCGCCTGGCCGAGCGCCTGTGCAACCGCCTCAACGAGATCGCGTACGAGCGCGCCACCGGCGAGCCCCTGGAGGAGCACCACGCCCCCGCCGAACTCATGGGCGGCTCGGGGGCGGCCCAGGGCGCCCCGCCCGTGATCGCACGCGCCCACCACGGCTCGGTCTCCAAGGAGCAGCGCGCCCTGGTCGAGGAGGACCTCAAGGCGGGCCGCCTCCCCGCGGTGGTCGCCACCTCGAGCCTGGAGCTGGGCATCGACATGGGCGCGGTGGACCTGGTGGTGCAGGTCGAGTCCCCGCCCTCCGTGGCCTCCGGCCTCCAGCGCGTCG
This sequence comes from Streptomyces sp. NPDC049687, assembly GCF_044465285.1. NCBI lineage: Bacteria > Bacillati > Actinomycetota > Actinomycetes > Kitasatosporales > Streptomycetaceae > Streptomyces > Streptomyces sp. NPDC049687. The sequence continues at coordinate 345,173 of NZ_JBITLN010000010.1, forward strand.
GCCGCGCGGGACACCAGGTGGGGGCGGTCTCCACGGGCGTGGTCTTCCCCAAGTACCGCGGCGACCTCGTCCAGGCAGCGGTGGTCACCGAGCGCATGCGCACAGGCTCCATCGAGTCCCTGAAGGTTCCTGCCAACCCCCTGGACGTCCTGGCGCAGCAACTCGTGGCCATGACCGCGCTGGACACCTGGCAGGTGGACGACCTCCTGGCCACGGTCCGCCGGGCCGCCCCCTTCGCCGCCCTCCCCGAGTCCGCCTTCACCGCCACCCTGGACATGCTCGCGGGCCGCTACCCGTCCGACGCGTTCGCCGAGCTGCGCCCGCGTGTGGTGTGGGACCGCGTCGCCGGTACGGTCACCGGCCGGCCCGGCGCCCAGCGTCTCGCGGTGACCTCCGGCGGCACGATCCCCGACCGCGGCCTGTTCGGCGTCTTCCTCGCGGGCGCCGACCCGAAGAAGGGCGGCGGCCGGGTCGGCGAGCTCGACGAGGAGATGGTCTACGAGTCCCGCGTGGGTGACGTCTTCACCCTGGGCACCAGTTCGTGGCGCATCGAGGACATCACCCGCGACCGCGTCCTGGTCTCGCCCGCCCCCGGCGTCCCGGGCCGCCTCCCGTTCTGGAAGGGCGACCAGCTGGGCCGCCCCCTGGAGCTGGGCCGCGCGGTGGGCGCGTTCCTTCGCGAGGTGGGCTCCCTGCCGAAGGAGGACGCCCGCCTCCGCCTGCTCACCGCGGGCCTGGACGCCTGGGCCGCGGACAACGTGATCTCCTACCTGGACGAACAGCGCCAGGCCTGCGGCCACGTCCCCGACGACCGCACGATCGTCGTGGAACGCTTCCGCGACGAGCTGGGCGACTGGCGTGTCGTCGTCCACTCCCCCTTCGGCGCCCAGGTGCACGCCCCGTGGGCGCTGGCGCTCGGCGCGAAGCTGTCCGAGCGGTACGGCATGGACGCCCAGGTCATGCACGCCGACGACGGCCTCGTCCTGCGCCTGCCGGACGCCGACCTCATGGGCCTCGACCTCCTCAACCAGGAGCCCATGAAGGCCGGTACGGAGTACGACGCCGAACAGGCGCCCGTCGGCGCGGCGGACGTCGTCTTCGACAAGGGCGAGGTCGACCAGATCGTCACCGACCAGGTCGGCGGTTCCGCCCTCTTCGCGGCCCGCTTCCGCGAGTGCGCCGCCCGCGCCCTGCTGCTGCCGCGCCGCAACCCCGGCAAGCGCACCCCGCTGTGGCAGCAGCGCCAGCGTGCCGCGCAGCTGCTCCAGGTGGCGAGCGAGTTCGGCTCGTTCCCGATCGTCCTGGAGGCGGTCCGCGAGTGCCTCCAGGACGTCTTCGACGTCCCCGGCCTGGTCGAGCTGATGGGCGACCTGGAGTCCCGCAGGGTCCGCCTGGTCGAGGTCACCACCCCGGAGCCGTCCCCGTTCGCCCGCTCGCTCCTCTTCGGGTACGTCGCCCAGTTCCTCTACGAGGGAGACTCACCCCTCGCCGAGCGCCGCGCCGCCGCCCTCTCCCTGGACTCGCGGCTGCTGGCCGAGCTGCTCGGCCAGGCGGAGCTGCGCGAGCTGCTCGACGCCGAGGTCCTCACCGAGCTCGAACAGGAACTCCAATGGCTCACCGAGGACCGCCGCGTCAAGGACGCCGAGGGCGTCGCCGACCTGCTCCGCCTCCTCGGCCCGCTCACCGACGCCGAACTGGCCGGGCGCGGCGCCGAACCGCACTGGGCGCAGGAGCTGGCCTCCGCCCGGCGGGCGATCAGGGTCCGCGTCGCCGGCGCCGACCACTGGGCGGCGATCGAGGACGCCGGCCGCCTGCGCGACGCGCTCGGCACGGCGCTCCCGGTCGGCGTCCCGGAGGCCTTCACCGAGCCGGTCAAGGACCCCCTGGGCGACCTCCTCGCCCGCTACGCCCGTACGCACGGCCCGTTCACGTCGGCCACCGCGGCCGCCCGCTTCGGCCTCGGCGTCGCGGTCACCGAGGGCGCCCTGCAACGGCTCGCGGCGAGCGGACGCGTCGTCCAGGGCGAGTTCCACCCGGCCGGCATCGGCCAGGAGTGGTGCGACGCGGCCGTCCTGCGCAGGCTGCGCCGCCGCTCCCTGGCCGCCCTGCGGCAGGAACTCGAACCGGTCCCGCCGCCCGCCCTGGCCCAGTTCCTGCCCCAGTGGCAGCACATCGGCAAGGGCCACTCCCTGCGCGGCATCGACGGCCTGGTGCGCGCGATCGAGCAGCTCCAGGGCGCCTCCGTCCCCGCCTCGGCCCTGGAGAAGCTCGTCCTGCCCTCCCGCGTCACGGGCTACACCCCCGCCCTGCTCGACGAGCTCACGGCCGCCGGAGAGGTCGTCTGGGCGGGCGCGGGCGCACTCCCCGGCAAGGACGGCTGGGTGTCCCTGTACATGGCGGACGCGGCCCCGCTGCTCCTGCCCCCGCCCCACCCGCTGGAGCTGACGGCACTGCACCAGTCGGTCCTGGACGTGCTGTCCGGGGGCTACGGTCTGTTCTTCCGCCAGATCGCCGACCAGGTCCGCGCCACCACGCACCCCGACGCCACTGACCCCCAGCTGGCCGACGCCGTCTGGGACCTGGCCTGGTCGGGCCGGCTCACCAACGACACGCTCGCACCGATGCGCTCCCTGCTGGGCTCGGGCCGCACGGCCGGCTCCACGGCCCACCGCGCCAAACGCACAATCCCGCGCGGCCGCTACGGCTCCCTGACGGCCGCCGCCCGCCCCGCCTCCCGCAGCGGCCCCCCGACCGTCGGCGGCCGCTGGTCCCTGCTCCCCGCCCATGAGCCCGACGCCACGGTCCGCGCCCACGCCCTCGCCCGTACGCTCCTGGACCGGCACGGCGTGGTGACCCGGGGCGCGGTCGCCGCCGAGGGCGTGGAGGGCGGTTTCTCGGCGACGTACCGCATCCTGTCCGTCTTCGAGGAGAGCGGCCAGGCCCGCCGCGGGTATGTCGTCGAGGGCCTCGGCGCCGCACAGTTCGCGATGGACGGCGCCGTGGACCGACTGCGCGCGGTGGCCAACGCCCGCGACCGCGGCGAACCCCTCCCGGGCCCGGCCGTCGAGCCGGAACCCCCCTCCTTCACCGACGGCTACCCGGCCGACGACCTCCAGTGGGACATCTCCGCCCCCGGCGATCCGTTCGCCGCCCCGGGCGCGGGCGGCCCCCGCGGTGGCGGCGGCAACGGCTTCCCCTACGGCGCGGCTTCCTCCTACCAGGCGACCGTCCCCCACCGCCGACCCCGCGACTCCTCCCCCGCCTCCCGCGCCGTCGTCCTCGCCGCCGCCGACCCTGCGAACGCCTACGGCGCCGCTCTGCCCTGGCCCGAGCCGCCAACGGGCGCCGGGCACAAGCCGGGCCGCAAGGCCGGCTCCCTGGTGGTGCTCGTCGACGGCGAGCTGACGCTCTACATGGAGCGCGGCGGCAAGACCCTGCTGGCCTGGCCCTCCCTCCCGGCCGGCGAGGGCACGCCCGCCGACGATCCCCGTCTGCGGGGCGCGGCGGAGTCCCTCGCCCTGGCCGCCCGCGCGGGCTCCCTCGGTACGGTCACGGTGGAACGGATCAACGGCGCCTCGGCCCTGACGTCCCCCATAGGCGTCCTCCTGGAAGGAGCGGGCTTCATCGCGACGCCCCGGGGCCTGCGACTGCGCGCATGACCGTCCCGCCCCCGCCCCGGGAGCACCCGCCGTGCCACCCTTGACCCATGCCCGAAGGTGACACGGTCTGGCAGACGGCGAAGCGACTGCACGGCGCTCTCGCGGGCAAGGTGCTGACCGTCAGCGACTTCAGGGTGCCCAAGTACGCCACGGTGGACCTGACCGGTCGGCGCGTCATGAACACCGTCCCGCGCGGCAAGCACCTGCTCACCCGGGTGGAAGGCGGCCTGACCCTGCACACACACCTGCGCATGGAGGGCTCCTGGAAGGTCTACGGCCACGGCGAGCGCTGGAAGGGCGGCCCTGCGCACCAGATCCGGGCGGTGCTCGGTACGGCCGACCGCACCGCGGTCGGCTACCGCCTCCAGGTCATGGAACTGCTGCGCACCCCCGACGAGGAGCGGGTTGTCGGCCACCTCGGCCCCGACCTCCTCGGCCCGGACTGGGACCCCGACCTGGCCCTGGCGAACCTCCTCGCGGACCCCGGTCGCCCCCTCGGCGAGGCCCTCCTCGACCAGCGGAATCTCGCCGGCATCGGCAACGTCTACAAGAGCGAGCTCTGCTTCCTGCTGGGCGTCACCCCCTGGCTCCCCGTCGGAGCGCTCCCCGCCGACCGGGCCGCGAAGCTGCCGGGCCTCGCCCGGAAGCTGCTCGAGGTGAACCGCGACCGCGTGGTCCGCCAGACCACCGGCCTGCGCCACCAGGACCTGTTCGTCTACGGCCGCGCCCCCCGCCCCTGCCTGCGCTGCCACACCCGGATCCGGGTCGCCGACCAGGGCGACGGATCGCAGCCACGCCCCACGTACTGGTGCCCCACCTGCCAGACGGGGCCCGCCCCGGCACCGGGTTCCCCGCAGCGATGGCGTGAGCGCTACCACCGCACGACTAATTGACGACCCGTCAGAAACGCTCGTACCGTCGCTTCATGGCCGTGAAGGCGTACGACCTCACCGGACGCACCGCATTCGTCACCGGCGCCGCGAGCGGGATAGGCCGCGCCTGCGCCGTACTGCTCGCCCAGGCCGGCGCCACGGTGCACGGCGCGGACCGTGACGAGCAGGGGCTCCATGAGACGGCAGCCCTGATCGAGGGCCAGGGCGGGACCGCCCGCACCCACCACCTGGACGTCACCGACCGCGCCCAGGTCCGCCAGGCCGTCGAGTCCTGCGAACGTCTGGACGTGATGGCCGCCGTCGCCGGGATCATGCACAGCAGCCCCGTCCTGGAGACTCGCGACGAGGATCTGGACCGGGTCCTGGACGTCAATTTCAAGGGTGTGCTCTACGCCTGCCAGGAGGCCGCCCGGCTGATGCTCGCCCGCGACACCGGCGGCAGCATCGTCACCATGGCCTCGGGCGCCGTGGACACCGGCGGCCCAGGCCTGCTCTGCTACGGAGCCGCCAAGGCGGCCGTGGTCCAGTTGACGAAGACCCTGGCGACCGAGGTCGGCCGGCACGGCATCCGCGTCAACGCCGTCGCCCCGGGCTGGATCCGCACCCCCATGACCGACCGCCACGACGCCGGCGCACAGGCGCGCACCGAGGCGCGCATGGCCCGTATGTCACCCCTGGGCCGCGTCGGCGAACCGGAGGACATCGCCCACACGGTGCTCCACCTGGCCTCCGACGCCTCGGCCTTCACCACGGGCCAGATCCTCCGCCCGAACGGCGGCGTGGCGATGCCTTGGTAGACGGGCCCCCAGAGCCGCCATCGACCCGAGTCACCCCGGCCGCCCCCCAGGCCGCCCGCCACCGGCCCGCCGCGACCGCCCCCGCCGCCCGCGCCTTGGCCGCACAGTGCACCGGCAGCAGGCTCAGCCCCCACCCTCCCGCGGCGACCGCGCCCTCCCACGCCCCGGCACCGGGCGCCACCGCGAGCCTCGCCACGGCCCACCACCACACGCCACCGAGACCGAGAAGCACCCCCCGGCGCACTATGCGGCCGGTCACGGCATCACCTCCAGGAGCCCGGCACCACCTTCGCCTCAGACGTTCTCCGCCTGGAACATCCAGTGATGCTTCTCGAGATCGGCGGTGATCCCGATGAAGATGTCCTGGCTGACGGGATCCGCCTCCTCCGTCGCCGAGACGCGTTCCCTCATCCGGGTGATCGCCGCGCCCAGGGCCGCCACGAGCGCCCCTACGGCGTCCGAGTCCTTGACCCAGCCCTGCGTCACCGCACCGAGCCCGCTGCTGCCTGCCACCGTGGCCGCACGGCCGTCCGGCGAGACACCCAGGGCCGAGGCGCGCTCCGCCACGGTGTCGGAATGGGCACGGGCGACGTCCACGACCTCGTCGAGCTGAAGATGGACGGACCGGAACCGGGGCCCCACGACGTTCCAGTGGACCTGCTTGGCGACGAGCGAGAGGTCGATCAGGTCGACGAGCGCTCCCTGCAACGCCTCGGCGACGGTCTTCAGGTCGGAGTCGGACAGCGGGCTCTTCACGACGTACATCCCTACCTCCGGTGTGTGACGACCGCCATGCCCCTCCACGATGACCGCCGCATCCACCACCGGCAAACGGACGCGCAAAACCCCGACCGCACTCCTCCGGGTGTCCCGGAGAAGGCCCGGCCGGGGCCTCACACAGTGCCTGGGCGCGTGTCCGGATCTACCGACACGCCCACAGGCGGAACCTCACGCGGCGACCACGCCCACCGCCTCGGCGGGCGCCTTGATGGTCACCCGCTCCGGTGGCACACCGGTCACCGACACGGAACCCAGCATCGGACGCACCGACGTGGGCACAGGCTCGCTGGGGGTGGCCGCAGCAGACTGGGCCAGCTCGGCAAGGGCGAGCTCGTCGCTCACTTCCCGCATGAGCTCGGACATCCGTACGTCCAGCGCGTCGCAGATGGCGGAGAGCAGCTCGGAGGAAGCCTCCTTCTGCCCCCGCTCCACCTCGGAGAGATAGCCGAGTGAGACTCGGGCGGACGAGGAGACTTCGCGCAGAGTACGGCCCTGGCGCTGGCGCTGCCGACGCAGCACGTCACCCAGCAGGCGACGGAGCAGAATCATCGGTGGCTCCCTCCTCGGACCGCGTAGCCGCATCCTTCACGCCCCACCGTACCGCCTCGCGCTGCGGCCGTGCGGGGAGCGATGTCGTGTTCACTCAGGGCTGCAAACATCAAAACCCCCCGTTCTGTTCCGTATCCTGTGCCCGCTCATTCCCGGTGTGTTCGCCCACAAGCTCTGTCAAAAGCAGTGCGAGCACGCTCCGTACACTCTCTCTACGAATTTCCGCGCGGTCGCCGTTCAACCGCAGGCCCTCCACTTTTCCGCCAGGGGCAGAACCGGAATCCGCCCCGAACGGGCCGTCGACGGCCACGAAGACCGTCCCGACGGGCTGCCCGTCCTGCGGATCGGGGCCGGCGACACCGGTGGTCGCAAGCCCCCAGTCGGCACCGAGCGCCTTGCGCACTCCGGCCGCCATCTGGGCCGCGACCTGCGGATCAACCGCCCCGCGCGCCGCCAGCAGCCCCGCGTCCACACCGAGCAGTTCCTGCTTCAGTTCGGTGGCGTAGGCGGTCACCGAACCCCGGAAGGCCTTGGAGGCCCCGGGCACCGATGTGATGTCCGCCGCAACCAGGCCACCGGTCAGCGACTCGGCCACAGCGAGCGTCTCACCCCTCACCGTGAGTAGTCGCACCACGTCGGTGGCCGTGGAATTCACGCTTCCGTCTCCTCCGACGCGGCCCTGCGCTCGGCGATTCCCTCGCGGCGCAGCACAATGGCCTGTCTTACATAGTCGAGCCCGGTCACCACGGTCAGCACGACCGCCGCCGCCATCACCCACCACCGCAGGGTGGCCAGCCACCCTGTCAGTGCCAGGACGTACATCCCGACGGCGATGCCCTGCGTGAGCGTCTTGAGCTTGCCGCCCCGGCTCGCGGGGATGACGCCGTACCGGATGACCAGGAAACGCATGAGGGTGATCCCGAGTTCCCGGCCGAGGATCACGATCGTCACCCACCACGGCAGGTCGCCGAGCGCGGAGAGGCAGATCAGCGCCGCTCCCATGATCGCCTTGTCGGCGATGGGGTCGGCGATCTTCCCGAAGTCGGTGACGAGGTTGTACGTCCGCGCCAGATGCCCGTCGAACAGATCGGTGATCATGGCGATGGCGAAGGCGGCCCACGCGAGCGAGCGCCACGCCGGGTCGTAACCACCGTCGGCCAGCATCAGCGCGACGAACCCGGGCACCAGGATCAGCCGGAGCATCGTCAGCAGATTGGCGATGTTCCAGACGCTCGCCTGGTTGACGGCCGCGGCGGCCAGCTTCCCGCCCCGCGGGGCCTTGCCGAAGGCCTCCTGAGAATCGACGTCGGCGCCCACGGGACCGGAACCCTGCGAACCCGCACCGACACCCTGAGCATCGATCTCGGCAGCCGGATCGCCGACAGGGGCAGCCGGGTCGGCCGCGGAGGCCTCCGCGGCCGCACGGGCCCCCTTCGCCTGCGAGGAGCCGCCGGCGGCCGATGCCGGAACACCCGTCATCTGCCCGCCTCCTCACTACACCCGAACGAGCCCTGCAAAGGCTCGGCCACCAGATCGACACCCTCGGTCCCGACCACCTTCGCCTCGACCATACGACCGACGCTCAGACCTTCGCCCGATGTGAGCAGCACCTGCCCGTCGGTCTCGGGCGCCTGGTGCGCCCCACGGCCGTACACGCCGTCCTCGTCCAGGGACTCCACGAGCACGCGCACCGTCTCGCCCAGCCGCTCCTCGGCCCGCTGCGAGACGAGCTCCTCGGCGAGCCGGGAGACCCGGGCGAGCCGCTCGGCGACGACGTCCTCGTCGAGCTTGTCGTCGTACGTGGCGGCTTCGGTGCCCTCCTCGTCGGAATAGCCGAAGACACCGATGGCGTCCAGCCGCGCGCCGTTCAGGAACCGCTCCAGCTCGGCCAGGTCGGCCTCGGACTCACCGGGGAAGCCCACGATGAAGTTGGAGCGCACACCCGCCTGGGGCGCCTTGCTCCGGATGGTGTCGAGGAGTTCCAGGAACCGGTCGGTGTCGCCGAAGCGGCGCATCGCGCGCAGCACGCCGGGCGCGGAGTGCTGGAAGGACAGGTCGAAGTAGGGCGCGACCTTGGGCGTGGACGTCAGGACGTCGATGAGCCCGGGCCGCATCTCGGCCGGCTGGAGGTAGCTGACCCGCACCCGCTCGAGGCCGTCGACCTCCGCGAGCTCGGGCAGCAGGGACTCCAGCAGACGGATGTCGCCCAGGTCCTTGCCGTAGGACGTGTTGTTCTCGGAGACCAGCATGATCTCCTTGACGCCCTGCTCGGCCAGCCACCGCGTCTCGTTCAGCACATCGCTGGGCCGGCGCGAGATGAAGGAGCCGCGGAAGGACGGGATGGCGCAGAACGAGCAGCGCCGGTCGCAGCCGGAGGCGAGCTTCACCGAGGCGACGGGGGCGCCGTCGAGTCGGCGGCGCAGGGGCGCACGGGGGCCGGACTGCGGGGCCAGGCCCTCCGGGAGATCCACCGGAGCACCGTGCCCCGGCAGGGCCACGTCGGTCGCCGACTGCCGCTCCGCCGGGCTGATCGGCAGCAGCTTGCGCCGGTCGCGCGGGGTGTGGGAGGCGTGGACGCCACCGCTCAGAATGGTCTGGAGGCGGTCGGAGATGTCCGCGTAGTCGTCGAAGCCGAGCACGCCGTCGGCCTCGGGGAGCGCTTCGGCGAGTTCCTTGCCGTACCGCTCGGCCATGCAGCCCACCGCCACGACGGCCTGGGTTCTGCCGTGTCCCTTGAGGTCGTTGGCCTCGAGGAGGGCGTCGACGGAGTCCTTCTTGGCGGCCTCGACAAAGCCACAGGTGTTGACGACGGCGACGTCCGCGTCCTCGGCGTCCTCGACGAGCTGCCAGCCGTCCGCCTCCAAACGGCCTGCGAGCTCCTCCGAGTCCACCTCGTTACGGGCGCAGCCAAGGGTGACGAGTGCGACGGTACGGCGTTCAGGCATGGGCTCAAGACTACTTTGTCCCACCGACACTCAACGTCGACGGGGTTGGCGAAGATCACCAACCCCGTCGCCGCGCACCCCGACCTCCTACCCGGCCTGCGGGTCGCCCTTCGTGTACGTCAGGCGCTCCACCGCGCCCGGCTGGAAGTTGTCGTCGATCTTCTTGCCGTTGACGAACAGGTCGATCACCCCGGCGTCGCCGAGGACAAGGTTGATCTTCTCGCCGTCCTGGAAGGTCTTGGAGTCGCCCTTCTTGAGCAGCCCGTCGAACAGCAGCCGACCGTTGTGGTCCTTGGCGGAGATCCAGCTACGACCGTCGGTGGCGCTGACCTGTACGGTCACCTTGTCCTGGGGCGCGGCGGCGATGGCGCTGTCGGAGGGCTCGGGCGTCTCGTCGACGGACTTGTCGGACTTCGGTGTGGGCGAGGCCGGGGCGCTGGTCGAGGGCGAGGTGCCGCCGGCGACCGCCTCCTTGGACCCGTCGTTGTCGCCGCCCCTGAAGGCGGTGAACCCGACGAATCCGACCACGGCCACGATCGCGGCGACCATCGCCGCGGTCCAGTTCGGTCCCCGTCGCTCGGGGCGGATACGTTCCGCCTCGAACAGCGGGGCGGCCGGGGTCGGCGCCGGCCTGCCGCCGTGCGTGGCGTCGAAGTGTTCGATCAGCGGGGCGGGGTCGAGGTGGACGGCTCGGGCCAGGGTCCGGATGTGCCCGCGCGCGTACACGTCCCCGCCGCACGGGGCGAAGTCGTCCGACTCGATGGCATGGATGATGACGATACGGACCCGGGTGGCGGTACTGACGTCGTCGACCGTCAGCCCGGCCGTGATACGCGCCTGGCGCAGGGCACGACCGATGGAGAAGGGGGCTTCCTCGGACGGGTCATCGAACGGACGCTCGTCTTCAGGGGAGTTGCCGATGGACACGGGGGCGCCTTTCGAGCGTGTAGCCACCTGTGCTGGAGGTTCAGTCTAGGGGGGGTGCCAAAGGGAGGGGCAACCGGACGGTATGACTTTGTACGCCATCGGAATGGCCGGTCACACCGATGACGGGCCAGACACAGCCCCCAGTTGAAAGCCGTACCTGTCCTCTCGCTCAACTGGACGTACGCCAAAGGGAAACGGTTGCCCTGCGGTTTCTAACGGCTGAGTCACGGACACCCGGCTCCCCACGACGGACGCCTACCCCTCAGACTCCCCCCGGATCACCGCGAGCACGCCGTCGAGTTCATCGGGTTTCACAAGAACGTCACGAGCTTTGGAACCCTCGCTCGGACCGACGATGTTCCGCGACTCCATGAGGTCCATCAGCCGGCCGGCCTTGGCGAAGCCGACGCGCAGCTTGCGCTGGAGCATGGACGTCGAGCCGAACTGGGTGGAGACGACCAGTTCGGCCGCCTGGCACAGCAGGTCGAGGTCGTCGCCGATGTCCTCGTCGATCTCCTTCTTCTGCTTCGTCCCCACGACGACGTCGTCCCGGAAGACCGGCGCCATCTGGTCCTTGCAGTGCTGGACGACCGCGGCGACCTCGGCCTCGGTCACGAAGGCGCCCTGCATACGGGTCGGCTTGTTCGCGCCCATCGGAAGGAACAGTCCGTCACCCTTGCCGATCAGCTTCTCCGCGCCCGGCTGGTCGAGGATGACCCGCGAGTCGGCGAGCGAGGAGGTGGCGAAGGCGAGCCGCGAGGGCACGTTCGCCTTGATCAGACCGGTGACGACGTCGACCGACGGCCGCTGCGTGGCGAGCACCAGGTGGATGCCGGCCGCACGCGCGAGCTGCGTGATCCGCACGATCGCGTCCTCGACATCACGCGGCGCGACCATCATCAGGTCGGCGAGCTCGTCCACGATCACCAGCAGATACGGGTACGGCTGCAGCTCCCGCTCGCTGCCCTCGGGCAGCTTGACCTTGCCGTTCCGTATGGCCTCGTTGAAGTCGTCGATGTGCCGGAAGCCGTACGCCGCCAGGTCGTCGTAGCGGAGGTCCATCTCCCGTACGACCCACTGCAGCGCCTCGGCGGCCCGCTTCGGGTTGGTGATGATCGGCGTGATCAGGTGCGGGATGCCCTCGTACGCGGTCAGCTCGACGCGCTTGGGGTCGACGAGGACCATCCGAACGTCCTCGGGGGTCGCGCGGACCATGACGGACGTGATCAGGCAGTTGATGCACGACGATTTACCGGAACCGGTCGCTCCGGCGACGAGGATGTGCGGCATCTTCGCCAGGTTGGCCATCACATAGCCGCCCTCGACGTCCTTGCCGAGCGCCACCAGCATCGGGTGCTCGTCCTCGGCGGCGTCCGCGAGCCGCAGCACGTCTCCGAGGTTCACCATCTCCCGGTCGGTGTTGGGGATCTCGATGCCGACCGCCGACTTGCCGGGGATCGGGCTGATGATCCGCACGTCCGGGCTGGCGACGGCGTACGCGATGTTCTTGGTCAGTGCGGTGATCCGCTCGACCTTCACGGCGGGGCCGAGCTCGACCTCGTAGCGGGTGACCGTCGGACCACGGGTGAAGCCGGTGACCGCGGCGTCGACCTTGAACTCGGTGAAGACATTGGTCAGCGAGGCGACGACCGCGTCGTTGGCGGCACTGCGCGCCTTGCCGGGGCCGCCGCGCTCCAAGAGGTCCAGCGACGGCAGCGCGTAGGTGATGTCGCCGGAGAGCTGGAGCTGCTCGGCGCGCGGCGGCAGGTCGCGCATCTCCTGCGGCGGCGTCTTGGTCAGGTCGGGGACCGCGCCCCCGGTCTTGAGCTTCTCCTGCTTGGGCCGTGCGGCCGGGACCGGCGTCGGGGTGGTCGCCTCGCGGTCGCCCACGCGCACGCCCTGGGTGAGGTCGGCGACGATCGGCGAGGGCGGCATGCCGTGCAGGACCGCGCCGTCGAGGTCGGCTGCGGCGGCCGCGGCGATGTCCACGGCGTCCATCTCCCGGTCCATCGCGGGTTGCGGCACGGCCGAGCGCCGGGGCCGGCCGCGGCGCTGGGAGAGGGCCTCCTGCTCGGCGTCGTCGGCGTCGTTCACCCGCGGGGCGCCCGAGCGCCGGCGGGGGCGCCCGGGCAGCGCCTCGCGCCACTGTTCGTCGTAGCGCGCTTCGTCGTCGGAGAACTCGTCGTACCCGTCCGCCGCGGGGTCGTGCAGCACCCCGAGGCGCACCCCGAGCTGCCGCAGCCGCTGCGGGATCGCGTTGACCGGGGTGGCCGTGACGACCAGCAGCCCGAAGATCGTGAGCAGTACCAGCAGCGGTACGGCGAGCACCTCGCCCATGGCGTACGTCAGCGGGGTCGCCGCACCCCAGCCGATGAGACCGCCGGCGTCCCTTATCGCCTGCATGCCGTCGCCGCGGGCGGGCGCGCCGCAGGCGATGTGGACCTGGCCGAGGACGCCGATGACGAGCGCGGAAAGGCCGATCACGATACGGCCGTTGGCCTCGGGCTTCTCGGGGTGCCGGATGAAGCGCACGGCGATGACCGCGAGCAGGATCGGAACCAGCAGGTCCAGGCGGCCGAAGGAGCCGGTGACGAGGATCTCGACCAGGTCCCCGACCGGGCCCTTGAGATCGGCCCAGGTGCCCGCGGCGACGATCAGCGCGACGCCGAGCAGCAGCAGAGCGACGCCGTCCTTGCGGTGGGCGGGGTCGAGGTTCTTGGCGCCGTTCCCTATCCCCCGGAACACCGCGCCGACGGCGTGCGCCAGGCCCAGCCAGAGGGCGCGCACAAGCCGGTAGACGCCCCCGGTGGGGCTCGGCGCCGGCTTGGGTGCCGGCGCCGCCTTCTTGGCCGCGGCTTTCCTGGCGGGCGCCTTCTTCGCCGGGGCCTTTTTCGCGGCGGCCTTCTTCGCCGGAGCCTTCGCGGGAGCAGCCGCCTTCTTGGCGGGCTGCTTCTTGGCTGCGGAGGGACGTGAGGCCATGGATGTGAGGTTACCGGGGGAGACGACCGCGGACACGTGTGCCCACTGCTTCACCCGTTCGTGTCGGCCTTGCGCAGGCGCGGAACTGACGCGTCCGCTTGACGGGGGCGGCGAGCGGGCGCATCCGCCCGGCACCGGGAAGACCCATCCTCTCCGTGACGGCGGACATCTGACCCCCGCTCACGCCCAACCGTGCTGGCCTCTCGCGTCAGTTCTGCGACGGCACCGAGGCGGCGCCGTTCCCGGTGCCCGGCTCCAGCGCGTCCAGCGCCCGCCGCAGACCCGTGAGTTTCCGCTCCAGATGCGCCGCCGTGGCCACCGCCGCCGCGTCCGCCGACTCGTCGTCGAGCTGCTTGGACAACGCCTCGGCCTGCTCCTCGACCGCCGCGAGCCGCGCGGAGAGCTCCGCCAGCAGTCCCGCCGACTCCTTGGCGCCACCGCCCGCCGCGGCCTTGCCGCCGCCCTCCAACTGGAGCCGCAGCAGCGCCGCCTGCTCCCTCAGCTGGCAGTTCTTCATGTACAGCTCGACGAACACGGAGACCTTGGCGCGCAGCACCCACGGGTCGAACGGCTTGGAGATGTAGTCCACCGCGCCGGCCGCGTACCCGCGGAAGGTGTGGTGGGGGCCGTGATTGATCGCCGTGAGGAAGATGATCGGGATGTCCCTGGTGCGTTCTCGCCGCTTGATGTGCGCGGCCGTTTCGAAACCGTCCATTCCCGGCATCTGGACGTCCAGCAGAATGACCGCGAAGTCGTCCGTCAGCAGTGCTTTGAGCGCCTCTTCCCCGGACGATGCCCGCACCAGCGTCTGATCGAGCGCCGAGAGGATCGCCTCCAGCGCCAGCAGATTCTCCGGCCGGTCATCGACCAGGAGGATCTTGGCCTTCTGCACCATGGCCCGCCCTCCTCGCCCCGGCAGTGCACCGGGCGCCGCCCCTGGGGACGACTCCTTAGCGCCGCCCTTCCTTGTGCCGGTCATGGTAGCCGCACCCCGACCGTCGCCACACCCTGTCACCGTGATGTCACTGTGCACGTAACAGGAACGCGGCAGAAGACCAGAAGGTTCCCCGATTCCGGCCCCGCTACACGGCGACGGACACCCACGGTCGACAACTCCTCACGCCTTCCGCAAGTTCCCGTCACACGCGCTCACGCCTCCCGCATCCACTGCTCCATCACCGACAGCAGATGATCGGGATCGACCGGCTTCGTCACATAGTCGGAGGCACCCGACTCGATCGCCTTCTCCCGGTCGCCCTTCATCGCCTTCGCCGTCAGCGCGATGATCGGCAGCCCGGAGAACTGCGGCATCCGACGAATCGCCGACGTCGTCGCATAGCCGTCCATCTCGGGCATCATGATGTCCATCAGGACGACCGCCACGTCGTCGTGCTGCTCCAGGACCTCGATGCCCTCCCGGCCGTTCTCCGCGTACAGCACGGACAGACCGTGCTGCTCCAGAACGCTGGTCAGCGCGAACACGTTACGGATGTCGTCATCGACGATCAGCACCTTCTCGCCGCCGAACCGGATGCTCCGGTGCCCCTGCGGCGCCGACCACTGCGCCGGCTCCCCGACCCGCTCGCCACCGTTCGAGGACCGCCGGCGACGCCTGAAGAGCGCGGCCGCCCCGTTCTGCGTCTCCTGGTACGACTTCACCTCGGCCGGCATCACGATCTCCGCCTCGGACAGCTCCGACAGCTCGGCCGCCCCGTTCTCCGAGGCCACCAGGTCACCGGCCTCCAGTGTCGGCACGATCTGCTGGTAGCCCTGCGGAGGCAGCTCACTGGGGTGCAGCGGCAGGTACAGCGTGAACGTCGAACCACGCCCCGGCTCGCTCTGCGCGTGGATCTCACCGCCCAACAGCTGTGCGATCTCCCGCGAGATCGACAGCCCCAGTCCCGTACCGCCGTACTTGCGGCTGGTCGTGCCGTCCGCCTGCTTGAACGCCTCGAAGATCACCCGCATCTTGCCGGCCGCGATCCCGATGCCGGTGTCGGTCACCGAGAAGGCGATCAGCGGCGCGTCCGGATCCGCCAGCGAACCGGCCTCCAGCAACTGCTCCCGGATCGCCACCGGTACGTCCGCCCCCGCCGGCCGGATGACCAGCTCCACCGACCCGGAGTCGGTGAACTTCACCGCGTTGGACAGCAGGTTGCGCAGCACCTGCAGCAGCCGCTGCTCGTCCGTGTGCAGCGTGGCCGGCAGCTCCGGCGACACCCGAACGGACAGATCGAGGCCCTTTTCCGCGGTCAGCGGCCGGAAGGTCGCCTCCACGTAGTCCACCAGCTGCACCAGCGCGATCCGGGTAGGCGAGACGTCCATCTTGCCCGCCTCGACCTTCGACAGGTCCAGGATGTCGTTGATCAGCTGGAGCAGGTCCGAGCCCGCCCCGTGGATCGTCTCGGCGAACTCCACCTGCTTCGGCGAGAGATTGCCCTCCGCGTTGTCCGCGAGCAGCTTCGCCAGGATCAGCAGCGAGTTCAGCGGCGTACGCAGCTCGTGCGACATGTTGGCGAGGAACTCGCTCTTGTAGCGCATCGACACGGCGAGCTGCTCGGCGCGCTCCTCCAGGACCTGCCGCGCCTCCTCGATCTCGGTGTTCTTCACCTCGATGTCACGGTTCTGCTGGGCCAGCAGCTCGGCCTTCTCCTCCAGTTCGGCGTTGGACGCCTGCAAGGCCTTCTGCCGCTGCTCCAACTCGGCCGACCGCTCACGCAGTTGCTCGGTCAACTCCTGCGACTGCTTCAGCAACTGCTCGGTCTTGGTGTTGACGGAGATGGTGTTGACGCTGGTCGCGATCATCTCCGCGAGCTGGTTGAGGAAGTCCTTCTGGATCTGCGTGAACGGCGCGAAGGAGGCCAGCTCGATCACACCGAGGACCTTGCCCTCGAACAGCACGGGCAGCACGATCACCTGTGCGGGCGGCGCCTCACCGAGCCCGGAGGAGATCTTCAGATAGCCGCTCGGCGCGTTCTCCACGAGGATCGTGCGCTTCTCCTCGGCGGCCGTCCCCACCAGCGCCTCGCCCGGCCGGAACGAGGTCGGCATGGACCCCATCGAGTAGCCGTACGACCCCAGCATCCGCAGCTCGTACGGGTCGTCCATGCCCTCGGGCGACGGCATCGCCAGGAAGAACGCACCGTGCTGCGCGGCCACCAGCGGCGGCAGCTCGCTCATGATCAGCGAGGCCACGTCCTCCAGGTCGCGCCGCCCCTGCATCAGCGCCGACACACGCGCGAGGTTGCCCTTCAGCCAGTCCTGCTCCTTGTTGGCGATCGTGGTGTCGCGCAGGTTGGCGATCATCTTGTTGATGTAGTCCTGCAGCTCCTGGATCTCGCCGGCCGCGTCCACGTCGAGCTTCAGGTTCAGGTCGCCACGGGTCACCGCGGTGGCCGCGCGGGCGATGGCACGCACCTGCCGGGTCAGGTTCCCGGCCATCTCGTTCACGGACTCGGTGAGGTCGCGCCAGGTTCCGTCGACGTCACGCACGCGTGCCTGACCGCCGAGCTGCCCCTCCGTACCCACCTCGCGGGCCACGCGGGTGACCTCCTCGGCGAAGGACGACAGCTGGTCGACCATCGTGTTGATGGTCGTCTTCAGCTCCAGGATCTCCCCGCGCGCATCGATGTCGATCTTCTTCGTCAGGTCGCCCTTGGCGATGGCCGTCGTGACCATGGCGATGTTGCGCACCTGACCGGTCAGATTGGACGCCATGCCGTTCACCGAGTCGGTGAGGTCCTTCCACGTGCCCGCCACACCGGGTACGTGCGCCTGACCGCCCAGGATGCCGTCCGTGCCCACCTCACGGGCCACCTTGGTGACCTGCTCGGCGAACGAGCTCAGCGTCTTCACCATGGTGTTGATGGTGTCGGCGAGCTGCTGGACCTCGCCGCGCGCCTCGATCGTCACCGTCCGCGTCAGATCGCCGTTGGCGACGGCCGCCGCGACCTGCGAGATGTTGCGCACCTGCATGGTCAGGTTCTTGGCCATCAGGTTCACATTGCCGCTGAGGTCCTTCCAGATGCCCGTGATCCCCGGAACGTGCGCCTGGCCGCCCAGGATGCCCTCCGTGCCCACCTCACGGGCCACCCGGGTCACCTGCTCGGCGAAGGACGACAGCTGGTCGACCATCGTGTTGACGGTCGTGACGAGTTCGAGGATCTCGCCCTTGGCGTCGACGGTGATCTTCTTCGACAGGTCGCCCTTGGCGACGGCGGTCGTGACCTCGGCGATCTGACGCACCTGGATGGTCAGGTTGTTCGCCATGAAGTTCACCGACTGCGTGAGGTCCTTCCAGGTGCCGGAGACACCCTGCACCTCGGCCTGACCGCCGAGCTGCCCCTCCGTACCGACCTCACGGGCGACCCTGGTGACCTCCTGGGCGAAGGACGACAGCTGGTCCACCATCGTGTTCAGGGTGTTCTTCAGCTCCAGGATCTCCCCGCGCGCGTCCACGGTGATCTTCTGCGACAGGTCACCGCGCGCGACCGCCGTGGCCACCTGCGCGATGTTGCGCACCTGGGCGGTGAGGTTGCCGGCCATGCCGTTCACGGAGTCCGTCAGGTCCCGCCACACACCGGCCACACCCGGCACCTGCGCCTGACCGCCGAGACGGCCCTCGGTACCCACGTCCCGCGACACCCGGGTCACCTGGTCGGCGAACGCGGAGAGCTGGTCCACCATCGTGTTGATGGTGTTCTTCAGCTCCAGGATCTCCCCGCGCGCGTCCACGTCGATCTTCTGCGACAGGTCACCGCGCGCCACGGCGGTCGTCACCTGGGCGATCTGCCTCACCTGAGAGGTGAGGTTGCCCGCCATGAAGTTGACGGAGTCCGTCAGCTCCCGCCAGGTACCCGACACACCGTCCACGCGCGCCTGACCGCCCAGCCGGCCCTCGGTACCCACGTCCCGCGCCATCCGCGTCACCTGGTCGGCGAACGACGACAGCTGGTCCACCATCGTGTTCACGGTGTTCTTCAGCTGGAGCATCTCACCGGACACGTCGACGGTGACCTTCTGCGAGAGATCGCCGTTGGCCACGGCCGTCGTCACCTGCGCGATGTTCCTCACCTGTCCGGTGAGATTCCTGAACGCCGTGTTGACGGAGTCCGTCAGGTCCTTCCACGTCCCGGCCGCGCCGGACACCTGCGCCTGACCGCCCAGTTCACCCTCGACACCGATCTCCCGCGCCACACGCGTCACTTCGGCACCGAAAGCCGACAGCTGATCCACCATCCCGTTGACGGTGTTCTTCAGCTCCAGCATCTCGCCGGCCACGTCCACCGTGACCTTCTGCGACAAGTCACCGCTCGCCACGGCCGTCGTCACGGCCGCGATGTCCCGCACCTGAGTGGTGAGGTTCCGGAACACCGTGTTGACGGAGTCCGTCAGGTCCTTCCACGTACCCGCCGCGCCCGGCACATTGGCCTGCCCGCCGAGCCGCCCCTCGGCCCCCACCTCGTTGGCCACACGCGTGACCTCGTCCGCGAAGGTCCGCAGCGTCTCGGTCATCTGGTTGATCGTGTCGGCGAGCTGCGCGACCTCACCGCGCGCCGACACCGTCACCTTCTGCGACAGGTCGCCGCTGGCGACGGCCGTCGTCACCTCCGCGATCCCGCGCACCTGGGCCGTCAGGTTCCCGGCCATGGTGTTCACCGAATCGGTGAGCTCTTTCCACACACCGTCCACGCCGGACACCTGCGCCTGGCCGCCGAGGATGCCCTCGGTGCCCACCTCGCGCGCGACCCGCGTCACCTCGGAGGAGAACGCGGAGAGCTGGTCCACCATCGTGTTGACGGTGTTCTTCAGCTCGAGCATCTCGCCCTCGACGTGAACCGTCACCTTCCGGGACAGATCACCCTTGGCCACGGCCGTCGTCACCAGCGCGATGTCGCGCACCTGGGCCGTCAGCCGCTCCGCCATCGTGTTGACGGACTCCGTGAGGTCCTTCCACGAGCCGGACATACCGCGCACCTGCGCCTGTCCGCCCAGCTTGCCCTCGGTCCCCACCTCGCTGGCCACGCGCGTGACCTCGTCGGTGAACGTCGACAGCTGATCGACCAGGTTGTTGACGGTCCGCCCGACCTTCAGGAACTCCCCCCGCAGCGGCTGCCCGGCCGCCCCGTCGGGCGTCTGCGTCCGCAACTCCATGCGCGGCGACAGATCACCCTCGGCCACCGCCGACAGCACCCGCCCGACCTCGGAGACGGGCCGTACGAGATCGTCGACCAGCGCGTTCGAATTGTCGATGGCGGTCGCCCACGAGCCCTCGCAGGCACCCGCCTCCAGCCGCTCGGTGAGCTTGCCCTCCCGGCCCACCATGCGACGTACGCGCGAAAGCTCACCCGTGAGGTGGAGATTTCGGTCGGCCACCTCGTTGAAGACGGCCGCGATCTCCGACATCACCCCGTCGCCCGACACCGTGAGCCGCTTGCGGAAGTTCCCGTCCCGCATGGACACCAGGGCCGAAAGCAGCCGGTCCAGCGCCGCCGTGTCCACGACGGTGGTGCCACCGCGCGGCGTGCGCCTGCTCAGGGACTGTCCGCCTTTCGCGCGCGCCTTAGTGCTCCGCGTCGCTGCGCCAGACTCCACTTGTCCCTCCCGCAGGGCTCGACCGTTACGCTGTGCTGGGGTGTTGCTACTCATCGTGCCGGTTACCGCTGGGTTTTACCGCCCGATGTAATCAGGCGGACCCCGGGGGCTGCTGCCCCCTGTACTCATAAGACACCCAGTCTGCCCGGACCTTCACAAGAAGCCTGCCCAGTGTTTCACCCTCCCCGAACCCGGCCATAACAGTTCGGCACCTTCGCACATCGTCCGCACACCCTAGGGGCGGAAACACGGGCGACCGGCATCCGCACGGACGGGGAAGGTAAGTAACCTTGCATGCGGCTGTCCAGCCGCGCCGGTCCGTCCGGCCTGGGCGGTGGCACAAGGCACGAGCGGGCATCGGAGGGGCGGCCGCACACATGACCACCGGACTGATCCCGGGGGGACAGCCCCCGGACCCCCGGCCTTCGAGCATGCGTCCACCGCAGCAGCGGCGCGACCAGGTCGGCCAGGGATTTCCGCACGTCGACAACCGGTCGAGGAGTTCTGTGATCACCGCGCGCGCGGCCGCCAGCTTCGAGCCCGTGGGGCGATCCGTCGCGACCGCCCGCTCGTTCGTCCGCGACACCCTCCAGGGCTGGGGCTTCGCCGACATCGTCGACGACGCCGTGGTCCTCACCAGCGAACTGGTGACCAACGCGGTCGTCCACGCGGGAACCCACGCCGACGTCCTGTGCCTGCGGTCCGAGGACGGCGTACGCATCGAGGTGGCCGACCGGTACCCGGAACGCGAGATCCCCCTCCAGGGCTCCCTCGCCACCATGGGCAGCCCCGACCGTGAGGGCGGCCGAGGCCTCCAGCTCTGCGCGGCCATCGCCGGCCGCTGGGGCGTCGAGTACACGCCCACCCACAAGCAGGTGTGGTTCCAACTCGACCTCCCGGACCGCCCGGTGGGCACCCGCGCCGCCGGCCCGTCCCTGCCCGCGGACCTCCTGCCGCTCGCCGACAGCCGCGTGCGGGTAGCGGTCGTCCAGATCGACCGTACGGGCGCCATCTCGGCCTGGAACGAGGACGCGGAGGATCTCTTCGGCTACGCGGCCGACCAGGTCACCGGCAAGCCCCTCACCGACCTCGCCGCCTGGCCGCACACCCCCGGCACCGGCACCGGCATCGCCGAGGCCCTCCAACTCTCCCGCTGGGAGGGCAGTTACGGCATCCGCGGCGCCAACGGCCGCGTCACCCCCGTGTACGCCTCCCATCTCCGCGTCCGCGACACCGACGGCGAGCCCTCCACGGTCTGCCTCCTGGTCCGCGACCACGAACGCGCCGTCCTGCAGACCCCGCTGCGCCTCCCGGCCTCCGACGCGGCACCCGCCGACGGGCAGAGCGCCGACCCTTTCGAGGTCTTCATCGGCTCGCCCGCCCCGGACGACCTCGACGGCCTCCTCCAGCGCACGGTGGAGCGAGCCCGCGACATGCTCGACGGCGACTCCGCCTTCCTGCTTCTCGCGACCGACGACGAGACCGAGCTGGAGGTCCGCGCCTCCACCGGCCTGCCCTCCGCCCGCCAGCGCTTCGCGCGCGTGCCCGTCGAGGCGGGACCCGGCCGCTACGGCTCGGCCCGGATGCCGGCCGTCCACGAGGACCTCACGGCCGTCCCCGGCGCCGTCCCCCTGCTGAGCGGCACCGGAATGCGCTCGGTGGTGACGGTCCCGCTGAAGGTCGAGGGCCGCCTGACGGGCTCCCTGGGCGTGGCCGCGGAGGCGCCCGGCCGCTACTCCAACGAGGAGGCCCTGCGCCTGCAGTTCGCCGCCGACCGCATCGCGCTCGCCGTCGAATCGGCCCGCCTGGGTGAACTGGAGCGTCTGCGCCGAGGCTCGCTGAGTTTCCTGGTGGAGGCCTCCGACCTCCTCGCCGGCACCCTCGACCGCGACCAGACCCTGGCCCTGATGGCCCAGATGACGGTCCCCACCCTGGCGACCTGGTGCGCGGTCTACACGATCGCCGACCAGGCCTCCGACCCCTATCTGTCGTACGTCCTGCACGAGGACGAGGAACTCATCGACGGCATCAAGTCGTTGCTCTCGAAGATCTCCCCTCCGGACCCGGTACCCACCCCCGGCGCCCGCGTCTGGTCGGCCCCCGGCGAGGCGGCCCACGATGCGGCCCTGCGCAGCTCCATGCGCAGCCTCGGCCTGACCGGCGGCCCCACTCACCAGGTGGCCTCAGGCATCGGCCCCACCCTCGCCACGGCCTCCGCGGTGGGCGGCGAGACCGTGGTCCTCCCGCTGGTCGCCCGCAACCGCGTGATCGGCATGCTGACCCTCGGCAAGCCCACCGACGAACACTTCCGCCAGGAGATCCTGGAACTGGCCGAGGACCTGAGCCGCCGGGCGGCCCTCGCCCTCGACAACGCCCGCCTGTACTCGGAGCGCACGGCCATCAGCCAGTCCCTCCAGCGCAGCCTCCTGCCCCCGGAGACCCCCAAGATCGACGGCGTCGAGGTCGAGGTCATCTACCGCGCGGCCGGCGAGGGCAACGAGGTGGGCGGCGACTTCTACGACGTCTTCCCGATCAGCGACGGCGCCTACGGCTTCGCCATCGGCGACGTCTGCGGCACGGGCCCGCACGCGGCCGCCGTGACCGGCCTGGCCCGTCACGCCCTGCGCCTCCTGGCCAGGGAGGGCCTGAGCGGCCCCGCGGTCCTGGAGCGCCTCAACTCGGCGATCCTCGACGAGGGCGCCCGCAGCCGCTTCCTGACGCTCCTCTACGGCGAGATGCGCCCCCAGGAGGACGGCAGCGCGGAACTGAAGGTGGTCTGCGCCGGTCATCCCCTCCCGCTCCGCCTGCGCCAGGACGGCACGGTCGAGCCCGCCGCCGAACCCCAGCCCCTCCTCGGCGTCATCGAGGACCTGGAGCTCTATGAGCAGACGGTCACCCTCGACCCGGGCGACGTCCTGCTCTGTGTCACGGATGGTGTCACCGAGCGCCGCGAGGGCACGCGCATGCTGGGCGACGACGGCCTCGCCGATGTCCTCTCGACCTGCACGGGTCTCACGGCCGGTGCGGTCGCGGCCCGCATCATGCGCGCGGTGGAACGCTTCGCGTCGGACGCCCCGTCCGACGACATGGCGATCCTGGCGATGCGGCTGGCGTGAGGACGAAGGACCTGCGGACATGAGAAAACCCCCGCCCGAAAGGGCGGGGGTTTCTTTTCGGAGCCCCCAAACGGAATCGAACCGTTGACCTTCTCCTTACCATGGAGACGCTCTGCCGACTGAGCTATAGGGGCCAGTTGCTTTTCGAGGTTCCCCTCGCGGCAACGGAATAGATCATACCCTGAACGAGCCCGGGTTCCCAAACCCGTTCAGAAGGCCGGCTGGAGCAGACCACCGAGCGCGTTGCACGCCGCCACAATGCGCTGCATGTCCCGCTTCGTCAACGAGGCGTCCACCGGCAGAGCAAGGGTCTCGTCCGCCGCCAGTTCGGTCTCGGGCAACGACACACACCGCCGGAACTCCGGCAGTCGGTGCAAAGGAGTCTGCACAGGTACCCGGCACTCAACGCCCCGCCCCCGCAAGGCCCGAGCGAAAGCATCCCGGTCGGGCCTCCCATTACCCGGCACCCGTACGACGTACTGCTGATAGGAGTGCCCGTCCCCGCCATCGGGCGTCCGCACTCCCCGCAGTCGCGCATCGAGATAGGCGGCCCGCTCCCTGCGCTGCGCGATCTCGTCGTACGGCGCCTCGGACTCCGCCTGCTCCAGCACCAGCAGCCCATGCCGCTGCCCCACCGCGTGCAACCGCGCCACATCGGCCGGCCGCCCGAATCGGTGTACGACAACGACGGCCGCGGTACGCGGAGTTACGACCGCTTCGACGGTGGCCGCGTCCAGGCAGTACGTCACCGGATCCACATCGGCGAACACCGGCAGAGCACCCGCCAGGGTGACCGCACCGGCGACTTCGGCGTTCCCGAAGGCCGGCACGACGACCTCGTCAGCGATCCCGACGCCGGCGGCCCTGAGCATTGCAGCAGTACCCATGTCGTGGATGCTGAGGGCGGAACGTGAACTTCAAGTGACGGAAAACAAAAAAGGGCTGGGCCCTGAACCGAAGTTCAGGGCCCAGCCCTTTGAATGATTGTTCGGCGGTGTCCTACTCTCCCACAGGGTCCCCCCTGCAGTACCATCGGCGCTGTAAGGCTTAGCTTCCGGGTTCGGAATGTAACCGGGCGTTTCCCTCACGCTATGACCACCGAAACACTATGAAGTTAGACCGGAAAAAACACAGTCGTTGCCTCAGAACTAACACAGTGGACGCGAGCAACTGAGGACAAGCCCTCGGCCTATTAGTACCGGTCACCTCCACACGTTACCGTGCTTCC
>NZ_JBITLN010000011.1:0-305973 GCF_044465285.1 Streptomyces sp. NPDC049687
AAACGCCCGGTTACATTCCGAACCCGGAAGCTAAGCCTTACAGCGCCGATGGTACTGCAGGGGGGACCCTGTGGGAGAGTAGGACACCGCCGAACTCCCTTTAGAGCTCTGGCTCTTGGGCACACAGCCCAAGAGCCAGAGCTTTTTTGCGTTGAGGTAGGGTCAGGGGGCATCGTTGGCTCGTTTTCTACTGGAGGCCCCCGGGTGGAGGTCCAGGAGACCCGTGTACAGACCGACCGGGTCCTCACCATCCCCAACATCCTCAGCATGGCGCGTCTCGTCGGCGTGCCCCTCTTCCTGTGGCTGATCCTCAGGCCCGAGTTCGGAGGTCCGCAGAGCGACGGCTGGGCGCTCCTGGTGCTGGCGCTGAGCGGTGTCAGCGACTACCTGGACGGCAAGCTCGCGCGACGCTGGAACCAGGTCAGCAGTCTGGGCCGGCTCCTGGACCCGGCCGCGGACCGCCTCTACATTCTCTCGACGCTGGTCGGCCTCACCTGGCGGGAGATTCTCCCTGTCTGGTTGACGGCCGTACTTCTTGCGCGGGAACTGGTGCTGCTGGTGATGGTGGGCGTCCTCAGGCGGCACGGTTATCCGCCGCCCCAGGTGAACTTTCTGGGCAAGGCGGCGACCTTCAACCTCATGTACGCCTTCCCGCTGCTCCTGCTCAGTGACGGAAGTGGATGGCTGGCGTCACTCGCTGCTATTTTCGGATGGGCGTTCGCAGGGTGGGGTACAACGCTCTACTGGTGGGCAGGAGTCCTCTACGTGGTACAGGTCCGCCGCCTGGTTCGTGCGGACACCATGGCCGACTGAGCTCGCCGATTGGCGGTAGCAGTAGTGGCTCGATGGCCCGCTGCGGAAAAGTGCGGGACAATCTGGATGGGTGAAGTCGGCTAGACCGTCGTCTCTTCTAGGAGGACGCTTCCGACATGAAGGCCGTTGTGATGGCCGGAGGCGAAGGCACACGCCTTCGCCCCATGACCTCAAGCATGCCCAAGCCGCTCCTGCCGGTGGTCAACCGGCCGATCATGGAGCACGTACTGAGGCTGCTCAAAAGGCATGGGCTCAACGAGACCGTCGTAACCGTGCAGTTCTTGGCCTCACTGGTCAAGAACTACTTCGGGGACGGTGAAGAGCTCGGTATGGAGCTCAGCTATGCCAATGAGGAGAAGCCACTCGGAACCGCCGGAAGTGTGAAGAACGCCGAGGAGGCGTTGAAGGACGACGCCTTCCTCGTCATCTCCGGCGATGCCCTCACGGACTTCGACCTCACCGAGCTGATCAACTTCCACAAGGAAAAGGGCGCGCTGGTCACCGTCTGTCTCACGCGGGTGCCCAATCCGCTGGAATTCGGCATCACCATCGTCGACGAAGAGGGCAAGGTCGAGCGTTTCCTCGAGAAACCGACGTGGGGCCAGGTCTTCTCGGACACGGTCAACACGGGCATCTACGTCATGGAGCCGGAGGTCTTCGACTACGTCGAGGCCGATGTGCCCGTTGACTGGTCCGGCGATGTCTTCCCGCAGTTGATGAAGGAGGGCAAGCCGGTCTACGGCTTCGTGGCCGAGGGCTACTGGGAGGACGTCGGCACGCACGAGAGCTATGTGAAGGCCCAGGCCGACGTGCTCGAGGGCAAGGTCGACGTGGAGATCGACGGCTTCGAGATCTCCCCCGGCGTGTGGGTGGCGGAAGGTGCCGAAGTGCATCCCGACGCCGTTCTGCGCGGGCCGCTGTACATCGGGGACTACGCGAAGGTCGAGGCCGGCGCGGAAATCCGTGAGCACACGGTCGTCGGTTCCAATGTCGTCGTGAAGAGCGGGGCCTTCCTGCACAAGGCCGTGGTGCACGACAACGTGTATGTCGGGCAGCACAGCAATCTGCGTGGCTGTGTCGTCGGAAAGAACACCGACATCATGAGAGCCGCCCGCATCGAGGACGGCGCCGTCATCGGCGACGAATGCCTGATCGGCGAAGAGTCCATTGTCCAGGGGAATGTGCGGGTCTACCCGTTCAAGACCATCGAAGCCGGCGCGTTCGTCAACACCTCGGTCATCTGGGAGTCCCGGGGACAGGCCCATCTCTTCGGTGCCCGAGGGGTGTCCGGCATCCTCAACGTCGAGATCACGCCAGAGTTGGCGGTGCGTCTCGCCGGCGCATACGCGACGACGCTCAAGAAGGGCTCCACGGTCACCACGGCCCGTGACCACTCCCGTGGCGCCCGGGCGCTGAAGCGGGCGGTGATCTCCGCGCTGCAGGCCAGCGCCATCGACGTACGGGACCTGGAGAACGTACCGCTGCCCGTGGCGCGGCAGCAGACGGCGCGTGGATCGGCCGGCGGGATCATGATCCGGACCTCGCCCGGGGTTCCGGATTCCGTCGACATCATGTTCTTCGACGGGCGGGGTGCCGATCTGTCGCAGGGCAGTCAGCGGAAGCTGGACCGGGTGTTCGCCCGGCAGGAGTACCGGCGGGCGTTCCCGGGAGAGATCGGGGACCTGCACTTTCCGGCCAGCGTGTTCGACTCGTACACCGGGTCGTTGCTCCGGAACGTGGACACGACAGGGATTGCCGAGTCCGGGCTGAAGGTCGTGGTGGACGCCTCGAACGGCAGCGCCGGGCTGGTGCTCCCGAGTCTCCTCGGGAAGCTCGGGGTGGACTCGTTGACCATCAATCCCGGTCTGAACGAGTCCAGGCCGACGGAGACCGGTGACCAGCGACGCTCGGGGCTCGTGCGGCTCGGGGAGATCGTGGCCTCGTCCCGGGCGGCGTTCGGGGTGCGGTTCGACCCCGTGGGTGAGCGGCTCTCCCTCGTCGACGAGAAGGGCCGGATCATCGAGGACGACCGGGCCCTGCTCGTCCTGCTCGACCTGGTGGCCGCGGAGCGGCGCAGCGGGCGGGTGGCGCTGCCGGTGACCACGACGAGGATCGCCGAGCAGGTGGCGGCCTATCACGGCACGCAGGTGGAGTGGACGACGACCTCGCCCGACGACCTGACCCGGGTCGGGCGGGACGAGTCGACCATCTTCGGCGGTGACGGCAAGGGCGGGTTCATCGTCCCGGAGTTCAGCAGTGTCTTCGACGGTACGGCCGCCTTCGTACGGCTGATCGGGCTGGTGGCGCGCACGCAGCTCACGCTCAGCCAGATCGACGCGCGGATCCCGCGGGCGCACGTCCTGAAGCGGGATCTGGCGACGCCGTGGGCCGTCAAGGGGCTGGTGATGCGGCGGGTCGTCGAGGCGGCCGGAGACCGCTTCGTGGACACCACCGACGGCGTGCGGGTGGTCGAGACGGACGGGCGCTGGGTGATGGTGCTGCCCGACCCGGCCGAGGCCGTCACCCATCTGTGGGCGGAGGGGCCCGACGACGCCTCCGCGCAGGCACTGCTCGACGAGTGGTCGTCGGTCGTGGACAGCGCCGGGCGCTGATCCGCACACCACGCGCGCGTGCCGGACAGGCGTCCCTGAGGGGGCCTGTCCGGCACGTCGGTGGGGCCATTCGGAGGTAGTGGTCGCGACATGCGACGATGTGCGGCATGCCGCAGCAGCCCCCCGTTCGGAGCACACCCGCGCGCACGTCGCGCCCGGACGCGTCCATGTCGCTGCTCACCAACGTCATGGACCACAGCCTCGACGACGGCTACGCCGAGGCCGCCGCCCGGAAGCAGGCCGAGGGCGCCGGTGGTCTGCCCAGGACGCTGCGGGCGAAGCTCGGTCTCGCCGCCGGCCTGGTGCTCGCGGCTCTCGTGGTCACCGTCGGCGCGGCACAGGCGCGTATCGCGGCACCGGTGGTGGCCAAGGAGCGCGAGGAGCTGATCGACCGCATCGACAGTGAGACCAGGGCGGCCGACAAGCTGGAGAGCACCGTCGACGAACTGCGCGACGATGTGAGCGCACGGCAGCAGGAGGCGCTCAAGCAGGGCGGCGGCAGCAGTGGGCGGGCGGATCTGGCGAGCATCCTGTCGGGTGCCGTCGAGGTGCACGGGCCCGGGGTCAAGCTGGTCGTGAACGACGCCAAGGAAGCCACCACGGGCGGCGACGGCGACCCGCGCGAGACCTCCGGGTTCTCCGACACCGGCCGGGTCCGTGACCGGGACATGCAGCGGGTGGTCAACGGGCTCTGGGCGTCGGGCGCCGAAGCCGTATCGATCAACGGGCAGCGGCTGACGGCGCTGTCGGCGATCAGGGCAGCTGGGGACGCGATACTGGTCGACAACAAGCCGCTGGTGCCGCCGTACACGGTGCTCGCGGTGGGGGACGGGAAAAACCTCAGCACCAGGTTCCAGAACAGCGCCGACGGCGTCTATCTGAACGTGCTGCAGGAGAACTACGGCATCCGGACGGCCATTTCCGTGGAGGACGACGTCCAGCTGCCCGCCGCACCGAGTGTGATCGTCCGTACAGCACAGCCGAGAACTGAGAAGGGCACATCGTGATCGCCGTACTGGGCCTCGTCGTGGGAGTGGTGGCCGGCCTGTTGGTCCGGCCTGAGGTTCCGGCGGTTGTGGAGCCTTATCTGCCGATCGCCGTCGTGGCGGCGCTGGACGCCGTGTTCGGAGGTCTGCGGGCCATGCTCGACGGCATCTTCGACGACAAGGTCTTCGTGGTGTCGTTCCTGTCGAACGTGGTCGTGGCCGCGCTGATCGTGTTCCTGGGCGACAAGTTGGGCGTGGGTGCCCAGCTCTCCACCGGGGTCGTGGTCGTGCTCGGCATCCGGATCTTCTCCAATGCCGCGGCGATCCGCCGGCACGTTTTCCGGGCGTGAGGCCGATGAGCGACCAGGACCAGGTGCCCGAGAACAGACTGCGCAAGGAACTGCCGGAGGAGGTGCCGGTGGCTGCTCCTGCGGAGGGTACGTCCCAGGAGTCGGCCGAGCCGGTGCTGACCGGTCGGGAGCGGCTGGTGAACGGGCTGTGGCCGCCGCGGTTCAGCCGGGCCCAACTCATCGTCGCCCTGCTGCTGTTCGGCCTCGGCTTCGGCCTGGCCGTCCAGGTGGCCTCCAACAGCGACAGCGGAAACGCCCTGCGGGGCGCGCGCCAGGAGGATCTTGTCCGCATCCTCGATGAACTCGACGACCGCAGTCAGCGTCTTGAAGACGAGAAGCAAGGGCTCGAGAAGCAGCGCGAGGAGCTGGAGAACAGCTCCGACCAGGCCGAGGAGGCCCGCAAGCAGACGGTCGAGAAGGAGAAGCAACTGGGCATCCTGGCGGGCACGGTGGCCGCACAGGGGCCCGGTATCACGATGACCATCGAGGACACGAAGGGGACTGTCGAGGCGGACATGCTGCTCGACACGATCCAGGAACTGCGCGCCGCGGGGGCGGAGGCGATCCAGGTGAACGGCGTGCGGGTCGTCGCCGGCACCTACCTGACGGATTCGGGCAACAGCGTGAGCGTCGACGGGAACAAGATCAACGCGCCCTTTCGTTTCAAGGTCATCGGCAACCCGCAGGACCTCGAACCGGCGCTGAACATCCCTGGAGGCGTGGTGCAGACTCTCGAGAAGGAGCAGGCCACCGTGACCGTCGAGCGATCGGACAAGATCGTCGTGGACGCCTTGCGAGCGGCGAAGCAGCCTGACTACGCTCGGTCGTCCTCACAGTGAACCGGGGGTGCATGGGGGTCGTCCGGCAGGGGCAAGAGGTTGCGGGGGGTCGGCGCACCGATCGGGTGGTGCGTGGTGGAAACTGTCTGGTGGATACGGACGTTGTGAAGGTGTCCGGGTCGGCCGGTGTATTCAGTCAGGGTTCGTCCTGCCCCACGGGCGGGTCTGTTTCGGTCAAGGGGAATCGCCCGTGAAGTTGTTTGCGAAGTTGTTCGGCAAGAGCGCGCGAGAGGGCAGCGACAACGCGACCGCCCGTCATCGCGCACAGCCCGACGCAGAGGGCCAGCGGCCGCTGTTCCGGGACCAGGTCGCTGGTCCGGGTGGTGACATTTCCGGAGGTCAGGGCGCGGCGTCTGTTGACCCCGCCCAGGCCGGCGGCATAGGTTTCGGCCAACCGTCAACCTCAAGTGCGGGTGGAGGGTTTTCTCCCATGTCGGCCCTGGTGTGTACGAGGTGCGGTAACCGCAACGCGGAGAACAGCCGCTTCTGTTCCAATTGCGGCGCGCCGCTGCGTCCCGGTCTGACGCCCGAGCGCGCGTCCGAGACGACCTCCACCATCTCCATCTCCGGTCTCGAGGCCTACGACTCCGAGGCCACCGGCCAGACTCAGCTGCCGGCGCTCTCCCCGGAGGCGCAGGCCGCGGTCGACGCGCTGCCGCTGGGCTCCGCGCTGCTGGTCGTGCGCCGCGGTCCGAACTCGGGCAGCCGTTTCCTGCTGGACGGCGACCTGACCACGGCCGGGCGTCACCCGCAGAGCGACATCTTCCTGGACGACGTGACGGTGTCGCGTCGGCACGTGGAGTTCCGTCGCAACCCGGACGGCACGTTCATGGTCGCGGACGTCGGAAGTCTGAACGGCACGTATGTCAACCGGGAGCGGATCGACGAGGTCGCTCTGTCGAACGGTGACGAGGTGCAGATCGGCAAGTACCGGCTGGTCTTCTACGCGAGCCAGCGGGGCTACTGACCCTCCCCCGGATTCCATCCGGGGGGAACCCAGGGAAGGTCCATGCTTCAAACACCGAGGGGCGGTGCCGGCCACGGCACCGCCGCCGCGGACGGTGGTCTGATGAGCATCGGCACCGTGCTGAACGCGCTGCGTGACGAGTTTCCCGAAGTCACCATCTCCAAGATCCGTTTCCTGGAGGCGGAGGGGCTGATCGATCCGCAGCGGACGCCGTCGGGGTACCGCAAGTTCAGCGGGGAGGACGTCGAGCGCCTCGGCCACGTACTGAGAATGCAGCGGGACCACTATCTGCCGCTCAAGGTGATCCGAGAGCACCTGGACGCGATGGAGCGGGGCGAGGCCCTGCCCCTGCCGACGGTGGGCCGGCAGCGGGACGGGGAGTCCGTCCTGGAGCCCTCCGAGGGGCCCACGGCGGCCCGGATCGGGCGGGCGGAACTGATGGCCGCCGCCGGGATCGACGAGCCCGAGCTGGCGGAGTGGGAGTCCTACGGGCTCCTCGTGCCGCTGGAGGACGGGGTCTACGACGCCGAGGCCGCCACCGTGGCCTCGCTCGTCGCCGAGCTGGGGCGGTTCGGGATCGAGCCGCGCCATCTGCGGGTGATGAAGGCCGCCGCGGACCGTGAGGCCGGTCTGGTGGACCAGGTGGTCGCCCCGCTCAGGCGGCACCGCAATCCGCAGACCCGGGCTCATGCCGAGGCCCGTACGAAGGAGCTGGCGGGTCTCACGATGCGGCTGCACGCGGCGCTCGTGCAGACCGCGCTCGGGGTCCGACTGCCCTGAGCCGCCGGTTTCGCCCTGGGCGGATCGGTCACCCGTTCCCGGCCCGACTACCCAAACGTCCCGAGCACGGCCTAGGGTTGCTGTGTGAACGAGCTCGATGTCGTAGGTGTCCGGGTCGAAATGCCCTCCAACCAACCGATCGTGCTGCTGCGTGAAGTGGGAGGCGACCGTTACCTCCCCATCTGGATCGGACCGGGGGAGGCGACGGCGATCGCCTTCGCCCAGCAGGGCATGGCCCCCGCGCGACCGCTGACCCACGACCTGTTCAAGGACGTGCTGGAAGCCGTCGGCCAGGAGCTCACCGAAGTGCGCATCACGGATCTGCGGGAGGGCGTCTTCTACGCGGAGCTGGTCTTCGCCAGCGGCGTCGAGGTGAGCGCACGCCCATCGGACGCCATAGCTCTGGCGCTGCGCACCGGGACGCCGATCTACGGCAGCGACACGGTGCTCGACGACGCGGGCATCGCCATTCCGGACGAGCAGGAGGACGAGGTGGAGAAGTTCCGCGAGTTCCTCGACCAGATCTCGCCCGAGGACTTCGGCACCAGCAACCAGTAGCCGGCACGCCAGTAGCCGGCACGGGCTGGAACAGGGCGGGGCGGCACCGGCGTGACCGCTCTGGGTCCGGCACGTGCCAGCGGCGCGTGAGAGCGTCCTACGGCTTCTCCTCAGCGCATTCGGCTAGCCTTTCCCCGCGGTGAGGTTCGGGAAACCACTCTTAGGGTGATTATCACTCGGCGTGGCGAGTGTGGCGATCGTTGACGCACCCCTGGTGACTGCCTACCGTCGAGAAGGCAGGTCAAGGACGGAGGTCGGCGTGAGAAGCAGCGGCGACGGTACGGCTGGGGGTGCCCCCGGACTCGGTGTCGGGGGGAGCGGTCCGTACCCTCCCCCGAGCTCTCGGCTGCGCTCGAGCATGGGGTACCCCCATCAGGGCAGCGCGGCCGATCACGCCCCGCAGCGACCCGCGGCCGTGCCGAGCAGCGGAGGGGCGACGTCCATGGCGTCCGAGCAGATCGGCTACCGCGGACCGACGGCCTGCGCGGCCGCCGGCATCACCTACCGGCAACTCGACTACTGGGCCCGTACCGGTCTCGTCGAGCCGAGCGTGCGGCCCGCGCACGGATCCGGGACGCAGCGTCTGTACAGCTTCCGGGACGTCGTCATTCTGAAGATCGTCAAGCGGTTCCTCGACACCGGGGTGTCGCTGCAGAACATCCGCACCGCCGTCCAGCACCTGCGGGAGCGAGGCTTCCGCGATCTGGAACGCATGACGCTGATGAGCGACGGCGCCACGGTCTACGAGTGCACCTCGCCGGACGAGGTCCACGCGCTGCTGCAGGGCGGCCAGGGCGTCTTCGGGATCGCGGTGGGCGTGGTCTGGCGGGACGTGGAGAGCGCGCTGTCACAGCTGCACGGAGAGCGTGTCGACACCGGTGAGACGCTCGTCGGGCACAACCCGGCGGACGAGCTGGCACGGCGGCGCAACCGGGCGGTCTGAGGCCCCCCGGGCACGGTGGGGGGCCGCGCGGCGTCATTGTCAGTGGCGTGGTGCAGCATCGGAGATGTGAGAAACGCGCCCACCATCCTGCATCTCGACATGGATGCCTTCTACGCCCAGGCGGAGCAGGCATCCAAGCCGAGTCTGCGCGGGAAAGCCGTGATCGTGGGCGGTCTCGGGCCGCGTGGCGTGGTGGCCACCGCCTCCTACGAGGCGCGGGCCTTCGGCGTCCACTCGGCGATGCCCATGGCCCAGGCGCGCCGGCTGGCTCCGAACGCCGCGTATCTCGTGCCGCGCTTCACCTTCTACCGGTCGATCAGCGATCAGGTGATGGGGCTGCTGCGGGCCCTGTCGCCGCTGGTGGAGCCGCTGAGCCTCGACGAGGCCTTCGTGGACCTGGAGGCCGGGGGAGCGGCCTGGGACAGCGAGTCGGCGCGGTTGGCCGGGATCCGGCTGCGAGCGGACATCCGGGCCTTCACGGGGCTCACGGGGTCGGTGGGGCTGGCCGCCTCGAAGATGCTCGCGAAGATCGCCTCCGAGCAGGCCAAACCCGACGGTCTGGTGCTCATCGAACCGGGGACGGAGCGGGCCCTCCTCGGGCCGATGTCGGTGCGGACCCTGCCGGGGGTCGGCCCGGCCACCGGCGACCATCTGCGGCGGGCCGGGATCACCACGGTCGACGAGCTGGCCGAGGCCGGTGAGGACGAGCTCGTGCGCCTGGTGGGCAAGGCGCACGGGCACGGGCTGTACGCGATGGCGCTGGCGCGCGACGACCGGCCCGTGGTGGCGGAGCGCGAGGCCAAGTCGGTGTCGGTCGAGGACACGTACGACATCGACATCCACGACCGGATCCGGGTGGAGCTGGAGGTGCGGCGGCTGGCGGAGCGGTGTGTGCGCAGGCTGCGGGGGTCCGGTCTGTCGGGGCGGACCATCGTGCTGAAGGTGCGGCGGTACGACTTCTCCACGCTCACCCGGTCAGAGACCCTGCGCGGGCCCACGGACGATCCGGTGGTGATACGGGAGGCGGCCGCCCGGCTGCTGGACTCCGTCGACACCACGGGCGGGGTGCGGCTGCTCGGGGTCGGCGTCAGCGGTCTGGCGGACTTCACGCAGGAGGACCTGTTCGCCCAGGCGGCGGAGGAGGAGCGGGCGGACGGAGCGGCCGAGGAGCAGCTTCCCGAGAAGCCGGCCGTTGCGGAGCCGGTGCCGGTCGAGCATCAGTGGCGCCCCGGGCATGACGTGGTCCACACCGAGCTGGGTCACGGCTGGGTGCAGGGCAGCGGGCTGGGCCGGGTCACCGTGCGGTTCGAGACGCCTGAGTCGGAGCCGGGGCGGGTGCGGACGTTCCGGGTGGACGATCCTGAGCTGGCGTCTGCGGACCCCTTGCCGCTGGTGCGGCGAAGACCGGGGGAGGGCCCCGGGGGCCTGGAGCCGACTTCTCAGGAACCAGGGCTGGATTCGGGAACACGGAGTGAGCATGATTCGTTACGCAGAGTGAATGGCTCGGGAGGTTCGGACCCGATGGGGTCGTTGACGACGGGGGAGTGGCATGGGACCGGAAGCGTATGGCGGGGCGTTCGTGAAAGCCGGTGAGGTGTCCGGGGGGCGGGAGGCCGAGATGCGGGGCGTGGTCGATCGGGTCACCCGATGGGCCGTACGGCGGGCGGATGTCGTCGGGTTGCTGCTCGTCGGGTCCTGTGCGCGGGGCTCGGCGCGCCCTGATTCGGACGTCGATCTCGTGCTGCTCGTGGAGGAACCGGACCTGTACACCGCCGACGGCGGCTGCGTCCGGGAGCTGGACCTGGGGGAAGTGGTCCGGGTGCGGGCGTGGGGGCCCGTCACCGAGGTGCGGCACGTCACGGGCTCCGGACTGGAGGTCGAGTTGGGGGTCACGTCCGCGGACTGGGCGCGAACCGATCCCGTCGACGCCGGTACCTGTCGGGTCGTCACGGATGGCGCCCGTGTGCTGCACGACCCGTGCGGGGTACTCGCCGCTCTCATACGGGCCTGTGCCTGAAGCGGTCAGGTCTCGTCGGTGCCCGCCAGCCTGCCGAAGTCGTGGTCGGGGAGAGGGGAAGGAGCGGCCACGTCCAGGCCGTAGTGGTGGTAGAGCTGGAGCTCCTGCTCCGGGGAGAGGTGGCGGCCCACACCGAAGTCGGGGGCGTCCCTGATCAGGGCCCGGTCGAAGGGGACGCGCAGAGTGCCGTCCACCAGTTCGCTGGGCTCCAGGGGGACGAAGGCGTCCCGGGAGAACAGGCCGGTGCGTATGGCCGCCCACTCCGGCACACCCGTAGCGTCGTCGAGGTAGACCTCGTCGATGGTGCCGATCTTGGTGCCGTTGCGGTCGAACGCCTTGCGGCCGATCAGGTTGCGCGGATCGATGTCGGTCTGCACGGGCCCTCCACTTGGTCGCAACTCATCCGTAAGCACTACAAAAGAGCACATTGGGACGAGCGGCCACTCGAGGAGGCCCCGTTGACCTCGCTGATAGTCTGACAACGGCTGCTGACCCCGTGCGGGAGAGTCCTCCGAAGACCGTCGGAGGCGCCGAAGGAGCAAATCCTCCCCGGAATCTCTCAGGCCCACGTACCGCGCGGACGAGGTCACTCTGGAAAGCAGGGCGGATGTCGACGGCGTCGACGGCTTCCGTCCTCACCGACGGTGAAAGCCGGCCGCCCCAGTGGCGGTCGGTGAAGCTCTCAGGTTGAGATGACAGAGGGGGAGGCCGTCCGGGCACCCGCGCCGTGGTGCCCCTCGAAGGTCGCGTCAGACCAGGAGGCCTCAGCAATGACCGCCGATCGCATTCCGCTCACCGAGCTCGAACAGGGCATCCCCTTCGAGCAGCGCCACATCGGGCCCGACCAGGAGGCGCGGGCCAAGATGCTCGCGCACGTCGGATACGGCTCGCTCGACGAACTCACCACCGCCGCGGTCCCGGACGTGATCAAGAACGCCGACGCGCTGGACCTGCCCAACGCGCGCACCGAGGCCGAGGTCCTGGCGGAGCTGCGGTCGCTGGCCGACCGCAACCAGGTCCTCGACTCGATGATCGGGCTCGGGTACTACGGGACCTTCACGCCGCCGGTGATCCTGCGCAACGTCATGGAGAACCCGGCCTGGTACACGGCCTACACGCCCTACCAGCCGGAGATCTCGCAGGGCCGGCTCGAGGCGCTGCTGAACTTCCAGACCATGGTCGCCGACCTGACCGGGCTGCCCACCTCCGGTGCCTCGCTGCTCGACGAGGGCACGGCCGCCGCCGAGGCGGTGGCCCTGTCCCGGCGGATGGGGAAGAACAAGAAGGGCCTCTTCCTGGTCGACGCGGATGTGCTGCCGCAGACCATCGCGGTGATCGAGACCCGCGCCGAGCCGGCGGGCGTGGAGGTCGTGGTCGCCGACCTCGCCGAAGGAATTCCGGCAGACATCGCCGCGCGGGAGATCAACGGCGTGCTGCTGCAGTATCCGGGCGCCTCCGGGGCGGTACGCGACATCAAGGCCGTGATCGACCAGGCGCACGAGCTCGGCGCGCTCGTCACCGTCGCCGCCGACCTGCTCGCGCTGACGCTGCTGAAGTCGCCCGGTGAGCTGGGGGCGGACATCGCGGTGGGGACGACTCAGCGCTTCGGCGTGCCGATGGGATTCGGTGGACCGCACGCGGGCTACATGGCCGTGCACGAGAAGTTCGCGCGCAGCCTGCCCGGGCGGCTCGTCGGGGTGTCCGTCGACGCCGACGGGCACAAGGCCTACCGGCTCGCGCTGCAGACGCGTGAGCAGCACATCCGGCGGGAGAAGGCCACCAGCAACATCTGCACGGCGCAGGTGCTGCTCGCGGTGATGGCCGGGATGTACGCCGTCTACCACGGGCCCGACGGGCTGCGGGCGATCGCGCGACGGACGCACCGGTACGCCTCGATCCTGGCCGCCGGGCTCGCGGCCGGCGGAGTCGAGGTCGTGCACGGCTCCTACTTCGACACGCTGACCGTGCGGGTGCCCGGGAAGGCCGTCGAGGTCGTCGCCGCCGCCCGGGAGCACGGGGTCAACCTGCGCCTCGTCGACGCCGACCAGGTGTCGGTCGCCTGCGACGAGACGACGGCGAGGGCCCAGGTGGCCGCCGTATGGGCCGCCTTCGGGGTGGACGGGGACATCGAGGCGCTCGACGCGGTCGCCGCGGAGGCGCTGCCGGCCGGGCTGCTGCGTTCCGACGCGATCCTGACGCACCCCGTGTTCCACCAGCACCGTTCCGAGACCGCGATGCTGCGCTATCTGCGCCGGCTCGCCGACCGGGACTACGCGCTCGACCGGGGCATGATCCCGCTGGGCTCCTGCACCATGAAGCTCAACGCGACCACCGAGATGGAGCCGGTCACCTGGCCCGAGTTCGGGCAGCTGCACCCCTTCGCGCCCGCCGAGCAGGCGGAGGGCTACCTCACGATCATCGGTGAGCTCGAGGAGCGGCTCGCCGAGGTCACCGGATACGACAAGGTGTCGCTGCAGCCGAACGCCGGGTCGCAGGGCGAGCTGGCCGGGCTGCTGGCCGTGCGCGGATACCACCGGGCCAACGGCGACGAGCAGCGGACCGTGTGTCTGATCCCGTCCTCCGCGCACGGGACGAACGCCGCGAGCGCCGTCATGGCCGGCATGAAGGTCGTCGTCGTGAAGACCGCCGAGGACGGTGAGATCGACGTCGAGGACCTGCGGACGAAGATCGAACGGCACCGGGACGAGCTGGCGGTGCTGATGATCACGTACCCGTCGACGCACGGGGTGTTCGAGGAGCACGTCGCCGACATCTGCGCCCAGGTGCACGAGGCGGGCGGGCAGGTGTACGTCGACGGCGCCAACCTCAACGCGCTGGTGGGGCTGGCCAGGCCGGGGCACTTCGGCGGTGACGTCTCGCACCTGAACCTGCACAAGACGTTCTGCATCCCGCACGGCGGCGGTGGTCCGGGGGTCGGGCCGGTGGCCGTACGGTCGCACCTCGCGCCGTATCTGCCGAACCACCCGCTGCAGCCCGCCGCCGGGCCCGAGACGGGTGTGGGGCCGATCTCGGCGGCGCCCTGGGGTTCCGCGGGGATCCTGCCGATCTCCTGGGCCTATGTGCGGCTGATGGGCGGAGAGGGGCTGACGCGGGCCACGCAGGTGGCGGTGCTCAGCGCCAACTACATCGCCAAGCGGCTCGAGCCGCACTACCCGGTGCTCTACACCGGCCCGGGCGGGCTGGTCGCGCACGAGTGCATCATCGACCTGCGACCGCTGACCAAGGCCACCGGGGTGAGCGTCGACGACGTCGCCAAGCGGCTGATCGACTACGGTTTCCACGCGCCGACGATGTCGTTCCCGGTGGCCGGGACGCTGATGATCGAGCCGACCGAGTCGGAGGACATCATCGAGCTGGACCGGTTCTGCGAGGCGATGATCGCGATTCGCGCGGAGATCGAGAAGGTCGGTTCGGGCGAGTGGCCGGCCGAGGACAACCCGCTCCGCCAGGCCCCGCACACCGCGGCCGCGCTCGGTGGCGAGTGGGAGCACGCGTACACGCGTGAGGAGGCCGTCTTCCCGGCCGGGGTGTCCGCCGCCGACAAGTACTGGCCGCCGGTGCGCCGGATCGACCAGGCCTTCGGCGACCGGAACCTGGTCTGCTCGTGCCCGCCGCTGGACACGTACGAGGACTGAGCGGGCACGGACACAGAGCAGAGCCCCGTCCCTCGTGGACGGGGCTCTGTGTCCGTCTAGACGGCCAGGGAGACCTCCGTCGACTTGATCAGTGCGACCACGTCGGAGCCGACGAAGAGGCCGAGGTCGGTGGCCGCCTCCTTGGTGATCACCGCGGTGAGGCCGGTGAGCGTGCCGGGCAGCTGGTTGCGGATCGAGAGGCCGTCGACCCGGCCGGTGGCCAGCGAGACCTCCGTCGCCTTCAGCAGAGCCCGGACGGCGCTTCCCGGGGTGAGGGCGAGGTGCTCCACGGACTCCAGGGTGATGGCCGCGGTGAGTTCCTGACCGCCGTCCAGGCGGATCTTGACGGTGGCCATGACCTCGCCGGGGTGGACGGCGGTGACGGTGCCGGGCAGCTGGTTGCGGATGCTCAGGGTCATGGGAACCCACGGTAGGGCCCCGAGCGGCTCATGCCGGGTATGCGTGGGTCTGCGTCGCCTTGACCGTCGCCCAGACCGCGGTGCCCGGGTGCAGATCGAGTTCCGCCGCGGCGACGGTGGTGAGGTCTGCGGCGAGCGGGAGTTCGCCGGTGAGGTCGGCGCGGATCTGGTCGCCGTGGGTCTCCAGGCCGACGACCTCGCAGCGCCACAGGTTGCGGGCGCTGGAGCCCGTAGGGCGTTCGCGGTGGAGGGTGACCGCGCTCGGCGGGAAGGCGACGAAGGCGGGGCCGGACAGGACTTCCGTGGTGGTGATGGCCGGGCCGGTCTCCAGGCGGACCGTGTGGCCGTCCGAGCGGCCTCGGTAGAGGTTCAGGCCGACCAGTTGGGCGATGTAGTCGGTGCGCGGGTGGCGGGCGATGTCGGACGGGGTGCCCTCCTGGACGACCCGGCCGTCCTCCACGACGACCAGGCGGTCGGCGAGGACCATCGCGTCCAGCGGGTCGTGGGTGACGAGGACGGCGACCGCCTCGAACTCGGCCAGATGGCGGCGGAGCTGGGCGCGTACCTCCAGCCGGGTACGGGCGTCCAGGGCGGCGAGGGGCTCGTCCAAGAGCAGCAGCCGGGGGTGGGTGGCGAGGGCGCGGGCGAGGGCGACGCGCTGGGCCTGGCCGCCGGAGAGCCGGCGGGGCTTGGCGCCGGCGAGCGCGGCGAGGCCCATGCGGTCCAGCCACTCGGCCGCCCGGGCGCGGGCCTGCGCCTTGCCGGCACCGCGGCAGCGCGGGCCGAACGCGACGTTGTCCAGGGCGGTGAGGTGGGGGAACAGCAGGTAGTCCTGGAAGACCACGCCGACCGGGCGGGACTCGGGCGGCGTACGCTCCAGGGCCCTACCGTCCAGGCGGAGGTGACCGCCGGTGAGGGGAACGAGTCCGGCGAGGGCGCGCAGGGCGGTGGTCTTGCCCGCGCCGTTGGGGCCGAGCAGGGCGAGGACGTCGCCGGGGGCGGCGGTGAGGGAGACGTCGAGGCGGAAGGCGCCGCGGTCGACGAGAAGACGGGCGTCCAGGCCCTGGCGCGCGATCCCGGTCCCGAGGACACCTTTCCGCACGGTGCTCATGACGCCGTCGTCCAGCGGTCCCGCAGTCCGGCGAGAACGGCGATCGAGACGGCCAGCAGGACCAGGCTGAGGGCGATCGCGGCCTCCGGTTCGCTTTGCAGAGCGAGGTAGACGGCCAGCGGCATGGTCTGCGTACGGCCCGGGAAGTTGCCAGCGAAGGTGATCGTCGCGCCGAACTCGCCCAGGGCGCGGGCCCAGGCCAGGACGGCGCCCGCCGCGATGCCCGGAGCGATCAGGGGGAGCGTGACACGGCGGAAGGCGGTGAAGCGGGAGGCGCCGAGGGTGGTGGCCGCCTCCTCGTAGCGCGGGTCGGCGGCCCGCAGCGTGCCCTCCACGCTGATGACGAGAAACGGCATCGCCACGAACGTCTCCGCGACCACCACGCCGGCCGTGGTGAACGGGAGCGTGATCCCGAACCAGGAGTCCAGCCACTGACCCACGACACCGTTGCGGCCCAGGGCGAGGAGAAGGGCCACGCCTCCCACCACCGGGGGCAGGACCAGCGGAAGGGTCACCAGGGCGCGGACCAGGCCCCGGCCGGGGAACTCCGTCCGGGCGAGGACCCAGGCCAGCGGAACCCCGATCACCAGGCTCACCGCCGTCGCCGCCGTGGCACAGACCAGGGAGAGCCGCAGCGCCTGCCAGACCTCGTCACTGGTCAGCTGCTCGGGCATGCTGTGCCAGGGGGCCCGGACGAGGAGCGCGATCACCGGGAGCAGCAGGAACGCGAGGCCGAGCAGGGCGGGCAGCAGCAGGGGGAGCGGGACGCCCGTGCGGACGCGGACGCGCCGCGGGCCGCCTTCCAGGGGGTCCGCGGCGGCCGGCCGCACGGGTGGGGTCACGGCTTGAGGAACCCGGCGTCGGCCAGGACCTTCTGGCCCTCGGCGGAACGGACCAGGGCGATGAAGGCCTTGGCCGCCTCGGCGTTCGGGGCGTCCTTCAGCAGGGCGATCGGGTAGTCGTTGACGGCGTCGGCCGACTCGGGGAACTCCACGCCCTCCACCTTGTCACCGGCCGCGCGCACGTCCGTCCTGTACACGACCGCCGCATCGGCCTCCTTCAGCTCGACCTTGGTCAGGGCGCTCTTGACGTCCTGTTCGTAGGAGACCGGGGTGAGCTTGAGGCCGCCTGCCTCCAGGGCCTTTTGGGCGGCGGCGCCGCACGGCACCGTCTTGTCGCACAGGACCACCTTCAGGCCGGACTTGGTGAGGTCCTTCAAGGAGGACACCTTGTCCGGGTTGCCCGGCAGGGTGGCGATCTCCAGTTGGTTGCGGACGAAGGTGACCGGCTCGGTGGCGTTGTCCTTCCTGTCGGTCACGATCGCCATGGTCTTGGGGCTGGCGGAGGCGAAGACGTCGGCCGGGGCGCCGCCCGTGATG
The DNA here is from genome assembly GCF_044465285.1 of Streptomyces sp. NPDC049687. Taxonomy (NCBI): domain Bacteria; kingdom Bacillati; phylum Actinomycetota; class Actinomycetes; order Kitasatosporales; family Streptomycetaceae; genus Streptomyces; species Streptomyces sp. NPDC049687. The sequence goes on from NZ_JBITLN010000011.1 coordinate 17,431, forward strand.
CTCGCGGCCAGGGTGTCGCTGCCGCTGAAGTTGAAGGTGACCTTCGTGCCCGGGTGGTCCTTCTCGAACTTCTGGCCCAGGGTCGTGAAGCTCTCCTCGAGGGAGGCGGCCGCGAAGACGGTGACCGGGCCGGAGAGCTTCGGGGAGGCCGAGGAGCCCGACTTCGCGGAGGTGCCGCCGGGGTCCTGGGAGGAGCAGGCGCTCAGGGCCAGCAGCAGCACGGCGACACTCGCGCCGGTCACCTGGACGATGCGGTGGGTACGGCACTCGGTACGGGTCGTCACTGTGTGCTCCTCGGTCTGCGGTCCCTCGAAGGGCCCAGTGACGATGATGCCGCATATGCAAGGCACAGATGTGGGCGGGGTCCGCATAATCGAGGGATTTTTGGAACCTGGATGCGCAGATGCGTTTGCGTGGAGGCCGGGGCGAGGTTCACACGCGGTCGATGTGCACGTTCGTCGACTTCACGCGGGCCGTGGCCTCCACGCCGACCTCCAAGCCCAGTTCCTCGACGGCCTCCCGGGTCAGCAGGGAGACGAGGCGGTGCGGACCGGCCTGGATCTCGACCTGGGCGGCGACATCGCCCAGCTTGATCGCGGTGACGATGCCGGGGAAGGCGTTGCGGGCCGAGGTGTACGGCGTGTCCTCGTCGGGGCTGTCCCCACGGGCGAGTTCCACCGAGAACGCGGCCAGGTCCTTGCCGTCGATGAGTCGCCGTCCGGCCTCGTCACGATGGGTCGCCACCCGGCCGGCGTCGGCCCAGCGGCGCGCGGTGTCGGGGCTCACGCCGAGCAGCCGCGCCGCCTGGCCGATTGTGTAGCTCTGCATGAGGTCACGATAGGGCCGGGAGCCGTCGGTCCCGTCAGCCCGTGTGGACGCGGGGCCGGCGCACCCGGTTCGCTTCGGCCTCGCGAAGGACCTCGCGGGTGACCGGGGCGACCTCGCCCTGGCCGAAGAGGAAGAAGCGCAGGAAGTTGGCGAAGGGGTTGCCCTCGGTCCACTCGAAGTATATGTGCGGGGTGCAGCCGGTGGCGTCACGGACGTGCAGGAGCAGGGCGGCCAGGGCGTTCGGAATGGAGGAGGACTCCAGGGTCAGGACGCGGTAGCGGTTGTGCAGGACCTCGCCGTGGACCGTCAGGCCCGCCTCGAACTCGGAGGGATCCAGGACGGTCACTTCGACGAAGACGAAGTCCTCGCCGGGGATGTCGTTGTCCTCGCGGATCTGCTCGATCTTGTCGCGGTACTCGGCCTTGTCGCGCCGGTCGGGCTCGTTGGCGATGAACCGCATCTTGCGGCTGGCCATGTCCCGGATGAATCGTTCCGCCATGGGGTCCAGCGTCACGCTGGTCACCCGCAGCTCGAAGGCGCGGGCCAGTCGGGAGAGGAGGGAGACGAGGATGATGCCCGCGATGAAGCAGGCGCCGATCTTCACGCCGTCGGGGCGTTCGACGACGTTCGCGCCGGTGACGTAGAGCAGGACGGCCGAGACGGTCGTGAAGCCGATGGTCCAGCCGCGCTGCTGGGCGCGGCGGGCGGCGATGGTGACCGCGATCGCGGCGGAGGACATCAGGACCAGGACGCCGGTGGCGTAGGCGCCGCCCTGGGCGTCGACGTCCGCGTCGAAGATCCAGGTGACCAGGAAGGCGATCAGGATGAAGACGATGACCATGGGGCGCACGGCGCGGGCCCAGTGGGGGGCCATGCCGTAGCGGGGGAGGTAGCGGGGCATCAGGTTGAGCAGGCCGGCCATGGCGGAGGCGCCGGCGAACCAGAGGATCGCGATGGTCGAGACGTCGTACACCGTGCCGAAGGCGTTGCCCAGGTATTCGTGGGCCAGGTAGGCGAGGGCGCGGCCGTTGGCCTGGCCGCCGTCCTCGAACTCCTTCTCCGGGATCAGCCAGGTGGTGATGAAGCTCGTGGCGATCAGGAAGACGCTCATGATCAGGGCGGCGGCCGTGAGCAGCTTCTTCGTGTCCCGGATGCGGCCCTTGGGGTTCTGCTCGGTGTCGCCGGGATCGCCCTGCACGTGGGGCATGACCGCGACGCCGGTCTCGAACCCGGACAGACCCAGGGCCAGCTTGGGGAAGACCAGCAGGGAGAGGCCGATCATCGCGAAGACGTTGCCGTGTTCGGCGGTCAGGGCGCTCGACCAGTCGGTGACCACGTGGCCCTCGGTGAGCACGTGCCACAGGCCGACGGCCACGACCACGGCGTTCAGGCCGAGGTAGGCGACCACCAGGGCGACCGCGACGCCGATGGCCTCCAGGAAGCCCTTGAGGAACACCGCCCCGAGCAGGGCTATCAGCGCGAGTGTGATGATCATCTGCTGGTCGTGCAGGGCGCTGTTCAGATGCGGGTTCTCGATCAGGTGGGTCGAGGCGTCGGCCGCCGAGAGCGTGATGGTGATCAGGAAGTCGGTGGCGGCGAAGCCCAGCAGGGTCAGGACGAACAGCTTGCCCTGCCAGAAGGACAGCAGCCGCTCCAGCATCGCGATCGAGCCCTCACCGTGCGGGCTCTCCTCGGCCACGCGCCGGTAGACCGGCAGGGCGCCGGCCAGGGTGACGATCACCAGCACGACGGTCGCGATCGGAGAGAGCAGTCCGGCCGCGAGCGCGGCGATGCCCGGCTGGTAGCCGAGGGTCGAGAAGTAGTCGACACCGGTCAGGCACATCACCCGGTACCAGCGCTGGCCCTTGTGCTCCGGCTCGGGCTCCGTTCGGGCGGCCGGGGCCTGCGGACCATGACCCTTGCCCATGTCGGACAGGCCCTCCAGCATCCAGGCGCGCAGGCGACTGGGGGGAGGTTGCTCGGTCGTGGCCATCGGGGTGCTCCTGATGTGCGGCATATGGGGCGGGGCCGGTGTGCGGCTCACGGGGCGGTTTCGGCCATCACACGGACAGCGGAATCAGCGTAAGCGGAGCGTGACGCACGGGCCCACGGATGAAGGGCCGGACGGCGTCAAGCTTCCGTTAAGACTGGTCGGGGGGTGGAGGGCCGGACACTGAGCGTGATGAGACGAGGCGCGGTTTCCGGCCGCTTCTCCTTGGCGACGGCAGGCTCCGTAACGTTCGTTCGATACTCCGAATGTTTCGGCCGCCCCGGAGGGCCTTGCGAGGCCGCCTCCTTGAACAGGCGCGTGGATTGCCTGTGTTCAAGGGGTTGCCACCTGTCGGAGGGTGTCTCTAGGGTGCGGCAGCAGCGAAGCTTTCTGGATCTGGTTCGAAACTTTCGATCAGTCTTCGATCTACCCAAGGAGCGCATGATGGGCGACCCGGCACTGTCCCGCCGCGGCTTCCTGGCGGCCTCCGCCGCGGCCGGTGTGAGTATGACGGCACTGAGCGGCTGCGGCGGCGACTCGGACGGAGGGTCGTCGGGGACGACCACGGTCGAGTGGTGGAACATCTCCACCACCCAGCCCACCAAGGACGTATGGGCCGGTCTCGCCAAGCGGTTCGAGGCCCAGAACCCCCACGTGAAGATCAAGATCGTCCAACTGGAGAACGACCCCTACAAGTCGAAGATGACGGCGCTGACCGCCTCCGGGAAGCTCCCCGACATCTTCCACACCTGGGGCGGCGGTGTCCTGAAGCAGCAGATCGACGCCGGGCTCGTCGAGGACCTGACCGACAGCACCAAGGGCTGGGGCAACGGGTTGCTGAAGGTCGCCCGGGAGCCGTATCTCTTCGACGAGAAGGTCTACGGGATCCCGTTCGACATCGGCATGATCGGCTTCTGGTACAACAAGGCGCTCTTCAAGCGGGCCGGCCTCAGCGAGCCCCCCACCACCTGGAGCGGCTTCCTGGACGCCGTACGGAAGCTGAAGTCCGCCGGGATCACCCCGCTCGCCCTGGCCGGCAAGGAGAAATGGCCGGGCATGTACTACTGGGCCTACCTCGCCATGCGCACCGCCGGACTGGACGCGCTCCGGAAGGCCGAGGACGACAAGGACTTCACCGGGGACGGTTTCGTGCGGGCCGGTCAGCATCTGCAGGAGCTGGTCGATCTCCAGCCGTTCCAGAAAGGTTTCCTCGGCGCGGCGTACAACAGCCCCACCGGGCAGGCGGCCACCGTCGGCAACGGCAAGGCGGCCATGGAGCTGATGGGCCAGTGGGCGCCGGTGGTCGAGTCGGACGCGGGCAAGGGGCTCGGTGCCGACCTCGGGTTCTTCCCGTTCCCCGCGGTCGAGGGCGGCGAGGGCGCGCTCACCGAGGTGTTCGGCGGAGGCGGCGGGCACGCGCTGCGCAAGGGTGCTCCGCGGGAGGCCGTCGACTTCCTGAAGTTCTTCGCCTCGGCCACGACCGACACCGAGCTCGTCAAGAAGACCGGCGTGCTGCCCGTCGTACCGGCCGCCGAGAGCGCTCTCACCGACCCCAACCTGTCCGCCGTACAGGCGCAGTTGAAGGCGGCGACCGGCTTCCAGCTCTATCTCGACCAGGCGTACGCGCCCGCCGTCGGCCAGGAGATCAACGACAGCGTCGCCGGCCTCATCGCCGGGTCCAAGTCCCCTCAGCAGGTCGCCGAGTCGATCACCAAGGTCGCGAAGGAAGAGCAGTAACCGGCGATGACCTCGACCTTCTCAAGGAAGGGGGACCGGAGGCGATGACCTCCACCTTCCTCCCGGACAAGCGCAGCGGCCCGGACGTCGATCACCGGCCGGTGGCCACCGGGGCGGACCGCGGACGGGCGCGGCGGCGGGTGCTGCACTGGCTCACCGCCGTCGGCTTCCAGGTGCCAGCCCTGGTGCTGTTCGGCACGCTGGTGCTGCTGCCGATGCTGTTCGCGCTGTACACCGCCTTCTTCCGCTGGGGCGGCTTCGGAATGCCCGAGGACTTCATCGGCGGCGACAACTTCACCCGTCTCTTCAAGGACCCGGTGTTCCTGGGCGACCTGTGGCGCTGTCTGGTCCTGGTCGGGCTCTCGCTGCTGCTGCAACTGCCGTTCGCGCTCGCCCTGGCGGTCGCGCTCAACCAGAAGATCCGCGGCCGGGCCGTGTACCGGATGCTGTTCTTCGCGCCGTACATCCTCTCCGAGGCGATCACCGGCGTGCTGTTCAGCATGATCTTCGCCCCGGACGACGGTCTCGCCGACCATCTGCTGGGAGCCGTGGGCCTGGACGGGCTCGGGGGCGAGTGGTTCGCCGATCCGTCCACCGTCATGGCCACTCTCTTCCTGGTCATGACATGGAAGTACTTCGGCTTCCACATGATGCTCTACCTGGCCGGACTGCAGTCCATCCCGGCCGAGTTGACCGAGGCCGCGCTGATCGACGGGGCCGGGCCCTGGCAGCGGTTCCGCAACGTCACGCTGCCGCTGCTGGCGCCGACCCTGCGGATCAGTGTGTTCCTGTCGGTGATCGGTTCCATCCAGCTCTTCGACCTCGTGTGGATCGTCACCGCGGGCGGCCCCGACCATCACTCCGAGACGATGGCCGTGACCATGTTCCAGTACGGCTTCAAGCGCTACCAGGTCGGCTACGCCAGCGCGATCAGTGTGGTCATGTTCGGCATCAGCCTCGTCTTCGCCCTCGCCTACCAGCGGTTCGTGCTCCGCCGTGACCTGGAGGGCGCCACCACGACCATGCGAGGAGGGGGCTCGTGAGCGCCCGCAAGACCAGCCGTACGGGCCGGACCCTGCCCGTGCACCTCGTCCTCGCCGTCGTCGGCGCGGTGATGGCCGTACCCCTGGTGTACGCGGTGCTGTCCGGGTTCAAGTCGACCGACCAGCTCTCCCGGAACCCGATAGGGCTGCCCGATCCCTGGGTCACGTCCAACTACACGGACATCCTCGGCTCCCGTTCCTTCTGGCAGCTGGTCGGCAGCAGCAGCCTCATCGCGGCCGGTACGACGGTGGTGGTGGTCGCGGTGTCCGCGCTGGCCGCGTTCTCCTTCGCGCGGTTCGCCTTCCGGGGCCGGGAGCTGCTGTTCACGCTGTTCACGATGGGGTTGATGTTCCCGTTCGCGGTGGCGGCTCTGCCGCTGTTCCTGCTGCTGCGGTCGATGGACCTGCTGGACAACCCGCTCGGGGTGATCCTGCCGCAGGCCGCGTTCGGGCTGCCGATGACCATCGTCATCCTGCGCGGCTTCTTCCGGGAGATCCCGGCCGAGCTGGAGGAGGCGGCCACCCTCGACGGCTGCGGGCCGTTCGGCTTCTTCTGGCGGATCCTGCTGCCGATGGCCCGGCCCGCGCTCGGCACTGTCTCCGTGCTCGCGGTGGTCGCCAGCTGGAACAACTTCTTCCTGCCGCTGCTGGTGTTCAACGAGCCCACCTGGTGGACCCTGCCGATCGGGGTGCAGCAGTTCCAGGGCCAGTACTCCGCCGAGTACGCGCGGATCTTCGCCTATCTCGTCCTCGCCATGGTTCCCGCCCTGGCCTTCTACTCCGTCGCCGAGCGCCAGCTCGTCGGCGGGCTCGCCGCCGGCGCCACGAAGGGATGACCCGCGCCGCCCACGCTCGACCAACCGTGAGGAGTCGCTCCATGTCCAGCACCTCCCGCACCCGGTTCAGACTCGCCGGAGCCCTCGCCGCCGTCCTGGTCGCCGCCGGGATCGCGGGCGGCCCGGCCGCCCAGGCGCACGAGAAGCCGCAGAGAACCCTCGCCGACCTCGCCGAGCGCCACGGCCGCTACTTCGGCAGCGCCACGGACAACCCCGAACTCACCGACACCGCCTACACGAAGATCCTCGGCGGCGAGTTCGACATGATCACCCCCGGCAACGGCATGAAGTGGTACGCCACCGAGCCCCAGCAGGGTGTCTTCGACTGGACGGCCGGCGACGAGATCGTCGATCTCGCGCGCGACCACCACCAGAAGGTCCGCGCCCACACCCTCGTCTGGCACAGCCAGCTGCCCGGCTGGCTGACCGGCAAGGAGTGGACGGCCGACGAGCTGCGGGCCGTACTGAAGAAGCACATCCAGACCGAGGTGCGCCACTACCGGGGCAAGGTCTACTCCTGGGACGTCGTCAACGAGGCGTTCAACGAGGACGGCACCTACCGTGAGACGGTCTTCTACAAGACCCTCGGCCCCGGCTACATCGCCGATGCCCTGCGCTGGGCCCACGAGGCCGACCCCAGGGCGAAGCTCTACCTCAACGACTACAACATCGAGGCGGTCGGCCCGAAGAGCGACGCCTACTACACCCTGGCCAAGGAGCTGAGGGCGCGGGGCGTCCCGCTCGACGGCATCGGGCTGCAGGCCCATCTCGCCCTGCAGTACGGCTATCCGACGACCCTGGAGGACAACCTCCGGCGCTTCGCCCGCCTCGGCCTGGACACCGCGCTCACCGAGGTCGACGTACGGATGCTGCTGCCCGCGACCGAGGAGAAGCTGGCGCAGCAGGCCGAGTGGTACGGGGATCTGACCCAGGCGTGCCTGGCGGTGCGGCGGTGTGTGGGGATCACGGTGTGGGACTACACCGACAAGTACTCCTGGATCCCGGCCTTCTTCCCCGGTCAGGGAGCCGCCCTGCCGTGGGACGAGCAGCTCGCGCCGAAGCCTGCCTACCACGCGATCCGGGACGCGCTCAGCTAGCTCTGTCGCGAGGGGGCGCGGTGCTGGAGCGGATCACCAACTCCGTGCCCAGTTCCACCCGCGGCGAGCCGGGATGCTCGCCGCGGGCCAGGCGCAGGACCGTGCGGACGGCCAGCTTGCCCATGTCGGCCAGCGGCTGGCGGACGGTGGTCAGGGGAGGGGACGACCAGCGGACTTCCGGAAGATCGTCGAAACCGACGACGCTCATGTCCTCCGGGACGCGCAGACCGCGCCGGCGCAGCGCCTCGATCGCGCCCAGCGCCATCTGGTCGCTGGCCGCGAAGAGAGCGGTGGGCGGTTCGGGCAGGTCGAGGAGGGCGGTGCAGCCGGTGAAGCCCGACTCGGGGTGGAAGTCGCCGGGGACGACGAGGGTGTCGTCGACGGCGACACCGGCCGCTTCCAGGGCGGCGCGGTAGCCGTCGTAGCGGGCGCGGGAGCACAGCAGCCGGGGCGGGCCCGCGATCAGGCCGACGCGGCGGTGGCCGAGTGCCAGCAGGTGCGCGGTGGCGGCCAGGCCGCCGGACCAGTTGGCGGCGCCGATCGTCGGGGTGTCGACGGCGGGCGAGCCCATCGGGTCGACGACGACCAGCGGGACGCCCAGGATGCGCAACTGGTCGTGCAGCGTGGGCTCGAGGGCCGAGGTGACCAGGATGACGCCGTCGGAGGCGCGGGCGCGCAGGTTGCGCATCCACTCGCGGGCGTCGCCGGAGCGGCCGTGGATGGCTGACACCACCGTCCCTACGCCGGCCGCGTGGGCGACCTCCTCGACGCCCCGGATGATCTCCACCGCCCAGGGGCTGTCGAGGTCGTTGAAGACCAGGTCGAGCAGGGCGGCACGGGCGGGTGAGGAGGCGGCGGGGCGCTTGCGGTAGCCGTGCTGCCGGAGCAACTCCTCGATGCGGGCCCGGGTCTGCGGCGAGACGTCGGAGCGGCCGTTGACGACCCGGGACACCGTCGGCACCGAGACGCCGGCCCGGCGGGCGATCTCCGTGATCGTGACCCTGCCGTGCGCCGCCGGTGCCGTCTCGTCCACCGCCACTTGCCCACCTCCGTCGCCGCGTTCCGGCACGGCCGCCGAAACTTCCAGGAGTCTTCCGGAAAGCGGACGGCCGTGGAAGACACGGGTGGGGAAAGAAGGGCGGGGGGTACGCGCAGGGCGTGGCGGTGGAAGAGGTGCGTACGGAACGGAAGGCGGGGCAACCGGCAGTGATGGGTGGTCGAAGGGGCGTGTACGGAAGGGAAGGCGGGGGACACGGGGAGTGAGCGGGCTCGGACATGCGTCGGGGCCGGTGCGCAGGCGGTGCGGCTGCGGTCCGGCCCCTCGAAGTCCCCGGACGGCGGTCCCGCGCCGTCCGGGTGGTGCTCAGGCTGCGGTCACGACCCGGTGCGGGGCGATGACCTGGCCGTCCGGCAGGAGCTCACCGGTGTCCTCGAAAAGCAGGACGCCGTTGCACAGCAGGCTCCAGCCCTGTTCGGGGTGGTGCGCCACGAGTCGGGCGGACTCCCGGTCGGCGGAGGTTGCTGTCGGGCACGGCGGCTGGTGCTGGCACATGGCTGGGTTCTTCCGCTCTGGCGTGATGTGTGTGATGGATGATGTCGTGTGTGTCCCGCGGCGTGAAGCGTCGTCTACGTCGTTCATGGCCGCCCCCCGTTGTGATAAGTCGGTCGGAACCCCAGTGTTGCCCTCCGGACGTCGATCCGCAGGGATTTCGCGGCACCGCTCCTCACAGGTTGATGACGCATCACCCGCGCGGGCGGTTCATCTCAACTGCACTGTCACTTCGGGTGGTTTCCGGTGGCCGGATGGGGCTAGTCCGGGCGGGGGCGCGGGGACGAACATCCACGAACACCGGCGAACAGCCGCGAACACCTCCGAAAGCACCGTACCCCGCCACCGGGGCCGCGGTGGCGGGGTACGGGCGTTCGCGGGGTCGGCGTCAGGCGGGCGAGCCGAGCAGGGGTGGCGCCGACGGGGTCACCCGGAGGGTCAGCACCGGGAGCAGCTCGGCGACCCGGTGGGCCCGGTGGGCGGCGATCCCGGGCGGTGCCGGGGCCAGCGGCACCAGCAGGTCGGTCGCGGCGGGGTGACCGGTGGTGCCGTCGGTGTCGGTGTCGCCGTGCAGCCAGAGCGTGAGCATGTAGAGCCCGGGCACCGACAGCAGGCGCGCCTGGTAGGCCTGGGTCGCCGATTCCGCCTGCCGCAGGGCGCGTTCGGTGGAGGCGATGTAGGGGCCCTCGAAGAAATGGGAGAACGCCCAGCCGTCGGGGGTGAGTCGGGTCTCGGCCGCCGCGACGGCCCGGTCCCCGCAGCGGATCAGGAAGCGCCAGCCGGCCAGCCGGGTCGCGGACACGCCCTCGGGCGTGACCCGGTCCAGGACGAACAGCGGCAGCGGGAGTTCGGGGGTGGCCTCCTCCTGCGCGGTGCGCAGGGAGGGGGTGTGGGCCTCGCGGACCGCGGTGGGGGAACCGAGGGCCATGAGGACGGAGCGAAGGGCGGGCGCGGGTGCCGGAGGGACATGCAGCGGCATGGTGGGTCGCCTCTCATTCACAGGCGGTGGCGCGAGGGCGGGGGCGGACGGCGCTGTCAGCTAGCTCTCGTCAGGTCGGAGAGGCGAGGGCCGGGGTCTCGGGACAGCCGGGTGCGCGAGCGGCCCGCCGTCACTTGGACGACAGGCTCCTTCGACCGCGGGTGCCCACCTTCTCCGCCTTGTGCGAGGAGTTTATACGACGCGTGTTCAGGCTGTGTTTCGTCTAGTCGACTCCGGGACACTCGGCAAGGGTTCATTCGGTCGGCGATACGTGTGAATCATCCCGATTCAGATCGGCCCCTGCCGCGTTGACCTCGGGATATGTGCGCGTAACGGTCGGCCCATTCTCGTCGGACTTTTTCACGAGTTCCGGGTGTGAGTTCCCGAGTTCGTGAAAGAGCCTCTGCCGCTTGCCCCGTGAATGTGCCTCCGGACACCTCCGGGGTACTTCCGGTCAGACTAGCGGGTGACGCGACCGGCGGGGACGTTATCGATCGGTCCGGCTGGGCATCATCCCACCTGACCCGGGAGACCGGCGGCCGGATCCTCGGTCCGCCCATGCGAGGAAGGACGCTTCGATGGGGGAGAAGGTCGTGGCAGGCGCGTTCGACCTGTCCGATCGGCAGCAGTACCGCGACAAGCTCCGGCGGTGTCTGACGGGGCTGGAGCGGCTTCTGGCCCAGAAGCGCTTCGACCGGCCCAGGAACCTCATGGGGCTTGAGATCGAGCTGAATCTCGCGGGCGCCGACGGCCTGCCGAAAATGCTGAATGGTGAAGTGCTCGAGAGGATCGCGAGCCGCGATTTCCAAACAGAACTCGCCATGTTCAACCTGGAAGTCAACATAGCTCCACATCCCTTGGGCGGCAGAGTATTCGACCGGCTTGCCGAGGAACTCCGTACGTCACTGGCATATGCCCATCGAAAGGCCGGCGAGGTCGACGCGGGAATCGTGATGATCGGTATTCTGCCGACTCTCGACCGTGACGATCTGGTCTCGTCCAATCTTTCGGACGTCGACCGCTACACCCTTCTCAACGACCAGATCGTGGCCGCCCGCGGCGAGGACTTCGCCCTCGACATCGACGGGGTGGAACGGCTCTCCTGCACCTCCAAGTCGATCGTGCCCGAGGCGGCCTGCACCTCCGTGCAGCTGCACCTCCAGGTCACCCCGGCCCGCTTCGCCGACGTGTGGAACGCGGCGCAGGCCGTCAGCGCCGCGCAGATCGCCGTGGGCGCCAACTCGCCGTTCCTCTTCGGCCGCGAGCTGTGGCGCGAGTCCCGGCCGCCGCTGTTCCAGCAGGCCACCGACACCCGTCCGCCCGAGCTCCAGGCACAGGGCGTGCGGCCGCGCACCTGGTTCGGTGAGCGGTGGATCAGCTCCGCGTACGAGCTGTTCGAGGAGAACCTGCGCTACTTTCCGGCACTGCTGCCCATCTGCGAGGACGAGGACCCGCTGAAGGTGCTGGAGGCCGGGGGCATCCCGTCGCTCGCCGAGCTGGTCCTGCACAACGGGACGATCTACCGCTGGAACCGGCCCGTGTACGGCATCGCCGACGGCGTCCCGCATCTGCGCGTGGAGAACCGCGTGCTGCCCGCCGGACCCACCGTGACCGACGTGATCGCCAACGCGGCCTTCTACTACGGCGTCGTCCGCGCCCTGGCCGAGGACGCCCGCCCCGTGTGGTCCCGGCTGCCGTTCGAGGCGGCCGGGGCGAACTTCGAAGCGGCGTGCCGGTACGGCATCGACGCCCGGTTGCAGTGGCCGCGGCGGGGGCGGCTGGGGGGCGTGGGCGAGGTCGACGCGGTGAGTCTCGTGCGGGACGAGCTGTTGCCGTTGGCCGAGGCCGGGCTGGACGCGTGGGGGGTGGAGCCGGCCGACCGGGACTACTACCTGGGGGTCATCGAGGAGCGGTGCCGGCGGCGGGCCAATGGGGCGACGTGGCAGGTGGCGACGTTTCGGCGGGCGGTGGAGGCGGGGTTGTCGCGGGACGCGGCACTGGCTGCCACGACACGACGCTATGCCGAGCTCTCACGCGTGGGGGAGCCGGTGCACACGTGGTCCGTGGGGTTGCCGGAGGCCGTGTCCGTCGGGTGAGATCCGGCCGCGTTCGGTTGTTCGCGGGGTGCGGGTGAGGGGAGGGGGCTGCTCGCGCAGTTTCCCGCGTCCCCGGGTCGGCTCGTCCCGCGCTGGTCATCGGTTCAGGGGGTGCCGCCGTTCGCGCCGTGGTCATGGGGCAAGCTGTGACGTCCCATGACTGGAAGCGGGTGTGCAGGTGGCGGAGGCGGGGTCGGTGGCCGGTTCTCTTGACGAGCGGCCCTCGCGGCGGATTCTTCGGGACGAGACGCTGCTCGTGCTCGGGCTTTCGCTCGGTGCGAGTGGTGTGTCTGCTCTCATCAGCTTTGTGGGATCCGTCACCAAGCCGGGAGGGCTGAAGGACCAGGCGGCGACACTCAACGCCTCCGCCGCTCCGGGCCGCCCGTGGCTGGACCTCGCCTGGCAGCTGTTCGGGATCGCCACGGCGCTCATCCCGGTGGCGCTCGTCGCGCACTTCCTGCTGCGCGAGGGGCGCAGCCTGCGGACACTGGGCTTCGACCGCACCCGCCCCTGGCCGGACCTGGGCCGCGGGGCGGCGATCGCGGCGGTGATCGGCAGCACCGGCATCGCCTTCTACCTGGTCGCCCGGGGACTCGGCTTCAACCTCACCGTGGTCCCGGAGGCACTGCCCGAGGTGTGGTGGAAGTACCCCGTGCTGATCCTGTCCGCCGTGCAGAACGCGATCCTCGAAGAGGTCATCGTGGTCGGCTATCTGCTGCGCCGCCTCGGGCAGCTGGGCTGGACCCCGGGCACCGCGCTGGTCGCCAGTGCCGTGCTGCGCGGCTCGTACCACCTCTACCAGGGCGTCGGCGGGTTCATCGGCAACATGGTGATGGGCGTGGTGTTCGTCTACCTCTACCGCCGCTGGGGGCGGGTGGGGCCGCTGGTGGTGGCGCACTCGCTGCTCGACATCGGGGCGTTCGTGGGGTACGCGCTGCTGGCGGGGAAGGTGGGGTGGCTTCCCACGGCCTGAGCCACCCCGGTCGCTTCCGCTATGCGAGCAGCTCGCCCTCGATGACCGTCACCGCGCGGCCGGTCAGCAGGGTGCGGTCGCCGCGCAGTTCGGTGCCTACCCGGCCGCAGCGGGCGGAGGCCTGCAGGCCGGTGAGGAGGCTACGGCCGAGGCGTTCGGTCCAGTACGGGGCCAGGGCGGTGTGGGCGCTGCCGGTGACCGGGTCCTCGTCGATGCCGACGTTCGGGAAGAAGTAGCGGGAGACGAAGTCGTAGCCCAGGGCGGGGTTCTCGGCGCGGGCGGTCGCGATGATGCCGCGCCGGGAGTAGGCGCCGAGGGCCTTGTGGTCCGGGCGCAACGCGTGGACGGTCTTCTCGTCGGCCAGCTCCACCAGCAGATCGCCCACGTGCGGACCGGTGTCGACGGCGGTGACCGGCTCGGCGCCCAGAGCCTCGGCGATCCCGTCCGGCAGTTCGGCCGGGGTGAGCGGGGCGGTCGGGAAGTCCAGGGTGATCGAGCCGTCCCCGGAGGGGGTGGCGACCAGGACACCGCTGCGGGTGGCGAAGCGCACGGGGCCCTCGTGGGCGCCCGTGGTGTGCAGGACGTGGGCGGTGGCGAGAGTGGCGTGGCCGCACATGTCGACCTCGGTGACGGGCGTGAACCAGCGCAGCGCCCAGTCGGCCTCGCCGCCCGCCGGGAGCGGGTGGGCGAAGGCCGTCTCGGCGTGGTTCACCTCCAGGGCCACGCTCTGGAGCCGGTCCTCGCCGGGGAACGAGTCGAGCAGCAGGACCCCGGCCGGGTTGCCGGCGAAGGGGCGGTCGGTGAAGGCGTCGACGATTCGAATCCGCATGCCGCTGACGGTAGGGGTGGGCGCAGGGCTCGGCCAAGGCCAATCCGGGAATACTGGACCGTTTTTGCCGAGCCACCTGGGTGGGGCGTGCGGTGGGAGCCCCGGGGGGCCCTCTCCGGAGAGCGCGGGTCCCCCGGGCCGGCGGCCTCGGCGCGACCACAGGCCATCGCCCGGAGCCGTGCGCCAAGTACCGTATGGTTGCGGGTCGTTGACGGGGGCACGAAGGCGTCGGGTGGGGCAGGGCGCCCCTCGTGAGGAGGAAACGGTGCTGCGGGACGACGGCACGGTGGTCGTGACGGGGGCGTCCGGTTTCATCGGATCGCACGCGCTCCGGGCGCTGCTGGACCCGCGAGTACGGAGCGACGGCGGGCCGGCGCCGCGGGTGCGCGCCCTGGTGCGAAGGGTTCCCGAGGGCGGCCCTTCCCTCGAGTCCGTCGAGTGGGTGCGCGGTGATCTCACCGATCCGGGCTCGGTGCGCGGCCTCTGCGAGGGTGCCCGCGCCGTCGTCCATCTGGCCTCGTACATCGGCGGGGACGAGGGGCTGTGCGAGGCGGTCAACGTCGAGGGGACCCGCCTGCTGCTGGAGGAGGCGGCGCGGGCCGGCGTGGGCCGGGTGGTGCATCTGTCGACCGCCGCCGTCTACGGCAGCGGACCGCACCGGGGTGTCGCGGTCGACGGGATCCCCGCCGAACCGGCCTCCGCCGTGAGCAGGACACGGCTGGCGGGGGAGGGGCACGCGCGCCGGGCGGGGGCCGTCGTACTGCGCCCGGGAATCGTGCTCGGAGCCGGTGACCGGTGGGTCGTACCCGCGTTGCGTGAGCTGGTGCAGCGGGTGCCGGCCGAGTGGGACGGCGGGCGGGCGCTGCTGACCGTGGTGGACGCCGGTGACCTCGCCCGGCTGATCGCCGCCGTCGCCGTGGCCGAGCCCCCGGTGCCGCCCGGCGTCCACCACGCGGGGCATCCGGAGCCCGTGCGCATCGGCGACCTGCTGGCAGGGCTGGCCGCGCAGGGTGTGCTGCCGCCACGGCCGGACGCCGACTGGCCGCTTCCGGTGTGCCTGGAGCGGCTGCGGACGACACCGGGGCGGGCATCGGAGCGGCAGTTCAGGCTGGCCGCCGAGGACCACTGGTACCTCGCCGACGACCTCTGGAAGCTGACCGGCTGTCCCCCGGGCCCCGGCCCGCTGAGCCGCCTCGTGGACTCGGCGGCCTGGTACCGGACCCACCTGGGGCTGCCCGTGGGAGCTTGAATCCTCCCGCTGCGCGGGGGAGCCGGAACCCTGGGATGCTGGAGATGGCGAGCGCTACCCATGATCGAACGGTGACCCGGGGCGGTGAGCGCATTGGTTGGGCTCGAGGAAGAGGGTGCGGAGCCGGCGGCTTCGGAGGCCGATCCCCGAGGAGACCCGTATCTGCGCACGCGGTTCGCGCTGCCGGCGCGTCCGGCGACGTTCCTGCGCCGGGAGCGTCTGGTCAGACACCTCGACCAGGCCTCGCACACCCCGCTGACCATGGTGAACGGCCCCGCCGGTGCGGGAAAGACCCTGCTGGTCGCCGGGTGGGCGGCCGAGCGGGAGCCGGCCGTCGCCTGGTTCACCACCGAAGCCGCCGACCAGGGCCCCGGGATGTTCTGGGCGTATCTGCTCCAGGCGCTGCGGGCCTCCGGGGTACCGCCGCCCGCCGGGGTCGGCAGCCCCGCGGACGCCAGCCGGGTGCCCCGGACGCTGCTGGCCCGGCTCGCCGCCGAACTCAGCGCACGCGAGCGGCCCGTCACCGTGGTCCTCGACGAGTACGACCAGGTCCGCGACCCGGAGATCGCGGAACAGCTGGAGTTCGTGCTCCACCACGCGGGAGGGGGCCTGCGCCTGATCCTCGTCACGCGCACGGAACCGCTGCTGCCGCTGCACCGCTACCGTGCCGCGGGCGAGCTGACCGAGATCCGGGGCGCCGAGCTGGCCTTCACCCCGGAGGAGACCGCGGAACTGCTCACCCTGCACGGGCTGCACCTCCCCCTGCACGCGGCGGGCGCCCTGGTGGAACGCACCCGGGGCTGGGCCGCCGGCCTCAGACTGTGCGCCCTGGCCGCGCAGGAGAGCCCGGATCCGGAGACGTATCTCAAGGAGTTCGAGGCCGACCGCAGTACCGTCGCCGACTTCCTGCTGGCGGAGGTGCTCAAGCAGCAGACCCCCGAGGTCCAGGACCTCCTGCTGCGGGTCAGCGTTCTCGAACGCTTCTGTCCCGAGCTGGCCGACGCGCTGACCGGGCGCACCGACTCCGAACCCATCCTGACCGGGCTGCACCGGGAGAACGCCTTCGTCGAGGACCTCGGACACTCCTGGTACCGGCTCCACCCGCTGTTCGGCGAGATCCTGCGGGCCCATCTGCGGGTGCGCGCCCCCGGTCTGGAACCCGAACTCCACCGGCGGGCCGCGCGGTGGCTCGGGCGCTCCGGATTCCTCAGGGAGACGCTCGGACACGGCGCCGCCGCGGGCGACTGGCAGTTCACGGCCGGTGCCCTCGTCGACGACCTCGCCGTCGGCCGGCTCTTCACCGGGCTGAGCTCCGACGGCCTGGCCGAGCTGTTCTCCCGGATGGGGCCCGAGGCCACCGGCCCGGCGACGGATCTCGTCCGGGCGGCCCGCGAGCTGTCCCGGTGCGACCTCGAACACGCTCTGGCCCATCTGCACCGGGCCGAGGAGGGGTTGGCGGAGGTGCCCGGGGCGCCCGCTCCGGGCCTGGCAGCCGCTCGGCTGAGTCACGCCCTGCTGGAGGCCTCGGTGGCACGGCTGGCCGGCTCGCCCGCGCGGGCGGAGGCGGCCCTGGAGGAGGCCGAGCAGGTGCGGGGCCGGGTCCCCGCGCATCTGCTGGACAAGCACCCCGAGGTCATCGCCCTGCTGCTGACCCATGTGGGCTCGACGCGGCTGTGGGCCGGGCGGCTCGAGGAGGCGGGGGCCGCCCTGACCCTGGCCGCCGACTGCGCCGGCGGAGCCTCGACGGCACTGGTGCGCGAGGACGCCCTGGGCCGGCTGGCCCTGATCGACTGTTTGAACGGCTGGCCCGGCAGGGCGGAGCGCAAGGCCCGGGAGGCGGTGAAGGAGACCGAGAGGTTCGGGCTGCCCCGGTCGGCCGGCTCCGGCATGGCGTGGCTCGTCCTGGCCGCCCTGGCCGTCGACCGCGACGAACTGGACGAGGCACGGGCCCTCCTCGACGCGGCGGCCGAATCACACCCCGCGCTGCGTGACCCGGTGAGGGAGGCCGGCCGTGTCCTCGCCACCGCACGGCTGCACCTGGCGCTCGGCGACACACGGGCCGCGCTCGCAGCGGTGGAGCCGACTGTTCCCGCCGAGACCAGGTCCCCCTGGGCCGACGGACAGGCGGCGCTGGTGGCCTGCGCCGTACACCTCGCCGAAGGGCGACCCGAGGCCGGGGCCCGGCTGCTGCGGGAGGTGCCCGACGAGCAGGTGGCCTGTGCCGTGGAGGCGGCGCGGGCCCGGCTGGCGGCGGGTGAGCCCGGGGCGGCGGTCGAACTGCTCGACCGAGTGCGTCCCGAAGGCCGCTTCGGTCCCGCGGTGACCGTTCGGGCCACGCTGATGAGGGCCCGGGCCGCCGACGAGACGGGCGATCGGGCCGCCGCGCGCCGGCTCCTCGCCAGGGCCCTGCGCGAGGCGCGGCGCGAGCAGCTGCGCCGGCCCTTCCTCGAAGCCGGACCGTGGCTCCGGCCCCTCCTCGGCACGGCGCCCCTGCGGGATCTGGCCCGGGGCTGGCTCACCCCCGACCCGCCCCCGCCCGAGACGGATCACGAGCTTCCGGTGGTGGTGGAGGAGCTGAGCGGACGCGAGCGCGATGTGCTGCGACGGCTGGCCCTGATGATGCCCACGGAGGAGATCGCCGCGGATCTGTACGTGTCGGTGAACACGGTCAAGACCCACCTCAAGAGCGCCTACCGGAAGCTGGGGGTCAACCGCCGCCACGACGCGGTACGCCGTGCGCGCGAGCTCGGGCTGATGTGACCCGCGTGATCGGCAGGACCCGATTCGCCCCCGGCGGGTGAGGCGCGGCACCGGTTCCTCGGATGGGATCGGGGTGGCGGCCGGTCTCCTGTCGGCCGCTGCCCGGCCGGCTCCGCCGGTGTCCCGGGCGGCCCCCGACTCGGCGAGGTGGATGACGTGACACGCTGGCGGGCTCTGATCGTCCTGGGTACCGCCCAGTTCCTGATGGTTCTGGACACGTCCGTCATGAACGTCTCCATCAGCCAACTGGTCGAGGACTTCGACACCGAAGTGACCGCCATCCAGGCCGTCATCACCCTGTACGCGCTGGTCATGGCGGCCTTCATGATTCTGGGAGGCCGGTGCGGCGACATCCTCGGACGGCGCCGACTGTTCCTCCTCGGGCTCGTCGTGTACGGCACCGGCTCGGCCCTGACCGCCGTGGCGCCCACCCTGTGGGTCCTCGCCCTGGGCTGGTCCGTGATCGAAGGCCTCGGCGCCGCGATGGTGCTGCCGGCCATGGCCGCCCTGGTCGCCGAGTCCTACCACGGGCGGGACCGAGCCGTCGCCTACGGCGTCATCGGCGGGCTCGCAGGTGCGGGCATCGCGGTCGGACCGCTGCTGGGCGGCTGGGTGACGACGTACCTCACCTGGCGGCTCGTCTTCGCCGGTGAGGTGGTGGTCGTGCTGGCGGTGCTCGCCTTCCGCCGGGTGATCACCGAGGCCCCGCGGACCGGTCCGCGGCCCCACCTGGACGGTGTCGGCGCCGCGCTGTCGGCGGCCGGCCTGGGGTTGGGTGTGCTCGGCGTGCTGCAGAGCGGTACCTGGGGCTGGGTGCGACCGCGCAACCCGCCCTTCACCGTCCTGGGATTCGCGCCGACCCTGTTCGTGATCGGCGCCGGCGTGGCCGTGCTGGCCGTCTTCGTGCGCTGGGAGAGGCACAGGGAGGACCGGCACGCCGATCCCCTGGTGGATCTTTCGCTGCTGCGCATCCCCGCGCTGCGCTCCGGCCTGTTGTGCCTGCTGAGCCAGAACCTCATCCTGCTGGGCCTGTTCTTCACCATCCCCCTCTATCTGCAGGTCGTCCAGGGCTTCGACGCCTTCGAGACCGGTCTGCGCCTGCTGCCCGTGTCCGTCACCATGCTCGCGGCCTCGATGCTCGCCGCGCGGCTGGGACGTGCGGCGGGACCGCGCCGGGTGGTGCGGCTGGCGCTGCTGACCCTGGTCGCCGCCATCGTGTGGCTGCTGGCCACCATCGACCCGGTGATCGACGACGCGCAGTTCGCCTGCGCCATGGCGCTGCTCGGCGTCGGGATGGGCCTGCTCGCCTCGCAGCTCGGCAACGTCGTGCAGTCCAGCGTGGGCGAGGAGGAACGCAGCGAGGTCGGCGGGCTGCAGTTCACCGCCCAGAACCTGGGGTCCGCGCTGGGCACCGCGCTCATCGGGTCGCTGCTCGTCGGCGCCCTCGCCCAGGCCTTCACCACCCAGGTGGAGGACGATCCGAGGCTGTCGGAGGAGGCCAGGCAGCAGACGAGCCTGGCCTTGGAAGCCGGGATCAGCTTCGTCCCCACGGATCAGGTGCGTTCGGCGGCCGAGCGCGCCGGTCTGCCGCCGCCGGAGGTCGACGCGCTCACGGAGTCCTACGCGTCGGCGCAGCTCGACGGTCTGAAGGCGGCGATCCTGGCGGCCGGAGGGATCACCCTGGCCAGTTTCCTGGTGACCTCGCATCTGCCGGGCCGGCCGGCCGGGGCCGAGCCGTCGCGCGTCCGCGCGGCCTGACCCGTGGAGGAGCCCGGCCATGCCCGACAGCCAGCACCTCACGCCGAGGGAGCGCGCCACCGAGCCCCGGGCCCAGGGCGACTACACCGGTGGCGTCTACGGCTCCATGCTCGCCGTCTCGGTGATCGTCGGCGTCGGCACGCCGGGGTCGTCTCCCCGCCTGGAACTGGTGCTGCTGCTGTTGCTCACGGGCCTGGTGTTCTGGCTCGCGCACGTGCACGCGCAGTTGTTCGGGGCGCGGCTGGCCCAGCGACGGTGGGGCCCGGCGGTCGTGCTGGAAGTGTGCCGCGAGGAGTGGCCGATCGCCGGCGCCGCCGTCCCGCCCGCCCTGGCGGTGGCCGTCAGCCCCCTGTTCGGCCTCGGTCTGCAGGGCGCGCTGTGGCTCGCTCTCCTGGTCGCCGTCGCCGGCCAGATGGGCTGGTCGGCGGCCGCGGCACGACGGGCCGGGGCCCCCTGGCCGCTGGTGGCCGTCAGCGCCTCGGTGAACCTGCTGCTCGGTCTGCTGATCATCGCGTTCAAGCTGGTCGTCACCCACTGAGGACGCAGGCGCCGCCACGGGTCGGCCGTGCGGCCGGGCGGCGTATCACCTGTACCGGGTGAGGCCGGGCGGAGCGCCGCGACGGAGGATCGCACGGAGACCACAAGGAAGGCTCATGCGCTACGAGATCCGTGTCGACGGACAGATGTCGGAGACGTTGACCAAAGTCTTTCCCGAGCTGGACCACGTGGTGATGTCCGGCCAGACCGTCCTGTTCGGACACGTCGTCGACGAGGCGCATCTGTATGGGCTGCTGGCCCGCTGCCAGTCGCTGGGCCTGCACGTCCTGGAGATGCGGCAACTGCCGGACTGAACCCCGTCAGGAGGAGCCATGACCCAGTCGCGTGGCCCGACGCCGCACACCGGACCGGAGCAGGGGTCCGGCGGGGCGGCCTCCGGGCCGTTCGGTACCGATCCCGCCGACGTGCTGTCCGCCCTCGGCCGCTCGTGGACCTGGATCCTCGGTTCGGCCGTCGCCATGCTCGTACCCGGCGTCATCGTCCTGGTCTGGCCCGACGAGACCCTGCACGTGCTGGCGGTCCTCATCGGCCTGTACCTGCTCGTGACCGGGATGTTCCGGTTCGTCGCCGCGTTCGCCCGCGAGGACCACGGCGAACGGCTGCCCGGGCTCCTCGTGGCCGTGCTGTACGTCCTGGCCGGCGTGCTGTGCCTGCGCAACCCCCTGCAGACCATCGCCGCGTTGTCGCTGATCGTCGGGGTCGTCTGGCTGGTGTCGGGCATCCTCACCCTCTTCACGGCCCTCGCCGCCCGGGATCTGCCCCACCGTGGCTTCGTGCTGGCCTCCGCGCTGCTCGGCATCGTCGCGGGCGTCGTGGTGCTGGCCCTGCCCGCCGAGTCGGCCCGGGCCCTGACCCGGCTGCTCGGTCTGTGGCTGGTGCTGCTCGGCCTGGTCGAGGTGGTGCTCGCCCTCGCCTGGCGGGCCGCGGTGCGCAGGGCGGCTCGCGGTGCCGAGGGGACGGAATGACACACGGCGCCTCGGGCACCGCGATGGCGGTCTCACCCGCCTCGGGTGAGGCGCCCGCCGCTCGGCGTGCGCACGCTGAAGACGGCAGGCAACGGCCGACGGGCGTGGGCCCGGAAACGGAGAAGTGACATGACTGGGGACACGTACCTGGCGTACGACTATCCGCTGCTGAGCGCCTTCTGGACGATGCTGATCTTCTTCCTGTGGATCATGTGGTTCGTCCTGCTGTTCCGCGTGGTCGTGGACATCATCCGCGACGACGAACTCAGCGGCTGGGGCAAGGCCGGCTGGCTGCTGTTCTGCGTCTGCCTGCCGTTCCTCGGCGTGTTCGTCTACATCGTCGCGCGGGGGAAGGACATGGGCCGCCGCGAGACCGCGCAGGCGCGGGCCCAGCAGAAGCAGTTCGACGACTACATCCGGGAGACCGCCAAGGGCTCCGGCGGCGCGACCAGCAGCGTGGAGGAGCTCGCCAGGCTGTCCGAGATCAAGGCTCGTGGGGACATCACCGAGGAGGAGTTCAACCGGGCGAAGCAACTGGTCCTGAGCGGCCACGGCTCCGCGACACACCGCTGAGCCCGTCGAACGACACCGATGACACCGAATCGAGGCAGGGCCATGACGACCAACCCGACGCGCACGCACGCGACCCGGCGGCACTGGGCCGAGGGCCTGACGGCGTTCGCCGCCGTCACCCTCATGATCGCCGGAGTGCTCGACATCTTCCGCGGGATCATGGGGATCGCCGAGGACGACATCTTCGTCGCGACGCGCAACTACGTCTTCGAGTACGACCTCACCGGCTGGGGCTGGATCCATCTGATCCTCGGCGCGGTCGCGGTGGTCATCAGCCTGGGCCTGTTCCAGACGGCGATGTGGGCGCGCGTCGGCGGCATCGCCATCGCCGGCCTGATCATCATCGCCAACTTCCTGTCACTGCCGCAGTACCCGGTCTGGTCGGTCGTGATGATCGCGTTCTCCGCGTTCGTCATCTGGGCCCTGTGCGTGGTGCGGCCCGACAGGTCCGTGTGATCGGGAGGGGCGAGCACGATGTGCCGATGGCTGGCCTACTCCGGAACCCCCGTACTCCTCGACACGATCCTCTACCGACCGGCGCACTCGCTGATCGACCAGAGTCTGCACGCCCGCATGGGCGTCGAGACGACCAATGGCGACGGCTTCGGCATCGGCTGGTACGAGTCGGACTCGGACGACGAGGCCCCGGCCGTCTTCCGGGACACCGGCCCGGCCTGGAGCAACCGCAACCTGCGGGAGATCGCCCGCCATGTCCGCTCCCCGCTGTTCTTCGCCCACATCCGGGCCACGACCGGCACCGCGGTCCAGCAGACCAACTGCCACCCCTTCCGGTACGGCCGCTGGATGTGGATGCACAACGGGGCGATCGCCGACTTCCACCGGATACGGCGCGACCTCGCCCTGGCCGTCGACCCGGAACTCTTCCTCGACATGGAGGGTTCGACGGACTCCGAGATGATGTTCTACCTGGCGCTCACCTTCGGCCTGGAGGAGGATCCGCCGACCGCCGTCGAACGGATGGCGGGCCTGGTGGAGCGGACCGCTCATGAGCACGGCGTGGAGTTCCCACTGCAGATGACGGTCGCCGTCACCGACGGCAGCCGCCTGTGGGGCTTCCGCTACTCCAGCCAGGGAGCCTCCCGGTCCCTCTACTACAGCACCCGGGTGGAGACCCTCCGCCAACTCCATCCCGACGCCGCGTTCCTGCGCGGGGTCTCCGACGAGACCCGCCTCGTCGTCTCCGAGCCCCTGGGCGACCTGCCCGGCGCCTGGAACGAGGTCCCCGAGAGCAGCTACGGCGTGGTGGAGCCGGGCACCGACCAACTGCACCACTTCGCTCCGCAGGCGGCATAGCCGTGCCCGTCGGCCTGCGGCTCAGTGGACGGAGAACCCGCCGTCGACGAAGATCGCCTGCCCGGTGACATAGCCGGAGGCGCGGGAGGCCAGGAACACCGCCGCGCCGGCGAAGTCCTCGGCCAGGCCGTTGCGCCCGACCATCGTGCGCGCGGCCAGCGCCGCCACCTTCTCGGGGTCCGACGACAGCCGCGTGTTGAGCGGGGTCATGACGAAGCCGGGCACCAGCGTGTTGCAGGTGACGCCGTGCGGTGACCACGCCTCGGCCTGGGAGCGGGCCAGCGACTCCAGCGCGCCCTTGGAGACGCCGTAGGCGCCGCTGTGGACGAAGGCCCGGTGCGCCTGCTGGGAGGTGATGTGGATGATCCGCCCGAAGCCCCGCTCAGCCATGCCGGGCCCGAACCGCAGGCCCAGCAGGTAGGGCGCCTCCAGGTTCACGGCCATCGTGGCGTCCCACACGTCCTCGCCCAGCTCACTCATCGGCGGCCGCAGGTTGATACCGGCGCAGTTGACCAGGATGTCGGGCTCGCCGAACACCCCGGCCGCCCCTTCCGCCGCCGCGCGCACCCCGTCGCGTCCGCTCAGGTCCCCGCTCACCCAGGCCGCCCGGCAGCCCTCAGCCGTCAACTCCTCCACGGTGGCAGTCAGTTCCGACTCCCGCCGCGCCACGATCACCACACTCGCCCCCGCCCGCGCGAGCGCCCCGGCGATCGCCCGGCCGATACCCGAACTCCCGCCGGTCACCACGGCGACCAGGCCGTCCAGGGAGAACAGATCGGAGAGGTACGTGTGCGAGCCGCGCCGGGAGGTCATGTCCGCACCTGTCCTGTCTCAATGAAGTCAGTCGTTCGCATGCCGCCGACCTGAGGGGACTGGATTGGGTGAGACGACCAGGCCGAGAAGTTGGTGCCCGTCGAGGTCAGGGGGCGGCGGATGTCGTACTCGCCGAGCCCGTCGAGCTTCCAGAGCATCACCTCGCGTATCTCTCGGAGATCGCTGTGCAGGTACTCTTTCGCGACATCATCGATCATGGGGCATGAGCCTGTCATGCGCCGTCGGCGGGCTCAACCTGCGGCCACCACTGCTGCCTGCACGAGGCATGCCGCGAAGTGCTGAGAACGGCAGCCCTCCGTGCTACGACCTGGCGGTGAAAGACCATGGGGAACGCCAGGTCGTGGGCAGGGGGTGTGCCGGTGCCGTCGGGGAGGATACGGCGTGCTGTATCGAGCGGGCCGAAGGGATCGGCGGTCTCCTGCAGCCAGTCGAAGTAGATCTCGCGTGCGTGACGGTAGGCGTTGCGGGCCCAGCGGCGGCCATGACGGGTGATCAGGTGCCGATGGTGCCGTTGGGCCTTCAGCGTGTTGGGGAGCCTGGCAATGTTGACTTGCTCGTCGATGTGGGTAATGCCGTCGCCGATGCAGAGAGAGTGGCGGAGACAAATGTTGTGATCGTGGGTGGTCCAGCAGGTGACGGGGGATGCGATGCCTGCGGCTCTGGTGCAGCGGCGGCAGGCGGGAGGCTGGATCGCGGTGGCAGAGTGCTTCGCGGACGGCTGATGGCTCCGTGACTGCCTGGGCTTCTGTATAGAGGGACTCGGGAAGCGCCAGCCTCAATGTGCTGCTCGGAACACCGACTGCGGTGGCGAGGGGCTCCAGGACTGTGTTGACGGGGGTCTTCGTAGTGCGGCGGATCCAGGAGAGGCAGCAGCTGGTCGGTGGGAAGGTAGTTGGCGTCCGCGGGTCGGTGGAGGAAGGAGGCCACGGCTGAACTCGCCCACGCCGCCACCCCGCAGGAAGCGACCTCCCATCGCAGCTGCCCAACTGCCCTTCCAGAGCAACGTGATCAAGCACTATCGGGCATTGCTGGCCGCAGTCCGCCGTGACCCGGCACGGCACGGCATGCCGTGCGGGGTGGCCTCCCCGGCCCCCTCTGCGATCGTCCAGCAGTTCTTGCGCGGCAGATCCGACAGCAGGCCCAGCACCAAGCGCTTGGCCCGGAGGCGGGGTTCGACCCGCGCGAACGGCCCGGCTGTCCGGTTCATCAGGCCATCGAACGCCTCCTGCCAGCGGGCAGGGTCTACGCTGTGATCTGCGGCCACCGCGTGATCGTTTGTCTTCACACACCGATGATCAACGTGGCCGCACCCGTCTCCACAGCGCGTCAGGGTCGCGCAGCGTCCGCATGCGGTTCTGTGTCAGGAGGACATGTGCAACGTGGCGAAGTCTGGTGGGTCGAGTTCGACGAGCGGCGGCCGGTCGTACTGCTGTCGGAAGGCGACGCGTCCGGGATCCGGGTGATGCAGGTCGTGGCTCCGGCGGGCGTCGACATCAGCGGTCTGGGCGTCGAAGTGGCAGTAGGCGCCATGGAAGGACTGCCCTTTGAAGGCGTGCTGCGGTTCGCGTTCCCATGTCCGGGCTTTACCCCTTGCACGTGGCTGACCACCGTGTCCCGGGACGACCTGATCGAGCGGGCGGGCGCCCTGCCCTACGCGAAACTCAACGAGATTGAGGATGCCCTCCGACTCGCTGGACAGACGAACGAGTGGACCCCGGCGACGACCGAGAAGCTCAGCGCATTGAGGGACGCCCTCCGTCTCGGTGGACTTGAGTAGTCGGGTAGGCGGAGAAGGAACGGACACCCCCGGTGGCGTGGTCGATCTCGTCCAGATGATCGACACTGACCACCTGTCTCCTCGGCGCCCCTCACCATCGAGATCACGATCTACGGCTGGAGTAAAGATCAGACCGGAAAGCTCTCCCAGCCCTTCGTGGCAGGAAGATGCCCTCGTCACTGCCGCCTTGTGCCAACGTGACAGGCTCCGGATTCGCGCGGTCGTCGGTCACAGACCGATGGATTGAAGATTTGCGCAGAGCTGGTTTAGATCTACACGTGCAATCCCATATTCTCGACTTTTTTTGTAAATTCGATCCAGCACCAAGCTGGTACCCAGAGCGACGAAGGCGCCCCGCCTCCAGGGTGTTCCCCAGAGGGCTGTCCTCTGACACTGAACCTTTACCGGTTGCCACTGAAGTTTGACCAGCGAGTCCCATCCGGGGGTACGACGCTCCTGGCCCGCGTCGTCTGGCTACTGCGCTGTGGCTTTGCGCTCCCTGCGGGACCGCAACCACGGGACCAGGTACCAGGAGGCCACCACCAACGCGGACGTCACCGCAGTGGACAACCAGCCCCTGTAGATGTCGGCGAAGCCGGTGACAAAGCGCATGACGACGGTGAACACGGCCCAGACCACCAGCCAACGGGCCGCCTTGATCATTCGTCCCTGTCGTCGCATGGCGCGAGCATATCCGCGGGCCTGAAGGGGGCAAGACGAGGGCTGTCACTCACGCAGAGGTCAACCTTCGTTGGCATCGGTCAAGGTTCAGTGTCAGATTGTGTTTGAGATCTGCCGTGTCCCGTTGCTGAGGCGTTCCTTGAGCTCCTCGTGAGCAGTGGGCGCTGGTGGAGCCCTTGCTCCCGCCGGCACGGGTGGGCCCGAAGGGCGGACGCCGGGAGAAGCATCCGCGGCGGCGGATCGTGGACGCGATCTTCTACGTTGTGCGGACCGGCTGCGCCTGGCGGCAGTTGCCGAAGGACTTCGCCCCGTGGCCGACGGCGTACTGGTAGTTCACCTGGTGGCACGACGACGGCACTGTCGAGCGCATCCATGACGCTCTGCGCGGCAAGGTCCCTGAAGCTGACCGCTCGCGACCTGGAGCCGAGCGCGGGCCTGATCGACACGCAGTCCGTCCGCACTGTCGGCACGGTCCCTGCGGCCACCAGAGGCTTCGACGCGGGCAAGAAGGTAAAGGGCCGCAAGCGGTTGATCGTCACCGACACCCTGGGCCTGCTCTTGGCCGTTCACGTCGTCGCGGCGGGCATCCAGGACCGCGACGGCGAGAAGCGGCCCTTGCTGTGGACCAGGCTCGACCACCCCAGCGTCAAGAAGGTCTGGGCCGACCAGGGCTTCGCCGGCCGCCTGGTCGAGTGGGCCGCAGAGATCCTCGGCCGCGACCTGGAGATCGTCCTCGTAGGCAGCCTGCCGGTCCCTTGACGCGGTAGGTGCCGTCGGCGAGCTACAGAGCCAAAAACCCCTCGACCGCGCGTTTCAGGGCACGCGGCACGTCAGCCAACTCCGAGACGATCAAGCGGACATCCCGCTCGAGTTCGGGGGGACTCGCTCCAGACCTCCGCACTCCTGGTGAGCACAGCGGCCAGCAGATCGCCCTGGTACATGTCGCCTTCTGCCAGTGGGTCGAGCCGGAGGACCTCCACCACCAGGGGCAGGAGATAGGCGAGGCCAACGTCTTGCCTGAGCAATACCCGCATGTCCTCGACCGTCAGGCAGCCGATCGGCTTGTGCCGAAGCTCACGCACCGTCGCCATCAGCCGGGTTTCACCGCCCGACGGGGCCGACCACCGGTCGCCCAAAGCTCCTCAAGGGAGCGGTCACGTTCACGAGTCGAGTCACCGACCGATCGTCCCATGTCGGATCCCAAACGCGGTCTCAGAGGACATTCGCTGCGGCAGGTCAGCTGTTGCCAAGCGAACTATTCCGATATATCGTTGACGCATCGCGACAGATCAACGATGGAATGAAGGAGTGGTTTGCGATGCGTACCCACGGATTCGAGCGTGGACATGGACAGGGCGGCCCCCGGCGCGGACGCGGCGGCTTCGGTGGCTTCGAGGGGCGGCGGGCGGCCTTCGGGCCCTTCGGGCCTGGTGGTCCGGGGTTCGGCCCGGGTGGTCCCGGTTTCGGGCCGGGCGGCCCGGGCTTCGGTCCCGGCCCCTGGGGCGGACGAGGGCGCGGCGGACCCAGGGGGAGGGCGCGGCGCGGTGACGTACGGGCCTCGATCCTGGCGCTGCTCAAGGACCGTCCGATGCACGGCTACGAGATGATCCAGGAGATCGCCGAGCGCAGCGGCGGGGCGTGGAAGCCCAGCCCCGGTTCGGTGTACCCGACCCTCCAGCTGCTGGAGGACGAGGGCCTGATCAGCAGTGAGAGCGAAGGCGGCAAGAAGCTGTTCTCGCTCACCGGCGAGGGCCGCACGGCTGCCGAGGAAGGCCCTGACGCCCCCTGGGAGGAGGCCTCGCGCGGAGTCGACTGGGAGGCGCTCGGAGAGATCCGCCAGGCCGGCTTCGGGCTGATGGAGGCCTTCGGGCAGGTCTGGAAGACCGGCAGCAAGGAACAGCGCGACAAGGCGCTCGCGGTCATCAACGACGCCCGCAAGAAGCTGTACCTGATCCTCGCCGACGAGGACTGAACGGCGGTCGCGGCCGTCGCGACGGCCGTACGGCGACGAAGGCGCCCCGTGGAGTCGTCCGCGGGGCGCCTTCGCCTGCCGCGCGCGGCTCGCGGTCAGGCCACCAGACCGCCCAGCTTGCGCAGCGACTCGTTCAGCGCGGCCGTTCCCGAGTCCTTCAGCTTGCCCGCCATCAGCGACACGGCCGCGCCCGTGAACTCGCCGTCGATGCGGACCGTCGTGGCGTCGCCGTCGGGCGTGAGGGTGTAGCGCGTGGCGACGGACACCGCCATCGGACCCTTGCCGCGGATGACCAGCACCCGCGCCGGCTCCAGCTCCGCGACCGTCCACTCGACCTCGGCCGGGAATCCCATCAGCTTCATGTTCTCCTGGAAGGTCGTGCCCACTTCGAGGGTCTCGGGGCCGCCCTGGGGGAAGTTGGTGTGGGTGGCGTTCCACTCCCCGTAGGCCGGCCAGTCGGTGAGCTGGGCCCACACCTTCTCGGCCGGTGCCTGGATGCGTGCCTCCGCGCTGACTTCGGCCATGCGACCACCTCTTCGTGTCCGGCAAACTCGGGCTGCGGTGTCGCGGAACGTAGCCCCAGGGCCTCCAACATTCAATACTGATGAACCGTCAGGGAGTGCGGAGGAGTCCTTCGTGAGCGAGTCGGCGCGCACCCCTGGGGGAGGGGATGGCCTGATCTCATCCGTAAGGAGGAGATTCCGTCCGCCGGTGTCCGCTCCCCGTGGGACGCGAAAATGCTTCGCTCCGGCGATGACCCGTCCGGCCGGGACTGATGGGGTGGGGGATGTGCAACCCCGTATTCCCCGGCAGTCGACGCGAGACCAGGCGGCGCACGGGGCGAACGACGACCCCGGACTCGACGCCGAGTCCGCGGCTGCGCTCGCCGCTGCCCGTCGGCGGGCGGTGCGCGACGGGGACCGCCAGATCGACACCGCCCACCTGCTGCACTCCCTTCTGGAGCACGACCCCCGGGTCCGCGCCGCCTTCGACGGCGGACCCCAGCTCGCCCGCCTGCTGGGCTATCTCGTCCAGCGCAGCATCGGCTACGGCCTGCGCTGGCAGAGCGGTGTCGAGGAGTCCGGGGCGCTGCCCGTGGTGACGGTGGTGGAGGGGTTCTCACCGCTCGCCGCGGCCGCGCTGGAGCAGGCCTGCGCCCGGGCCGCCCGCAGGGGCCGCGCGCCGCAACGTGGGACCGACCTGCTCGCCGCGATCGTCGCGGACCCCGAGGCGCGGGCCGTGGAGGTCCTCGCTCGCGCCGGCGTCGACGTGTACGAGCTGCGCGCGCGGCTCGAGGACGGCCTGGAGGAGTACAGCGGGGGCGGCGGGACCGCGTACTGACCGGATGGACCGGCTCTCCTTCGGCCACTCGCCGTCCACGCTCCGAGACAGGTGTCAATGGGGGTGACGGTCATGTCCTCCCCTGTCATCATGTGCCGGTGCGTACGTCTGTGAGCAGTCAGGGCGACCGCGGAAAGGGCATCGGGCTCTCTCTGGCGGTCGGGTCGGCGATCGCCTTCGGCGGCTCGGGAGTCGCGGCCAAGCCGCTGATCGAGGCGGGGCTCGACCCGCTGCACGTGGTGTGGCTGAGGGTGACGGGCGCGGCCCTGGTGATGCTGCCGCTCGCCGTCCGCCACCGCGCGCTGCTGCGCCGCCGCCCCGCGCTGCTCGCCGGGTTCGGTCTGCTCGGCGTGGCCGGAGTGCAGGCCTTCTACTTCGCCTCGATCTCGCGTATGCCGGTGGCCGTCGCGCTGCTCCTGGAGTACCTCGCGCCCGCCCTGGTGCTGGGCTGGGTGCGGTTCGTGCAGCGGCGGCCGGTGACCCGCGCCGCCGGGGTCGGCGTGGTGCTCGCGGTGGGCGGGCTCGCCTGTGTCGTCGAGGTCTGGTCGGGGCTGGCCTTCGACCCCCTCGGCGTGGCCCTGGCGCTGGCCGCCGCCTGCTGCCAGGTCGGCTACTTCGTCCTGTCCGACCAGGGCGGCGACTCCGGCGACGACGCCCCCGACCCGCTCGGCGTGATCGCCCACGGCCTGCTCGTCGGCGCCCTGGTGCTGACCGTCGTGGCCCGCCCGTGGGGCCTGGACTGGTCCGTGCTCCGGCACGCCGCCGGCATGAACGGCACCGAGGTCCCGGCCTGGCTGCTGCTCGCCTGGATCGTGTTGATCGCCACGGTCGTCGCGTATGTCACCGGCGTGGTCTCGGTGCGTCGGCTCTCCCCGCAGGTCGCCGGCGTGGTGGCCTGCCTGGAGGCGGTCGTCGCCACCGTCCTGGCCTGGGTCCTGCTGGGCGAGCACCTCTCGCTGCCGCAGATCGTCGGCGGTGCCGTCGTTCTCCTCGGCGCGTTCGTCGCGCAGTCCTCCACGCCCGCAAAGGTCTCTGCGGACCCGGTGGCCGGCGGCGGCCCGGACAGGGAACCGTCGGCTCACGAAGCCGCCGCATAGACCACCCCCGCGTACGTCCGTCACCTCCGGGCGGATGCCCCAGGGGACGGCCACACCGGGGCGGGGCGGGCCGGCATCACAGCACCGCCAGGTAGTCCGGGAGCTCGGTGCCCGGGGCGAGGTCGGTCTCCGGGAGCGGGGTGCCGTAGCCCTTGCGCAGGGGGATCACACCGGCCCAGTGGGGGAGCGCCAGGTCCTCGGGCTCGTCGTTCACGCCACCGGTGCGGGTCTTGGCGGACACCTCGTTCAGGTCGAGGCGGATCACCGCGGTCGCCGCCAGTTCCTTCTTGTTGGCGGGGCGGGAGTCGGCCGCGCGGCCGGGGACGACGTGGTCGACCAGGGCGTCGAGCGCGGCGAGCTTCTCCTCCGGGTCCGTGACGTCGTACGCGAGGCCGTGCACCACGACCGAGCGGTAGTTGATCGAGTGGTGGAAGGCCGAGCGGGCCAGCACCAGACCGTCGACGTGGGTCACCGTCAGGCACACCGGCAGCCCAGGGTCTGCCTGCCCCGCCATGCGCAGTGGGCGCGAGCCCGTCGAACCGTGCACGTACAGGGTCTCGCCGACCCGGGCGTACAACGTCGGCAGCACGACCGGGGCGCCGTCACGGACGAAGCCGAGATGGCAGACGTATCCCTCGTCGAGTATCGCGTGCACCGGTTCCCTGTCGTAGGAGGCCTTGTGTGCGGCACGGGTGGGGACCGTGCGGTCGGTCGCGGGGTACGCGGCGGGTCGCGTCGTCGGTTGGTGGGTCCCCTGCATGGCGTTCTCCATTGTACTAGTGCATACTTGGCTTTGTGCTAGGAGAGTATCGGATCGAAGGTCGCCGCGCAGCAGACATTTCCGCGAGCATCGAGCGCGCGGTGGGTGAAGGCGCACTGGAACCGGGCCAACTGCTCCCACCCATGCGGGAGCTGGCGATCAGCCTCGGGGTGAACCCGAACACCGTCGCGGCCGCCTACCGCACCCTGCGCGAGCGCGGGGTCATCGAGACGCACGGGCGCCGGGGCAGCCGGGTGCGGCCCAAACCGGCCACGACCGGCAGGGAGAAGGTGCGCGTCGACGTTCCGGCGGGGGTCCGCGACCTGGCGGACGGCAATCCCGACCCGGCCCTGCTGCCCCCGCTCGCCGGTGCGTTCGCCGCGGCCGCGGCGGAGGGCGACCGGGCGCCCGTCCTTTACGGTGCCGACCCCGTGGACGCCGAGCTGGCCCGGCTCTCCAGGGCCGCGCTCGACGCCGACGGTGTGCCCGCCGGACCGCTCACCGTGGCCTCCGGCTCCCTGGACGCCGTCGAACGCGTCCTCGCGGCCCACCTCAGACCGGGCGACGGCGTGGCGGTGGAGGACCCCGGATGGGGGCGGACGCTCGACCTCGTCCCCGCGCTCGGACTGCGCACGGTCCCGGTCGGCGTCGACGACGAGGGGCCGAAGCCCGGGGATCTGCGTGCGGCGCTGGAGGCGGGGGCGCGGGCCCTGCTCGTCACCGACCGGGCGCAGAACCCCACGGGCGCGTCGGTGAGCGCCTCACGCGCGCGGGCGCTGCGGGACGTCCTCGCCGACCACCCCGGGACCTTGCTGATCGAGGACGACCACGGCCACGGCATCGTCGACCTCCCCCTGCACCCCCTGGCGGGCGTCACCCGCCACTGGGCCTTCGTCCGCTCGGTCGCCAAGGCGTACGGGCCCGATCTGCGGCTGGCCCTGCTGACCGGGGACGAGGTGACCGTGGACCGGGTCCGTGGACGGCAGCGGCTGGGCCCCGGGTGGGTGAGTCTGCTGGTGCAGCGGGCGGTGGTGCGGTTGTGGACCGACGGCGCGGTGGACGGCCCAGCGGTGGCCGCGGCCTATCGGGAGCGGCGGGAGGCGTTGATCGGGGCGCTGGCCGGGCGGGGGGTCGCGGCGCGAGGGATGAGCGGGATGAACGTGTGGGTTCCGGTGCCGGACGAGACGGGGGCGGTTGCCCGCCTGCTGCACGCCGGGTGGGCGGTGGCGCCGGGGGCACGCTTCAGGATGGCGTCTCCTCCGGCGATCCGGATCACCGTTTCGACGCTCGCGGCGCAGGAGGTCGGGCCGCTGGCGGACGCGGTGGCGGCGGCGGTGGGCCCGGCGCCGGCACGGAGTTACGTCTGAGTGCCGGGCGAGGTGCCCCACCCGTCGGGCGCGGGGAGCCGTGCGACCAGCCACGACGAACCGGCGGCCGCGCCCTTGCCTACTCCTTGGGCGTCCCCCTGACCTGAGTGAGCGCCGCCCCGGCCAGAACGATCACCGCTCCCACCGGTGTGCTCCACCGAAGCGACTCGCCCAGCACCGCGACCCCCGCTCCTGTCGCGATGACCGGAATGAAGTACGTGACCATCTGCGCCGTCGTCGGGCCGACCTCGGCGACCAGGCCGTACTGGATCAGGAGGGCCAGGCCCGTGCCGAGGGCGCCCAGGGTGGCGATCGCGAGCAGGGGGATCAGCGGGAGGTGGGTCGGAAGGCTTGTGAACAGCGGGGTGACCACGGCCAGCTGGATGCTCGCCAGGAGGAGTTGCGCACCCGTCATGGACAGCGCCGAGCTCCCGGTCCCGGCCAGCGTGCGGCGGACGTAGATCCAGCCGATCGGGTAGCTCAGTGAGGCCAGCAGGGCCATCGTCGTGCCCCGGGCGTCCAGGCCGTCGAAGCCCTGCCAGGCGCCCAGGACCGTCAGGACGCCGAGGAAGCCCAGGCCCAGGCCCGCGACCCGGAGCCGGGTGGGGCGGTCCTCGGAGAGGGCGACCAGGGAGAGGGCCATGCCCCACAGCGGCGAGGTCGCGTTGCAGATGCCGGCCAGCGTGGACGGGATGGTCAGCTCGGAGTAGGCGAACAACGAGAACGGCAGGGCGTTGAGGAGGAACGCGGCAACCGTGAGGTGGGCCCAGGTGCGCGCCCCGTGCGGCAGTCGCTCCCGCTTCACCGCCATGGCTGCCGCCAGCACCGCCGTACCGAACACCAGCCGGCCCAGGGTGACCTGGAAGGGGGCGTAGCCATGGGTGCCCACCTTGATGAGCAGGAAGCTGAAGCCCCAGATCAGCGAGAGCGCGCCGAAGCGCAGACGCCAGTCGAGGGTGCGGCGGGTGCGGGAGGTGACGGGAGCCGGGACGCGGGTCGTGGTGTCGGTGGCGGTGGTCATGGCCGTAACGATGCGGGACCTGACCTCGTAGCACAAGCGAGAATTCGCACGCGGTATCTCGTAGCATTGCTTATATGTTGAACCTCGAGCGCCTGCGCACCCTCGACGCCCTCGCCCGGCACGGCTCGGTCAGTGGGGCGGCCCAAGGGCTGCACATCACGACCTCGGCCGTCTCGCAGCAGCTCGCCAAGCTGGAGCGGGAGGTCGGACAGCGGCTCCTCGCCAAGCACGGGCGGGGGGTGCGGCTGACGGACGCGGGGCGGCTGCTCGCCGACCACGCGTCCCGGATCCTGTCCCAGGTCGAGCTGGCACAGTCCGATTTGGAGGCCCAACGAGGGCAGGTGGTGGGGGAGCTGCGGCTCTCCGCGTTCCCGACCGCCGCGCGCGGGCTGTTCCCCGCCGCGCTCGCCGAACTGCGCAAGGCGCACCCCGGGCTGCGGCTTCGCTCCTGCGAGCTGGAGCCGGAGAACGGCGTGGCGGGAGTCGTCCGCGGTGATCTGGACCTCGCCGTCGTCCTGGACTGGTACAACAAACCGATGCCGGTGCCGGACGGCCTGGTCAAGGCACCCATCCTGGACGACCCCGCCGATGTCGCCATGCCGGCCGGGCATCCGCTCGCGGGCCGGGACGAGGTGGACCTCGGCGAGTTCGCCGAGGACGAGTGGATCACCTGGGGCGAGGGCGAGTTCTGCCACGAGTGGCTGATGTTCACGCTGCGCTCGCGGGGCGTCGAGCCGATCGTCGGCCACCGGGCCGCCGAAACTCATACCCAACTGAACCTGGTCGCCGCCGGGTTGGGAGTCTGCATCGCGCCGCGGCTCGGCCGTAATCCGGTGCCGGAGGGGGTCGTCACGGTTCCGCTCAAGCAGCGGGTGCGTCGGCATGTGTACGTCGTCTGGCGGGCGGACGCCGACCGCCGTCCGTCGATCCGGGCGGCGGTCGAGGCACTCAAGTCGGCTGGAGCGGCGATGAGTTGACCTACCGGCCGCTCACTGGTCGCCCAGCTTGCGGAAGTCCCACGAGACGATCTTGTCCGGCCTCAGGCGCGCCCACGCGTGCCGCCCGTCGTGCGGCATCGCGTCCAGGCCGAAGTTCTTGCGGGCGAACAGCGTCTCCACGGCGTCCAGTTCGGCGCACAGCTCCCCGGTGCGCGGGATCTCGCCCACGAACTCCACGGTGCCGGACAGCTCGACGCCGCGCAGTGAGTCGTACTCCTCGCCCGTGTCGACCACGATCGCGACCCGAGGATCGCGGCGCAACTGCGTCCAGCGCTTGCTGCGCACGACCGAGTACAGCCACAGCGCGCTGCCGTCCCACAGGAACCACAGGGCGCTCACGTGCGGGGCCCCCTCGGCGGACACGGTGGCCACCCGGCAGGTGCGCTGGGTGGTGAGGAAAGCGTCCAGCTCACCCGGCGTCATCATGATCTTCCGGCCCCGGCGCTGAGTGATGGTCATCCGGCCCCCTCATTCTTTTCTTGTACCGCTTCTGCACTGGTTTTCTGACGTCCCGTCAGGAAAGCATGGGTCTTCTTCCTTTTTCGCGCAATGGCCACCAGGGGGAGCCGTGCCGTCGTCCTTAGAACTCAGTGAACTCCTCGACCCCGCCACCACCGCCCTGATCACGGTGGAATGCCAGCAGGGCGTTGTCGGACCCGGTGCCGCCCTGCCCCAACTGGCCAAGGAGGCAAGGGAGTCGGGCGCCCTCGCCAACATCGCCCGGCTGGTGGACGCCGCCCGGGCGAGCGGCGTCCAGATCGTCCACGCTGTCGCCGAGCGCCGCCCCGACGGCCGGGGCGCCAATCGCAACGCCCGCCTCTTCCGCGCCGCCGAGCGCCTGCCCGTCCAGCAGCTCACCCGCACCGCCGCGACCCGCCTCGCGCCCCCGATCGACGTCGCCGAACAGGACCTCGTCGTACGGCGGCTGCACGGGCTGTCACCCATCGAGGGCACCGACGTCGACGCCCTGCTGCGCAACCTGGGCTGCCGCACCCTGGTCGTGACCGGTGTCTCGGCCAACGTCGCGATCCCGAACACCGTCTTCGACGCCGTCAACCGGGGCTACACGGCGGTCGTGCCGTCGGACGCCATCGCGGGGGTGCCTGCCGACTACACCGCCGCGATGATCCGCCACACCCTCGCATTGGTCGCCACGGTCGCGACCACGGACGAGGTGCTGGCGGCTTTCCGACGGCGGGAGCTCAGGCCAGCGTGATCGAGTCGCCGCTGACGGCGATCTTCACCTCGGGCAGCGGCTTCGTCGCGGGGCCGCTCTTGACGCTGCCGTCCTCGATCGAGAAGTTGCTGTTGTGGCAGGGGCAGTTGATCACGCCGTCGGCGATGCTCTTCACCCCGCAGCCCGCGTGCGTGCACACCGCCGAGAACGCCTTGTACGTGCCCGCCGTCGGCTGCACGACGACCACCTTCTCGGCGTCGAAGACCTTGCCGCCGCCCTCGGGGATCTCGGACGTCGTGGTGAGCGCGGAACCGGCCGCGCCGTCCCCGCCGCCCGTGCTCGCGGACCCGGTGCCGCTCGAACCGGTCGAGCCCGTGCCGCCGGACGACGCCGACGAGCTCGACGTGTCGTCGTCGGACCCTCCGCACGCGGTCAGCGCGACAGAAAGCCCCGCGGCTCCGACGGCCGCCACGACGGTACGGCGGGCGGGTCCCGAAGCGGAGTTGATCGATGCGCTGGTCATGCTGGGATTTCCCTTCCAAGGGGGTGCGTGGATCTGCCGAAAGGTACGGGCGGTGGACGCCGCTTGTTCAGCGCCCCCGCCAAGTCCGGACAGTGTCGAGATATTGACCGGTTCGAGATCAGGCCCACGTAAGCCAGAGCTGTCGCCGAGCTGTCGACCGAGGGCCCGCCCCACCCCAGTAACCTGGGGCGTTGCTCAAGGAAGTCACCGCCACCCGCCACATCACACCCTTGCGTGAGGGCGGCTCGCTGCCGGGACTCGTCGAGGCCGACGACTTCGGGACCTACGTCATGAAGTCGTCCACCTCGTGGCGCTGACCTGTGCCTATGCGGCCACCGATGTCTCTGACCTGCGGCGATGCTCGTTTCAGCGCCTTTCATGTTTGTGTCGCGTTGTGCTGCCCTGGGCGCCCGCGACGGCGGTGCCGAGGGTGGTGAGGACGACGACGGTGCTGGGGCGGCGACTGCGTGCCAGCAAGCTTGTGCAGGTGACGGCCGCAAGGGCGAAGCCCGGCCACAAAATCGTATCGGCAGTGGTCCGCCGGTACTGGTTGCTGGTGGCTGCGAAGATCAACAGGAGAAAGGCCGCTTCGACCGGACGGGTGTACCGGTCGGCGAGACGTCGCAGGCGGGTGACCATGGTTTCTCCGAGCGGTGCCGTGACCGGAGGATAAAGGAGTAGACAGAGATTGCGGTCGGTCCGGGGCCGCTCATGGACTGTGCACGAGCGGCCCGGTCGGCGCGTCCGTCAGACGACCGCCACTGAGGTCTGTCGATCAACGTCGTCCGACGGATCACGCGGTGCGGGGGTTTGCTCGGTGAGGGTTTCACCCTCAACGTCGACGCGGGGCAGCAACCGGTCCAGCCATGTCGGCAGCCACCATGCGCGCTTGCCGAGGAGGGCCAGGACCGCGGGCACGAATGCCATACGGACGACGAAGGCGTCGAAGAAGACCGCACTGGCCAATCCGAAACCGACCATCTTGACCATGGATTCGCCGCCCGTCATGAACCCACCGAACACCGCCATCAAGATCAGCGCTGCTGCCCCCACAACCTGGGCGCTGTGGCGGAAACCGGTCACGACGGCCTGGCCGGGCTGCTCTCCGTGGATGTGCGCCTCGCGGATCCGGGAAACCAGGAAGACCTGATAGTCCATGGCCAGACCGAAGACGATGCCCACCAAAAAGATGGGCATGGTGCTCATGATCGCCGAGCGGTTGGGGGCGGTGACATGCTGACCGTGTTTCGACGAACACGATGCGGGCCTGTGCACCGTCCGCCTCGGCGCCCGGGAATCGCTTATTGATCAGGCCGAATGCCTGCTGGGATTCGATGCCGGGCATGGAAGACGAGTCGTCCGGTGCCTCGGATGCGCTGGACGCCCCGAGGAACACGGCGGCCAGCACTGCCACCCAGGTCAGCACCACTGTGCGGCGCCTTCGGAAGGCCCAGCGGCCCACCCGATGCAAGAAAGTCGCCATGAAAGGACATCTCCATATCTGGATGTCGGGAACGTCTTTACCCTCGCGGGTCGGCCTCTTCATGTCGTCGGCCGTATCGACAATCCCGTGTACTCAAAAACAAGTAGGGTTCGGCGGGCGCTTCATCTCCCGCGGGTGGTCCCCTGCTGTGAACGGCAGGTTGACGTGCAAACGGAACGGCGACCCACCGCGGCAGGGGCACGTCATCGGTTGTTCTGGGAATCGGGTACGCGTCGGCTACGGTCGGCTGTCTGCGGCAGCCGGCCGAGGGTTTACCGGGTGGTCCTCAGGAGTTGCTGACGGAGCTGTCGGGATGCAACGGCAGCAGGACGCGGAACGTGGCGCCTTCCCCTGGCCGGGAGCGGACCTCAACGCGGCCGTGGTGAGCGGTCACCAGGGAGCGGACGATGGAGAGGCCGAGGCCGGCTCCGCCGCTCTGTGTGCGGCCGCGGGCGGTGTCGGCACGGTAGAAGCGGTCGAAGACGTGGGCGACCTGTTCAGGCGTCATTCCTGGCCCCTGGTCGCTCAGTTCGAGGACCGCCTGGTCCTCCAGCGTGCCGACGCCGATGCGTACCGGCGTGCCGGGCGGGGTGTGGGCGATGGCGTTGCCGACGAGGTTGGAGGTGACCTGTCGCAGTCGTGACTCATCGCCCAGTACGGGGGCGCCGCCGGGCGGACCGTCGCCGCCCGGGCCGGTCAGGGTGACGGGACGTTCGGGGGCCATGGCCCGTAGGTCGTGCAGGGCGTCGGCGGCCAGGGTGCGCAGGTCCATGGGGGTGAGGAGCAGAGACAGCTGCGCCTCAGCGCCGGCGTCTTCGTCGAGCCGGGCGAGCAGCAGCAGGTCCTCGACTATGTGGACGAGGCGGGCCGCCTCGCGTTCGATGCGGCTCATGGCGGAGTCGACGTCGGCGCGCTGGGGCAGACCGCCCATCCGGTGCAGCTCCGTGTACCCCTTGATCCCGAACAGCGGGGTGCGCAGTTCGTGGCTGGCGTCCGCGATGAAGGTGCGCATGCGCTTGTTGGTGGCCGCGCGGGCGGCGTCGCCGGCTTCGATGCGGTCCAGCATGCCGTTGAGCGTGGCGGACAGCCGGCCAAGTTCGGTGCGGGTAGGGGCCGTCTGTGGGACACGGCTGGACAGGTCCCCGCCCGCGATGGCCGCTGCCGTGGTCTCGATGCGCCGCAGCGGCCGCAGGCCCGCCCGTACGGCGAACCAGGCGATGACGCCCAGGCAGACGAGCACCAGGGAGTCGATCACCAGCATCCACACGCCCAGATGCCGGATCGTCGTAAGGACCGGATCCAGAGAACCGGCCACGACGACGCTGCCGCTCTCGTCCACCTCGGTGTGGTGGACGGGGGCCAACGGTGCGGCGATGACACGCCACCCGTCGCCGTCACCACTGCCCGGGACCTGGAAGGAGCGCTGGTCGCGGGATGCGACCGCTGCGGTGTCGAGGGCCGGAAGCCGTGGGGCGCCATGGGCGGCAGGACGCAGCGTATGCCGCAGATGCCCGTCGGCATCCAGGTAGGCGACGTAGACGTCGCCGGTCAGGTCGCGCTCCACCGCGCCGCGCATTTCCGGTGCCGTTTGGCCGGGCGTGTCTTCCGTGCTCGACAGCTGTGCCGCCGTCGTGGCAGCGGTGCGCAGCCGGTCGTCCAGCTGCTGCACCAGCTGTCGTTGCAGCAGGGTGACGAGGAGAGCGTTGCTGGCCAGCAGGGCGATGACGACCAGCAGCAACGTGAGGGCCACGACCCTTCCGCGCAGCGACAGACGGCTGATTGGCCGGCGGGTGGCAGCGGCACTCATCCGCGGGGCCTGCGCAGAACGTAGCCCGTCCCACGCACCGTGTGGATCAGCTTCGGTTCTCCGGTGTCGATTTTGCGGCGCAGGTAGCTGATGTAGGAGGCAACGATGGAGTCGTCACCGTCGAAGTCGTAGTGCCAGACCCGGTCCAGGAGCTGATCCCTGGACAGGACCTGTCCGGCGTTTTCCATCAGCACCCGCAGCACGCTGAACTCGGTCGGAGACAGCTGTACCGGCTCGCCGCCCCGGGTCACCTGATGACTGTCGGGATCCAGTTCCAGGTCGTCCACGGCCAGGAGCCCGTCGGGCCGGCGGCCGCTGGTGCGGCGCAGTACGGCCTGGATGCGCAGGATGAGTTCCTCGAGGTTGAAGGGCTTCGTGACGTAGTCGTCCCCGCCGGCCCGCAGGCCGCTGATGCGGTCCTCGGCAGCGTCCCGGGCAGTGAGGAAGAGAATCGGCGGGTGTCCGCCTCCGTGACCGGAGGGGCTCTCGCGCAGGCGGCGTGCGACCTCGAAGCCGTCGAAGTCGGGCAGCATCACGTCCAGGACAATCAGATCGGGGCA
Organism: Streptomyces sp. NPDC049687; assembly: GCF_044465285.1. Lineage (NCBI taxonomy): Bacteria > Bacillati > Actinomycetota > Actinomycetes > Kitasatosporales > Streptomycetaceae > Streptomyces > Streptomyces sp. NPDC049687. Next base: position 57,963 of record NZ_JBITLN010000011.1, read on the forward strand.
CTTGTCGCGGACCACTTCCAAGGCCTGGCCGCCGGTCTCTGCCGGAATCACTTCAAAGCCGGCCAGCCGCAGGCTGGCGGACAGCAGCTCACGCAGCGTGGGCTCGTCCTCCACCAGCAGCAGTCGTTGCGTCGTCGTCATGGCACCCGTTCCCGAGCTGTGATCCTCTGTCTTCACTGTCCCGCCCTGCTAGGCGTCACGCTTGCGGAAGACGACGAACGCCGCCGTCAGCAAAGCCGCCACGCATCCGGCCATGACGCCCACGCCTGCCCAGGGACTCAGCAACGCGGGGTCCTGATAGCTGGTGATGATCTGCCCGCCGGCGATCGGCGGCCAGTACTTCGCCACCCAGTCGCCAAGTCCTCCGGGCAGGGCCGGGGCGAAGGCCTGGACGATCAGCATCACTCCGAACAGTGTGGTCACCGTCGCCGTGGTGGAGCGGATCACCGTGCCCAGAGCCAGTCCGAAGAGCCCGGCCAGTGCCAGATAGAGCCCACCGCCCACGACGCCGCGCAGCGCCACGCCGTCGGAGAGCGCAAGGTGCGGAGCGCCCGCCCCAGACAGCAACTCCTGACCGACGAGGAATCCGGCCAACGACAGGACGCTCCCAACCGGGAGCGCCACCCCCACCAGGACCACAGCCTTGGATGCCAGGACCCGCGCCCGGTGCGGAACGGCAATCAGGGTGGGCACGATCGTTCGCGCACCGTACTCCGAGGTGATGACCAGGCCGCCCAGCAGGCCGAGCGCGATCTGCGCGAGCAGGTAGCCACGCAGACTGGTGGCCAGCGGGTCGAACGAGGCTTGGTCCGCGGGGCTCAGGTCCGCGAACTCACTGCCCGCGGACGAACTGTTCAGCGCGGCGAGTCCGCTGCAGAACGCCAGGGTGCCCAGGATCACGTACAACGTCGACCGCATCGTACGAATCTTGATCCACTCGGCGTGCAGGCAGTGCCGGAGGGACACCCTTCCACCCCGCGCGCGGCGCGATGGTGGCCCAAGACGCAGCACGAGCGAACGCCCGCGTGCTTTCGGCGCCCTGTCAGGGATTTGCGCGGTGGGGTGTGTCATCGGCTCGACTCCTCGTCCGACTGATACTCCACGGCATCCCGGGTCAGGACCATAAACGCCTTTTCCAGCGACACCTGGCGCGGAGCAAGCTCGTGGAGTTCCACTCCACCGGCCGACGCCAGCGCGCCAATCTCGGCGGCCTCCAAACCGGTCACCACCAAGGTGTCATTGCTTTCGCTCCGTACCTGAACGGCTGCGCTGAGCATGCTGCGCAGCGCCTCGGCCTGCGGGGTACGGACGAAGACCTCGCGCTCGGAATGTGCCTCGATGAAGTCCTTCATCGTGGTGTCGGCGATCAGCCTTCCACGGCCGATCACGATGAGGTGGCCGGCGGTCAGTTCCATCTCGCTCATCAGATGGCTGGACATCAACACCGCGCGTCCTTCGGCCGCCATCCTCCGCATCAGCGAACGGATCCACACGATGCCTTCCGGATCCAGTCCGTTGAGTGGCTCGTCGAAGACCAGCACCGGAGGATCCCCCAACAGCGCCGCAGCGATTCCCAGGCGCTGACGCATTCCCAGGGAGAACGTCCCCGCACGCCGGCGGCTCACCTTCTCCAAGCCGACTTCCGCCAGCACCTCGTCCACCCGGCGGCGCGGGATCCCGTTGCCGGCCGCCAAAGCCAGCAAATGGTGGTAGGCGGTGCGGCTGGGCAGCACCGCACCCGGATCCAGGAGTGCCCCCACCGCCTTCAGTGGCGCGGGCTGCGCGGCGTACGGCCGCCCGCCCACCGTCGCAGTCCCGGAACTGGCGGCGTCCAGGCCCAGGATCATGCGCAACGTGGTCGACTTGCCGGCTCCATTGGGTCCCAGGAACCCGGTCACTTCCCCTGGCTGGACAGCGAATGTCAGGTCGTCCACGGCCAGGATCTCGCCATAGCGTTTCGAGAGGCCATGTACTTCGATCATCGAGACTCCAGACCGGTGGTGATGCACACGACCGTCGCGTGCATCACTCACTGTCCGCCGCCGACGTGAGCCAGATTTGAAGGAACATGAACGCCATGTGGGAGCGTTGGGCCACCGACCTGGGAAGACCCGCAGGCAGCACTCGACGGCCCCTTCAACTCACACGAAACTCACATGCTGGCCTCCACGGGCAGTGGCCAGACCGGATGTCTCCTCCCCTTGACCGGATCGGTGTTCCAGCCGTAGACCGTGATCTTGTGGGGGTCCGTCTTCAAGCGGTATGAACGGTGCCCGGTAGTCAGCTCAGTGAGGCGGCTGCGCCCTCCAGGTCGTCGACGCTCGTGTCGTGAAGCCGCATCGGGGTGGCTGCGCTGGGTCACAGCCAGATGGTCACGGCTGCGGCGGCGATGAGTCCGAGGTTGAGTGCGATCCGGCGGTCTTCGCCGGCCAGGTGGACGGCGACCGCACCGATTTGCAGGAGAACGAAGCCGATGGCCGCGGCTGACGCCAGCGAGGGAGCGATGCCGGTCAGCGGCGGCAGGATCAGTCCGGTGGCGCCGAGCACTTCGACCGTCCCCAGCACTCTTACGATGGGTAACGGCATACGGTCGACCCAGGCCATCATCGGTCGGAGTTGATCGCGACTGCGGATCACCTTTATCGCGCCCGAGTAGAAGTAGAAGAGGGCGAGCAGCGTCGCGATGATCCAATAAGCGATGTTCATAGTTCCCGTCCACGGGCCACCGGCTCCCGGAGCCCCGTCGATTGCGTGGATTGCCAAAAGAGTCCTGGAGAAGGCCCGGTCCGTCGTCCGAGGGGCCGGACACCGAAAGGCGGAAGCGCCACGGCCCCGCCGGTCGGAAAGGAATCCGCCGGGCCCTGCGGCCCGGCGGATTCAGGCACGTTCGGTGGCCGGCTCGGTCGCGTAGCGGTTCATCGTGTCAATGTTGGCCTGTGGCGTCAGCCGCCCACCGTCGGCGAGCACGTCCTGGAGGTCTCGGAAGTACTGCACATACAGGTCAGGGGTGAAGGTGCTGAGCATGACGGCAGGTTGGTCGCTCAGGTTGGCGAAGGTGTGCGGGGCACCGGGCGGAACCATCACGAGCGTGCCCGCGGTGGCGTCGTAGTCCTCGTCGCCGACGGTGAACCGCACGGTGCCGGAGAGGATGTAGAAGCCTTCGTCGTGGCGGGCGTGGCGGTGCTGGGGCGGTCCCTGGGTGTGCGGGGCCAGGACGGACTCGGCGATTGCCAGGCGGTGCCCAGTGTGGCTGCCGTCCTCCAGAACGCGCATCCGTGTGGTGCCCAGAACGATCGTCTCGCCGTCGCTGGGACCCACCACCGATACGGCGGGGTCGGCGGCCTGCGGCTCCCTGGTCTCGGCTTCTTCGGTCATGCTCACGAGTGCACCACCGGGGCCTTGCCAGTGTCCAAGACCTGTCCCGCGGCGCCGATACCTGGTGGGTATCGTTGCAGCGTGGAGCTTCGTACCTTGCGCTACTTCGTGGCGGTCGCCGAGGAACTCCACTTTGGCCGGGCCGCCACCCGACTGCACATGAGTCAGCCGCCCCTGAGCCGGGCGATCAAGCAGCTGGAGGCTGATGTCGGGGCCCTGCTGTTCGCCCGCTCGCCTGCTGGCGTCATGCTCACCCCGGCGGGCACGGTGCTGCTCGACGAGGCGCGAGCCCTGCTCGAACATGCCGACCGCGTCGGTGAACGCGTGAGCGCGGCGGCCGCCATCACGACCATCACCGTCGGCATCCTGGGTGATGGCACCGACCCAGGAATGACCAGGCTGGCCGCCGCCTACCGTCGGCGCCACCCCGGCATCGAGATCCGCATCCGCGACACCGATCTGACCGACCCGACGTGCGGGCTGCGCGCCGGACTGGTCGACGTCGCCTTGACTCGAGCGCCGTTCGACGAGACCGCCCTGACGGTGCGGGCGCTGCGGACCGATCAGGTCGGCGTGGTCCTGCGCGTCGATGATCCGTTGGCTCGCTGCGACCGGCTGCGGCTGGTCGACCTGAGCGACCGCCGCTGGTTTCAGTTCCCGCAGGGAACCGACCCTGACTGGCAGTCGTACTGGAACGGCGGCAGGCCGCGCGAGGGCCCCGTGGTTCGCGCCGTCCAGGAATGCCTGCACGCTGTGCTGTGGAACGGCACGGTCGGCCTCGCCCCGCTCGGACACCGCCTGCCTGCGGAGTTGGCCGTGGTACCGCTGATCGACATGGCGCCGAGCCGGGTGGTGGCGGTGTGGAACGAACGTGACACCAATCCGTTGATCCGATCCTTCCTCGAGATCGCGACGGCCGCGTACCGCAACTGAGCACCGGCAACCGGTGTTGCCGCAGCTCATGAACGATCCGAACGCCGAGGCCCGGCGCTCTGCGTCGCGCCGATCGAGCGTGACCATGTCGGCCATCGTCCGAGCATGCGGCCAGGGCCGTGATCGTGGGATCGGTCGCTGTCCCCGTACTCGTGTGAGTGGCCCCGACACGAAAGACGCAAGCGACTGTGCAGGTCAGGTCGATGCGATGGGTTCGAAGCGGAGGGTCATTCCGAGGCTGTTCGCTTCCCTGATCACGCGGCGCATGGCGCGTTCGGGGTCCCGCTTGGCGAAGTGGTCGGTGCCGAGATAGCGGCAGGGGAGGGGATCGGGTTCACGGTCGCCCTGCCCGTCGGTGAACTCGCCTTCCCGCAAGCCGCGTCGGGCGAGCAGTTCAAAGCCGCGGTACTCATCGCCTCGCTGGCCTCCGCCCTCCTGGCCGCGCTGATCCTGCGCCGCCTGAACCGGATCTACCGGCGCCTGTACGAGGAGGAGAACACCGACGCGGACGCCGACGGTATCCCGGACCTCTACCAGCGGGCCGCTCCGACGCCGACCGGTGCGGACCGGTCCGACGCGGCGATCATGCTGGAGGCTGGAGAGTCGGTCGTGACCTTGGCGCGGTGGCTCGGGCACTCCCCACCCGCGATCACCCTCGGTTACTATGCTCAATTCATGCCGGAGGCCGGAAGCAAGGGGCGCCACCGCCATCGACGGACTGCTTTGGGGAGCGGGGAGATCGGCATGCCAACCGAAACTCCCCAGATGCTCCCCAGGCTCGTTGATGGGTGATTCCCACTGCTCCACCGCACTCCAAAGTCGGCCGTGGATTGCAAGGTTGAAGAGATGGGCGACCCGGAGAAATGTTGAAAATGGTCAGCGCGACCCGCTACATCACGCCCCTGCGTGAGGGCGGCTCGCTGCCGGGACTCGTCGAGGCCGACGACTTCGGGACCTACGTCCTGAAGTTCACCGGCGCCGGACAGGGCCGCAAGACACTCGTCGCCGAGGTCGTCTGCGGCGAGCTCGCCCGCCGGCTCGGCTTCCGGATGCCCCGCCTGGTGACCGTGGCACTCGACCCCGTGCTCGGCCTCGGCGAACCCGAGCAACAGGTGCAGGAGCTGCTCAGGTCCAGCGGCGGCGCCAACCTCGGCATGGACTTCCTGGCCGGAGCGCTCGGCTTCGACCCGCTCGCCTTCCCGGTGACCTCCGAGGAGGCCGGCCGGATCGTCTGGTTCGACGCGCTCGTCAACAACGTCGACCGCTCCTGGCGCAACCCCAACCTCTTGGTGCGCCACGGCGACCTGTGGCTGATCGACCATGGCGCCACCATGATCTGGCAGCACAACTGGCCCACCGCCGACACCTCCGCGGCCCGCCCCTACGACGCCTCGGACCACGCCCTCGCGGCCTTCGCGCCGGACGTCGCGGCCGCGGCGGCGCGGCTCGCCCCACTGGTCACCGCCGACCTGCTCGCCGAGGTCACCGCCGAGATCCCCGACGCATGGCTCGCTGACGAACCGGGCTTCGACACCCCCGACGACCTCAGACGGGCCTACACGCGGCCCCTGCTCGCCCGAGCGGCCGTCATCGCCGAGCGCATCACCGGCATCCAGGAGGGCAAGTGAGCGAGCACCACATCCACATGGCCGGCCATGTGACCGAGCGCCACATCACCCGGGCCGGCCAGGGCGGTGACCGGGACGTCTTCGAGTACGCCCTGCTGCGGGTCGTCCCCCGGGTCGAACGCGGCGAGTGCATCAACGCGGGTGTGCTGGTCTACTGCCGCGCCCAGGCCTACGTCGGTGCCCGCACCCACCTCGACGAGGCACGGCTGCTCGCCCTCGACCCGGACGCGGACGTGACGGGGATCAGGGCGGCGCTGTCGGCCGTCGAGCGCGTGTGCGGCGGCGGCGCCGCGGCGGGCCAGGCCGCCGGCGACGACCCGGGCCGGCGGTTCCGCTGGCTGGTCGCGCCCCGCTCCACCGTCGTGCAGCCGGGACCCGTGCACACCGGGCTCACCACCGATCCGGCGGCCGAGACCGGACGGTTGCTGGAGCTCCTGGTGAGGTAATGGATCACACCGGCGCCGTGGGGCGTTGACACCGGGTGCCAGGGCTTCTAGCGTCACCCTCTGCCGAAGGTACTAAGCGGTCGCTCACCAGATGGGCCGTACTTTCTCAAGGGCGAGGAGAAGCAGCAATGTCCACCACTGAGCAGCGGGTAGCCGTCGTCACCGGTGCCGCACGCGGCATCGGAGCCGCAACCGCCGTACGGCTGGCCGCCGAGGGCCGCGCCGTCGCCGTGATCGATCTCGACGAGGCCGCGTGCAAGGACACCGTGGAGAAGATCACCGCGGCGGGCGGCAAGGCCGTCGCGGTCGGCGCCGACGTCTCCGACGAGGCCCAGGTCGAGGCGGCGATCGCGCGGGTCGTCGAGGAACTCGGCGCTCCGACGATCCTCGTCAACAACGCGGGCGTGCTCCGCGACAACCTGCTGTTCAAGATGAGCGCGTCCGACTGGGACACGGTCCTGAACGTCCACCTGCGCGGCTCGTTCCTGATGACCAAGGCCGTCCAGAAGCACATGGTGGACGCCGGCTTCGGCCGTATCGTCAACCTGTCGTCCTCCTCCGCGCTCGGCAACCGGGGGCAGGCCAACTACTCCGCCGCCAAGGCCGGTCTGCAGGGCTTCACCAAGACCCTCGCCATCGAGCTCGGCAAGTTCGGCATCACCGCCAACGCCGTCGCTCCCGGCTTCATCGCCACCGACATGACCGCCGCCACCGCCGAGCGCGTCGGCATGGGCTTCGAGGAGTTCAAGGCGGCGGCCGCCGCCCAGATCCCCGTGGCACGCGTCGGCGAGCCCGACGACATCGCCAACGCGATCGCCTTCTTCACGGGCGAGGCCGCCGGATTCGTCTCGGGCCAGGTGCTGTACGTCGCCGGCGGACCGCTGAACTAGGGATCGGGACCATGACTGTGGAACTCTCCGGCAAGGTCGCGCTCGTCACGGGCGCCAGCCGAGGCATCGGCTACGGCGTCGCCGAGGCCCTCGTCGCCCGCGGCGACCGGGTCTGCATCACCGGCCGCAACGAGGACGCGCTGAAGGAGGCCGTCGAGCGGCTCGGCGCCGACCGGGTCATCGGTGTGGCCGGCAAGGCGCACGACCTCGCCCACCAGACGGCCGCCGTCGAGGCCGCGATGGAGGCCTTCGGCCGCGTCGACTACCTCGTCAACAACGCCGGCACCAACCCGGTGTTCGGGCCGATCGCCGACCTCGACCTCGATGTGGCGCGCAAGGTCTTCGAGACCAACGTGGTCTCCGCCCTCGGCTTCGCCCAGAAGACCTGGCACGCCTGGCAGAAGGACAACGGCGGCGCGATCGTCAACATCGCCTCCGTCGCGGGCCTGTCCGCCTCGCCGTTCATCGGCGCGTACGGCATCAGCAAGGCCGCGATGATCAACCTGACCCAACAGCTGGCGCACGAGTTCGCGCCCCGGGCGCGGGTCAACGCCATCGCCCCGGCCGTGGTGAAGACCAAGTTCGCCGAGGCGCTGTACGAGGGCCGGGAGGCGGAGGCGGCGGCCGCCTACCCGCTGGGCCGGCTCGGCGTGCCCTCCGACATCGGCGGCACCGCCGCGTTCCTGACCTCGGAGCAGTCGGACTGGATCACCGGTCAGACGCTCGTCGTGGACGGCGGCATCTTCCTCAACGCCGGTGTGGGCTGAGTCTCACCGACACCGCTTCGGGCGCCGGTTCCTTGACGGAATCGGCGCCCGTGTCAAGGGAGCCGCGCCACACACGGTCATGACAACGTCGTCATCCCGGACGTGATCAAGAACGCTCTCCCCGCCGTGCTCAAGCTCCCCGGGCGCTGAGGTATGGTCTGCCCACCCTTGGCATGGCTTATCGAGGAGCGTGCGCGTGTTCAACCGGAACCGATCCTTGCATCACATGGCGGCGATCGTGTCCATATCCCTGGTGAGCGGATGCGGTCTTCTGGGCGACGAGAGCTCCGAAGAGACCGGGCCGATCGTCGTCGGCACGACCAGCGCTCCCAGCACCTTGGACCCCGCCGGGGCCTGGGACGGTTCCTGGGAACTGATGCGCAACGTCTACCAGACGCTCCTGTCCTACCCGAACGGCTCGACCGCGCCCGAGCCGGATGCCGCCAAGAGCTGCAAGTTCACCGACGACTCCAGCCGCACCTACCGCTGTGAACTGCGCGAGGGCCTGAGGTTCTCCAACGGCGACACACTCGACGCCCGGGCCGTGAAGTACTCGATCGACCGGATCCTGGCGATCAACGCCCGCACCGGCCCCGCCGGACTGCTCGGCAGCCTGGACAGCATCCAGGTGAACGGCGACCGGGAGGTGACCTTCAACCTCAACAAGCCCGACGCCACCTTCCCGTTCGTGCTCGCCACCCCCGGCATGTCCATCGTCGACCCCGACGACTACGCCGAGAAGTCCCTGCGCAAGGACGGCAGCATCGTCGGCTCCGGCCCGTACCGGCTGCAGTCCTACCAGGAGGGCAAGCGGGCCGAACTCGTCCGCAGCGACAACTACAAGGGCCTCGCCGACCGCAAGAACGACGCGGTGACCATCCGCTACTTCCAGGACTCCAGCGCGATGGTCAAGGCGCTGCGCGGCGGGGACATCGACCTCACCTACCAGGGCCTCGCCGCCGACGACGTCGTCGACCTGGAGACCAAGAGCGCCGAGAACGATGGCCTGCAGCTCATCGAGGGCGCCGGCAGCAACATCAACTACCTGGTGTTCAACCCCAAGGACCAGTGGTCGAACAAGCTCGCCGTGCGCCGGGCCGTCGCCCAGCTCGTCGACCGGGGCGCGATCGCACACAAGGTCTACCAGGACACCGTCGACCCGCTGTACTCCATGGTCCCGACGGGCCTGACCGGCCACACCACCGGCTTCTTCGACGACTTCGGCGACCCCGACCCCGACAAGGCCGCCAAGATCCTCAGCGACGCCGGCATCACCTCGCCCGTCCCGCTCACCCTCTGGTACACCACCGACCGCTACGGTTCCGACACCGCCCTGGAGTTCAAGGAGCTCAAGAGCCAGCTGGAGGCCTCGGGCCTCTTCAAGATCACGCTCAAGAGCCGCCCCTGGAACGACTACGTGCTCGGTTACGAGAACGGCGAGTACCCCGTGTTCGGCCGTGGCTGGGCCCCCGACTTCCCGGACGCCGACAACTTCATCGCCCCCTTCGTCGGAGAGCAGAACGCCCTGGGCACGCCGTACCCGGAGAAGAAGATCACCCAGGTGCTGCTGCCCCGCTCCCGGGAGGAGAGCGACCGCGCCAACGTGGCGAAGGAGTTCGAGGAGGCCCAGCAGATCCTCGTCGACGACGCCAGGCTGCTGCCGCTGTGGCAGGGCAAGCAGTACCTCGCCGGAAACGAGGACATCTCCGGTGCGGAGCGTTCCCTCGACCCGTCCACGATCATGATGATGTGGGAGCTGTCGCGGAAGACCAGCTGGTAGCGGGTCGATCAACGGTCCGTGGGGCGCGTTGTCAGTGGCCGGCTGTAGGTTCTGTGGTCTGGAAGTGACCGCACAACGGAGGACGTTGACGTGACCGACATCGCCATGCTGCCCGAGTCCTGGCGCGGGGTCCTGGGTGACGAACTGCAGCAGCCCTACTTCAAGGAGCTGACCGAGTTCGTCGAGGAGGAGCGAGCGAAGGGTCCCGTCTACCCTCCGCGCGAGGAGGTGTACGCGGCGCTCGACGCGACGCCGTACGAGCGGGTGAAGGTCCTGGTCCTCGGCCAGGACCCGTACCACGGCGAGGGTCAGGGGCACGGCCTGTGCTTCTCGGTGCGGCCGGGCGTCAGGATCCCCCCGTCGCTGCGAAACATCTACAAGGAGATGCACGAGGAGCTGGGCACGCCCGTCCCGGACAACGGCTATCTGATGCCGTGGGCCCGGCAGGGTGTGCTGCTGCTCAACGCGGTCCTCACGGTCCGCTCCGGGGAGGCGAACTCGCACAAGGGCAAGGGCTGGGAGAAGTTCACGGACGCGGTGATCCGCGCGGTGGCCGACCGGCCCGACCCGGCCGTCTTCGTCCTGTGGGGCAACTACGCGCAGAAGAAGCTCCCGCTGATCGACGAGACCCGGCACATCGTGGTCAAGGGCGCGCACCCCTCCCCGCTGTCGGCGCGGAAGTTCTTCGGCTCCCGCCCGTTCACCCAGATCAACGAGGCGGTCGCCCGGCAGGGCCACGAGCCGATCGACTGGACGATCCCGAACCTGGCGTAGGTATACCGCCCCGGGCCGGTCCGGTGCCGCCTGAGCGGGATCGGCCGCCGGGGCGACTAGCGTCGTCCCAGGGACGCTAGGAGGTCGCGGTGGCGGAGCGGCAGGGGCAGACGGCACAGGACGCTCTGCTGACGCGGATCGGACAGACGGTGATGCTGCATCACGGCGGCGACCGGGAGGAGGCCCGCAGACGGCTTCTCGATCTGTGGGCCGAGGTCGCCGAGGACGGCGATCCACTGCACCGCTGCACCCTGGCGCACTACCTGGCCGACACCCAGGACGACCCGTTCGACGAGCTGGCCTGGGACCTGCGGGCCCTGACGGCCGCGGAGGAGCACGAGGGCTCGCTCGCGGTCCGCGCCCTGTACCCCTCACTGCACCTGAACCTGGCGGCGGACTACGTCAAACTCGGCCGTGCGGAGGCCGCCCGCACGCATGTGCGCAGGGCACGCGGGGCGGCCGGGGCGCTGGGGGACGACAGTTACGGGGACGGGGTGCGGGCGGCCATCAGCAGGATGGAGCGGCGGCTGGGGGAAGGGGACCCGGACCTGCCCTGACGGCCTACTGACGGCCGTACGCCTGCTCGCAGATCACCGCTTCCGGGCTGTCGCCGCGCCAGCCGCCGTACTTCCTCCCGAGCGCGCACACATCGGTGTCGCGGCGGACCTCCGCCTCGACGTCCGGCGCCTCGATGTGCGGCCGCTCGTGCCGTCGAGGGGTCGGACGGGCCGGTCCGGGGTGCGCACGCCGGTGCTGCGGGTGGGAGCGGTTGGCAGCCGGCTGCTCGGCCGGGACGGCGGCCGCGTCCGACCGCTCCCGCCGCCTGAGCGTGGTGGCCGCGGGCTTCCGGGGCGGCTCGACCATCTCCAGCGCCTCGCGGGCCGGTGCCTGCACGACCTCGGTCCCGGCCCGGACGTCCGGTCGGGGCACGGACGCCTGGGACGGTACGGCAGCGGGCGGGCCGGGCAGGGTCGGGCGCTGGACGGTCACGCATCCGGAGAGGGCCGTGAGGGCCACGGTGGCCAGGAGCGTCGCGGTGGTCGTCGTTCGATGCACGCGCGCAACTCTGGCGGTTGCGGCCACACGCGCGACAGCTGACAAGCGCAGGTTGCCCCGCACGAGTGACCTCGGAGAGGGAGCCGGCCGGCTGGGGCTGACGTCACTCTCCGGTCGCGCCGTCGGCGCGCTCGCGGAGCAGGTCGGCGTGGCCGTTGTGGCGGGCGTACTCCTCGATCATGTGCGTGTAGATCCAGCGCAGGCTGAACGGTTCCTCGGTGAGCCTGCTCCTGCCCTTCGAGAGATCGTCCAGCGCGAACTCGGCCGCGTGCCGCCGGGCGGCCTCGATCTCCGCCTGCCAGGTGGCGTACGCCTCCTCCCAGGTGTCCTCCTCGGTGAGGTGGAACTCGCCGTCGGGGTCGTCCTCGCTGTAGTAGATCGGGCCGGGCTCGTCGCCAGCCAGCACCTTGCGGAACCAGCCGCGCTCCACCTCCGCCATGTGCCGCACCAGCCCCATCAGCGACAGCTCGGACGGCGGCACCGCGGCCGTGCGGAGCTGGGCGTCGGTGAGGCCCTCGCACTTCCAGGCCAGGGTCTGCCGGTGATAGTCCAGCCAGCCCTCGAGCATGGTGCGTTCGTCGGCGTTCTGGGCGGGTTCCGCGCGCTGCGTCGTCATGCCCGCATGATGGCCCAACTCGCCCGCCGCCTCCACGGGTTATCCGCCGAGCATGCCGCGCAGCAGTTCCCTCACGCTCGTGCGCACGTCTTCGGGGCCAGGGGTGGCGAAGGACCCCGCCGCGCAGGAGAACATCAGCCCCTCCCCCCAGGCGACGAGCGACAGCGCATGCCGGGCCGGGTCGGTCGAGCCGGCCGCGGTGACCATCGCCGTGATCCGGTCGCGGAACACGGCGCCCGTCGCGTCGTAGAAGGCCCGCAGCTCGGGGCGGCGGGTGGCCTCCAGCGCGAGTTCGTAACGGTGCGGGTGGGGCGGCTCAGCCTGGCCGCGAAGCCCGTCGCCGTCGCCGTGCGGAACACGGACCTGACGGCACTGTCGGCGGCGGGAGGAGCGCTGTTCCTGCGCAGCTTCGACGGGATCGCCGACTGGCGGCCGCCGCAGCGGCCGTATGCTGCCGTGGAGGCACGCGGTACGAGGTGAGGGAGCGCCCGTGAAGGTCGGCTGCATCGGACTCGGCGACATCGCGCAGAAGGCGTATCTGCCGGTGCTCGGCGCCCTGCCCGGGATCGAGCTCCACGTGCAGACCCGCACCCCCGCCACCCTCGAACGGGTCGCCGACTCCCTCCGCCTGCCCCCCGCGCAGCGTCACCGGGACCTCGACGCGCTGCTCGCCGCGGGCCTCGACGCGGCCTTCGTGCACGCGCCCACCGCCGCCCACCCCGAGATCGTCGCCCGGCTGCTGGAGGCGGGCGTCCCGACGTACGTCGACAAGCCACTGGCGTACCGGCTCGCCGACTCCGAGCGGCTGGTGACGCTCGCCGAGACCCGAGGGGTGTCTCTCGCCGTCGGCTTCAACCGGCGCTTCGCGCCCGGGTACGCGCAGTGCGCCGACCATCCGCGCGAGCTGATCCTCATGCAGAAGAACCGGATCGGGCTGCCCGAGGAACCGCGCACGATGATCCTCGACGACTTCATCCACGTCGTCGACACCCTGCGGTTCCTGGCCCCCGCCCCGGTGGACGACGTGACCGTGCGGTCCCGGGTCGAGGACGGGCTGCTGCACCATGTCGTGCTCCAGCTCTCCGGGTACGGCTTCACCGCGCTCGGGGTGATGAACCGGCTCAGCGGTTCGAACGAGGAGATCCTCGAGGTGTCCGGGCAGGACACCAAGCGTCAGGTCGTCAACCTCGCCGAAGTGATCGACCACAAGGGCCAGCCGACCGTGCGGCGGCGCGGCGACTGGGTGCCGGTGGCCCGGCAGCGCGGCATCGAACAGGCGGTCCTGGCCTTCCTGGACGCGGTACGGGCGGGCAAGCTGCTCAGCGCCCGGGACGCGCTGGCGACCCATGAGCTGTGCGAGCGGGTGGTCCGAGCGGTGCGGGAGCGCCCCGGCGCAGCCTGACCGCCCGCGCCCCCTCCGTCAGCCCCAGGGCCACGAGCACCAGCAGGGCCCCATGGACCGGCCAGTCGCCGTAGCGGACGTACGGGGTGACGCCGTCGGCGAGCGGGACCTCGTAGACGGCGGTGGTGCTCGCGTCCGTGCCGAGCCAGGATCCGATGCGCCGGCCGCTCGCGTCGTACACGGCGGAGACGCCCGTGAGGGTGGAGTGCACGAACGGCCGCCCGGTCTCCGCGGCGCGCAGCGCGGCCAGCGAGGCATGCTGCTCGGGTGCCCAGCTCCGCTGGAACGAGGAGGTCGAGGACTGGGCCACGACGACGTCGGCACCGTCCTCGGCGAGGTGCCGGCTCATGTCCGGGAACGCCGTCTCGAAGCACACCATCGGCCCGATCCGCAGCCCCGGACCGGCGTGCATCACCACCTGCTCGGTGCCGCGCCGCCGGTCCTCACCGGCCGCCTTGCCGACCGAGGTGGCCCAGCCGAGCAGGGAGCGGGCCGGGATGTACTCCCCGAAGGGCACCAGCCGCATCTTGTCGTACCGGTCACCGGTCGGGCCGTCCGGGCCGACGAGCATCGAACTCTTGTAGATGCCGGGCCGGTCGGAGCGGCGGGCGTCGACGTTCACGAGGATGTCGGCGCCGGTGACGCGGGAGAGTTCCGCGAGCCGCTTCGCCAGGTCGGGCCGGTCGGCGAGGTCGTACCCGACACTGCTCTCGCCCCACACGATCAGATCGACGTCCTGCCCGATCAGCCGCCGGGTCAGCCGCTCCTCGGTGTCGAACCGGACGTCGGGACCCTCGACGACACCCGGCTGTACGACGGCGATCCGGGCCCGCCCGTCGGCGTCGGGGCGCGGGGCCCACACCCAGGCCGCCGAGGCGGTGGCCGCGGTGGCGACGAGTCCGGCGACGGCCGGCACCCGGGAGGCCGGGACCGAGACGAGTACGGCGACGGCCGCATTGACCGCCACCACCAGGAAGCTGAGCAGCCACACCCCGCCGACGGAGGCGAGCCGCAGCGCGGGCTCCACCTGCCACTGACTGGCCCCGAGCATGCCCCAGGGACCGCCCAACCCCTGCCAGGAGCGGACGAGTTCGACGGCCAGCCAGGCGGAGGGGAGAACGAGGAGGGCGCCGAAGACGCGCGCCCGCGTGGGCGTTCCGGAGCCGTCCGCGGTCAGGAAGCGGCGGACCAGCCAACCCCAGGGGGCCCACAGGGCACCGAGCAGCGCGGCTATCAGGAACGTGAACACATGAAGGCTCGGCAGCAGCCAGTGATGCATCGCCAGCATGAAGCCCAACCCGCCGATCCACCCGTCGTAGGCCGCGCGTCGCCCGGTCGGCGCGGAGCGGGCGAGGAGCATCCAGGGGACGAGGGCGACGTACGCCCACCACCACAGGGCGGGCTCCGGGAAGGCGAGCACGGGCAGCGCTCCCGCGAGAGCCGCGAGGACCGAGCGCCGCCTGGGGGAGGTGAGCCAGTGGCCGGACGGTTTCATGCCGCACCTCCTACCCGGTGGTGCCTCCAGTGTGCGCGCTCCCGACGATCTCCAACAGGTCGTTTTTCGGCGGCATGGGGGCGCCCTTCGCCTCATCCGGGCAGGCGCCGCCACTTCTCCTCCACGACCACCTCCCGCAGCCGCCATCCGTCGTCCGTCCGCAGCAGCGCGAAGGAGTACCGGCCACCGCAGACGAAGTCGGGAGCGCCCGGGCCGTCTTCGCCGGCGGCCAGCCGCATCGGGTTGACGTAGTCGGCCCGGACCTCGGCGGTGTCGCCCGTGTCCTGCTCCAGCACCCCGAACCGCACTCGCCGGTTGACGATGAGGTGCTGCCGCATGGAGAACACCTCCATGCTCTGCGCGAGCCATACGGCGACGTCGCCCACGTCCCCCTCGATCCCCCCTGCCGAGCGGTAGTCCGCCCGCCCGTCGGGCGTGAACAGGTCCCGGTACGCCGCCCAGTCACCGTCGTCCACGGCCACCGCGTAGTCGGTGACCAGTCCGTCGACGGCCAGCCGGTCCATCACGGCCGCGAGTTCCACACGCTGCGTCATGGGCCGAGTGTTGGGCATGCGGGCCGTGGAACCAAGTCTTGCGGGGCGAGGCGGGGAGATTCGGCTGCTTCGTGCCGAGGCGGTCGGTGAGGAGGCCGTGGACGATTTCCGCTGCCTCCGTGTCAGCGGGCGATGCCCGCCTCGTCCAGGGACCGGTGCGCGGCTTCGGTGGGAAGGCCAGGGTTGCCTGCGCCTCGCGGCCCGCAGATTGTGCGCGCGTCGCGGTGGGCGAGGTCGACGTCGGCGACCAGGCTCCGCCGCTTGTCCGGAAACGATGCCCGGCCGTCTGCCCATAGGGTGATCCCATGTCCGCCACGTTGAGTTCCACGAGAACCCGCGCCGCGCTTCGCGTGTCGGCGCGCGTCTCGGGTGAGTTGCTGCTGGTCCTCGTCTTGCTCACGGTGGCTCTGTGGGCCCTGGGCCGGATGTGGTCGGTCGTGTGGCCCCTTGTCGTCGCCCTGTTCCTCACCACGCTGACCTGGCCGCCGACCCGTTTCCTGCGTCGGCGCGGATGGCGCCCGGCACTGGCCGCGTCGGTGGTGACCGTGTTGTTCCTCGTGGTGGTCCTGGGCATCGTGGCGTTGATCGCGCTGCCGGTGGCCTCCCAGTCCGGCGAGCTGAGCGACGGCGTGGTCGCGGGCATCCAGAGGGGGCGCGAGTGGGCTGCGGGGCCGCCGTTGAACATCGGCGACGACCAGATCTCCAGTGCCTTCGACACGGCCGTCGACCGCGCTCAGAACAGCGTCGGCAGCATGGTCGGGGCCGTCGCCACCGGGGTGGGCACCGTGCTCGACGGCTTGGTGACGGCCGTCCTGGCGATCTTTCTGATGTTCTTCTTCCTCAAGGACGGTCCCCGCTTCCTGCCGTGGCTCACCCGCCAGTTGCCGGGCCGGCTCGCCACCGACGTCCCGGTGGTGGCCGAGCGCGGCTGGGACACCCTGGGCGCGTTCGTACGGTCCCAGGCGCTCGTCGGCCTGCTCGACGCCGTGTTCATCGGCCTCGGCCTGTGGATCCTGCAGGTTCCGCTGGTGCTTCCGCTGGCGGTGCTGACCTTCGTCTCCGCGTTCGTGCCGATCGTGGGCGCCCTGTTCGCCGGGTTCGTCGCGGTTCTCATCGCGCTCGTGTCGAACGGTCTGACGGACGCGCTGATCGTGCTGGCGATCATCGTCGTGGTGCAGCAGCTCGAGGGCAATGTGTTCCAGCCCATGATCCAGAGTCGTGGGCTCGGCCTGCACGCGGCCGTGATCCTGCTCGCGGTGACGCTGGGCGGCAGCCTGGCCGGCATCGTGGGCAGCCTGCTCGCCGTGCCCCTCGCCGCGCTGATCGCGGTGGTCTGGAACTACGTACGCGAACAGCTCGGGGACCCGCCGCAGGACCGGGAGCCGGAGGAGCCGCGGTCCTCCACGGCCGCGGGCTGAGCCGCTCCGGCCCGCCCTCCGGGAGGACGACGCTACTTTCACAACACGCCCTACCCTCGCCGCTCATGACGAAGTCCCAGGCATCGGTGGCCCTCGGCGTTGTTCGGTGGCGCCCGGATCGCGGAGCCGGATGGAAGCGCCCGTGAAACCGGCGAGGTCGGCTGCGGGTCGGCGGCGGCCACCGAGGACGAACCGGCCTGTCTCCGCCGGGACTTCGTCGAAGCCGGACGGTTCCGACTGGGCAGCCGGTCGGCCGGCGCCGGTCGCCCGGCCGTCCCGCCGGCCCGTGACGCCGCGGCAGATCCACGAGTTCGGCGCCCGAGATCGATTCGGGTTCGTCTCGTCGCCGTGGGCGGCCAGTGAGCGGGGCGTGATCGGTCCGCGCGCGAGCGGAGCCTCAGGCCGCCGTGACCACCTCGCCGCGTATCGCCGCGGCCCACTCCACCACCAGCAGCTCGTACTCCGCCCGCTCCTGGGCGGACAGTGACCCGCCGGCGCGCAGCCACAGGGACCGGATCCGCTCGTTCAACTCGGTGGCGGACCGCACGGAACCAGGGACGTCAGAATGCGGGGACATGGCTGAAGCGTAGGCGCAAGGACTGACAGCGCGCTACCGGACGACTACGCGGACCGGTATGGGCTTCGTCACGGATGATCGATCAAAGGGCCGCACCCCCAAGGGCGTTGCGAGCTCGGCCGACCCGGGCGACCTCACCGGGCCCTCGACCTGTGCGGCGCTCAGCCCGCCGACTCCGCCGCGTGCGGGCTGAGCGCGCCCGTCGCGACGAGGGCGATGATCACGACGCCGAGGACGACGCGGTAGTAGACGAACGGCATGAAGGACTTGGTGCTGATGAACTTCATGAACCAGGCGATGACCGCGTATCCGGACACGAACGCGATCGCCGTCGCGAACAGCGTCGGTCCCCACGCCACATGACCGGTCTCCAGCGCGTCCTTGACCTCGAAGGTCCCCGAGGCGAGGACCGCGGGAACGGCCAGCAGGAAGGAGTAGCGGGCCGCGGCCTCGCGCTTGTAGCCCATGAAGAGGCCGCCGCTGATGGTGGCGCCGGAGCGGGAGACACCCGGGACGAGGGCGCAGGCCTGGCAGAGGCCGAAGACCAGGCCGTCCTTGACGCCCAGGTTGTCCAGCGTCTTGCGCTGCTTGGGCGCGCGGTGCTTCCCACCCGTCTCGTCGCGGGCCGCCAGCCGGTCGGCTATGCCGATGACTATGCCGATGACCACGAGCATGGTCGCGGTGACCCGCAGGTCACGGAAGGGGCCCTCGATCTGCTCCTTGAGCGTGAGCCCCAGCACACCGATCGGAATCGAGCCGACGATCACCAGCCAGCCCATCTGGGCGTCGTGGTCCTTGCGCATCGTCTTGTCGAACAGTGACCTCGACCACGCGGCGACGATCCGCCCGATGTCCTTGCGGAAGTAGATCAGCACCGCTGCCTCCGTGCCGATCTGGGTGATCGCCGTGAAGGCGGCGCCGGGGTCCTCCCACCCCGAGAAGGCCGCGGTCAGCCGCAGATGCGCGCTGGAGGAGACGGGGAGGAACTCGGTCAGCCCCTGGACGAGTCCGAGGATGAGGGATTCAAACCAAGACATGAGGTTAAGGAGTCCAAGTGCCGATCGGAGAGGGGCGACGGACGCGACGGGCCGCCCACGCGGTGATCAAGGGTGTGCGTAGGAAGCGTAGCGGTCCCGGGAGACAGCCCTGGCACAGGGGTTTCGCGGGCGGTCGGGAAGCAGGCGCTCACATGGTTGACCGGCCCCAGGCAGGCCACATACGTTGCTGCCGAGCGGAAAGCGCTTGCTGTACGTGCTTGCTGCTCCCTTGCCGCTCACCCGGTCTTTCGGCCGTACGTCGGAGGAGTGCTGATCGCGCCCATGTCCCCTTCCCCTCCGTTCGCCGGCCGTCCCATCCGGGCCGCCGTCATCGGCACCGGCGCCATCGCGCGCGGCTCCCATCTGCCCGCCCTCCAGCAGCTCGCCGCCGAGGGCGAGACGGAGGTGGTCGCGGCCGTTGACATCGATGCCACGGCGGTCGAGGCGTTCTGCGCGGAAGGCGGGGTTCCGCACGCCTACACCGACCTGGCGCGGATGCTCGCGGAGCAGCGCCCCGACCTGGTGACCATCTGCACCCCGCCGACCCTGCACCGCGAGCAGAGCGTGGCCGCGCTGCGGGCAGGGGCCTGGGTGTGGTGCGAGAAGCCGCCGGTGCCGACCCTCGCCGACTACGACGCCGTCGAGGCGGAGGAGGGGGCGGAGAACGGGCCGTACGCCTCGATCGTCTTCCAGCACCGCTTCGGCTCCGGCACCCGCCATGTGCGGCGGCTGCTGGCCGGGCAGGCCCTCGGCCGGCCGCTGGTCGCGCACTGCCAGACGACCTGGTACCGCGACACCGCCTACTACGCCGTGCCGTGGCGAGGCCGTTGGCAGACCGAGGGCGGCGGCCCGGCGATGGGCCACGGTATTCACCAGATGGACCTGCTCCTCGACCTCCTCGGGCCGTGGAGCGAGGTGCGGGCCATGGCCGGGCGGCTCGTCCACGACGTCGAGACCGAGGACGTGTCCACCGCCCTGCTCCGCTTCGAGAACGGCGCGCTGGCGACGATCGTCAACAGCGTCCTGAGCCCCGACGAGGTCAGCCGTATCCGCATCGACTGCGAGCGCGCCACCGTCGAGCTCACCCACCTCTACGGCCACTCCAACGCCAACTGGCGCATCACCCCTGCCCCCGACGCCACCGGCGAGGAGGTGGCCGCCTGGCGCGACTTCGGCGCGGACGTGCCCAGCTCGCACCTGGCGCAACTGCGGGAGCTGGTCGCCAGCATGCGGGCCGGTGAGCGGCCGCGCGGCAGCGGCGCCGACGGGCGCACCAGCCTGGAGCTGATCACCGCGCTGTACAAGTCGGCGTTCACCGACACGACGGTCGGGCGCGGCGAGATCGGCGCCGGCGACCCGTACTACACGGCCCTGCACGGCGGCGCCCCCGGCTGGGCGCCGGGCACGGTCACGGGGGACGCGGAGGTGCCCGCGTGAGCGGCGGTCTGCGTCTCGTCCACGCGCACGGCGACCGGATCACGGTGACCGACCCGGCCACCGGCGTGGAGCTGCTGACGTACGTCTACCGGCAGGAGGCGGCCTGGGAGGCGCCGAGGCCGTACATCCACCCGCTGCGGACGCTGGCCGGCGACGTCGTCACCGACTACCGACCCAACGACCACCGCTGGCACAAGGGCCTGTCGCTCACCGCCTCCCACCTCTCGGGCGCGAACCTGTGGGGCGGCAACTCGTACGTCCACGGCGAGGGATACCTCGCCCTCCCCGAGCGGGTCGGCTCGATGGCGCACCTCGGCTTCGAGGAGGTCTCCGCCGACGCCGGGCGGGCCGTGATCGCCGAGCGGCTGACCTGGCATCCGTACGGCGGCGATCTGTGGGCCGAGGAGGTCCGCCGGATCGAGGTGCACGACGTCGACCGGCACTCCGGCTCCTGGGCGCTGACCTGGAGCACCTCCATCACCAACCGGCGCGACGAGCCCCTGCGCTTCGGCAGCCCGACCACCGCGGGGCGTG
Source organism: Streptomyces sp. NPDC049687 (assembly GCF_044465285.1). Taxonomy (NCBI): domain Bacteria; kingdom Bacillati; phylum Actinomycetota; class Actinomycetes; order Kitasatosporales; family Streptomycetaceae; genus Streptomyces; species Streptomyces sp. NPDC049687. The sequence goes on from NZ_JBITLN010000011.1 coordinate 78,682, forward strand.
AACTGGCCGGATACACCGGCCTGTTCTGGCGCGGCCCGCGCGCCTTCCGCGACGGCCGGATCATCGGCCCCGAAGGCGAGGGCCCCGGGCTGATGGCCTCGCAGAGTCCCTGGCTCGCCCTCTCCGGCGAGCACGACGGCACCGACGGCCACGCCACCGTCGTTCTCGCGCACGCCCCCGAGAACGACCACTCCGGCGCCGGAGGAGCCCACCCCGCGCACTGGTTCGTCCGCAACGAGCCCTTCGCGGGCATCGCCCCCTCCTGGGCCTTCTTCGACGAGCTGACGCTCCCCCCGGGCGACACCCTCACCCGCCGCTACCGCGTGGTCGTGGCCGACGGCGCCTGGGAAAGGGAGGAGATCACCAAGTACCTGGAGGCGCACCCCTGGTGAGCGCGTAGGCGTGTCAGCGCGGTCGTGCCGCCCGCGCGCCGGCCGTCCGGAGCGGCAGGGCAGAATGCCGGGTCATGACGCATCCCCCGACCGACTGGTCGCAGCTCCGTCACGCCTACGGGCCCGCGGACGACGTCCCCGGCCTCTTCGCCCGGCTCGACGGAGGGCCGGGTGACAAGGAGATCTGGCACGAGCTCTGGTCGGCCCTGTGCCACCAGGGGGACGTGTACGGGGCGAGCTTCGCCGCGCTGCCGGTCCTCACGGACATCGCCACCGGGCGGGCGGCCGGCGACCGCGACGAGGCGGTCGCGCTGGCCGGCTCCATCGTCGCCGAGGCCGACGAACGGCTGCGCGCCCGGTACGAGCGCGAGATCGCCGAGCTGCTCACGGTGGGCCGGGAGTGTGTGGAGCAGCCCCGGGACTCGCAAAACTTCGTCTACTGCCTGCAGTTCCTGCTCGCCTTCGAAGGGGTGCCCTTCTGGTCCCGGGAGTTGGAGTACCTGCTGGAGGAGTTCGAGGCCGAGTGTCCCCGGTGCGAGGCGTTGACCCTCGTCCTGATGGGCGAGTACCTCGACGAGTGCGAGGCCGAACTGCACCCCGCCGACCCCGCCGAGCTGACCGGGATCGGCGCCCGGCTGCACGCGATGTCTCTCGCGGCGGGGCAGAACGAGGCGGCTCGCTGGCTGCTCCACCTCTTCGGCGGGGTGAGCTGCTCCGAGTGCGGGACGGTGTTCGGCCTCGCGGAGAGCGCCGCCCGGGCCTGAGGCCCGGCGCGCTCGGCGAAGCTATGCCACCGCGGGCCCCGTCACCGTCCAGCCCGGTGTCTGCGGGTGGGCGCTGAGCTCGTGGTGGCGGACCGGGTCGCCGCAGGCGGAGCAGGTGACCACCGGGAGCAGCTCGTTGCCGCAGGCGTGCTCGATCACCATGGGGCGTTCGTCTTCCTTGCGGAGGTGACGGTCGCCCCAGGCCATGAGGGTCATCAGGACCGGCTCCAGTTCGAGGCCCGCCTGCGTGGGCCGGTACTCGAAGCGCTGTGGGCGCTCGCTGTAGGCGCGTTTGGTGAGGATCCCGCCCTCGACGAGGCGGCGCAGCCGGGTGGCCAGGATGTCGCGCGGGGCGCCGATGTTGCGCACCAGCTGGTCGAAGCGGCCGTTGCCCAGGCACACCTCGCGCAGGACGAGCAGGGAGTACTTCTCGCCGACGAGGGCGAGGGTGTCGGCGATCGAGCAGGGGCGCGGTTCTCTGGGGTCCTTGGAGGCGGCCATGCGGATCAGTCTAGGGGAGGGTTCGAAAACCAAACCCACGTGAGTTGGATTTTCCAACTCGCATGGCTATGGTGGGTTCGGATTTCCTACTCACCAGTAGTCGCGGAGGCCCGCACATGCGTGACGCAGTGATCGTCGAAGCCGTACGCACCCCGATCGGCAAGGGCAGGCCGAACGGCTCCCTCGCACACGTCCACCCCGTCGAACTCCTCGCCCACACCCTGCGCACCCTCGTCGAGCGCTCCGGCGTCGACCCCGCGCTGATCGACGACGTCATCGGCGGCACCGTCGACCAGGTCGGCGAACAGGCCATGAACACCACCCGCTACGCCGTCCTGTCGGCGGGCTTCCCGGAGACGGTCCCCGCGACCACCGTGGACCGGCAGTGCGGTTCCTCCCAGCAGGCCGTGCACTTCGCGGCGCAGGGCGTCATGTCCGGCGCCTACGACATCGTGGTCGCCTGCGGTGTCGAGTCGATGAGCAGGGTGCCGATGTGGTCGAACGTGCCGCCCGGAAAGGATCCCTTCGGCCCCGGCGTCGCCGAGCGCTACCCGGACGGACTCGTCCCGCAGGGCATCAGCGCCGAACTCATAGCCGCCAAGTGGTCGATCACGCGCGAGCAGATGGACGCCTTCGCCGTGTCCTCGCACCACAGGGCCGACGAGGCCTGGCGGAAGGGCCTCTTCGACGCCGAGGTCGCGCCGCTGGACGGCGTATCGCGCGACGAGTGCGTACGGCCCGGCAGTACCCCGGAGATCCTCGCAGGGCTCAAACCGGCCTACTACGACCCGACGTTCGCCGAGCGCTTCCCGCAGATCGAGTGGAACGTCACGGCGGGCAACGCCAGCCCCCTCAACGACGGCGCCTCGGCCGTGCTCATCACATCGAGCGAGACCGCGGCCCGCCTAGGTCTGCGCCCGCTCGCCCGGCTGCACAGCTTCGCCGTCACCGGCTCGGACCCGCTGCTGATGCTCACCGGCGTCATACCGGCGACCGAGAAGGTACTGCGCACGGCCGGGCTGCACCTCGACGACATCGACCTGTTCGAGGTCAACGAGGCGTTCGCCGCCGTGGTCCTGGCCTGGCGGCAGGAGACCGGCGCCGACCTGGCCAAGGTCAACGTGCACGGTGGCGCGATCGCGCTCGGCCACCCCCTCGGGGCGAGCGGCACCCGGCTGACGACGACCCTCGTCCACGCGATGCGCGAGCGTGGCGCCCGCTACGCCCTGCAGACGATGTGCGAGGCGGGCGGGCTGGCCAACGCGATGGTGCTGGAAGCCGTGTAGGGGCTCAGCGGCGCCGCAGGTGGTGGCGCTTGCGCCACGCCACCACCGCACCGGCCACCGTCGGCAGCGCGATCGCGGCCAGCGCGATCAGGAAGGCCGGCGAGGTCGGGGCCGAGGCGCGGGCCCCGGCGACCACGTAGGCGGCCGTGTTCGGGACCGACCCCAGCGCGGTCGCGACCAGGAAGGACACCCAGCCCATCCGCGAGACGGCGGCGCAGTAGTTCACGCCCCAGAACGGCAGCCCGGGGAACAGCCGCGCCGCCAGCATCGACCGCATGCCGTGCCGGCTCAGCTGACCGTCCGCCGCCTTCAGCAGCCGCCCGCGCAGCAGCGGCCGCAGCGCGTCCTGACCGAGGATCCGGCCGAGCCCGAAGGCGATGCCGGCGCCCAGCACCGTGCCCGCCAGAGCGGCGGTGACACCGAGCGCGGAGCCGAACAGCGCGCCCGCGGCGAGGTTCAGCAGCGGCCGGGGCACGAAGGCCACCGTGCACAGCCCGTACGCCACCGCGAACACCGCTGCCGCCGAGACCCCGCCCAACTGCGGTGGCCAGCCGTCCGCGAGCAGTCTCTGCGGCTCGAAGAGCAGCACGCTCGCCCCCGCCGCCGCGAGGAGCGCGACCAGCAGGGAGAAACGGGACCAGGGCGACAACAGCACTCTGCCGCAGCGCGCCAGGCGACCGGAGGGCGAGGTGGCGAGGGCGGGCACGGCGAGGACGGGCACAGGAACGACGAGCTCCCTGGCGGCGGCCCGGGGAGAGGCCGTGGCGGTGCCCCCAGAGCGGGTGGTGGCATCGAGCATCCCGCGACAGTAACCGACGGACATGTGTGATCGCCGTATGGTTCGTCTCATGACCGTCACCGGCGCGGGCGCGACCGACGTCCCGCACAGCGCACTCGCCGACACCGTGCTGACGCGGCTCACCACCGCGTACGCGGGCGCTGCCGACCCCGCCAAGGCGGCCGTCATGCGGGCGTACATGAAGGACGTGGCCCCCTTTCTCGGCCTCCCCACCACCGAGCGCCGTGCCCTGTCCCGTACCGTCCTCGCCGGCCTGCCCCGCCCCGACGAGGCCGACTGCACGGCCGTCGCCCTGCGCTGCTGGGCGCTGCCGCAGCGCGAGTACCACTACTTCGCCGTCGACCACCTGCGCCGCCACGCCGGACGCTGCTCCTCGGCGTTCCTCCCGGTCGTCCACCGGCTGATCACCACGACCTCATGGTGGGACACGGTCGACCCGCTCGCCGCGCATGTCGTCGGCGCCCTCGTCGCGGCCGACCCCCGCCTCGCCGCCACCATGGACACCTGGATCGCCGACGACGACCTATGGGTCGCCCGCACCGCGCTGCTCCACCAGCTCCGCTACAAGGAACGCACCGACGCCGACCGCCTCTTCGCCTACTGCCTGCGCCAGTGCGGTCACCCGGACTTCTTCGTCCGCAAGGCGATCGGCTGGTGCCTGCGCGAGTACGCCAAGACCGACCCGGACGCCGTCCGTGCCTTCCTCGCCCGCGAGCGGGGGCGGTTCGCACCGCTGACGGTGCGTGAGGCACTGAAGAACATCGGGCCCGCCGTCTAGGGCGGGTTGTGAAAGTCCCGCCTGCCCTGGCGCCGAAAAACCATTCGACGCCGAACGAGTCGTCGGCGATGATCGGCACCATGTTCCGGTACGCCTTCGTCGTCGCAGCATCCGCAGTCGCGGATGCTCCGAAGGCTGCCGTCCCGCTGTTCCTGGCCGCTGTCGACGGCGCCCGAAGCTGACCCTCTCCGGAATGTCCGGCGGACCCCGCAGGGGGAGGGTCGGCCAGTTCCTCGGGGTCCCCTCTCCCACGGGAGATCTTCCGCGAACACGCTTCGAGGTACAGCCATGCCCAAGACCGCCTACGTGCGCACCAAGCCGCATCTCAACATCGGGACCATGGGTCACGTCGACCACGGCAAGACCACCCTGACCGCCGCCATCACCAAGGTCCTCGCCGACCGCGGCGCCGGCACCTTCGTGCCGTTCGACCGCATCGACCGCGCCCCGGAGGAGGCCGCGCGCGGCATCACCATCAACATCGCGCACGTCGAGTACGAGACCGACACCCGGCACTACGCCCATGTCGACATGCCGGGCCACGCCGACTACGTCAAGAACATGGTCACCGGCGCCGCCCAGCTCGACGGGGCGATCCTCGTCGTCTCCGCGCTCGACGGGATCATGCCGCAGACCGCCGAACACGTACTGCTCGCGCGGCAGGTGGGTGTCGACCACATCGTGGTCGCGCTCAACAAGGCCGACGCGGGTGACGAGGAGCTCACCGACCTCGTCGAGCTGGAGGTCCGCGACCTGCTCACCGCGCACGGCTTCGGCGGCGACGCCGCGCCCGTCGTACGCGTCTCGGGGCTGAGGGCACTGGAGGGCGACCCGCGCTGGACCGCGTCGATCGACGCGCTGCTCGACGCGGTGGACACGTACGTGCCGATGCCCGAGCGGTATCTCGACGCGCCGTTCCTGCTGCCCGTCGAGAACGTGCTCACCATCACCGGGCGGGGGACGGTCGTCACCGGCGCGGTCGAGCGGGGCACGGTACGGGTGGGCGACCGGGTCGACGTGCTCGGTGCCGGGCTGGAGAGCGTCGTCACCGGCCTGGAGACCTTCGGGAAGCCGATGGAGGAGGCGCAGGCCGGGGACAACGTGGCCCTGCTGCTGCGGGGGGTGCCTCGGGACGCCGTGCGGCGGGGGCAGGTGGTCGCGGCGCCGGGGAGTCTCCGTCCGAGTCGTCGGTTCACGGCCCAGGTGTATGTGCTGTCCGCCCGGGAGGGGGGCCGTACGACCCCGGTGGCCACCGGGTACCGGCCGCAGTTCTACATCCGTACCGCGGACGTCGTGGGGGATGTGGACCTGGGGGAGACGGCGGTGGCGCGGCCCGGGGAGCGCGTGGTGATGACCGTCGAGCTGGGACGGGAGGTTCCGTTGGAGGCCGGTCTCGGGTTCGCCGTCCGTGAGGGCGGGCGGACCGTGGGGGCGGGGACCGTGACAGCCGTTCTGTGAGGGTCGCTGATGTGTGTGGGGGACTGTGGGGCCGTCGTGGCTGGTCACGCGGTCCCCCACGCTCCAGGGGAGGAGTCCCGCAGGCACAATGAAGAAGTGAACGACGAGCCCATACCCGTCACCCGCGCCGTCGACCACGGCACCGCCAAGTTGATGCCCGACGTCGATCGGGAGCGGGCCTGGCTGCTGACGGTTGACGGGGCGCCGCAGTCCTACGTCGACCTCGACGAGCCACAGCATCTGGAGTTCGAGTACGCGCGACGCCTCGGGCATGTCCTGGACGTCGTCGCCGAGGCGGGGCGGCCCCTGGACGTGCTGCACCTCGGGGGCGGGGCGCTCACCCTGCCCCGGTACGTGGCCGTGACCCGGCGGGGATCCCGGCAGAACGTCGTCGAGGCCGACCGGGGGCTGCTCGAGCTGGTCACCGAGCATCTGCCGCTGCCCGAGGGCTCGGGCGTCGCGCTGCACGCCGCCGACGCCCGGGCCTGGCTGGAGGGGGCCCCGGGGGACTCCGTCGACGTGCTCGTCGCCGATGTGTTCGGCGGGTCCCGGGTTCCCGCCCACCTCACGTCCCTCGCCTATGCCCAGGAGGCCGAGCGGGTGCTGAGGGCGGACGGTGTCTACCTGGCGAATCTCGCCGACGCGGCGCCCTTCGCCTTTCTGCGTTCCCAACTGGCCACCTTCGCGGCGGTGTTCGAGGAGCTCGTCCTCATCGCCGAGCCGGCCGTCCTGCGGGGCCGCCGCTTCGGCAACGCCGTCCTCGTGGCCGCGCACCGGCCCGTCGACGTGACCGCCCTGGCCCGGCGTACCGCCTCGGACGCCTTTCCCGCCCGGGTGGAGCACGGGGCGGGGCTGCGGCGTTTCGTCGGCGACGCGCGTCTGGTGCGGGACCGGGACGCCGTACCGTCACCCGTACCGCCGGAGGGGGCGTTCGGCATCGGCTGAGCGACTCCCGGCTCGGTGGCACCAGGTTTTCTCAGCTGGGGCCGGGGGCCGACGCGCTTGAGCGTGCGCCAGCGTTCTTCGAGTTCGGCAGGCGGTGTCATGTCCGCGGTGGAGCCCGGCTCGACATCGGAGACCCACAGCGGGGTGCCGTGCGGGGCGGACAGGAACTGGACGTTCTGCAGCGGTCCAACACCTCGTGCAGATCGGGTGCTTGGGCCGCGACGATGTCGATGCCCTCGTGCTATGGACTGGAGGTTCCGGTCGGCGGCGGAGGCCCAACACTAATGATCACGAGTCACCAGGGAGCCCGCAGCATGACCGGCAGCACGGAGGCCCTTGGCGGGTCGGCTGTGATCGACGATGCAGCACCAAGTGTCACGCGCCCCTTCTACCTGTACGCCGTGCTCACCAACTCGCTGTTCCAGCGCGGCGTATTCGTCATCTTCCTTTACCAGCGCGGCTTCTCCGCCGCGCAAGTGGCCCTACTGCAGACGCTGCTCTACCTGGTCAGCGGACTCGCGGAGTTGCCGACAGGAGTCATCGCCGACCGAATCGGCAGGCGTGCCGGCATCGTGATCGGCCAGATGCTGATAGCTGGATGTCTGCTCGGTCAGGTGGTGTTCTCCACCTACTGGGTGTTCCTGGTGCTGTTCATCGGGCAGGGTGTAGGCATGGCATGTGTGTCCGGTTCGGACACCGCCCTGCTGTACGACCTGCTCGTGCGTCGTGGTGCAACGGCCGGCTACGTCAAGATCAAGTCCCGGTTCACCATGCTCGGGACGGTCACCTCGGGAGCCGCCATCGTCCTCGGCGGCCAACTGCAGCAGATTTCCTGGGGCGTCGTGTACGTCGGTTCGGCGGCGTGCCTCGTCCTGGCCGTGGTGGTGCTGCTGTCAGGGGTGCCCGAGATCCGCGGCACGGACGCGGTGGACGAGCTGGAGGGAGCTGAGGAGGAGCACGGCGACGTCACAGCATGGCGGGCGATGCTTCGGGTCGCCACGCCGGCGCTCGTGACGCTTGTCCTGGTGTCCGGATTGATGCATGCGACTTTGACGCCGTACATCATTTTTACGCAGAAGACCCTCTCCGATCAGGGAGCGGGCACCGCATTGGTCAGCGTGGTCATATCGGCGGGATTCATCGCCGGTGGACTCACTCCGCTGCTGTCGGACCGCGCGGACCGGCGCATCGGGTATCGGATCACGGTCCCGGTGTCTCTCCTGACGCTCGCCGCGGCACTCGCCCTGAGCGGCCTCGGCCTTGTCTGGGTCACCATCGCCGCGTTCCTGGCCCTGGTCGGGATTCCCGAGATCACCGCCGTGATCGTGGACAACGTGTTCAACGAGGCCGTGCCGTCGCGCCACCGGGCGAGCCTGCTGTCGATGATCGCTTTCGTGGAGTCGGCGCTCATCGGCATCGGCTATCTCGTCCTCGGCGCGCTCATGGACGGGATGGGCTCCAGTGTGGGCATGGCCACCTACGCCGCAGTCCCCCTGCTGGCATGTCTCCTGTGGCTCCCGGTGCTCTTCCGAGGGGCACGGGTGACCACCGAGATCAAGAAGCCCGCCGACCAAAAGACATCCTGAAACAGACCATCTCGCGCAACGTCCTGCCCGATGGCAGAGGCGCTGCTCGTTGACATGTCGCTCCCAGTCAGCGACGGAGCTGTCATCGCGACGATCAGCGCCAAACGGGATGGGAAGGATCGCGCCACACATGATGCGTCGGCAGGCACGGTCTTCCACTTGGATCACGGCAACGCCAGTAGGAGCGACCGCCCAAGCCGTCCCCATCGAAGGGGACAGGCACCGCGAACACCGTTCCTCTGCTCGAACTCCCGTCGCCGGAGCGCAGGCAGGGCCCAGCGCAGACCAGTGCATCACCTGCCCGTATCTGCCACTATGTGATGTCTTCTTCAACATCACCTGGGGGCAAGGGCCATGCGGACCACGGCAGCGCTCATATCCACGGCAGCCCTGCTGCTGACACTTGCCGCCTGTTCGGACGGATCAGGGGACTCCGGCAGCCCGGCGGACAGTGCCACAGCTTCCTCCTCGACGGCGGCCACGGCCACCACCGCGCCCCCGGCCGACGCCGAGGCGATCCGCGCCTGTATGACGGGCATCACCTCGCTCTACACCGGGGACTGGTCGCAGACGACCCCGCCGGAGACCCGGCCGGCCGGCTGCGAGTCGCTGTCGGTCACCGAATACGGCTACGCCTACCGGAGCGCCGTGGCGGCGATCGCCCAAGATGGGGAAGACTTTTACAACGACAACGACGGACTTCCCTCCGACTGGCCTTCGTGAGCGATCCCCGGTTCGTCGCCCGGCGCAGATCACCGGCCGTTCGGCCGCACCAACCGCGCCTCGTAGGCGAACACCGCCGCCTGCGTTCGACCCCGCAACCCCGGCTTCAGCAACACCCTGCTGACCTGGGCCCCTGATCATCGGCTCCGCCCCCACCAGCCGCTCCGTGACCTCCGCTCAGTCTGCGAAGGGGGCATCACACGCGGAACCACGCCATCGGCGCTCCCCGCCTCGCGAGAGCACCGACATCGCCGCCAGCGGTCGGCGCAACGCCCGTGACACCAGCAGGTCACTCGCCCTCCTCGGACTCACATGATCACGAAACGGACGTCACGCGGCGACTACGCCGAAGCTCTGCCCCTCCGTGAAGCCGGAGGCCAGAGGCTTGTCCCGCAAGGGTGTTCGGGCGCGGCTCACCGAGAGGCCCTGCTGTCATGCGCCGGCTCCCACGCGATCACCCGAACAGGAACCCTGTTCGACCAGGCGCCGGAGTCCTACTAGGGCACAAGTAATCCGCCGGTAGCTGTCTCGGCCTCGTGATCGTGCTCTTCTTCGGTTGGCGTGGGACGGTCTTGGTCTTGTCGAGGTGTCCATACATGGAGCGGGGCGCGCCGACATGTCGGTGATCTGCTGGACGGTCTTCTCCCGCTCGTCGTAGAGCCGCTGGGCGAGTGCGGCCTGGTCCTCGGTGAGTCTCGGTCGACGTGCGCCGACCCGGCCGCGGGTCCGGGCGGAGGCGAGCCCGTCATTGGTGTTCGCCGCGATCAGCTCGCGCTGAAGCTCGGCGAGCACCGACAGCATGCCGAACATCGCCCGGCCCTCCATGGTGGCTGTGTCGATGCCCTGCTCGATGACGTGCAGCCCGATGCTGTGCTCGCGCAGGTCGGCGCCGAGGGTCACCAGGTGGAGCACCGAGCGGGAGAGCCGGTCGAGCCTGGTGACCTTCAACATGTCGCCCTCGCGCAGCAACTGCATGACGAGGTCGAGCTTGGGCCGGGACGCCTTGCGCCGCTCGCGGTGTCGACGTGGATGTGGTCGCGGTCGACGCCGGCCCGCAGCAGTGCGTCGATCTGATGATCGGGGTTCTGGTCGGCGGTCGGGCCCCGCGCGTAGCCGATGAGCATGTGCAAGGAAACTACCGGCCGCACCGTTCACCGACGTTGATTCCCGACTCGAGTTGCCGACACTGTCCACCTGCAGGTTCGTGATCACGGGTCCGCGTGTCGGCAGACGGTGGCGAGCGCCAACCGTGCGCGGTTGATTCCCCTCGGTGGCCGGCACCCGCAGTGCACGCCTTGCCGAATGATCGACGCAGGGAGCTATAGTGCTAGGCAACTAGATAAATGGAGGAACCGGTGATTGAGTTCCACCTGAACAGCCGCTCCGGCCTGTCCCCGTACCAGCAGCTGGTCCAGCAGGTGAGGCACGCACTGCGCCTGGGCTTGCTGAGCGAGGGGGACCGGCTGCCGACCGTCAAGGACGTGGCGAAGCAGATGGCGGTCAACCCGAACACGGTGCTCAAGGCGTACCGGGAGCTGGAGCACGACGGCCTGGTGGCCGCCCGTCCCGGCGTCGGGACGTTCGTGACCCGGACGCTGGCCGACGGCACGCTCGCCGCGCACGGACCGCTCCGCAAGGACCTGCAGCGCTGGCTGACCAAGGCCCGCCTGGCCGGTCTCGACGACGAGAGCATCGAGGCGCTGTTCATGAACACATTTCGCAACACCGCCGGAGAGGACGTAGCGTGAGCGCCGTCTTGCGAGCCCAGGGCCTGGGCAAGAGGTACAAACAGCGCTGGGCGCTGCAGAACTGCGACCTGGACATCCCCGCCGGGCGGGTGGTCGGCCTGGTCGGCCCCAACGGCGCCGGCAAGTCGACCTTATTGAACCTGGCCTCCGGCATGCTCACCCCGACGGCCGGGACCATCGAGGTGTGCGGCGGCCGACCTGCCGAAGGTGTGGAACAGCTGGCCAAGGTCGGCTTCGTCGCCCAGGACACCCCGACCTACGCCGCGCTGAGCGTCGCCGACCACCTCGACCTCGGCAAGCGCCTCAACTTGAACTGGGACGACGCCGTGGCGCGCGACCGGATCCGTCGCCTCGGCCTGGACCCCAAGCAGCGGGCCGGCAAGCTGTCCGGCGGCCAGCGCGCGCAGCTCGCTCTCACCCTGGGCATCGCCAAGCGCCCGGGACTGCTCCTCCTGGACGAGCCGGTCGCGGCCCTGGACCCGCTCGCCCGGCGGGAGTTCATGCAGGACCTGATGGAGGCCGTCGCCGAGCACGAGCTGAGCGTCGTGCTCTCCTCCCACCTGGTCTCCGACGTGGAACGAACGTGCGACTACATCATCGTCCTGGTCGACTCCCGGGTGCAGGTGGCCGGCGACATCGACGACCTGGTCGCCTGCCACCACCGGCTCACCGGACCACGCCGGGCCCCGGACTCGCTCCCGGCCGGCCAGCACGTCATCACCGCCAGCCACACCGACCGGCAGACCACCCTCCTGGTGCGTACCGACACCGCGGTCCACGATCCGACCTGGACCGTCAGCCCGCTCGGTCTGGAAGACATCGTCCTGGCTTACATGACCCGGCCCGCCGATGCGGTACGCGACACCCGACCCGCACTGGAGGTACTCCGATGATCTGGCTGACCTGGCGCCAGTTCCGCACCCAGGCCGCCGTGATGTTCGCCGTCGTGGCCACCCTCGCCGCCGCTTTCGCGGTCACCGGCCCGCAGTTGGCCAACCTCTACCGGACGGCCGACAGCAGCCTGGTGGACCAGGTCTCCAGTTCGGACCAGACCCTCTACTACACCGGACTGTTGGCCGTGCTCGCCGTGCCTGCGGTCATCGGGATGTTCTGGGGCGCGCCGCTGATCTCCCGTGAACTGGAGACCGGCACCCACTACCTTGCGTGGAACCAGGGTGTCACCCGCACCCGCTGGCTGGCGACCAAGCTGGGCTTTGGTACGGCGGCCTCCATGACCGCTGCCGGACTGACCAGCCTCGCGGTGAGCTGGTGGAGCAGTCCCATCGACCGGGCTGTCAACGGCGGAGGCGCGACGGACACGTACTTCCCACGACTCGACCCCATGGCCTTCGCGGCACGGGGTGTCGTCCCCATGGCCCATGCCGCCTTCGCCTTCGTCCTGGGCGTCGCCCTCGGCCTGGTCATCCGCCGCACCCTGCCCGCGATGGCCACCACCTTCGCCCTCTACACCGCCGTCCAGATCGCCGTGCCGATGTGGATCCGGGCCCACCTGGCCGCCGGGGACCGGACCGTCCTGCCGATCGAGCCCGACGGCGCCCCCATCAGCATCCAGGACGGCGCCGAGCAGATCGTCGCGCATCTCGAAGAAGTGCCCGGGGCCTGGGTCACCTCCCAGCAGACGCTGAACGCCGCCGGCCGGCCGGCCCCAGTGCCGTCGTCGTTCGCCGACTGCCTGCGCACCGAGTCGGGCCCGCCCCCCCTGCAGCAGGTCGACCGCTGCGTCGCCGACCTCGGTGCCCTGGGCTACAAGCAGCAGGTGACGTACCAGCCCGCCGGAAACTTCTGGGCCCTTCAATGGGCCGAGACTGGGCTGTATCTCGGCCTCACCCTGGCCCTGGCCGGGTTCTGCGCCTGGTGGATCCGCCGCCGAGTGACCTGACAGACGCCAGCCCCACTACGGGAGCAGCTGGGAGGGGCAGCCGGGACCCGGCCGCCCCTCACGGACTTGGCGTGGTCCTCTCACCATTCATGATCAAGCTCGCCGATATCGGCTGTCCCGGTGGCTCGAGGCCGGTATGGGCACCGGACCGTCGTCACGGGGGCTCACCTCGGCTCCACCAGGGCCTGGTCGTTGTCGTCCGCCGACGTGCGGGGACGGGACACTGAGAGAAGCGGCGCGAGGTCGAGCCGCTTGTCCATCTCCAGGCGGAAGGTGCCGTATGGGTTGATGTTGGACCAGAACAGCGCCGTGAGCCCGCGCCGGTCCTCGCCGGTGAGCTTCTTCGCCAGTCCGGTTCGGCGAGGACCTGCTGAAGCAGCAGCGTGTTGACGTGCACGAGCGCGGCCTGGAGCAGGTGCAGGGCGAGCATCGAGGTCTCGGCGTGTTCCTTGTCCGGGCCGGTGAGCGCACCGTCCTTGCCGTAGTGGAGCACGGTATTCGCCGAATTCGTACGTGCCGTCCGTCGAACTGTCGGTTCAACCGATCAGCCAACGACAGGGCCTACTTGATTCCTGGTGTCCGAGGTAGGACTACAGGGCCGACCGAGCCGGCCCCCGTGATGGATGAGCCGATGGCTTCTCAGTAGCCCAGCTTCCATTTCTGGTAACCACCATCGTTACAGCCGAGCGTATAAGCGCTTCCGCTCGTATTGCTGTCCAGACACGATCCGGAAATCCTGAGGGAGACCTTGTCCCAGCCTGTTCCGGCGCCCTCCCAGGCCTGAGAGGTGTACATGCGAGTTACGAGAGATCCGTCGTCTCGCATATTCAAGTAGAACCCTGTTTGCTGGTTACGTATGTAGACCATGTCGTAGTACGCGTGAAAAACGTAGAACACCTCCCATGTCTGGTACTTGTTCCCCTGCTGGCAGGGTCGTGTGTAGACATCTCCGGTTCCGTTTCCCAGGTCGTTGCTGTCCAGGCAGAGCCCGGTCGCCCAGTTGCGCAGGAAGTTCCTGCCGATGAGGTCGCCATAATTCAGCGCGGACGCGGAACCAGCATTCAGGAACACGAACCCCATGGACACAGCCATGGCCAGCACCGCGGTCCACACACGACGAGCAAAACGCCCCGGAGCATGGGACTTCACCGAGACCTTCACTCCCTCCGCCTGCCCCGTGTCGAGTCTCTCTGCGTTCACCATGTCGAGTTCCTCCATCTGGCCGCGCTGTGCGGCCGAACCAAGAAGGCCGGGCACTGGCGGCACGCCCTCGCCGCGCAACTGCACGTACAGCTCTTGCTCGCCCGTGCCATGTTCGGAAGCAGGGTGATGCCGCAGCGACCCCCCGTCGAGTTCGGATCGGGGGTGGCTCGCGCCGCGGGCGCCGGCGACCTGCACGCGCAGGCCGAGGAAGGGCTGTTTGGGCGACATCGCCCGACAGTTCGCCGCCTGCCTCGACGACCCGGGGTGCGCCGAGCGCAAGCTCGCTGCCGTGCAGACCCTAGGTACCGCCTAACAGGCAGTTGTCGAAGAGGTGGGCAACGCCGTCACCCCCGACGTGTTCGACTCCGTGGCCGAGGCGTCTAGTTCTCGTACCACTTCTGATAGTTGCCGAGGTTGCAGTTGAGAGTGTAAACCTCGCCGGCATAGTTACTGTCCAGACAGCGCCCGGTCTGCATGTTTACGATGTAAAAGGCCCCCCCGGCGTCGACCTTCGCCCACCGCTGGTAGTTGCCGCCGTTGCAGCCGAGGAGATAGACGTCGCCGGCGTAGTTGCTGTCCAGGCACCCGCCGTAGGCGTAGCTCTTGATCTGGTATTGGGTCGTGGTGGTGGTGACTGTCATCGTCCACCTCCAATACTGCTGGCCGCCACTGGCCCGTGTGTGCGTGTAGACGTCGTTGCTGTTGGTGTCGAGGTAGAGGCCGGTCTGGGCGTTGCGTACCGGGACGACCCAGTCCAGGTCGTCCGCCGAAGCGGGAGTCGCGGAGATGGTGACGGCGGCGACGCTGGCGACGGTAAGGGCCATCAGGGCGCGGGCTGCGCGCCCGAAGCCCTGTCTGAGTTGGTGGATCATGCCAATCCTCACCTGTGGAGTGGGTTCGTCCGGAGGGCCTCCGAACGAATGGGGCTGCATCCCTCTGGTGGGACGGCTTCGCGTCAGGACTCGCCCCGGAAGTAGTTAAGCAATACTTGATTGTTCAATTGTTGTTTCGCTTCAGTAGGACAGGGCTTTGGAGATCTTTTGCGGAATCTCCTTAACCGGCCTCACTGCTGATGACGTCGAAGGTCTTGTCGTGGAGGGCGATTTCGGCGCTCGGGGATATCCACGCCGCAGGAGACGAGCTCGTAGTCGACGCAGCTGTCGCGCGTCGAATGCGGGCACGGGGGCAACACCCACCTCGCCGGTGGCGGGGAGGATCCCGAGGTTGAGCGAGGAGAGGTCGATGTCACACCAGGGGGATGGAGAAGTGCAGCCCGCGCAGCCGCTCCAGCAAGCGGACGCCGGCGTCGCGGTCCTGCACGCTCGCCGCGGTCACCGCGACGGCCAGGACCAGGCCGAGGCAGTCCACCACCAGGTGCCGCCGCACATCCTGGTTCGCCGTGCTGGACGGCGCGAGCACGGCGAACCGGCTGGCCCGTGACGGAGATCCCGCGGTGCGGGCAGCGCCAAGCGAACTGACGATGGCGATCGACAGCCATGTCTGGGACTCCTGCCGCCCGGCTTGCACAACTTCCCTGTCCGTGACGGCACTTGACGAGTACACGCACAGCGCAAAGAATTGAGCCCGCTCGATCTGACAACGTTGTCTGATTTTTTCGGGGAGGCGCTTCCGCCCATGAGATGGACCCAACGGATACGCGGTGCGGGCACGGCGGTCGCAGCAGCCGCCCTGCTCGGCTCCGCCCTCGTCACCCCCGCGGCCCAGGCGGCCACTGCGCAGGACACCCACCTCACCGACCTTGTCAACCCGTTCATCGGGACCCAGAACGAAGGCAACACCTACCCCGGCGCGGCCGTACCGTTCGGGATGGTGCAGTTCTCACCGGACACCGGTCACAACACCGGTTACGACTACTCTCAGAACCACATCCGGGGCTTCTCACTCGTCCATCTCTCCGGTGTCGGCTGTGGCTTGGGCGGCGATCTGCCCGTGCTGCCGACCACCGGTGACGTCACCGAGACGGATTACGCCAAGTACCAGGCCGAGTTCAGCCACGACACGGAGAAGGCGAGCCCGGGTTACTACAAGGTCGGCCTGAAGACCGGCATCGGCGCCGAGTTGACCGCGACCGCGCGTACCGGGGTGCAGCGCTACACCTTCCCCGCCACCGACAAGGCCAACGTCCTGCTCAACGCCGGCCAGTCGCTGCACCGAACGGTCTCCACCAAGGTCGAGGTCCTCGACAGCCGGACCGTGCGCACCGCGATCACCGGCAGCGGCTTCTGCCAGGACACCAAGCCGTACACCGTCTACACGATCACCCGCTTCGACCGTCCGTTCACCACGTACGGCACCTGGGACGGCTCCACGATCACCGGCGGGTCGAAGAGCGGACGCGACGGCGCCTACGTTCGCTTCGACACGACCAAGGACCGGACCGTCGAGGCGACGAGCGCCCTGTCGTACGTCGACGCCCACGGCGCCGCCGTCAACCTCCGTGCCGAGGGCGGTCGTTCCTTCGACCAGGTCCGCGACGCCGCCCGGCGGGCCTGGGAGGACCGGCTCGACGACGTACGCGCGAAGGGCGGCAGCGACGCGCTCCGGCGCACCTTCTACTCCTCCCTGTACCGGTCCTTCCTCGCGCCCAACATCGGCAGCGACGTCGACGGCCGGTACACCGGCTGGGACCAGAAGATTCACCGTGCGCGCGGCTTCACGTACTACCAGAACTGGTCGCTGTGGGACACCTACCGCACCCAGTCACAGCTCCTGTCCCTGCTCGCGCCGCGAGAGGCGCGCGACATGGCGATATCCGTCATCAAGATCGCCGAGGAGAGCGGCTGGCTGCCCAAGTGGGGCTACGGCACGGTGGAGACGAACATCATGACCGGTGACCCGGTCACTCCGTTCCTCACCAACGCTTACCAGCAAGGCCTGCTCAAAGGCTACGAGGAGCGCGCCTACCGCGCCCTGAAGAAGAACGCCGACGGCGTGCCGCCCACCGACTCGCCGGCCGTGGGCCGCGAGGCCAACAGGGAGTACATCGCCGACGGCTTCGCGCCCTACATCCACGACCGCCCGCACGCCAAGCCCGGTGACTCCGACTACGACCACGGCGCGTCCGCGACACTGGAGTACGCCCTGTCGGACGCGATGCTCGGGGCCATGGCCCGCGATCTCGGCCACAACGCGGACGCCGCGCGCTACGCCGCCCGGGCCCAGAACTACCGTGAGATCTTCGACGCCTCGACCGGCTTCTTCCGGGCGCGCGACGCCTCCGGCGCCTTCACCGGACCCGACGACCCGGCCCAGAGCGAAGGATTCCACGAGGGCACGTCCTGGCAGTACCAGTGGCTCGTGCCGCAGGACCTGCCCGGCATGGTCGACCTGATCGGCGGTAAGCAGGCGGCCAACGACCGGCTGGACGCCTTCTTCGCCTACGAGCAACTCGTGCGGGATCCCGCGAAAACCGCGCGCGAGGTGTGGGTGAACGGCCCGTACGACTACTACAACGCGGACAAGTACAACCCGCAGAACGAACCCGACCTCATCGCCCCGTACACCTATCTCTCCACCGGCCAGCCCTGGAAGACCACCGATGTGGTGCACGCCGCGCTGACGCTCTTCACCGACACGCCGACCGGCATGACGGGCAACGACGACCTCGGCACGATGTCCGCCTGGAACGTGCTGTCGTCGATCGGCATCTTCCCGGTGCAACCCGGCTATGACACCTGGGGTCTGTCCACCCCCGTCTTCGAACGGGTCGACCTCACACTCGACCGACGCTACTACCCGCGTGGGGCGCTCACGGTGACGGCGCCCGGCACCTCCGACAGCCGCCACTACATCCAGTCGGCCCGCGTCGACGGCTCCCCGTACGCACGTACGTATCTGACGACCGATGCCCTGCGGGACCTGCGTTCACTCTCGTTCAGGGTCGGCACCGAGCCGTCCGGATGGGGAACGGCCGCCGAGGCCGGGCCGCCTGCGCTGAACCGGCCCGCGGCCGACAACCGGGGTTGAGGACGCTCGGCTGAATCGTGACGCGGAACGTCGAGGGGCCCGTCGATGACGGGCCCCTTTCGCGACGACGCGGAAGCAAGGCGAATCCCCCGCCACAAGCCGTGCCCCACAGTACGTAGGGGGCACTGGGCACGGCCGCGCCGGCCGGTTCGGAGCTCTTGAGGCTGTTGTTGCGGCCCGCCCGGGCGGGGCCGCGCAGGCGGTGGGGGGTGCCGGCGGATGGGGTCACCGGCCGACTATCCCCGCCCGCACCCCCCTGTGCCGAACCGCTTACCCATCGAGCGGACCCCGCTCAGTTCGCCGTGGGCTCCCCGTGCCAGCGCACGGTGCTGAGGATCTGCATGACCGTCGCCTTGGGGACCTCCTCCTTCACGCCCTTGGCCCCGTACCAGTTCCAGGACACGTAGTCGCCCTTGGAGTTCTTGAAGCCGAACGTGATCGCCTTGCCGTCGCTGTCGCACTTGCCTTTCTGGGGCGTGTTCGTCGACTGGGCCCAGGCGTAGCTGCCCTTGATGCCGGACGCGGTGGTGAAGGCGGTCGCCTTCTCATCGAAGCTGATGCTCTTCTTGTCCGGCTCGGTGTAGCCGCCGAAGACCCACCACGCCGGGGTGTTGATGGCGATCTCGTCGGTGTTCTTGGCTCCTTCGGCGCCCTTGGTGCCGGCCACCGCAAGCGGCGTGTAGTCGGTCTTGCCGTCCTTGTCGCTGTCCGTGCCGCACCACTTGGACTTGTACTCGGCCGTGCCCGACATCAGGATCGAGCCGTAGCCGCTGGCCTCCTTCTTGTCCTCCCACTCGAACCCCTGGCCGAGGCCCGGCTTCTGGACCTCCCAGTCGGCCGGCACGTCGAAGGCGATGCCCCACTTGGGGTTCACCACGACCTTCCAGCCCGAGACGGTCGCCTGCTCCTCGTCGTCGTCGCGCGGATTGTCGTCCGTGCCGGTCGAGGAGGACGCCGAGGCGGAGGCGGACACCGAGGGGCTGGCACCGCCCTTGGCCGCGTCGGCCGTGTCGTCGTCCCTGCCCAGCACCAGGAATCCGGTGACGCCGGCGGCCACGACCACGGCCGTGGCCGCGACGATCGCGACGACCTTCGTCCGGTTGCCCCCGCCGCCGGACGGCGGCTGGGGCGCGCCCATGGCCGTCGGGGTGCCCCACTGCGGTTGCTGCGCGTAGGGGTTGGGCTGCTGCTGGCCCGGTTGCTGGTAGCCGGGCTGTTGAAAGCCGGGCTGCTGATACGGATTCGGCTGCTGGTATCCCGGCTGCTGGTACGGATTGTTCTGCGCCTGCGGGTTCTGCTCTCCCCCGGGCGGCTGCTGTCCTGGCCACATGGCCTGAAACCCTAGTGCCGTCCGGGACACGGTGGGGTCACCGCCCGTCGTCGGGGTCGTACCGAAATGAGGTGTCGGACGGCCGGAGTACACGGACCGTGCCCATGGCCGGCCGGGTTGTCCGTGGTCGGGCCGGGTGTGGCCGCCGGTTCGCGGTCGCCGGCCCGGCCACATGGGCGGCGCGCGTACGGCGATCATCGACACCGCCCTGGCCAGGGCTGGCTACTCGTGGGTAACATCGCGCCATGAGCGCAGACCAGATGTCCATCGGCGAGATGCTCGCCGCCACGGTGCCCATGGCCCGGACCCTGAACCTCGAGTTCCTGGAGACCACCCCGGACCGGGCCGTGGTCGCGCTGCCGGACCGCAGTGAGTTCCACAACCACGTGGGCGGCCCGCACGCCGGGGCGATGTTCACGCTCGGCGAGTCCGCCAGCGGCGCGATCGTCCTTTCCGCGTTCGGGGAGCAACTCGCGCGGGCCGTGCCGCTGGCCGTCAGCGCCGAGATCACCTACAAGAAACTCGCGATGGGCGCCGTCACCGCCACCGCGACCCTCGGCCGCCCGGCCGCCGAGGTCGTCGCACAGCTCGACGCGGGGGAGCGTCCCGAGTTCCCCGTGACGATCGAGATCCGCCGCGCCGACGGCGCCGTCACCGGTGAGATGACCGTCGTGTGGACACTGCGTCCCAACGGCTGAACGGAGCCGACGCGTGACGGGGCGACCGGGCGCGCGGTGACTGTGTGCGCCGTAGGGTCGTCACCGCGCGCCCGGTCGACGCCGTCAGGCGGCCGCCCGTTCCCGTCCGGCCCCGCCGTCGCCCTCCTGCCGCGCCGCCACGAACTCCTTGAGCCAGGCCATGAACTCCGGCCCCAGGTCGGGCCGTTCGCAGGCCAGCCGGACCACCGTGCGCAGGTAGTCGGCCTTGTCGCCGGTGTCGTAGCGGCGGCCGGAGAAGAGCATGCCGTGGACCGTGCCGCCCGCGGCGAGCTCCTGCAGGGCGTCGGTGAGCTGGATCTCCCCGCCGCGCCCGGGCTCGGTGCGCTCCAGGACGTCGAAGACGGCCGGGTCGAGGACATAGCGCCCGATGACCGCGTAGCGGCTCGGCGCGGCCTCCCGTGACGGCTTCTCCACCAGTCCCGTGACGCGTACGACGCCGTCCTCACCGGACGGTTCGACCGCCGCGCAGCCGTAGAGGTGGACCTGCTCCGGCGGGACCTCCATCAGCGCGACCACGCTGCCGGCGTACCGGCCGCGAACGTCCAGCATCCGACTGAGCAGGGTCTCGCGCGGGTCGATGAGGTCGTCGCCGAGAAGGACGGCGAAGGGCTGGCCCCCGACGTGGTGGCGGGCGCACAGGACCGCGTGGCCGAGGCCGAGCGGGTCGCCCTGCCGGATGTGGTGGATGTCGGCGAGCAGGGCCGGGTCGCGCACCGCGTCCAGTCGTACGGTGTCGCCCTTGGCCGCGAGGGCCTGCTCCAGCTCGAAGGCGTGGTCGAAGTGGTCCTCGATGGCCCGCTTGTGCCGGCCGGTGACCATCAGGACGTCGTCCAGACCGGCCGCGGCCGCCTCCTCGACGACGTACTGGATGGCCGGCTTGTCGACGACCGGCAGCATCTCCTTCGGGGTCGCCTTCGTCGCGGGCAGGAAGCGGGTGCCGAGGCCGGCGGCCGGGACGACCGCCTTGCGAACCGCGGGTGCCGAGTGGGGGGTAGTCATGTGGATCATGTTGAACGAGGGGGATGGGAGTATCCCGGGAGCCGCATCGGAGAATCCTGTGGGGCTCACCGGAGTCGGGGAGGCCGTGCCGGGAAGTTGGAGATTCGGTGTGGCAACCGGCCTTGGGTACACACAAGTTGAACCGCGTCGTCCGTCGGGGTTTCGAATGCGGGTGCGGATACCGACGGTAACTTATCTGAAATTCCCGCTCTTTGAACTTTGGTCGATTGAACTCCTTGTTTCCTGTGAGGCGCGTGTGCGAAGGTGAGCCTCCCTTAGGGCCGGGCCGGATCCCCCGGCATGGTCAGGCCAAAGGTACGCACCAATCAGGCACCTGCTTTCCGACGGACGCGCTATTCGCGTACGGGCCGTCGGCTCGGAAGGAAATGGTTCCGTGCATTCCCCGAACCCTCCGCGACCGCCCTACCCGCCCCGCCCCGGATGGTCCCCCGGGGATTCCGACCCCCATCTGGCCGCCCGGCTGGCCGAGGGTGACGGAAGCGGTCGAGCGGTCGCCCTGCTGCTCGCCCGGCACTGGCGGTCCGCCCATGACTACGCGGCCGTCTGTCTGGCCGACACCGGGGACTCGGCGCGGCTCGTGACCGCCGCCGCGTTCCGCACGGTGTTCGGCCGGCTCGCCGAAGGGCACTTCGGCGGGGCCCTGCGGCCCCAACTCCTCGTCGCCGTACGGAACACGGTCCGGGAATGGGCCGGGACCGACGGACTTTCCGACTTCCTGCCGGAGTTGCGCAAAACCGTGGGCGGCCGCGGGCTGCGTGCCGCAGGGCCCGTCACCGCCGAAAGACGGCAACTCGCCGGGCGCGCTTTCCAGTTGCTTCCGGCTGCCTCCCAATGTCTGTTGTGGCACACCGAGGTGGAGGCGGAACCCCTGTCCGTATCCGCCGGTCTGCTGGGTGTGGACGACATCACCGCGGCGGCCGGGCTCGAACAGGCACGTGAGCAATTCCGGGCCGGCTGCGTACGCGCCCACCGCGAACTCGCGCCGAGTGCCGAATGCCGCTTCTACAACCGCCTCCTCGACGTTCCCCTGCGTCGCGGCGGAACCCTGCTGCCCGATGTCCGGCAGCATCTCGCGCAGTGCCGCTTCTGCCGGCATGCCGCCGAACAGCTCAGCCACTTCGACGGCGGACTCGACGCGCTGCTCGCCGAGACCGTGCTCGGCTGGGGCGCCCACCGCTATCTCGCCTCGCGCCCCGGACGCCCCGAATCCCCGTACCGCCCGGCCCCAACCACTCCCGGGCGGCCGACGGGCCGTCACCGCACCACGGCGTCCGGCCTGCTCGCCCTGCCGGGCAGACGACCCAAGGCCGTGCTCGTGGGGGTCGGCCTGACCTCCGTCGCGCTGGTCGCCACCGTCCTCGTGGCCAGGAGCTGGTCCGACGACCAAGGTGTCCCGGCTCCCCGGGTCACCTGGGGCGCGCCGGTCGGCGGCACCGGCACACCGGGCGCCGACGGGGCGGGCACCCCGCGCGACGACGACCCCACACGTTCCGGTTCCCCCTCGGCCACCTCCGCCACCCGCACCGGCGAGGTCGCCCACGGCCGGTTGCGCGGCGTGGGGACGGGGCGCTGTCTCGATGTCGCGGGCGGCAGGGCCGAGTCCGGTGCGGCGGCCGTCCCGGCGGCCTGCTCCCCGGCCGCCTCCCAGCGGTCGTCGTACTGGGACGACGGCCTCCTGCGCGGCACCGCCGATCCGACCCTCTGCCTGGCCGTCGGCCCCGGCGGCACATCGGCCGCGCCAGCCGGGTGCGTGGTGCACTCCGGCGAGGCCTTCCTCGACCTCACCGTCGGCGGTGAACTCCCGCTGCGCAGCAGCGGCGATCCGGCCGTCGCCCCCGGCACCGGCCAGGCACTGGCGAAGGTCGTCGTCACGGGGCGGGACGGCTCCGAGGGCCAGCGGTGGCTGTTCGGCACGACCCACGGCACGAAAGCGAACCGGACCACCGAAGGACAGGTCCCGGCGAAGCCGTCGGCGCCGCGCACCGCCCCGCCGCTCTCCCGCGACAGCGGGTCGGCACCCACCGGTTCCGCGCCGGCGGCACCTCGACTCGCCCCGCCCGCCTCGGAGTCGGAGCGCGGGATCGCCCAGGCGGGCTGCTGCGGAGCGCCCGAGCCGACCGGGCCGTCGAAAAACACCGAGGTCCTCGGCTCCCCGCCCGCCGCGACCGATGCGGTCAAGGGCGGCGTCGCCGGTGGCTCCGGCGCTCGGTCGCTGAACAGCGCGAAAGCCCGCGAGCCCGGCCAGGGGCCGCCCGGATGAGGGCGGCCCGCTACGAGGTGCAGACGTCCTTGAGCTCGGCGGCCGCCTTGTCGATCCTGCTGGAGTCCGGTGTGTCGCCCTTGAGGATGTCCTGGTTGTAGTCCTCTATCGCCTGGTTGAGGTTGTTCACCGCCTTGTCGACCTTGCTGTCGTCCGACTGGTCGTGGATCTTGTCGAGGTTCTTCTCGATCGTGGTGATGGAGTCCTCCGTCTTCGACGGGTCCTCGATCGCGTCCGCGCCGGCCTTGTTGATCGCCGTGATGCTGTCCGTGATGTCGTCGGCGTTCGACAGACAGTCGACGGAGTCGTCGAACTCGCAGCCGGTGAGCAGGCCGGTGGTCAGTGCGAGGGCTGCGGCGGCGGATGCGACGACGGCGGTACGGCGTCGTCGGCGGCGGTTCACGGCCATGGAAGGGGTCCCTTCGTCGCTGGTGGATTCGCGGTGCTGTCCTCACCGACAACGATCACGTGGCCGCGACGCGGTCACGAGGGGCCACGCCCCCGGATCCGTGGTGTAGTCCGCTACACCTCGGACCCGGGCGGGTACCGGCCGACCCGGTAGGCTTCCCGGCAGCACGCGATGTTCAAGGGATGTCAAAGGGGAGGGACCGCCGGTGCACGTCCAGGAGTGGCTCGACACGGTGCCCGCGGCCGCGGTCTACGCCGTGGTCGGACTGGTGATCGGGCTGGAGAGCCTCGGCATCCCGCTGCCGGGCGAGATCATCCTGGTGTCGGCCGCGCTGCTGTCCTCCCAGCACGGGGGCATCAATCCCGTCGTCCTCGGCGCGGTCGCCTCCGCCGGCGCCGTGATCGGCGACTCCATCGGCTACGCCATCGGCCGCAAGGGCGGACGCCCGCTACTGGCCTGGCTCGGCAAGAAGTTCCCCAAGCACTTCGGGGAGGCGCACATCGCCACCGCCGAGCGGTCCTTCGAGAAGTGGGGCATGTGGGCCGTGTTCTTCGGCCGCTTCATCGCCCTGCTCCGCATCTTCGCCGGCCCGCTCGCCGGCGTGCTGCACATGCCGTACTGGAAGTTCCTCATCGCCAACGTGCTGGGCGGCATCGTGTGGGCGGGCGGGACGACGGCCGTCATCTACTACGTGGGTGTCGTCGCGGAGTCCTGGCTGAAGCGGTTCTCCTATCTGGGGCTCGTGGTGGCCGCGCTGATCGGTCTGACATCGTTCCTGATCGTCAAGCGCAAGGCCAAGCAGGCGGGTGCCGCGCGGGAGGCGGAGGCGGAGACCGTGGTCGCCGCCGAGTAGTCCGGCCCGCGCCCCGAGGGCGTCGCCCTACTCGTGGATGTCCGCGTGCGCCTTGGCCAGGTCCGCGTACAGCGTGCCGTTCAGGGTGACGCCCTGGCGCTCCTCGTCCGTCAGCTCCCGCTTCACCTTCGCCGGTACCCCCGCCACCAGCGACCCCGGCGGCACTTCCATCCCCTGCGGTACCAACGCCTGCGCCGCGACCAGTGAACCGGCGCCGATCACCGCGCCGTTGAGCACCGTCGCCCCCATGCCGATCAGACAGTCGTCCCCGACGGTCGCCCCGTGCACGACCGCGTTGTGGCCCACGGACACCCGTTCGCCGATCGTGACGGGGAAACCGGGGTCGGCGTGAAGGGTCACGTTGTCCTGGATGTTGGCGTCGCGCCGGACGGTGATCCGTTCGACGTCGCCGCGGACGACCGCCCCGTACCAGACACTCGCCCCCGCCTCCAGGGTCACCTCCCCGATGACCGAGGCCGTCGGCGCCACGAACGCCTCCTCGTCGATCTTCGGTTCCCTGCCGCCGATGCCCACGATCAGCGCCTTGTGCGTCGTCACCGTCTCACCGTCTCCTCGTGTCGGTCGGTCGTTCCCCCGCACCGTACGCCAACCGGTGGGGCGAAGATCACAGGCCTCCGGCCGTATCCCGTCATCGTGGGCTGAGTACGGTGAGCGGGTGCCGAAGCGCAAGAACACGTTCTCATCCTGGCGGGGCCGCCTCGCGCAGCGTGCCGTTCACGCGGGCTGGGCCTGGGTGCAGCGCACCGGCTCCGTCAGCGCCGAGCGCCCCGGACGCTTCCGCTTCGGCTCGATCGGCCCGGCGACCCGGCTCGCCTTCCCGCTCGGCACGGTCTTCGGGGAGCCCTGGATCCACCTCGGCTCCCACTGCATCGTCGGCGAACAGGTCACCCTCACGGCAGGTCTGATGCCCGACCTCGACCTGGGCCCCGACCCGATCCTGCGCATCGGCGACGGTGTCGTCCTGGGACGGGGCAGCCATGTCATCGCGGACACGACGGTCACCATCGGCAGCGACTGCTACTTCGGGCCGTACGTCTACGTCACGTCCACCAACCACTCCTACGACGACCCGCACGAGCCCATCGGCAAGCAGTGGCCGCGGATGGAGCCCGTGGAGATCGGCCCCGGGTGCTGGATCGGCACCGGGGCGGTGATCCTGCCGGGCGCGCGGATCGGGCGGAACGTCGTGGTCGCGGCGGGGGCCGTGGTGCGCGGGACCGTGCCCGACCACGCCGTCGTCGCGGGCGCCCCCGCCAGGGTCGTACGACGGTGGACTCCCGGTGAGGGCTGGCAGCCGCCGCTGCGCACCCCGGCTCCGGTGCCGATACCGGACGGGGTCACCTCGGACCAGTTGGTCGCGCTGTCCGGTCTGGACGAGGAGACGGTGGAGCGGCTGGCCCAGCTGGAGCCCGAGGGCTGACCGGGTGTCGGCAGGGGCTCAGCCGGTCGCGAGCAGCAGTGTGCCGACCGGCGCCAGTCCGGCGCCCGCCGCCTGGACCGCTCGTAGCCGTTCCCGCAGGACGCCGCGCGCGGCGAGGGCGGTCACCACCGGGTAGAGGGAGGCCAGCCCGACGAAGCCGTACGCCGGCAGCGCGGTCCACCGGAGGCCGCTCTCGGGGAGCGCCGGTGCGCCGCGCCGGACGGCGGCGTACAGCGCGGCGCCGCCCGCCGCCACGTTGGTCACCCACTGCACGAAGACAGGCGTGAGTAGTTGCGGTGCAGAAAGTGCCGTTGAGACTGATCTTGGTCGTGCTAGCGCGTACGGGACGTTCACCGAGGTGCCCACGCGCCCGGAGCTGGAGCGGTTCTTCTTCCTCGACGATGACGACCGTGATCTGATCGCGCTGCGTCGTACGGACGCGCACCGGCTGGCCCCTGACCGAGGAACGCGGGCGAGCACCTGGCCCAGCTTTCCGGGGGGCTGGATGCGGCCTGGCGGCAGATGGCCGACCGGCTGGAGGAGGCCGGTGCGGCACAAGCTCGGCGCGGTGGGCGAGCCGGAGTCGCTGACCTGGCTGAAGACCACCACGGAGGCGATGCTCCCGAGGATCGAGCTGCCGGACCTGCTGTTCGAGGTCCACTCCTGGACCGGGTTCCTCGACGCCTTCGGCCACGTCTCCGAGCGACGCACCCGCATGGAGGGACTGCTCGTCTCCCTGGTCGCCCTGCTGGTCTCGCAGAGCTGCAACATCGGCCTGACCCCGGTCATCGACCCGGAGAACAAGGCGCTGACCCGCTCGCGCCTCTCGCACGTCGACCAGAACTACGTGCGCGCCGACACCATCGCCGCGGCGAACGCCGCGCTGGTCGGCGTCCAGTCCCGGATCGAGCTGGCCCAGATGTGGGGCGGCGGGCTGCTCGCCTCCGTCGACGGCCTGCGCTTCGTCGTCCCCGTCAAGAGCATCGACACCGTCCCCTCGCTCAAGTACTACGGTTACAAGCGCGGCGTGACCTGGCTCAACGCCGTCAACGACCAGGTCGCGGGGATCGGCGCGATGGTCGTGCGCGGCACGCCGCGCGATAGTCTGTACACGCTAGACACCCTGCTTAACCTCGACGGCGGGGTGAAGCATGGTCGCGACCGACAACGCCTCAACCAGGTCCGCGCCTGCGACCTGCTGCGGACGTTCGGCCGCGAGGGCCACCCCACCCCGCTGGGGGCCGCGTTCGCCGAGTACGGCCGCATTGACAAGACCATGCACCTGCTCGCCCTGGTCGACGACACCTACCGCCGGCTGATGGACCGGCAACTTACCGTGCAGGAGACCCGCCACCGTCTGGCCCGCGCGATCTGCCACGGCGGCCGGGGCCAGATCCGTCAGGCGTATCGCGAGGGCCAGGAGGACCAGCTCGCCGCCCTCGGCCTGGTCCTCAACGCCGTGGTGCTGTGGAATACCCGTTACCTGGACGCAGCCGTCGCCCAGCTCCGCGCCGGGGGCCACGACATCAAGGACGAGGACGTCGCCCGCCTCTCCCCGCTCAAGGACCGGCACGTCAACTTCCTGGGCCGCTACCTCTTCGACATCAAGGCCAGTGGCCCCGGCCAGGGCCTGCGGCCCTTCCGGGACCCGGACGCCATCGAGGACGACGAGGACCGCAGGAGGGCAAGTCGTCCGTTGACTGTGAGCTCACCGGTGGCCGCACCACAGGGGACGGAGCCGTTCGTGGAGTCCTCGTCGGCCAACGGCTTTCTTCGGGTAGTGGCGGCGCAGGTTGGCGGCGAGGACGCGGTCGAGCGTGCGGTCGGACAGCATCGGGCCCAGGCGCATGATCAGGGCGGCATCCCGGCCGGCGGTGTAGCGGGTGCGCGGTCTACGCGTCGTCACGGCCCTCGCGATGACCCGGGCGGCGGCGTCGGCGGTCAGGCCTGAAGCAGTGCCCGAGGTCATCAACTTGTTGTTCGCATGGACCAGGCTGCCGTAACGCTCGTCCTGCTCCGGCGTCATCTGGGCAGCCAGGTGGTTCGCCGTCTCGACCCCGCGGGCAGCCATCTCCGTGCGGACGCCGCCGGGCTCGACCACGACCACCTGTACGCCCAGCGGAGCGACCTCCCGGCGGAGCGAGTCGCTGACCGCCTCCAGGGCGAACTTCGCGCCGGCGTACGCGCCGTATGTGGCCATGGCGAACTTGCCGCCGACCGAGCTGATGTTGATCACGCGACCCTTGCTGCGCAGCAGCGCGGGTAGGAGCGCTTGAGTGACGGCGATGTGGCCGAAGAGGTTGACTTCGAACACCTGCCGCCACTCCGTCATCGGCAGGGCTTCGACCGGGGCGTTCACCTGGACGCCGGCGTTGTTGACGAGTGCGTGCAGCGCGCGCGGGTCGTCGGCGACCCGCGCGGCGAGTGCCTCCACCTGCTCGGACTTGGTGATGTCGAGGATGACCGGCTCGATGCCGGTCGATCGAATGGCGCCGGCGTCACGGTCGCGTCGCACGCCGGCCAGGACGTGAAATCCCTGGCGAGCCAGTTCGCGGGCGGCTGACGCGCCCATGCCCGTGGAGGCTCCGGTTACGACGATCAACTTCTGGGTT
Source organism: Streptomyces sp. NPDC049687 (assembly GCF_044465285.1). Lineage (NCBI taxonomy): Bacteria > Bacillati > Actinomycetota > Actinomycetes > Kitasatosporales > Streptomycetaceae > Streptomyces > Streptomyces sp. NPDC049687. The sequence goes on from NZ_JBITLN010000011.1 coordinate 107,396, forward strand.
TCAGATGACGTTGTCACCTTGGCTACGGTACCGGTTCAGATGACACTGTCAACTGTATGATGGGCGTCATGACCACCCGTGCCGAGTCCGCCGCCGCCACCCGCCGCGCTCTGCTCGACGCGGCCGCCGAGCTCCTCGACCTCGGCGGCCCCGAAGCGGTTACCTTGCGCGAGGTGGGTGCGCGGGCAGGCGTGACCCGGGGAGCGCCGTACCGGCACTTCACGGGCAAGGACAGCCTGCTGACCGCCGTCGCGGCCGAAAGCTGGGAACGGATCGGCGACCAGGTGCACGCCCTTCGGGCCGACCCGGCCCTGTCTGCCTCAGAGAAGCTGCGCAGCGCTCTCCGCGCCCTCATCGAAGTCGGCCGGAACCAGCCGCACCTGTACCAGGTGTTGTTCAGGCGGCGCGCAAACCTTCCTGGGCAACTCGGCGACGGGATGGATCGCATCCGGCGTCAGCTATGCGGGCCGGAAGGCGACCCGGCCGTGGCCGACCGCGCGGCCGAACGCTTTCAGGACGAGTTCCTGGACATCGTCGCCGCCCTCGCGGGAGAGCGGAACGCACGGCACTACGGCGCCCTGCTGCTGACCAGCGCCCACGGCATCGCGGGCATGGAGCTCAGCGGCCACCTCGACACAGACAAGTGGCACACCACCGCCGACGAACTCGTCGACACCCTCGTCCGCATGGTCACGGACGCCGGTGAAATGACATAGCAAAGCCCAGGCAGACGCCCCGTGCGAGGGCGGCGAGGACCCGCGGCGAGCTGACGCTGTGTGCCTCCACGATCACATGATCATCCGTGGATGGTGCGTTGATCGCTTGAGGGTGCCATCGCGCCGAGGACGACCGCCGCGATCGACTGCGACACCACGACCACCGTGAGCGCCGGGGCGCGCCGCGTCAGCAGCCCGCCGCCGAAGTCGGCCAGGCCCCACAACAGACTGGTGGCCAGGGCGAAGAGTGCTGTCACGGGGTGCCTCGCAGTACAGTTCGTTGCACGATCGGGTGCACCCCACCGTAGTGCAGGACAGTGAACCCTGGAATCCATGATGTTGGACTCCGGGCCCGGACGGGTCCGGGCGGAAATTGGACGGAATGTGTCGGACCTCGACCTGCTGACCCAGTCCCTGGCGCGCAACGTCAGGCGCTGGCGCACCGAACGCGGCTTCACCCTCGACACGCTCGCCGCCCGCGCCGGCGTCAGCCGCGGCATGCTGATCCAGATCGAGCAGGCCCGCACCAATCCCAGCCTCGGCACGGTGGTCAAGATCGGCGACGCGCTCGGCATCAGCATCACCACCCTGCTCGACTACGAACAGGGCCCGAAGGTCCGGATCGTCCCGGCCGACCAGGCGGTCAGGCTGTGGCACACCGACGCGGGCAGCTACAGCCGCCTCCTCGCGGGCGCGGAGGCGCCCGGTCCGCTGGAGATGTGGGACTGGCGGCTGATGCCGGGCGAAAGCAGCGACTCCGACCCGCACCCGGCCGGCACGGTCGAGATCGCCCATGTCACGGCCGGTGAGCTGACTCTCACCGTGGAGGGCACGGAGTACCGTGTCCCGGCCGGCGCGAGCGTCACCTTCGAGGCCAACGCGGCCCACACCTACGGCAATCGGGGCGAGGTCCCGACGGAGCTGGTGCTGACCGTGTCGGTGCCGCCCGTGCCCTGAGGCGGCCGGCCTAGGGCAGCCGGGCTGCTGTTAGCGTGCGGAGCATGCGCGCACCCATCGGAGACTTCGACACCGCCACCCCCGCTCCCGACTGCCTCGACGAGCTGACCCGTCCGGTCGCCGACGCCGTACGCGGCTGGAGCGGCAGTGTGCCCGCGGAGCAGATCATCCACGTCGACACCGACCCGCGGTGGGCCGACACCGCGGTCTTCGTCGAGCACTACGGGCGCGAGCTGCTGGAGCGGTCCGCGAACTGTGTCGTGGTGGCCGGCAAGCGGGGCGGGGAGACCAGCCTCGCCGCGTGTGTCGTCCTCTCCACCACCCGGGTCGACGTCAACGGCGTCGTCCGCCGTCAACTGGGCGCCCGCAAGGCCTCGTTCGCCGCGATGGAAACGGCGGTCGGAGAGACCGGCATGGAGTACGGCGGCATCACCCCGATCGGACTCCCCGCGGCCTGGCCGGTGCTGGTGGACTCCCGGGTCGTCGACCTGCCCTACGTCCTGGTGGGCAGTGGACGCCGACGCGGCAAGCTGCTCGTCCCCGGCAAGGCGTTCGCCGAGCTGCCGGGCGCGGTGGTGCTGGAGGGGCTGGGGATCTGACGGCGGCATCAGGCGGCGGTGTGGTGGGCGAGGGCCAGGTGCGGATCCTCCTCGCCCGGCACCGGTGCCGGGTCCGCGTGCACCAGGGCCGCGGTGAGCCGGGGCACCGCGTGCAGCAGCGCGTGCTCCGCGTTCACGGCGATCGCGTGCGCCTGACGTACCGTCGCCTCGCCGTCCACGACGACCGCCACCTCGGCCCGCAGCCGGTGACCGATCCAGCGCAGCCGCAACTCGCCCACCCCGCACACCCCTTCGACCTCCCGCAGCGCCCGCTCGGCCCGGTCGACCAGCGCCGGGTCGACCGCGTCCAGCACCCGCCGGAACACCTCCCGCGCCGCGTCCCGCAGTACCAGCGCGATCGCCGCCGTGATCGCCAACCCCACCACCGGGTCGGCCAGTTGCCACCCCAGCGCCGAACCGCCCGCGCCCAGCAGCACGGCCAGTGAGGTGAAGCCGTCGGTGCGCGCGTGCAGCCCGTCGGCCACCAGTGCCGCCGAGCCGATCGAACGGCCGACGCGGATGCGGTACCGGGCCACCCACTCGTTGCCCGCGAAGCCGACCAGTGCGGCCACCGCGACGGCGCCGACATGCTCGACGGGCCGGGGGTTCAGCAGCCGATCGACCGCCGTCCACCCGGCGAAGGCGGCCGACGCGGCGATGGTCAGCACGATCGCGAGACCCGCCAGGTCCTCCGCGCGCCCGTAGCCGTAGGTGAACCGGCGGGTGGCCGCCCGCCGGCCCAGCACGAAGGCGATGCCGAGCGGTACGGCGGTCAGCGCGTCCGCCGCGTTGTGGACCGTGTCGCCGAGCAGTGCCACCGACCCCGAGGCCACCACCACGAACGCCTGCGCGATCGCCGTCACGCCCAGCACCGTCAGCGAGACCCACAGCGCGCGCATCCCCCGGGCCGAGGACTCCAGGGCCCGGTCGAGCTTGTCGGCGGTCTCGTGGGAGTGGGGCGTGAGGAGGTGTCCCAAGCGGTGTCCCAATCGGTGGCGTAGGCCGGTGGGCGGGTGGGGATGCGGGTGTTCACGGCCGTGGTGGTGCTCGTGACCGTGGTGGTGTTCATGCCCAGGGTGGTGCTCGTGACCGTCGAGGTGGTCGTGCCGTTCGCTCACGTCGGTCCCTTCCGGTGCGCCGGGGTGGACGCGCCTGCGCCCACGCCGCCATTATGTGCGTATGAGCGCACGCATGCACCTGTCACCTGCGCACCATGCGCACCCGCGCACCCCCGGCGAGGAGCAGTTCGCGCTCGCCGCCGAGCTGCTCGCCCTGCTCGGCGACCGCACCCGGCTCACCCTGCTGCACGCCCTGACCTCCGGCGAGGCCGATGTGACCACCCTGACGGAGGCGTGCGGGGCGGCCCGGCCGGCGGTCAGCCAGCATCTGGCCCGCCTGCGGCTGGCCGGACTGGTGCACACCCGCAAGGAGGGCCGCCGGGTGATCTACTCCCTCTCCGACGGCCATCTGCGCCGCCTGGTGGACGAGGCGCTGAACGTCGCCGACCACCGGCTCGCGGACAAGCCCGTGCACGACTGAGCCGCTCGCGTCAGTAGTGCTCGGCCGTCCCCAGGTACTGCTCCGCGAAGGCGGTCGCGGCTGCGGGTGAGGTGAACAGGCGGCGCAGGCGGGCGAAGGTCGTGCCCGCGCGGAAGGGGTCCCCGGCGGCGGTCCCGTGGTAGACCTCCGACAGCCACTGGGAGAACTCCTGGTAGTCCCACACCCGGCGCAGGCACGCCTCCGAGTAGCCGTCGAGACCGTCGCCGCCCCCGCCGTCGAGGTAGGCGGCCAGCGCGTCACCCAGCAGGAACGCGTCGTGCAGCGCGAGGTTCATGCCCTTGGCGGCGATCGGCGCGACGAGGTGGGCCGAGTCGCCGGCCAGGAAGAGCCGCCCGTACGTCATCGGCTCGACCACGTAGTCGTGCATGTCCAGCACGCGCTTCTCGATCAGCCGTCCCTCGGTGAGCGGTGGGGCGTCCGCGCCGCCCGCGAGACGCTGGTGCAGCTCCGACCAGACGCGCTCGTGGGACCAGGTGTCCGGGTCGTCGCCGGGCGCGCACTGGAGGTAGTAGCGGGTCACCTCGGGGCTGCGCGCCATGTGCCCGGCGAATCCGTTCGGGTGGACGCCGAACAGGACGCAGTCGGAGGACGGCGGCGCCTCGGCCAGCAGCGCCAGCCAGCCGATGCCGTAGTCGTGCCGCGCGATCCGCACATGCTCCGGCGGCAGCGCGGCCCGGCTCACCCCGCGCGCCCCGTCGGCACCGACGACGAAGTCGCAGTGGAGCAACCGCCGTTGACCGGTGTCGGGGCAGGTGTACGACACCGAGGGCCGGGCCGTTTCCAGATCGTGCAGCTCGACGTCACGGACGGAGAAGCGGGCGTCTCCGGCGCGGACGTCGACGTACTCGTGGACCAGATCGGTCACCAGCAGCGGCTGGGGATACACCCAGTGGTGGCGGCCCGTCAGATCGCCGTAGGAGAAGCGGTAGCGCTCGCCGCCGAAGCGGAACTCGCAGGCGGTGTGACGCTGGGCCCGTGCCAACAGGTTGTCGGCCAGGCCGCGTCGCTGCAGGCCGCGGACGGCCCACTCCTCGACGACACCGGCGCGCGGCCGCCGCTCGATGAACGCGCGGCTCTCCGTCTCCAGGACGACGCAGTCGACGGACGCGGCCCGCAGGATGTTGCCCACGGTGAGACCCGCGGGGCCCGCGCCGACCACGACGACCGGAGTGCGTTCGGGGGAAGGGGAGTTGATGGTCACCCGCACATTATGGGCGGCCTTCGCGGAGCGTCAGTGGGCCGGAGCGGCCACGACCGCGACCTTCTCGGCGCTCCGCTCGATCTCCTCCGTGCGGGACGCCTTCGCCTCAATCGCCGGGTCAGCCCAGTCGCGGGATCTCGATCGCCGGGCAGCGGTCCATGACCATCTCCAGGCCCGCCGCGCGCGTCCGCTCATAGGCCGCCTCGTCGACGACGTCGAGCTGGAACCACACCGCCTTCGCCCCCTTGGCCACCGCCTCGTCCGCCACGGCCCCCGCGAGATCGCTGTTGACGAAGACGTCGACGACGTCCACCTCGAAGGGGATGTCCGCGAGGGAGGCGTACCCCTGCTCCCCGTGCACCGTCTCCGCCTTCGGATGGACCGGCACGACCCGCTTGCCGTAGCGCCGCAGCACCTCGGCGACGCCGTACGCCGCCCGTCGGCGGTTGGTCGACAGGCCCACCACGGCCCAGGTGTCACCGAGCCCGGTGAGGATCTTGCGGATCGTTGCCTCGTCGCCGTACACCGTAGGCCTCCTGAGCGGGGGGTCGGACACGTCTTCCGTGGGCGTCAACACCCTGCGGTGCCCCCTGATTCCGGTCGCCCACCTGCGCGCCGCCCGCAGCCAGCCTAGGCTCGGCACGTGCTGCGCATCATCGATTCCCGAACCGGCGAACCCGTCGCCGCCGCCCCCGTCCGCCGTGGTCTGACCCGTGTCCAGGCGCATGCCTCGGGGTACGACGCGGGCTCGCTCCGTGTGCTGCTCGTCACCGACCTGCTGGTGCGCGCGCTGGAGCTCGGTGGTACCCCCGTATGGGCGCTGCTGACCGGTGAGCGCGAGCAGGCGGAACTCCGGGCCGGCGCCGCCGCCCTCGGCATGCACCCCTTCGAGGACGGCCGGGGCCTCGGTACCGCGGTGGGGGAGGCGCAGATCCTGCACGTGGTGGGGGAGGGAGGTCCGGCCCCCGACGGCGTGCGCATCGCTGTGGCGCCGGTGGACGGGACGGTTCCCGACGGGCTGGGGGGCGCCGTGGAACAAGGGAGGAGGGCGGTCGCGGACGACTCCTCCGCCCTGCGCCTCGCGCTCCTCGCCCGGCCCCGCACCGAGCCCGTCCGCCTCGACGCGACGGCGCTGGGCGAGGCCCAGGACACCCTCGTACGCTGGCGGCGGGCCGTCGCCGACTGGGCGCGGCGGCCCTCGCGGCCCGTCCCGGACGAGGTGCGCGGACGGCTCCGCGCCGCCTGGGAGGACGATCTGGACGTACCCGGGGTGCTGCGGGTGCTGCGGTGGGTGGAGGGGGCCGGGCCGGAGCTGCCGGACGGCGCCCGCTTCGAGACGTACGCCTACGCCGACCGCCTCCTCGGCCTCGACCTCACCCGCGACCTCGGGGCCTCGGCATGAGCGAGCGGGCAAGGCCGCCGCTGCGCCGGCTGGTGGTGCTGCGGCACGCCAAGTCCGACTGGCCGCAGGGAGTCCCCGACCATGAGCGGCCCCTCGCCCCGCGCGGCCGCCGGGACGCCCCCGCGGCGGGCCAGGCCCTCACCGAGACCGGCTGCGTACCCGATCTCGTCCTGTGCTCCACCGCCGTACGCGCCCGCCAGACCTGGGAACTGGCCTCCGCCCAGTGGGGCACCGCGCCCCCGGTCCGGTACGACCCGCGCCTGTACGCGGCCGACGTACCCGAACTGCTGGACGTCGTGCGCGAGACGCCCGCCGAGGTCGGGACGCTGCTCCTCGTCGCCCACAACCCGGGCCTGGAGGAGCTGGTACTGGAGCTGGCCGGGGAGGGGCTCGACGACACGCTGGACGAGGTACGGACGAAGTTCCCGACTTCGGCGATCGCCGTGCTGGCCTGGTACGGACCCGCCTGGCGGTCCCTGACCCCGGGTACCGCCCTGCTGACCTCGATGGTCGTTCCCCGGGGCAGGAAGGACGGCTGAGCCGGCCCAGGTGGACCCGGCACCACGGCACCGACCGCGTCGCCGGCTGTCGGGTGGACCGTCGTTCCAACGCGGTCCATTGCCGGCGGCGGTGCCTGACGAGTCGCGGCCACTCGCCATGAGCCGGTCATGCCCCGATGCCATGGCATGGGGCGAGGAGGCTCTCGGCGGTCTCCGCGATGGTGTCCTCGACGGGACGCGCTCGCCACCCGAGAAGCTTCTCCGCTTTGGCACTCGTGGCGTCGAGATCCCGGCCGAGCCGGTGCTTGAGCAGTCTCAGTTCCGGGTTCACGACGCCCAGTGCGCGGGCGGGCCACGGGCAGTTCACGGGTCGGGGCCTTGGCGGCGCGCTCCCCGAGGCGGTCACGCAGGATGCGCGCGATCTCGACGGCCCGCAGGCTGTGCCCGGCGATTGCGAGGAAACGCTCGCCGGCGGCTGCCGGATCGGCGCGCACCAGGCGATCACCGAGCAGAGCTACGGGCCGGTCATCGCCGCGATCACCGAACTCCTCGACGCCGGCAAGAAGGACGGAAGCATCCGCCCGGACGCCGACCGGGGGATTTCCTCCAGCTCACCGGCACCTTGTGGCGCGCCGCGTCCAGCCGGCGAGGACCGGGCACCCCATATGCTCGCGCTCATCCTCGACGGACTCCGCACGCACCGGTAAACGACGCGCACCGTACTCGAACACCCCGAGGCCGTCCGCTCCGTCGGAACGCCCTCAACCACGGATTAGGCTGACCGGATGCAGGACGAGTACCGCACAGTCGCCGAGGCGGGCGTGCACGAGACCGAGGTCAACCGCTCCCGCTTCCTGTGCGCCCTCGCCCCGGCGGCCACCGAGCAGGAGGCCCAGGACTTCATCGCCTCCGTCCGCAAGGAGCACGCCGCCGCCACCCACAACTGCTGGGCCTACGTCATCGGCGCCGACGCCGCGGTCCAGAAGGCGAGCGACGACGGCGAACCCGGCGGCACCGCGGGCGTCCCGATGCTCCAGATGCTGCTGCGTCGCGACATGCGGTACGTCGTCGCCGTCGTCACCCGCTACTACGGCGGCGTCAAGCTAGGCGCCGGCGGTCTGATCCGGGCCTACGGCGGCGCGGTCGGCGAGGCGCTCGACACCCTCGGCACCCGCACCCGCCGCCGCTTCCGCCTCGCCACGGTCACCGTCGACCACCAGCGCGCCGGCAAGGTCCAGAACGACCTGCGCGCCACCAGCCGCGCGGTGCGCGACGTCCGCTACGGCGAGGCGGTCACCATCGAGATCGGCCTCCCGGACGCCGACGTGGACGCCTTCCGCGCCTGGCTCGCCGACGCGACGGCGGGCACGGCGGGCCTCGAGCTGGGCGGGGAGGCCTACGGGGAAGCCTAGGGGCGTGCGGGGAAAGCCCCGTCCGGCCTCCGGGCGCGCGGACGGCGCTACTTCGGGAGCACGCCCTGGGCTTCCGGGATCCGGTACACCGACACGTGCGAACGCGACTCGGCGGTGAACTCGGCTCCCGTCCAGTCCGCGTGCCGGCTCTCCGGCTCGAACCCGGCCAGCCGGGCCATGAGGTCGAGCTCGGCGGGCCAGATGTAGCGGTGCGGGCTGCGGTCCAGCCGGGCCCGACGCCCCTCCTCGTCGAACCTGAAGTGGTGCGACACGACGTGCTGCCGCAGGACGTCGTAGGTGTCCAGGCCGATGTAGCCGGGCTCCGCCTGCCAGACCGTCGCCTGCTGCCCCGGCGGGAGCCTGCGCAGCTCGGGCACCCACAGCTCGATCACGAACCGGCCGCCCGGGGTGAGGTGACGGGCGGCGTTGCGGAAGCACTCCACCTGCTCGGCCTGGGTGAGGAGGTTGGAGATCGTGTTGTACACGAGGTAGACGAGCGAGTACGTCCCCGGGGCGCGCACGGTCGCCATGTCACCGACGACCACCGGGATCGCCTTTTCGTCCACCTTTGTTCTCAGTTGTTCGATCATCGGGAGCGACAACTCGACACCGGTCACAGGCACGCCGCGCTCGGCCAGCGGAACGGCCACCCGCCCGGTCCCGATGGCGAACTCCAGCGCCGGCCCGCCGTCCGCGAGCTCGGCGAGCCGGTTCACGGTCGGCTCCAGGACCTCGGCCGCGAACATCCCGGTACCCGGGGAGTCGTAGCGCTCGGCGGTGTCGGCGTCCCAGATCTGCTCTTGTCGCATTCCGCCAACCATTGCCGCGGGCAGGGGAGTTGTCCAACGAATTTGCCGTCCCCGGCATCACCTCAGTCATATTCGACGATCTGCTGCCCTACACGGACAAAAGGTCACGGTGGGTGAGGGATCAGGGGCCGAAGGCGTTAGCGTGGTCGATGTTCACGGTTGGTCCTGGAGGTCGGAGCGGTTTCTTGAGATTGCTGCACACGTCCGACTGGCATCTCGGCCGGTCCTTCCACCGCGTGAACATGCTCGGGGCCCAGGCCGCGTTCATCGGCCATCTGGTCACGACCGCGCGGGAGCGCGAGGTCGACGCGGTGGTCGTGTCGGGGGACGTGTACGACCGCGCGGTGCCACCGCTCGCCGCGGTCGAGCTGTTCGACGACGCCCTGCACCGGCTCGCGGACCTGGGCGTGCCGACGGTGATGATCTCCGGGAACCACGACTCCGCCCGCCGGCTGGGCGTGGGCGCCGGACTGATCGGGCGGGCGGGCATCCATCTGCGCACCGCCCCCTCGGCGGCCGGGACACCGGTGATGCTCGCCGACTCCCACGGCGACATCGCCTTCTACGGGCTGCCCTACCTCGAACCCGCCCTGGTGAAGGACGAGTTCGGCGTGGAGAAGGCCGGCCACGAGAGCGTGCTCGCCGCCGCCATGGACCGGGTCCGCGCCGACCTCGCGACCCGCGCGCCGGGCACGCGCTCCGTCGTGCTGGCTCACGCCTTCGTCACCGGCGGCGAACCCAGCGACAGCGAGCGGGACATCACCGTCGGCGGGGTCGCCTCCGTACCCGCCGGCGTCTTCGACGGCGTCGACTACGTGGCGCTGGGCCACCTGCACGGCGCCCAGACCATCACCGAGCGCGTCCGCTACAGCGGCTCCCCACTGCCGTACTCCTTCTCCGAGACCGACCACCGCAAGACCATGTGGCTGGTCGACCTGGACGCCGAAGGGGCCCTCACCGCCGAGCGCGTCGACTGTCCGGTACCGCGCGCGCTCGCCCGGATCTCCGGGCCCCTGGAGGAACTGCTCGCCGATCCCGCGCTCACCCGCTACGAGGAGGCGTGGGTCGAGGCGACGCTCACCGACGCCGTCCGCCCGGCCGATCCCATGGCCCGGCTCACCGAGCGCTTCCCGGGCACCCTCAGCCTCGTCTTCGCCCCCGACCGCGCCCCGGACGACCCCGACGTGTCCTACGCCCGGCGCCTCGCCGGACGCAGCGACCAGGAGATCGCCGAGGACTTCGTCGCCCACGTGCGGGGAGCGGGACCCGACCCGCGTGAGCAGGGCGTGCTGCGGGACGCCTTCGACGCGGTCCGAGCGGAGGACGCCGTACGGGAGGTGGCGCGGTGAGGCTGCACCGGCTCGAGCTGACGGCCTTCGGGCCCTTCGGCGGGTCCCAGAGCGTCGACTTCGACGACCTGTCCGCCGCCGGTCTCTTCCTGCTGCACGGGCCGACCGGCGCGGGCAAGACCTCCGTCCTCGACGCCGTCTGCTACGCCCTCTACGGCTCCGTCCCGGGCGCCCGCCAGAGCGTTCAGGGCCAGGGGTTCACCCTGCGCAGCGACCACGCCGCCCCCGGCACCCGTACCGAGGTCACCCTCGACCTCACCGTCGCGGGACGCCGGCTGGAGGTCACCCGGCAGCCGCCCCACGAGCGCCCCAAGAGGCGTGGCACGGGCACGACGGTCGAGAAGGCCCAGAGTCTGCTGCGCGAGTACGACCCGGTCGCCGGCGCCTGGAAGGACCTCAGCCGTTCCCACCAGGAGATCGGCGAGGAGATCACCCAGCTGCTCGGCATGAGCCGCGAGCAGTTCTGCCAGGTCGTGCTGTTGCCCCAGGGCGACTTCGCGCGTTTCCTGCGCGCCGACGCCGAGGCGCGCGGCCGGCTGCTCGGGCGCCTCTTCGACACCCAGCGGTTCGCCGAGGTGGAGAAGCGGCTCGCCGAGCGGCGCCGTACCACCGAGGCACGGGTGCGGGAGGGCGACGCCGCGCTGCTCGCCGACGCGCACCGGATGCAGCAGGCCGCCGGGGACGCCATGCGGCTGCCCGAGCTGGCGCCGGGCGAGCCCGGCCTGGCCGAGGCGGTGCTGACCGCGGCCGCCGTCGCCCGCAGCACCGCCCGCGAACAGCTCACGATCGCCGAGCGCGGCCGGCTCGCCGCCGAGTCCGCCCAGGCGGCGGCCGAGCGCGCCCTGGACGCCGTCCGCGAACTCGACCGGCTGCAGCGGCGGTTCGGGCAGGCGCAGGAGCGGGCCCGGCTGCTGGAGGAGCGGGCCGGAGCACACCGGGAGGCGCAGACGCGGATGGAGCGGGCGCGCAAGGCGGAGGCGGTGGCGCCGGCGCTGGAGCTGCGCGACGCCGCCGACGCCGAGCACCGCAGGGCGGCCGAGGCCGAGGCACGCGCACGTGCTCTGCTGCCGGAGCGGTTCGCTGACGCCGGTGCGGCCGGGCTCGCCGCCGCCGCGCGCAGGGCCGCCGAGGAGCTGGGCGGCCTCGAGTCGGCCCGGCGCGGTGAGCGACGGCTGGCCGAACTCGCCGCCGAGCGGGCCGACCTGGACCGGCAGGAGCGGGCCGACGACGACGTCCTGACGGAGAGCGAGGGCTGGCTGCGCGACTGGGACGCGACCCGCGGCGCGCTCCAGGGCCGTATCGAAGCAGCTCAGGAGGCCGCCACCCGCGCCGAGCAGCTGGCCGTCCGACGCGAGCCCGCGCAGCGGCGGTTGCAGGCCGCCCGGCTCCGCGACCAGCTGGCGCGCGACCTGGAGGCGGCCCAGCGCAAGGCGCTCACCTCGGGCGAGCAGGCCCAGGCGGCCCGTGCGCACTGGCTCGACCTCAAGGAACAGCGCCTGAACGGCATCGCCGCCGAGCTGGCCGCGACGCTGAAGGACGGCGAGGCCTGCGCGGTCTGCGGCGCCGTCGAGCACCCCGCCCCCGCCCGCAAGGACGCCGGACACGTCGACCGGGAGACCGAGGAGCAGGCCCTCGCCGACTCCCGGCGCGCCGAGGAGCGGCACACGCGGGACGAACGCGACCTCGGCGTCGTACGGGAGGCCCTGGCGGCCGCCACCGCCGAGGCGGGCGACACCCCGACGGACCGGCTTACCGCCGAGGCGGAGGAACTGGAGCGCGACCACGCGCTCGCCCGCCGCGACGCCTCGGTGCTGCACTCCGCGCGCGAGGAGCTGCGCCGCGCCGAGCAGGAGCACGAGCGGCGTACGACGGCCCAGCGGGAGGCCGCCGTGCGGGCCGCCTCCCGGGTCGGCCACCGCGAGCGGCTGGACCGTGAACGGGCCTCGCTGGAGGAGGAGTTGGCGCAGGCCCGGGGCTCCGCGCCGAGCGTCGCCGCACGCGCCGCCCAGTTGGAGCGGCAGGCCGCCCTGCTCACCGACGCGGCGGAGAGCGCCCGCGCCGCCGAGGAGAGCGCCGAACGCCTCAAGGCCGCCGACGGGCGCCTCGACGAGGCCGCCTTCCGGGCCGGTTTCGACACCCCGCAGGCCGCCGCCGACGCGCTCCTCGACGACACCGCCCACCGCGAGCTGCAACGGCGCCTGGACGCCTGGCAGTCCGAGGAGGCCGCCGTCCGTGCCGTCCTCGCCGAACCCGACACGCTGGCCGCCTCCCAGCAGCCGGCCGCCGACGTCACGGCGGCGGAACGGACAGCGCGCCATGCCGCCGAAAGGCTGCGCCGCGCCGCCTCCGCCCAGGACACGGCCGTCCGCCGTTGCGCCGAACTGGACCACCTCTCCGCACGCGCGGCCGGTGGCGTACGGCGGCTCGCGCCGCTGCGGGACGAGTACGACCGGGTGGCGCGCCTGGCCGGGCTGGCCGCCGGCACCTCGGCCGACAACGAGCGCAAGATGCGCCTGGAGGCGTACGTCCTCGCGGCCCGCCTCGAACAGGTGGCCGCCGCCGCGACCGTACGGCTGCGGCGGATGTCGTCCGGGCGCTACACCCTCGTCCACTCCGACGACCGCGCCGGACGGGGCCGCAGCGGGCTCGGACTGCATGTCGTCGACGCCTGGACGGGCCGCGAGCGGGACACGGCCACGCTCTCGGGCGGCGAGACCTTCTTCGCCTCGCTCGCCCTCGCGCTCGGCCTCGCCGACGTGGTCACCGACGAGGCGGGCGGGGTCCGCCTGGACACCCTCTTCATCGACGAGGGGTTCGGCAGCCTGGACGACCAGACCCTCGACGAGGTCCTCGACGTCCTGGACTCCCTGCGCGAACGCGACCGCAGCGTCGGCATCGTCAGCCACGTCGCCGACCTGCGCCGCCGCATCCACGCACAGCTGGAGGTCGTGAAGGGCAGATCCGGTTCATCGGTGCGACAGCGGGGCGGGTCCTGAGCCGTGCCGGGCAGGCGTCGCGAGCCGGGCGGGACTTCGCGGCGCCAGGGGCTGTCTCAGTTGTGATCAATGGGCTTCGTAAGAGGCCGGAGTCGAGATGGTCGATACCGCCCGTCGCGGTCTTGCAGGCGCTGAGGACGGCAAGTTCCCTGGGTCGGCGGCTGGGCCAGCAGATCGGTGAGCGACGGCGGCCCGTCCACTACGCCGACCGGGCGGCAGTCGAACCGGTGAACCTGAAACCACGTCAACCCGCTCTGACAGCTGGTCGGCCACTCCCGCGCAGCGGGGGAACCTCACAGTCCGCCGGCTCGTGGGCCTCTGGCCGGCGCAGGCATCCCCCGTCCTGAGAAACGATTCTCTCTGGCACAGCGCAGGCCGAAGGGATACAGCAGCGTCCTGCCTACCAGCTTCCACGTCGCCGGGGGCGTCGACACACAATTGATGTCGTTATTTCGGGCGAACTCCACGCTGCCCCCGTGGGGCAGGCCGTAGATCCTCCTAACCTCTCGTCGCACTGGAGTTGTTCAAAGATTGTGTGGCTGCCCTTCTGAGGCTGACCATCCCGGGGGTTCGCATGGCGCAGGCACAGGCCGGTCGAGGCGGTTCAATGCCCGCCGCTCGCATTGGCCGGCTGCGGCGAGCAAGGGCCATGTGTGTGGGCTTGGCGGTTGCCGCAGCCGGAGGGGGTGTAGCGGCGGCCGCGTTGCCAAGAGCTGGCGTAGTGGTACCCGCTGCGCATGCTCTGGCTGCCCTGTCCCTGGTTGTCCGGGCCCGGGGATCCAGGGGACGGGTGCGCCTTCGCCTGAGGCTGCTCGCTGTTTCTCTGGTATCAGGCGGCCTTCACCATCTGGTGGTGGCGCAGACTCCTTCGTCTCCGGCGCGGTCTGCCGGTGTTCCCTGTTCGGTGGCTGGACTGCTGGCTCTTGCCGGGCTCGCCGTCTGTCTGGGGCTGGGAATCGCCGGGCTCGTTCTCGCAGCCACGGAAAGCGGCACGCCCCTGGTCTGGTTACGGAGGCTGCTGGATGCCTGGTTGATCGCAGGGTCACTGCTCACCCTGGGCTGGGTGCTGCTGTTGCACCGCGCCGACCAGGGCAGTGACATGTGGCCATCACTGTTGGGCCTCGCCCGTGTGGTGACGGACATCCTCGTTCTAGGACTGCTGGTCGCCTTGCGCTTCTGTCTGAACCGCCAGGAGCGCACAGCTGTCACGGTGGCCACCGTGGCCCTCACCATCCTGGCCGTGAGCGACATGCTGCGGATCCTCTTGCCGGCTCCGGGTGCCTGGCACGGGATTCCTCTCTCGGCGGCCTGCTCGGTGACGGGTTTGTTCCTCGTTGCCCTCACGCCGTGGCTACCCGGCGGTGCCGGCGCCGTGGGGATCGACCGGCGTGAGATGCCTGTTGCCGCGGTGATGGCGGCTTTCGTGCCTGTGGTGGTCTGCGAGCTGGCTCTGGCGGCCCACGCGCTGGCCGGCGGCCACACTGATGTGATGATGGTGGCCCTGGCAGGTTCTGTACTCCTCGGACTCGGCGCCCGGCAGGGAGTCGCTCATGCCGACCATCTGCGTCTCATGCGCGAGGCCGCAACCCGTGATGCCCACTACCGCACGCTGGTCGACGGCTCGAGCGATGTGATCACCATCGCCGGTCTGGATGGCCGCCTGCGCTACGTCAGCCCCGCAGTCCGCGAGGTGTTCGGATATCTGCCCGAGGACTTGGTGGGTGCCCGCCTGCCGCTGTATTGCCATCCGGACGACATGGCCGCGCTGATGCAAGCGGTCGCGACGTTGCGGCAGGAAGCAGCCTCAGGCATCCGCGGGCCGGGCGCCTGTGTGTCCTGCCGGTTCCGGGCGGCTGATGGGCGATGGCGCCACGTCGAGTCGACGGTCGGCCGCCACCCCGAGGGGCTCATCTTCAACAGTCGCGATGTGACCCAGCGGGTCGAGCTGCAGGCACAACTCGAGCACCTGGCCTTCCACGACGCGTTGACCGGCCTGCCCAATCGCGCGCTATTCGCTGACAGAGTCGCCCACGCCCTGCGCAAGCGCACCACCAGCACGGCTCCGCCCGCGGTGCTCTTTGTGGACCTGGACGGCTTCAAGACCGTCAACGACTCCGCCGGACACGCGACGGGCGACACCCTGCTCCGCCTTGCCGCCCGTCGTCTGCAGTCTTCTGTACGAGCCGGTGACACCGTCGCCCGCCTCGGTGGTGACGAGTTCGCCGCACTCCTGGAGGGCAAGGCAGGGACATGCCCCTCCACGGTCAGGGAAGTGGCCGAGCGGCTCGTGTCCACCCTGTCCCAGCCGTACCGCATCAACGACACCGACGCGGTGGTGTCGGCTTCCATCGGCGTCGCGGTAGCCACCCCGGGAATCACGCCAGACGAACTCCTGCACAACGCCGACCTGGCCATGTACCAAGCCAAAGCAGCAGGGAAAGGCCGCATCCGTATGCTTCAGACCGCGCCCGTCAATGATGCGGCGAACTGAAGTCCTCGAAGACTTCAGCAGCCCTTGGCCGGTGTCGGAGCCCTCCAGGCGAAGACGAGGCGTGCCAAGCTCATGCCGTCGTCGTCGAATCCCAAGAGAGCGCCTCGAGGCGTTTCCCACTCTGTCGGTGCGATTTTCCCGCGGCCCAGGCCCGAGGCCGGCCGGGGACGGGGACAGGGCCGCGGGATGAGGACGCTCAGCCGTGCGCCGATCCGGTGCGCCGCGCCAGGTGTGCACGCAGCGCCGGGTCCCCGGCCGTGGCCGAGTACTGCAGGGTACGGCCGGGGTCAGCGGCCAGGACCCGGTCGAAGGCGGCGCGAATCCCCTCGGCCCTCGGGCCCGTGCCCCGCTCGATCAGCCAGTGCGCCAGCCGTCGCCCGCTCGTACTCCGATGATCAGGCCCCGGACGTCGACCACGAGTCCGCGCTTGCGGCCCGGCGTCTTCTTGTTCGCATCCAGTCCCGTCGTGGTCTTGGGAGCCCCGACCGCCGCGCGGACGGACTGGGTGTCGATGACCACGGGGGAGACGGGTCCTCCAATCGCTTGGCTCTCGCCGGCACCAGGCAGCGCAGAGGTTCCTGTATTCGCTGGTCAAGGCCGTTCTGGCGCCACAGCGTGAAGGGGAACGCTGGGACACCACGCCGAGGCACCGGCCCCGCACCCCCAGCCCTGCCCCGTCCTCGAACAGCCCTACGGTATGTGAGTCACGGAAGCGGTCACCGAGGAAACTGAACCCGCCCAAGGAGAACGAGTGAGCGTGGAATGGATCGAACTATCGGCCGAAGACCTGCAGGCCGTCGTCGGTCTTCGCAGGCGTTGCATGACTGTGGATGGAGGACTGTCAGCTACTGCTTCACGCGACTTCCTTGAGAAGCGATACGTCGGCGAAGAAGTAGCGGCTATCGGCGCCTTCCACGACGACATACTGATCACGTCGGGTTCCGTCCGTGAAGTGCGCGGATGCAGCGTGGTGACAGGTCAGGTCGATCCGGCTCATCGCCGCCGAGGACTGGGTTCCGCGCTGCTCGATCAGCTGCTGGAGACGGCCCGCCGGCGATCGGACGCTCTCCGAGTGGAAACGGAGTCCCTGACCGCCGATGCCGACGAGCTCTTTCAGTCACGCGGCCTTCACCAGGCGTTCGCGGAGGACGTCATGCACCGCAGCCTGGGAACTCCACTTCCCGAGGCCCCCCTTCCGGCGGAGGTCCACACCGAGGAATGGAGCGACGCGAACCAGAGTGATTTCTTCAACGCATACCGCTCGTCGTTCACTGATCGCCCCGGCTTCCCGGGCTGGACCCAGGAGCAATGGACCGACTGGACGGCCGGGGACGACTTCCGTCCGCAGTACTCGCTGCTGGCTCGCTCATCGGATGGGGCTCCCGTCGGGTTCGTGACCTGCGCGCAAGACTTCCTCATTCAAGTCGGAGTCGCTCCACAAGGCCGCCGTCGCGGTCTGGGCCGCAGCCTCGCCGTCGCAGCACTGACGCGCATGCAATCCGGCGGCGACGCCGACGTCTCCCTCGACGTCAACGTGAACAATCCCGCCTCAGCCGCGCTCTTTGGGAGCCTGGGGTTCACCCCCCTCGCGCGGCGCGCTCGCTACGAGCCGAGTTAGGGAGGCCCTTCCGCCGCTCATACGACACCAGTGTCCGCGGGCGGCCCTGCAGGGGATCAGGCCGCCTCAGTGACCGCCGCAACGAGGGCGGGCCCTCGGCCGCTCTTGCCAGGGAGGCGACCACAGGGCCCGTTCGCTCACGAGTACACCCTCGCCGCGAACAGCCCAACGCTGGCCATCAATGCGAGCGAAGCTGTGGCCCTCTTATGACCCGGATAGCTGGCTAGCGTCCCAGGGGCCGTCGGGGGAGTGGTGAGGAGTAGACGACGCTGGTGGTGACCGAGCCCAGGGCACCGATCTTGCCCGACACCTCCTCCAGGTGCCGCATCGAACGGGCGGCGACCTTGATCACGAAGCAGTCGTCGCCCGTGACGTGATGCGCCTCCAGGATCTCGGGCGTGACGGCGACCAGGTCGTGGAACGGCTTGTAGTTGCCGTTGGGGTAGCGCAGGCGCACGAACGCCAGGATCGACAGCCCCAGCCGCTCGGGGTCCACGACGGCCGCGTACCCCTGGATGACGCCCGCCTCCTCCAGCCGCCGCACCCGCTCGGTCACCGCGCTCGGCGACATCGACACCGCCCGCGCCAGATCGGCGAAGCTGGCCCGGCCCTCGCGCTGGAGGACCTCGAGGATGCGCCAGTCGGTGGCGTCCGGGGAATACACGGTCATGGGGGAGGAATAGCAGGGGAATCCCCGGCGGGGCAAGGTTCACGCCGGGGAATGCCCCTTCAGGAAGATGATCACCGACCGTAGATTTCTGGGCACCGGGAACCCGCCACAGAGAGGCCCTGCGATGACCAGCACCGTCAACCCCGTCCTGCGTGTCGCCCCCGCCGCCCCCGCCGAGGCCGCCGCCCACTTCCGGGCGAGCCTCGTCTTCCACGCCGACGTCTCCGACGTGGCCGCCGCGCTCGCGGCCGGCGACGACCCCGGTTTCGTCGTCCTGGACTCCCGCTCCACCGAGGCCTGGGACCAGGGCCACATCCCCGGCGCCGTCCACCTGCCCACCGCCCTCGTCCCCGACCGGGCCGAGCAACTCCTCGACAAGAACGTGCCGGTGGTGACGTACTGCTGGGGCCCGGGCTGCAACGGCGCCACCCGCGCCGCCCTCGCGCTCGCCGAACTCGGCTACCGGGTCAAGGAGATGCTCGGCGGTTTCGAGTACTGGGCGCGCGAGGGCTTCGCCTACGAGACCTGGGAGGGCCGTGAGCAGCGCGCCGCCGATCCCCTCACGGCTCCCGTGGACGCGGACCGCTGCGGCTGCTGAGAGCCCAGTTGTCCGGTCAGTCCCGTACCACCTCCGGTACCGGCCGCAGAAAGCGGTGGTCCGCCGCCCCGAACTCCCCCTCGGGGCGCGCCGCTCGCAGGACGACGTCCAGCGCGGCGTCCGCATCGCACGCGTAATGCCCGCTGGCCCAGGCGGCGTTGGCCTCCACCACCGCCCAGCCCGAGCCGTCGATCAGGCCCACGTCCACCACGACGGCGCTCGGCAGCCCCGTCCCGGCCAGCCGCCCCGCGAAGGCCAGCACCTCCTCGCGGCGCGGGTCCTCCGCCAGCGGGGCGACGTCGAGTCCGCCCCGGGTGGCGTACCGGCTGCCCGTGCGCACCTCGCCGTCCAGCAGGAACAGCCGGTACTCCACGGCGAACGCCACGATGTCGCTGACCAGCACGGGCTCGGTGCCCTCGACGGCGTCGGCCCCCGGCAGGCCGCTGCCGTCCGGATAGACGCGGGCCGGGAAGCTCTTGTCGTTCGGCGGCTTGACGAACGCGGGGCGCCGCAGCTGGCGCGCCCGCGCGATCGTGATGAACTCCACGTCCCGCAGGGTGAGTTCGTACGGCAGCCGGGACAGCCAGTCCTCCGGCGCCTCCAGCAGCCCTACCCCCAGCTCCCGCGCGACGGCGTCCGCGAACAGCGGACCGGCGTAGAGCGAGGCGCCCGCGGCCGCACGCCGGTGCTCCGGCACCCGCCAGTCGCGCAGGGTCTCCACACGCGCCCCGCGCCGCCGTGCCGCGTCCGCGAGGGCGTGGCCGGTCGCGGTGACACGCGGGGAGAGGAACAGGGTCCGGGTGGTCGTCATGGGAGACGAGGATGGCGCAGGGCCGGGCCCCGGCGACAGTGAGTTTCCGGGGCCCGGCCACGCTGTCAGAGCCGCCCCAGCTCGTCCACCAGGTCGTCCAGACCCAGCGAGCCCTGCGAAAGGGCCGCCATGTGCCAGGACTTGAGGTCGAAGGCGGCACCGCGGCGCTCGCGGGCCTTCTCGCGGCCCAGCAGCCAGGCCCGTTCGCCGAGCTTGTAGCCGATCGCCTGGCCGGGAATGGCCAGATAACGGGTCAGCTCGCTCTCCACGAAGTCCGCCGGGCGGCTGCTGTGCGCCCCGAAGAACTCCTGCGCCAGCTCGGGCGTCCAGCGCTCGCCCGGGTGGAACGGCGAGTCAGCCGGGATCTCCAGCTCCAGGTGCATGCCGATGTCGACGATGACCCGCACCGCCCGCATCATCTGCGCGTCCAGATAGCCGAGCCGGTGCTCCGGGTCCGTGAGGAAGCCCAGCTCGTCCATCAGGCGCTCCGCGTACAGCGCCCAGCCCTCGGCGTTGGCGCTGACCATCCCGACCACGGCCTGGTAGCGGGAGAGGTCGGCGGCGACGTGCGCCCACTGCGCGAGCTGGAGGTGATGGCCGGGGACACCCTCGTGGTACCAGGTCGAGACGAGGTCGTACACCGGGAAGCGGTTCAGGCCCATCGTCGGCAGCCAGGTGCGGCCGGGCCGCGAGAAGTCCTCCGACGGGGGCGTGTAGTACGGAGCCGCCGCGCTGCCGGCCGGGGCGATCCGCGACTCCACCCTCCGTACTCGCTCGGCGAGTTCGAAGTGGGTGCCGTCCAGCGCCTCGATCGCCTGGTCCATCAGGCCCTGCAGCCAGTCGCGGACCTCGTCCACGCCCTCGATGTGCTTGCCGTGCTCGTCGAGGTGCGCGAGCGCCACCCAGGGCGTCGCCGCGCCCGGCAGGACCCGCTCGGCCTCCTTCTTCATCTCACCGAGGAGCCGGTGGTACTCCGCCCAGCCGTACGCGTACGCCTCGTCCAGGTCGAGATCGGTGCCGTTGTAGTAGCGCGACCAGCGGGCGTACCGTTCGCGGCCGACCGTGTTCGGCGCGCCCTCGACGGCCGGCGCGTACACCTCCCGCATCCAGTCCCGCAGCTCCACGACCGCCCCCGTCGCCGTACGGGCCGCCTCGTCCAGCTCCGTGCGCAGCGCGTCCGGGCCGGAGGCGGCGAAGTCCTCGAACCAGCCGCGACCGTCGCCGTCGGTGTCCGACCACTCGGTGAGCTGTTCGATGAAGGTGGCGGTCGGGCGCGGCGCCGCGTACAGCTTGCGCTCCAGGCCGAGCGCCAGGGACTCCCGGTAGCCGGCGAGGGCCGCCGGGACCGCGCGCAGCCGCTCGGCGATCGCCGCCCAGTCCTCGTCGGTCTGCGAGGGCGTCACCGTGAACACCTCGCGCACATGGTGCGCGGGCATGCCCAGGTTGCCGACCGAGCGCAGGCGTTCGTCGGCGTCGTGCACGGCGAGTTCCGCCGTGAGGCGCTCGCGCAGCAGGCGCGCGCACCGGCGCTCGATGTCACTGTCCGCGCCGGGCTGGCGTTCCGCCTCGTCGAGATTCGCCAGGGTGTCCCGCGCGAGCTGCGCGAGCGCCTCGTGACCCGCGGGCGAGTAGTCGGGCAGACGGCTCGAACTCTCCGTCACGCCTAGGAAGGTACCGGTCACCGGGTCGAGGGCGATGAGGCCGTCGACGTAGGCGTCGGCGACCGCACGGGGAAGCGGGCTGTGTGTCTGTGACATGCGCACCATCCTCGTACGGTGAGACAGCGCACGTCACGGCGTTTGTCCGGAAGGCGCGGGTGGCAGCAGCGGCCCGCACTCCCACTGCTGGAAGATCAGCCGTGTCTCCACCCGAGCGACCTCCCGCCGGGACGTGAACTCGTCGAGCACGAGCCGTTGGAGATCCGCCATGTCGGCGACGGCGACATGCACCAGATAGTCGTCCGGACCGGTGAGGTGGAAGACGGTCAGCGCCTCCGGCAGCGCCCGGATCCGTTCCACGAACGGCCCCACCAGCTCCCGCCGGTGCGGCCTGACCTGCACCGACAGCAGTGCCTGCAGCCCCCTCCCCAGCTTGGCCGGATCCAGCCGCAGCTGATGCCCGAGGATCACGCCGGAGCGGCGCAGCCGCGTCACCCGGTCCAGGCACGTCGACGGCGCGACCCCGACCTGCGCCGCGAGGTCGCGGTAGGTCGTCCGGGCGTCGTTCTGCAGCAGCCGCAGCAGCTGGAGGTCCACCGGGTCCAGTATGACAGATTCGGCCATTGGCCGAACGTAGCACGGTGTTCGACCCCTGTGGCCCGTCCGTTGTTCACCCTGCGGTGCATGGACTCAGCGAGCACGCACGCGTACAGCGACGTACGGACGTCAGCGGCGCCCCGCGCACTGGCCACCGAGGCCGTGCACGCCGGGCGCGAGGACCTGGCCCGGCAGGGCCTGCACGCCCCGCCGATCGACCTGTCCACCACCTACCCCTCCTACGACAGCCGCGCCGAGGCCGCCCGCATCGACGCGTTCGCCGCCACGGGTGCGCAGCCGGAGGGGCCGCCGGTCTACGGACGCCTGGGCAACCCGACGGTGGCCCGCTTCGAGACCGCCCTCGCCCGTCTGGAGGGCACCGAGAGCGCCGTCGCCTTCGCCAGCGGCATGGCCGCCCTGAGCGCGGTCCTGCTCGCGCGCGCCGCCATGGGCCTGCGTCACGTCGTGGCCGTACGCCCCCTGTACGGCTGCAGCGACCACCTGCTGACCGCCGGGCTGCTCGGCTCGGAGGTCACCTGGACCGACCCGGCCGGGATCACGGCCGCGCTGCGTCCCGACACCGGCCTGGTGCTGGTCGAGACGCCGGCGAATCCCACGCTGGCCGAGGTCGACCTGCGGGCCGTCGCCCACGCCTGCGGCTCGGTCCCGCTGCTCGCCGACAACACCTTCGCCACCCCCGTGCTCCAGCGCCCCGCCGAACAGGGCGCGCGGCTCGTCCTGCACAGTGCCACCAAGTACCTCGGCGGGCACGGGGACGTGCTGGCGGGTGTGGTCGCCTGCGACGAGGAGTTCGCGGGACGGCTGCGGCAGATACGGTTCGCCACCGGCGGTGTCCTGCATCCGCTCGCCGGCTATCTGCTGCTGCGCGGCCTGTCCACGCTGCCCGTGCGGGTCCGGGCCGCCTCCGCGACCGCCGCCGAACTGGCCCGGCGCCTCGCGGCCGACCCGCGCGTCGCCCGCGTCCACTGTCCGCGGATCGGCGGCGCCATGATCGCCTTCGAGGTGTACGGCGATCCGCACGAGGTGATCGCGGGTGTCGGCCTGATCACCCCGGCCGTGAGCCTGGGCAGCGTGGACACCCTCATCCAGCACCCGGCGTCCATCAGCCACCGCATCGTGGACGCCGACGAACGCCGGGGCGCCGGGGTGAGCGACCGGCTGTTGAGGCTGTCGGTGGGGCTGGAGGACGTCGAGGATCTGTGGGGGGATCTGGCGGGGGCGCTCGGGAGGTCCGTCACCGTGTGAAGAAGGCCCGACGGTCCCACCGCCGGGTCCTTCGAGCGTTCCGCGTCAGTCGCGCGCGACGCGCTCCCCGTACCGCATTGCCTCCTGCTCGGAGGCCTTCCGCGCCGCCGCCTCCGCCAGACGCGCCGTGATCACGAGCGTCCCCTCCTCGATCTGGTAATCGAGGGGCAGTCCCAGCCCCCGCATGGCGGCGACCATGCCGGTGTTGGACGACTGCGTCACGGCGTACACACTCTCGCACCCGGCCTCGTCGGCCATCGCCACCAGGCGCCCGAGGAGTTCGGTGCCGATACCCCTGCGCTGCCACTGGTCCTCGACGAGCAGCGCGACCTCCGTCTCGTCACCGTCCCAGAGGAGGTGACCGAGGCCGACGATCCGCCCGGACGGCGTCTGCACGGCCAGGGTGCGGCCGAAGCGTGGGCTGAGCAGGTGGTTGAGGTAGCGGTCGGCGTCGCCGACGGGCCCGTGGTAGCGCATGCCGAGCGTGCGCGCCGAGCACCGCTCGTGCATCGCCCTGGCCGCTTCCAGGTCACCGGTGTCGGCCCGGCGCACGGTGATGTCGTTGCCCTCGGGCAGGGTCAGCACGTCCTGGCTGCGCGGGATCCGTGGCCCGAGCCGCGCGTCCAGCTCCACCAGGGCACGTGCGCGTGCGAACTCGGTCGGGGTGAACGGCAGATACGGCCGCTCCACGGTGATCACTCCGCCTTCCGGCGCCCGCAGGCGCATCACGGTGTCCTCCAGCACGCCCTCGACGGGCACGTCGGCCGGCCCCCGGCCGCCGCCCGCGGGCGAGGCAGGTAGTGATCGTATCGTGCACCGGCCGAGCAACTGCCGCAGGGTGAGCGGCAGTTCCGCCGCGTCCAGGGCGGTGCGAGTGGCGAGGCCGAGGACCCGGGTCGGCGCGTCCACCAGGTCGTGGGCGTCGGCCCGCTCGATCCAGGTGCCCTTGCCGCCCGCCTGGGCCACGGCCCGGGTGAGGTCGGACGCCGCGAGCGCGCCCGGGGCGCGCAGCAGGAACTCGTCGACCGTGTCCTCGCCGAGCGGATGCGTCTGCAGGCTCAGGATGTCCACCCGGTCCCCGGCCAGCGCCGTGCACAGCGCGGCCAGGGACCCCGGGGCGTCCTTCACCGTCGTCCGCATCCGCCACAGGGTGCTCTCCTCGCCGACGACGGCGGGCCCGGCCTGCTCCTCGGGGGAGGAGGACCGGGCGCCGGTATCGGTGTCGCTCACCGGCGGTGCGTGGCCGTGACGCCTCGCCCACCAGGTGCGGAGCTGGGCCATGGCGGCCCACCAGGGGTGCTCGTGCTGCCCACGCGTCACATCAGCCATGTCTGGAGTCATGCAGCCACTGTGAAGGAACGGTGTTGCGTGATCACGAACGCTCTGTGACTGGCGGGTAAAGGTTACTAATGTCCGTTTCGTTAACTCTTCTACGACCGCCGAGCCGCGCTCACTGACCGACCCGCCCCGGCTGCAGCGTCCGTGTGAACAGCACGGTGCCGTCCTGCTCGCGCAGCCGGACCGTCAGCTCCCCGCTGCCGCCGTCGATGTCGACCTCGCCGAAGAACTGGTAGCCGCCGGCGGGCGAGACGTTGGACGCGGTCGGCGCCTTCACGAACACCCGCTCCGGGCCGAAGGTGTTGTCGAGCGCGCTGGCCGGGAAGGCGCCCGCGTTGAGCGGACCGGAGACGAACTCCCAGAACGGCTCGAAGTCGGTGAACGCGGCCCGCGAGGGCTGGTAGTGCTGCGCCGAGGTGTGGTGCACATCCGCCGTCAGCCACACCGTGCCGGTGATCCGCCGGTGCTTGACGAACCGCAGCAGCTCGGCGATCTGCAGCTCACGGCCGAGCGGCGCGCCCGGGTCGCCCTGTGCCACCGCCTCGATGTTCGCCTTGCCCTCGGTGGTGTCCGGCACGACCAGGCCGATCGGCATGTCGGCGGCGATCACCTTCCACACCGCCCGCGAGCGCGACAACTCACGCTTGAGCCAGTCCAGTTGCTCACGGCCGAGGATGCCCTGCGGATCGACGGTCTGGTCGTCGGGCGAGTTGGCGTTGCGGTACGTCCGCATGTCCAGGACGAACACGTCGAGCAGCGGCCCGTGCCGCATCACCCGGTTGACGCGCCCTTCCTCGGCGCCCGGCCGCAGCGTGGAGATCGGGAAGTACTCGCTGAACGCCCGCCGGGCGCGTGCCGCGAGCACGTCGACGCTCTTCTCGGTGTAGCGGGTGTCGGAGGCGGCGATCACCTCGCCCGGGTACCAGTTGTTGCGGACCTCGTGGTCGTCCCACTGGATGACCGACGGGACCTGGGCGTTGAACCGGCGCAGGTTCTCGTCCAGCAGGTTGTAGCGGAAGTTGCCGCGGAACTCCGCTAGCGTCTCGGCCACCTTGGACTTCTCCTCGGTGGTGACGTTCCGCCAGAGACTGCCGTCGGGCAGCGCCTGGGTTGCCGTGATCGGGCCGTCGGCGTAGATGTTGTCGCCGCTGCAGAGGAAGAAGTCGGGATCGAGCTTCGCCATCGCGTCGTAGATGCGGTAGCCGCCGAGGTCCGGATTGATGCCCCAGCCCTGGCCCGCGAGGTCACCGGACCACAGGAACCGCACCCCGCGCCGGCGCCCCGCGGGGACGGTACGGAAGGTGCCGGTCACCGGCTCGCCGATCCGGCGCGGGTCGTCCGGGTCGGCCAGCAGCACGCGGTAGTGGATCTGCTCGCCCGCCGGCAGCCCGTGCAGCCGGGTGGTACCGGTGAAGTCCGTACCCGCGCCGAGCAGCGGTCCGTACCAGCGACGCGCCCCCCGGAACGACTCGGTGGCCGCCGTCTCCACGACCATCCGCGCCGGACGGTCCGAACGCACCCACACCAGCCCGGAGTCGGAGGTCACGTCGCCCGTCTGCACACCCCAGTCGGCCCGGGGGCGCCCGGACAGGGCGAGCGCCGGCGCCGCGCCGGCCGCGACGGGCATGGTCAGTGCCGCGGACGCGGCGAGCGAGCCGCGCAGCACGCTGCGGCGCCCGGGAAACGGACGGTGTGACATGGGTGGGCCTCCAGTGGCGGGATCCGGCCGGTGTGCACAGCCACAACTACTGGTGCACCGCAGCGCACACGGAAACCGCACATGAACAACTGGCCCCACCTGAACGGGAGACGGATTCACCCGTAGGGCTCAGCGGCTCCCGTCGAGGATCACACGGGCCACCAGGGCCGGGTCGTCGCTCATCGGGCAGTGGCCGCAGCCGGGGAGGCGTACCAGGCGGGCGGCGGGGATGATCTGCTTGGCGCGGACGCCCTGACGGCGCACGAGCAGCCAGTCGCGGGTGCCCCAGCCGACGGTGACCGGGATGCCGGGGATGTCCTCGGTGAACTGGACCGTCGTGCCGGCCCGCAGGGTCTGGTCGAACCCGGTGGCACGGGCCAGCGCGAGCGTCTCGGCGACCACGGCCTCGGGCGAACGCCGGGCGGGGCGGGCGTAGATGGTGCTGGTGAGCGCCGTACGGCCCGCCGCGGTGCGGGCCAGCCGTTCGACGAGGGGCAGCGGCATCCGCCGGGAGAGGTGCCGCATCGTCAGCAGGATGCTGAAGGCGTACCGCCGCTCGGCCTCCGACCAGAACCCGGCGGGAGACAGCGCGGTGACGGACCGAACGAGTTTCTCCCGGCCGAGTTCCAGGGCGAGCAGGCCGCCGAGGGAATTGCCCGCCACATGGGGCCGTTCGAGTTCCAGCGCCTCGCAGAAGGCGCCGAACACGGCGGTCGTGGTGGGCAGGTCGTAGGAGAGCCCGTCCGGCAGTGCCGGGGAGACACCGAAGCCGGGCAGGTCCACGGCGATCACGTCGCGCTCGGCGGCGAGGATGTCCACCACCGGGTCCCAGGCCTGCCGGTGGTGGCCGATCCCATGGAGCAGGAGCAGGGGGTCGCCGCTGCCCACGCGCTCGTACGAGACGGTGACCGACTGCGGGCCGGTGGGAGTGGGGACCGGGAAGGAGAGGGTGGCGGGCATGGGGGAACTCCTCGTCTGGGCGGACCGGCGGACGCCGTAGACAGCTTGTCAGCAATTGCTACCGACGGGTAGCCCTTGTGGCGGTCGCCGTTCGAGGAGGCTCAACGAGCCCGGCGCAGCTCCAGATTGAAGTCGGCGTGCCCGAACGTGCGCATGACGTTCAGCCACAGCGGAAGCCACATCTCCACGCTGCGGGCCGACCGGATGCCGCCCAGGTCCAGGACCCGCTCCGCAGGCCAGCCGAACTCTCCGAGCAGCGCCGTGACCTGGGCCTTCGCCTCCGCGTCCTCCCCGCACACGAAGACCTGGTGGTCACCCGGCACCCGCGCGGGATCCACCATCACCGCGCAGTTGACCGTGTTCAGCGACTTCACCACGCGCGCGTGCGGGAACGCCCGCTGGATCTGCTCGCCGACACTGTCCGACTCCACGGGTGACAGCCGTACCTCGCCGTCCTCGAACCACAGCGGATTGGAGACGTCCACCACGACCTTCCCGTCGAGGCTGTCCGCCCCGGCCGCCTCCAGTGCGGAGAGCGCCACCTGCCCGGCCACCGCGTTCACCACGATCTCGGCGGACGCGGCCGCCTCCGCGAACGTACCGGCGGCCGCGCCCCCGCCCGCGCTCCCGGCCCACTCCAGCGCCACCGGATTGTCCTTCGTCCGCGAGCCCAGGGTCACCTCATGTCCCAGTTCCACCAGCTTCCCGCCCAGCGTGCGACCGGCAACGCCCGTGCCCAGTACCCCGTACCGCATGGCGACCTCCCGTTCCGCGGACCACTTACGACCCGGTCATTGTGCGCCGAAGGCGAGGATTCCGCCCGGACTGCGCGGAACGTGTCGGCCGGGTGGCCGGAGTGTCACGAGAACGGGCCCGTGCGAACGCACCGTAAACGCTTTCCCGACAGGTGCTCGACAGGCTCTCCGGGGATCGAGGATTGGTCTTGACCAAGGGTGGGGGCCGCCCTATGGTCGCAGAGAAGTACAACAACCTTTAATAAACAAGGGCGCGAAAAAGCCGCCGGACCACGGCGATTGCGGAGGACAGGGTGGGGACCACGCAACTGGAATCGGTACCGGAACCGAAGTACTGGCATCTCAAGACGGTGCTCAGCGAGGCGCTCGACTCCGAGTTCGCCGTCGGCGAGATCCTGCCGAACGAGCGCGAACTGGCCGCCCGCTTCGGCGTCGCCCGTGCGACGCTCCGTCAGGCCCTGGAGCAGCTCGAACTGGAGGGCCGGCTGCAGCGCCGCCGCGGTGTCGGTACGACCGTCGCGCCGCCCCGGATGGGCGTCGCCGTCGGCACGGAACGGCAGACCTGGCCGGGCGGCAAGGACGACGCCTGGCAGTGCGTCGACTGCGCGCTCGACGTCCCGCCCGCCGCCGTCGCCACCGCCCTGGAGACCCCGCGCGAGGAGAGCGTGCACATCGTGCGCCGCTCACGCGTCTCCCACGGCCAGCCGGTCGCCGCGGAACTCCTCTACGTCCCGCGGTCGTCGGTGCCCGACCTGACCGCGATCGACACCCCGTCCGAGGCGGCACGCGCGCGTACGGTGCTGCGCGAACTGCAGCGTCTGGAGCTGCAGGGCCAGGACCGCGCCGTGGAACTGGGCTCGGCCCGCGCGGACGACGCCCGGGAACTCGACCGGCTGCCCGGCGCCCCCGTCCTCGTCGTCACCACCCGCTTCTTCGCCGGGGGCCGCACCGCGGCGCTCTCCGTCGCCACGTATCGCGCTGACACGTGCCGCCTGACGTTCGGCGCCTCGGGCGGCGTGGAGATACACCACGGCCCGGAACGCCAGGCGTCCTGACGGCCGAAGGTACCGGCGGCCGGTTGTCCCGACGACCAGTCATCCCGGTGCGCCGCCTCCGCCCCGGGCCACGTGCGGCAGGCTCCTGAACAGCCTGCACCCGTCCCGGCGGAAGACGTCACACGGCCCCCGCGCCCCGGAACTCCTCCGGGGCGCGGGCGTCTCACCCGTGACGCCCCGTCACCGTCCCCTCGACCGCGAACAGCTGCTCCTCCACGTGGTCCAGGGCCAGCCTGAGCGCCCCCGTCGCCACCACCGCCTCGCCCAGCAGCGACAGCGCCACCCTCGGCGGCCGCAGACAGTAGCGCGCCAGCTCCCGCCGCAGCGGCTCCAGTACGCCGTCGATCCCGGCCGCCCAGCCGCCGACCACGACCAGCTCCGGGTCGAGGGCCAGGACCAGCGCCGCCACGTCGTGCACGAGCCGCTGGAGGAAGCGGTCCACGGCGGCCCGCGCCCGCTGGTCACCCTCGCGTGCCCGCGCGAACACCTCGGCCACCGCCGGCTCGTCCAGCGGGTGCAGCGGCTCGTCCGTCGTCGACAACAGCGTCTCCGGCGTCACCTCACGGCCCAGCAGATGCAGCGCGCCGATCTCGCCGGCCGCCCCGCCGTACCCCCGGTGCAGCCGCCCGCCGATCAGCGACCCGGCGCCCGGACTCAGCCCGGCCAGCACGAACACGACGTCGTCGGACTCGGTGGCCGACCCCTTCCAGTGCTCGGCGACGGCCGCCGCGTTTGCGTCGTTCTCCACCAGCACCGGGCACTTGAAGGAACGGCTCAGCCGCTCGCCGAGCCGCAGCCCCGTCCACTCCGGCAGCGCCGTACCCAGCCGTACGGTTCCGTCCGCCTCGACGATCCCCGGCGTGGCGACCCCCACGGCCCGCAGGGAGCTGCGCGGCACCCCCGCCCGGCGCAGCAGCTCGGCGACGTTGGTCCGCAGCCGCTCCAGCCGCTCGTCCGCCGGGGCCGACTCGTCCACGTCCCTGGCCTGGGCGCCCAGAATCCGCCCGTCCAGGTCGGCCAGCAGCGCCGCCACCCGGTGCGAGCCGATCTCCAGGCCCAGCAGATGCCCGGCCTCCGCACGGAACCGGAACCGCCGTGCGGGCCGCCCCTGCCGCCGGGCGACACTCTCGTCGGCCGCCTTCTCGACGACGAGCCCCGCCCCGATGAGGTCCTCGACGACCCCCTCCACCGTGGGCCGGGACAGCCCTGTCACCCGGGTGATCTCCGTGAGCGTCGCGCAGTCCGCGGCACGCAGCGCGTGCAGCACCACCGCGGAGTTGATCCTTCGCAGCAGCGAGGGATCCCCGCCGGTCAGCCGCCCCAACGTCCGTCCTCCCAGCTCGTGCGCGTATGTGGGCGGATCGTACTCGGCCGGGAGGACCCCGGCGAGTGCCGGATGCGTACCGATGCCGTCACGCACCGCTCAGCCCGGCGCCACGAACCCCGACTCGTACGCCGCGATCACCATCTGAGTGCGGTCCCGGGCGCCCAGCTTCGCCAGCACCGCGCTCACATGCGGCTTCACCGTCTCCGTGCCCACGACGAGCCGCGCGGCGATCTCCGCGTTGGACAGACCGCGCGCCATCAGCCGCAGCACCTCCGCCTCCCGCTCGGTCAGCCGGGCCCGTTCCAGCGTGTCCCGCGCCGCCCGGTCGCCGACCCCGTCCCCGCCGCCGTACTCGGCGGCCGGCCGCCGCACCGACGCCGGGAACCGCAGCGACTCGCCCTCGGCGACCAGCCGTACCGCGTGTACGATCTCGGCCGGCCGGGCCCGCTTCAGCAGGAACCCGTCCGCGCCCGCACGCAGCGCCTCGTACACGTACTCGTCGTTCTCGGGGCGGCGCCGCCCTTCGTCTGTCGCTGGCCGCGGTGCCCCGCCGGGGCCGCTGGTTCGCCGCCAAGCTGACGGCGATCGCGCTGCCGGTACTCGCCGTAGGCCTGGTCACCGGCCTGGTGGCCCTGGCGGTGGGCAGCGCGGCGCTGGGGGAGAAGGCGCAGGGCCCGACCCTGGCGGAGGGCCTGCGCGGGGCGACCGGCTGCGCCGTCCATCTGACGCTGATGGCCCTGCTGGCCGCCGGCCTGACAACGGTCCTGCGCAGCGGAGTGGGGGCGCTGATCATCCTCGTTCCCTTCCTCCTCGTCGTGTCCTTCGTCGTCGGCGACATGAGCGGCAACGTCGCCGACTTCCTGCCCGACCGGGCCGGTCAAGTGGTGCTGCACAGCGACTGGGACGGCACGCTGGGGCCGTGGACCGGGCTCGCGGTGACCGCCCTGTGGCCGGCTGCGGCGGTCGCGGCAGGGGGGTGGCGGATGCGCCGCCGGGACGCCTGAGCGCGGAGCGGGCTGACGGGCCGCCAATTGTCAGTGACGGCGGGTTTACTGGATCGCATGGACATCGACAGCTACCTCGCCGGGACCGGCCACCGCACGGCGGCCCTGGCGACCAGCCACGGCCTGGTGGCGGCGGACGCTGCGGTGCGCCTCGCGGAGACGGAGCGGTTCCACGAGGAGAAGGAGGACCTGGCCGGGAGGCTGACGGAGCGATGGGGACAGCCGTACCACCTCGGCCTGCAGACGGTCCGGCTGCGGACCGCGGCGGAGGAGATACCCGAGCCCTGGGCCGAACTCAGTCTCCGGGTGGGGGACGTGTACCTCTGGCGGGCGGAGGAGCACGCCCGCTGGGTCGTCCTGGGCGTGGCCGACCTCGACCCGAGCGACGAGATACAGCTCCTGCTGGTCGTCACGGACACCGACCCGCCCTGACAGCCGGTCAGTCCTCGGCCGCCACCCGCAGCCGCTCGAACTCCTGCGCCATCGTCGCCGCCGTCCAATGGGCGTTCAGGCCGCTGGGGTTGGGCAGCACCCACACGCGTGTGTCCCCGATGATCCGCTCCTGCGGACCCACCGCGGCCTTCCGGTCGTCGAAGGCGGCCCGGTAGGCGGTCACGCCCACCACCGCCAGCCAGCGCGGCTTCAAGGCCGTCACCTTCTCCGCCAGCAGCCGTCCGCCCTCGCGGTACTCCTCGGCGCTCAGCTCGTCGGCCCGCGCGGTGGCCCGCGCCACCACATTGGTGATCCCGAGGCCGTACGAAAGCAGTTCCCGCTGCTCCGCCGGCTTCAGCAGTCTCGGCGTGAAGCCGGAGAGGTGGAGGACCGGCCAGAAGCGGTTGCCCGGGCGGGCGAAGTGGTGGCCGGTCGCCGCCGTCATCAGCCCCGGGTTGATGCCGCAGAACAGCACCCGCAGGCCGCCCGCGACGACGTCCGGTACGAGACGGTCGCGGGCGGCCTCCAGCTCCGCCTGGGTGAAACGCGTCAGAGGATCGCTCCCGGGGTGTAACCGGCCGCCTCCGGACGCTGCTTCACGATCTCCTCGATGCGGCCGACGACCGTGGCCACCTGCGCGGCCGCCGCGCCCGTGAAGGACAGCTTGTCGGCCATCAGCGCGTCCAGCTGGGCGCGGTCGAGGGGCAGGCGCTCGTCGGCGGCCAGCTTGTCGAGCAGCTCGTTGCGCTCGGCGCCCTGCTCGCGCATCGCCAGGGCGGAGGCGACGGCGTTCTCCTTGATCGCCTCGTGCGCGACCTCACGGCCCACGCCCGCGCGCACCGCGCCCATCAGCACCTTGGTGGTGGCGAGGAACGGCAGATAGCGGTCCAGTTCCCGGGCGACGACCGCCGGGAAGGCGCCGAACTCGTCGAGCACCGTCAGGAACGTCTCCAGCAGACCGTCCAGCGCGAAGAAGGCGTCCGGCAGGGCCACCCGGCGCACCACCGAGCAGGACACGTCACCCTCGTTCCACTGGTCGCCCGCCAGCTCGCCGGTCATCGACGCGTAGCCGCGCAGGATGACCATGAGCCCGTTGACGCGCTCGCACGACCGGGTGTTCATCTTGTGCGGCATCGCGGACGAGCCGACCTGGCCCGGCTTGAAGCCCTCGGTGACCAGCTCGTGCCCGGCCATCAGCCGGATCGTCTTCGCCAGCGAGGAGGGGGCCGCCGCCAGCTGCACCAGGGCCGTCACGACCTCGTAGTCCAGCGAGCGCGGGTAGACCTGGCCGACGGACGTGAACGCCTGCGCGAAGCCCAGGTGTGCCGCGATCCGGTCCTCCAGCTCGGCCAGCTTCCCGGAGTCGCCGCCCAGCAGGTCGAGCATGTCCTGCGCGGTGCCGACCGGGCCCTTGATGCCGCGCAGCGGGTAGCGGCCGAGCAGCTCCTCGACGCGCCCGTACGCCACGAGCAGCTCGTCGGCGGCGGTCGCGAAACGCTTGCCGAGGGTGGTGGCCTGCGCGGCCACGTTGTGCGAGCGGCCGGCCACGACCAGCTCGCCGTACTCGCCGGCGAGCCTGCCCAGACGCGCGAGCACCGCCACCGTGCGGTCGCGCACCAGCTCCAGGGAGAGGCGGATCTGCAGCTGCTCGACGTTCTCCGTGAGGTCGCGGGACGTCATGCCCTTGTGGACCTGTTCGTGCCCGGCGAGGTCGTTGAACTCCTCGATCCGCGCCTTCACGTCGTGCCGCGTGACCTTCTCGCGCTCGGCGATGGAGGCCAGGTCGACGGTGTCAAGGACACGCTCGTAGTCGGCGATCGCCGCGTCCGGCACCTCGATCCCGAGGTCCTTCTGCGCCCGCAGTACGGCGAGCCAGAGCTGACGCTCCAGCTTCACCTTGTGCTCGGGCGACCAGAGCGTGGCGAGCTCGGCGGAGGCGTAGCGTCCGGCGAGGACGTTCGGGATGCGGGGCTTGGCGGGAGCGGAAGTCACGTGTACGGATTCTACTGGCGATTCCTGCAGGCCACCGCCATGGTCCGGTTCGGCGGAACCTACGAGACCGGCGTCACTCCGCGGGAGCGGCGCGTTCCGGGGCGTCGGCGAGGCCGAGCGTCCGGCGGCGGCCGACGTGGACCGCGTCCTCGGGGGCGAGTTCCAGCCGGGGACCGAGTGCGTGGACCCCGCCCCGGAGGTTGATCACCCGCGTGGTGGAACCGCCTATGCCGGACCGTCGTACGGCAGAAGTTCGGGCCGCTTCGGCGGGCGGCCGTCCCCGGAGGAGCGGCCGGTGAGGCGGCGGCCGATCCACGGAAGCAGGTGCTGCCGGGCGAAGCGGGCGTCCGCGACACGGCGGGCGGCCCAGCCGGGCGGCAGGGTCGCCGGCATCGGCGTGCGCCACTCCGTGTCCTCGGGGTCGTAGCCGAGGGTCTGCCAGACCGCCTCGGCGACCCGGCGGTGCCCCTCGGGCGACAGGTGCAGCCGGTCGACGTCCCACAGGCGCGGGTCGGCGAGCGACGGGGCGCCGTACAGGTCCACGACCACCGCGCCGTGCCGCTCGGCCAGCTCGTCGACGCAGACGAACAGTTCCTCCATGCGCGGCCGGAACCGTTCCAGGACGGGACCCTGGCGCCCCGGGCTGCGCATCAGCACCAGCTGCTTGCAGGACGGGGCCAGCCGCTCCACCGCCTCCGTCAGCAGGTCCTTGACCCGGACCATGTCGCACTTGGGGCGCAGGGTGTCGTTCAGGCCGCCGACCAGGGTGATCACGTCGGCGCCCATCGCGGCGGCCACCGGTACCTGCTCGTCGACGATCTGCTTGATCAGCTTGCCGCGCACCGCCAGGTTGGCGTACCGGAAGCCCGGCGTGTGCGCGGCCATCCGGGAGGCGAGAACATCCGCCCACCCCCGGTAGGAGCCGTCGGGCAGCAGGTCCGACATGCCCTCGGTGAAGGAGTCGCCGACCGCGACCAGGCTGGTGTGTGTGGGGTTCGTCTGCATGGCGACACAGATGGTAGCCCGAGTCCCATACCCACCGGTCGGTCACCCCCGCCGGGTGCGCGGTCTCACGCCCGCTGTCCGAACAGCTCCCGCAGCACGTCCTCCATGGTTACCAGCCCCGCCAGCCGTCCGTCGGCGCCGAGCACGGCCGCCAGGTGCGTACGGCTGCCCCGCATCGCGGTGAGGACGTCGTCCAGGGGTGTCGTCTCCCTGACGCGCGCGATGGGCCGCATGTCCCGCAGCCGGAACGGCACGTTCCGCGGCGAGGCGTCCAGCGCGTCCTTCACATGCAGGTAGCCGACGATCCGGCGCCCCTCGTCGACGACGGGGAAGCGGGAGAACCCGGACTCGGCCGCGAGCCCTTCCAGCTCCTCCGGCGTGACTCCCACGCGTGCGTACAGGACCCGTTCCAGCGGTAGGACGACGTCCCGCACCGGGCGTCGGCCCAGCTCCAGGGCGTCGTGCAGGCGCTCCCGGGCACGGTCGTCGATGAGGCCCGCCTCACCGGCGTCCTTGACGATCTGGGCGAGCTGGGCGTCCGAGAAGGCCGCGGTGACCTCGTCCTTGGTCTCGATCCGCAGCAGCTTCAGCAGAGCGTTGGCGAACGCGTTGATCGCGAAGATCACCGGGCGCAGCGCCCGCGACAGCGTGACCAGCGGCGGGCCGAGCAGCAGTGCGGTGCGCACCGGCTCCGCGAGCGCGATGTTCTTCGGCACCATCTCGCCGAGGAGCATGTGCAGATACGTCGCCAGCATCAGCGCGATCACGAAGGACACCGCGTGGCCCGCGCTCTCGGGCACGCCGATCGCGTGGAACACCGGCTCCAGCAGATGCGCGATCGCCGGTTCGGCGACCACACCGAGGACCAGGGTGCACAGGGTGATGCCGAGCTGTGCGGCCGCCATCAGCGCGGACACGTGGCGCAACCCCCACAGCACGCTCTTGGCGCGCCGGTCGCCCTGGTCGGCGTACGGCTCGATCTGGGAACGGCGTACGGAGATCAGCGCGAACTCCGCGCCGACGAAGAAGGCGTTGACGACCAGGGTCGCCAGAGCGATCAGCAGCTGTACGGCGGTCACAGGTCCTCCTCCCCGTCCCGCGGGGCGTCGTCGAGGGGCGCGTGCAGCAGCACCCGCGCGGCGCGGTGGCCGGACGCGTCGACCACGTCCATCCGCCAGCCGGTGGCCTCGACGGTGTCACCGACGGCCGGTATGCGGCCCAGCTCGGTGGCCAGGAGGCCGGCGAGCGTCTCGTAGGGCCCCTCGGGGGCGTGCAGACCCACGCTCGCGAGCTGGTCGATGCGGGCGGCGCCGTCGGCCGAGTACAGGATGCGGCCGTCGTCGTCCGTGCCCGCGGGGGCCAGGTCGGGCGTCTCGTGCGGGTCGTGCTCGTCGCGGACCTCGCCGACGACCTCCTCGACGATGTCCTCCAAGGTGGCCACGCCCGCCGTGCCGCCGTACTCGTCGATGACCACGGCCATGGTCCGCTTGCCGGACAGCCGGTCCAGCAGCCGGTCCACGGTCAGTGACTCGGGGACCAGGAGCGGTTCGCGCATGATCTCCGCGACGGGCACACGCACGCGGCGGTCGGCGCGGACCGCCAGCGCGTCCTTGATGTGCGCGGTGCCGACCACCGCGTCGAGGGTGCCGCGGAAGACGGGGAAGCGCGACAGGCCCGTCGCCCGGGTCGCGTTCGCCACGTCCTCGCAGGTCGCCTGGGCGTCGAGGGCGATCACCTGGACGCGGGGGGTCATCACGTTCTCCGCGGTCAGGTCGGCCAGGTTCAGGGTCCGCACGAACAGCTCGGCGGTGTCCGCCTCCAGAGCGCCCTCCCGTGCCGAGTGCCGGGCCAGGGCCGCCAGCTCCTGGGGCCCGCGGGCGGCGGCCAGCTCCTCGGTGGGCTCCACGCCGAAGCGGCGCACGACCCGGTTCGCGGTGTTGTTGAGGTGGGTGATGAAGGGCCGGAAGGCCCCGCTGAACCAGCGCTGGGCGTTGCCCACGGACTTGGCCACGGGCAGCGGCGAGGAGATCGCCCAGTTCTTGGGCACCAGCTCGCCGACGACCATCAGGAACACGGTCGACAGGGCCGTGCCGAGCACCAGCGCGACCGACTCCGACGCGGTGCCCGACAGGCCGATCGACTTCAGCGGCCCGGCGATCAGCTTGGCGATCGACGGCTCGGCGAGCATGCCGACCACCAGGTTGGTGACGGTGATGCCGAGCTGGGCCCCGGAGAGCTGGAACGTGAGATTCCGTACGGCCTTCAGCGCGCCGGCCGCGCCCCGCTCGCCCCGCTCCGCCGCCCGCTCCAGCTCCCCGCGCTCGACCGTGGTCAGCGAGAACTCGGCGGCGACGAAGGCGCCGCACGCGATCGACAGCAGGATCGCCACCAGCAGCAGGAGCACTTCCGTCATCGGTCCACCTCCGTCCCATGGTCCGGCAGGGCGGGGCGGATCGCGCGATGTCGCGTACGGCTACTGGGAGGCTCGCCCATGGGCGGACGCTCACACCTTTCAAGTCGTCGGGGGACCGCACAAGGACGGCGCGGTCCCCTCATGGTAAAGGATCGGCAAAGGGGCGCTGTTCAGTCGGCGAGCGGCTTCACCCAGCGCCGCCACTTCTCCTCCGGCGCGTACCCCGCGGCGCGCCACGCATGATGCGCCGTCTCGTTCCGGACGAGCACCATCGCGTCCGCGCGCCGCCCGCCGAGCCGTACGAACCTGTCCTCGGCGGCGGCGAGCAGCGCCGATCCGATGCCCTGCCGACGGCGCTCCGGGTGCACCGCCAGCCGGTACAGATGGCACCGCCACCCGTCGAATCCCGCGATCACCGTGCCGACCAGCTCGCCACCGTGCTCGGCGAGGATCAGCGCCTCGGGGTCACGGGCGACCAGCCGCTCCACACCGGCGCGGTCGTCGCTGATGCTCGTGCCCTCGGCGGCGTTCTTCCAGAAGGCGAGGACGGTGTCCAGGTCGTCGGGCGTCGCGGCCCGTATACGCAGATCAGACATGTGACGATCAGATCACCGGTGCCGTCCCGGGGCGGGGAATTCCAGGATCCGGACGGAAGCCCGGAACCGGACGCTCCCCGACCCCGCGGCGACGACCCGTGCGTCTCACTCGTGCGCGATCGCCGCCAGCACGTTCATCCGGGACGCGCGCAGGGCGGGCAGCAGGGCCGCCACCACGCCGACCACCGCCGAGCCGACGACGACCGCGACGATCGTGGTCCACGGGACCGCCAGCGCCTTCATGCCCTGCAGGGCCAGCACCTGCTGGATGCACACGCCCCACACCAGTCCCAGCGCCAGCCCCAGGACCGCGCCGAACACCGCGATCACCACCGACTCCAGCCGGATCATCCGCCGCAGCTGGCGCCGGGCCAGCCCGATCGCCCGCAGCAGCCCGATCTCGCGGGTGCGCTCCACCACGGACAGCGCCAGCGTGTTGACCACGCCGAGCACGGCGATGACGATCGCGAGCCCGAGCAGCGCGTACACCAGGTACAGCAGGACGGCGATCTGGTCGTGGACCAGCTTCTTGTAGTCGGCCTGGTCGCGCACCTGCACCTGCGGATACGGGTCGAGCGTCTTCTCCAGGCGGGGGCGCAGCCGGTCGGCGCTCGTGCCGGGGGCCGCGTTCACGTACAGGGCGGAGTCCTGCCCCCCGGGCACGTACTTCTCGACGGTCCCGAACCCCAGGAACAGGCCGCCCTGCATGTTGAACCCACCGGCGGAGTCCTGGTCGGTGAGCGCGCCCACCTTCAGTGAGGTCCTGCGGTCGCCGGGGAACTCCACCGGCAGCACGCTGCCCAGCCGCACCCCGTGGTCCTTGGCGAAGTCGACGTCCATGCCGATCGCGCCGTCCGCCAGCGCCGCCGCCGAGCTGCCCTCGGCGTACGTGACATGGGCGACGTCGTCGACCCGGTCGTCGTATCCGGAGGCGGTCGTCTCGATCCGCTTGCCGTCCGGCAGCCGTACGGCCATGGGCGCGAAGCGCTGCCGTACGACGAGACCGACCCCGTCGGTGTCCCGGACGGCGTCGGTCACCTCCTGGGAGAACGGCGTGAAGTTGGCGTTCTGGATCACGAAGTCCGCGCCGAGCGTCTTGTCGATCTGCTCGTCGAACGACTTCGACATCGAGGCGCTCGCCACCGACATGCCGCCCACCAGGGCCAGACCCACCATCAGCGCGGCGGCGGTGGCACCCGTACGGCGGGGGTTGCGCAGGGCGTTGCGCTGGCTCATCCGGCCGACCGAGCCGAACAGGGCCGGGAAGGCGGCGCCGAGGACCCGGATCACGGGGCGCACCAGCAAGGGGCCCGCGATCACGGTCGCGATCAGCGTCAGGACCACGCCGAGGCCCAGCAGGGAGGCCGCGGACGCCGTCTTCGACGAGGACACGCAGCCCAGGAGCGCGGCCACGCCGAGCGCCCCGACGACCGATCCGACCACCGCGCGCACCTTCAGCGGCCGGCCGACCCCGGCGATGTCCGCGTCCGCCAGGGCCGCCATCGGCGAGACGGTGGCCGCGCGCCGGGCCGGGAGGTAGGCGGCCACGAAGGTGACGCCGACGCCGACGGCGTACGCCGCCACCGGGGTCGCCCAGCCGACGGCCATCTCCGTGGTCTTCAGGTTCATGCCGAACACGCTCATCAGCTTGATCAGCCCGGCCGCGAGACCGATGCCGGCCGCGAGACCGAGCGTGGAGCCGACCAGCCCGAGCAGCACCGCCTCGGTCAGCACCGAGCGGCGCACCTGACGGCGGTCGGCGCCGAGCGCGCGCAGCAGACCCAGTTCGCGGGTGCGCTGCGCGATCAGCATCGAGAACGTGTTCACGATCAGGAACACGCCGACCAGAACGGCGATGCCCGCGAACCCGAGCATCACGTACTTGATCACGTCGAGGAACCCGCCCAGGGACTCCGCCGACGACTTCGCCTGCTCGTCGGCGGTCTTCACCTCGTACGGCCCGGAACCGATCGCCGCGCTCACCCGCCGCTTGAGCTCGGCGTCGGACACGCCCTGCGCGGCGTCGGCGGAGACGCTCGTGGCCTTGTCCGCCGAGCCGAGGAGTTCGGTCGCGGCGACCTTGGGGTCGAGGAAGACCAGGGCCGCACCGGGGTTGGTGGTGGTGAAGGTGGCGATGCCGACGATCTCGACCTTGAAGGAGCCCGGCTGGGCCAGCACGGTGAGTGTGTCGCCGATGCCCACGTGCTTCTTGTCGGCGGTGTCGGCGTCGAGCATGGCCTGGCCGGCGCCCTGCGGGGCGTGGCCGGAGGTCAGCTTCACGGGGCTGCGGTGGGTGAGGTACCAGTCGGTGGCGATGGTGGGGGCGCCGGTGGTGGGGCCGACGGACTTGTTGTCGCTGTCGACGACGGTGATGTTCTCGACGCTGACGTCCGCGTGGGCGGAGGCGACGCCGTCCACGTCGGCGACGCGCGCGGCGAGGGAGGCGGGGACCGTCTGGACCGCGCCGCTGGGCACGTTGGAGTTCAGGTCGTCCCTGGGCTCGACCGTCACATCGGCCGAGGTGGACGCGAAGAGCCGGTCGAAGGTACGGGTCACCGTGTCGGAGAAGATCAGACTGCCCGCGACGAACGCCACCGACAGGACGACGGCGAGGGCCGACAGCAGCAGCCGTCCCTTGTGCGCGAGGAAACTCCTGAGCGTCGCCTTCAGCACCGGGTCAGTCCTCCTCGGGGGAGCCGTCCACCGGGGCGGCGGCGTCCGGCCCGGCGGTCCGGGAGCCTTCCCCGGTGAAGAGGCGCATGCGTTCTAGTACCGCCTCCGCCGTGGGGTGTTCCATCCTGTCCACTATCCGGCCGTCCGCCAGGAAGAGCACCAGGTCGGAGTGGGCGGCGGCGCCCGGGTCGTGGGTGACCATGACGACCGTCTGGCCGAGGTCGTCCACCGCCCGGCGCAGGAACGCGAGGACCTCCAGGCCTGCCCGCGAGTCCAGGTTGCCGGTCGGCTCGTCGGCGAAGATCAGCTCGGGACGGGAGACCAGCGCCCGGGCGCAGGCCACCCGCTGCTGCTGACCGCCGGAGAGCTGGGACGGCCGGTGCTTCAGCCGCTCCCGCAGCCCCAGCGTGTCGATGACCTGGTCCAGCCACTCCTGGTCGGGTCTGCGGCCCGCGATGTCCATGGGCAGGGTGATGTTCTCGACCGCGTTCAGCGTGGGGATCAGGTTGAACGACTGGAACATGAACCCGATCCGGTCCCGCCGCAGCCGGGTCAGCTCCCGGTCCTTCAGCCCCGTGATCTCCGTGTCGCCGAGCCACACCTGACCGGCGGAGACGGTGTCCAGGCCGGCCAGACAGTGCATCAGCGTGGACTTCCCGGACCCCGAGGGCCCCATGACCGCGGTGAAGCGGCCGCGCGCGATGTCGACGTCCACGGAGTCCAGGGCCAGCACCGCGGTCTCGCCGGAGCCGTATGCCTTGGTCAGACCGTGGGCCCGGGCGGCGACCCCGTCGGCTTTGGACAAGGCTGCTGTGGACAAGGAGGCCTCCTCGCTCGCATGGATGTCCGAGATTAGTGTGACCCGGCCCACATCCGGTATCGCTTTTCGGTCCCGGCGCGCCCTTGCCGCTGCTAGCACCTCGGCGCTAGCGTCAAGGTATGGCGAAGACCCAGCTGAACGTACGCGTCGACGAGGGCACGGCCCGGGCCGCCCGCGAGCGCGCCACGGCCCGCGGCATGAGTGTCAACCGCTACATCGAGGAGCTGGTCAGACAGGACGCCGGGGAAGTGGGCCACACCTTCGTGGAGGCCGCCGCCGACTTCATGAAGCAGTACGAGAACGTCTTCGCCGAGGAACTCGGCGCCGACCGCGAAGGTCGCCGCTGATCCCTTGAGCAACCTCCGTATCGATCTCGCCTGGCTCCTCATGCTCGCCG
Organism: Streptomyces sp. NPDC049687; assembly: GCF_044465285.1. NCBI lineage: Bacteria > Bacillati > Actinomycetota > Actinomycetes > Kitasatosporales > Streptomycetaceae > Streptomyces > Streptomyces sp. NPDC049687. The sequence continues at coordinate 149,072 of NZ_JBITLN010000011.1, forward strand.
AGCAGAAGACGCCCGGGGACCCTCAGGTCACCGACTGGGGTGCCCTGGTCGCAGCGGTGGCACGCCACCAGGCCGAGATCTTCGACGTCCCCGTCTACGACGATCCGCAGGCCCGAGCGGCCGCGCTGCTCCAACTCCTCATCCACGTCCCGGCGCTGGAGCGCTCCAACGCGCTCTTCGCCTGCGCGGTCGCCTACGCCTACCTCGTCGCCAGCGGCCTGAAGGTGGTCACCTCTCCCGAACAGGTCCGGGATCTGGCCCGCCTGGTCAAGAACGGCGAGGCGTCGGTGGCCGACATCGCCCGGGAACTGCGCCAGTGGAGCCTATGAGGGCCGGCGGGCCGTACCGAGCACGGCGTACGAGAAGGGGAGCCTCGGCCCCTTCTCCGGCAGTGACACCCGCCGGTACGGGCCGAGTTCGAACCCGGCGTCCCGCAGCGCGCCGACGGCGTCGCGGGTGAGATGACAGCCGCCGGCCAGGTACGGCCAGAGCGTGCGGTCCAGGGCGCGCTGGGTGGCGCGCATCGCCCGGCCGCCGCCGGGACCGTGTTCGAGGAAGCGCAGCTCGCCGCCCGGACGCAGGACGCGCCGCAGCTCGCCCAGCGCGCGCGGCACGTCCCGCACACTGCACAGCACCAGCGAGACCACCGCCGCGTCGAACGCCTCGCTCTTGACCGGCAGCGCCTCCGCCACTCCCGGCACCACGTCGACGGGCGTCTCGGCGCGCAGGGCCGCCTCCAGCGCCAGCTGCCGCATCCGGCGCTCCGGTTCGATCGCGACGACCTCCGAGACGGCGCCCGGATAGTGCGCGAAGTTCAGTCCGTTGCCCGCGCCGATCTCGACGACCCGGCCGGAGAGCCCGGCGAGCAGCCGCTCCCGCACATCGGCGAGACCGGCCCGGGACTCCGCGGCCGTGCCGAGCGCGGCGTAGCAGCGGGCGAACAGCGGGTGGTGGACGGGATCACCGGACACCTGGCCGGAGCCGGCGGACCGTATCGGCATGACGACCTCCCGGGCAGGACGGGCCTACCGGGATTCTCCCCCGAACGGTCCCGCCGCACCCCCGCTGTCGCACCGGTCCTACCGGATGAAGTCGCGCACCTGCTCGTAGACGCCGTAGTCGTTGTTCATGTCGTTGTGCGAGACGCAGCCGACACCGACGTTGGTGGCCCCGCTCAGCAGCGCCGAGGAGTCCGGGTCGATGGCCGCGTCGCAGTTCGACCAGTAGGTCGCGTAGTTCACGCTGCCCGGCGTCTCGTCACCGGAGTTGAGCGCGGTGAGGAACGAGCTGCCGGTGACCATCTCGGAGCAGGAGGCGTACAGCCAGCTGCACCAGGAGGCGACCGAGGTGCCGTGGTTGACGCCCGCCACGGAGACGAAGTCGTCCACGTAAGCCGTCCCGCCGAGGTTCTTGAGGTAGTAGCGGGCGCTCAGCGCGCCCATCGAGTGGATGACGACGTCGACCTTGCTCGCACCGGTTCTCGCGAGCACGTTCTTGATCTCGGTGGCGAGCTGCGAGGCGGTCGTGGCGTTCGACTGGGACCAGCTGTAGGTCCACGCGTCCAGCTCGGCGGCGGTATAGCCGTCGGCCTTGAAGTCGTCGACCCAGTCGTCCCAGCTGCTGGACGAACTGCTGATGCCGTGCACGAAGACGACCGGATCGTGGGTCGCGGCCTGCGCTGTGGGGGCGGAGAACGACAGTGACAGAAGGAGCGAAGAGGCCACGGCCGAGAGGACCGCGGCGATGCGACGCTTGCGGCGCTGCATGATGCCTCCTGAAACGGGACGGGTTGCCAGGAGTGTCCGGTCGGATCTACGCGCGCCGCATCGGTGAAATCGCCGGTCTTTACTGTTCAAGTAACCCGCCAGTAACGTCAGTTGTGTGGTGACTCCTGTAAACCCCCCACGCCTCCAGGGCGCTTCGCCACCGCCGCTCCCGGACATGTGGCCGCACCCTGCCGCGTCCCTCCCCGAGGGCGTCCGAGTGCGCGTGCTGCGTCTCGTATACGGCGATCAGCGCGCCGCCGCCGAACTCGCCGCGCGGCTCACCGACCGGCAGGCGGCCGGCCTCGACCCCCTGCCCACCCACCCCGCCGACCTGGCCCCCGGCCTCCTGCGCGGCCACCGCCGGGAGATCCGCGCCCTGCCCGACGACACCCGGCTGCTGCTGCTCCTCGCCGCCGCCGACCAGTACCCCGTGGCCACCCACGCCTTCCTGCGTGCCGTCGCCGCCGCCCGCCTGGACACCCGGCGGCTGGAACCCGCCGAGGCGGCCGGGATCGCCCACGGGACCGCGGGCGGGGTCGGCTTCCGTGACGCCTGGACCCGGATCGCCGCGTACGAGACGGCCGCACCGGCCGACCGGCGTGACGTCCACCGACTGCTGGCCCGCGTCCTGCACGACCACGCCGAACTGCCCCGCCGCTCCTGGCACCGGGGGGCGGGCGCCCTCGGCCCCAGCGGGCGGCTCGCCGCGGAGCTGACGGCGGCCGCCGAGCGGGCCCGCCGGGCCGCCGACCCGGCCCTCGCCGCCGCCCTCACCGAACGTGCCGCCGCGCTCTGCCCGGACCCCCGCCACCGGTCCCGCCTCCTCGCCCACGCGGCGGCCGACGCCTGGCACGCCGGCGACTCCGACCGCTCCCGCACCCTCGCCGCCCACACGGAGGCCGAGGCGCTCAACGGCCTCCTGGCCCTGCGCACCGGCCAGGCCGGAGAGGCGTTCGACGCCCTGCTGGCGGGCGCAGGACGAGCACCCGACCGGAACCCCACCGCCACCGACCCGCCGGGAGAGGCGGCCGACCCGCCGACCGCGCCCCTTTCCGCCCCCGTCCCCCGAACAGCCGCCCACGCCGACCCCGCCGCCGAACACCTCCTGGCCCGCGCCACGGAAGCCGCCGTCTACACAGGTGACCTGCGCCGATGCCGGGAAGCCGTGCTCGTCGCACGGCGGCTCGGCATCGCGCCCCCAGGAGTGCTCGGCGGGATCGCCGCCGCCGTCGACGGGCGGTACGAGGACGCCCGCGACCTGCTGGAGGCGACCGCCGGGCGGTGCGGACCGGGCGGTGACCCGACCCTCCTCCTGCACGCCGGGATCGCCGCCCTGATGCTCGGCGACCACACCCGCGCCGCCACCGCCACCGTGCGGGCAGCGGCCGCCGCCCGCACGAGCGGCCGCGTGGCGACCGTCTCCCAGGCGATGGAGTTCCGCGCCTACGCCGACTTCTGGACCGGCCGCCCGCGCGCCGCCGAGACCGCCGCGCTGGACGCCCTACGGCAGGCGTACGCCACCGGACAGGACAACGGCGCCTGCCATCTCCAGGCCGCCCTCGCGATGTTCGCCGCGCTCACCGGCGACGGCGACCTGTGCCGGGAACGCGCGGCGGCGGCACGGTCGTACGCCCTCGCCCACGGTCTCGGCCTGCCCGCCGCGCTCGCCCAGTGGGCGCTCGCCCTCCTCGAGCTGGGAGCGGGACGCTTCGGCGCCGCCGCGGCCCGGCTGCGCGCCCTCGCCGCCTTCGGCCCCGGCCACGGCCACCGGGCCGTCCGTCACCTGGCCACCCCGCACTACGTCGAGGCCGCCGTACGCGCCGGCGACACGCGGATCGCCCGCGCCGCACACGCCGACTACGACCGCTGGGCCCGCGCCGTCCGCAGCCCCGACGACCTCGCCCTCAGCGCCCGCTGCCGCGCCCTGCTCACACCGGGCGCCGACGCCCTGGAGCACTACCGCACCGCCCTCGACCTGCATGCCGACGGTACCCGCGCCTTCGAACGCGCCCGCACGGAACTGCTGTTCGGCAGCGCCCTGCGGCGACTGCGCCGGCGCGCGGAGGCCCGCGACCGGCTGCACAGCGCGCGGGAGGCGTTCGAGTCCTTCGGCGCCCCCCACTGCGCCGACGCGGCCCGCGCGGAACTCCGCGCCCTCGGCGCCCCCGCCACCCCCGCCCGGAGGACCGAGCCCGCGACCAGCCGGCTGACCGCCCAGCAACTGCTCGTCGCCCGGATGGCCGCCGAGGGCGCCACCAACCGCGAGATCGCCGCCCGCCTCGCCCTCAGCCCCCGCACCATCGACCACCATCTGCGCGGCGTCTTCACCCGCCTCGACATCCGCTCCCGCATCGAGCTGGTACGGCTCCTGGCCGAGGCGGACACCTCCTAGGTGCCACGGCGGGCGACGTCCGCAGGCAAACGTCGCCCGCCCCGGCACTAGCGTGCGGCGCGCTCGCGGAACGCGTCCGCCTCCCACGTCCCGTCCAGCCGCGGCGCCAGCCAACCGGGCGCCGCGGTGCGGAAGTCGGCGGGGGCCAGCGCGCCCGCGCCCATCGGCAGCGCCCCCAGCAGCGGGGCCCCGGCGACGTCCGGCAGGTCGGTGATATTGCAACGCATCGCCAGATCGGGCGAGTCGGGCCAGCCTCCGATCACGACACCGAGCAACTCCACGCTTCGCGACCGCAGTTCACGGGCGGTCAGCTCCGTCGTGTTCAGCGTGCCCAGGCCCGCCGAGGCCACCACCAGCACCGGCGCCCGCAGCGCCCGAGCCACGTCGGCCAGCGTCCCGCCCGCCTCGTCGAACCGTACGAGCAGCCCGCCCGCCCCCTCGACGAGCACCACATCGTGCTCGGCGGCCAGCTTCTGCGCCGCCTCCACGACGTCGTGCGGCCGCACCGGCGCGAGCCCCGCCCGCCGGGCCGCCGTCGCCGGGGCCAGCGGCTCGGGGTAGCGGGCGACCTCGGCCGCCGTGACCGCGCCCGCGAGCCGCGCGACCTCGTCGGCGTCCCCGCGCTCGTCCGGCCGTACGCCGGTCTGCGCGGCCTTCAGGACGGCCACCGTCCTGCCCGCCGCCAGCGCGGAGGCGGCGACGGCCGCCGTGGTCACGGTCTTGCCGACCTCCGTGCCCGTTCCCGTGATCACCAGGATCGGCATGCTCATCCCTCCCGCGCCGCCGCGCTCACCGCGCGCGTGATCCGTGCCACGTCCGCGTCGCCGGTGACGTAGGGCGGCATCGTGTAGACCAGGTCGCGGAACGGGCGCAGCCAGACGCCCTCGCGCACGGCCGCCGCCGTGGCCGCCTTCATGTCCACGGCGTGGTCGAGCTGGACGACCCCGATCGCACCGAGGACGCGGACGTCCCGCACACCGGGGATCCCGGCGGCCGGCGCCAGCCCGTCCCGCAGGCCCGCCTCGATCCGCTTGACCTCCGCGTGCCAGTCCTGCCCGAGCAGCAGCTCGATCGAGGCACAGGCCACGGCGGCCGCCAGGGGGTTGCCCATGAAGGTCGGGCCGTGGGCGAGGACCGGCACCTCGCCCCGTGAGATCCCGTCGGCCACCCGGGACGTGCACAGCGTCGCCGCCATCGTCAGGTATCCGCCGGTCAGCGCCTTGCCCACACACATCACGTCCGGGGTGACCGCCGCGTGCTCCGCCGCGAACAGGGCGCCGGTGCGGCCGAACCCGGTGGCGATCTCGTCGAACACCAGCAGCACGTCGTGCGCGTCGCACGCCTCGCGCAGCACCCGCAGATAGGCGGGGGAGTGGAACCGCATCCCGCCCGCACCCTGCACCACCGGCTCCACGATCACCGCCGCCAGTTCGTCCGCGTGCCGCTCGATCGCGGCCCGCAGCCGTTCGGCGTACGCCTCCTCGTACGCGACCGGAGGCGGGTCCACGAAGACCTGACGGGGCAGCACCCCGGTCCACAGGTCGTGCATCCCGCCCTCGGGGTCGCACACCGACATCGGCTGCCAGGTGTCGCCGTGGTAACCGCCGCGCCAGGTCAGCAGCCGCTGCTTGCCCGGCCGCCCGAGCGAGCGCCAGTACTGCAGGCACATCTTCACCGCGACCTCGACCGACACGGAGCCCGAGTCGGCGAGGAAGGCATGCTCCAGGCCATCAGGAGACATGTCGACAAGGAGCTTTGCCAGCCGTACCGCGGGCTCGTGCGTCAGCCCCCCGAACATCACATGGCTCATCCGCCCGAGCTGTTCCCGTGCGGCCTCGTTCAGCACCGGGTGGTTGTAGCCGTGGATCGCCGACCACCAGGACGACATGCCGTCGACCAGCTCGCCGGAGCCGTCGGCGAGCCGCAGCCGGACCCCGCTCGCCGACTCCACGACGAGCGGGTCCACCCGGCCGGGCATCGGACCGTACGGATGCCAGACATGCCGCCGGTCCAGCTCCAGCAGCCGGGAGAGGGACAGCTCAGGCATTGGGCGCGAGGTCGGTACCGGCGCCGCGGCGGCGCACGGCGACCAGGTCCGTCCGCGGCTCGCTCGCCGCCGGAGCGGCGGCAGCGGCGGTACCGCACACACCGTCCCCGTCATGGGACCCGCAGCCCGCGCTCTCGTGCGATCCGCAGCCGCCTTCGTGGGACCCGCAGCCCCCGCCCGCGGCCACCCGGTGTTCCGGCAGCGTCACCTCGCCCGCGCCCTCCACCTCGAAGCCCGCGTCCGCGATCATCTCCAGGTCGGCCCGGCCGGCCTGCCCCTCGGTGGTGAGGTAGTCGCCGAGGAAGATCGAGTTGGCCAGGTGCAGGGCGAGCGGCTGCATCGTGCGCAGATGGACCTCGCGGCCGCCCGCGATGCGCACCTCCACGTCCGGGCACACGAACCGGACCATCGCCAGGATGCGCAGACAGCGCTGCGGGGTCAGGTTCCACTCCTTGGCGAGCGGGGTGCCCTCGACCGGGATCAGGAAGTTGACCGGCACCGAGTCCGGGTCCAGCGCGCGCAGCGAGAAGACCACGTCGACCAGGTCCTCGTCGCTCTCGCCCATGCCGGCGATCAGACCGGAGCAGGCCGACAGGCCGGCCGCGTGCGCCTTGCTCACGGTGTCGACACGGTCGGCGTAGGTGTGCGTGGTCGTGATGTCCCCGTACGTCGACTCGGACGTGTTGAGGTTGTGGTTGTAGGCGTCCGCGCCCGCCTCGCGCAGCCGCTCGGCCTGCCCGTCGGAGAGCAGTCCGAGGCAGGCGCACACCTCGACGCCCTCGTTCTGGTCCTTGATCGTCTTGATGGTCTCGGAGACACGGTCCACGTCACGGTCGGTGGGACCGCGCCCGGACGCCACCAGGCAGACCCGCTTGGCGCCGCCTGCCAGCCCGGCCGCCGCCGCCCGGGAGGCCTCGTCCGGCTTCAGCCAGGTGTACTTCAGGATCCCGGCGGTGGAGCCGAGCCGCTGGGAGCAGTACGAACAGTCCTCGGGACACAGCCCCGACTTGAGATTGACGAGGTAGTTGAGTTTCACCCGTCGTCCGAACCAGTGCCGGCGCACCTTCCCGGCCGCGGCCACCACGTCCAGCACGTCGTCGTCGGAAGTGGCCAGGACGGCCAGCGCTTCCTCGCGGGTCGGCAGCTCGCGCCGAAGCCCCTTGTCCACCAGCGTGTTCAGCAGGTCCATGAAAGCCGATCCTGTCTTACCGACCCGCTTCGGGCCAAGGTAGGGATCACACAACACACCCGGTTCGACGTGTGGGTATTGCCACACCGTGGGTAGCGATCGCTGCCGCTAGTGTCTGTCCGCTACCTACAAAAGCCCTGGAGGACCCATGGCGTTCGGCTGGATCGACGAACAGGCGGAGCTGCGCCGGCGGGCCGGACTCGTACGGACGCTGCGCCCCCGCCCGGCCGACTCCCCGCTGCTCGACCTCGCGAGCAACGACTACCTGGGCCTGTCCCGCCATCCGGAGATCCAGGAGGGGGCCGCGGCGGCCGCGCGGACCTGGGGCGGCGGCGCCACCGGCTCCCGGCTGGTGACCGGTACCACCGAGCTGCACACCGAACTGGAGCGGGAACTGGCCGACTTCTGCGGGGTGGAGGCGGCCCTCGTCTTCTCCTCCGGGTATGCCGCCAACCTCGCCGCGGTCACCGCGCTGGCCCCGCACGGCTCCCTGATCGTCTCCGACGCGGGCAACCACGCCTCGCTCATCGACGGCTGCCGGCTGGCCCGGGGCACCACCCAGGTCGTGGCGCACGCCGATCCGGACGCCGTGGGCAAGGCCCTGGGCACGCACGACGGCCCGGCGGTGGCCGTCTCCGACACGGTCTTCTCGGTCGACGGCGACGCCGCCCCGCTGGCCGCCCTCGCCGCCGCCTGCCGGGAGCACGGCGCCGGACTGGTCGTGGACGACGCCCACGGGCTGGGCGTGCTGGGCAACGGCGGCCGGGGCGCCCCGTACGAGGCGGGGCTCGCGGGCGCCGCGGACGTGGTCGTCACGGTGACGCTCTCGAAGTCGCTCGGCAGTCAGGGCGGGGCCGTACTGGGCCCCGCGCGCGTGATCGACCATCTCGTCAACGCGGCCCGGACCTTCATCTTCGACACCGGTCTCGCCCCGGCCGCGGTGGGCGCGGCGCTGGCGGCGCTGAGGCTGCTGCGCCGGGAGCCGCAACGGCCGGCGCGCGCGCGTGAGGTGGCCGCCGAGCTGCACGCCCGGCTGACGGCCGCGGGCTTGGAGGCGGTACGTCCGGACGCCGCGGTCGTCTCCGTGCGTGCGCCGTCCCCGGAGGGGGCCGTGCGGTGGGCGGCGGACTGCCGGTCGGCGGGGCTGGCGGTGGGCTGCTTCCGGCCTCCCTCCGTGCCCGACGGCATCTCACGCCTCAGGCTCACCGCCCGCGCGGACCTCTCCGGGGCCGAGCTGGAACGCGCTGTACGGGTGATCGGGGAGACACGACCATGAGTCGGCGTGACACGGCCGCGGGCCGCCCCTGCGGACGAATGACGGTGATCGGACGGCTGTGATCAGCCGGGTGATCAGCGGAACGCGGCGGTGAAACCCGACCAGCTCTCGGGGGAGAAGAGCAGGGCGGGCCCGGCCGGGTCCTTCGAGTCGCGTACGGCGAGCAGCCCGGCCGAGGGCCCGCAGGCCGGCCGGGCGGTCTCCACGCAGTTGTTCGCTCCCGTGCTGTAGCTGCTGCGCAGCCACCGCACCTCGGGGAGAGCGTGGGGATCGGTGCTGCAAGGTACGTTCCGAGGCAGTGCAGACATGGTGCCTCCCTACGCGCCGTCAGCTGTCGCGGCGATGTAATCCAGTGTTTCCTCGGGCGAGAGCGCGTGTGCCCGAAGGGCGTCGAAGGCCTCGGTGTAGGCCTCGAGGTCTTCTTTCCGTTCGAGATAGAGGCTACTCGTCAAGTGGTCGAGAACAACCACATCCAGATCAGAAGTGCTCGAAAATGAGAAGATAACGAAAGGGCCGGTTACTCCGATATGCGCCCCGGCGGTGAAGGGCAGTACCTGGAGCCGCACTTGGGGCAGTCGCGCCGCCTCCATCAGCCGGTCGAGCTGACGGGCCATGACCTCGGGGCCGCCCACCTCCCGCCGCAGCACCGCCTCGTCCAGCACCGCGCTCAGCCGGAACGGCGGCTGCCTGCGCAGGACGTCCTGACGGGCGATCCGCACCTCCACCAGCGTGTCGAGCTGGTCCTCGTCCGCCCCCTCCACCGCCGCCCGGGTCACCGCGCGCGCGTACTCGGGCGTCTGGAGCAGCCCGGGGACCACGGTCGTCTCCAGCGTGCGCATCGCGTCCGCCTGCGACTCCAGGCTGATGAAGTCGCGGTAGACGGCCGGCAGGACCCCGCGGTAGGCGTGCCACCAGTGGTCCCGTCCACCGCTCTCCTCCGAGCCGGCCAACGCCAGCATCAGCTCCCGCAGCTGCGGGTCGGTCACCGCGTAGGCGTCGAGAAGTAACCGCACATCGGCCGGTTTCGTACCACTGGTGCCGGTCTCGATGCGGCTCACCTTGGACTGGTGCCAGCCGACGAGCCGGGCCGCCTCACCGCTCGTGAGCCCCGCCCGGGCGCGTAAACTGCGCAGTTCGGCGCCCAGCTTCCGGCGGCGCACCGCGGGACCGTGCTGCATGGGCTCCTCCTTACTCCTTGCGGGCCCTCCCCATACGCTCCGCCGGGGCAGAGTTCACCGCATCGGGCGACAGATATATGCATATCTTGGTGGATCGCCACCCGGGACCGGCGCGGTAATGGCAGGCTGGCGAAGAAGCACCGGTCCGGGACCGTACTCGAACCATCCGCAGCGTGTCGGACCCCGGTCCCGTGGGAAAGGGACGAGGTCGCCATGGCAGACCATCTGGAAGCATCCATCACTCTGCCGAGCGATCCCGCCTCGGTCTCCACGGCCCGCGGATTCGTGGCCGGCACCCTCGGAGAATGGGGTCTGCCGGCGGACGCGGAGGCGGCCGACACCATCCGGCTGATCGTCTCCGAACTCGCCACCAACGCCGTACAGCACACCTTCGGTCAGTCACCCACCTTCACGGTGGACCTCGTGCTCGACCGTGACGAACACCTGAGCATCGGTGTCACGGACAGCCACCCGCGTTTCCCCAAACGACTCCCGGCCGCCGTCCAGCAGGACAACGGCCGAGGCATGGTGATCATTCGCTGGCTGACCGCCGAGTGCGGCGGCCGGCTGCGATTCCGGCCCACCCGCGAGGGCGGCAAGACGGTCATCGTCGAACTTCCCTGGACCGCCCCGGCGGAGCCGGAGCCGGTGCAGGAACCGGTGGCGGGGGCCCTGACGACCCCGCCGACGGGCGAGCTCCCGGGCCGGTGACGACGCGTCGGGGACGCCGTCACCGCCACGGGAAGACACCGGGGGTCAGCGGACCCGGCCGTACCAGACGCTCTTCGTCCAGATCTTCTGCAGCCTGACCACGTCTCCCGTCTTGGGCGAGTGCCAGATCTTGCCCTTACCGGCGTAGATCCCGACGTGGTACACGTTCGAACCCGAGTGGAAGAACACCAGGTCGCCGGCCTTACGGCTGGAGGCCGAGATGTGCTTGGTCTTGTTGTACTGCTGAGCCGCCGTCCGCGGGAGCTTCTTGCCCGCCTTCTTGAACGAGTACATCGTCAGCCCGGAGCAGTCGAACCTCTTCGGCCCGGCGGCCCCGTACCTGTACGGGGAACCCTTCTTGGACGCCGCGACCTGAAGTGCCTTCGTCGCCGGTGTGGCAGCCGCCGCGTCGGAGGCGACACCGGGGATCACGATCGAGCCGCCCACGGCGGCGATGGCGAAGGCCGAGGCCGTACCGGCCCGGGCCATGAGCGACGGGACACGATTGAGCGCAGTCATGCGCAACCCTTCGTCAACCGCCTGTGAAGGGTGACCTGTCGGATTCGGGCTGACAAAGGTGCCCGGCCGCTCTCGCGGCTTCACCCCAAGGGCTGCTCGGCCCGGTCATGGCGTGACCGGTTCCGGCGACCCGTCGTGCTTGGGTCCTCCACTCCTGCCGATGCACTTCTGTCGACCGGTCAATCCGGGCAGCGGCAGGACTCGGCGTCCGCCCGGACCGCCCCGCCGCTTGTGGCGGGGACTTGTCGTCAGACAGGGATCTTGACTCACCGTTGACCGAAAATCCCAATGGAACCGGGGATTTGTGGGGTTACTCACCACTCACCCGTTCGGGTGGACACCCTGATGGGCGATCAGCTGTCAAGGGGGCCAAAGGGCCCCCGACCTGCGGCGCTACCCCTGGTGCCGCTCCGGAAAACGGCGCCTTCGGCGACATGCGCGCGCTCGCAAAAGGAGCCACCGCTACGCCGAACGGGGGTAACTCGTCTGGTGCGTTTCGAGTCCGGCCCGGACGTCACGTTCATGACGCGGACACTCCGGACCGGACGACCGTGCGTCAACTGTCGGAGAGCGGAGGCACCGTGACGCGCGCTGTCCGGCGCTCCCCGTCCAGGACGCGCAGCGCCCGCGCGAGGGTGGGCGCGTGCAGCTCGTTCTCGCCCCGCTGGTGCATCAGCGTCAGCGCGTCCCGGAGCTCCGCCGCCCTGGCCACCAGCGCCTGGGCGGCCCGCAGTCCCCGGTACGTGTCCCCGTGGTGCGCCGGGTTGATCCGCCCGAGCAGGTCCACCACGTCCAGGTAACGGTCGATCAGCTCGGCCTCGGCGCGGGTCAGCGCGGGCAGCGGCGGCAGCTCGGGAACCATCGCCGGCTCACCTCACGCCCGGTGTGCCGGCCGAGCTCCTGCGGCTCGGGACCACCCCGTCCAGCAGGCCGTACTCCACGGCCTGAGCCGCGGTCAGGATCAGGTCCCGCTCGATGTCCTCGGTCACCTGTTCGGGGCTGCGCCCGGTGTGCCGTACGAGCATCTCCTCCAGCAGGTCCCGGGTGCGGGCCAGTTCCTCTGCCTGGATGGCCAGGTCGCCGGCCTGCCCCTCGACGGGCTCCGGCAGCGACGGCTGCCGGATGACCACCCGGGCGCCCGGGAGCGCGAACCGCTTGCCCGGTGTGCCCGCCGCCAGCAGCACCGCCGCCGAGGAACCGGCCTGGCCCAGGCAGGTCGTCTCCACGTCACAGGTGACGTACCGGACGGTGTCGTAGATCGCGGTCATCGCGCTGAACGAGCCACCCGGGGAGTTGATGTACAGCGCGATGTCCCGGTCGGGGTCCTTGTGCTCCAGATACATGAACTGGGCCATCACGTCGTTCGCCGAGGTGTCGTCGATGGGCGTCCCCAGGAAGACGATCCGCTCCTCCAGCAGCTTCGAGTACGGATCCATCGTGCGCTGTCCGAAGCTCGTGCGTTCGGTGAACTCGGGCAGGACGTGACGGGCGGACGGTCGGGTCATCGGAAACCCCTCCTTCTGCGTCGGGCACCTCTGTAAAAAATGTACAGGACGTACGTGACGTTAGAATGGGGTCATGGCCTACGAGATTCCGGTGACGCAAGCCAGGGCTGAACTCGCCGACCTGATCAACCGGGTGGTGTACGGCGGGGAGCGGGTCGTCGTGACGCGGCACGGCAAGCCCCTGGTCGCCCTGGTCTCCGCCGCCGACCTGGAGCGACTCGACGAGCTGGACCGGCCGGCGGAGGAGCAGGTGATCAGGTCGGTCTCCGCCGTGCGCGAGGTCGGTTCCGCTCCCCGCGAACGCCAGCGGTTCGGCATCGCGGCCGAGCACCGGGGGCCGAACCCGTCGTAGACGGCGCGAAGGCCGCGCACCGCCGGGGTGCACGGCCTTCGAGCGGGCCGGGGGGTCAGCCGAGGAGCGCGGGCTCCCGGTCGGCGCCCGGCTCCGGGCGGGCCTGCGTCCGCGTCTTCAGCCGGGCGCCCAGCAGCACCGCCCCCAGGCCGAAGGCGGCCCACCCGGCCAGGGTGAGGGCGGGGCCGGTCGCCGCCGCGCCGTCGAAGAAGGAGACCGAGCGCAACAGGCTCGCGCCCGCGCCCGGCGGCAGCCACTGGCCGATCATCCCGACCGGCTCGGGCAGCATCCGCGGGGCCGAGGCCGCCCCCGAGAACGGGTTGCCGAGGAACATCACCACGAAGGCCGTCGCGCCGATGCCCGGGGTGCCGAACAGCGCGGCACAACCGGCCACGGCCGCGCTCACCGCCAGCGTCGACAGCCCCAGCACCGCGGCCTCCGCCCACCAGTCACCGGTGAGCACCCCGAGCCAGCTGTGTGCCAGCGCCGCCCCGACCAGCGCGACCAGGGCGGCGGCGCCGACCAGCGCGATCACCGCGCGGAAGCCGCGCAGCCGCAGCAGGGTCACCACCGCACCCGCCATGATCCCGGCCAGCGCCAGCGGCAGCACGCTCGCGTTCAGGGCCGCGCCGCGCGGGTCGGCCGACGGGGTCGGCACCACGTCCACCGTCTTCACCTGGCGGCCCTCGGCGGCGGCCTGCTCCGTCACCGCCTGCTGGAGCAACTGGGCCACGACCGGGCTCGCGGCCGAGGCGGTCAGCAGTTCGGGTCCCTGCGCGGTGACGACCACCGCGCCGTATACGGTCCGGTCCTCCACGGCGTCTCGGGCGGCGGCCTCGTCGGCGTAGCGATGAATCTCGAAGGCGCCCTCGTGTGCGGCCAGTTGCTTCGCCACCTGGGCCGTCGCGGCGGCCGGTCCGGCCACGCCGAGCGGCAGATCCCGGGGTGCGGTGCGGGCGGCGGGCCAGGCGAAGGCCCACAGGGCGAGGGCGGCCAGGGTGGGCACGAGCAGGACGGCGGCGATGAGGCGTCGGGTGGCGGACACGGATTCCCCCAGGCGATTTTAAAAGAAGGATCGTTCGTTTTTTCTGTGCCACCACCGTGCTCCCGGGTCTGCCGCTTGTCAAGAAGGAATGTTCGTTTTACGTTACGGTCATGGCACGCGTATCCCAGGCCCACCTCGACGCCCGCCGCCGCCAGATCCTCGACGGCGCCTCGGTCTGCTTCGCCCGCAACGGCTTCCACGCCACCTCCATGCAGGACGTGCTGAAGGAGGTCGATCTCTCGGCCGGAGCGGTGTACCGCTACTTCGGCGGCAAGGAGGAGCTGATCGCAGCGATCGTCTCCGAGGTGCTCGGCCAGGTCCGCTCGGCCTTCGAGGAGGCGGTCGAGCTCGACCCGCCGCCGACGCCCGACGTTCTCGTGGTCTCGGTCCTCGGCCGGTCCCTCGCCGCCCGCGAGTCCCTGACCGTCGACGGCAGGCCGGCCTTTCCCCGCCTCGTCGTCCAGGTCTGGACGGAGACCCTGCGCAACGAGGAGCTCGCGGCCGTCCTGCGGGAGGGCTACGGCGCGGTGCGCGAGGCGTGGGGGCGGATCGTCGAGGTCTATCAGGCCGCCGGGATGATGCGGAAGGACGTACCCCCGGACCACGTGGCGCGCACGATGATCGCCACCGTACTGGGCTTCCTCGCCCAGCAGTCGCTGTTCGGGCCCGCGCCGGTCGAAATCCTGGGGGACGGGCTGCGCGCCTTGATGAGCGTGTCGCAGCCGCGACAGGAAGGCTGAGGATCACATCTTGGTTAACTTGCTCGAAATGCGGTCCAACTAGCCTGCCCCTCCACGCCACCAGGGACTTTGGCCCGTGGCCGCGGCAACCGGGCCCCGCACGGTCCGGAGCGAGGATGTGAGGTGGGACGTGCAACTGACCCCGCACGAGCAAGAGAGGCTGCTGATCCATGTCGCGGCCGACGTCGCCGAGAAGCGCCGGGCCCGCGGGCTCAAGCTCAACCACCCGGAGGCCGTGGCCCTCATCACGGCCCACATCCTCGAGGGCGCCCGGGACGGCCGTACGGTCGCCGAGCTGATGTCCTCCGGACGCAAGCTGCTCACCCGGGACGACGTCATGGAGGGCATCCCCGAGATGATCCACGACGTCCAGGTCGAGGCCACCTTCCCCGACGGCACCAAGCTCGTCACCGTCCACGACCCGATCGTCTGACGGGGGAGGCCGCCATGATTCCCGGAGAGATCCTCTTCGCCGAGGACCCGATCGTCTACAACGAGGGCCGCGAGGTCACCCGGCTCACCGTCCTCAACGCCGCCGACCGGCCCGTCCAGGTCGGTTCCCACTACCACTTCGCCGAGGCCAACCCCGGCCTGGAGTTCGACCGCGCCGCGGCGCGCGGCAAGCGGCTGAACGTCGCCGCCGGCACCGCCGTGCGCTTCGAGCCCGGGCTCCCCGTCGACGTGGAACTCGTCCCGCTCACCGGCGCGCGGATCGTGCCCGGCCTGCGCGGGGAGACCGGAGGTGCCCTCGATGCCTGAGATCTCTCGTGCCGCGTACGCCGACCTGTTCGGCCCGACCACCGGCGACCGGATCCGGCTGGCCGACACCGATCTGCTGATCGAGATCGAGGAGGATCGTTCCGGCGGTCCCGGGCTCGCCGGTGACGAGGCGGTCTTCGGCGGTGGCAAGGTCATCCGGGAGTCCATGGGCCAGGCGCGCGCTACGCGCGCAG
Source organism: Streptomyces sp. NPDC049687 (assembly GCF_044465285.1). Classification (NCBI taxonomy): domain Bacteria; kingdom Bacillati; phylum Actinomycetota; class Actinomycetes; order Kitasatosporales; family Streptomycetaceae; genus Streptomyces; species Streptomyces sp. NPDC049687. Next base: position 164,745 of record NZ_JBITLN010000011.1, read on the forward strand.
ACGGCACGCCGGACACCGTCATCACCGGTGCTGTGATCGTCGACCACTGGGGGATCGTCAAGGCCGACGTCGGCATCCGCGACGGGCGGATCACCGGGATCGGCAAGGCGGGCAACCCCGACACCATGGACGGCGTCCACCCGGACCTGGTCCTCGGCCCCGAGACCGAGGTCATCGCGGGCAACGGGCGGATCCTCACCGCCGGCGCCGTGGACGCGCACGTCCACTTCATCTGTCCGCAGATCGCCGACGAGGCGCTGTCCTCCGGGGTCACGACCCTGGTCGGCGGCGGTACGGGTCCCGCCGAGGGCTCCAAGGCCACCACGGTGACGCCGGGCCCCTGGCACCTCGCCCGCATGCTGGAGGCGATGGAGCAGTACCCGCTGAACATCGGCTTCCTCGGCAAGGGCAACACCGTCTCCCACGAGGCGATGCTCTCCCAGATCCGGGGCGGGGCGCTGGGCCTGAAGCTGCACGAGGACTGGGGCTCGACCCCGGCCGTCATCGACGCGTCCCTGACGGTCGCGGACCGTACGGGCATCCAGGTCGCCATCCACACGGACACCCTGAACGAGGCCGGCTTCGTGGGGGACACGCTCGCCGCGATCGCTGGGCGGGGCATCCACGCGTACCACACCGAGGGCGCGGGCGGCGGACACGCGCCGGACATCATGACCGTGGTCTCCGAGCCGCACGTGCTGCCGAGCTCGACCAACCCGACCCGTCCGTACACGGTGAACACCGCCGAGGAACACCTCGACATGCTCATGGTGTGCCACCACCTCAACCCGGCCGTCCCGGAGGACCTCGCCTTCGCGGAGTCCCGGATCCGGCCGTCCACGATCGGCGCGGAGGACATCCTCCACGACCTCGGCGCCATCTCGATCATCTCCTCCGACGCGCAGGCCATGGGCCGGGTCGGCGAGGTCGTCCTGCGGACCTGGCAGACGGCACATGTCATGAAGCGGCGGCGGGGTGCCCTGCCCGGGGACGGCCGCGCGGACAACCACCGCGTACGGCGCTATGTCGCCAAGTACACGATCAACCCGGCGGTGGCGCAGGGCCTGGCCCGCGAGATCGGCTCCGTCGAGACGGGCAAGCTCGCCGACCTCGTCCTGTGGGAGCCGGCGTTCTTCGGTGTCAAGCCGCACCTCGTCATCAAGGGCGGCCAGATCGCATACGCCCAGATGGGTGATGCGAACGCCTCGATCCCGACCCCGCAGCCGATCCTGCCGCGCCCGATGTACGGCGCGACCGGGCGGGCGCCGGCCTCCAACTCGTTCAACTTCGTGGCACCGCTCGCGATCGAGGACGGGCTGCCGGAGCGGCTGCAGCTGGGCAAGAAGTTCGTCGCCATCGAGTCCACCCGCGGGGTGACCAAGGCGGACATGCGGGAGAACGACGCCCGGCCGCGCGTCCAGGTCGACCCCGACAGCTTCGCCGTGCACATCGACGGTGAACTGGTCGAGGCGACTCCGGCGGCCGAACTGCCCATGGCCCAGCGCTACTTCCTGTTCTGATGGGCGGGTTGTGATGGGCAGGGCGGCACTCCTGGTCCTCGCCGACGGCCGCTTTCCCGCCGGGGGGCACGCGCACTCCGGCGGGGCGGAGGAGGCGGTCAAGGCGGGGCGGATCACCGGCGCGGCGAGCCTGGAGGCCTTCTGCCGCGGCCGGTTGCACACGGCCGGCCTGGTGGCGGCGGCGCTCGCCGCCGCGGCGGCGGCCGGGGCGGACCCGGTGGAACTGGACGCGGCGGCGGACGCCCGCACCCCGTCCCCGGCGCTGCGGCTGACCGCGCGGAAACTGGGCCGGCAGCTGATGCGGGCCGCCCGCGCGACCTGGCCGAGTCCCGAACTGGACGCCCTGGCAAGGGAGTTCCCCAAGGGCTCCCACCAGCCGGTGGTGTTGGGCCTCACGGCGCGCTCGGCCGGACTCGGGCCCGAGGACGCGGCGTACTGCGCGGCCTACGAGAGCGTGAGCGGCCCCGCGACGGCCGTGGTGCGCCTGCTCGGCCTCGACCCCTTCCAGGCGACGGCGGTCCTGGCCCGGCTGGCTCCCGAACTGGACCGGGTGGTCGACCGGGCGGTGTCGGCGGCCGCCTCGATACCGTCCACCGGCGCCGACGCCCTGCCGTCGGCCTCGGCACCGCTGCTGGAGATCGGCGCGGAGGCGCACGCGGCATGGCCGGTCCGCCTGTTCGCTTCCTGAAGCTCACCGAACGAACCCGCTGACATACCGCTGAACAAGGAGCCGCCCCATGCATCTCGACCACTCCCACGACGGCCCCGCCGCGGTCAGTGCCGACGCTCGTCGTGCCGACGGTTCGCGGCGGGCGTTGCGGATCGGGCTCGGCGGTCCGGTCGGCTCGGGCAAGACCGCCACGGTGGCCGCGCTCTGCCGGGCCCTGCGGGACGAGTTGTCCCTCGCCGTCGTCACCAATGACATCTACACCCGTGAGGACGCCGAGTTCCTGCTGCGGGAGGCCGTGCTGCCGCCCGAGCGGATCACGGCCGTCGAGACCGGGGCCTGCCCGCACACCGCGATCCGGGACGACATCTCCGCCAACCTGGAAGCGGTGGAGGACCTGGAGGAGGCCGTGGGGCCGCTGGATCTCGTGCTCGTCGAGTCCGGTGGGGACAACCTCACCGCCACCTTCTCCAAGGGGCTCGTCGACGCGCAGATCTTCGTGATCGACGTCGCGGGCGGGGACGACATCCCGCGCAAGGGCGGTCCCGGTGTCACCACCGCGGACCTGCTCGTCGTCAACAAGACCGACCTCGCCCCGTACGTCGGCTCCGACCTCGCCCGGATGGCCGCCGACGCCAAGGCGCAGCGCGCCGAACTCCCCGTGGTGTTCCAGTCGTTGCGGAGCGAGGCGGGCGTCACCGACGTCGCCGCCTGGGTGCGGGCGCAGCTCGCCGGCTGGACGGCGTGAGATGAGCGGTGTGCGGGCCGTCGCCCGGATCCGGGCGACCGGGGACGGGCGCGGGGGAACCGCCCTGCCCGTCCTGGAGAGCGACGGGCCGTTGGCGCTGCGGCGCACCCGGGGCAGGGGGAGCGAGGCGCGCGTCGTGCTGGTGGGGGCGATGAGCGGGCCCCTCGGCGGGGACCGCTTCGGTGTCGAGGCGGACGTCGAGAGCGGCGCCCGGCTGCACGTCGGCTCGGCCGCCGCCACCATCGCACTGCCCGGACAGGTCAAGGACGCCGCCCACTACGACGTACGGCTCAGGGTCGCCGACCGTGGTGAACTCCACTGGCTGCCGGAGCCGTTGATCTCGGCGAACGGGAGCGACCTCTACGTCACCACCCGTGCCGACCTCGCCCCCGACGCCCGGCTCGTGCTGCGCGAGGAGCAGGTCCTCGGGCGGGTGGGGGAGGAGCCCGGGCGGCTCACCAGCCGGTTCGTCGTCCGGGTGGGGGGACGGGTCGTCCTCGATCAGGAGCTGGCCTGCGGCCCCGGCGCACCGGGCGGCTGGGACGGGCCCGCCGTGCTCGCGGGACATCGGGCCCTCGGCCAACTCGTCGTCGTACGACCTGACTTCAATGACAGCCCGGCGGCCGCTCGCGTTCTCGGCGAGCACGCCTCCCTCGTGCCGCTCGCCGGGCCCGCCGCGCTGGTGACCGCCGTCGCGCCGGACGGGCTGCGGCTGCGGCGGGTGCTGGACGAGGCCCTGGCCGTGTTCGACCTCCGGTGAGCGGGGCTTTCCTCTCCGGTTATCGGATTGGCAAAGAAGGTCAACGAACCCTGTTCTCAGGCACCTCACAGCCGCAAGGATCCCCCATACCGCCGTAACGCTGTACCGCCATAACAAGGTAGGGGAGAAGCCCACTTGAGGGACATACGTCCGAACACAAGGACCGCGGCGCTCGGCTCGGCCGGCGCGCTCGTCGCCGCCACGCTGCTGGCCGGTGCCGTCGCGGCGCCGACGGCGAGTGCGACCAGCGGCCGTTCGGGGCAGGACAGGGAGCAGCGGGGCGCGGCGATCGCCGCGGAGCGCGCCGCCAAGGCCGGTATCGACTGGCAGGACTGCCCGGCCGACTGGGGCCTGGAGAAGCCGATCCAGTGCGGCTGGGTCACCGTGCCGCTGGACTACGCCCGGCCCAACGGCAAGCAGATCAAGATCGCCGTGGACCGCATCGGCAACACGGGCACCAAGCAGGAGCGCCAGGGCGCGCTCGTCTACAACCCGGGCGGCCCCGGCGGCTCCGGAATGCGCTTCCCGCGCCGGGTGACCACCAAGAACGCCATCTGGGCGAACGCCGCGAAGGCCTACGACTTCGTGGGCTTCGACCCGCGCGGTGTCGGCCACTCCGCGCCCATCTCCTGCATCGACCCGCAGGAGTTCGTCAAGGCGCCCAAGGCCGACCCGGTCCCGGACAGCGAGGCCGACAAGCTCGCCCAGATCAAGCTCGCCCGCGAGTACGCCGACGGCTGCTACGAGCGCAGCGGCGAGATGCTGCCGTACATGACCACGCCCAACACCGTGCGCGACCTGGACGTCATCCGCGCCGCCCTCGGTGAGAAGAAGCTCAACTACCTGGGCGTCTCCTACGGCACCTACATCGGCGCCGTCTACGGCACCCTCTTCCCCGGCCACGTCCGCCGTATGGTCGTCGACAGCGTGGTCAACCCGTCCCGGGAGAAGATCTGGTACGAGGCCAACCTCGACCAGGACGTCGCCTTCGAGGGCCGCTGGAAGGACTGGGAGGACTGGGTCGCCAAGAACGACGCCACCTTCCACCTGGGCACCACCCGCGCCGCCGTCCAGGCCAAGTGGCTCGACCTGCGCGCCACCGCGAAGAAGAGCCCCATCGGCGGCCTCGTCGGCCCGGCCGAGCTGATCTCCTTCTTCCAGAGCGCCCCGTACTACGACTCGTCGTGGATCCCGGTGGCGACGGTCTTCAGCAAGTACGTCGCCGGCGACACCCAGGCGCTCGTCGACGCGGCCGCCCCGGACCTGACCGACACGGCCGGCAACATCACCGCGGAGAACGGCAACGCCGTCTACACGGCCGTCGAGTGCACCGACGCCAAGTGGCCCACCAGCTGGCGGAAGTGGAACAGCGACAACACCCGGCTCAACAAGGACTACCCGTTCATGACCTGGGCCAACGCATGGATGAACCTGCCGTGCGCCTACTGGCCGGTCAAGCAGCAGACCCCGGTGGAGGTCAAGACCCACAAGGGTCTGCCGGGCACGCTGATCGTGCAGTCCACGCGTGACGCGGCCACCCCGTACGAGGGCGCCGTCGAACTGCACAAGCGGTTCAAGGGCTCCCGTCTGATCACCGAGAAGGACGCCGGCTCCCACGGTGTGACGAGCCTCGCCAACTCCTGCATCAACACCCGGGTGGACGCCTACCTCCTCACCGGCAAGCTGGACACCGCCGACGTGACCTGCGCCCCGCACGCCACGCCGCAGCCGTAACGGGCTTTACCCGCAGAGCAGGCGGGGGGCGGCCGGATCAACTCCGGCCGCCCCCCGCCGTGTCTACGTCGCCTCAACTGAGCGGCATCTTCGGGAACCTGCGCTGCTTCTCCGCCTTCGCCGCGGCCTCCTCCGCCTTCACCACCGCCGCGTACTGGTCGACGTACTCCTGCTCGGACAGCGTCAGGATCGCGTACATGATCTCGTCCGTGATGGCGCGCAGGATCGCCTTCTCGTGCTCCATGCCGGCATAGCGGGAGAAGTCGAGGGGCTTGCCGAAGCGGATGACCACCGGGTGGAGGGTGGGGACGACCTTGCCGGGCGGCTGCGCCTCGAAGGTGCCGATCATCGCGCAGGGGATCACCGGCACCCCGGCTCTCAGGGCCATCACCGCGACGCCCACCTTGCCCTTGTAGAGGCGGCCGTCGTGCGAGCGGGTGCCCTCCGGGTAGATGCCCAGCAACTCGTCCTTGCTCAGCACACTGAGGCCCTCGCGGATCGCGGCCTGACCCGCCTCCTTGCCGGAGCGGTCCACCGGGATCTGTCCGGCGCTGCGGAAGAAGGCCGCCGTCAGCCGGCCCTTGATTCCGGGGCCGGTGAAGTACTCGGCCTTGGCCAGGAAGGTGATGCGCCGCTTGAGGACCGCGGGCATCAGGAAGTGGTCCGAGAACGACAGATGGTTGCCGGCGACGATGGCCGCCCCCGACTCCGGTACATGCTCCAGGCCCTCGATGCGTGGCCGGAAGACCAGTCTCAGCAGGGGGCCCAGCAACACGTACTTGAGCAGGTAGTAGAACAAGGGGTCGCTCCTCACTCCGGCGGATCGGCAGGCAATGGCCGCCGCACCAGGGTCCTGCCGCAGGTCGGTGCGCAGCAAGCGGTAGGAGGTGCCGGTCGGCCGGGCGGGGCGACTCGTCCGCTGCCCTGGGTCAAACCTTTGCACAAGTTCCTACAACCGTGTCAGGTGTCACATCTGCAAAGGGCGTCTCGTCGCGCTTGTCCGAATGGTGAGAGTAGATCTTCATCTGACTCTTACCTAGCCTCCGTTGTTGACCATCTTTTTTAGATTTTTCTCATGGTTCGCCAAGAACCATGTTGCGGAGTGTGAATGCGGGGGCGCGTGTATACGCGGAGACGGGGCAGAACGACGGCCTGGACGCTGGCGCTGGTGACCGCGATGGGGGTGATGCCGGCGACCGTCGCGGTCGCGGCCACCCCCACGGCACCGGCCGGGGCGGGCACGACGGCGGGGGACGGGACCGGTCCGGGCGCGGCGGCGACCACGGACCAGGCGCTGGCCGAGGCGAAGAGCACCGGCAGGAGTGTCGAGGTCGGATCGCTGCGGAGCGAGAGCAGTGACGTCTACGCCACGCCCGACGGGAACCTGGAGGCGCGTGAATACCTGCGCCCCGTGCGGGCCCGGGTGGACGGAGAGTGGAAGTCGGTCGACACCGACCTGGTGAAGACCTCGGAAGGGACGGTGGCACCGGCGGTGACCACCGTCGGCCTCGAGTTCTCCGGCGGCGGCGACGCGCCGCTGGTGCGGATGACGAAGGCGGGCCGTGAGCTCGCCCTGTCCTGGCCGGACGAGTTGCCCGCTCCGGTCCTCGACGGCGCCACGGCGACCTATCGGAACGTGCTGCCGGACGTCGACCTGCGGATGGGCGCGCAGGAGGACGGCTTCACCCAACTGCTCGTCGTCAAGTCCGCCGAGGCCGCGGCCGGCACGGACCTGGCGGAGCTGCGGCTGAGGATGTCCGCGGACGGCATGGACGTCCGCGAGACCTCGGAGGGGGGCCTGGAGGCCGTCGACGAGGGCGCCGCAAGCCCGGTCTTCGAGGCGCCGAAGCCCGTGATGTGGGACTCCGGCGACGGCACCGGCGCGAGCGCGGCGTCCACGGCGTCGAAGCAGACCGCGTCGGCGAAGCCGAAGTCCCTCGCGGCCGCCACCTCGGCCGACCGGCCCAAGGCCACCGAGCCCCAGGCCGGTGCGTCCAAGGCCGCCGGACCCGAGGCCGCCGGACCCGAGGCCGGTGAGCCCGCGGCCGGCGAGTCGGCCAAGCTCGCCCCGGTCGGCGTCGACGTCGCCTCCGGAGGCAGGGAGCTCGTCCTCACCCCGGACACGAACGTCCTGAAGGGCAAGGACACCACCTACCCGGTCTTCATCGACCCCCAGTGGTACTCGCCGCGCGCCTCCGCGTGGACGATGGTGTCGAAGTACTGGGCCTCGTCGCCCCAGTGGAAGTTCAACGGCGAGAACAACGCCGGCCTCGGCTACTGCAACTGGTCCTACTGCCAGCCCAACGACACCAAGCGGCTCTTCTACCGCGTCCCGGTCTCGAAGTTCGCCGGCAAGACCATCCTGTCGGCCGAGTTCGTCGTACGGAACGTGTGGTCCGCGTCCTGCAGCGCGCGCAGCGTGGAGCTGTGGCGGACCAAGGACATCTCCTCGTCGACCACCTGGAACTCCCAGACGGCGAGCGGCTTCTGGATCGACAAGCTGAAGACGGACTCCTTCGCCTACGGCTACGAGGGCTGCGCCGCCAAGGACGCCGAGTTCGACGTGAAGTCGGCCGTGCAGTCGGCGGCCAACGCCAAGTCGGCGACCATGACCTTCGGCATGCAGGCCGCGAGCGAGACCGACGGCTACGGCTGGAAGCGGTTCTCCGACAAGGGGTACCTGCGGGTGAAGTACAACCGCCCGCCGACGCAGGTCAAGATGTCGCAGCTGACCATGGAGTACGGCGGCACCTGCAAGAAGCCCGCCGACGCGCCGCGGGTGCGCACCCTCGGCAAGATCTACGCCAACAACGTCACGGACCCGGACGGCGACAACATCGCCGTGCAGTTCGAGGCCTCCTGGGACACCGGCGACGGCAAGGGCGTGGTCCCGCGCTGGAAGCCGGCCCGCACGGGGTACAAGAAGTCCGGCTCCGACTTCGCGATCACCCTGCCGTCCTCGATACCCGACGGCAAGCAGGTCAGCTGGTACCTGCGCAGCTATGACGGCGCGCAGTACTCGCCCTGGTCCCACGCGGGCGACCCGACGGCCTGCTACTTCACCTACGACACCAAGGTGCCCAAGGCCCCCTCCGTGACGTCCGACGAATACCCGGCGTCCGACCCGGAGAACCCGGACGACCCCTGGTTCGACGGTGTGGGCAAATACGGCTCGTTCGACATCAAGGCCGCCGACACCGACGTCACCAAGTACTGGTTCGGCGTCAACGGCGACCCCACCTCGAAGAACACCATCACCACCGCCGCGGGCGCGGCCAAGGTCGCGAGGATGCTCCCGGCCAAGCCGGGCCTGAACTTCGTCACCGCGAGGGCGTTCGACGCGGCCGGCAACGGCAGCGAGATCCGCACCTACCAGTTCCGCGTCAGGTCCGGCCAGCCGGAGCGAGCGGCATGGCAGCTCGACGAGCCCGCCGGCGCCGGCGCGGCCAAGGGCGAGGCACCGGAGCGCTCGGCCGAGCTCCGCGGCGGTGCCACCCCGCACGTGGAGGGGGCCAAGGGCACCGCGGTTTCCTTCGACGGCGTCGACGACTACGCCGCCACCGACATCCCCACCGTGGACACGTCGGCCAGTTTCTCCGTCTCGGCGTGGGCGAAGCTCTCGTCGCTGCCGGACCACGCGGCGGTCATCGCCGCGCAGCCGGGCAACCACGCCCCGGGCTTCGAGCTGTACTACTCCAGCGGCTATGACCGTTGGGTCTTCAACCAGTACAAGTCCGACACCACGGGCTCGGGCATCGTCCGGGCCATGCAGTCCGCCGCGGGCGGTGCCAAGGCCGGCGAGTGGACCCACCTGGTGGGGACCTTGAGCACCGGCTCCGACCAGCTCAGCCTTTACGTCAACGGTACGCTCGCGGGCACCACCGCCTACGACGCGCCGTGGGACGCGCGACGCGGCCTGCAGATCGGCGCGGGCTCCCTCAACGGACAGCCCGTCTCGTTCTTCCCCGGTGCCATCGACGACGTGCAGATCTTCGACAAGCCGCTCTCCGCGGCCGAGGTGACCCGTCTGTACGGCAAGGAGTCGCTCAACGCGGGCCGTCCCGCGCGGGCGGTGTTCCCGATGGACGAGCCCGCCGACGCCACCCGGATCACCGGCCACGCGGAGGTCCCGGACGCCACCTACGCCGGCGGCCTGACCCCGGGCGCCCCGGGCATCGCGGGCAAGGCGCTCACCCTCGACGGCACCGACGACCACGCGAGCACCGGCCGGCCGCTGCTGGACACCGGGCGCAGCTTCGCCGTGTCCGCCTGGGCGAAACTGCCGAAGACCAAACCGGCCCACGCCGCGAGCATCGCCTCGCAGCTCGGGAACAAGGTGACCGGCCCGGAGCTGTACTACTCCAATTCCTTCGACCGCTGGGTGTTCAACCAGCACAGTGCCGACACCGCCGACTCCACGGTGGTGCGGGCCATGCAGCCCGAGGGCACCACGGCGCACGGCGGTGAGTGGACGCATCTGGTCGGCGTACAGGACACCGTGACCGACACGCTCTCGCTGTACGTCAACGGCACCCTGGCCGGCTCCACCGCCCTGCCCTCGACCTGGTACGCCGGGGGCGCGCTGCAGATCGGCGCCAGCGCCTTCGAGTCCAAGCCCACTTCGTTCTTCCCCGGCCAGATCGACGACGTACGTCTCTTCGACCGGCCGGTCTCGGCCGACGAGGTACGTCAGCTGTTCAGGCAGCGTCCCCTGCTGGGCGCCCGCTGGAAGCTGGACACCGCCACGAGCTCCTCCTCGCCGGACGACGCGGCGCAGGCGGCGGCCCTGTCGCTGCAGGGCGGGGCGAAGATCGGCAGCGGCTTCATGGACGGCGGCCTGGAGCTGAACGGCACCACCGGCTACGCCACCGCACCGGCGGTCCCGGTCGACACCAGTGCCAGTTTCACCGTCACCGCCTGGGCCCAGGCGGCCTCGACGCCCGCCCAGAACGCGGCGGTGGTCAGCGCCGAGGGCACCAGCCAGAGCCCCTTCGCGGTGCGCTTCGTCCCCGACGCCACGAACCCCGAGGGTCTGGGCAGCTGGGAGATCGCCCTGCCGAACAAGGACGGCACGGACGCGACGACGGCCCGCCTGAGCAACACCGAGTTCAGCAGCGTGACCGACTGGAACCATCTGGCCCTGGTCTACGACGGCTTCGCCAGGCAGGCCCGCCTCTACGTCAACGGCGTCCTCCAGGAGGTCCCGTGCGACGACACCGACGGTGACGGCACGCCGGACGACACCTCCTGCCAGGACCTGATCGCCTGGGGCGAGAACGTGCTGACCACCAAGGCCGCCAAGTCGCTCCAGGTCGGCCGCACGAAGACCGGAGCCACGGGCGCCGAGTACTTCCCCGGCGCGATCGACGACGTCTGGATCTTCCAGGGCGCCCTCGACGACAGCCAGGTCGAGGAGCTCTCCGGCTCCTGGTTCGACGTGCCCACCGAGGTCCCCGCCGGCAGCTGACGCCCGGCACGGGTGGTGCGCCCCGGCCCAGCGGCCGGGGCGCGCCGCCCCCACCACACCTCTTTCGACAGCGCCGGTGCACCGCGGCATCCGCGGACCGGCGCCACGCAGCGATGGACGGCATACGCATGAGATCCAAACCCCCACGCCTCTCCCCGACAGCCCTGCACCGGCCGATAGCCCTGGCCGTGTCGGCGCTCATGGTCGGCGGACTGATCCAGGCCGCGGCGAGCCCGGCCACGGCCGCCGGCGGCCATCCCCTGCCCGGTGTGCCCAAGGCCGACAAGGCGGTTTCCGGCACCGACGGCATCAAGGCCAGGCCCCGCACGCTGACGAAGGGCCCGAAGACCCCCGCGAAGGCGCCGAAGCGCACCTGGCCCAAGGCCGCCGCCGCCACGGTGAAGCTGCCGGAGCACGGCGCGGCCCGGGCAGGCCGGCTGCCCCTGAGCATCGCGCCCGCGAAGAAGGCCGAGGACGCGGCCGAGGGAGCGGTAGAGGCCCGCGTCCACAGCCGTGACCAGGCCCGACGCGCCGGAGTCGACGGCCTGCTGTTCACCCTCGAGGCGAAGGACCACCCGAAGAGGACGACCGCCATCGGGGCGGCCGGTGCAGGCAAGGTCTCCCTCACCCTCGACTACGCGGACTTCGCCGGGGCCTACGGCGGCGCTTACGCCTCCCGGCTGCACCTCGTGCAGCTGCCCGCGTGTGCGCTGACCACTCCCGCCAAGGACGTGTGCCGCAAGAGCACCCCCCTGGCCACCCGCAACGACACCGACGCGAGGACGCTGACCGCGAGCGCGGTGAGCCTGCGCTCCAGCGGTATGACCGTCCTGGCCGCGGCCGCGGAGACGGGCGGCGAGAAGGGCGACTACAAGGCCACCTCGCTCTCACCGTCGGCCACCTGGAGCACCAACCTCAACACCGGTGACTTCACCTGGTCGTACGACATGCCGGTGCCCGACGTGCCCGGAGACCTCGCGCCGGAGGTGGGCCTGGACTACTCCTCGGGCTCGATCGACGGCCGCACCGGCACCACCAACAACCAGGGCTCCTGGGTGGGCGACGGCTTCGACCTGTGGCCCGGCTACATCGAGCGCCGCTACAAGCCCTGCGCCGAGGACGGCGAGAAGAGGGCCGACGGCAACAAGCCGGGCGACCTGTGCTGGTCCTACGACAACGCGTTCATCTCCTTCAACGGCAAGGGCGGTGAACTGGTCCCCGCCGGCGACGGAGAGTTCAAGCTGCAGCAGGACGACGGCACCCGCGTCGCCCACCTCGACAGCACCGACCGCGGCAACGGCGACGACAACGGCGAGTACTGGCGGGTCACCACCCCCGACGGCACCCGCTACTACTTCGGCTACCACCGTCTGCCCGGCTGGACCGACGGCAAGGAGACCACCGACTCCACCTGGACCGTCCCGGTCTACGGCAACAACAGCGGCGAGCCCTGCCACGCCTCCGACTTCGCCGGCTCCTGGTGCCAGCAGGCCTGGCGGTGGAACCTCGACTACGTCGTGGACACCCACGGCAACGCGATGGGCTACCACTACGTCAAGGAGACCAACAACTACGGCCGCAACCTCAAGGCCGAGGACGACACCCCGTACACCCGCGGCGGCTACCTCCAGCGGATCGACTACGGTCTGCGCTCCTCCCGGATGTTCGCGGACAAGCCGCTCGCCCAGGTCGTCCTCGACAACGCCGAACGCTGCCTGCCCCAGGACGGCGTCACCTGCGCCCCGGACACCATCGGCGACAAGTCGTTCTACTGGTACGACACGCCGTGGGACCTCAACTGCAAGGCCGACACCAAGTGCGACAACGGCCGCCTCTCGCCGTCCTTCTGGACGCGCAAGCGGCTGACCGAGGTCACCACGCAGGTCCTGAAGTCCGACGGCGGCTACGGCAAGGTCGACTCCTGGAAGCTCGGCCACCGCTGGGGCATGGCCGACACCGACTACCAGCTGCTGCTCGACAGCGTCCAGCACACCGGCCACACCGCGACCACGCCGATCACGCTGCCGAAGACCACTTTCGCCTACACCCAGCTGGCCAACCGACTGGACAAGATCGGCGACGGCTACGCCCCGTTCATCAAGGCGCGGCTGTCCTCCGTGGCGGACGAGTCGGGCGGCCAGATCGACGCCAACTACTCGGCACCCGCCTGTGACGCCGACGCCCTGCCCACCCCGCAGACCAACACCACCCGCTGCTTCCCGCAGTACATCGGCGGCGACAGCACCGACGCCCCCGACCGCGAGTGGTTCAACAAGTACGTCGTCACCTCCGTCGTCGGCACCGACCGCACGGGCGGCGCCCCCGACCAGGTGACCTCCTACGAGTACCTCGACGGCGCCGCCTGGCACTTCGACGACGACGACGGCCTCACCAAGGAGAAGTACAAGACCTGGTCGCAGTGGCGCGGTTACGGCCACGTCCGCGTCAAGAAGGGCGGCCAGGGCGGCGCCGCCGCCATGAAGTCGCAGCAGGACCACTACTTCCTGCGCGGCATGGACGGCGACCGCAAGGAACCCTCGGGCGGCACCAAGTCCGTGACCGTCTCCCTGGACGCGGGCGAGGGCGACCCGATCACCGACCACGCGTCGGCCGCCGGCTTCGAGTACAAGCAGATCGCCTTCGACCAGCCCGGCGGCAAGGTGATGGGCAAGACGGTCAGCCGGCCCTGGCACCACGAGACGGCGAGGAAGACCCGTGACTGGGGCACCGTCACCGCCGACTTCACCGGCGTCTCCGACACCCAGGAGTGGACCTCCCTGGACAACGGCGCCGGCACCAAGTGGCGCACCACGTCCAGCTCGACGACCCACGACACCGTCGCCGGCCGGGTCACCCAGGTCGACGACCGCGGCGACACCTCCACGGCCGCCGACAACCGCTGCGTGCGCACCACGTACGCCACCAACACCGAGAAGAACATCCTCCTGCTGCCGTCCCGCGAGGAGACCGTCGCCAAGGCCTGTGACGCCGCGGTCGACCGCTCGAAGGACGTCATCGACGACGTGCGCACCGCCTACGACGGCGGCGCCTACGGCGCGGCGCCCACCAAGGGCGACGCGACGGCCACCGCGCCGCTGAAGAGCCACAACGGCACCAAGGCGACCTACCTGGAGGCCGGCGCCACCTACGACGACTACGGCCGTGAGCTGGCGGCCACCGACCTCACCGCCGACCTCACCGTCACCGGCGACGCCGCCCCCGTGCGCACCGAGCGCACCGACGGCCGCACCACGACGACCGTGTACACGCCCACCACCGGGCTGCCCACGCAGTCGAAGACCACGACCCCGCCCGCCGACCCGGCCGTCCCGGCCACGGCGCAGACCACCACCAAGGACCTCGACCCGCTGCGCGGTCTGATCACGAAGCAGACCGACACCAACGGCAACACGACCACGTCCGCCTACGACGCGCTCGGCCGCCTCACCAAGGTGTGGCTCGCCGACCGCGCCACCAGCGGCGTGCCGACGTACGAGTACGCCTACACGGTCACCGAGGGCAAGCCGGTCGCCGTCGCCACCAAGCTGCTCGACAACGAGGGCGGCCAGATCACGTCGTACAAGCTCTACGACGGCTTCCTGCGCGAGCGGCAGTCCCAGGCGCCGGGCCCGGACGGCGGCCGGATCATCTCCGACGTCTTCTACGACGAACGCGGCCTCACCACCAAGACGTTCGCTCCCTACTACGCCACGGACGCGCCGGTCACCGAGCTGTTCAAGCCGGCCGACGCCCTCGGCGTGGAGAGCCAGACCCGCACCGCCTACGACGGTCTGGACCGCCCGGTCGAGGAGAAGCAGATCGCCGGCAACGGCGACGGCGGCAAGGTCCTGAGCACCACGAAGACGCTCTACGGCGGCGACCGCACCACGGTGATCCCGCCGGTCGGCGCCACCACCGTCACCACGCTGACCGACGCCCGCGGCAACGTCACCGAACTGCGCCAGCACCACACCCGGGCGCCCGAGTCGGCGTACGACACGACCACCTACGACCACACCCCGTCGGGTGAGCTGCTGAAGGTCACCGACCCGGCCGGCAACAAGTGGAGCTACACCTACGACCAGCGCGGCAACCAGCTCTCCTTCACCGACCCCGACAAGGGGCGCACCGACACCAGGTACGACGACCGGAACCTGGTCCTGTCCAGCACCGACGCCCGCACGGCCCTGTTCAACTCCTACGACGGCCTCGGCCGCAAGACCGAGCTGCGCGAGGGCTCCGCGACCGGCAAGCTGCGGGTCAAGTGGACCTACGACACCGTCGCTGGAGCCAAGGGCCAGCTGGCCGAGTCCACCCGGTACGTGAACGGTGAGGCCTACACGACCTCGGTCACCGCGTACGACAAGCTGTACCGGGCGACGAAGACGGCGACCGTGATCCCCGCCTCCGAGGGCGCGCTGGCCGGCACCTACCAGTCCGGCACCGCCTACAAGCCCTCCGGCCTGATCGCCTCGCTCAGCTACTCGGCGGCCGGCTCCCTGCCGGGCGGCTCGGTCAACTACACCTACGAGGACCGGACCCTGCGGCCGGTCTCCGTGTTCGGCCAGGGCATGACCTCCTCCGCCACCTACAGCCAGACCGGCAAGCCGCTGGTGTACACCTTCGGCCTGACCAGCGGCGGCAGGAAGACGCAGGTCACCAACACCTACGAGTACGGCACCCAGCGTCTGGCGACCACCCGCGTCGACCGTGAGGAGCAGGCGGGCGTCGACCAGAACGTCACCTTCCGCTACGACGAGGCCGGCAACGTCCTCTCCCTCAGCGACGTCTCCCGCACCGGTACCGACAACCAGTGCTTCGGCTACGACCACCTGCGCCGGCTGACCGAGGCCTGGACGCAGGGCGACCAGACCTGTGCCGCGACCCCGTCCGCCGCGAAGATCGGCGGCCCGGCCCCGTACTGGCAGTCGTACACCTACGACACGGCCGGCAACCGGCTGACCGACACCCTGCACAACCCCGGAGGCGACACCACCAAGGACGTCAGGCGCACCTACGAGTACCCGACCCCGGGTACCGCCCAGGCCCACACCCTGACCTCGGTCACCTCCGAGGGCCCGGCCGGGGCGAAGACCAGGACGGACTACAAGTACGACCTGACCGGCAACACCACCGACCGCGGCAGGCAGCACCTCGACTGGGACGCCGAGGGGCTCCTCGCCAAGGTGACCGAACCCGTCGACGGCATGCCGGACAAGGTCACCGAGTACCTGTACGACGCCAACGGCAACCGGCTCATCTCCCGTACCGGCACCCGGACCACGCTGCACCTCGGGCACACCGACGTCACCCTGGACAAGGGCGCGACCAAGGCGAAGGCGACCCGGTACATCGACCTGGGCAGCGGCCACCAGGCGGTCCGCGCCGACGACGGCACGTTCTCCTTCACCCTCGCCGACCACCACGGCACCGGTCTGCTGGCCGTCGCCGCGGCGGACCTGACCCTGACCCAGCGCCGGGTGATGCCCTTCGGTGGTCCCCGCGGCACCGCGCCGGCGTCCTGGCCCGGCACGAGGTCCTTCGTCGGCGGCGTCGACGACACCAAGGACACCGGCCTCACCCACCTCGGGGCGCGCGAGTACGACGCGCAGACCGGCCGGTTCCTGTCCGTCGACCCGGTGATGGACCTGTCCGACCCGCAGCAGATGCACGGCTACACCTACGGCAACAACAACCCGCTGGTGTACGCCGACCCGGACGGCAAGTTCTTCGGGTTCCTCGGCCTGTTCAAGTCGCTGAAGAAGGCGATCCACAAGCTGCTCAACCGGGTGCCCAACAAGAACCCGGGCTTCATGCAGCGGCGGGCTTCCGCACCGGCGGTGAGCAACGGCAAGCTGCGCGGGATGCTGCAGCAGATCTATCCCAAGGCACGTGCCAAGCAGGTCTTCGGCAACGGGAAGATGTCGACGGCCCTCATCCACGAGTTCAACACGGGGGAGCGGCTTCCCGGCAAGGACCAACTGCACGTCCAGAAGGGCTGGGAGACGATGAAGGGCCTCTCGGACGTCCTCGACAACGACCGCGCGGCCAGGGAGACGGGGAAGGGCATGGACAAGCTCCTGTCCGACAGGGACCTGGCGATCGCCAAGGCCGAGGCGAAGGAACTGTGGGACGCCCTGAACTCGCGCGACGTCACGGGGAACGTCAAGAAGATGGTGGACGGCGACGCCAACATGAAGAAGGTCGTCAAGGAGAAGTTCGACGCCGTGATGAAGACGCCGGCCGTCAAGGACCTGACGGGGCAGGACTTCAAACCGACCCAGCACAAGGGCCCCCAGCCGGTCGGCCAGCCCACCCGCCTGCGCGGCTTCGCCAAGACTCTCGGCATCGCGGGCGGCGTACTGCAGGTGGCCCAGGCTCCGGCCTACGTGGAGGAGTACGGCGCGAAGCGAGGCGCCTGGGAGATGTTCAAGGACATCTTCGACCCGCTGGAGGTCTCCGACGCGACCGTGGACCCGTTCTACCCCGACACCGGGGGATCATCGGTCTGCGACCCGTCGAGCGGTAACTGCGCCTGACGTCCACCGTGCGCGGGGCCCGTCGTTCCGGCGGGCCCCGTGCCCGTACCCCGCACCCTGCCGACCCCCGGAAAGACATGACTGAGATCCCCGTCGACGACGTTCCCGCCCTCCTGCTGCGCACGGTCCCGGAGACCGCGCCGTTCATCGCCGACAAGTACGACATGCCGGCCGAGCGGGCCGTCCTGACCCGGGACGCGGTCCTGGACCTGTACGGGCTGCTGACCGAGTGCTTCATGACACCGGTACTGCTGCCGCAGCTGGAGAGTTCCGCCCCCGACCGGCAACTCCTGACACACTGCTGGGACTTCGTCGAAAAGGTGGTGGACCACTCCTCGGAACACGTCCGGGGAGCCGTCTACTTCGAAGTACTGGAACAGCTCCTGAACCCCGGCACCCTGGTCGAGGACTCCTGGCCCTACATGAAGGAGCGGACGAGGGCGCGCACCCTCCGGATGCTGGACTTCTACGGCGTCTTTCTGCCCGGCATCAACCGGCGGTAGCCCTCACAGCCGCACCACCACCAGCGCCGTGTCGTCGGTCGCACCCCCGGGCGGCAGCAGTTCCAGCAGGACGGAGTCGGCCAGGGTCTCCGGATCGGCGTCCCGGTGCCGGGCGAGGGCCTCGGCGAGACGCGTCAGGCCCTTGTCGATGTCCTCCTGCCGCCGTTCCACCAGGCCGTCGGTGTACAGGGCGAGGGTGGCGCCGTCGCCGTAGGTGGTGCACGCCTGAGGCCGGGGCGACGGGTCGGGGCGGGCGTCGAGCGGCGGATCGGTGGCCCGGTCCAGGAACTCCACGTGGCCGTGCGGGTGCACGAGCATCGGCGGGGGGTGGCCGGCGCTGCTGTAGGTGATGGTGTGGCGGTCGCAGTCGATGAACGTGGTGACCGCGGTCGCCGACTCGGCGCCGTCCACGACATGCGCGTACCGCCCGAGGACGTTCAGGGCCTCGGCGGGGCCCTCCGCCACCCGTGAGGCGGCGCTCAGCGCGCTGCGCAGCTGGCCCATCACCCCGGCGGCCTCCAGTCCGTGCCCCACGACGTCGCCGACCGACACGCCGATGCGGTTGCCGCCGACCAGGTCGACCAGGTCGTACCAGTCCCCGCAGACGTTCAGCGATCCGACCGCCGGCCGGTAGCGCACGGCCGCCTGGTAGTGGCCGACCTGGCGGCGGGCGGGCAGCATCGCCTTCTGCAGGGCGAGGGCCACCTCGCGCTCACGGGCGTGCGCCAGACGCAGGCGCTCATTGAGTTCCTGCAGCTCACGGGCGCGTGTGTACAGCTCGGCCTCCAGCACCCTGGACCGGCTCCCGTGGCGGTCCGTGCTCCGGCCGCCGCGGGCCCGGATCAGCTCGGTGACCTCCTCGACGCGGTGAGCCAGGAGCACCACCGACCCGTCCGGCCCGAACACGGGGGCGTTGACCGGGCTCCAGTAGCGCTCCTCCCACTCCCCGGGGTGCTCGGAGTCCTCGACGTCGTAGCGCTGCAGGGCCATCGTGTCGCGTTCACCGGTGGCCAGTACCCGGCGCAGCGACGCCTCCAGGTTGCGGGCCCCGCTCGCGCCCGGGTCGTTGGGGTTGTCCGGGAAGACGTCGAAGAGATGCCGGCCGATGATCTGCTCCCGCCCCCGCTGGGCGACGCGGAGGAACTCCTCGTTGGCGTCCGCGTACACCAGTCCGGGCGTCAGGAGCGCCACCATGCCGGGCAGGGCCTGGAACACCGCCGCGTAGTCGATCGCCGTGTCGTTCATGGCTCCTGCCCCATCCGCCGGTACCGCACCACATCCACCGGTTTTGCGTAATTTTCTCACGTGAGGCGAGATATGCCGGTCCGGGTGTCAGACCCTGGGGGCGGCGAGGGGCTGCTCGGCCCAGATGATCTTCCCCTCGGGGAGGAAGCGGGTACCCCAGCGCTGTGTGACCTGGGAGACCAGCAGCAGGCCGCGGCCGCCCTCGTCCGTGGTGCGCGGGTGGCGCAGATGGGGTGCGGTGGCGCCGCCGTCGAAGACCTCGCAGACCAGGGTGCGCTCAAGGACGAGCCGTAGCCGGATGGGACCGGTGGCGTACCGGATGGCGTTGGTGACCAGCTCGCTGACCACCAGCTCGGTGGTGAACGACAGCTCCGCGAGACCCCACTGCGCCAGTCGGCGGCTCGCCGTCTTGCGTGCCTCGGCGACCGCGGCCGGGTCGGCGGGCAGCTCCCACTCGGCGACCCGGTCCGGGGACAGCCGGCGGGTGCGAGCCATCAGCAGGGCCACGTCGTCGTGCGGGCGGGCCGGCACGAGCGCGTCGATCACGGCCTGGCAGCGCAGGTCCAGGCTGTCCGCCCGCCGCTCCAGGGCCTGCCGCAGCCGGGTCCGGTCGGTGTCCAGCGCCCACTCCTCGCCATGGGCCAGCAGACCGTCGGTGTGCAGCGCCAGCGTGCTGCCCTCCGGCAGCACCACCTCCGCCGACTCGAACGGCGGCCCGCCGGCGCCGAGCGGCGGCCCCTGCGGGAGGTCCACGAACCTGACGTTCCCGTCGGGCAGCACGATCGCCGGGGCCGGGTGTCCGGCGGCGGCCATGGCACACCGGCCGTCGACGGGGTCGTAGACGACGTACACGCATCCGGCCCCCGCCTGCCTGCCGGCCTCCAGGTCCTCTTCCTCGCGGGACATCCGGGCGACCAGGTCGTCGAGGTGGGCGAGGACCTCGTCGGGCCGCAGGTCCAGGGCGGCGAGGGTGCGCACCGCGGTCCGTACGCGCCCCATGGCCGCGGCGGCGTCGATGCCGTGCCCGGGCACCTCGCCCACCACGAGCGCCACCCGGGCCGCCGACAGCGGGATCAGGTCGTACCAGTCGCCGCCGAGGCCGGTCAGCTCGTCGGCCGGGCGGTAGCAGGCGGCCACCTCGACGGCGTCCTGCTCGGGCAGCCTGCGGGGGAGCAGGTTGCGCTGGAGCACCAGCGCCGCGTCCCGCTCACGGGTGTAGCGGCGGGCGTTGTCCACACAGACGGCCGCCCGCGAGACGAGGTCCTCGGCGAGCGCCAGGTCGTCGCCGTCGAACGCCTCCCGCCGGCGCCGTCGCACAAACGTGGCGATCCCCAGCGTGACGCCCCGCGCCCGCACGGGCACGATCAGCACACTGACCGGATCGGGGGCGGAGACGGACGCGGGTGCCGGGACGGGTTCCGGCTCCGTCGGCATGCCCCGCAGCCACTCCTCGGCCACCGGGTCGAGCCGCTCGGCCCGCCAGGGACGCCCGGTGAGCAGACAGGTGACGGGGGGCGAACCGGCCGGGTGGACGACGGCGGGGGCGCCGCCGGGCGGACCGGCGGCGCCGACCTCGTCGCCATCCTCGGCCTGGCCGGCGTCCTCGGCACCTTGGGCGTGGCCCGCGCGGTACGGGCTCCCGGTGATCCTCAGCCCCGCCCGCCGCAGCGGCACCGAGTCGCGCGGGCTCCCCGGCTCCGCGCCCACGGTGGGCTCCGCGCCTCGCAGGACCGGCTCCAGAAGGTCCACGGCGACCGCGTCGGCGAAGCCGGGGGCGGCCACGTCGGCCAGTTCCTGGGCGGTGCGGGCGATGTCCAGGCTGCGGCCGATCCGCCGGCCGGCCCGGTCCAGCAGGGCGAGCCGCTGGCGGGCGCGGTGGCGGTCGGTGATGTCGACGACCGTGTAGTAGACGCCCATCGGATTGCCGTGGTCGTCGTCGAGCCGGGTGAACGACAGCATGTGCGCCGTCTCCCGGTGCGGAGCGGCCCGTACCCGTCCCAGGTGCTCGTAGCCGACCACGGTTTCGCCGCTCTCCAGCACCCACCGCATCTGCGCCTCGGCGGCCTCGGCGTCCAGGCCCGGCTGGACGTCCGCCATCCGCAGCCCCAGCCGTTCCTCGGGCCGGCCGCCGCCGAACCGGGCGAGGGCCTCGTTGGACCACACGTACCGCAGGTCGGTGTCCACGATCGCGATGCCGATCGGGGAGCCGGTCACGATCTGCTCCAGCGAGGAGCGGCTCATGGTCCAGCCCGGCGCGTCGCCCATCTCGTTCAGCAGCACCAGCCAGCGGGCGGTGCCGCCCGGCTCGTCGGCGGAGGTCATCCGGGCCATGACCGGGACGGGCCGGCCGTCCTGGCGCCGGGCGGACAGCAGCCCGCTCCAGCCGCCGTCACGGCGGCACCGCTCCAGGATGTCCGGCAGCCGGCCGGCGTCCCCGTGGGTCACCAGCCCGGCCAGGTCCTTGCCCACCGCCTCGGCCGCCGCATACCCCAGCAGCCGCTCGGCGTCCCTGGTCCAGCTCGTCACCACCCCCCGGCCGTCGAGCAGCAGGGGCGCGGCGTCCGCCACGTCGAAGCGCCGGCGGGCAACGTCGTCCACGTCGTATGTGCCCACGGTCGACCTCTCTGTCGCGCTGAGAGTGGTCTACCACCTCCTGACTCAATCATCACCCTGCCTGCACGACAGCGACCGAGCCAGCCGGGAGCCCGTCCCTCCTCAGGCCCCCTGCCCCAGCACCGTCTCCAACACGGCCAGCGCCGAGCGCAGTTCCTCGCCGGTGATCGTCAGCGGTGGTGCCAGCCGAATGGTGGAGCCGTGGGTGTCCTTGACCAGGACGCCCTCCCGCATGAGGCGCTCGCTCACCTCCCGGCCGGTGCCGAGGGCCGGGTCGATGTCGACGCCCGCCCACAGGCCCCGGGCGCGGAAACCGACGACGCCCTTGCCGACCAGTCCGGCCAGACCGTCCCGCAGGACACTTCCCAGCTCCGCCGCCCGCTGCTGGAACTCGCCCGTCTCCAGCAGTTCCACCACCGCCGTGCCGACGGCCGCCGCCAGCGGATTGCCGCCGAACGTCGACCCGTGCTCACCCGGCCTGAGCACGGACAGCACCTCGCGCCGCGCCACCACCGCCGAGACCGGCACGATCCCCCCGCCGAGCGCCTTGCCGAGCAGCAGGACGTCGGGGACGACGCCCTCGTGCTCCACGGCCAGCGTCCGGCCGGTCCGCCCCAGGCCGGACTGGATCTCGTCGGCGATGAACAGGCAGTTCGCCCGGCGGGTCAGCTCGCGCACCCCGGCCAGATAGCCGTCGTCGGGGATGACGACCCCCGCCTCCCCCTGGATCGGCTCGATCAGCACCGCGGCCGTGGTCTCGTCGACCGCCGCCTCCAGCGCCGCCAGGTCGTTGTACGGGACGATCCGGAAGCCCGGCGTGAAGGGGCCGAAGCCCGAGCGCGCCGTCTCGTCCGTGGAGAAGCTCACGATCGTCGTCGTACGGCCGTGGAAGTTGTCCGCCGCGACCACGATCGTCGCCCGGTCGGTGGGAACGCCCTTCACCTCGTAGGCCCATTTCCGGGCCACCTTGATGCCGCTCTCGACCGCCTCCGCGCCCGTGTTCATCGGCAGCACCATGTCCAGCCCCGTCAACCCCGCGAGCCGCTCGGCGAACTCGGCGAGCCGGTCGTTGTGGAAGGCGCGGGAGGTGAGCGTGAGCCGGTCGAGCTGGCGGTGCGCCGCCTCGATCAGCAGCGGATGGCGGTGCCCGAAGTTGAGGGCCGAGTAGCCGGCCAGCATGTCGAGATAGCGGCGGCCCTCGACGTCCTCCACCCAGGTGCCCTCGGCGCGCGCGACGACCACGGGCAGCGGGTGGTAGTTGTGCGCGAGGACCAGCTCCTCGGCGCGGATCAGGTCGGTGGAGGTACGTGTGCGTGCGGGCGCGGTCATGAGCGGATCTCCTGAGTGCAGCACTTGATGCCACCGCCGGCCTTGTGCAGCTCGGACAGGTCGACGGGGACGGGGAGGTAGCCGTGCTCGCCGAGCCGGGCGGCGAGCGCCTCGGCCTGCGGCGCGATGAAGACATGCCTGCCGTCGGAGACGGAGTTCAGACCGAACGCCAGCGCGTCGTCGCGGGTGGCCCGCACGGCGTCCGGATACAGCCGGGCGAGCACCTCGCGGCTGCCGGGCGAGAACGCCTCCGGGTAGTAGCAGACGTTGTCGTCGTCCAGGACGAACAGCGCGGTGTCCAGGTGGTAGAAGTACGGGTCCACCAGCGTCAGGCTGACCACCGGATGGCCGAAGAACTCCTGCACCTCGCGGTGTGCCTCACGGGTGGTGCGGAAGCCGGTGCCGGCCAGCACGTACCGCCCCGTCCAGACGAGGTCGCCCTCGCCCTCGCACACCGACTCGGGCCGGTGGACGTCGTAGCCCGCCGCCTTGAACCAGGTGTCGTAGTGGCCGGACTCGGGGCGCCGCTCGGGCGCGTGGAAGAGGGAGCCGAAGACGCGGCCGCCGACGACGACCGCCGAGTTCGCGGCGAAGACCATGTCGGGGAGGCCGGGCACCGGATCGACGGTGTCCACCGCGTGGCCGTGGGCGCGGTAGGCCTGGATCAGTGACCGCCACTGCTCCCGGGCCAGATCGACGTCCACCCGGGTGTCGGGATGCATCCAGGGATTGATCGCGTACCGCACAGCGAAGTGTCTGGGTTCACAGACGAGGAAGCGCCGGGCGCGCGGGGCACGGCCGGTGGTCACACTCTCGGGCATGCCTCCACGGTAAGAAGCGACAGCGGAGCGCTACAAGGAACGAACGCTGCGTGTTCACGCAGGGTTGTTGCGTAGTCAGGCTTCCCGACGCACGTTCGCTGCGTCATCGGGCGCCGCATGTGTGGCACCCGCCTCCGGGCTCTCCGGCAGCAGATGCGACAGCACCATCACGCTGATCGTCTTCCGGATGAACGGCTCGACCCTGATCCGCTCCAGCACCTCCTCGAAGTGCTCCACGTCCCGCGCCCGCACATGCAGCAGCGCGTCGGCCCCGCCCGTCACGGTCATCGCCGCGGTGATCTCCGGATGGTTGCGCACCACCTCCGCCAGCCGCCGCGGCGGAGCGGCCCCCTCGCAGTACACCTCCACATACGCCTCGGTACGCCAGCCCAGCGCCGACGGCTTCACCGTCGCCGTGAACCCCGTGATCACCCCGGTGTCCCGCAGCCGGTCCACCCGGCGCTTGACCGCCGTCGCCGACAGGCCGATCGCCGTCCCGATCTCCGCGAAGCTGGTCCTGGCGTTCGCCATCAAAGCGGTGACGATCTTCCGGTCGAGCTCGTCGAAAGAGGCAGTGCCGCTGTTCATGCGGGCACTGTATCCAGCGGATACGTCCGCACCCCGGCACATGTCCAGCCGTGCCGATCGCCCCTACACTCCACCTTCATGCTGCGCGCCCTCGCCGTCGACGACGAACGCCCCTCGCTCGAGGAACTGTTGTACCTGCTGAGCGCCGATCCACGCATCGGCACCGTGGAGGGCGCCGGGGACGCGACCGAGGCGCTGCGCCGCATCAACCGGGCCCTGGAATCCGGCCCCGACGGGCCGGAGGCCATCGACGTCGTCTTCCTCGACATCCAGATGCCGGGCCTCGACGGCCTCGACCTGGCCCGCCTCCTCACCGGCTTCGCCAGGCCGCCGCTCGTCGTGTTCGTCACCGCCCACGAGGACTTCGCCGTCCAGGCCTTCGACCTCAAGGCCGTGGACTACGTCCTCAAGCCCGTCCGCAAGGAACGCCTCGCCGAGGCCGTCCGCCGCGCCGCCGAACTGCGCGGCACCGCGCCCCGCATCCCCGTGCACGAGCCCGACCCCGACCACATAGCCGTCGAACTCGGCGGCGTGACCCGGTTCGTCGCCGTCGACGACATCACCCACGTCGAAGCCCGGGGCGACTACGCCCGCCTGCACACCGACCGCGGCAGCCACCTCGTCCGCATCCCGCTCTCCACCCTGGAGGAGCGCTGGCGTGCCCGGGGCTTCGTCCGCATCCACCGCCGCCACCTCGTCGCCCTGCGCCACATAGGAGAGCTCCGTCTCGACGCCGGGACGGTGAGCGTCCTGGTCGGCGGCGAGGAACTCCAGGTGAGCCGCCGCCACGCGCGGGAACTGCGGGACCTGCTGATGAGGAGGCCCTGACCGTGCCGAACCAGGACCCCGCCGAACGGCGGGTCGTCGTCACCGGCCCGCCCCGCCGCACCCTCCCCCACGCCCGGCTTCGCTCGCGCGGGCGGTACCCCCATGGCTCGGGCCACTACCGCCCGCGCACCGAGATCGACGAGCAGACCACCCTCGGCCACACCTATGTGCGCTCCCTCATGCGCTCGCAACTCCGGGCGGGACTCGCGGTGTTCGCCGTCCTGGCCCTGCTCGTCGGCCCTCTGCCCCTCCTCTTCGCCGCGATGCCCGACGCCCACCGCCTGGAGTGGGCGGTCCTCGGCTTCTGCCTCTACCTCCCGCTCGTCCTGCTCGCCCGCTGGTACGTGCGCCGCGCGGAACGCAACGAACGGGACTTCGTGCGCCTCGTAGAGGACCGATGAACTCGGCCTACGCCGTCCCCGCCGTCGCCCTCGTGGTCGTGGCGACCGTCCTCGTCGGCGCCTTCGGTCTGCGCGTCTCCCGCACCACCTCCGACTTCTACGTCGCCTCCCGCACCGTCGGCCCCCGCCTCAACGCGGCCGCCATCAGCGGCGAGTACCTCTCCGGTGCCTCCTTCCTGGGCATCGCCGGCCTGGTTCTGATCCAGGGCCCCGACATGCTCTGGTACCCGGTCGGCTACACCGCCGGTTACCTGGTCCTGCTCGTCTTCGTCGCCGCCCCTCTGCGCCGCTCCGGCGCCTACACCCTGCCCGACTTCGCCGAGGCCCGCCTCGCCTCCCACGCGGTACGACGGCTCGCGGGCGCCCTTGTCGTCGGCGTCGGCTGGCTGTACCTGCTGCCCCAACTCCAGGGCGCCGGGCTGACGCTGGCGGTCCTCACCGGCGCGCCGGACTCCCTCGGCGGGGTGATCGTCGCCGTCGTCGTCACCGCGACCGTCGCGGCGGGCGGCATGCGCAGCATCACCTTCGTCCAGGCCTTCCAGTACTGGCTCAAGCTGACCGCTCTCCTCGTCCCCGCCCTCTTCCTGGTCCTGGCCTGGCAGGGCGACGGAGCCCCCCGGCACGCCTTCGACGAGCCGGCCGCCTTCCGCGAGCAGCGGACGGTCCGCGTGGACGACACCCTCGACCTCAGGCTGGACCGCCCCCTGACGGTTACCGTGGACGGCACGGTCGACGGCCGCCGGCACGAGGACACCGTTCTCCGCCTTCCCGCCGGCACCCACCACATCGGCCAGGGCACCCGCCTCACCTTCGCCCGGGGCACGCCCGTCCCCACCGTCGAGCGCGGCAGCAACGGCGGTATGTCGAGCTCTCTCGCCGCCGGCCGCGAGGAGCGCCCGCTGTACGCCACGTACGGCCTGATCCTCGCCACCTTCCTCGGCACCATGGGCCTGCCGCACGTCGTCGTCCGCTTCTACACCAGCCCGCACGGAGTCGCCGCCCGCCGCACCACGGTCGCCGTCCTCGCCATGATCGGCGCCTTCTACCTCCTGCCGCCCGTCTACGGTGCCCTCGGCCGCCTGTACGCACCCGAGCTCGCCCTCACCGCAGACGCCGACGCGGCCGTCCTGCTGCTGCCCGAGCGGATGATCGGCGGCCTCGGCGGCGACCTGCTGGGCGCGCTGGTCGCCGGAGGTGCCTTCGCCGCGTTCCTGTCCACGGCGTCCGGACTGACGATGGCCGTGGCGGGCGTCCTCACCCAGGACGTCCTGCCGACCCGGGGCGTGCGGCACTTCCGGCTGGGCACCGGCCTCGCCATGGCCGTACCGCTGGCCGCGAGCCTGTTGGTAGGAGGGCTGCCGGTGGCCGACGCGGTGGGCCTCGCCTTCGCGGTGTCGGCCTCCTCCTTCTGCCCACTGCTCGTCCTCGGCATCTGGTGGCGCCGGCTGACCCCGCCCGGGGCGGCCGCCGGGATGGTGGTGGGCGGCGGCTCGGCGTTCGTGGCCGTCGCCGCGACGATGGCGGGCCTGCCGGGCACGGGCCGGCTGCACGCGCTGCTCGCCTGGCCCGCGCTGTGGTCCGTACCGCTGGGCTTCCTCACCATGATCCTGGTGTCCCTGGCCACCCCGCACCGCGTCCCGGCCGGTACGGCGGCGATCCTGGCCCGCTTCCACCTGCCGGAGGAACTGCGCACGGAGGAACTGAGGGCGACGGAGGCGAAGGCATGAGCGGTTTCCTGGCGGGCCTGTGCATAGCGATCCTCCCCTTCCTCGCGGTCGGCTTCTGGCTGGGCCGGCGCACCGCACGCCCCGAGAACCTGGGCGGCCTCGGCACGCCCGTCGAGCACGCCACCTTCCAGACCCTCCACACCGCCTCCCTGGCCGCACCCCCTCTGCGCGCGGGCCTCACCGAGGAGACCGCCCGCAAGTCCGCCCGCCGACTGCGCACCCTGCTCGGCACGGAGGCGCTCTGCCTGACCGACCACAAGGAGGTGCTGGCCTGGGACGGAGTGGGCTCACACCACCGCGCCGAGATCATGGAACGCCTGGCCGGGCCTGTGGAGAGCGGCCGCGGCGAGGCCTTCCGCCTCGGCTGCGGCCACGCCGACTGCCCGGTCCGCTGGGCGGTGGTCGCCCCGCTCACCGTCGACGACCGGGTGCACGGCACGCTCGTCGCCTGCGCGCCCCGCGAGTCCGCCGTGCTGGTCCGGGCGGCGGGGGAGGTGGCCCGCTGGGTCAGCGTCCAGCTGGAGCTGGCGGATCTCGACCAGTCCCGTACGAAACTGATCGAGGCGGAGATCAAGGCGTTGCGCGCCCAGATCTCCCCGCACTTCGTGTTCAACTCGCTCGCCGTGATCGCGTCCTTCGTCCGCACCGACCCCGAACGCGCCCGCGAGCTGCTGCTGGAGTTCGCCGACTTCACCCGCTACTCGTTCCGCCGGCACGGCGACTTCACCACCCTGGCCGACGAGCTCCACGCCATCGACCACTACCTGGCCCTGGTCCGGGCCCGCTTCGGCGACCGGCTCGCCGTGACGCTGCAGATCGCCCCGGAGGTCCTTCCGGTGGCTCTGCCCTTCCTCTGCCTCCAGCCCCTGGTCGAGAACGCCGTGAAGCACGGACTGGAAGGCAAGACGGACAAATGCCATATCCAGATCACCGCCCAGGACGCGGGCGCCGAGGCTCTGGTCGTCATCGAGGACGACGGCGCCGGCATGGACCCGGTACTGCTGCGCCGCATCCTGGCCGGCGAGGTCAGCCCCTCCGGCGGCATCGGCCTGTCCAACGTCGACGACCGGCTCCGCCAGGTGTACGGCGACGACTACGGTCTGGTCATCGAGACGGCCGTGGGCGCGGGCATGAAGATCACCGCGAGGCTCCCGAAGTACCAGCCGGGTGTCCACTCGGCGGCCCGCCTCACCCCCGGCTGATCAGCCGGTCTTCAGTACGACCATCGCGAGGGTGATCAGCCCGAGCACGACCCAGCCGAACCAGAGCCAGCCGTTGCTGCCGAGCGCCACCGTGTAGGCGGTCACCACGACCAGCCCGCCGATGGTGAGCACCCCCATGGTCTTCGTGGAACTGTCCGTGGAACCTGCCATCGCGACACCCTCCTCAGGGCCGCCCTCCGCCGGGCGGGTCCACCTCCATGGTGCCCTGGCTTCGTCCCTCGCGCCCCGGTTTCAGCGCCCGCGTGCGTCGAGCGACGCGAGATAGGCGTTGTACGCCTCCAGTTCCTTGTCGCCGTCCCGGTCCGCGGCCCGGTCCTTGCGCTTGGCCTGCCGCTGCTCGGAGCCGTACCACTGGAACAGCAGCGCGATCAGCACCAGCACCGAGGGGATCTCGCTGAACGCCCAGGCGATGCCGCCGGCCGCGTTCTGGTCGGAGAGCGCGTCGATGCCGAGCGAGGCGGGCGGCTTCTCGAACGTCTCCACCATCGGCGCCGACCCCATCATCAGCGCGATGCCGAAGAACGCGTGGAACGGCATTCCGGCGAACAGCTCCAGCATCCGCAGCAGATACCCCGGCCGGTGCGGCCCCGGGTCCACGCCGATGATCGGCCAGAAGAACACCACACCGACGGCGAAGAAGTGCACCATCATCGCGATGTGCCCGGTCCTGGAGCCCATCAGGAAGTCGAAGAGGGGGGTGAAGTACAGCGCGTACAGAGAGGCGATGAACAGCGGAATGGTGAACACGGGATGCGTGATGATCCGCATGTACCGACTGTGCAGCAGCATGAGCAGCAGCTCACGGGGCCCCTTGCGCCCCCTGCCGGCGGCCGGCAGCGCGCGCAGCGCGAGCGTGACGGGCGCGCCGAGCAGGACGAGGATCGGCGACAGCATGCTGATGACCATGTGCTGCACCATGTGCACGCTGAACATGACCATCCCGTAGTCGTTCAGCGCGGTGCACATCATGAGCATCACGGTCAGCACGCCGACGACGTACGACACGGTCCGCCCGACCGGCCACGCGTCACCCCGCCGCCGCAGGCGCACGACCCCCCAGCCGTACAACCCGAGCCCCACCAGACAGGCGACGAGGAAGAACGGATCCGCCGACCACTGAAGCCCCCGCCCCAGCGTGAACGGCAACAGATCCATAGGCACGCCGTGCCCGCTGTGCTCCATGGTGGGCGGCTCCTGATTCGTGGGGGGATGTACGTTTCCTGCCGCCCACAAGAGTAGAGAAGCCCCCGGCGACTCTTGTCACCGGGGGCTCCCGCCGGACGGCTACAGCACGCACTCCGCTTCGGCGTACCGCTCGGCCGGAACCGTCTTCAACGTCTCCACGGCCTCCGCCAGCGGCACCATCACGATGTCCGTCCCGCGCAGAGCCGTCATCTTCCCGAACTCCCCCCGGTGCACGGCCTCCACCGCATGCCACCCGAACCGAGTCGCCAGCACCCGGTCGTAGGCCGTCGGCGTACCACCCCGCTGCACATGCCCGAGAATCACCGGACGAGCCTCCTTGCCCAGCCGATCCTCCAGTTCGATGGAGAGCTGCCGCGCGATCCCGGCGAACCGCTCGTGCCCGTAGATGTCCTTGGCGCCCTCGTCGAAGGCCATGGTGCCGGGGCGAGGCTTCGCCCCCTCCGCGGCGACGACGATGGCGAACCGCTTCCCCGCCTCGAACCGCTCGCCGACCCGCCGGGCCAGCTCCTCGATGTCGAAGGGGCGTTCCGGTACGACGATGGCGTGGGCGCCCGCCGCCATCCCGGACTGCAGCGCTATCCAGCCGGTGTGCCGCCCCATGACCTCGACGACGAGGACCCGCTGGTGCGACTCGGCGGTGGTCTTCAGCCGGTCGAGGGCCTCGGTCGCGACCCCCACCGCCGTGTCGAAGCCGAAGGTGACGTCGGTGACGGCGATGTCGTTGTCGATGGTCTTCGGCACGCCCACGATGGGCAGCCCGGCGTCGGACATCAGCCGGGCGGCCTTGAGGGTGCCCTCACCGCCGATCGGGATGATCGCGTCGAGGCCGAGCTCCTCGACATGGCCCCTGGCCCGCTGCACGCCGTCCCGCAGCTGCGAGGGCTGGACCCGGGAGGAGCCGAGGATGGTGCCGCCGCGGGCGAGGATGCCGCCCACCGCGTCGAGGTCGAGCTTGAGGTAGTCGCACTCCAGGAGGCCCTTCCAGCCGTCCCGGAAGCCGATGACCTCGTCGCCGTGGTCGGCGACGGCACGGTGCACGACGGACCGGATGACGGCGTTCAGGCCGGGGCAGTCGCCGCCGGACGTGAGGACACCAATGCGCATAGCCCGAAACAACCTTCTTCACGAGGGCCGGATCCGGACCACATTGTCCGGCTCGATCCCCGCCACCCTAGCGGCAGGAGGGGGCGGGGCCGTAGCGCGCGTCCGCCTGCTGGACGTGCCCGCTCACCTGCGCGGACGCACCGTCAGACGGGCTGCTGACGGTGGTCTGAAATTCAGGTGAACGGCCCGGCTCAGGCGGGCTGCTGAGCCGAGGCGATCCGCTCGTTGCGCAGCGCCTCGTACCAGCGGTCGTCGATCGGCGGGAGCGCGTTCACATCGAGCGCCAGCTTCAGCAGCAGGTCCGCGATGAGAGGGTTGCGGGCGAGCACGGGACCGTGCATGTACGTGCCGAACACGGTGTCGTTGTACGCCCCTTCCGTCCCGTCGCCGGTGCCGTTGCCCTTGCCGAGCTGGACGCGGGCCAGCGGGCGGGCGGTCGGGCCGAGATGGGTGACGCCCTGGTGGTTCTCGAAGCCGGTCAGGGGCGGCAGGCCGAGCCGGGGGTCGATGTCCGCGAGGACGTCGCCGACGCACCGCTCGCCCTCGCCGCGCACCGTGGTGACGTCGAGCAGACCGAGGCCCGGCTCGCGCTGACCGAGGTCGTTGACGAACTCGTGGCCCAGGATCTGGTAGCCGGCACAGACCGCGAACACGATCGCACCGTTCTGCACCGCCTGGTACAGATGCGCGTCACGGCGCAGCCGCTCCGCCGCGAGCCGCTGGGGCCGGTCCTCGCCGCCGCCGATGAAATAGATGTCGCCGGAGGTCGGGATCGGCTGGTCGCTGCGCACGTCGAGCCGGGCCACGTCGAGGCCGCGCTGCCGCGCCCGGCGCTCCACGACCAGGACGTTGCCCTGGTCGCCGTAGGTGCTGAGCAGGTCCGGGTAGACCCAGACGATCCGCAGCTGGTTGTCGCTCATGAAGTGGTCGTCCTTCGTGGTCAGTTGCCGACGCGGCGGCGCAGGTCCTGGAACGCGGTGTAGTTCGCGATGACCTCGATCCGGCCGGGCGGGCACTGCTGGACGGCCTGGTCGACGCTGTCGCACACCTGGAAGTGCTGGTTCGCCACCTCGAGCCGGACCGCGAGGTCCAGCTTGCGGTCGCCGATGACGAAGATCGGATGGCCGGTCAGCCGCGTGTAGTCCACGTCCCACAGCCAGGAGGTGTCGGTGCCGTCGGCGCCGCGCGCGTTGACCGAGAGGATCACCGGTGCCGGTGCAGGATCGATCAGGCTGAACGTCTCGAGCCAGCCGGCCGGGTTCTTCGCGAGGAGCAGCCGCAGGTCACGGCCCTGGAACTGGACGACGTCGTACCGCCCGGCGACGGCCTGCACCTGGTACATCCGCTCCAGCGCGACCTGCGGCGGCACGCCGAACACGGCGGCGACGGCGGCGGAGGAGGCGGCGTTGGCCTTGTTGGCACGTCCCGGCAGCTGCAGATGGATGGGCCAGGCGGACCCGTGCGGATCGATGACGTGGTCCCCGGAGAGCGCCCAGCTCGGCTGCGGCCGCCGGAACCCGCACTCACCGCAGAACCAGTCGTCGCCGGGGCGCTGCATGACGCCACCGCAGGCCGGGCACGACCAGGCGTCGTCCTTCCACATCTGCCCCGCGGCGACCCACACCACGTTGGGGGACGAGGACGCGGCCCACACCACCAGCGGGTCGTCCGCGTTGGCGACGACGACGGCCTTGGAACCGGCCAGCCCCTCACGCCAGTTCTCCGCGAGCATCCGGGTCTCGGCGGCGCGGTCCAGCTGGTCGCGGGAGAGGTTGAGCAGGGCGATGCACTTGGGCGCGGTGTCCCGGGCCACGCCCGCGAGGTACTTCTCGTCGACCTCGATGACGCCGTATCTGGAGTCCGAACCGCCCGCGAGCGCGGAGGTGATACCCGCCGGCATGTTGGCGCCGAGCGCGTTGGACACCACGGGTCCGGCGGCTCGCAGCGCCTCCGCGATGAGCCGGGTCGTGGTCGTCTTGCCGTTGGTGGCCGAGACGAGGACGACGTCCAGGTTCTGGGCGAGCCGGGCCAGCAGGTCGGGGTCGAGTTTCAGTGCCACCCGGCCACCGATCACCGAACCGCTGCCGCGTCCGGCGGCGCGGGATGCCGCAGCGACCGCCTTGCCGGCGGTCACGGCCAGCTTGGCCCGCGGCGTGAGCGGGTCCGAGTTGCCTGCCATCAGTTCTCGATCCTCCTTGCGTACCCGCCGTGCCTATGGCCTGACGGCACCGTGGTAGGTGGTCAGCCTATCGAGATCCATTCGCAGCCCCGAATCGCGGCACCACCTCCCACGCCGGTACGGCATGCGCGTGTCAGAAGTGACCGTACCCTTGCCGCCATGCGACACGGCTCCATCCCGGGCGCGCACGGGCGCGTCAGACCCCTTGCTCTCCTCGGTGATCCGGTCCTGGGGGAACCCTGCCGGGAGGTCACCGACTTCGGCCCCGAACTCGCCCGCCTCGTCGAGGACATGTTCGCCACGATGTACGCGGCCCAGGGCGTGGGCCTGGCCGCCAACCAGGTCGGCGAGCCCCTGCGCGTCTTCGTCTACGACTGCCCCGACGACGAGGACGTCCGCCACCTGGGCCATGTCGTGAACCCGAGGCTGGTGCAGGCCGACGGCATCGTCCTGAGGGGCCCGGAGGGCTGCCTTTCCCTGCCGGGCCTCGAGGCCGGGACGGAACGCCACGACCACGCGGTGGTCGAGGGCCGCACGATGACGGGCGACCCCGTCACCGTCCACGGCACGGGATTCTTTGCCAGATGCTTGCAACACGAGTGCGACCACCTGGAGGGGACGGTGTACGCGGACCGGGTGGAGGGCTGGCGCAGGAGCAGGCTGATGCGCCAGGTGAAGCGAGCCCCCTGGCGCAGGCGAGTGGAGGTTCCTTAGGGGCGCGGGGCTTTCCCTGCTCCGGGGCTCCGCCGCGGGGGCGAGAGCGGGCCCACCGGCCCGCGGTCGGCACGCGACCGTCAGAACCCCGGACCTCCGATCTTGTCCCCGGCCGCCGCGAGACGACCCCACAGCAGATCGGCCAGACTCCGCACCAGCTCGGAACGGGAACAAGGCCGCTCGCCGAGCCACCAGTCCCCGGCCGCGTGCATCATCCCGACGATCCCATGCCCCCACACACGGGCCAGTTGCTGACTCCCGGGACCGAGATCCAGCCGGTCCTCGATCACCTGAGCCAGTTCCTCGCCCATCCTGCGGAGCAGAGGCGCGCTGTGCTTGCCGACGTCGAACCCCTGGTCGACTCCCTGACCTCCCTCGGAGGGATGCATGAGGAACCGGTACACCTGCGGCCGGGCCTCAATGGCGGCGAGGTAGGTGTCCAGCGTCGCCTCGACCCGCTCGCGCCGCTCCGCGGGCGCGTCGAGCGCGGCCCGCAGGGAATCCAGCAGCGCGTCCGTGTGCCGTTTGGCGAGAGCCGCGTACAGTCCCCCCTTGTCGCCGAAGTGGCGATAGAGGATCGGCTTGGTGATGCCCGCTTCCGCCGCGATCGCGTTCATGGAAGCCTGGGGGCCGTCGCGCAGCACCACCCGGTCCGCGGCCTCCAGCAACTCGCGCCGTCGGCGGTCGGCGGACCGCTGTTGCTCGGTCCGCTGCGTGGTGTCCATGTGCTCTCCCCACCCGTGGTGTTTCGGTGACGCCTGCGCAAACTAACACCTGACAGCAGCCTGACATCGAACGGGCCCGAGGGCTCCGGGGCAGTCGTCGGGAGTTGACTTTTCCTACCCGTCGGTAACAGACTCGAGTTACCGCTAGTAACACGCACCGCCGCTGGAGGGGACATGGCCGAGTTCACCATGGAGCTCAACGACGAACAGAAGGAGGTCCGGGACTGGCTGCACGGCTTCGCCGCCGACGTCATCCGCCCCGCGGCCGCCGAATGGGACGAGCGTGAGGAGACTCCCTGGCCGGTCATCCAGGAGGCGGCGAAGGTCGGCATCTACTCCCTCGACTTCTACGCGCAGCAGTACTTCGACCCCACCGGCCTCGGTATCCCGATGGCCATGGAGGAGCTGTTCTGGGGCGATGCGGGCATCGCCCTGTCGATCGTAGGCACGGGACTGGCCGCCGTGGGCGTTCTCGCCAACGGAACCGAGGAACAGATCGGCACCTGGATCCCCCAGATGTACGGCGACGCCGACGATGTCAAGGTCGCCGCCTTCTGCTCCTCCGAGCCCGACGCCGGCTCCGACGTCGCCTCCATGCGTACGCGTGCCGTGTACGACGAGGCCAAGGACGAGTGGGTGATCAACGGCACGAAGACCTGGGCGACCAACGGCGGTATCGCCAACGTCCATGTCGTCGTGGCCGTCGTGGACCCGGAGCTGGGCTCCAAGGGTCACGCCTCCTTCATCGTCCCGCCGGGCACCCCGGGCCTCGCCCAGGGCCAGAAGTTCAAGAAGCACGGCATCCGCGCCTCGCACACCGCCGAGGTCATCCTCGACAACGTGCGCGTCCCCGGCTCCTGCCTGCTCGGCGGCAAGGAGAAGCTGGACGAGCGGCTCGCCCGGGCCCGGGAGCGGGCGAAGTCGGGCGGCGAGCGGGTGAAGAACGCGGCGATGGCGACCTTCGAGGCCTCGCGGCCGGCGGTCGGCGCGATGGCCGTGGGAACGGCCCGCGCCGCGTACGAGGTGGCCCTCGACTACGCCAAGACCCGCGAGCAGTTCGGCCGGCCCATCATCGACAACCAGGGCGTGGCCTTCCAGCTGGCGGACATGCGCACGCAGATCGACGCGGCCCGGCTGCTCGTCTGGCGCGCCTCCTGGATGGCGATCAGCGGGAAGCCGTTCACGGCGGCCGAGGGGTCGATGTCCAAGCTGTACGCGAGTGAGACGGCGAAGAAGGTCACCGCCCAGGCGATCCAGATTCTCGGTGGCAACGGATACACCCGGGAGTACCCGGTGGAGCGGATGCACCGGGATGCCGCGATCTACACCATCTTCGAGGGGACGAGCGAGATCCAGCGGCTGGTGATCGCGAGGACGCTCTCGGGGATGTCCATCCGGTAGCGCGGGCGGGAGGGGGCACGACCTACGGCGTGCCCCCACTGCTGTGCGCGATGCAGGCCACGTCGATGCGGTCGGCCAGTTTGGCCAACTCGATGGTCAGCGCGGCCACCGTGTCCTCGTCGAGATCCTCCGCCCCCGCCTCGACGAGGTGCAGCCACCTCCCGCCCAGCGTGCGGAGCAGCTTGCTCACCTCGACGGCAGCCACCTGCAGGGTCCCGCGGTCGTCGACGATCAGAGGCAGGGTCACTTCGCGGTTCACACCCGGGATCGTAACCGCGCCGCGCTCACGCGCCGTGCCAAACCGTGGTGATGTTGCAGAACTCGCGGATTCCGTGCCCGGACAGCTCCCGCCCGTACCCCGACCGCTTCACCCCGCCGAACGGCAGCGCCGGATGGGAGGCGGTCATCCCGTTCACGAACACCCCGCCGGCCTCCAGATCCCGTACGAAACGGTCTACCTCGGCCTCGTCCCGCGTCCAGACGTTGGAACTCAGGCCGAAGGGGGAGTCGTTGGCGATGAGCACCGCCTCGTCCAGGTCGGCGGCCCGGTACAGGGTCGCGACCGGCCCGAACGCCTCCTCGCGATGGATGCGCATCTCGCGGCTCACCCCGGCGAGGACGGTCGGCGGGTAGTACCAGCCGGGCCAGTCGGGCCGTTCGCCTCCGCACAGCACGGTGGCGCCGCTGCGCTTGGCGTCGTCGACCAGCTCCTCCAGGTCGGCCCGCCCCTGTTCGCTCGCCAGCGGACCCACCTCGGTGTCCTCCTCGGAGGGGTCGCCGACCTTCAGCGCCTTCATCCCTTCGGTGAAGCGCTCGGCGAACTCGTCGTACACGTCCGAGTGGACGACGAACCGCTTGGCGGCGATGCACGACTGGCCGTTGTTCTGCACCCGCGCGGTGACGGCGACCCGCGCGGCGCGGTCGATGTCCGCGGACGGCATGACGACGAACGGGTCGCTGCCGCCCAGCTCCAGGACCGTCTTCTTGATCATCTCGCCGGAGGTGGCGGCCACGGACCGCCCGGCCGGCTCGCTGCCGGTCAGGGTCGCCGCCTTCACCCGCTCGTCGCGCAGGATCTCGTCCACCGCCCCCGAGCCGATGAGCAGGGTCTGGAAGCAGCCCTCGGGGAAGCCGGCGCGATGGAAGAGGTCCTCCAGGTAGAGGGCCGTCTGCGGGACGTTGGAGGCGTGCTTGAGCAGGCCCACGTTGCCGGCCATCAGCGCGGGCGCCGCGAACCGGACGACCTGCCACAGCGGGAAGTTCCACGGCATCACCGCGAGCACCGGGCCCATCGGCCGGTAGCGCACCAGGGCCCGGGACGCCCCGGAGTCCTTCACATCGGCCTCGGCGGGCCGCTCGTCGGCGAGCAGTTCCTCCGCCCGCTCGGCGTACCAGCGCATCGCCTTGGCGCACTTCGCGGCCTCCGCGCGCGCCTGCTTGACCGGCTTGCCCATCTCGGTGGTCATCACCCGGGCGATGTCCCGCTGGTCCTCGTCGAGGAGGTCCGCCGCCCGGTTCAGCAGACGGGCCCGTTCGGCGAACGCCGATGTCCGGTACGTGCGGAACGTGGCCATGGCGAGCTGGAGCCGCCGTTCCAGCTCCTCCTCGCCCATGGCCTCGTACGTTTTGAGCGTCTCGCCGTTCGCCGGGTTCACCGTCGCGATGGGCATGACCGACCTCCTGGAGAGCTGCCTGCTTCGACCTTCCCGCGCCGCATCGGCCACCGCAACGCGTGCGCGTCAGACCGAGTGCTCCGTGAGGCGGTCGAGAAACGCGGACTGGGCCGGGACGATCACCTCGCGGGCACGGTCCAGTCCGTACCAGGCCACCCGGTCCAGTTCCGGGAACTCCTGCGTCCGCCCCGACCTCGGCGGCCACTCCATCGTGAACGTGCCGGGATCGATCGCGGCCGGGTCGAGATCGGCCTCGATCGCCCACGCGGTCACGATCTTGCCGTTCGTCTGGCGGACCTCGCCGAGGTCGATCGCCTCGCCGTCGGGCGGTGGCAGGCCCAGCTCCTCCTGGAACTCACGTCGGGCCGCGTCCCAGGCGGGCTCGTCGGGCTGGTACTCGCCCTTCGGCACGGTCCACGCCCCGGCGTCCTTCTTCTCGAAGTACGGGCCGCCCATATGGCCCAGCAGCACCTCCGTGCCGTCCTCGGTGTGCCGGAACAACAGCAGACCGGCGCTGCGCTTGGGAGTCACGGTCGCACCTCCGGGTGGGCGGCCAGCAGGGTCTCCACCGTGTCGGCCTCCTCCGGCCGCTTGTCCTCGCGGTAGCGGACCACGCGGGCGAAGCGGAGGGTGACGCCGGCCGGGTAGCGGGTGGACTTCTGCAGGCCGTCGTAGGCGATCTCGACGACGAGTTCGGGGCGTACGGTCACCACCCAGCCGTCGTCCCCGACGGCCAGCTCCCGCAAACGTTCCGTCTGCCAGCCGAGCATCGCGTCGGTCATGCCCTTGAAGGTCTTGCCGAGCATGGCGAAGCCGCCGTCGGCGGTGCGGGCGCCGAGGTGGAGGTTGGAGAGCTTGCCCGTGCGGCGGCCGTGACCCCACTCGGCGGCCAGGACCACCAGGTCCAGGGTGTGCACGGGTTTGACCTTCAGCCAGGACGCGCCGCGCCGGCCCGCGCTGTAGGGGGCGTCGAGGGACTTCACGACCACGCCCTCGTGGCCGCGCCGCAGCGTCTGTGCGAGGAACTCCTCGGCGGCCGGGAGATCCTCCGGTCCGTGCACCTGCGTCCGCCGCACCCGCAGCGGACCGGGCACCAGACGGGCCAGCTCCGCGTGCCGCTCGGCGAGCGGCAGGTCGAGGAGGTCGTGGCCGTCGACCGACAGCGCGTCGAAGAAGAC
Organism: Streptomyces sp. NPDC049687; assembly: GCF_044465285.1. Classification (NCBI taxonomy): domain Bacteria; kingdom Bacillati; phylum Actinomycetota; class Actinomycetes; order Kitasatosporales; family Streptomycetaceae; genus Streptomyces; species Streptomyces sp. NPDC049687. The sequence goes on from NZ_JBITLN010000011.1 coordinate 203,638, forward strand.
GGGGGAGACCGGGACCGCCTCGGCGGCCGCCGCCACGTCCACCCGGGAGCCGACCCGGCCGGCCGTCTCCTGGAAGGAGCGGGGGCGGCCGCTGTCGTCGAACGCGATGACCTCCCCGTCCAGGATGAACCGCTCGCCCCGCAACTCCCTGGCAGCCGCCGTCACTTCGGGCAGGCGGTCGGTGATGTCGTCCAGCGTGCGGGTGTAGAGGCGGATGTCGTCGCCGTCCCGGTGCACCTGGACGCGGATGCCGTCCAGCTTCTCCTCCACCGCGCAGGCCCCGAGCTTGCCGACCGCCTCGGTGACCGAGGACGCGGTGTGCGCCAGCATGGGCAGGACCGGGCGGCCCACGGTCAGCCGGAACGCCTCCAGCGCCGAGGGCCCGTCCCTGAGCAGCGCCTCGGCGACCCGCTGGAGGGAGCCCGCCAGCATCACCGCCCGCCGTACGTCGGCCGGCGGCGCCCCGGTCGCCTGCGCCAGTCCCTCCCCGGCCAGGGCGTCCAGGGCCCCCTGGCGGACCTCGCCGGTGATGAGCCCGAGCAGGAACCGCTGTTCCTCCGCCGTGGCCGCCGCCATCAACTCGCCCACGAGCCGGACCCGTTCCGCCTGGGAACCGGGGCCGGACACCTTGCCCAGCGCGGTGAGGAGGGTGTCCACCTCGCGTACGGTCAGCGTCGGCGACCCGGCGGGGGCCACCGGGCGGCTCAGCACCTTCCAGCCCACGCCGAGCCGGCCCTGCGGGAGCCGTCCGGCCAGGTAGGGGATGACGATCGGTACGTCGTCCGCCTCGGCGTCCCGGAAGAGTTCGGCGAGCAGCGCGATCTTGCGGGAGCGCGCCGAGGTGGCGGCGACCTCCCGGGACACGTCGGCGAGCCGGGTCAGCAGCATGCAGCCATGGTGCTACGCCTCCGCCTCCCCTACACCCGCACGGCGGCAGCGGCCGCGTCCAGGTCCGCCATCAGCAGCTCCCCGTTGATCGCGGCCCCGGCCCGGTAGCCCCGGCTGGCCGCGTTCACGACCTGCTCGGCGAAACCGGAGGCATTGCCCACCGCCCACAGGCCCGGGACGCCGGTCTGGCCCCGGCCGTCGACCACGGGGTAGGTGCCGAAGGGGGTCTCGCTCATCTCGGCGCCCAGACGGGCCACGAGGTCGGTCTGCGGGACCGGGCGCGGCGCGACGAACAGCACCTCACGGTCGTGGACCGTCCCTCCCGCGGAGGGGGTGCCCCCGGTGACCCGCACCCCGGTGAGCCGGTCGTCCTCGACCACCAGCCCGGCCACCTCGCCGGGGACGACCCGCACCCCGGCCGCCGCCAGCCGGCGCAGATCCTCGTCGGTCAGTTCCTCCTCGGCGACCGTGTGCAGGAAGAGGGTCACGTCCTTGGACCACTGGGTCACCATCAGCGCCTGGTGCACGCTGAGCGGACTGGTCGCGAGCACGCCGAAGGCCTGGTCGCGGACCTCCCAGCCGTGGCAGTACGGGCAGTGCAGCACATCCCGGCCGAAGCGCTCGGCGAGGCCCGGCACCGGGGGCAGCTCGTCCCTGAGGCCGGTGGCGACGACGAGCTGCCGGGCGCGCACGGTACGCCCGCCCGCGAGGACCACGGCGAAGTCCTCGCCCTTGCGGACGTCCACCGCCCGGTCCCGGACCAGCTCCACGCCGTACCGGGCGACCTCCTCGCGGCCGGCGGCGAGGAACTCGGCGGGCGGCATGCCGTCCCGGGTCAGATAGCCCTGCATATGGGCGGCGGGCGCGTTGCGCGGCTCGCCCGCGTCGACCACCAGCGTGCGGCGCCTGGCCCGGCCCAGGACGAGTGCGGCGGACAGACCCGCCGCTCCACCGCCGACGACAACCACCTCGTACACATCGGTCATGGTGACCACCTCCACGGAGAAGGTCACCCGAACGGCCCCGGATTGACAAACATCTTTGCTGATTCTGCAATACGGGGTATGAGTGCCGAAGACGTTCTCGCGGAAGTGGGCCCCCGGCTGCGCCGGATCCGGAAGGAGCGGGAGGTGACCCTGACGGCGCTGTCCGAGGCGACGGGCATCTCGGTCAGCACCCTCTCCCGGCTGGAGTCGGGTCTGCGCAAGCCCAGCCTGGAACTGCTGCTGCCGATCGCGCAGGCCCACCAGGTGCCCCTGGACGAGCTGGTCGGCGCCCCGCCGGTGGGCGACCCCCGGGTGCGGGCCAAGCCGCTGGTGCGGCACGGGCGCACGTTCTGGCCGCTGACCCGGCAGCCCGGCGGGCTGCAGGCCTTCAAGGTGCTGGTACCCCAGCGCAAGGAGGAGCCGGAACTGCGCACCCACGAGGGCTACGAATGGCTGTACGTGCTGTCCGGGAAGCTGCGGGTGGTGCTGGCGGGGCACGACGTGGTGATGGCGGCGGGAGAGGCCGCCGAGTTCGACACGCGCGTGCCGCACTGGTTCGGATCGACGGGGGAGGGGCCGGCCGAGTTCCTCAGCCTCTTCGGACCGCAGGGCGAGCGGATGCACGTACGCGCGCGGCCTTCGCGGAAGTGACGCACCCCGACTGTTCCCCGATTGGCAAGCAACCGCTTAGTATGCGATGGATCCCGGTCAGTACACCGGTCGGACGACGTAGTCCCGTGGAGGCTCCGCATGCAGGCATGGCAGGTGCACGAGAACGGCGAGCCGGGCGAGGTGATGCGGCTCCAGGAGGTGGAGCGGCCCACGCCCGGTGACGGCCAGGTCCTGCTCAGGGTGCGCGCCGCGAACATCAACTTCCCGGACGTGCTGATGTGCCGCGGCCACTACCAGGTACGGCCCCCGCTGCCGTTCACCCCGGGCGTGGAGATCTGCGGCGAGACCGAGGACGGCCGCCGCGTGATCGCCAACCCGGCGCTGCCGTACGGCGGTTTCGCCGAGCACGCCGTCGCGGACGCCGCCGCTGTGCTGCCCGCCCCGGACTCCCTGGACGACGCCGAGGCCGCCGGGCTGCACATCGGCTACCAGACGGGCTGGTTCGGCCTGCACCGCCGGGCCGGGCTGGAGGCCGGCGAGACGCTGCTCGTCCACGCTGCCGCTGGAGGGGTCGGCAGCGCGGCGGTGCAGCTCGGGAAGGCGGCCGGCGCGACCGTCATCGGTGTCGTCGGCGGGGCCGACAAAGCCGCCGTGGCCAGGGAGCTGGGCTGTGACGTGGTCGTCGACCGGCGGGCCGAGGACGTCGTCGCCGCCGTGAAGGAGGCCACCGGAGGCCGGGGCGCGGACGTCGTCTACGACCCGGTCGGCGGCGAGGCCTACACCCAGTCCACCAAGGTCGTCGCCTTCGAGGGCCGGATCGTGGTCGTCGGCTTCGCCAGCGGGAGCATCCCCAGCCCCGGGCTCAACCACGCCCTGGTGAAGAACTACTCGATCCTCGGTCTGCACTGGGGCCTGTACAACACCAAGAACCCGAAGCTGGTCCAGCACTGCCACGAACAGCTCACCGAGCTGGCCGCCCGGGGCGCGATCAAGCCGCTGGTGAGCGAGAGGGTGCCGCTCGCCGGTGCGGCGGCGGCCGTGCAGCGGGTCGCCGACGGTGTCACCACCGGCCGGGTCGCCGTCGTCCCGTCGCTCGAGGACGGAGCCGCCGCATGACCACCGCCGAGGAACTGCGCAGCCGTACCGGGGAGCTGCTGGCCGCGCATCCCCCCGCCTCCACCGACCGCCTCGACTTCCTCAGGGCCCGCTTCGACGCGGGGCTCGCCTGGGTGCACTACCCGGAGGGCCTCGGCGGGCTCGGCGCACCCCGTTCCCTGCAGATCGTCGTGGACGCCGAGCTGGAGGCCGCGGGCGCCCCCGACAATGACCCCCGCCGCATCGGCATCGGCCTCGGCATGGCCGCGCCCACGATCCTGAAGTACGGCACCGAGGAGCAGAAGCAGCGGTACCTGCGGCCCCTGTGGACGGGGGAGGAGGTCTGGTGCCAGCTGTTCAGCGAGCCCGGCGCCGGATCCGACCTGGCGGCGCTCGGCACGCGGGCCGCGCGTGAGAGCGGGGGAGACTGGGTGGTCAACGGGCAGAAGGTGTGGACGTCCAGCGCCCACCTCGCCCGCTGGGCCATCCTCATCGCCCGTACCGACCCGGACGTGCCCAAGCACGCCGGCATCACCTACTTCCTCTGCGACATGACCGACCCGGGTGTCGAGGTCCGGCCGCTGCGCCAGATCACCGGCGAGGCCGAGTTCAACGAGGTGTTCCTCACCGACGTCCGCATCCCCGACTCCCGCCGCCTGGGCGAGGTCGGCGACGGCTGGCGGGTCGCGCAGACCACGCTCAACAACGAACGTGTCGCCATCGGCGGCATGCGGCTGCCCCGCGAGGGCGGCATGATCGGACCGGTCTCGAAGACCTGGCGCGAGCGGCCCGAGCTGCGGACCCACGACCTGCACCAGCGGCTGCTCGGGCTGTGGGTGGAGGCCGAGGTCGCCCGTCTGACCGCCGAGCGCCTGCGCCAGCAGCTCGTCGCCGGCCAGCCCGGCCCCGAGGGCGCCGGCATGAAGCTCGCCTTCGCCCGCCTCAACCAGGAGATCAGCGGCCTGGAGGTCGAACTCCGCGGCTCTGAGGGGCTGTTGTACGACGACTGGACCATGCGCCGCCCGGAGCTGGTGGACTTCACCGGCCGGGACGCCGGCTACCGCTACCTGCGCTCCAAGGGCAACAGCATCGAGGGCGGGACCAGCGAGGTCCTGCTGAACATCGTCGCCGAACGCGTCCTGGGCCTGCCCTCGGAGCCGCGCACCGACAAGGACGTCGCCTGGAAGGACCTCGCCCGATGACCGATCTGCTGTACTCGGAGGAGGAAGAGGCGCTCCGCGCCGCCGTACGGGACCTGCTCGCCGACCACTGCGACGCGCCCGGTGTGATAGCGCGCACCGAGTCCGAGGCACCGCACGACCTCGCGGCCTGGAAGGCGCTCGCCGACGGCATGGGCCTCGCGGGTCTGCTGATTCCGGAAGAGCTCGACGGCCAGGGCGCCACGCACCGGGAGGCCGCGGTCGTCCTGGAGGAACTCGGGCGGGCGGTCGCGCCCGTTCCCTATCTGACCAGCGCCGTCGTGGCGACGGAGGCGCTGCTGGAGTGCGGTGCCGAGGACCTGCTCTCCCGGCTGGCGTCCGCGACGACGGTCGGCGCGCTGGCCGTCGGGCTGCACACCGCGCCGGGCGCCGCGTTCGAGGCCGTACGCCTCGAAGACGGATTGCTGCACGGGGAGCTGACGGGCATCGCCGACGCGGCCGTCGCCGACCTGCTGCTGGTGCCCGCGGACGACGGAGGGCTGTACGAGGTCGACGCCTCCGCCGTGACCGTCACCCCGCAGGTGTCCTTCGACCTGACCCGCCCGCTCGCGACGGTCACCCTCGCCGGAGCCACCGGCCGCCGCCTCGGCGACGCCGAACCCGCCGTGCGCCGCGCCCTGCGCGCCGGAGCCGGGCTGCTCGCCTCCGAGCAACTCGGACTGGCGGACTGGACGTTGACGGAAACCGTGCGCTACCTGAAGGAGCGCAAGCAGTTCAACCGGCCCGTCGGCGGCTTCCAGGCGCTCAAGCACCGGCTCGCCCAGCTCTGGCTGGAGGTCGTCAACCTCCGGGCCGCCGCCCGGAGCGCCGCCGACGCGCTCGCCACCGGTGAGGACGTCGACATCGCGGTGGCCGTCGCCCAGGCCTACGCGGCGGGGGTCGCCGTGCACGCCGCCGAGGAGGCGCTGCAACTGCACGCCGGCATCGGCATGACCTGGGAGCACCCGATCCACCTGTACCTCAAGCGGGCCAAGTCCGACTCGATCGCCTACGGCACCGCCGGCGCGCACCGGGCCACCGTGGCCGAACTCGTCGACCTGCGGGCCCCCTGACAGGTCCCCCGGTGAAGCCCGCCCCACCTGGGGCGGGCTTTTCCGTGCGCCCGCGCGGAAGGAGTGAACAAGCGGCGGCGGTCCGGCCAACTCCTGGCATGTACAGGTTCGTTGGAGCACGGACGGCCTCATACTCCCTGTGGTCCCGACCCGCCCCACAGGGAGGAACAACATGGCCCACGTCACCCGCCGCAGAGTTCTCACCGGCTTCGGCGCCACCCTCGCCGCCGTGCTCGCCCCGCCCGCCGGCAGCGCGTTCGCCGACGGACGCGGGCACGGCCCCCGCCCGTTGTGGCGCGCCCACGCCCACAACGACTACGAGCATCCCCGTCCTCTCTTCGACGCGCTCGACCACCGCTTCGGCAGCGTCGAGGCCGACATCTTCCTCGTCGACGGCGAACTCCTCATCGCCCACTCGGCGGACCAACTCGACCCCACCCGCACCCTGGAGTCCCTCTACCTCGCCCCGCTCGCCGCCCGCGTCAAGGCCAACCGCGGCTCGGTGTACCGGGGTTACCGGCAGCCGCTGCAGCTGCTCATCGACATCAAGACCGAGGGCTCCAGCACCTACCGCGCCCTGGACGAGCTGCTCGCGCGCTACCGGCACCTCTTCACGACGTACACCCACGGCCGGATCCACGCCGGCCCGGTCACCGCCGTCATCTCCGGCGACCGCGCGGCCCGTACGCCCATGGAGGCGCAGACCGTCCGCCGTGCCTTCTACGACGGACGCCTCGCCGATCTCGGCAGCACCGAGGCCTCCTTCGCCTCCCTGATCAGCGACAACTGGACGCTCAACTTCACCTGGCTCGGCGTCGGCGCCTTCCCCGAGGCGGAGCGGCAGAAGCTGCGCGGGATCGTCGCGGCGGCCCACGAACGCGGGCAGAAGGTGCGGTTCTGGGCCACCCCGGACCTCGCCGGCCCCGCCCGCGACGCGCTGTGGGGCGAACTCCTCGCCGCCGGCGTCGACTACCTCAACACCGACGACCTGGCCGGCCTGGAGGCCTTCCTCGACGCACACCGGTAGGCGCGGGGCCGTCGGACACCACCCTTTCGGCGGACATGCCAGCCGCACGGACGAACCCTCCGTTACGCCACACTTGCGGCCGAACGCCGCGAAAGCGGACGTGGCGGAGGAGGTTGACGATGGCCGTTTCCATTTCCGTGGTGCTGTTGCTGCTGATCCTGGCGGTGATCTTCATCCGCAACAGCGGGCTGAAGGTCTCGCACGCGCTGGTCTGTCTCCTGCTCGGATTCTTCCTGGCCGGCACGAGCATGGCCCCCACCATCCACAACGGCCTCACGGCGACGGCCGACCTCGTCGGCAGTCTTCGACCGTGAAGCCGCTGCGGGCTCGCCCCGGTGTCGGGACGACTACCGCGTGAAGACGCCGATGCCGTTCGGCACCGGGCGCTCCGTGCCGTCCGACGGATGGTTGCGGACCGTCACCCTGGTCGAGCCCGCCGGGCGGGCCACCAGGGTCGACGAGCCGCCGCCGTCCAGGCTGAAGCCCTCGGTCGCGCCGAGGCTCTTCAGGGCGGCGGCGACCTCGGCGATCGTCAGGCCCTTGCGGTACGCGGTCGCGCCGTCCAGCGCGAACAGGAACACGCGCCGGCCGCCGTCGCCGATGCCCACCGCCGTCCGTACGGCGGAGACGCTCGCGTCGAGGCCGGGCAGCGCCCGCCCGCCCGTCAGCAGCGGATAGCCGCCGACGGCGAAGCGGTACGCCGTCCCCGACCCGGACATGAGTCGATGACGGACCGTCACGCGGTCGCCCACCGTGAACGCCTTCAGGCGCCGCGCACCCGCCTCCCGTCCGACGAGCACCGTGGTGCCCGCCGCGATGGTGCCGCTGCCCGGCGTGGCCGAGGCCGACACGACCCGGCCCCTCTCGACCGTCACCTCATAGGTGCTCGTACTGCACGCCGCCGCCCGGCTGAGGTCCGTGCCGCAGGTGGCCCGCTTGCGCGAGACGCCGCCCCAGTCCGCCGTGAACGCGCCGATGGAGTCGAGGGGCAGCGCGTACTGGTTGAGCCCGCCCAGCGGCAGCCGCCGCCGCAAGGCGGTGACCGTGCCCTTCAGGGCCAGTGTGTCCAGCCGGGCCCTGCCGTTGGCGCCGACACCGACCACCGCGCGGGTGGAGGTGCCCGGCGGCAGCTCCGGCCCGAACCGCTGGGCGTCCGGCACCGCCGCCTTGAGCACCTTGCCGCTCGCGATCGCCGGACCCACGCTCGCCCCGGTCGCGGTGACGCCCGGGTGCTGGGCCTCGGAGATGTCGAAGAAGTCGCCGTTGACGCCGGCGACGGCCTTCTGGCCGTCGGCCAGGGTGGAGAGAGCCGCGCGGGAGGCGACCTTCCCCGGGTACAACAACCCGAGCCGCACATGGGCGTGGCCGAGGTCCACGCTGAGGACGTGCACATGCGTGACCCCGGCGGCGGCCGACAGGTCGTAGTGCTGGTAGGCCACCCCAGCCACCACCGTGGTCCAGGTCGCGGCCCCGGCGGGCGCGGCCCCCGCGAGGGCCGCGCCCGCCAGCGTCCCGAGCGCAGTGAGCAGCGCCGACGACGTTCTGCCTGCCCCGGACCGTTTCTGATGTCGTGTCACAGACCCCCCTGGGTGGATCGAGCCGCAACTTTCTCACGGGTCGCGGGCCCGACCACCACAGGTCGAGGGGCGGATCACGAGAACGGGTGACGGAGAGCGGATGGCGTACGGATCACCGTCGTACGGCGTCGTAGTCCGCGTACGGCGTGAAGTGGGCCGGGGCGTGGTCGATGGGGAGGTCCGGATCCCAGGCCGTCAGGGACTGGGCGCTGCACACGAAGAGGGACGGCGGCAGGCGGTCCAGGGGGTACCAGCGCCAGTCGCCGACGCTCTCACCGGGCTGGTCGGCCGGCTCGCCGCGCCATCCGGTGACGACGGCGCCGACCGTCACCCGCACCACCCCCTCGACCCGGTCCAGGAGTGTGCCCAGGAGCCGTACCTCCGAGGGGTCCGTCCGTAGCCCGGTCTCCTCGCGCAGCTCCCGCACGACCGTCTCCCGCAGCGACTCCCCGGGTTCCACCGTGCCGCCGGGCAGCTCCCAGGTGCCCCGGCGGTGGCGGCCCAGGAGCAGTCCACGGGGGCCGTACACGATGGCGCCGACACCGAGGGCCGCGTGCGCCACGGGCGGGAGCGCGGTGCGCGGGCGGGCGGAGATCCGCGGCGGGCGGCGGACGCGCAGGACGCGGTAGGAGGCGCGGTTGGCGGGATCGGGCGCGGTCACCGTCTCCACACGGTCGAGGAACAGGCCGTGGTCGGTGAGGAGTTGCTCCCACCGGTCGGGGGTGAGCACCCACATCCGGACCGTGGCCTCGCCACCGCCCGCGAACCGCAGGACCTCCGGACGGTCGATGAGATCCGAAGTCGGGCCCTCGCCCCTGGAGTTGGTGTGCAGCACCGAGAAGCACAGCGTCCCGCCGGGCTTCAGCGCGGTCGCCAGGGCGGGCAGCAGCCGGCGGGGGTCGACGTACGGGACGGCGTTGACGGAACAGATCACGTCGTACGGTTCCGACGCGCGCAGATGGGCCACGGCGTCCGCGTGGATCAGGCGCAGGCCGGGCAGCGAACCGTACCGGGCGCGGGCCCGCTCGATCTGCCCCGCCGCGGAGTCGACCGCGTCCACCTCGGCGCCGTAGGCCCGCACGAGGTGGGCGGCGTGCCGGGCCGTGCCGCAGCCGAGGTCCAGGACGCGCCGTCCCTTCAGCTCCCCGAGGAACGCGACCCCCGGCCCCGCGTCAGGGAACCCCCAGTCGATCCGCTCCGCCTCCGCCAGAACCGTGCCGCGCCGCAGATGGTGGTCGGCGTACGCCTGCCAGGCGACGGCGTTCACGGACTCCGGTCCGTCCGGGACGACAGGTTCGGGCATCGGCGGGCCTCCAGGGGGTCGGTCGGCTGGCCAGGCGATTCTTACCGGACCCGCGGGCCGGCAATCACCCGGCGGGTGGGGCGCAAGGACACGCGGGACGGGGGTACTCGCCGGGAGCGAAGGATGCCCGGTTCGACGGAGGCGAGAGCATGGCCGCAGGACGACGCCCCGAGCGCATCGAGGACCCCTGGGGAGCGCGCACGCCGTACGCGCCGGGCGCCCCCTGGCCCCGGCGTGTCGACGTACGGCTGGCGGACGGCGTGGCCGAGGAGGACGTGGAGCGCTGGGCGGCCTCCGCGTCGCTGCTGCACTCCAACGGCGACGCCATGGACATCGCCGTACGCGACGGACGCATCGTCGGCGTACGGGGCCGCGCCCAGGACCGGGTCAACCGGGGCCGGCTGGGACCCAAGGACCTGTACGGCTGGCAGGCGAACAGCTCACCCGACCGGCTGACCAGGCCCCTGGTACGGGACCGGGACGGCGGAGGGCTGGTGGAGTGCGACTGGGACACCGCGATGGACCGGATCGTCTCCCGCTCCCGGGAGCTGCTGGACGAGCGGGGGCCGGGCTCGATCGGCTTCCACACCACCGGGCAGCTGTTCCTGGAGGAGTACTACACGCTGGCCGTACTCGCCCGCGCCGGCATCGGCACCCACCACCTCGACGGCAACACCCGGCTGTGCACGGCCACGGCCGCCGAGGCGCTGAAGGAGACGTTCGGCTGCGACGGCCAGCCCTCCTCCTACGACGACATCGACCACGCCGACACCCTCGCCCTGTTCGGGCACAACATGGCCGAGACCCAGACGGTGCTGTGGATGCGCGTCCTGGACCGGCTGGCCGGCCCCGAACCGCCCACGCTGCTCTGCGTCGACCCGCGCCGCACCCCCGTGGCCCATCACGCCCACCTGCACCTGGCCCCCTGCCCCGGCACCAACGTGCCACTGCTCAACGCCCTGCTCCACGAGATCATCCGCACCGGGCGCATCGACTCCTCCTTCATCGAGGCCCATACGGTCGGCTACGAGGAACTCGTCGCCGCCACGGAGCGCTGCACCCCGCGCTGGGCCGCCGGCATCTGCGATGTGCCCGCCTCCGACATCGAGCGTGCGGCGGAGCTCCTCGGCGGCGCCGAGCGGCTGCTGTCGACGGTGCTGCAGGGCGTCTACCAGTCCCACCAGGCGACCGCGGCCGCCGTCCAGGTCAACAACCTGCACCTGATCCGCGGCATGCTGGGCCGCCCCGGCTGCGGGCTGCTCCAGATGAACGGCCAGCCCAGCGCCCAGAACACCCGGGAGACCGGCGCCGACGGCGACCTGCCGGGCTTCCGCAACTGGCAGAACGACGAGCACGTCGCCGAACTGGCCCGGATCTGGAACGTCACCCCCGAGCGCATCCCGCACTACGCCCCACCCACCCACGCGATGCAGATCTTCCGCAACGCCGAGCAGGGCTCGCTCCGCATGCTCTGGATCACTGGCACGAACCCGGCCGTATCCCTTCCGGAACTGTCCCGGATCCGCTCGATCCTCGCCCAGGAGCGGTTGTTCCTGGTCGTCCAGGATCTGTTCCTGACCGAGACCGCGCAGCTGGCCGATGTCGTCCTGCCCGCCGCGACCTGGGGGGAGAAGACCGGCACCCTCACCAACGCCGACCGTACGGTCCACCTGTGCGAGCAGGCCGTGGATCCGCCCGGCGACGCCCGCGCCGACCTCGACATCTTCCTCGACTACGCCGCCCGCATGGACTTCCGGGACAAGGACGACGGCCCGTTGATCACCTGGCAGGACGCGGAGTCGGCGTTCGCCGCCTGGCAGCGGTGCAGCGCGGGCCGCCCCTGCGACTACACCGGCCTCGACTACGACCGGCTGCGCGCCGGCGGCATCCAGTGGCCCTGCACCGCCGACGCCCCGGACGGCACCGCCCGCCTCTACACCGACGGGATCTCCTTCGCCCACCCCGACACCTGCGAGAGCTACGGCAAGGACCTCGTGACCGGCGCGTCGGTGGAGCCGGTCGAGTACCGTTCCCTCAACCCGGACGGCAAGGCGGTCATCAAGGCCGCCGAGTACCTGCCCCCGCACGAGGACGTGACCCCCGAGCATCCCCTCCACCTCATCACCGGCCGTACGGTGTACCACTTCCACACCCGTACGAAGACCGGCCGCGCTCCCGAACTGAACGCCGCCGCTCCCGACGTGTGGGCCGAGATGTCCCCGGCCGAGGCGTCCCGGCAGGGACTGTCCGACGGCGACCTGGTGCGGGTCAGCACCCCTCGGGGCGCGGTGCGCGCCCGGCTGCGGACCACCGCCATGCGCGACGGCACGGTGTTCCTGCCGTTCCACTACGGCTACTGGGACACCCCCGAGGGCCACCGGCCCCCGCACGACGGCGCCGGGAGGGCCGCCAACGAGACCACGGTCACCGACTGGGACCCGGTGTCGAAGCAACCGCTGTTCAAGTCGGGTGCCGCCCGCGTCACGCTCGTCGCCCGCGGGGGTACGGGCCGACAGCAGCAGCAGCAGGAGGAGGGAGCCGCACATGCCGACCACCACCACCACCGCCGGGGTCACCGCCGTACTGCGCGCCCTGCACGACGGTGAACGCGCCCTGGAGCGGGACCTGCTGGCCGCGGCCGAGCGCCATCGCCCCGACCACGGCGTCCACCACGTGGCCACCGACCTGGCCCGCTGGTCCCACGAGCACACGGCCGGGCTCGCGGAGTACGGCCGGGGCCGGGGCGTGGACCTCTCGGGGCAGCATGCCTTCGGCGTGCTGGCCGGACTCCGCGAGAAGACCGCCGAGGCGCTCGGCCGGCGCCCCGAGCCCGGCCTGCTCCTCCTGCACGACCTGCGGGATCTGCAGCTGGCGGCCGCCCGCAACTCGCTGCACTGGGAGATGCTCGGCCAGGCCGCGCAGGCGCTGCGGGACGAGGAGCTCCTGGCGCTGGTGAGCTCCTGCCATCCGCAGACGCTGCGCCAGATGCGCTGGACGAACACGATGATCAAGGAGCAGGCGCCGCAGCTGCTGTCAGCGGTGTAGTGCCCCAGGTGCGCACGAGCGGAGTGTCGACCAGGTGCTCGGCGACGAACCAGGCCTGCAGCTCGCCGGTGCGGATCACCTGGGAGACCAGCAGGTGGTTGGTGCCGTCGGAGCCCAGCTCGGCGGCCCGGGCCGCCGCCTCATGGGCCTCGGTGAGGATCGTCTCGTGCGCCGCCAGCAGCCGGGACAGCATCGCGGGGACCTCTTCCACGCCGTCCGGCGGGCGCGGGATCGAGGTGGGGTGCGGGCGTGTGCCTCGTGGCGAACGTACGGGCCGACGCTGGGCAGCGCCGGGCGGGGCGACTTGACCGGCAGCGCACGCGGTGGCGCCGGTGGGCGCACGTGCGCTGTGGGGCCCGGATCCGTGCACTCACGGACACGGGCCCCGCCCGGTCCGGCCCTAGCGTGTGCGGGCATGAGCGAACAGGAACAGGTGGACGTGGTCGTCGTCGGTCTCGGACCGGGCGGCGAGCATGTCGCGGGCACGCTGGCCGAGACCGGTCTGGACGTCGTCGGCGTCGAGGCGGAACTCGTGGGCGGGGAGTGTCCGTACTGGGGCTGTGTGCCCAGCAAGATGATGATCAGGGCCGCGAACCTGGTCGCTGAGGCCTGCCGGGCGCCCGCGCTGGCGGGTCCGGCGGGCGTGACGCCGGACTGGACGAGGGTCGCCGACCGCATCCGCCGCGAGGCCACCGACGACTGGAACGACCAGGTGGCCGCGGAGCGGCTGGAGTCCAGGGGCGGCCGCCTGGTCCGGGGCACCGGACGCCTCACGGGAGAGCGCCGGGTGACGGTGGGCGACCGCACCTTCGAAGCCCGCCGGGGTGTCGTCCTCGCCACCGGCGGCCGTCCCCGGATCCCCCCGGTCGACGGTCTGGCCGGGACGCCGTACTGGACCAACCGGGACGCGATGGCCGCCAAGGAGCTGCCGGCGTCGATGATCGTCCTCGGCGGGGGCGCCATCGGCGTCGAAGTCGCCCAGGTCTTCGCCCGGTTCACCTGCCGCGTCACCGTGGTGGAGGGGCAGGAGCGGCTGCTGTCGCGGGAGGAGCCGGAGGCGGGGGAGCTGGCCGCGGACGCGCTGCGCGGCGACGGCGTGACCGTGCTGACAGGCGTGCGGGCACGGCAGGTGTCCTACGACGGACAGGAGTTCAGCGTGTCCGTCGACGGCGAGGTGTTGCGCGCGGAGCGCCTGCTGGTGGCGGCCGGCCGGTACGCCGACCTCGGCGCCCTGGGCGTGGACACGGTCGGACTGGACCCGTCTGCCCCGGCCGTCGCGACGGACGGGTGGATGCGGGCGGCGGACGGCCTCTGGGCGGTCGGCGACATCACCGGACGCGGGGCGTTCACGCATGTCTCGATGTACCAGGCGCAGATCGTCGTCCGCGACATCCTCGGCCGGCCGGGCCCCGAGGCCGACTACCGGGCCCTGCCCCGCGTCACCTTCACCGACCCGGAGATCGCGGCCGTGGGTCTCACCGAGCGCCAGGCGCGGGAGCGGGGCCTGCGGATCCGTACGTCGGTGGTGCCGCTCTCCGCCTCGACCCGCGGCTGGATCCACGGGCCGGGCGGCGAGGGCTTCCTCAAGCTGGTCGAGGACGCGGACCGGGGCGTCCTGGTCGGTGCGACCTCGGCGGGCCCGGCGGGCGGCGAGCTGTTGTACGGCCTGAACGTCGCCGTCCACGCGGAGGTCCCGGTGGCGAAGCTCCAGCACATGATCTACACGTACCCGACGTTCCATCGCGCGGTGGAGCCGGCGCTGGCGGCGCTGAGCTGACCCTTCGTGGTCCTCAGCGCACGGGATGCCTGCTGAGGATCGACACCCGGTTGAAGGCGTTGATGGTGACCGCCACCCAGATCACCGCCGAGATCTGGTCCTCGGTGAGGACCTGCCGGGCGTCGGCGTACGCGGCCTCCTGCGCGGCGGCGTCGGTCGGCCTGGTGGTCGCCTCCGCCAGCGCCAGGGCCGCACGCTCCGGCGGAGTGAAGAGCTCGGTGTCCCGCCAGGCGGCGAGGACACCGAGCCGCCGGGTGTCCTCCCCGGCCCGCAGGGCGGCCTTGGTGTGCACATCGAGGCAGGAGGCGCAGCCGTTGAGCTGGGAGACGCGCAGGTTGACCAGTTCCACGAGGGTGCGCTGGAGACCGGCGTCGGCGGCGGTCGCCCGCACGGCCTCGGACGTCTGCACCAGCGCGTGGTAGGCCTTGGGGCTCTGCTTGTCGATGTAGATCCGTCGAGTCATAGTTGAATATCAAACCATTCGATTGAGTCGAGTGGGGGCGACAGGAACGAGAGGGCCGCAACGTGAGCGAGCCGGGCAAGGTGGAGGTACTCACCCCGCGAGACGTGCCGCTGGGCGGCCCCCGGGCCATGACCGTACGCCGTACGCTGCCACAGCGGACGCGCAGCCTGATCGGGGCATGGTGCTTCGCCGACCACTACGGCCCCGACGACGTCGCGGAGAGCGGCGGCATGGACGTCGCCCCGCATCCGCACACCGGCCTGCAGACGGTGAGCTGGCTGTTCAGCGGCGAGATCGAACACCGTGACAGCCTGGGCAGCCACGCCTTCGTACGCCCCGGTGAGCTCAACCTCATGACCGGCGGCCACGGCATCGCCCACTCGGAGGTCTCCACCCCGAGCGCCACGGTCCTGCACGGTGTCCAGCTCTGGGTGGCCCTGCCCGACGCACACCGCGACGCGCCCAGGGACTTCCAGCACCACGAACCCCGGCCGGTCCACCTCCCGGGCGCATCCCTGCGGGTCTTCCTCGGCGCCCTCGCCGGCTCCACCTCCCCGGTCCGCACGTTCACCCCTCTGCTCGGGGCGGAGATCCTCCTCGACCCGGGCGCCGACCTCTCCCTCCCCGTCGACCCGGCCTTCGAACACGGCCTGCTCGTCGACACCGGGACGGTCCGCTTCGCCGACACCCCCCTCAAACCCGCCGAGCTGGCCTACACGGAACCCGGCCGCACCCACCTGGCCCTCACCAACGAGTCGAACACCGCCCCCGCCCGCACGATCCTCCTGGGCGGACCGCCGTTCGGGGAGGAGATCGTGATGTGGTGGAACTTCATCGGGCGGTCGCACGGGGACATCGTGCGGGCTCGGCAGGAGTGGATGGAGGGGCTCGGCGGACCTCGTTTCGGTGAGGTGGAGGGGTACGACGGTGATCCGCTGCCGGCTCCAGAGCTGCCGTCGGTGCCGCTGAAGCCGCGCGGCCGAGGGCGCTGATCCGTGTGCTCCGTCGCCGCGCGCCTGAGCGGCGACGGCACGGGGTCCTGCCACCAGCGGTCACAAGACCCCGCGCCCCATGCCGGCACGGTGGTGCCGTGCCGGCGGATCAGGCCACCGTGAATCCCCTGAAGGTGGCGATGCCCCGTGTGCCGGTCCAGCCGTTGGCCGCCGTCATGAAGACGCCGACGTCCTGCGTGGCGGCCGCGCCTCCCGGCGTGGCCGTGCCCACCGTCGTCCAGGTGACGCCGTCCGTGCTGGCCTCCCCGGTGTACGAGGCGCCGGACCTGGTCAGCCGCAGCCGCACCGGCGCGGTGAAGGAGCCCGACAGTTCGATCGAGTCGAAACGGCCGTCGCCGTCGGCGTCCCAGCTCAGCGCGCAGCCGTTGGACGGCGTGACCGCCAGGTTCACATAGCCCGCGCTCCCCGGAGCGCCCAGGTCGTCGCGGACGACGAGGCCCGCCCGGGCCCAGCCCCCGGTCGCGTCCTGGGAGGTGACCGTGACCTCGGCCACCGTCGCGTCGCCGTACGCGCCCGCCCGGTACACCGCGCCGAACTCGTTGGTGGCACCCCACAGGTCGGCCCCGGCGCCCTCGATCGCGATCTCGTCGCCGGCCCTGCCGAACACGGCGTCGTTGTAGGAGACCGTGCGGTACGGGTCGCCGACCCCGGCCGCGGCCACCAGCCGCAGCGGCGCGACCGCCTTCCCACCGCCCGCGTACGCCGCCGCCGCGACGACCTGGCCGACCAGTTCCCTCGGCTCACCCGCCAGGGAGACCTCGAAGCGAGCGGCGAAGGTCTCGCCGGACGCCACCGACGCCGTGCGCACCGGATCGAGCGGCTTCACCGCCATGCCCTCGGGGGTGGTGACGGAGAGGGTCACACCGCGTGCCGCCGTGAACCCGTTCTTGTTGGTGAAGGTGACCGTCACCGTCGCGGGGGTGCCCTCGGCCACCGCTCCCCGGTCGGCCCCCGCGGTGAGGGACGCCTGATGGGGGGTGGCGGCGAGCAGGTCGCGTACGCGGCGGGCCAGGGCGTACGGGGAGCCGTGGGGCTCGGTCGGATGCGACTCGTGGGCGTGCGCCCAGCGGTCCTCCAGGGCGAACCAGTCGATCGCCGCCGGGTCCTTTCCCGTGGCGAGCGCGTCGAAGTACGTCTTCCAGCGGGTGCGGTACAGGCCGCCGACCAGCCCGGACCACTCCCGGTTCGCGTAGTCGTGCAGGCCTTCGTCGCTGCTGGGGCGTCCGCCCCAGGTGGTGAGGAGGGAGCGGGCGTCGTATTCGAGGCGGTCCTTCTCGGTCCGGTCGGAGCCCCAGGAGCGTGCGTCGGAGAGCCACCGACCCAGAAGGTGCGGGCCGGAGGCCGCCAGCAGGTCGTCGAGGAGGTCCATCCACTCCAGCCAGGTCCGGGTCAACCTGCCGAACAGGGCCTTCTCCCCGGCATCGTACGCGGCCTTGATCTGCGGCAGCAGGACACGGCTGCGGTTGGACAGGACCTGCCGGGCCACGTCGACGACGTCGTACCGGTAGGCCGAGCTGTCCCTCAACTCCGGCCGTACGGAGAGCAGTTCGGTGAGTGCGGTGTCGAAGGCCGTGGTGTCGTAGCGGTCCTTCTCCGGGCCCCAGGCGGCGGCCTTGTTCGCCGTCAGGCTCGGACGGGCGCCGAACAGGCCGTCGGGTGCCTCGCTCCAGGCGTCCGCGCGGGACATGTTGTACGCGGTGTCGCGGATCGTCTGCCAGGCCGCCACGGCGTGCCGGTCGGGGCCGCCGTAGCGGGAGAGGGCGTAGGCGGCGAACCAGTCGTCCAGGTCGATGGTGCCGGGCGTCCAGGCCAGGTCGGTGAGGAGGGCGAGGGCGGGCGCGTTGTTGTCGGCGGCCTCCGGCATCGCCGCGATACCGGCCAGCGAACTGCCCTCCTTGTCGCGCCACTTGGGGTACTGCTCCACCCAGTCAGGGGCGTTGGCACCGATCGGGGTGTGGCCGCCGAAGTTCCAGATGCTGCCGAAGGCGTACGGCGTGCCGCCCCAGTCGCTCTCCCGGTCGGTGACGGTGGTGTAGCGGTCCGACAGACCGTCCACGATCAGCATCCGGTTCTTGTCGACGCCGTCGAGCAGCGCCTTGGACGGGTTGTTCTGCCAGCCGAGGATCGCCCAGACGGCCCCCGGGTGGGCCTTCTGCAGCGCCGCCTCGACGGCCCGCGCGGCCTCGCTCACCGGCACGTCACCGGGGTTGCCGCCCTCGTGCAGCAGGTCCATCTTGTACATCGTGCTCTCGCCGAACCGCTCCGTCTGAACCCGGTAGAAGGCGGCGGCGACGTCGTCGAAGGCCCTGGTGCGCGGGTCGAGCCAGTCGGGGCGTGCGAAGGCGCCCCAGCTGCCCTGCGCCACCACCGCCGCGTCCCCGCCGTGCCGGGCGGGGAAGTCGTCCGGGACGGTGCCGTAGTAGCCCGGCAGAACGGGCGTCATGCCCAGATCACGTATCCGGTCGATGACCTTCGCGGCGAGCGCCGCACGTCTCTCGAGGAGTTGCCGGGAGACCGGTCCACCGAAGCCCGACATGTTCTGCAGCAGCCACCAGGGCTGGTGGGCGGGGGCCGGGATCCAGGCGCGCAACTCGGCGTCGGAGTAGCCGAAGCGGCGGAAGGTGTCGTAGTAGACCGCGTCGCCGCCGATGTAGACGAGGACCCGGTTGATTCCGTGCGCGGCCAGCACGTCCAGCTCGCGCTGCCAGGCGTCCCAGTCGCGGTAGGCGCCGGTGTAGCCCTCGTTGGTGTCGTTGAAGGCGAACCGGTGCGGGACGTCGGCCGTTCCCGTGATCTCCTCGGCGGGCGCGGGGAGGTCGTGGGGCAGCTTCAGCTGTTCGCCGGTCCAGGAGACGGAGGCGTGTGCGGTCCGCCGCAGGTAGGTGTGGAGGCCCGCGAGCAGCACGGCGGGGCTGGTGCCCTCCACCGTGATGTGCCCGGCCCGGCCGGTGACCCGGAAGCGCTCGGTGTCGTCGTCGAGGGCCCGCAGCGTGATCTGCCGGTGGTGGCCGGGAAGAAGGCGCTTCACCGCGGCGGCGGCGGGGCCGGTGTCGAACCGGGCGCCGCCGGTCGCGTGCGCCGCCTGTGGGTGGGTCAGCAGCGCGGCGCCGCCCAGCGCGACCGCACCCGTGAGGATCCGTCTGCGGGTGACACCTGTGGTGCCGAGGTCGCCTCGGTTGTCGTGCATGAACGTCCTTCCGGGAAAGATCAGTTGATCGTCATGGCGAAGAGGTGCAGGGCGGCGACACCCGACTGGAGGCCGTCACTGACCTCGGGCAGGACCACGGAGCGCAGCTCCTTGCCGGCCGCCAGATCGACACCGAAGGTGAACAGGCTGACGGGGGTGTCGTCCCGGCCGGTGGCGATGTGGCGGTACGGCACCACCACCGCCGCGGAGGAGTGCGTCCCGTACCAGTCGGGGACGGCGACCGAGAAGACCTGCTCGGTTCCGTCGGCATAGACGACCTTGCCGTCGCCCTTGCCCTCACCCCAGGTGCTGGTGCCGAGGAAGGACAGCCGGGTACCGGAGCCCGACAGCAGAACCGTCTGGCCGGAGGAGACGACGTTGTCCTTGCTCCCGGGCCGGGTGTCCGGCCAGGTGAAGGGCACCCCGTCGTACGTGACCGCGGCACCCGGGGTCAGCCCCACCGACGCCAGCGCCTCGGCGGACAGACTGGAGTTCGAGCCGTCGATGTTCGCCATGGTGAGGGCGTCGTCCGAGGCGATCCCCGCGTTGTCGAAGGCCCCGGGCAACGAGCGGTACGGCAGCACGAGCGAGGAGGTGGCGCGGGTGCAGTCGGAGCCGTCGCGGTGCACGTCGAAGAGGGCGTGCGCGGTGAACACGATCCGGCCCTCGGCGTCGTCGGCGAGCCGGGTCCGCCAGGTGCGGGTCACCGACCGCCCGGGCGCGAGGCCGCCCAGGCCGGCCTGTTTCGCCGTGGCGTCCACGGCGAGATAGAGCACGGTGCCGCGCAGGGCGATCCCGGTGGTGTTGGTCAGGGTGGCCGTCAGGGTCACCGCCTGGCCCGCGTCGGGCGCGGGCGGGGTGACCGTGAGCGAGACGGGCGGCGGGAGGAAGTCCTCCTCGGGGCGGTAGGCGTTCACGACTCCTCCACGGTGAAGTGGTCGAACACGGCCCGGACCGTCGTACCGGGGTAGTTGAGGTTCACGGCGCTCGCCACCACGCCGGCGTCCAGGGCGCCGCTCGCGGAGGGCACGGTGGCGCGGGCGATCTCGTTCCAGGCGAGGCCGTTGGTGGTCGAGTACGCGGTGTACGTGGTGCCGGAGCGGACCAGGCGCAGCCAGGCCGGGTGGGTGGAACCACCGCCGCCGGCCCAGGTGTCGAGGTGTCCGTCGCCGTCGCTGTCGGTCATGAACTCCACGCCGTACGACTGCGACATGGTGAGCACGGCGTAGCCCCCCTTCTCCGGCGCGGTCAGGTCGTTCGCGACGGCGATCCCGTACTTGGCGCTGGGGTTGTCGCTCCCGGTGAGGCCGACCGTCTTGACCTGCACCACGCTGGACGCTGCGACGGAGCCGGGCAGGAGGATGCCGCCCTTCTCGTCACGGCCGCCGGACAGGTCACCGCCGCCCGCCCAGATCACCAGCCGGCTGCCGTACTGGCCGAACCGGGCGTCGTCGGTGGTGGCGAACGTCCGGTACGGGTCCCGTACCCCGTTCGGCTCGAAGGGCACGCTGACGGTCTTCGCCGCCCGCGCGCAGTCGGAGCTGTGGCCGTCCACGTCGAAGAGGACGTGCGCGGTGAACGCGACGTCTCCGGCGACGTCGGCCGGCATCGCCGTGCGCCACCTGCGGGTGACCTTCGCGCCGCGGCGCAGATCACCGAGCGGGATGGTGCGCGCGGCGGCCGTCGCGCCCGGGTCCACCAGGTACAGGACGGCGCCGCGCAGCGGGAACGGGCAGTTGTTGACGAGGACCGCGGTGGCGGTCACGGCGTCTCCGACGGCCGGCTCGGCGGGTTCGGTGGTCACGGTGAGGGTGGGGCCGAGGGTGTCCGTACGGGTGCTCACGCTGTTCACCGGCGCTCCCAGTCGACGGTGAAGGTGTTGGCGAGTTCGCTGGGCAGCGTCTCCGGCACGGCGATGTGGACCTTGCCGTCGGAACGGGTCCATTTCAGCGGCCTGTTGTGGCCGAGCAGCCGGATCCGCGAGGTCGCGGAGAGGGGGATGTCGGCGGGCAAGGAGAGGGTGCCGCTGGGGGTGCCCAGCACGATGATGTTGAACTTGCCCGGGCTGACGGTGTAACGGATGCCGAGCGGGCTGCCCTCCTCCTCGGCCCGCACCCAGGGTGTCGAGCCGTAGATCGCGGGCCCGTTGACGTCCAGCCAGGCGCCGATGTCCCGCAGCCGCCGCTGCATGACGTCCGGGATGGTGCCGTCCGGCTTCGGCCCGATGTTCAGCAGCAGGTTGCCGTTCTTGCTGGTGACGTCGGCGAGCAGATGGACCAGGAACTCCGAGGTCTTGTAGTCCTCCTCGACCTCGAACTTGTTGTAGCCCCAGGAGTAGCCCATCGTGATGCAGCACTCCCACTTCTGGGGGTCCATCGTGGGGTTGGTGCGCTGTTCGTAGGTCGCGAAGTCGAAGTGCGTGTCGAAGCGGTCGTTGACCACCACACCCTTGGGACGACCGCGGTTCTTGGCCTTGTTGTAGTAGTGGGCGAGGGGCTCCTCGCTGCGCCACGGCGGATTCCCGGTCGGCCGGAACCACTGGCCGTCCGCCCACAGCAGTTCCGGGTCGTAGCGGTCGATGATCTCGTACAGCTGCTTCAGTTCGTAGTCCCCGATGTAGTCGTCGACCGGCCTGTAGCCGGTCATCGGGACCTCTTCACCGGTGTAGAAGTTCTTCATAGGGCGGCCGGCCGCCGGATTGAAGAACTCGCCGAGCGAGTAGTACAGGCCGGGCCGGACGGTGCCGCGTCGGCGGGCGGCCGTCATCAGCTCGCCGACCAGGTCGCGCTTCGGTCCGTACTTCCCGGCATGCCGGTCCGTCACCTTGCTGGGCCACAGGGCGAATCCGTCGTGGTGCTTGCTGGTCAGCGCGAAGTACTCGGCACCCGCCTGCTCGAACAGCCGCACCCAGGCGTCCGGGTCATAGTTCTCGGCTGTGAACTGCGGGATGAAGTCGTCGTAGAGGAAGTCCTGGCCGTAGGTGTCGCGGTGGTACTTCCAGGTGGGATCGGTGTCGAAGCTCTGGTACCAGAGGTACCACTCGGCGGCCATCTGCCGGGCCGAGCCGGCGGGAACCGAGTAGACGCCCCAGTGGACGAAGATGCCGAACTTGGCGTCCTTGTACCAGCGCGGTACGGGGTGGGTGTCGAGGGATTCCTTCGTGGGCCGGTAGTCGGGGACGGCGCCGCTGATCGCGTGGGCGGCGCCGGGCGGGGCCAGCAGCACTGCTGACCCGAGAGCAGTGGCCGTGGTCAGGAAGCGTCTACGGCTGACGTTCACGGGAGGCCTCTCAGTCGGTGGTCACTCAGTCGGTGGTCGAGAAGGTGTCGAAGACGGCTGTGGTGGTCTGGCCGGGGTGGTCGAGGTTGACGGCGCTCGCGACCATCCCGGCGTCGAGGCCACCGTCCGCGGCGGACGGCACGGTCGCGGTCCCGACCCGCTGCCAGATGGTGCCGTCGGTGCTGGCGTACGCGGTGTAGGCGGTGCCGTCGCGGGTGAGCCTGAGCCAGGCCGGGTGGTACGAGGAGCCGCCGCCCGCCCAGGTGTCGAGGTGTCCGTCGCCGTCGCTGTCGGTCATGAACTCCACGCCGTACGACTTCGACATGGTGAGCACCGCGTAGCCCCCCTTCTCCGGGGCGGTCAGGTCGTTCGCGACGGCGATCCCGGCCTTGGCGGAGGGGCCGCTGCCGGTCTGGCCGACGAGGCGGGCGCTCACGCTGCCCGAGGCGGGCACGGCGTCCGGCACATGGACGGCCGCCTTCTCGTCCATCCAGCCGGCCAGGTCCCGACCACCGGCCCAGATCGCGAACTGGTCGTCGTTCTGGGCGTATTGGGCGTCGTCAGCGGTGGCGAACGTCCGGTACGGAGGCCGGACCGCTGACGGGACGGGGGTGACGTCGGCGGTCACGCCGTCGGTGTCGTGACGCGTCCGGCCCCCTTGCCGGAAGGAGGTGGCCACGCCGATGTCGTACGGCCCCCAGGCCGCGTCGGCGGACGGGGTGACGCGCCACGTGACCGTGCGACTCCCGCCGGGGGCAAGGAAGCCGGTGCCCGTTTCCCCCTCCGCCCGGGCGGTCCAGCCGTCCGGCAGGCGCAGCCCGGTGGTGACCCGGCTGACCGCCTCGGCGCCGGTGTTGGTGACGGTCGCGGTGATCTCCGTGGCACGGCCGGCCGGGAGGCTCGGGCGGTACGGGGTGAGCCGGACGCGGGCCGAGGGGCAGTCCCGGGCCACCCGGAGACCGGCGAGGTCGACCGCGTCGGCGAACGCCTTCATCCCGGTGTCGTTGGGATGCAGATGGTCTCCGGAGTCGAACGCGGCGGCGTAGCGGGTGGGGTCGTCCGGGTCCCGTACCGCCTTGTCGAAGTCGGCGTAGCCGTCGAAGACGCCGCCGTCGCGTACGAAGGTGTTGACCTTCTGCCGGTCGGCCTCCTTGGCCTCGGTCCACCAGTCGCCCCAGCCGCGATACGGCACGACCGTCGCGCCGATCACGCGCAGCCCGCGGGCGTGGGCGCGGCGCACGATCTCCTTCATACCGTCGATCACCTGGTCGCCGGTGGCGCCGCCCCAGCTGAGGTCGTTGACGCCCTCGAAAAGGATCACCGTCCGGGCGCCCGGCTGGGACAGCACATCGCGCTCCAGCCGGTCCAGTGCCGAGGGGTTGCCGTCGGTCCCGGCCGTGATCCGGTTGCCGCTGATGCCCTCGTTCAGCACGCCGGCCGTGGTCGAGCAGGCCGACAGCCGCCCCGCCAGATAGTCGGGCCAGCGCCGGTTGGCGTTCGCCGTGGAGGCCGCGCCGTCGGTGATGGAGTCGCCGAGCGCCACCACGGCACCCGCCGCGTTCTCGCCCCTTACGTCGACGCCGGTCAGGAACGGGAAGGCGGAGTCGGTCCTGGTGAAAGCGTCCCCGTCAGGGTCCGAGGCGTGGTCGCCGCCGCCGTCGGGCGTCCAGTAGACGGTCTGCAGGCCCATCCAGTGCTGGCTGATGTGGGTGAGCCGGCCGGGGAAGTACAGGCTGACCACCAGGTCGCTGCGGGCGGGCACGGTGAGCCTGACCTGATCGCTGGCCGCCTGCTCGCCGGCCGGGATCGTCACCTCGCTCTTCCCGCCGAACCGCAGCCGCTGCGGCTTCGCGACCGCGGAACCGTCCGCACGGAGTCCGACGGTCGCGTGCCCGATCGTCACCGGCTCGGTGGTGAAGTCGTTGGTCAGCCGGATGCGCACGCTCGACCCGCCCGCGCTCACCCGTACCGGAATCCGGACCGTCACCTCGGAGGTGCCCGGATCGTACGAGGCGTGCTGGGCGGTCGCCCACGTTCCCGTCCACTGCCGCTGTGGGGTCCCGGCCGCAGCCGTCGCCGCCGGAAGCAGGGCTGCCACGGTGGCCGCCAACGCCGTGGCCAGGACCGCGAATCTTCGGTAACCCCGCAGGTGTTCAAGCCGTCCAGACACGTTTCCTCCTCAGGTGCAGCCGCGGCCGAGGCCGAGCGACCTCAAGTCGATGGAGTCGGCGAATGCCTTCATCCCGGCGTCATTGGGATGCAGATGGTCACCGGAGTCGTACGCCGCGCCCAGCCGCCGCGGATCCGCCGGGTCCCGGACCGCGCGGTCGAAGTCGGCGTAGTCGTCGAAGACCCCGCCGGAGTCCCGGACGAACGCGTTGACCTGCTGTCGCCGCGCCTCCGTCTCCTCCGTCCAGCCACCCCAGGTGAAGTCCTTGTACGGGGTGACGGTGGCGCCGACGACCCGCATCCCGCGCTGGTGGGCCCGGTGAGCGATCGTCCTCATTCCGGCGATGATCCGATCGGCACTCGCCCCGCCGAGATCGTTGATCCCCTCGAAGAGGATCAGGGTCCTGGCGCCCGGCTGGGAGAGCACATCCCGTTCGAGCCGGTCGAGCGCCGAGGGGTTGGTCTCGGTCCCGGCGGTGATCCGGTTGCTGGTAATGCCCGCGTTGAGCACCCCGGCGCCGGGCAGGCAGGCGTTGAGGCGGGCGGAGAGCAGGTCGGGCCAGCGCTGGTTGGTGTCGGCCGTCGAGAACGACCCGTCGGTGATCGAGTCGCCGAGCGCCACCACCGACCCCGTCCTCGGCGCTGTCACGTCGACGCCGCTGAGGAACGGCCAGCTGGTGGTGGTCCAGGTGTAGGCGTCCCCGGCCGGGTCGGCGGCGTGGTCGCCCGCCCCGTAGTCCGTCCAGTACACCGTCTGCTGGGCCCACCAGTGGTCGGTGATGTGCGTGACCTGACCGGGCAGATGGAGGCTGACCACCAGGTCGGTCAGGGCCGGCACGGCCAGGCGGACCGGGTCGCTGACCGCCTCACCGCCCGCCGGGATCGTGACCTGGCGTTTCCCGCCGAACCGCACGTCGTACGGTCGTGCCACGGCGGAGCCGCCGTCACGCAGGCCCACGGTCGCGTGCCCGATCGTCACCGGGTCGGTGGCGTAGGCGTTGGTCAGCCGGATGCGTACGGCTGAACCGCCGACGCTGGTGTGCACCGGCATCCGTACCGTCACCTCGGACATCCCCGAGACCTCGTAGTGCTCGCTGGCAGCGGTGGCCCAGGTCCCCGTCCAGCCGTGCTGCCCGACCGACCGGTCTGCCTGGGCGGGCGCGACCGGTCCCGCCAGGACGGCCACGACCATGAGCATCAGCACAGCGAACCTGCCGCGCGTCGAACGCATCCCGCCTCCTACCGTTCCGCGCCGGTGCGCGCGAGTGCCTGATACGCCTTGCCGGCGCCCTTGGCCTCGAGGTTCACGAACGCCGGGGTCACGCCGAGCGGCGCCGCGTGGCCCTTGAGCGTCACGGGGCCGTGGACGACCTTGCCGTCGGTGACGTCACGCCACGTTCCGGTCGGCAGGAAGACGTCCCGGGTGGTGCCTTCGCCGAGCATCGGCGCGGCCAGCACGGCCGGTCCGAGCATCCACTCGTCGGTGACCGTGTAACCCGCGTCGTCCTTCGGGAAGTCGAAGAACAGCGGTCGCATGATCGGATCGCCGGTCCTCAGCGTCTGCCGCACCTGATCCCAGATGTACGGGGCCAGCCGCTGGTGCGTCTTGATCGCCTGCCGGTAGAGGTCGACCGTCTCCCGGTCGTACCCGACCCACTCGCCGGTCGTCGCGTCCCGGACACCGGTGGGCGAGGTCGAGGCGTACATCAGCGGCATCAAGGACGCCGCCTGCGCCCACCGGGCCAGAACCTGCTTGGTCGGCGGCGGATGGCCGAGCGAGCCGCCGATCATGTCCGTCTCGACGAACGGGTAACCGATCGTGGAGACCGCCAGGTTGGCCGAGACCGCGGCGCGAAGCCCCGCGAAGGTGGTCGGCTTGTCGGCCGTGCGGGTGGCGAAGCCCTTGTCCTGCGCGGCGTTCCAGGCGACGCGCAGTCCTGCTCCCTGCTGGTCGAACTCGTCGGCCAGTTCGGTGCCGTACTTCACGTAGTCGGCGCGAGTGGCCCCCGGGTAGGGGGCGCACCGGTCGTCGAAGAAGGCGGTGTCGAACTTGAAGCCGGCGACCCCCAAGTCGTCCGTCTGCGCCTTGAGATCGTCGGTGTACCACTGCCGGGCGGCCGGGTTCGCCAGGTCGATCAGGCCGGTCTGGCGTCCGTTCCACCAGGTGAACAGACACGGTTTCGCCGGGTCCGCCGGGTCCCTCAGCAGATAGCCGTTGTCGACGGCTTCGGAGAAGTTGGCGGCGGTCTCGGGCATGTACAGGCCCGTCCACATGCCGAGGTCGAAGCCGAGGCGGTCGAGTTGTCGGGACAGGGCGGGCAGATCGGGGAAGCGTTCGCCGAAGTCGGTGGCGATCACACTCTCCTCGATCTGCACCGCGTGCCCGCCGAGCCCGGCGCCGGCCAGCGCTCGGGCCCAGGCGAGGACGTTCTCCTGGGTCTGCTCGCCGTAGAGCTGCGCCCAGGAGTTCCAGAGGGGAGTGGCGTACTGCTCGTAGGGGGTGTCGGAGCGTTCGGGCCTGCCGACCAGGGCGATGTGGTCGCGGTATACGTCGGCGGGGGTGTCCTCGACGAACACCGTGGAGACGGAGGGCCGTTCACCGGTGACGGTGAACTCGCCGAGCCCGTTGCCGCCGGAGTTGATCCGCACGTCCATCGGGTCGTTCGTGTCCGCCCGCAGCCCGGTGGCGCTGGAGGTGTACCAGAAGGGGGAGACCACCTGGTACGAGGCCGGGCTGAAGCCGGTGTCCACCAGCTGCCCGGCGTCCAGCGGCCACGGCTGCACGGTCTGGTCGCTGTTCTCGCCGTGTCCGTACCAGTGTCCGGCGCTGCGGAGGTCGTACGCCGTGCTGAGCGCGTCGGCCCGGGCGCCCGACAGTGACCAGTTCATGTCGTACCGGTCGGAGCGCAGGGTGATCCGCAGATCGACGCTGACGCCCGGCAGGTCGGTGGCGGCGGTGACGCGCAGGGAGTCGCGGGTACGGGTGCTGCCGGTGACCTCCCGGACGATGTGCCAGTCGGCGCCGATCCGGAACCGGAACGCCGCGGGCGCGGTGGCCAGCACGGTCCGGCCCTCCCGCACGGTGGTGACGGTCAACCGGTCCGTGGCGACGCGCAGTTCGTAGGCGGGTGTCGTGACGGTGATCGGCCCGGAGTCCTCGGCCGCCGGCGCCGTGCCGAGCAGCGGGGCGGCCAGGGTCAGCGCCGCCGCGCCGCAGCGGACGGTTCCTCTCGCCTTGGGCCGCATCAGGCGCCACCGCCGCACGTCAGCCTGGCGTCGGCCCAGTCGGCGTGGTCGAGGGCGTTGCCGTCCCCGGCGTCCGAGACGACGAGTTCGAGGCGGCGCGCGCCGGTCACGTCGACGTCGATCTTCTTCGTCGCGGTGTCCCGGTCGACGGTGCCGCTCTCGTAGACGGGGGTCCCGTCGGCGAGGACCGTGTAGGCGACGGTGGCGGGACCGTCGGACCGGCCGTAGGTCTCCTGGTCGAGGCCGAGCGCGGCGTGGAAGGTGGTGCAGGAGCCGCCGAGCCACACCTGCACGCTGCTGGCGGCATGGGTGCCGAGGCCCTTGGCGTAGACGGTGTCGTGGAGGGTGAGCGGCAGGCCGTCGCCCTCGGCGTTCTCGCCGACGGACTGGTCGCGCTCGACCGGCCCCCAGCCGTTGCTGCCGGACTGGAACGGCAGATCGCTGACGTAGTGTTCACCGGCCGTGAGCGGCGGTGGCTGCGCCGCCACCACCTGTTCCCCGGTCACCGAACCGGGCCTGCCGGCGCGGGTGAAGCCGGCGGTGACGCGGAGGATCGCGACGGTGCCGGTCTTCTGGTCGGCGGGCGCGGTGACGGTCCAGCGGGCTTTCGCCGAGGCACCGGGTCTGACGGTGCCGAGCCGCACCGGGTCGGCCGGAGTCGCGGTCCAGCCGTCGGGCAGCTTCGGGCTCAAGGTGAGGTCGCGGAGCGTCCTGCCGTCCTCCGGTACGGAGGCCGTCGTCGTGACCTGGTAGGTGTTGCCCGGCTCGACGGAGTCGGGGGCGTCGACGGTCACTCGTGCCGGGGTGGCCGGGTCGGCGTAGACGGCCGCGTCGTAGGCCGGGGCGGACACGTTCCCGACCCGCAACGAGGAGGTGACATTGCCGAGCGTGGTGAGACCCACCTTCCCGAGGCCGCCGCTCTTCGCGTCCTCGCTCCAGGAGGCGATGGCGATGGTGTTCCTGCCGTCGGTGCGCAGGATGCCGTTGGGGATGGGGAAGGTGTGCTGGGGGCCGGTGTCGTTGACGTACTGGCCCATCAGCCAGCCGTTGACGTAGATGAGGGCGCGGTAGTTCCGGTCGGGGTCGTCGGTGATGGTGACGCCGACGGAGACGTCCTGGCCCTTGGGCAGCCGTGGGTTGAACGTGGTGCGGTACCAGGCGATGCCGGGGGTGGTGTCACTGGCCGGCAGTGTGGTGTCGTCCCATGAGCGGTCGGGGTAGCCGGGCAGGGTCCAGCCCGAACGCTCCCCGTACAGACCGCCGTTGTTCATGTGCCCGCGTACGGTGTCGACGGGCCGTTCACCGCCCCGGGCACCCTGGATGCGCCAGGTGATCTGTGCGTCGGAGCCCGCGAGATACGCCGTGGTCAGCCCGCGGGGCTGCTTGTGGTCGTCACTGCTGAAGGTGAAGTCCTCGTTGTGGCCCATGGTGCCGACCAGGACGGAGACCACGTTCTCCTTGCCCTTGCGCAGCAGACCGTCGGCGAGGGGGAAGGTCCGACGGCCGGTGCTGCTCGTCCCCGCGAACTTCCCGTTGATCCACACCGAGTACGCGCCCACCGCGGCCGAGCCGGTGTCCGGGTTGGTGGCGTAGGCGGTCAGGGAGAGGGACTTCTCGGTACCGGTGGCCTTGAAACGGCCGCGGTACCAGACGTATCCGTAGTGGTAGCCGTACTCGTCCTGGTAGAGCACCGGCAGGGTCCCCGGCGCGGTCGGGTTGTCGGTGGTCAGTTTGTCGGCGTACGTCCAGGACGAGTCGTCGAAGTCCGGGTCGGCCTCCGGGGTCTCGGCGGAGGTCTTCCAGTCGGTCAGCTCGGGGAGTTCGACGCCCTTCGGGCCGGGCACGGTGCCCAGCAGGCTGCCGGAGGAGGTCGGCCTCACCTTGAGGGGTGCGCCGTTCCAGGTGACCTTCCGTACGCCGGGCGGGGCGAAGACCTCCAGAGGGCCCGCCTTCTTCGCGTCGCCGGTGAGGGCGAGCGTCGTCCCGCGGTCGGTGACGGCTGCCGTACGGACCAGTTCGGTGCCGCGTTCCAGCACGGGACCGGCCGCCGTGTCCTGCCGCCAGAAGCCGGCGGCCTCGTCGTCGGTGCCGATGAGCAGCAGCAGGTCGGGGCGGCCGCCGCCCTGGACGAGGACCCGGGTGACGCCGGAGTGGGTGTAGTCCAGCTTCAGGTCACCGCGCCCGGCGTCCCAGGTGGCGTCGGCCTTGCCGTCCAGCACCGTGACCTTGGGCTCGGCGGAGTAACGGAGCATTGTCTGCCCGGGGTCGCCCTCACCGCCGTACAGCACGGCCTGTGTGCGGTCACCGGTCCGCGTGCTGGTCAGCAGCTCGCTGGTGGAGTAGACGAGCCGCTGACCGCCGCCGAGGTCGTAACCGGCGACGAGGATCTTGCCGGTCTGTCCGTTCAGCCGTGCGGTGACCGGATAGGTGCCGTCCGGGGTCTTCCAGTCGAAGGTGGTGGTGGCGTCGGCGTCGGCCATCGGGTCGCCGTGCCGGAGGTAGAGGAACTGGGTGCCGGTGTCCGGGTTGGCGCGGGCCTCGATGTGCACGCCGGCGTCGGACGAGGCGGGGGCGTCGGCCGGATCGGTCGCGGTGAGCGGTCCCGTGGTGGTGTAGAAGAGGCCCTGCCGCTTCATCTCGTCGTAGTCGGCGCCGGTCTGGCGGGGCTCGCTGATCGGTGCGCCGTAGTCGTACGACGTGTAGACCTGGCGCGGGTCCGCGAGCCAGCCCCAGTTGGTGCCGCCGTAGGTCATGTAGAGGTTCTCGATGGTCGTGCCCTGCATGACCTCGTGCTTGTTGACGATCTTCTGGTAGGCGGGGCCCATCTTCTCCGGGCACTTCTCGTAGCCGGTGTCACCCCAGGTCTGGAACCAGCCGGTGCCCGCCTCGAAGATCGCCAGTGGGGCGTCGTCCTGCTGCCGCTTGAGGGTGGGCACCCACCATTCGCCCTTGCAGAAGGAGTTGTACTGGTCGAGCTCGCCGACGAAGTCCAGGCCCTCGCCGCCCGCGTACTGCGGCATCGGTTCGTTGCCGACCAGGGGCACGGTGATGCCGTCGGCCCGTACCTGCCGCGAGAGATCGACGATGTAGTCGCGGCCCTCGGGGTCGTACAACTCGTTCTCGACCTGGTAGAGCAGCACCGGTCCGGTGCCGTCGGTGACCTGGTGGCGGGCGAGGATCCCGTCGATCTCCTTGAGCCACTCGCGGGCGGCGTCGAGGTATTCGGGGTCGGTGGAGCGGGCCCGTCCCTTCTGGGTCGTCAGCCAGCCGGGGAAGCCGCCGCCGTCCGTCTCGGCGTTGATGTAGGGGCCCGGCCGGGCGATGACGTACAGCCCGGCTTCCTCGGCCATGTCGAGGAGCTTGTCGACGTCACGGACACCGGTGAAGTCGTAGACGCCCTTCGCGGGGGAGTGGTAGCCCCAGTCGAAGTAGATCGAGACGGCGTTCATGCCGCTCGCCTTGATCTTCTGGAGCACGTCGCGCCACAGGTCGGGGCTGGGGAGCCGCCAGTAGTGGAACTCACCGGACCAGACGAAGAGCCGCTCGCCGTCGACCTTGACGGAGTACTTGTCGTAACTGACCGTGTGCGGGGTGGGCTTGGCGGCCGCGGCCGCCGGGACCGAGGCGTGGGCCGGCACCGCCACGGAGAGGACCGCGAGCAGTACGGCGGCCAGTGCGGTACGCAGGTGTCGAACCGGGGCGAGGTTCACGAGGTCCCTCCCGTACAGGTCAGCTTGGCGTCGGCCCAGTCGGCGTGGTCCGAGGAGACATCGCCGTCCCCGTCGACCAACAGGTCCAGCCAGCGGGCGTCGGTCACGTCCACGTCGATGCCGGTGCCGCCGTCGGAGCCTCGCACCACCGGGGTCGTGGTGAGGGAGCGGCCGTCGGCGATCACCTGGAAGGAGACGCTGCCGCCATCGCCGACCTCGTCGTCCACCCCGGCGGTCGCGGTGAACCGGGTGCAGCCGCCGCCGAGATAGACCCGGATCCGGCTGTCGGCGTGCACGCCGAGTCCCTTGGCGTAGGTGGTACCTCCGACGCTCAAAGGGCGTCCGTCACCCGCCGCGTTCTCCCCGTTGGAGGCGTCCTTCTCCACCGGCCCCCAGCCGTTGACCGCCTTGACCAGGGTCAGGTCGCTCACCTGGGCGTCGGCGGACAGCCCTGGCGGCGGCACCTGTACGGCGCGTACGCCGGTGACGGTGTCCGGACGGCCGGGCTGGGTGAGCTTGGCGGTCGCGGACAGGACGGCGTAGTGAACGGGCTCGCCGGGCGGGGTGACGGTGTAGTCCGCGGTCACCGTGTCGCCGGGCCGGACCCGGCCGAAGCGGGTGGTGTCGTCGGTGGTCGCGGTCCAGCCGTCCGGAACCTTCAGCGCCAGCTCGACGTTCCGGGCGGTCGGCGCGTCCTTCGGCACGCTGAGGGTGACGGGGACCTCGGCGGCGGCGCCGGTGGCCAGGAACGGCTCGGCGTCGACGGTGACGTGGGTGCCCGCGGCCGGCATGGCGTAGGTCCTGGCGTCGTACGAGGGCGCGGCCACCGCAGCTGCCTTGATCCCGCCCGCCGAGGCGCCGAGGTCGACGAGCTTCACCGAACCCGGGCCCGCGCCGGCCTTGGTGGACCACACGGCCAGGGCGACGGTGTTGCTGCCCTGCTCGCGCAGAAGGCCCTTGGGGATGACGAACCGTGTCTGCGGTCCGGTGTCCGGCAGGTAGCGGCCGATCAGCCAGCCGTTGACGAAGATCTGGGCGCGGTAGCCGGTGCCGCCGCCCGCGGCCTCGGCGAGGTCCAGTGCGAGCGCGTTGTCCTGGCCCTGCGGCAGGTCGAGGCGGGCGGAGGTGCGGTACCACCGCACACCGGGCCCGGTCTTGGCGGCCTGCCCGGAGAGGGTGGTGCTCTTCCAGCCGCCGTCGGGGAAGCCCGGCAGCGACCAGCCGGCCCGCTCCCCGTACAGCCCACCGTTGTTGTACGGGCCCCGTGCGGTGTCCACCGGGTCCTCGCCGCCCCGGTTGCCCTGGATCTTCCAGGTGAGGGTGGAGGCTCCGCCGATCACCTCGGCGGAGAGCAGACCGCGTGGCTCCTTGGAGTAGTCGTGGCCCCATTCCTCGTTGTGGCCCGCGTTCTCCACGAGGACGGACAGGACGTTGTCCCCGCTGTCCCCGCCGGCCTTCAGCGTGCCCGCCGGGATGTCGAAGGTGTGGGCGCCGCCGCCGGAGCTGCCGAGGTAGCGGCCGTTGAGCCACACCGCGTACTGGCCGGTGTTGCCGGTTCTGGCGTCGAGTGCGAGCGCGGTCG
Source organism: Streptomyces sp. NPDC049687 (assembly GCF_044465285.1). Lineage (NCBI taxonomy): Bacteria > Bacillati > Actinomycetota > Actinomycetes > Kitasatosporales > Streptomycetaceae > Streptomyces > Streptomyces sp. NPDC049687. Next base: position 236,869 of record NZ_JBITLN010000011.1, read on the forward strand.
CGGCACCGGTGGTCCTGAACCGGCCGCGGTACCAGACGTTGCCGTGGTGGAAGCCGTACTCGTCCGCCGCGAGGACCGGCAGCGAACCGTCGAGCGCCGCGTTGTTGGCGGTGAGGTGGTCGGCGGTGGTCCAGGTGGAGTCGTCGAAGCCGGGAGCGGACTCGGGCGCCTCCTCCTTGTACTTCCACGTCGTCAGTTTGGGCAGGTCGACCGGGAGCGGTGCCTGGGTGACGGCGACGTCGCGGCCGTTCCAGGTCACCTTCTTGGCGTCCGCGATGACCTCGATCTTCGCGGTCTTGGTGGAGTCGCCGGTCAACTTCAGGGTGCCGTGCGCCAGTTCGGCCGTACGGACCAGGGACGGTCCCCGTGCGAGAACCGGGCCCGCGGCGGTGTCCTGCCGCCACCAGCGGGCGGTCTCGGCGGTGTCGGCGATCAGCAGTTCCATGCCGTTCACCAGTACGCGGGCCAGGCCCTTGTGGGTGTAGTTCAGGCGCAGGTCGCCGCGTTCGGCGTCCCAGGTGGTGGTGACATCGCCGTCGAGGACGGTGACCTCGGGCCGCTCGGCGTACCGCAGCACGGTCTCGCCCGCCTCGCCTTCACGCCCGTACAGCAGGGCCACGTCCCGGTCGCCGATCCGGGCGTGCGTCATGATCTCGGAGGTGGAGTAGACGAGCCGCTGCTTCTCGCCCAAGTCGTAGCCCGCCACGAGCAGTTTGGCGTCCCGGCCGTCGACGGCGATCGTTCCCCGCTGGGGTACACGCGGGTAGTCGCCGTCCTTGCCCGAGAGGGACAGGGTGGTCTCGTCCTTGTCCTTCACCCGGGTGTCGGCGTGCCGGACGGTGAAGAACTGGGTGCCGTCGTCGGGGTTGACGCGCCGGTCGATGCGCAGGGCGTCGTCGGAGGGGACGGGGGCCTCGGCCTTGTCGGTGCGCGCCAGCGAGGTCACCGAGTTGACCATGTACCCGAGGCGCTTGAACTCCTGGTATTTGTCCGTCAGTTGGCGGGACTCGTTGATCGGAGCGCCGTAGTCGTACGACGTGTAGACCGCGTTGGGGTCGGCGAGCCAGCCCCAGTTGGTGCCGCCGTACGTCATGTAGAAGGACTGGCCGCTCACCCCGGCGGCGATGTTCATCTTGCTGAACACGCGGGTGAAATCGGTGCCGGTGAGTTTCGCGCAGTCCTGGTATCCGGTGCCGCCCCAGGGGTCGAAGGCGCCGCCCTGTGCCTCGGGGATGATCAGTGGGGACTCGGGCTTCCACTCGTTGACGTACGAGTAGTCGGGGAGGTTCTTCCAGGTGTCGGGGTCCTTGCAGTCGAAGCCCTGCGGATAGGCGTCGAAGCCGTAGATGTCGGGGGCGCCCCTGCCGCTGACCCAGTTCTTGTTCGCGCCGCCGTCATTGACGAAGGTGGGCACATCGATGCCGTCCTCCTTCGCCCAGTCGATGAGGGTCTGCATGTAGTCGGCGTCGTGCCGGCCGCCCTGGTACTCGTTCTCGACCTGGTAGAGGATCACCGACCCGGTGCCACGGGTGAGTTGGTGACGGGCGATGATCGGGTTGATCCGGCTCATCCACTCCCGGGCGGCCTTCATGTACTCCGGCTCGGAGGTGCGGTTCACGCCGGCCTGGGTCGACCGCCAGGCGGGCATGCCGCCGCCGGAGACCTCCGCGTTGATGTAGGGGCCCGGTCGGGCGATCACATACAGGCCCGCACGCTCGGCCTCGTCGAGCAGCCGCTCCACATCGCGGATGCCGGTGAAGTCGTACGAACCCGGCTTGGCCGAGTGGTAGCCCCAGTCGAAGTAGAGCGAGACCGCGTTGAACCCGCCCGCCTTGATCTTCTGCAGGACGTCGCGCCACGCGTCGGGGCTGGGCAGCCGGAAGTAGTGGAACTCGGCGCCCCAGAGGTACAGGGGCTTGCCGTCGACCAGCACCGAGTACTGGTCGTAGGTGACGGTGTGCGAAGCCCTGGACTCCGCCTGGACCGGTGCGGCCGCGGCGTGTGTACCGGTCAGGGGCATGACAGCAAGCGCTCCGGTGAGCAGCAGGGATCTCCACTTGCCCCTCATGACGTCAGTCCCTTCACCACTGCCGCCCGCGCGGTCTCGATGTCGCCCACGTCCTTCGTCCGGCCGTCGAGGTTCCGGGTCGCGGTGGAGAGGGCCTCGGTCAGCGCGTCACTGTCGGTGCCGCCGTCCTTCTTCCGTAGCTGGGCGATGAGTTCGTAGTCCTCGATGCCTTCCTTCAGCTGCTCCCAGCGGACGCTGGACATCGGGCCGTCCTTGCCCGGGTAGACCAGGTACTCGTCGCCCTGCGTGAAGATGTGCACCGGCTGCCTGAAGGGGTCGCTGGTCCAGCTGTTGTACGACCAGCGCAGGAAACCGTCCAGGTTCCGCTGGGCGGAGATCCACGGCAGCATCCGCGACTCGACGGCGGGGGAGTACGACAGCGTGTTGGGGTGGGCCGGCGAGCCGTACACGTAGAAGGTCGTGATCTTGCCGGCCTTGCGGCGCTCCGCCGCCTTCTCCTTCGTCATCGCGTCGATGCCGCCCCAGTCGACGGACAGATTGGACGCGACGCCCTCGGTGCTGATCGAACCGGCCACGGAGATACGGTCGTCGAAGACCGGCGCGACCTCGTGGACGAAGTCCTTGACGACCGTCATGGTGTTGATGGGCCGCTCGTCGAAGGACAGCCAGGTGTTCTCCAGCCAGCCCTTCGCCCTCAGGTGCTTCTCGAAGGCGGGGAGGAACGTTCCCCACGCCTCGCGCCAGCGGTCGCCGCCCAGATCGACGTTCTGGTAGACGGTCTTACCGGTGCGGCTGTCGGTGTAGGTGAGGTGTTCCTGGTCCTGGAAGGCCAGCATGGAGAAGGCGCCGATGTCGGGTCCGAGGCCGGCGCGTCTGGCGGTCTGGACGTACTTGTCCCAGCGGCTGAAGTCGAACGAGAACGTCTTTCCGTTCCAGGTCCAGCCCACCATGCTGCTGTACGGCGTGGCGGTCTGCGACTCCCGGGTGCCGAGCGACCACTGGTGGTGCCAGGGGTTGTCGACGATGGTGGTGTTGATGACCTTCTGGCCGCGCGAGGCCAGGTCGCGGTCGTACTTGTGGATCAGCTTCCAGTGCTCGTCGGACCAGAGCTTGACGCCGTGGTTCTTGGCGATCGTCTCCGGCTGTGCCCAGACGTCGAGGAAGAAGCCGTAGTCCTCCGGGTCGGGCACGCTCGCGTCGGCGACCTCGATGGTCAGCGGATAGCTTGCCTGGGTGTGGCCGTCGGCGCTGACCTTCACCGTGCCGGTGTAGGCGCCGGGCCTGGCGTTCTTCGGGATGTGGAAGGTGAACCACAGCGGCTGTGCCGCGTACGCGGGCACGTCCACGGAGTCCCGCTCCTCGAGCGCGTCGCCGACCACGTCGGGGTTGCGGTCGCCGGACACCTCCTTGCCGGAGCTGACCTGGTCGATGGTGGCCGACCAGTCGACCTCGCTCTTGGAACGCTGCACCGGCACGTACTTGACGAACCGGACCTGGGTGTCGTCACCGGACAGCTTCGCGCCGCCGGGCCCGGTGAGGTCGCCGACCACGGCCCTGACGTCGTCGAGGTTTCGCCCGGAGGCGATCGCCAGCTGCGCCGAGATCTGCTCGTTGCGGACGGCGGAGAGTTTGAGTTCCTTGGTGTCCTTGCCCTGGATGGCGGTCATCGGGTAGCGCGGGACCCGCTCCTCCGCGGAGCCGGCGAAGGAGCCGGTGGGAACCCAGGTGACGGTGTCCCTGGTCCCCATGGCGTCGGCGACCTTGACGGTCAGCCAGGTGGTGGTGGCCTTGGAATCGAGATCGGTGCTGGTGGACGTCGTACCGGTGACGGCGATCGCGGTGGTGCTCGCGGCCACGACCACGCCCGCGACGAAGCCGGCGACGGCTGAGGACGTACGTGCCATGGGGCTGGGTTCCCTCTCTCACGGACGTGCGGTCAGGAAGTGACGGAGAATCCGCTGAAGACGGCTTCGATGTTCTCGCCGGGGTAGTTGACGTTGGCCGCGCTGGCGACCATCCCGGCGTCTTCGGTGCCGGCGGCCGACGGCACCTCGGCGGTGCCGACCTGCGACCAGGTCTGGCCGTCCTTGCTGGCGTACGCGGTGTAGGTGGCGCCGTCCCGGGTCAGCTTGAGGTACGCCGGGTGGAAGGTGGAGCCGCCGCCCGCCCAGGTGTCGAGCTTTCCGTCGCCGTTGCCGTCGGTCATGAACTCCAGTCCGTAACTCTGGGTCATGACCAGCACCGCGTAGCCGCCCTTCTCGGGTGCGGTCAGGTCGTTGGCGAGGGCGATACCCGCCTTGCCGACCGGTGAGGCGCTGTTCTGCGAGACCAACCGGGCCTGCACGGTGGCCTTCTCACCGGCCGCGTCGGCGCGGTAGATGACGCCCTTCTCGTCCTTCCAGCCGGACAGGTCCTGGCCGCCCGCCCAGATGGCGAACTGATCGCCGCCCTGGGCGTATTGGGGGTCCTCGGAGGTGGTGTCGGCGGTCAGATAGGGCTCCTGAACGCTGCCCGGGGCGGCCTTCACCTGTGCCTGCACGGTGTCGGACACCTTCGTCGATCCGTTGTAGGTGGCGGTGCCGGTGAGGTCGTGGCTGCCCCAGCGGGCGTCCTCGGCCGGGGTCACCGTCCAGGTGGTGGTGAGTGTGGCGCCGTTCCTGAGGGAGCTCGCGGTGGTCGGCCCGGCCGGCTTGGCGCTCCAGCCGTCGGGCAGGTCCAGCGCCGCCTTGACGCTCTTGAGCGTCCGGGTGCCCCAGTTGGTCACCTCGGTGGTCACCTCGAACGGCGTGCCGGAGTCGGTGGCCGGGGCGTCGGGGGTGATCAGGACGGAGGCGGCCGGAGCGTCCTCGCGCTTGAGGGCCTTGACGGCCTTGGCGGCGCCCTTGGCCTTGAGGTTCACGAAGGCCGGGGTGACGCCGAGCGGCGCCGCGTACCCCTTGAGGGTCTTGGGGCCGCGGATCACCGTGCCCTGGTTCACGTCGTACCAGGTGCCCGGCGGCAGATGCACGGAGCGGGTGGCACCGGTGCTCAGCTTCGGCGCGGCCAGCACGGCCGGGCCCAGCATCCACTCGTCGGCGACCGTGTAACTCGCCTCGTCCTTCGGGAAGTCGAAGAACAGCGGCCGCATGATCGGATCGCCGGTCTTCAGAGTGCTCTGCACCTGGTCCCAGATGTAGGGGGCGAGCTTCTCGTGCGTCTTGATCGCCTGCCGGTAGAGGTCGACCGTCTCCTGGTCGTAGTCCACCTTCTGCCCGGTGGTGGTGTCGTTGGTGTCCACCGGGGAGGTCGAGGCGTACATCAGCGGCATCAGTGAGGCGGACTGCGCCCACCGCACCAGTACGTCCTTCGTCGGTGCGGGCTGGCCGCCCGAGCCGCCGATCATGTCGGACTCGACGAACGGATAGCCGATGGTGGAGATCGCCAGGTTCTGGGAGGCGGAGGCGCGCAGGGAGTCCCAGCCGGTGCCCTTGTCGACCTGGCGGGTGACGAAACCGGCCTCGTGGGCGGTCTGGTTCCAGTGCACCCGGATGCCTGCGCCCTGGAGGTCGAACTCGTCGGCGAGTTGCGTGCCGAGCTTCTGGTAGTCCGTGGCCTGGTGGCCCTCCCGCGGTGCGCACTTCTCGTCGAAGAAACGGGTGTCGAACTTCAGCCCGTCGATGTCGTACGTGTCCATCAGCGTCTTGAGGTTGCCCTCGTACCAGGCCTTGGCGTCCGGGTTCGCCAGGTCGATGATCCCGGCCTGGCCGTTCCACCAGGTCACTTCACACGGCTTGGTCGTGTCCTCGGCGTCCATGAGCAGATAGCCGTGGTCGACGGCGTACTGGTAGTTGTCGGAGTCCAGGTTGATCCACAGGGTGACCCAGATGCCGAAGTCGAACCCCATGTCGTGGATCTTCTCGGACAGACCCTTGGGATCGGGGAAGGTCTTGGGGTCCCAGGTCAGATTGCCGTAGTTGGACTCCCACTTGTCGTCGAGCTGGATGGTGTGCCCGTCCAGTCCGTTGTCGTGGAGGTCGGTGGCGTAGTCGAGGAGTTTCTCCTGGTCGACCTTGGTGTAGAACTGCGCCCAGGAATTCCACAGCGGCTTGGCGTACTGCTCGTAGGGGGCGTCGCTCTTGGCCGGTTTGCCGACGATGCCTATGTAGTCGCGGTAGACCTCCAGCGGGGTCGACTCGACGAACACGGTGGCCCTGTAGGTGTCGGGCGACCGCACGGTGAAGGTGCCGAGGCCGTCCTTGCCCTTGTTGAGCCCCACGTCCATGACGTTCCCGGTGTCGACGCGCAGGCCGGTCGACTTCGAGGTGTACCAGAACGGGTCGATCATGTTGTACGACGCCGGGCCGAACGTCTTGTGGTCGACCTCGCCGGTGTCGAGCGGCCAGGGCTGGTTGACACCGGGACCGCCCTGCGGGGTCTCCGCCTCGCCGTGGCCGTACCAGTGGCCGGCCGACGACAGGTCGTAGGCGAGGCCCAGCTGCTCCGGCCCGCCGCCGCGGACGTCCCAGTCCAGCCGGTAGCGGTCGGCGGCCGGGGTGATCCGGGCCTCCACCGTGGCGCCGTCGAGCGTGCTGTCGGCCGTGACGGTCAGGACGCCGTTCTTCCACGTCCAGCCGGTGACGCCGGTCGCGTGCTGCCAGGTGCCGTCGGCCCCGGTGAAGCGCAGGGCGCCCGTGTCGCCGGACGCCGTGGCGAGCACGGTCTTTCCGGCGCGGCGCGTGGTCAGGGCGAGTTCGTCGGTGGCCACGTCGAGGCTGTAGCCGGGGGTGCCGGCGGAGGCCGGCACGGAGATCGAGACGGCGTGTGCGGTGCTGGTGACCTTCGGCCCCCCGGGGGCGGGGTGGGGGGCGGCCGTTGCCGTGGCAGAGCCGGTGACGGGCGTCATCAACATGGCGGCGGTCAGGGCGGCGGCGAGCAACGGGCCGCCGGGACTGCGCAGTCGGGCGTGCACTCGTGTCCTCCTGTCGGACAGGACGGTGACTCTGGAGCGGCAGTGCGGGGTGCCTGGAAAGGGTGAGCGTCTGCTTGAGGCTGCATGTGAATGCAAGATTCCCAAAGATTTCGCTCATATTCTTGCGGTCTTCGCCACATGTCAACAGGCGGCGGAATCGCTGCGACGGCGCTCAGGCGCTCTCGGGAGCCGGCTGTGGTGCCTGATGGCGGTCGCTCTCCGGCCCCGTCGGCAGGCGGCCTCGGGGCCGGAAAGCGATTGTAAAGGAAAGGTAAAATCCCGTCAGGTGAGGATCACGGAACGCGTCAGATGGCGCGGATTGTCCGGGTCCAGCCCGCGTGCCGAGGCGAGGGCGGCGGCCAGCCGGTGCACCACGACGAGGTCCGCCAGCGGGTCCCGGCCGAGTGCCACCAACTGCCCGCCGGTGCGGGCGATGTCGTCGGCGAGACCGGGCGGCAGGGCCGCCGGGTCGCCGAACCACCACACCACACGGCCGGGTCCGGTGACGCTGATCGGGCCGTGCCGGTACTCCATCACCGGATACGCCTCCGTCCAGGCGCACGCCGCCTCGCGCATCTTCAGGGCCGCCTCCTGCGCGATCCCGTACGCCCAGCCCCGCCCCAGGAAGGTGAACTGCTCGGCGTGGAGCACCCCGGCGGGCAGCGGTTCGTCCAGCGCCGAGGTCCCCTGCTGCGGCAGATGCCCGAGGTCCTCGCCCAACTGTGCCCGCAGGAGCACCAGTTCCGTGCTGGCGAAGCGGGTCTGGACAACCGAGGCCTCGTCGGCGAAGTCGAGGAGGATCACGGCGTCCGCCGGCCCCGTCACCGGGGACCCCGGTACCGCGGTCACCGCGGTCGTGGGGGTGTGCCCGTGCAGCCGGCGCAGCAGCTCCAGCACCTCCGTCGTGGTGCCGGACCGGGTCAGCGCGACCACCCGGTCGTAGGCGCGGCCCGCCGGCATCTCGGAGGCGGGGAAGGCGTCGGTCTCGCCGTGGCCGCCCGACTCCCGCAGCGCCGCGTACGCCTGGGCGATGAACCAGGACGTCCCGCAGCCGACGACGGCCACCCGCTCGCCCGGCCGGGGCAGCGAGGCGCGGGCCGGGCCGTCGGGCTGCCGGGCCAGTGCCACGGCCTGCCGCCAGCAGTCGGGCTGGGTGGCGATCTCGATCTCGGTCTGACTCATCGGGAGGTCTCCCCTCTCGGGCGCGCGGCGTGACCGATACGTGATGTGGCGGCCCTTGACACCGTGCGCGTTTCATTGAGCATCATGTCGTTCGATGATTGATAGCACCAACAAACGAGCATAAACAAGCACGCGAGCGCGCAAACAGGCGAGCACGCGCTTGACGAAGCACGCGATGCGTGCGGAGAGGTACTCCGTGAAACGGCACCTCACGGGCCTCGCCGGGGGACTCGCCCTGGCACTGGCCCTCACTGGATGCGGCAAGGGCAGCTCCTCGGACAGCGGCGGATCCGACGGAAAGACGATCAGGTTCGTCGCGGCGAAGTACGACGACGACACCCAGGCCTACTGGACGGCGCTGATCAAGGACTTCGAAGCCGCGAACCCCGGCTACCGGGTGAATCTCGAAGTCGTCGACTGGGAGCAGATGGACTCCAAGGTCAAGACGTACGTCCAGACGAAACAGGAACCCGACGTCCTCAACTACAACAAGTTCTCCGACTTCGCCCGCGACGGACTGGTGTACAAGGCGCAGGACGTCGTCTCGCCCGAGGTACTGAGCGACTTCCTCCCGCTGTTCCGGCAGAAGGCGCAGTACGAGGGAGCCCAGTACGGCCTGCCCTTCATCTCCAGCGCGCGCCTGTTCTTCTACAACAAGGACATCTTCGCCAAGGCGGGCATCACGCGGCCGCCGTCCACCTGGGCCGAGGTCGAGGCCGACGCCAAGAAGATCAAGCAGGCCGGTTACATCGGCCTCGGGCTGCCCCTGGGGGCCGAGGAGGCCCAGGCCGAGTTCCAGATCTGGGCGATGAACAACGGCGGCGGCTGGACCGACGCCGCGGGGGACTGGGCGATCGACCAGCAGGCCAACGTCGACACGCTCACCTATCTGCGGAAACTGACGAAAGAGAAGCTCACCCAGCCCAACCCGGAGGCCACCAACCGCAAGGACGTCTTCAACGAGTTCGCCCAGGGCAAGATCGGCATGCTGAACGGGGCGGTCTTCATGCGGAAGGGCTTCATCGACCCGGTCGACGCGAAACTCAACTACGGAGTCGCCGCCCTGCCGAGCAAGGACGGCAGTACGCACAAGACGCTCGGCGTGCAGGACTACCTGGTCGCGTTCAAGAAGAGCGACGGGTCGAACAAGGCGGCGGTGAAGAAGTTCCTCGACTTCTTCTACCAGAAGGAGAACGCCGCGGAGTTCGTCTCCACGGAGGGGTTCCTGTCGGTCACCAAGTCGGCCGGTGAGGTGCTCAGTTCCGACAGCCGGAACGCCACCTACTACAAGCCGTTCGTCGAAGCCCTCTCCGATGCGGAGTTCGCCCCCACCGACAACCCCGCCTGGGCCAAGGTCGACGGCGCCGTGAAACAGCGCATCGGAACGGCGGTGGCGGGCGGCGACCCGGCGAAGGTCCTGGGCGAGATCCAGAAGACCGCGCGGAAGGGCGACTGACCGCGGTGGCCGTGCACGATGTCACCGTGAGCGCCGCCGGGGCCGAACACCCGGCCCCGGCGGCGCCGACGCCGCCCCCGCCACGCCGCCGTCGCAGGACGTGGCGCGCTCTGGAGCCGCTTTTGTGGCTCGGTCCCGCGATCCTCCTCATCCTGACCATGGTTCTCTGGCCGGTCGTCGAGATGATCCGTACGTCCCTGACGCGGGTGAGCTCCACCGGGCTGTCCCAGGGGTTCGCCGGAGTCCGCAACTACACCGACCTGTTCGCCGAGGGCGACCTGCCGGGAGTGCTGCTGCGCACCCTCGTGTGGGTCGTCGGCGTCGTCACCGTCACGATCGTTCTCTCGCTCGGCCTGGCCCAACTGCTGAACTCGCGGTTCCCCGGGCGCCGGCTGGTGCGGTGGGCGCTGATCGTGCCCTGGGCCTCGTCCGTGCTGATGACGGCGCTCATCTGGCGCTGGATGCTCAACGACTTCTACGGCGTGGTCAACCGGCTGCTGATGGACCTCGGCGTGCTGCACGCACCCGTCAACTGGCTGGCCAACCCGGGCCAGGCCCTGGTCGCGATGATGGGCGTGGCGGTGTTCGTCTCGCTGCCGTTCACCTCGTTCGTCCTGCTGGCCGGTCTGCAGAGCATCCCCGCCGAGGTGTACGAGGCGGCGCGGGTGGACGGCGCCGGCCCGGTCCGCGGCTACCTGGGCATCACCCTGCCGCTGCTGCGGCCCTCGCTGGTGGTCGCCGCGATCATCAACGTCATCAACGTGTTCAACTCGTTCCCCATCATCTGGGCCATGACGCGCGGCGGACCCGGGTTCGCCACCGACACGACCACCACCTACCTGTACAAACTCGCCTTCGACAACCAGTCGGTGGGGGAGTCGGCCGCCATGGCCGTCGTCAACTTCGGGCTGATCCTGGCCGTGGTGCTGGTCTATCTGCGCGTCGTCCGCCGACAGGAGGACACCGCGTGAGCAAGTCCGCCGTCATCACCCGCAAAGCCGCGCCGCCCAGGAGGCGGCCAGGACCGATGAGACTGCGCACCGTCCTGCTCACCGCCGTCGGATGGCTGGTGGCGCTGGCGTTTCTCGCGCCCTACGCGGAAATGCTGCTGACAGCGCTCAAACCGACGCCCGAACTGATGAAGTCCCCGCCGTCCTATCTGCCTTCCCGATGGCAGTGGTCGAACTTCACGCACATCTGGTCCCTCACCGACCCGCGTGTCGTGGACGCGCTGGTCTTCTCGCTGTACATCGCCGGGGCGGCGACGCTGCTCACCCTGGCCGTCGGGCTGCCTGCCGCGTACTACACCGCCCGGCACCGTTTCCGTGGGCGCGGTGCCTTCCTGCTGCTCGTACTCGTCACCCAGATGTTCGCGCCGACCGCGCTGCTGGTCGGCATCTACCGGGAGATGGTCAGCCTCGACCTGACCGACACCGCCGAGGGCCTCATCCTGGTGAACGCGGCGTTCAACCTGCCGTTCTGCGTGTGGATCCTCAACGCGTACTTCGCGAGCATCCCCCGGGAACTGGAGGAGGCGGCCTGGCTCGACGGCACCGGGCGGCTCGGCGCCTTCAGGCGGGTCGTCCTGCCGCTCGCCATGCCGGGTGTGGTGACCGCGCTCGTCTACACCTTCATCGGCGCGTGGAACGAGTACGTGGTCGCCCTCACCATCACCTCGTCCAGCAATCGAATGACTCTGACCAGGGCGATTCCCGGCTTCGTCACGGCGTACCACGAGCAGTGGCAGTACCTCTTCGCCACGTCGATCGTCGCGATCGTGCCCGTGGTGGTGCTGTTCGTCTTCGTGGAGCGCCATCTCGTCGCCGGCCTGACGGCGGGCGGCGTCCGGGGATGACGCCGGGATACACAGCGCGGCCAAGGCCGGGGGCGCCACGGGACCGGCGTGCGGTGTCAGGCGCGGATGACCTCCACGCCGGCCGCCGCGAACGCCTCGGTCAGCTCGTCCGAGGCGGCCTTGTCGGTCACCAGGACGTCGATGTCCTCCACCGGGCAGATGCGGGCGAAGGCCCGCCGGTCCAGCTTGGAGGAGTCGGCCACCGCGACGACCTGCTGCGCGCGGCGGGCCAGCGCCCGGTTGATGCTGGCCTCGCCCTCGTGGTGGGCGGTCGCCCCGTGGGTCACGTCGATGGCGTCCACCCCGATGAAGACCTGGTCCAGGGCGATCTCCGCGAGCAGTTCGGTGGCCAGCGGCCCGATCAGCTCGTAGGACGCCGGCCGGGCCACCCCGCCGGTCACCACGAGCTTGACGTGGCGCCGTACGACGAGCTCGTTGGCGATGTTCAGGGCGTTGGTCACCACGGTGACGGCCGTCTCCGCGCCGCCGGAGCTGAGATCGGCGCGGGTGGCCAGGGCCCGGGCCACCTCGGTGGTCGTGGTGCCGCCGTTCAGCCCCACCACGGCGCCGGCCTTCACCAGCCCGGCGGCCGCGTGCGCGATCCGCTCCTTCTCCGGAGCGTTGCGCGCGGCCTTGTAGCGCAGCGGCAGGTCGTAGGCGATCGCGTTGATCACGGCTCCGCCGTGCGTGCGGGTGACCATCTGCTGGCGGGCCAGCTCGTCGAGGTCGCGCCTGATCGTCGCGGCGGACACCCCCAACTCCTCCGCAGCCGGCTCGACTTCGATCCGCCCGTCGCGCGTCAGCATCTCCAGCAGAGCGCTCCACCGGGCCTGCGGTGCCGCCATGTCTCACAACTTCCTGTCGGTGGTGTGCGCCACGATATGCGCACCACCATGAAACCACAGCGCGTGATTGGGTGTTTTATGGTCGCCAAACGAACAAAATCCTGCACTCCTCGGGCGTCCTTGCCGCTGTCGCGGCCTACGCACGCCGTGATCGGAGGCCGTCCGTGCCGCTGACCCCCACCGCCGACGTGGTGAGCTCCGCGTGCCGCGACGGACGGGCCGTCGGCGCGTTCAACGTGATCACTCTGGAGCACGCCGAGGCCGTGGTCACCGGGGCGGAAGCCGCGGGCTGCCCGGTCATCTGCCAGATCAGCGAGAACGCCGTGCGGTTCCACGGCAGCAGGCTCGCCCCCATCGCCCGCGCCACCGCCGCGCTCGCCGAGGCGGCCGCCGTCCCCGTGGCCCTGCACCTCGACCACGTCACCGACGAAGCGCTGCTGCGTCGCGCCGCCGACTGCGGCTTCGGATCCGTCATGTTCGACGCGTCAGCGCTGCCCCACGCCGAGAACGTCACCGCCACGCGTGCCGCCGCGCAGTGGGCGCACGGCCGGGGTCTTTGGCTGGAGGCGGAACTCGGCGAGATCGGCGGCAAGGACGGAGTGCACGCGCCCTCTGCCCGTACCGACCCCGATGAGGCACGCGACTTCGTCTCCGCCACCGGGGTCGACGCACTGGCCGTCGCGGTCGGCAGCTCCCACGCGATGACCACGCGCACCGCCAGGCTGGACCACGGTCTCATCGCCCGCCTCGCGAAGGCGGTCCCCGTGCCGCTGGTGCTGCACGGCTCGACGGGCGTACCCGACGTGGAGCTCCGGCAGGCGGTGGCGGCCGGCATGGTCAAGGTCAACATCGGTACGGCACTGAACGCCGCCTTCACCGGCGCGGTCCGCGACACACTCGCCGCGGCGCCCACCGCGGTGGACCCCCGGCCGGCCCTCACCACCGCGCGCCGGGCGATGGCCGACACCGTGACGTCGGCACTGCGGATCCTGTCGGGCGGCGGGTAGGGCCCAGTGCCCGGTGACCGCGGCCGACCGGGCGCCGGTCAGGACGCTCGTGACGGCGGTGTGATCGACGGTTCGAGGTCGAGCACGGCCGCCGCGGCGCCCCGCGCGGCCGGATCGCGGGCCGTGACGAGTCCGGGGCCGGCGGCACCTCCGGTGACGACGGCCCCGGGCCCGCTGGGACGGGTCATGCGGGGTTCTCCTGCCCGGCGCGGTCGGCGACCCAGAACGTCCCGTCGGGGTAGCGGTATTCGGCGAGGGACTCCTCCCGCACGGTGGCGGAGAAGCCGGGGGCGAGCGGCGCGGTGTAATGGCCGTCGCGGATCACCACGGGTGCGGTGAAGTGCTGGTGCAGGTGGTCGACGTACTCGATGACGCGGTTCTCGGTGGTGCCGGAGAGGGCCAGGTAGTCGAACATCGACAGGTGCTGCACCAGCTCGCACAGGCCCACTCCGCCGGCGTGCGGGCACACCGGCACCCCGAACTTCGCGGCGAGCAGCAGGATCGCCAGGTTCTCGTTGACCCCTCCCACCCGGGCCGCGTCGATCTGGAGCACGTCGATGGCGCCGGCCTGGAGGAGTTGCTTGAAGACGATGCGGTTCTGCACGTGTTCGCCGGTGGCGACCTTCACGGGGGCGACGCCCCGGCGGACGGCGGCGTGACCGAGGACGTCGTCGGGGCTGGTGGGCTCCTCGATCCAGTACGGGTCGAACTCGGCGAGCGTGTTGGTCCAGTCGATCGCCTCGTCCACGTTCCACCGCTGGTTGGCGTCGATGGCGATGCGGATCGCACCGCCGACGGCCTCGCGGGCGGTGCGCAGCCGTCGGATGTCGTCGGCGAGGTCGGCGCCGACCTTGAGCTTGATCTGGGTGAAGCCGTCGGCGACGGCCTGCTTGGCCAGCCGGGTGAGTTTGTCGTCGGAGTAGCCCAGCCAGCCGGGCGAGGTGGTGTAGCCGGGGTAGCCGCGCTCCAGCAGGCGCACCTCGCGCTCCGCGAGCCCGGTGCGGCCCTCGCGCAGCAGTCGGAGGGCGTCCGCGGGGGTCAGGACGTCGGCGATGTAGCGGAAGTCGACCTGGGAGACCAGCCACTCGGGGTCGGCGTGGGCGAGCAGCCGCCACAGGGGCTGTCCGGCGCGCTTGGCGGCCAGGTCCCAGGCGGCGTTGACGACGGCGCCGACGGCCATGTGCATCACGCCCTTCTCGGGGCCGAGCCAGCGCAGTTGGCTGTCCCCGATCAGATCGCGGCTGAGTGAGCCCGGGTCGGCACACAGCTCCTCGACGGAACGGCCCACGACATGGGGCCTCAGCGCCCCGATCGCGGCGACCTGGACATCGTTGCCGCGTCCGATGGTGAAGGTGAAGCCGTGGCCTTCCAGCCCGTCGCCGGCGTCCGTGCGCAGCACCACGTAGGCGGCCGAGTAGTCGGGGTCCGGGTTCATCGCGTCGGACCCGTCCAGCTCCCGCGAGGTCGGGAAGCGGACGTCGAACGTGTCGACCGCGGTGATCCGGGCGGAGGTTGCAGTCAAAGGAGTGCCTTTCACGCTTGGCCGAAGGTCTGGCGCTGTCCGCCGAGCCCGTCGACGGAGAGCTCGACCGTGTCGCCGGGACGCAGATAGGGGGTGCCGGGAAGGCCGAGGGCGACGCCCGCGGGCGTTCCGGTGTTGATCACGTCGCCGGGCTCCAGGACCACGGGCCCGTCGAGGTGGCGGGCCCGCCGTCCGACGACGACCGCCAGCTCGACCTCCCAGTCGGTCTTGACCGAGCCTCGGGGGATCAGCACCTCGTCGTACGGGCCGACGACCGGGCCCGGGTCCTTCATGAACACCACCGGACGGGCGGGGACCGGCGCACCGGTCTCGGCGGCGTGGTCGCGGTGGTTCAACCCGATGCAGACGATCTCGCCGGGGCGGGCGAGAGGTGCGCCGATCCGCAGGCCGTCCGCGTCCAGTTCGGCCGGCTCCCCTGCCGCGACCGCCGCACGGGCCCGGTCGACACCGTCCGCGGCGAGGAAGGCGCCGTCGATGCCCTGGGCCCCCGACAAGTCCCGCAGTCTGCCGTCCTCGGTACGGACGGCGGGCCGCTCCTCACCGGGGGCGCCGACTCGTAGCAGTGTCACTGGGTAGCTCCGTCAGTCATCGGAGGTATGGCGGCACGGTGACTGTAGACGCAGGAAGGGTGGCTGGACAACGGATACCTCGGATGTATTTGACGAGGGTCGATGGTTCCCACCGCGCGCATGGGCAATTTTCGGAACCGTCCCCGGACGGGGCAAGCGGGCGCGACTCGTTCCTCCGATGAATACCCGACGCCCTCGCGGGCCGGACCTCCCTGGAGGTAAGGCGCGCCTGGCGGATCTCCGCGAGTCCACGGCCGAGGAGCCCCGCCTCACGAGTCCTGCCGGTGCCGCCGTCCAGCGCTCCGGACGGTGCCGTTGCCGAATCGTGAGCCGGTGTCAGCCCGTGCCCCGCATCCCAGAGGTTGAGAAAAGTGCAGGTGAGGAGCGGTGTGGCAGGTGGACCCAGGTGTCTTGGACGGTCTTGTGAAGTCCCGTGGCCCGGTACTTGCAATCGATGGGGGACTGACTCTTGCCAACGTCGGCAACGCCGTCGTAACGTCCTCGACGTCCGAGATACATCCGAGGAATGATCCGCCCCCGGTGCACGCAACTGGCGCGCCCCGTACGGCCGTCCGGCCGCCATGCCTCGCACACCGGCTGACCTCCACTCACGCCCCCGTCGGGCGCGGTCCGCACCTGCCCTGCGCCGGACCGTCCCATGTCCGGCCGGCGGCCTCGTCCTTCCCCGCAGGCGAGTACGCCACCCTCCACCGTCGCCCCGGCGGCCCTCCGCCCTGCCTGAAGAGAGAACACGGCCATGAAGCTCGCTCGCACCCGCTCCACCGCCGCAGCCGTCACCGCCGTCCTCGCGGCGCTGTCGCTCGCCACCGCGTGCAACCGCGAAAGCACCGACTCGGCCGGCTCCGGCGGTGACAAGCCGGCCATCGGAATCGACCTGCCGCGTTCCGACTCCGACTTCTGGAACTCCTACGCCCAGTACCTGAAGAAGGACATCAAGTCCGACGGCGTCAACGCGCTGCCGCTGAGCAACTCGCAGAACGACGTCACCAAGCTGGTCGCGAACGTACAGGTGTTCCAGAACACCGGTGCCAAGGCCGTGGTCATGGCCCCTCAGGACACCGGCGCCATCGCCTCCACCCTCGACACCCTGGCGTCCAAGAAGATCCCCGTGGTCAGCGTCGACACCAGACCCGACAAGGGCGACGTCTACATGGTGGTCCGGGCCGACAACCGGGCCTACGGTACCCAGGCCTGCGAGTACCTCGGCAAGCAGCTGGGCGGCGAGGGCAAGGTCGCCGAATTCCAGGGCGCCCTGGACTCCATCAACGGGCGCGACCGCTCCGAGGCCTTCGCCGCCTGTATGAAGGAGAAGTTCCCGAAGATCAAGGTCTTCGAGCTGCCCACCGACTGGAAGGGCGACGTGGCCTCCGCCAAGCTGCAGAGCCTGCTCGCCCAGCACCCGGACCTGAACGGCATCTACATGCAGGCCGGCGGTGTCTTCCTGCAGCCGACCCTGGCTCTGCTGGAGCAGAAGAAGCTGCTCAAGCCGGCGGGTCAGAAGGGCCACATCACGATCGTCTCCAACGACGGCATCCCGCAGGAGTTCGACGCCATCCGCAAGGGCCAGATCGACGCCACGATCTCCCAGCCCGCCGACCTCTACGCCAAGTACGCCCTCTACTACGCCGAGGCCGCGGCCGCGGGCAAGACCTTCAAGCCGGGTGCGACCGACCACGACTCCACGATCATCAAGATCCCCAACGGTCTCGAGGACCAGCTGCCCGCCCCGCTGGTCACCAAGGACAACGTGGAGGACAAGGCGCTGTGGGGCAACAACGTCGGCTGATGGGCGGCGGCTCCCGCCCGCCGCGTCGAGGGGCGGGCAGGCCCCGCCCCTCGACACCGCACCAGCCCCCCACGCCGGGCTCCGTTTCCGAGCGACCCGGCCCCGGCATTCGTAGACGAAGGACGGTATCCACCATGGCGGACACCGCGACCGCCCCGGCGGCCGGCCCCGGCACCCCGGCCCCGGTGGCCGAGGCGACCGGCATCAGCAAGCGATTCGGCGCGACCGTCGCGCTGCGCGACGCCCGCATCACCGTCGCCCCCGGCGAGTCGCACGCCCTGGTCGGACGCAACGGCGCCGGAAAGTCGACGCTCGTGTCCATCCTCACCGGCCTCCAGCAGCCCGACACCGGCACCCTGCGCTTCTCCGGCGAACCGGCGCCCGCCGTCGGCGACATCGACGCCTGGCGCTCCCGCGTCGCCTGCGTCTACCAGCGCTCCACGATCATCGGTGAGCTGACCGTCGCCGAGAACCTCTTCCTGAACCGGCAGAGCGCCGGGGCGGTGCAGCCCATCCGCTGGAAGCAACTCCGGATTCGCGCCGAGGAGTTGCTCGCCGAGTACGGCGTGGCCGTCGACCCCGCCGCGCGGGCCAAGGATCTCACCGTCGAGCAGCGGCAGTTCGTCGAGATCGCCCGGGCGCTGTCCTTCGGCGCCCGCTTCATCATCCTCGACGAGCCGACCGCGAAGCTCGACGCCCGCGGCATCGGCCGCCTCTTCGACAAGCTCCGCGACCTCCAGCGTCAGGGGGTCGCCTTCCTCTTCATCTCCCACCACCTGCAAGAGGTGTACGACCTGTGCACCACGGTCACCGTCTACCGCGATGCCGCCCACATCCTCACCGCCCCCGTGGCCGAACTCGGCCACCAGGCGCTGGTGGAGGCCATGACCGGCGAGTCCGCCGGCGCGGGCGCAGCCACCGTCGGCCCGTCTCCGGCCGCGCGGGCCGGTGCCCCGGAACTGCTGGCGATCGACGCCCTGACGCTTCCCGGCGTCTGCGAGGACATCTCCCTCTCGGTCCGCTCCGGGGAGGTCGTCGGGCTCGCCGGCGCGACCGCCAGCGGCAATGTGCAGGTGGGTGAGGCGATCGCCGGCCTGCACCGCGCCAAGGAGGGCCGGATCACGGTCGGTGGCAGAAGCGTGCGCAGCGGCAGTGTGCCGTCCGCCCTCGCCGCCGGGGTCGGTTTCGTCCCCGAGGACCGCCACCTCCAGGGGCTGGTCAACAGCCGCAGTGTCGCGGAGAACGCGACGCTCACCGTCACCGACCAGCTCGGCCCCTTCGGCACGGTGCTGCCCGCCCGCACCAGGGCGTTCGCCGGGCGCATGATCCGGGACCTCGACATCAAGACCCCGGGTGCCGCCACCCCGGTCTCCGCCCTCTCGGGCGGCAACCAGCAGAAAGTCGTCGTCGCCCGCGCCCTGGCCACCGACCCGCACGTCCTGGTGGCCATCCGCCCCACCAACGGCGTGGACATCAAGTCCAAGGAGTTCCTGCTCGCGAGGATCCGGCAGGTCGCCGACGGGGGCAAGGCCGCGCTGATCGTCTCCGACGAACTCGACGACCTGAAGGTCTGTGACCGGGTCGTCGTCATGTTCCACGGGCGGGTGGTCGCCGAGTTCGACCGCGGCTGGCAGGACGACCACCTCGTCGCCGCCGTGGAGGGCGTCGGCGCCACCACCGCATCCACAGCATCCGGCACCGACGAGCACGGAAGGTAGTCATGTCCGCCACCACAGATCTCACCGAGCCCGCAGCGAACGCGGCGGAGCCGGCCGCCGCGGACACCGCCCGCCGGCGGATCGACCTCGGACGCTTCCGTGAACTGTCCCTGGTCCCGGCGATCCTCGTCCTGATGCTGATCGGGTTCATCGTCTCGCCGGCCTTCCTCACCGCCGACAACCTCATCGGCGTCGCCCAGCAGTCCACTGAGCTGAGCCTGCTCGTCCTCGCCACCACCTTCATCCTCATCTGCGGACGGATGGACCTGTCCCTGGAATCCACCATCGGCGTGGCGCCCGTCATCGCCGTCTGGCTGGTGCTGCCCACCAGCGGCGGTCGGTTCAACGGCCTCGGGCTGTTTCCCGAGTGGACGGCGATCCCCCTCTGTCTGCTGGTCGGCGTGGCGATCGGCGCCTTCAACGGCTTCCTCATCCTCAAGCTGCGCCTCAACGGGTTCATCGTCACCCTCGGCGGCCTGACCATGCTGCGCGGACTCCAGGTCGCCCTCTCCGAGGGCCAGTCCATCGTGGAGCTGCCGTCCTCCTTCACCTACCTGGGCAAGGCCTCGTGGCTGGGGGCCCCGGCCGCCATCTGGATCTGCGCGCTGCTCTTCGCGGCGGGCGGCAGCGCGCTGGCGTGGCTCCGGCACGGCCGGGCGCTGTACGCGATCGGCGGCAACGCCGAGGCGGCCCGCACCGCGGGCATCCGCGTCGACCGGATCGTGTGGACCGTCCTGATCATCGGCAGCCTGCTCGCCGCGTTCGCCGGGATCCTCTACAGCGGACACTACGGCTCCATCTCCGCCACCCAGGGCAGCGGCTGGATCTTCCAGGTCTTCGCCGCGACCGTCATCGGCGGGGTCAGCCTCAACGGCGGCAAGGGCTCGGTGTTCGGGGCCCTGACGGGTGTGCTGACGCTCCAGCTCGTCGTCAACGTCATGACGCTGGCGGGCGTACCGCCCCTGTGGAACCAGTTCCTCAACGGCGCCATCATCATCGTCGCCCTGATCATCTCCCGCTTCGCCTCCGGCGAGAAGCAGGAGTAGACGCCGGCTCGCGCACGTCACCGCCCGGGCGCCCGGAGGCGGGCCGGGCGGAGCGCCACGGCCCCACGCACCCTGCACAGAGAGGCACCCTCGTGGCACTGACGGACGAGGCGATGGACAAGATCAAGGCGATGATCGTCGCCGGGGAACTCCCGCCCGGCGCCCGCCTGCCCAAGGAGGACGTCCTCGCCGGCCAGCTCGGCCTGTCCCGCAGCTCGTTGCGGGAGGCGGTCCGGGCGCTGACCGCCATGCGGATCCTGGTCACCCGGCAGGGCGACGGCACCTACGTCTCCAGCCTGGAGCCCCATCTCCTGTTGGAGAGCCTCTCCTTCGCCGCCGACGTCTCCCAGGGGCGCACGGCTCTGCAACTGCTCCAGGTACGACGACTGCTCGAACCGCAGGCGACCGGACTGGCCGCGGCCCTGCTGCAGCCGCACGACCTCGAGGAACTCCGCGACATCCTCGACCGGTGCCGCTCCGCCGCCACGGTCGAGGAGTTCGTCGCCCACGACATCGCCTTCCACCTCAGGATCGTCGAAGCGGTCGGCAACCCGGTGCTCTCCATGCTTCTGCAGGTCCTGTCCACCCGTACCCAGAGGGTGCGCATCGTCCGAGGCAGCCGGACCCGTCGTGCCCTCGACAGCGCCCACCAGGACCACGAGGAGATCCTCCGAGCGCTCCAGGCACGCGATGCCCTGCTGGCGGCCTCCGCCGCGACCGTTCACATCGGCGCCGTCGAACAGTGGCTGGCCACCAGCCTCCTCGACGACCCCCTGCGCGCAATCGACGACTGAGGATCACACCGCCCCGCCCCCGGACGTCGTCGGCGACGCCGCGCAGCAGCGAGCGGACCTGGCGCTGTCCGGGGCACTGTGCACCGCGTGCGCCGTGCCCGCGGCCTGCCGTCCCGGCCGGCCGCGGCGCCGCTCGTACCGCTGGCTGGTTCCTTCGCGCTCGCCATGCACGTGGCTGGCGGCCTGCACATCATCTCCGCCGGTCCAAGCTCGTTGTGGTCGTGGATGGGATCAGCCGATCGTCGACCAACCAGGCGGCCCGCACGGTGAGGCGGCGTGACTCGCCGGGGCGCAGCTCCGACTCGTCGTGGTGACGGAGAGCTGTCTGCACGCCCCGCAACCGTCCCTCGTCGCCGACCAGTCGACCGATCCACCGGTGCCGGTGACGTGTCCGCACAGCGGACCGACCGCACTCCGGCCGCGGGATCAACGATCCGGGGCTCAGCTCCTCGTCCAGCGGTCGACGCGGGCGGCGGCCCCGCGGATCGCCCGGCGGCCGGGCCCGTAGGGCAGGCGACGCAGCAGCGCGTGGGCGCCGGTGCGCAGGCGCGGGTCGGCGGCGGCGCGCAGCATCAGGCGTCGGGAGACGCTGTCCTTGCCCAGGGTGCCGACGTCCAGGCGGAGTTGCCCGCCGGGGCCGCTCCAGCCCGGTACGACGACGCGGGCCGGGTCGCCGACGACGGCGGCGCGTAGGGGGCGGCGCAGTTCGCGGGGCATGGCGAGGCGCGCGCGGCGGCCCACGCCGAGGAGCTGGGCGGAGCCCCACACCTGGTGGATACCGGGCTCCATCGGGTGCCCGCCGGCGAGGGTCAGCGGGTCGATGCGGGTTTCGCCGGAGACTACGATGCGGTGGCGGCCGCCGGTGAGTGGCTCGCTGCGCGGGGCGAGTTCGACGTCCGCGTCCGGATACCACCACAGGTCGCGACCGGTGTCGTGGACGAGCAGCTCCCCGTAGGCGTAGCCGAACGGGTCGCCGGCCTCGAAGTTCTCAGCGCCCGGGATGCCGTCGAGGAGTTCGGGGTCGAGCAGCAGCCTTCCGTGCCGCTCCACGACCGTGAGCGGTTGGCCGTCGGGTCGGAGCATGCCGACGGTGGTGGTGACGGTGAGCGCGCCGTTGTGCCAGTGAATGCCGTCGACGCTGACGTGCGGCCTGATGTTCGCGGTGCGGGAGGCGAGTTCGACCAGCGAGTCCAGGCGCCCGGCCTCGAGGAGGGTGGCCCGCAGCCGGGTGATGGGCGGCAGGCCCTCGCGGACACCCGGCGGGAAGCATTCGCGGGCGAGGTCGCGGACGGCACCGAAGTACCGTTCCAGCGCGGCGCCCTTGCGCTGCAGGACGCGTGGTTCGGTGACGGGGCGCAGGACCTCGACGCGGTAGGTGCGGCGCAGGAGGTGGTCCTGGAGGTCGCCGGGCTCGGTGCCCTCCTTGACTGCGTCGATGACGTTGCGCACGTGTCGGTAGTACTCCTCGGGGGAGGCGGCCGCGCTGCTGTTGTTGCCGCCGTCCTCCCTCCGGTTCCACTCGTAGCAGGGGTAGTCGCCGACGATCGAGACCGTCCGGGCCCGGACGTAGGCGCGAGCCATGAAGACCTGGTCCTCCAACCGGACCCGCCCCTCGGGGAAGACGATGCCGTGATCGAGGAGGA
The DNA here is from genome assembly GCF_044465285.1 of Streptomyces sp. NPDC049687. Classification (NCBI taxonomy): domain Bacteria; kingdom Bacillati; phylum Actinomycetota; class Actinomycetes; order Kitasatosporales; family Streptomycetaceae; genus Streptomyces; species Streptomyces sp. NPDC049687. The sequence goes on from NZ_JBITLN010000011.1 coordinate 259,311, forward strand.
AGTCGCGGCGGAACATCTTGTGCGGTGTCAGGCTCTCGAAGAGCCGGGCGTCGGCGGCCGTACACCGGTCGACGCTGCGTTTGAAGACGTTGCTCGGCCCGGCCATCGTGCCGAACACCTTGCCCAGGACGATGTCGGCGCGGTTGCGTTCGGCGAGCCTCAGCATTCGCTCCAGCGCCTCGGGGGCGAGCTTGTCGTCCTGGTCGACGAACTGGACGTACTCGCCCTGCGCCAGCCGCACGCCGACATTGCGCGGTCTGCCCGGCCAGCCGGAATTCTCCTGGTGGTGGACGCGTACGTGCGAGTGGTCGGCGGCAAGCTGTTTGAGACGCCGGGCCGAGTCGTCCGTGGAGCCGTCGTCGACGTACAGAACCTCGTAGGCGCCGGGCCCCAGGCTCTGGCCCAGGAGCGAGGGCGCACACTCGTCTATGAAGGATCCGGCGTTGTAGACCGGAACGATCACCGTCACTTTGATCATACAGGCCCCCTTTTGCGTAGCCTTCGCCCATTAGACATCGACTGTTGGATAAGCGCGGCGCGGAACCAGGGGACTCCCATGCTCTTCGCCCACGCCGGCCGACATTCAGCAGGGTGAAGCGCCCTGAGCAGGCGTTTCCCGCCGGGCGGGCCAGGCTCGCCGCGTCCCCGGTCGGCGTAACGGAGCGTCTGCGCTTCGGTCGTGATGGGCGGCCATGTCCGTCCCTCCCTCGGCGCCCGAACGGGTCGTGTCCCACGGGAGGGCGGCGACTGCGCCGCCGCGAGTGACGCCCGGGCCCATGCCGCGGTCGATGTGGTCGCCCTGGCTCCAGTGCCGCGGACAACGTTCGCCGAATTCCCGGCCCTCCTGACGGTCAGTGATGTGCGTCACGTGGCCCGGTTCTCCTGTGATGTTCGTCGGTCCCGCCGCGCTGGACTCCGCGGGTCACCTGTGTGACGGGTGTGCCCTTCGTTGCTTTCTTCTGCGGCCTTTTCTCGGCCTTCTGTGGGGGTGGATACGACGTGAGTCGTCGTTCGTCGCATGCGTACAGACCGTTGAGCCTGAAACGACGGGCGTGGCTGACGCTCGGTGCGGTGGTCCTGGGCGGCGGGGGCGTGGTGACGTACGCCGTCGCCAGTCCTTCCGCCCACTCCGGCGCCGAGGGCCGGCCCAAGCGGCCGGTGAAGGTCTACGACCTGGCGCTGAAGGGCACCGCGGGCGACAGACGGGATCTGCCGCGCACGGACACCGAGCAGTTCTCGCTGCTCGGCGTCTCCTGGACGGGTGCGGTCAAGCGGCTCGACGGCACCGCGCAGGTACGCACCCGCAGCATGGAGAGCGGCGACTGGAGCACCTGGCACGACCTGGAACTGGACGTGGACCCGCTGGACCATCCCGGTCCCGAGGTGCGTGGCGCGTCCGAGCCGCTGTGGGTCGGCCCGTCCGACGGCGTCGAGGTGCGGGTCGTCCGCAAGAACGGCACCACGGCCGACTCGCTGCCCAAGGGACTCCAGGTCAACCTGGTCGACCCGGGTGTGGTCACCGACGCCGAGGCGAAGGCCGACGGTTCCGGGACGGAGCCGGCCGCGTACGTCACCGACGAGAGCCCCTCCGCCTCGTCCACCGAGTCCGCCGCACCGACCGACAGCGTCACGGCGACCCCCACGGACGGCCAGACCACCGGGTCCCCGGCTCCGACAAACACCACGGCCTCGGCCACGCCGAGCGGCTCGGCCACGCCGAGCGGCTCGGCAACGCCGTCCTCCTCACCGAGCACCTCCGCGAGCCCTTCGCCGACCGCGCCCACGGCACCGCCGTCCACCGTGCCCGAACCGCCGATCACCTCGCGGGCCGGCTGGGGCGCCGACGAGTCGATCAGCCCCGACGCGCCGGAGTACAACGCCGACGTCAAGGCCGTCTTCGTGCACCACACCGACGGGGCCAACGACTACTCCTGCGCCGACTCGGCGTCGATCGTGCGCGGCATCTACGCGTACCACGTACAGGTCGACGGCTGGAAGGACATCGGCTACAACTTCCTGGTCGACAAGTGCGGCACCATCTTCGAGGGTCGCAAGGGCGGCGTCGGCCTGCCGGTGCTGGGCGCCCACACCTACGGCTGGAACCGGGAGTCCACGGGCATCGCGGTGCTCGGCGACTACACCTCCACCAGCGCCTCCAGCGCCGCGCTGGCCTCCATCGCGCGCGTGGCGGCCTGGAAGCTCGGCCAGTACGGCGCCGACCCGGCCGGCACGGTGGAGCTCACCTCGGGCGCCACCCAGAAGAACTACTTCGGCACCAGCTTCACCGCCGGCGTGAAATACACCTTCCAGCGCATCTCCGGCCACCGCGACGGCTACAACACGCAGTGCCCCGGCAGCTCCCTCTACGCCCAGTTGCCCACCGTCCGCGCCTGGGCGGCCGGTCCGGTGCAGGGGCTGAAGGTCACCTCGGTCGGCGGCGCGGGTCTGTCCGGCTCGACGTACTACACCAAGGGCGCCGTCACCCTGCACTGGACGACCACCACGCCCGGCTCACTCATCTCCAAGGTCGAACTGCTGGTCGACGGCAAGACCGTGACCACCGCCTCCGGCACCGCCACCTCCGCGAGCGCGACCCTGGCCGCCGGCAGCCACACCGTCGCCCTACGCGCCGTTCACCAGTCCGGCAAGACCACGACCAGCGCCGCGCTCACCGTCGTCTCGGACACCACGGCGCCGACCTTCACCACGGTCCCGAAGCTGTCCCTGCGCACCGGCACCGTCAGCACCACCGCCGTCCCGGTCGCCCTGGGCTGGAAGGCCGCCGACGACAAGGCCCTGCACGAGGTGAAGCTGCTGGCGCCCACGACGGCCACCTTCGGCCCGACCACCACCGGCTCCAACCGCACCGCCAAGCCCGGCACCGCCACCACCTGGTCGATGCGGGCCTACGACTACGCCGGCAACTACACCACCTCCTCGCCCTCCTACACCCCGGTGATCCTGCAGGAGACCTCCGCGGTGAAGTCGGGCAGCTGGACCACCCGTTCCTCGACCAGCTACCTCGGTGGCACGTCGTACTCCAGCGGCACCAAGGGCGCGAGCCTCACCTGGACCTTCACCGGCCGCTCGGCCGCCTGGGTGGTCTCCCGCGCCGCCACCTCGGGCCAGGCGTACGTCTACGTCGACGGCAGCAAGGTCGCGACCGTCGACCTGAAGTCGTCCACGACGTCGTACCGCCAGGCGATCTGGACGAGGACCTGGTCCGGCAGCGCCAAGCACACCGTCAAGATCGTCGTGGTGGGCACCGCCGGCCGTCCCACCATCACCACTGACGGGCTCGTCTACGTCAAATAGGCCCTGAGCGATGCGGAAGTGAGCTGCTCCCGCCTCGAGGAAGACGTCGGTCGAACTCCTCGACGTACTCCTCGGGGCGGGACCGGTTCGGGGCGGTCCCGCGACTCCAGGGCTGTGCCGAGCCGTCCGGTGACGGCCACCGGCGGGCGGACGCCACCGCGTCCCCCCGCCACCGGGCGCGTCACTCGCCCTTCGGGCCGGCCTGCTGCACCACCTCGAAGGACCAGAGGGTGGAGGCCGAAGCCGCGGGCTTGGGCTGCTCGCCCTCCCCGCCGCCCCGGTGCGCCGCCCGCATCGGGCCCTCGAGCCAGGCCTGGAACGACTCCTCGTCACGCCAGCGCGTGTACACGAGGTAGGTGTCGGTGCCCTCGACCGGGCGGAGCAGCTCGAACCACTCGAAGCCGTCCGAGTCCTCGACGGCGTGCGCTCGCGCGGCGAACCGCTTCTCGAGGGTCTCCCGCTGCGCGGCCGGGACGGCCAGTACGTTGATCTTGACTACGCTCATGTCCCCATCCTGCCTTCCAGGGCGTCCGGCGCGGCGCACCGGGGCCCGGCTATCTCGCAGGCGTCCGCTCCAGCCGTTCCACCTCCCGAGCGGCCTGCCGGGCGTCCCGCTCGGCGCGGGCGAGCGCGTCGGCGGCGGCGCGGTACCGCTCCTCGGCCGGCTGCTCTTCCCGGGCGGCCTGCCGGAGTGCCTCGCGTGCCTCCCGCAGCCGCCGCTCGGCCTCGTCCACCTCCTGCTGAGCACGGCTCCTGCGGTCCCGGGCCTGCTGTACGGACGTCTCCGCGTCGGCGTGTTCGGCGCGACGGTCTCCGAGTTCCCGGGTGGCGGCCTCGGCCGCTCGGCGGGCCCGGCCGAGCCGTTCCTCCCGCCGCCGGGCGAGCCCGTCCTCCTGAGGGGGCCGTGCGGGCGGCGCGGAGGCTGCCGAGGAGGGTGTCCGGCTCCGGGCCGCGCCCTCGGAGGCGATGCCGGACGGGAAGCCCGACGGCGGGGCGAGGGCACTGTCCAGGCGACCGGTGGCCCACCGGTCGGCGGCCTCCGGGTCGGCGAGCACGGCCTGCAGGGTGGCGGTGACGTCACCCAGCACCGTGTCCGACAGCCGGTGTCCGGCGTCGAGCGCGAGCTCCGCAGCCTGCCGGGAGAGGGCGGCGACGATACGGCGCCGCTGCGCGGACAGTTCCTTGACGCCGGCGGAGTCCAGGTCCCGGTGGGCCTCGCGCAGCGCCTGCCCCAGCTCCAGGAACTGTCGGCTCTCCCGTGGCCGTGAGCGCAGGAGCAGGTTCGCGGCCCAGGCCGCGAGGGTGGGGCGGTGGGCCTCGTGGATCCGGCGGGCGTCGTCGCCGCGGCCAGCCGTCCTGGCGGCCGCCGCCAGTTCCTCCCGGCGCGCGACGAAGTCGGACGGCGGGGTGGTGTAGAGCCGGTCGAGAACCGCCTCCACATCCTGCTCCGCGCCGCCACCGCGCGCCCGCGCGCCCTTGCGCTGCATGCTCCACAGCCTCCACCGGGTGGCCCCGCCGCGCACGCCGGGGCCATCCGGCCGGGGAAGGGCGGGGTGTCAGCGGTAGCAGGTGGTGACGCCCGGCCGCCAGGGGCAGGCGAGGGCGGCGAAACCGCCGCCCGCGACGACGTCGACGCTCAGCGTGTCACCGCCGTGCAGCACCTGCCGGTCCTGGACGAGTCCGTCGGCACCGTCCCGGATCGTCTCGACCAGCCACCGTCCCGTCCCGAGCGACAGCGGGACCTCGGCCGTGCGGGCCGCGCCCGCGAACACCCCGCCCACGAACCAGCGGTCGCCGCTGCGGCGGGCGAGCACCGCCTCCTGGCCGGGCTGTCCGGCGAGCAGCCGGGTGTCGTCCCAGGCCGCGGGGACCTGGTCCATGAAGGCCCGGGCCGGCGGCCGGGCGTCGTACGACTCGGGGGTGCCCGCGAACATCTGCAGCCCCGACTCGTAGGCGACGGTGAGCCCGACCTCGGCCGCGTCGGAGTTCGGGCGCAGGCCGACGCGCTGGAAAGCGCCGGGGGTGAAGTCCATCGACCCGATGACGTTGCGGGTGAAGGGCAGGGTCGTGAGGTGGGCGGCGGTGTTGGTGCGCTTCTCCTCGCCGCCGACGCCCTCCAGCGTCATCACCTGCGGCCAGGTGCGCTGGATGCCCTTGGGGATCGTGGAGCCGTGGAAGTCGACCATGAGGTGGTGCGCGGCGGTCTCCGGGAGGATGGCGTCGTACCAGCGGAGCATGGACTGCGCCTCGGAGTTCATGAAGTCGATCTTGACGCCCTTGACGCCCCACCGCTCCAGGGTGGGCAGCCACTGGGCACGTTCCTCGGGGGTGTCGAGGTCGCGCTGGTGGATCCAGACGATGATCCCGACGCCCTTGGCGCGCGCGTACGCGACGAGTTCCGGCATCCAGCTGGTGGTCTGCCAGTCGGGGTCGGTGACGTCCCACTCGTCCTTCTTGAAGTACCAGCCCGAGTCGACGGCCTCGTAGGGCCAGCCCCGCTCGGCGGCGTAGTCGACGTACGCCTTCTGCGCCGCCAGGCTCTGCCCCGCCGCCCGTCCGCCGGCGAGCCAGGTCCACAGCACGGTGCCGGGCCGGATCCAGGAGCGGTCGGCGACCTTGGACGCCGGGGCGAGGTCGTCGGTGAAGGTGGACCGGGTGACGGTGGCGAGGTCGCCGGTGACCATGGCCCGCCACGAGGTGGCGAGGGGGCCGTCGGCGTCGACGCGCTCGTCGGCGAGCTGGATGCGGTAGGTGCCGGTGCCCTGCGTGTGGGCGAGCCGGGCCCCCGAGTAGCTGCCGGTGAGGTCGGACTCGGCGAGGAGGGTGTAGCCGCCGGGGGTGGAGAAGAGTGCCTGGGGCGAATAGGCGTTGGTGGGGGCGGTGGCGGCGGTGTACGGGGCGAACTGGCCCTCGTTGTCGACCCGATAGGTGCTGAGCCAGGCCCCCGCGTCCGGCGGCAGGTTGAAGGCGGAGGTCTCGCCGAGCACATCCCCTTGCCCGGCGGGCAGGACGTACCGGTAGGCGACGCCGTCGGCGGAGGCGCGGACGACGAGGTCGAGCCGGGCGCCGGCGGCGGTGGCGAACGACAGCCGGGTCTCGTTCATGCGCACCCGGCGGTCCACGCGTTTGCCGGACTTCGTCCGGTACCGCTCGTCGACCAGCCGGTCCTTGCGGCGCAGGAAGCGTAAGTCCTTGGAGAGGTCGGCCTGTTCGGTGACGATGCCGACGGGCGACGGTTCGATGACCGTACGGCCGTCGCGGGACACCGCGAGGCTGAGCGTGCCGGTGGTGTCGTCCAGGGATATCCGCGCCCGGGGGGCGTGTGCCGCCGCCGAGACGGTCCAGACGCGGCCGGGGGAGCCCAGGTCCTGTTCGGCCCGCGCGGGTACGGTCGTGAGGAGGGTGGCCACCAGCCCGGCGCAGAGCGTGGCGACCGCGGTTCTGATCGGAAAAGCCATGAGAATCTTCCCTGTCGTGGGTCCGGGCGGACGGTCGTTACGGCAGTCCCCAGGCCGCCCCCGGTTCGCCGACGGCGACGGGCGCGATGACGAGGTCGGGGCGGGAGCCGGAGTGGATCAGCACCTCGCGGTCCCGGGGCAGGTCGACGAAGAGCACGCCGTCGCCCAGGTCGCGGGTACGGGCCGGGCTGCCGTCGTCGAGGAGCACGGTGAGCCGGCCGCCGATCCCGTGCCGCACCTTGAGCGGTTCGCCGGCCAGGCTCCTGATCCGGACGAACCGGGTCGTCCCCGCCTCGCGCACGGCGCTGACCAGGAAGGCGCCCTGGGTGCGGAAGTCGTGCAGGGTGACGTCCGCCCAGGCGGACGGGACGGCCGGGAAGACGCGGATGACGCCGCCCCAGCTCTGGCAGAACATGTCGTGCAGGGACTGCGAGGCGGACAGCGGCGTCTCGATGACCGGACCGGCCTCGGTGTAGTGCGTGTTGGCCTGGCAGGGATAGCGGGTGGTGGGGTCGAAGAACTTCCGCAGATACGTGATCGCGGTGTCGCCGTCACCGGTCATCGCGTACAGCGAGGCGGCCCCGGTGTAGCTGTAGCCCCGGTGGGCGCCGGTCAGCGCGTGCCAGCGGACGACCGACTTCGTGATCAGGTCGCGGTTCTCGGGCTGGTCCCAGTTGACGAGGTACAGCGGGTACACCATCAGCAGGTGCGAGTAGTGCCGGTGGGACTGCGCGTACGGGGTGTCGGCGCCGATCATGAAGCCGTTGTCGTCGACCGGGTACGGCGTGAGTTTGGCCAGCACCTCCTGCCAGCGTGGGATCGACTCGTCGTCGACTCCGAGGAGTTCGGCGGACTCGATGAGCGTCTGGCAGCCCCAGCGGATGAGCGCCAGGTCGTAGTTGGTGTCCTGGGGCGGCACGACGGGGTACTCGGGCGAGAGCGTGCTCGGCAGGTGCAGTCTGCCGTCGCTGCCCGGGGTGAGGAAGTGCAGGTAGTAGGCGATCGCGCGGCGCAGCACCGGGTAGATCGTGTCGCGTAAGAGGGCCTTGTCCATGGAGTGCCGGTAGGACAGCCACACGTTGTGCAGCGCCCAGGTGAGGTCGCCGGTCTCGGCGCCGGTGCCCGGCCGGCCCACCTCCCGGTTGGCGAACATGTCGGAGCTGCGGCCGATGCCGGAGCTGTCCGCGCGGTAGGCGGCGGGCACGTTGGCGATCAGCTGTTCCTGGTTCTGCCGCAAGGTGGTGGCGAGCGCGTCGAGTTCCGGGTGGTTGGAGCCGTGGATCAGCCAGTACTCCAGCTGGACGTTGAGGTTCCACCACACGGCGGGCCAGGGAGTGGGCTCCAGCCACGGGCCGGAGGTGGCCATGACGGGGCCGCCCGCACGGCTGGCGGAGGCGACCTTGTAGAGCTGGATCCAGTGGAAGCTCTGCAGCCGCTGGTCGGGGAACGAGACGAAGCTCTTCGGGTAGAAGGCGTGCCACCAGCGGGTGTGGCGTCGTCGGAGGGCGCCGTACGACGTCGCGCGCCGCAGGGTGCGCAGGGAGTCGGCCTCGGCGGCGGTGTCGGAGGGGAAGCTGTGTCCGACGCTGAGCAGCAGGTCGTCGCCGGTGCGGCGGTAGGCGGTGGCGGTCTGGCCGCCGCCGGTGAGGGGCTGGAGCACCTGCTCGGTGCCGTCGGCGGCGGTCCGGGTGGTCCAGGGCGGGTTGGCGGTGTAGCCGGCGGGCGGGGCCTCCTGGATGCGGCGGGGGCTGAGGGCCTCCTCGGGGTGGAACGTCCAGGTGACCCGCTCGCCGCCGGTGGCCGTCACACGGGCGGCCAGGACCTCGTCGTGGACGAGGGCGGAGAGGGTGAGGGTGCCGGCGGTGGTGGTGACGGTGCCGGTCAGCTCGGCGTTCCACAGGCTCAGCCGCCAGTCCACGGCGGTGATGGTGCCGGCCGGGTCGAGCGTGAGGTGTCCGACCGGCAGTCGGCAGGTGCCCCAGCCGCTGCCGAACTCGGGCCGGTGGTCCTGGACCCGGCCGTGCTGGACGGTGAAGCGGATCCGGTTGGCGCCCGGCTCCTGGTAGATCATGCTGCCGAGCAGCCCGTCGCCGAGGAACGGGCCCTCGTACCAGCGGGTCGGCAGCCTCGTCCACAGGAGGTCCTGGTCCCGCAGGAACCTGTCCCAGGCACGGTCGGTGGTCATGGTGTCGCGGAGTTTCCAGGGGCGCCGGCCGGGGCTGCGGGGACCGGTCGTCGGACCGGCGTGGGCCGTCCCGGGCAGGGCAGCTCCTGCCGCGCCGCCCAGCGCGGTGCCGAGCACGGCTCTGCGGGGCAGGGGTGAGTGCTTCCCCGACTGCGAGGTCATCATCGTCCTCCAGACCTGACGGATCATCGATACATCGGGTGTATCCGGACCGTAAGGAGGCCTGCGTGGACCTGTCAATGGCTCGAAGTCCTTGACTCCTCCGATGTATTGGGGTTGCCTGCTGGTACGTACCTGGCATGTCCCTGACTCTCTCGCCATGGACCCGCCCACGGAAGGGAACCCCTGATGAACCGGAGATCCGTCTTACGCGCGGGGGCCGGCCTGCTGGCCGGCGGCGCGGCGCTCACCCTGCCGCCGACTCCGCTCGCCGGCGCCGCGACGGCCGCGCCGACGGCCGCCGACCCCACCGACGGCTGGACGCAGACCTCGTTCACGTACAGCTGGCAGAAGCCCTGGAACCTCGACCTCGCCGACCGGCACAGCTCCAGCGGCGGCGTGCACCGCATGTGGGTGTACGCCACCGACGAGCCGTTCGAGGAGGGCAGCTCCACCGACCCGCGCACCGAGATGCGCTGGAAGGTCGACTACAAGACGGGCGACCACATGTGGGACGCCGACGTCTACCTTCCGTCCGGCACCGACGGCGCGTCCTTCGTGCAGATCCTGCGGAGCGTCCACCCCTCGGGAACACCGGCCACCGACATCATGCTCAACGTCTACGGCACGGGTGGTGGCACCGTGCGGCGCTACGACGGCACGGTCCTCAGGACGAACGCGTACGACACCTGGTTCAACGTGAAGATCGCCCACGAGGCGAGCAGCGGGACCGGGACCGTCAAGGTCTACTTCGACGACTCCCTCGTCCTGACCGTCGCCGACCGGGGCCCCGCCACCCGCTACTTCAAGAACGGCGTCTACAACCACGGTTCCGGCCGCGCCGAGGCCCGCTTCCGCAACATCGCCTACTGGACGCGCTGAGCGGACCGCGCGTCGACCGTGGCGGGTGCCGGGGCCGCACCGGTCACTCCTTCCTGAGCACGATGTCGAAACTCGCCGAGGTCCACGTGCCCTGCGGCCGGCGGCCGTCCGGGGCCGGGGTGCCGGGCTCGTGCCGGTCGAAGGGGCGGATCAGGGAATCCCTCACGCCGAAGACCGAGTCGCTGTCCAGCCACGGGTCGTCCGCCACGAAGATGTGCGTGACGAGCGGGTGGAAGCCGGGCGCCGTCACCTTGAAGTGCAGGTGCGGTGCCCGCATCGGCGAGCGGCCGGCCCGGTCGAGGAGCCGGCCGACGGGGCCGTCGTCGGGGATCGGGTACGGCGTGGGGGTGAGCCCCCAGAACCGGTAGCGGCCGTCGGCGTCGGTGAACAGGTGCGCGCGCCCGGCGAGGGCTCCGTCCTCGTACTGGACGTCGTACATGCCGTCGTCGTCGGCCTCCCACACCTCGACACGGGCGCCGGCGACCGGATGGCCGGCGGTGTCCGTGACCGTGCCGCTGAACCACGACGGTTCGCCGCTCGCGCCGCCGGCGATGTCCCCGCCGAGCTCGATCTCCGGCGAGTCCTGGACGAAGAACGGGCCGAGGACCGTGGACTCCGTCGGCTCGGCCGGCCCGTCGAGGGCCGGTTCGTTCACCGCGACGGTGAGCATGGAGATGCCGAGGACGTCCGAGAGGAGGACGAACTCCTGGCGGGTGTCGGTGGTGAGGTGACCGGCCTCGGTCAGGAACTCGATCGCGGCGGTCCACTCGTCCTCGGCGAGCCCGGTCTCGCGCACGAACGCGTGGGCGTGCCGGACGAGGGACCGCATGACCTCGCGGAACCGTTCGTCCTTCGCCGTGTCGAAGCTGGCGACGACCCTGTCGGTCAGTTCCTGTTCAGTCATCGGCGGGCTCCTGCGGGGGAAGGGCGGGGAGGGGGACCGGCACCGGGGTGTCCCCGCGGTGCGCGCGCCCCAGCAGCTCGCGCATCTCCTCACGGGTCACGCGGCGCGGGTTGCTGTCCGGCACCTGGGCCATGACCAGGTCCGCGGCTCGGTCCAGCTCCTCCTCGGCAAGCCCCGACTCCCGCAGCGAGCGCGGGGGTTCGAGCCTGTCGTAGAGGGCGAGCAGCGCGTCGAACGGGTCGGCGCCGGCGTCGAGGGCGGCAGCGAGGCGCCGTGCCGCCCCGGGTGCCGCGGGAAGGTTGAGGCCGACCACGTGCGGCAGGACCACCGCGTGCAGGGCGGCGTGTTCGAGGTCGTACGCGCCGCCGAGGACATGGCACACCTTGTGGTGCAGTCCGGAGCCGGCCCCGGCGAACGCGACCGCCCCGAGGTAGGTGCCGAAGAGGATCTCGCGGCGGGCCTCCACGTCCTGCCCGTCGGCGACGACCCGCGGGAGTGCGGAGGCGAGCGAGCGGACGCCCTCGACGGCCAGCGCGGAGCTGATCGGGTTGTGCCGGGGCGCCCACCACGCGTCGACGCAGTGGGCGAGCGCGTTGAGGCCGGACGTCACCGACAGCCTCGTCGGCAGCGTCAGCATCAGCGTGGCGTCGTAGACGACGGAGCGGGGGAGCACCTTCGGGTCGACGCCGGTGCGCTTGTGGCCGTCCTCGGTGAGGCCCCAGACGGGGGTGGCCTCGGAACCGGCGTACGTCGTGGGGACGGCGAGAACCGGCAGCCCGGTGGTGAGCGCCGCCGCCTTGGCGGTGCCCGTCGTCGATCCTCCGCCGACGCTCAGCAGCAGGTCGGCGTCGTGCTCACGGGCGGCCGCCCGCACGGCCTCGGCCACCTCGGCCGGGACGTGCGGACGGACGGCGCCGAAGATCTCCACGACCGGGACGTCCTCGCAGAGGCCCTCGGCCAGGGCGCGCTCCCCGTCGGCCGCGATCAGCAGGACCCGGCTCGCGCCGAGCCCGGCGACCTCGGCCGCGATGTCCTGCCGTGCGGTGCCCGAGCCGAAGACGACCCGCTGACCCCAGGACTCGTAGACGATCCGTGTCATGCCGTCACCGCTCGCGCCCGGGGCACGGCGCCCGCCGCGCACGCCCCGACGAGGGCCGGGACGGCGAAGGCGTAGAAGGCCCACTCCACCGAGGCGCCCGAGCCGAGGACGTACGCGCCCAGGGACGGGCCGACGATCGCGCCGAACCGGCCGATCGACAGGGCCCAGGCGAGGCCGTTGCCGCGCAGGGCGTCCGGGTACCGGGTCACGATGAACGCGTTGCCGAGGATCTGCGAGCCGATGAAACCGAAGCCGCTGACGAACATGAGCACGAACATGACGGGCGTCGGCGGCCGGGTGCTCATCGCGACCAGGCTCACCGTGCCGACCAGGAACGCGACGACCACGACCCGCTTGGCGCCCAGCGCGTCCGCGATCCGGCCGCCGACGACGGCCCCGACCCCGACGCCCAGCCACATCGCCGCCGTCTGCAGCAGCGCCGAGCCGAGGGAGAAGCCCGCGGCCTGCATGATGCTGGGCAGCCAGGTGCTGATGCCGAAGACCAGCAGGAGCCCACAGAAGGACATGGCCCAGAAGAGCACGGTCGAGACCGCGAGCCCGCCGGTCAGCAGCGAGCCGACGCCCAGCCACCGCCCCGGGTCCGAGGCCGGCTCGGCCTCCGACGGGGCGAGGCCGAGCCGCTCCTCCACCGCTCTCGCCTCGGCCGCCCGTCCGGTCCGGCTGAGGTGGAACGGGCTCTCCGGCAGCCGCAGCACCAGCGGTACGGCCAGGAACACCGGGAGCACGCCGATCACGTACAGCCAGCGGTACGACACCTCCGGGAGCAGGGCGGTGCCGAGCAGCGGGGAGAGCAGCGCGCCGGCCGCGTAACCGCTCATGATCAGGGCGACGTTGCGGCTGCGGCGGCCCGGCTCACTGAGGTCGGCGACGAAGGCGTTGATCGTGGGCAGGACCACGCCCAGACCGAGGCCGACGACCAGGCGTCCGGTGCCGAAGGAGGGGACGCCGCCCGCGCCCGCGCAGACCGCCATCCCGAGCGAGAACACGCCGGTGCCGACGAGCAGGAGCCGGCGTGGGCCGGTGCGGTGGACGAGGGATCCGGCGAGGGCCGCGCCGATCAGCATCCCGATGCCGACCAGCGAGCCGATGGTGCCGGCCTCGGCCTTGTCGATGCCGAGCGAGGGGTCGCCCAGGATCGCGGGGACGCTGACGCCGTACACGGCCAGGTCGTAGCCCTCGAGGGACGCGACGACCCAGGCGGCGACCAGCATGAACGTGGTCGCGGACGCGGTGCGGACGGTCGGGCGTATGGCGGACGGTGCGGTCATGGCCGGATCCCTTCTCCGACGACGGCAGGAGCCTGGACCGGCCCGACTGCCTCGGCAAGTGTCTTGAGGAGCGCCGGGACGTCGGACAGGGCGCCCGCGGTCCCGAGGATGTAGAAGTCGGGCCGCCACAGAACGGCGGCGCGACCGGTCTCGTCGAACCAGCGTCCGTAGACGCCGCCGACGTCGGTGATCCCTTCGGTGGTGAGACGGCGATCGGTGAGGTGGTGGACGGTGACCCCGAGCCCGGCGGCGAGGCCGGTGGCCGAGGTGTCGAGCGAGGCGCCGTCGCGACCGTCGACGAGGAGGACGAACCCGCGGCCGACGACCTCGTCGAAGAGTCCATCGGCGCCGTGCGACTCCACCCGTCCCTGCGGCATCAGGTGCCCCGCCCGCGGCGAGTCGTCGCGCAGGCCGGGACCGAGGCCGGGGAAGCGCATCTTCTCGGGTCGTCCGTTCGCCTCGCGCAGGGCGATCAGACGGGCGTCCCGCTCGGCGGCGGCCACCGGATCGCGCAGGGTCTGGACCCGGCCGAGCTCGATGCCCTTGGCGATGATGGCCCGCACATGCGGCTCCCGTTCGCTCTGGTACGTGTCGAGCAGCGCGTCGTCCGCGCCGCGCAGCACGGCGTCGAGCTTGAAGGCGAGGTTCTGGGCGTCGCGGACGCCCGAGCACATGCCCTGCCCGAGGAAGGGCGGCATCTGGTGGGCCGCGTCCCCGGCGAGCAGGATCCGGCCGTCGCGCCAGCGCTCCGCGACGAGCGAGCGGAACGTGTAGGTGGCGACGCGGATCAGCTCTGCCTGCCCGGGGTCGACGTGGGCGGCGACCCGCGCCCACACCCGGTCGGGCTCCCGCTCGACGGAGAACGAGTCCTCCGAGTCGAGCATGAAACTGAAGCGATGGTGCCGGGGGCCCAGCGAGATGATCGAGACGGGCTGCGCCGGGTCGCACACCTGACGGGCCTTGGGGATGTCGGCGTCACCGGTCAGCCGGAAGTCGCAGACCATCCACGGCTCGGAGAACCCGTAGTCCTCCTGTCCGATGCCGAGCCAGGAGCGCGTGAAGCTGTTGCCGCCGTCGCAGGCCACGACGTACCGGGCCGGGACGGCCGAGCCGTCTCCCTCGACCCGGATGTCCACGCCGTCGTCCGTGTCCCGGATCCCGGTGACCCGGGAGTCCATGCGGATCTCGACGTTCTCCAGACCGCGGACCAGGGCGTCGAGGGCGTCCTCCAGGTACGGCTGGTACATCATGTACCACTCCGCCCAGCCCTGGCCGCCGACGGCGGCGAAGTCGTGCTCGATGAGCAGCTCGCCCGTGCCGTTGCGCCACTCGTAGTTTCGCTGGACGTGCAGCGTGGGCAGCAGGGCCCGGGAGATGCCCAGGCGGTCGAAGGTCCGCATCGTCTCGTCGTCGAAGATGGCGGCGCGCGGAAGGTTGTAGAGGGTCGGGTAGCGCTCGAGGACGACCACACGGTGGCCCGCCTGCCCGAGCAGCGCCGCGGTGACCATGCCCACGGGCCCGTACCCGATGACGGCGACGTCGTACACGTACGTTTCCTTCTGCTCAGACACCGGCGTACAGGGTGTCGGGGGCGAGGCCGAGCAGCTTCTCGGCGTTCTGGTGGCCGATCTTCAGCCGGTCGGCCTCGCTGATCGGGGCGTCCCGCAGGAACCTCGTGGCCGTCTCGATGTCCTCGAAGGGGTAGTCGGTGCCGAAGAGGATGTGGTCGGCGCCCATCGAGAGCAGGGCGGTGAGCAGCGGGGCGGGGGAGCAGACGCCGCTGGTCGTGATGTAGAGGTTGTGCCGGAGGTACTCGGAGGGGCGCCCGCGCTCGAGCTCGATGCCGTGGTGGGCGTGGAACTCCCAGCGGGAGTCCATGCGCCACATCACGAAGGGAAGGCCCTCTCCCATGTGGCCGAGCAGCAGCTTGGCGTTCGGGAAGTCGTCGAAGACGCCGCCGAAGACGAGCCGCAGGACGTGGGTGGCGGTGTCGATGCCCCAGCTCCACATGGGCCCGACGAGTTCGGGGTGCCCGGAGAGCACGTGCGCGGTGTCGACGCCGTTGGCCGGGTGCAGATAGAGCGGCACGTCGAGGTGCTCGGCGCGCTCCCACACGACACGCAGGGCGGGGTCGTCCAGGTACCTGCCGTGGGTGTGCGCGTTGACCAGGGCGCCGCGCAGGCCGAGCTGGGTGACCGCGCGCTCCAGCTCGTCGGCCGCCGCCTCGGGGTCCTGCAGGGGCAGGGCACCGAAGCCGGAGAAGCGATCGGGGTGCTCGGCGATGACGCCGGCGAGGAAGTCGTTGACCGTGATCGCCTGGCGTACGGCGGTGGCGGGGTCCTTCTCCGCCTGGAGGCCGGGGGAGTTCAGGGACAGGACCTGCATGTCCAGCCCGGCGGCGTCCATGGCGTCGAGGCGTTCCTCGGTGAGGTCGAGGAGGCGCCGGGAGGCCTCGGCCCACGCTCGGGGCTGGGCGATGGACGCGGTCGACGCGCCATGGCCCACCAGGTCGGGGGTCACGAAGTGCTCTTCGAGGCCGATCAGCTTCATTGCGGAGTTCTCCTCGGGTGATCTCGTGTGCGGATCTCGTCCGGAGTCGAGGTGAGGCGTCCGGTCGGGCGTGAGCGACCAGGGCGTCGGGGATGCGCGAGGCGGGTGCGCTGTCGGAGAGAGGCACAGCGGCGGCCGCGGACGCAGTTCACCAGAACGTAACGCGTTCTGCAATAGTGAATGCCAGATCGGTTCACGCGGCCCCGGCTCGCACCTCGGGCGCCGCTACGCTGAACGCCTTCGTCCACCTGCACGGGAGCTGCGCTGTGACCACGACCGACCCCACGGAGACCAGGGAGAACGGGGAGCGTCAGGGCATCCAGTCCGTCGAGACCGCGATGCGGGTCTTGCTCGCGCTGGAGAGCGGCGGCGGTGCGCTGAGCCTGTCGGCGATCGCGCAGGCGAGCGGGATGCAGCCCAGCAAGGTGCACCGCTACCTCGTCAGTCTCGGCCGAATCGGCCTGACCTCGCAGGATCCCGCGTCGGGCCTCTACGACTTCGGGGCGGCGATGCGCCGCATGGGCGCCGAGGCACTGCGCCGCACCAACGAGGTGGCGGTGGCGGGCGGCCACGCGACGCGGCTGCGCGACCGCACGGGCCACTCCGTGAACCTCGCGGTGTGGGGGGACCGCGGCCCGATCGTGGTGAGCTGGGCCTACGGCACCCGCCCACTGCCCCTGACGGTCCGGGTCGGCGCCACGCTTCCCCTGCTCACGTCATCGGTCGGGCAGGTCTTCCTGGCCCACCTGCCCGAGAGCCTCACCGACGAGGTGCTGGGCGGGGAACTGCGCGGCAAGGAGGCGGAGTGGGCCGGCGAACGTCTCGCGGCCCTGCGGGCGCAGATCCGTGAACAGGGCCATGTCGTGACGCACAGCGGTGTCATTCCGGGCATCATCTCCGTCGCCGCGCCCGTCTTCGCGGCCGGCGACCCCCTGCCGCTCGCCGTCTCCGTCGTCCTGCCCGAGAGCCTCGGCACCCCGGACCACCTCGCCGACGTCACCCGCGCACTGCACGACACGGTGACCGCGGCCTCGCACGAGCTCGGGCACCTGGCGTAGCGCCCTACCCCACGGGACGCGTGCCCGCCACCTCGTCGTAATAGGACTCGGCCGACGGGCCGAGGAGTTCATGCGCCTCCAGGAACATCTCGTGCGCCTCGTGGCCCACCCACCCCGCCGGGAGCAGCTCGGTCGGCAGGTCCGGGTCGCGGAAGGGGAACTTGCGGTAGTCGTACGTCAGCCGCATGCGTTCCACCAGCGCCTCCTCGGGGCTGAGATGCCCGGCCCGGTACGACGGCATCCGGGTGCGGTAGGTGCGCAGCAGCTCCCGGTAGTCCTCGTTCAGAGCGGCCAGGTCCCAGCCGCGCGCCGCCATCTCGCGGTCGACGGGCAGTCCGCCCGACTGGCAGCGCAGGGTGTCCAGGCGTACGGCCGGCTCGTCCGCGAACTTCTCCCGGACCTGCTGGAGCCGGTCGTGGGGGGAGACGTAGGTGGACGGTGCCAGCGGCCCGAAGCCCAGCCAGGCCAGCTCCTTGCGAATGCGGTCACGGACACCGCGCTCGGTCTCGGGGACCGAGTAGATCACCATGTACCAGTGCCGGTCCCAGTCGGAGGGCTCCCGGTCGAAGATGCGTGAGCGGCCCTCGTCCAGGAGCTGGAGACTGCGCTTGTTGAGCGCGTAGATCGTCTCCCGGCCCTCGCGCCGGACATCGAACCAGTCCTCCTTGCGCAGGCGCGCGAGGACCACCCGCACGGTGCTCTCGCCGACACCGAAGCAGCCCATCAGGGAACTGAGGGTGCGCAGCCGGGCGGCGCCGCCGCGGTAGCGGACGTAGTCGCCGAACAGGTCGAAGACGATCGATCGAGGCTTCACGCAACCGACTATGTCACACGGACGGCCGTCGCGATGATGAGCGATCCGGCCAGGAATCCCATGCTCCTGCCCGGGAAGCCACCCCGAAGATGAGCGACAAATTATTGACGCCCGTGGATCCATTGACACAGGATGCCTCCGGGCCTGAGTCTGGGCCTGTACTCGACGAAGAGGCGGGAACCATGGTTTTTCGGATCGCTTGCGTGGGGGGCGGCCCCGGCGGGCTGTTCTTCGCGACGCTCGTCAAGCAGGCCGATCCGTCGGTCGAGGTGACGGTCTTCGAACGGAACCGCGCGGAGGACACCTTCGGCTTCGGCGTGGTGTTCTCGGACGCGACGCTCGCCGCCATCCACGAGGCGGACCCCGTACTGCGCACCGCCCTCGCCGACCACGGCCGGCACTGGGACGACATCGAGGTGCGACTGAAGGGGCAGCGGATCCGCTGCGGCGGCAACGGCATGGCCGCCATCACCCGCAGGACCCTCCTCCAGCTGCTGCACCGGCGGGCCGTCGAGGTCGGCGTCGACCTCCGGTTCAGCCACGAGGTCCCCGCCGATCCGGAGCGGCTGGCCGGCTACGACCTGATCGTGGCCGCCGACGGGGCGAACTCCCGGTTCCGCGACCGGCTCGCCGACGTACTGGTGCCCGAGGTCGAGGTCGCCACCGCCAAGTTCATCTGGTTCGGCACCGACTATCTCTTCGACGGCCTGACCTTCGTCCACGAGCACGGCCCGCACGGCACCTTCGCCGTGCACGGCTACCCGATCAGCGACAGCGTCAGCACCTTCATCGTCGAGACGGACGAGGAGTCCTGGCGCAGGGCGGGGCTCGACGAGTTCGACACCGCGCAGCCGCCCGGCCCGAGCGACGAGAAGACCAGGCACTACCTGGAGAAGCTCTTCGCCGAGCAGATCGACGGCCACGAACTGCTGGTCAACAACTCCCGCTGGGGCAACTTCCGCACCCGGCGCACCCGGCGCTGGCACAGCGGCAACGTCGTCCTGCTCGGCGACGCCGCGCACACCGCGCACTTCTCCGTCGGCTCCGGCACGAAGATGGCCATGGAGGACGCCGTCGCCCTCGCCGACAGCCTTCTCTCCCACCGCGACGACCTGCCGGGCGCCCTGGAGGCGTACGAGGCGGCCCGGCGGCCCTCCGTGGCGAAGATCCAGAACTCCGCCCGGCCGAGCCTGTCCTGGTGGGAGCACTTCGGGCGCTACCACGACGCCTTCGATCCGACCCGGTTCGCCTTCCACTTCATCTCCCGCAGCATCGGCAAGGAGCGCATCGCGCGCCGCGACCCGCGGTTCGTCGACACGGTCGTACGGGACTGGCGGGCCGCCCACGAGGGACACGCCCCCTTGGACACGCCGTTCAGGGATTTCGGCGGGCGACGGCTCACCGCGGCCGACCTCGAGACCCTGCGCTCCGAGGGCTGTCCGTGGCTCACCGCACCCGAGGCCGAGGCAGACCTGCCGCAGACCTACGTCCAGTTGGCCGACGCCCTGAGCGGTGACCCGGCGCCGGACCTGGTCGCCGTGGCGGGCGGAACCCCGCTCACCCGGTCCCTGCTCGCCGAAGAGGCCCGGCTGGTCCACGGCGTACCCGTGCTGATCGTCGAGGACGCGATGGACGACGACCGTGCTGAAACGTTGCTGCTGTCCGGGCGCGCCGACCTGGTGGGGCAGGCATGACCATGAACCTGACCCCGCTGTTCGCACCCGAGGGCGTCGTGGTGATCGGCGCCTCCCGGCAGTCCGGCAAGCTCGGCGCCGCCATGGCCCGCTGCCTCGCCCCCTTCCCCGGCTCCCGCGCCCTGGTCAACGCGCGCCGCCCCGACCCCGGCGAGGGCGTATACGCCTCCGTCGCCGAAGCGGCCGCACACACCGACGGACGGCTCGACCTGGCCGTCCTGTGCGTGCCCGCCGCGGGCAGCGCGGACGCCCTCGCCGACGCGGCCGCCGCCGGCTGCCGAGCCGCACTGGTCTGCGCCGGCGGTTTCGGTGAGGCGGGCCCGGAGGGCGAGGCGTACGCCGAGGCGCTGCGCCATGTCGTCCAGGAGACCGGGATCCGGCTGCTCGGCCCCAACACCTCCGGCTTCTTCGCCCCCCATAGGAGGCTGACGGCCAGCTTCGTGCCCGCCGCCGGTCTGCTCCCCGCCGGGGACATCGCGGTCGTCGCGGCCAGCGGTGGCGTCAACCACGCGCTCTCCTTCGACCTGGCCGCCGCGGGCAACGGCATCAGCCTCGGCGTCGGCATCGGGGCGGGCCTCGACGTCACCGCTGCGGACATCCTGGACCACCTCGCCGGGGACGCGCTTACGACAGCGGTCGCGCTGCACGTGGAGACGGTCCCGGACGGGCCACGGCTGGTGGCGGCGGTACGCGAGGCGGCGCGTGTCAAGCCGGTCGTGGCGTTGGTCGTCGGGCGCAGCGACGTCGGTGACTTCGCCCGCTCGCACACCGGGGCGCTCGCCACCTCGTGGCGTACCACCCGGTCCGCGCTGCGCCAGGCCGGAGCGGTCGTCGTGGACGACGAAAGGGAGCTGGTGGACGCGCTCACCGCGCTCTCCCGCATCCGGCTGACCCCTCACCCCGACCCGGGCCTGGGCATCGTGACCGCCCAGGCGGGCCCCGGGCTGCTGCTGGCGGACCGGGCGGGCACCGACGGCATCCGCATGCCGGAGCTGGCCGCACCGACCCGGCGGGCCCTCGCCGGGCTGCTGCCCCCGCTGACCTACCAGCGCAACCCGGTCGACACCGGCCGGCCCGCCGAGACCTTCGCCCGCGTGCTCGACACGACGGCGGCGGATCCGGCGGTGGACCTGCTCGCCGTCTACGCCCTGACCGAGCCCGACAGCGTCGACGTCGCCTCCGCCGTGCAGGACGCCGGACTCGGTGCCGGCTCCCCGGCCGTGGTGGTCGTCGGCGGCCTCCCCGAGGACGTCGCCGAACAGCGCGCCCGGCTGCACAAGTCGGGCGTCCCGGCGCTCACCGGACCGGCCTCCGCCGCCGCCGCCGTACGCGCCCTGGTGACGGACGCCCGACAGCGGGCTCTGCGGACGGACGAGCCCTCGCCGCAGGCGCCTGTCACGGTGCCCCCGGGTCCCCTCGACGAGGACGCCGCCAAGACGTTCCTCGCCGGGCTGGGGATATCGACCCCCCACCGCGTCGCCTGCGACTCCCGCACCGACGCCCACTACGCCCTGCGGCTGCTCGGCGGACCCGTCGCCGTCAAGGTGCTCGACGCCGCGATCCTGCACAAGACCGAGATCGGCGGCGTCCACCTGGGCGTGCGCACCCCCGAGGAGCTCGACGCGGCGCTGGACGCCATCGGCCCGGGCCACCGCTACCTGGTGGAGGCGATGGCCCCGGCCGGCGTCGACCTCGTGCTCGGCGTACGGCGCGATCCCGTGTTCGGACCGGTCGTCCTCGCCGGGCTCGGCGGCACGGCCGCCGAGGCGCTCGCCGACGTGGCGATCCGGCTCGCCCCGCTGTCGGTCACCGAAGCCGCCGCGATGCCCGACGACCTGGCCGCCCGCGCCCTGCTCGCCGGCTGGCGCGGCGGACCCACGCTCGACCGCTCCGAGTTCGGACGGGTCGTCGCGGCACTCGCCGCCTCCCTGGCCGCGAGCCCCGGCACCGCCGAGATCGAGATCAACCCGCTGCGGCTCACCGCCGACGGGCTGGTCGCACTGGACGCCGTGATCGTGCCCACCACCAAGGAGACCGACCATGCCTAGGCCGAGCAGCGACGGCGCTGTGCCCTGGCCCGTGGCCCACGCCGAGCGCTACACCGCGAGGGGCTACTGGGAGGGCCGCGCGCTGGGCGACCGGCTGCACGCCGCCGCCGACGCCACCCCCGACGCGGTCGCCCTCGTCGACGGCGACCGTCGGCTGACGTACCGGCACCTCGCCGACCGTGCGGACGCCACCGCCCTGCGCCTGGCCGCGCTCGGGCTTCGTCCGGACGACCGGCTGGTGGTGCAACTGCCCAACACCGCCGAGTTCGTGATCCTCACCTACGCCTGTCTGCGCCTCGGCGTCATCCCGGTGATGGCGCTGCCCGGACACCGCAGACACGAGATCGGCCACCTGGTCGAGCACAGTGAGGCCGTGGCCGTCGCGGTGCCGGACTTCCTGAAGGACCACGACCACCAGGCGATGGCGTTCGAGGTCGCCGAGGACTCCCCGACTCTGCGGCACCTCCTCGTCCTGGGCGACAAGGTCGCCGACGAGGCGGTGGACCTGCGGGAGGTGTGCGCCACGCCGGGCACTCCGGCGGACCGGGCCGCCGTGGACGCGTACCGGCCCGACAGCCGCTCGATCGCCGTCTTCCTGCTCTCCGGCGGCACCACCGGGCTGCCCAAGCTCATCGCCCGCACGCACGACGACTACGTCTACAACGCCCGCCGCAGCGCCGAGGTCTGCGCATTCGGGCCGGACACCGTGTACTTCGCCGCCCTTCCCCTCGGGCACAACTTTCCGCTCGCCTGCCCGGGCCTCCTCGGCACGCTGCTGCACGGCGGGCGGGTCGTCCTCGGCTCCCCCAGGCCGGAGAAGGCGTTCCCGATCGTCGAGCGTGAGGGCGTCACCGCGAGCGCCCTGGTCCCGGCCGTCGCCCAGCGCTGGCTGGACCACCACCGAGCACACCCGGAGGCGGACCTGAGCTCCCTGCGCGTCCTCCAGGTCGGCGGCTCACGGCTCGCCGACCATGTGGCCCGCCGCGTCCGCCCCGAACTGGGCTGCACGCTCCAGCAGGTGTTCGGCATGGCCGAGGGCCTGCTCAACTACACCCGCCTCGACGACCCCGAGGACGTCATCTGCACGACGCAGGGGCGCCCCATGTGCGAGGACGACGAACTCCTCGTCGTCGACGAACTCGGCCGGCCGGTCCCCGACGGGACGCCCGGCGTGCTGCTCACCCGCGGCCCCTACACCCCGCGCGGCTACTACCGCGCCGAGGAGCAGAACGCCCGGGCCTTCACCGAGGACGGCTGGTACCGCACCGGTGACATCGTGCGGCTGCGGCCCGACGGCAACCTCGTCGTCGAGGGCCGGGACAAGGACATGATCATCCGGGGCGGGGAGAACATCTCCGCGGAGGAGATCGAGAACTTCGCCTACCAGACGCCGGGCGTCGCCCGCGCCGCCGCCGTGGCCATGCCCGACCCCGCCCTCGGTGAGCGGGTCTGCCTCTACGTCGTACCGGAACCGGGCCGCACGGTGACCCTGGACGACGTCCACCGGGTCATGGAGCGCTCGGGCGTCGCCCGCTTCAAGTTCCCGGACCGGCTGGTGACCGTCCCCGAACTCCTCGCCACCAAGGTCGGAAAGATCGACAAGAAAGCCCTGCGCGCCGACATCACACGCCGCCTCGACGCCGAAGGAACCCCCCATGGCCAGTGACGCGCCCGCGATCGCCCCGGACGAGACGGACCCCGAACTGCGCAAGCTGTACGACGGCTTCGCGGCGGCCGGACTCATCCCGCTGTGGACCGAGATCGGCGACCTCATGCCGCGGACCCCGCGGCCCGAGGCCGTCCCGCACGTCTGGCAGTGGGACACCCTCCTGCCGCTGGCCCGCCGGGCCGGCGACCTGGTGCCGGTCGGGCGCGGCGGCGAACGCCGTGCCATCGCGCTCGCCAACCCGGGCCTGCCCGGACGGCCCTACGCGACCCCCAACCTGTGGGCGGCCGTCCAGTACCTGGGCCCGCGCGAGGTCGCCCCCGCGCACCGCCACACGCAGGGCGCGTTCCGGTTCATCCTGGAGGGCGAGGGCGTCTGGACCGTCGTCAACGGCGACGCCGTCGAGATGCGCCCCGGCGATCTGCTGCTCACCCCGTCGATGCACTGGCACGGCCACCACCACGTCGGCGACGAGCCGATGGTCTGGCTGGACGGCCTCGACATCCCGCTCGTGCACCGCCTCGACGCCGGATTCTTCGAGTTCGGCGAGAACGGGGTGTCGGACCGGTCCACGCCGTCGCGGTCGCGGTCGGAGAGGCTGTGGGGGCATCCGGGGCTGCGCCCGATCGCCGCCCCCGCGGGCCCCAACTCCCCCCTCATGGCTTACCGCTGGGCCGACACCGACGACGCCCTCACCGCGCAGCTGGAGCTGGAGGACGAGGGACACCCCGGGGTCGTCGAGCCCGGCCACGCCGGCATCCGCTTCACCAACCCCGCCACCGGCCGCGACGCCCTCGCCAGCCTGCGCACCGAGATGCACCGCCTCCGCCCGGGCACCACCACCGCCACCCGCCGCACCGTGGGCTCCTCGGTCTGGCAGGTCTTCCGCGGCAGCGGCACCGTCACCCTCGACGACCGGGTGATCGAGGTGTCCGACGGCGACCTCATCGCCGTCCCCTCCTGGTGCGCCCTCACCCTCACCGCCGTCACCCGGCTCGACCTGTTCACCTTCAACGACGCGCCCGTCTACGAGGCGCTCGACCTCGCCCGCACGGACTTCACCGGGAGCAAGACCTCATGAAGCTCGCCACCATCCGCACCGCAGACGGCACGGCGGCCGTACGCCTCGACGGCGACCACGCCGTGGAGACCGGCGCTCCCGACGTGGCCGCCCTGCTGCGCCGCCCCGACTGGCGTGCCCACGCGGCCGCCGCCGACGGCCCCGCGCACGCCGCGGCCGCCCTCGACCTCGCCCCCGTCGTCACGACCCCGTCCAAGATCTTCTGCGTGGGCCACAACTACCGTGCCCACATCGCGGAGATGGGCCGCGAGATGCCGTCGTACCCCGCCCTCTTCGGCAAGTTCGCCAATGTCCTGCTCGGTGCCCGCGACGACATCGTCCATCCCGGCGAGACGGAAGAGCTGGACTGGGAGGCCGAACTCGGCTTCGTCATCGGCTCCCGGCTTCGCCGCCGGGCCACCGGGGAGGAGGCGGCGGCCGCGATCGCGGGCTACACCGTCGTCAACGACATCTCCATGCGGGACTGGCAGTGGCGCTCTCCGCAGTGGCTGCAGGGCAAGGCATGGGAGGCCAGCACCCCGGTCGGCCCCTGGCTGGTGACGGGCGACGAGATCGGCGACGCGGCCGACCTGGAGATCCGCCTGGAGGTGGACGGCGAGGTCATGCAGCGCTCACGCACCTCCGACCTGCTCTTCACCCCGGCGGACATCGCCGCGTACCTCAGCACCTTCACCACGCTGGAGCCGGGCGACCTGGTCCTCACCGGTACGCCGGGCGGGGTCGGCGCGGCCCGCGACCCCAAGGTCTTCCTGAAGCCCGGTCAGGTCGTACGGACCGTGGTCGAGGGCATCGGAGAGTGCGTCAACACCGTCGTCGAGGACAAGCCGTGACCGTGCCCGGCTGGGTGGAGCAGGGACAACTCGCCCTCCAGCGGGCAGTGGACGCCCTGCCCGCGGACGCGGTGGCCGAACCGTCCGCCCTGTCCGGCTGGACCCGGGGCCATCTCCTCACCCACCTCGCCCGCAACGCCGACGCCCTGGTCAACCTGCTGACGTGGGCGCGGACGGGAGTCCGTACGCCCATGTACGCCTCACCGGACCAGCGTGCCAAGGACATCGAGGCGGGTGCGGGACGGCCCCTGGCCGAACAGCGGGAGGACGTACGGGAGTCCGCCGCCCGTTTCCGGAAGGCCGCCGAGGCACTCACGGCCGACGACTGGTCGGCCACCGTCACCAGCGCGCAGGGCAGGGAGATCCCCGCGTCCGAGGTGGCGTGGTTGCGGGCCCGGGAGGTGTGGATCCACCTGGTCGACCTGCGCGTCGGCGCCGGCCCGGACGTACTGCCGCCCGACTTCGCCTGGGCCCTCGTACGCGACGTCGCCGGGTGGATGACGTCACGCATCGCCGCCGGTGCCGGCGCGGAACTGCACGCGGACGGCCACGGCACCGTCGTACTCGGCACACCCTCCCGCGGCGTCACGGTCACCGGACCGCCGTACGCCCTCGCCGCCTGGCTCACCGGCCGCGGCGGCCCCGAAGAACTGCACGTCATGGGTGAACTCCCGGACGTCCCACGCTGGCTGTGACCACTCGATCAAAGGAGATCGGCATGAGCGAGACCTTCGTCCTGGTGACCGGAGCCTGGCACGGCGGCTGGGCCTGGCGCCCGGTCGCCCAGGAACTGCGGGCCGCCGGACACCAGGTGCACACCCCGACCATGGCCGGGCTGGGCACCGACGACGACCCCCGCGGCGTGACGCTCACCGACTGTGTGAACGGCCTCGTGGCGTACGTCGAGAACGCCGGTCTCACCGACATCACCCTGGTCGGCCACAGCTGGGGCGGATACGTCCTGGTCGGCGCGGCGCCGAAGCTGGCCTCCCGCCTGAAGCGCCTGGTCTTCTGGAGCGCGTTCGTGCCGAACGACGGCGAGTCGCTGATCGACGCGTGCCCGCCGCACTACGGCGAGATGTTCCACGCGCTGGCCGCCGCCTCCGGCGACGACACGGTGATGCTGCCCCTGGAGGTCTGGCAGCAGGCGTTCCTGCAGGACGCCGGCGAGGAGGCCCAGCGGATGATCCACTCCCTCCTCGTCCCGCAGCCGCTGGGCACCTTCACCGAGAAGCCCGACACGGCGGCGTTCACCGCGCTCTCCGTTCCCACCAGCTACGTCCTGTCCACCGAGGACATCTCCCTGCCCGGCGAGTGGGCGTGGGGCGAGCGCTTCCCCCAGCGCCTGAAGGATCCGCTGATCGTCGAGGTCCCGGGCAGCCACGAAGGCTGTTTCACCCGCCCCGCCGAACTGGCCGACGCGTTCGTCCGGGCCTGCGCGGCGTAGGACGGCGCCGTACGCGGAGAAGGGCTCCCGACCGGGACGGGCCGCGGTCGGGTGCCCTTCCGGGCCGACACCTCGCCGGCCGGCAGGGGCCGGCGGCAACCTCGCCCCGGCCGCGTGACCGACACCACCGCTGTCCTGCGACAGCACGGCCTTGCGCAACCCGCGTCAGGCCACCCGCGCGCGCACCCAGCCGAACAGCACCACCGAGCACACGGCCGCGAACGCGCACCACGTCGAGACGAACTCCAGGCGCCAGAGCGCCCAGCAGGCCAGTGCGCCCACGGCGACGAGCACCCCAAGGCCCAGCAGCCGTCGGTCGCCGGACAGCAGCAGCGAGCCCACGGTGGCCAGGAGGTAGCCCACCAGCAGCACCGGCGGGTGGGAGAGGCCGAGCGCGTAGCCCACCGTGTGACCGCGGATCTCCGCCGACACCGGGCCGGTGGCCAGCGCGTACGCGAGCGCCGTGGCCGTCGCGGCTCCGGCCGCGAGCGGCGGGAGCAGCCGGCGCCGGGCGTGCGGCAAGGCGGCGCACCACACTCCCACCGGGACCCAGACCGCGAGCAGCGGCAGCGCGATGACGGCCCAGACGACGGTGGCGACTCCGCCGCCCCCGCCCGAGTCCCAGACCACCGACTCCACGATCTGGTGGACACCGAGCAGCAGCGGCAGCGCCGCGAGCGGCAGATCCCGGCCGCCGCGCACCCGCGCCACACACGCCACCCCCACGGCCCCGATACAGGCGCCCGCCACCAGATCGGCCGTCGCACTCCAGCACATCCCGCCACCATGCCAGGCGAGGTGACGTTCGGCACATCGGACGTCTTCCGGCATCGGAGTGGTTTCAGCGTGCACTTGTTGCTCATCGCGCACTGTTCCCGCAGGGCGAGCACGTGTCACCCGATCTCTGACGCCCCATCAGATAGCTTGCCGCAGCGGGAAGTAGGGCCGGAATTTACCTTCAGGTGGGAGGAAACGGCGGCCAGGAAGTGGTCTCATCTGCCACTCCGGCCTCTAATCTGTTTGCCAGACCCCACCGAGAACAGGCGGCTGAGGGCATGAAACCACTGCGCCCAGAAGATCCCCAGAAGCTGGGGCCCTATCGCATCGTGGCCCGGCTCGGAGCAGGCGGTATGGGCCGGGTCTACCTGGCGATGTCGTCGGCCGGCCGCACCGTCGCGGTCAAGGTCATCCGTCCCGAGATGGCGGAGGACAAGAACTTCCGTATCCGCTTCCGACGCGAGGTGGCGGCCGCGGCGGCCGTCGGCGGCGTCTACACGGCGCCCGTGGTGGACGCCGCGCCGGACGACGAGACGCCCTGGCTCGCCACCGTCTACGTACCCGGACCCACCCTGGCGGAGGCGGTCGCCGCACACGGGCCGCTGCCGGTGGACACGGTCCTCGCGCTGGGCGCGGGTATCGCCGAGGCGCTGATCGCGGTGCACGCCGAGGGCCTTGTGCACCGCGACCTCAAACCGTCCAACGTGCTGCTCGCCGCCGACGGCCCCCGTGTCATCGACTTCGGCATCGTGCGCGCCCGCGACGGCTATGAACTCACCGGCTCCGGAGCCCTGTTCGGCTCCCTCGACTACATGTGTCCCGAACAGGCCACCGGGGATCAGATGGGCCCTGAGGGGGACGTCTTCTGCCTCGGCTCGGTACTCGCGTTCGCCGCGTCCGGGCACTCGCCGTTCGGCGGAGCCGTGGGGGCCGCGCTGCTCTACCAGGTGGCCCACGGTTCGCCCGACCTCACCCTCGTGCCCGAACCGCTGGACAAGATCATCAGCCTCTGTCACGCCAAGGACCCGGCCCTGCGCATCACCCCCGACCGGCTCTCCGCGGCCTGCGTCCCCGGCGGTGCCGAACAGGTACTGAAGGAGGGCTGGCTGCCCGCGCCGGTGGCCGCCATGGTCGCCGAGCACCGGGCGGCCGCGCAGAACCTCGACCAGCTCGGCCGGACCCCGGCGCCCGCACCGGCCCTCGCCGACGGGCCCGACCCGGAGCCGCCCGAGTACGGCCGCCGCGGTCCGGCCTACGCGACGGCGGGGCGGGCGGCGTACGCCACCGAAGTCGCCGACAGCGAGGGCGGCGAGGGAGTCCCCCGAGGAGCCGGTGGGACCAAGGGCGTGCGGCTCACCGTCGAGCCGCCGGAGCACCGCTCCTTCGGCCTCCCGGCGCAACCGCCGCCGGAACGTTCCGCCAAACCCCTCCACCATCGCGCCCCAGGACGCCCGCGCGCCTCCCGGCGTGCCGTCCTCGCCGCGACCGCGACCGCGGGCACGGCGCTCGCCGGGGCCTCGGTCCTCGTGGCCGCCCGCAGGAAAACGAGCGGACGGGCGGTCCGGCCGCTCGGCCCGCCCCCCGAGCCGGCCTGGGTCTACCGGGGCGGCCCGCTGCTGCAGGCCCCGGCTGTCTTCTCCGGCGGCACGGCGCTGATGAAGACCCGCCCCGGCACCATGATCTGCCTCGACCTGGCGAACGGCTCCCGGCCGACCTGGGTCTACGAGGGCATCAGCCTCTCGCCCACCCCCGTCCTGCTGACCTACGGTGCCGCGGTCGCCCTCGGCACCGGCGCGACCCTGATCGGCGTCGACCCGGCCAGCGGCGCCGAGCGGTTCACCCTCGACTTCGGCGACGACTACCAGTTCGACCAACTGCTCGGCAGCTCCGGGGAGTCCACCGTCTCCGTCATGGGCGCCAGCCTGCAGCGCCAGTCGACGGAACAGGGCGTCGCCACCTCCACCAGCGCGGTCTTCGGCGTCAACATCAGCGCCCACCAGGCCCTCGTCATCCCGATAGACCCGGAGGACGTCGGCATCACGCTGCAACCCGTCATCACCGACGACTACTTCGTCTACGCCGACGGACTGCGCAACGTCTCGGCCCGCTCCACCCAGGACGGCGGCGGCCTGCGCTGGCGGCACATGGTGGGCTCCGACCTCCGGCCGGGCCTCGCCGTCCTCGGCCAGACCGTCTTCGCCATCGGCTCCGAGCTCATCGCCCTGGACCTGAACACCGGAAGGCTGCGCTGGCGGGCGAAGGCCGAACGCGGCAAGTTCGCCTCCCTCGGCGCGGGCGGCAACACGGTCTACGTCACCGGCTCCGATCCCCACGGCGTCCACGCCTTCAACGCGGCGACCGGCGCACGGCGCTGGTTCTGCGCGACCCCCCGCCTCGCCGTCGACAACCCGATCGCGGTGGGGGCCCACGCCGTCTATGTTCCGGCCTTCGAGAACAGGAACGGCTTCTACGCCGTCGACACCGCCTCCGGCCGCATGTTGTGGAACTTCACCGACGGCCGTGACACCGGCGTCAACGGATGGCAGCTCTCCTGCGACGGAGCCGGACACCTCGTGGCCCAGCACTTCGACCGGGCCTACGGACTGCCCGTCACCTGAGAACCGGGTGCCGTGCGGGCCGCCGGCGTCAGACCAGTCCCGCCGCGGCGAGATGCTTGCCCACCTGTTCGGTCTCCTCCGCCGACAGGGGGATCTGCGGCGCGGCCGTCGCCGGGCAGGCGATGACGCCCCGCAGGTGCAGGGCCGCCTTGAACGCGCCCAGCGCCGCCGATCCGGCGCCCATCCGGGCCGGGTCGCCGGCGGTCACCATGCCGAACAGGGCACACAGCCGCTCCTGTTCGGCCCGGGCGCCCTCCAGGTCGCCCGACCGGAAGAGGCGGTCGAGACGGACGTAGCCGTGCGGATCGACGTTGGCCAGTCCGGGCACCGCCCCGTCCGCACCCAGCGCGAGGGCCGCGTCGACGAGCAGTTCGGAGCCGGTGAGGGCGCTGAACCCCGCGAGGGGGCGGGCGCCGCCGACGACCTCGCGGAAGCCGGCGAGGTCGCCGCTGGAGTCCTTGAGCCCGGCCAGCACACCGTCCGCGGCGAGCTCCAGGACGAGCCCGGCCGGGAGCTTGGTGTGCACGGCGACCGGGATGTCGTAGGCGATCACCGGGACGGGGCTGTGTGCCGCGATCAGCCGGTAGTGGCGGGCGATCTCGGCGGGATGGGTGCGGGTGTAGAACGGCGCGGTGACGACGACCGCGTCGGCGCCCGCCGCCGTGACCGCCGCGACATGCTCCAGCACCCGGGGCGTGGTCATGTCGATCGCCCCGGCCAGCACGGGCAGCCGGCCGGCCACGTGCGCCACCACCGTGTCCGTGACCAGCAGGCGCTGCCGGTCGGTGAGAAAGGCGACCTCGGAGGTCGAGCCCAGCACGAAGAGTCCGTCCACTCCGCCGGACACCAGGTGGTCGACCAGGGCACGCAACGAGGGCACGTCCACCTCGCCGTCCGGGGTCAGGGGAGTGCAGACGGGCGGAACCACTCCGGTCAGCGGGGCGGGAAGGGTCATCGGTGCTCCCAGGGCAGGCTCTCGCGTACGAGGTCGTGGGTCGATGGTGACAGCGGTGGCGGTGCCCGGGCCATGACGCGGCCGAGACACCGCCGGGAGCGGTGCTGAGGCGGTCCGGGCGCCGCATGCCGAGCTGCCGGCGGCGGAACTCACCTGACGCGGACGCGACCTGTCCGCCGCCCCGGCTCCGGCGTTACTGGCCCGGGCAGTCCGCGGCGGATCCCTCGGTGCGCCCGCCGTCCGCGCCCGTCACCGTCACGGTCACCGCCTCCGCCTCCGCCTCCGCCTCCGGAAGGGTGAGGAGATACGCCCGGGCTGCGGTGCAGATCACCTGTTCCGCCGCGAGGGGGGTCAACCTCCCTTTGACGTATGCGGGCAGGGCGACCGACACCCGGTCGCGCTGCGTCGTCACCTCCAGGGAGGTGGCAGCGGGGACGGCGTCCCCCGTGCCCGCGTTGGTGGCGGTCGGGAAGAGGGTCGGCGTCGGCAACTGGGTGGTCAGGCGCTTGAGCAGCTCCGGATCGCTCGGGCCCTGGAGCAGTGCCTCGACGGCCGATCTGACATCACCGGCCTCGAGGACCTCGCGGTTCACCGCGATCAGGGCCCCGTCCCTGACGAAGTAGACGGTGGCGATCGGGGCGATCCCGCTCGCCGGTCCGCCCGCCTCCACCACGCCGGTCGCGGGAATGCCGCAGGAGGAGAGCGCGAGCGCCGCCGGGGCGGCCAGCAACGCGGCACGGTGCAGGGGTCTCATGAGGGGTTCTCCCGCGGCGGCTCGTCCCGCCGCAGCGGGAGTACGACAGTGAAGACGGCACCGCCCGTCGGACGGTTGGCCGCCCGGACGGTGCCGCCGTGCATCCGCACGTTCTCCTCGGTGATGGCGAGGCCCAGCCCGCTGCCCTCGGTACGGGTGCGGGCGCTGTCGGACTTGTAGAAGCGCTCGAAGACATGAGGCAGGACCTCGTCGGGGATGCCGGGCCCGCTGTCCGCCACCTCGATGACCGCCGACGGCCCCGCCCCGGGCCGGCCGCCCTCCGACACGGTGAGACGCACCGGCCGGCCGCCGTGCCGCAGGGCGTTGCCGACCAGGTTGGCCACGACCACGTCCAGCCGGCGCGGGTCGACACGCCCCCGGAGCTCGTCGGGCCCGGGCAGCCGGGTCTCCACGGTGTCCGACCAGCCGCGGGAGGAGAGCGTGCGCCTGACCGACTCGGCGAGGTCGATCTCGTC
This sequence comes from Streptomyces sp. NPDC049687, assembly GCF_044465285.1. Lineage (NCBI taxonomy): Bacteria > Bacillati > Actinomycetota > Actinomycetes > Kitasatosporales > Streptomycetaceae > Streptomyces > Streptomyces sp. NPDC049687. The sequence continues at coordinate 291,370 of NZ_JBITLN010000011.1, forward strand.
CAGGTGCAGGACCGCCGCACCCGCGTCGAAGCGGGAGATCTCCATCAGGTCCTCCACCAGACGGGCCAGTTTCACCGTCTCCTCGCTGATCAGCCGTACCGCGGTGGCGGTGTCCGGGTCGAGGCGGGCGGCCTCCTCGTCGAGGACGTCGGTGACCGCCGACATCGCGGCCAGCGGGGTGCGCAGCTCATGGGAGACGTCGGCGGCGAAGCGGCGGGCCCTCGCCTCCATGCCGCGCAGCTCGGCGACGGACTGCTCCAGGGCGGCCGCGGTCTCGTTGAACGTGTGCGACAGATCGGCGAGTTCGTCGGAGCCGTTGACGTCGAGCCGGGTGTCGAGACGCCCCTCGGCGATGCTTCTGGTCGCGTGACGCAGCGCCCGCACCGGTCGCAGCACCCCGCGGGCGGCCAACAGGGCGAGCAGCACGGCGAGGCCGAGGGCCGCCACGGTCGCCCGTTCGACGGCCGTGACCAGCGCGTCGACGGACGCCTGCTCGGCGTCCTGGGGCACGGTCAGGAAGACCTGGACACCGGAGAGCGTGGGAAGGTTCTCGGCGGAGGCGAAGGCGATCGACATGCCGACGACCAGCGAGGTGCCCCCACCACTGCGCACCCGCTGGAACACGGTCGCCATGCGTGCGTCGACCGCCTCGCGGACGGCGGGCGTCAGCTCCTCGAAGGGGTCGTCCGGGACCGAGGTCTCGCTGATCCCCCGGTAGGTGACCAGCACGCGCCAGGTGCCCGACGGTTCGGCACGCGCCACGTTCTCCGCGAACCGCCGCAGCTCCTCCTGGCCCGGCGGGTAGCCGAGTTGGGAGGCGAGGCGGCTGACCTGGCTGCGCAGCTGTCGGATCACGGTGTCCTGGCTCTGCTGGAGCACACCGTTGCGGGCCTCCCGGAAGGTCAGGGCGCCGGTCGTCGTGGTGGCCAGGGCGGCGACGAGCCCGAACGCCACCACGAGCCGCACCCGCAGACCGCGCAGCGCGACCCGCGCGGGAAGCCTCACCCCGGCCCGCTTCCCCGAGGTCTTCGCGGCTCCGTGCCGGGGATGCCTCACCGGGACGCGAACCGGTAGCCGAAGCCCCGCACGGTCTGGATGTAGCGCGGCTCGCGCGGCGGCTCGCCCATCTTGGCGCGCAGCCGTTTGACGCAGGCGTCCACCAGACGGGCATCGCCGTGGTAACTGTGCTCCCAGACCGCCTCCAGCAGCTGCTGCCTGCTGAACACCTGCCCCGGCGACGCGGAGAGGGTCAGCAGCAGCCGGAGCTCGGACGGGGCGAGCCCGACCGGCGTGCCCCGTACGGTGACGGTCAGCCCGGCCCGGTCGATGGCCAGTTCCCCATGCGTGTCGATCTTCGGCAGCCCGCTGTCGCCCGGAGCCCCGCCCGCCCGGCGCAGCACGGCGCGGATACGGGCGTCCAGCACCCTCGCCTGCACCGGCTTGACGACGTAGTCGTCGGCGCCCGCCTCCAGACCGACAACGATGTCCACGTCATCGCCCCGCGCGGTCGCCATGATGATCGGGAGGGTCTGGTCGACGGAGCGGATGCCGCGGCACACGTCCAGGCCGGTCATCCCCGGCAGCATCAGATCGAGCACCACGACGTCGGGCCGGAAGGACCGCAGGCGCGTCATGCCGTCCTCCCCGGTCGCGGCGGCGGCGACCTCATGGCTCTGGCGGCGCAGCGCCAGGGCGACCCCTTCCCGCACGGCGCGGTCGTCTTCGATCAGCAGAACACGTGGCATGGGCTCAGTATCAGGACCGCTCGACCCCGTCCGGGGCTCTGTTACCGGATGATCATATAGTTACGACGATCATTCGTTATGGTTTCGTTACCGTTCGGGCCAGATCCGATCACATGAAGACCACACTCTGACTCAACATGACCGCGCACAATGCAACGCCTTCCACCAACCGCCCCCGTCGACGGGGCCCCGCGCACGCCTCCGGGCGGCGACGCGGGAACCGGCCCCTGTGGGCAGGGTTGGCCGCGCTGACCGTCCTCGGAGTCGCCGGGTTCGCGGCCGTGGGATGGGCGCCACCGGCCGAGAAGGACGTGAAGGCCGAGGCCGGCGCCACCGAACAGGCCAAGCCCAAGCCCGACGTGACCACGCGAAACCCCAGCAGCTCCCCGACACCCTCGTCCGGCTCGTCCGGCGGGTCGCCAAGCCCTTCCCAGACCCGGGTCACGATCCCCGCGACCGGTCCGGGCACGTTCGTCACGGCGTCCGGCGGGAGCGGCAAGGTGGGCACGGGGAAGACGCTGCGCTACCGGGTCGACGTCGAGACGGGGCTCGCGCTCTCCACCGCGGACGTGGCCAAGGAGGTGGAGCAGATCCTGGCCGACCCCCGGGGCTGGACCGCGGACGGCAGATCCGCGTTCCAGCGCGTCTCGAGCGGGCCCACCGACTTCGCCGTCAAGGTGGCGACCCCCGGGACCGTGGACAAGATCTGCGCGGCGGGCGGGCTGGACACCCACGGTGACTACAACTGCAGCGTGAGCCAGAACGTCATGGTCAACCTCGAGCGCTGGGAACTGGCGACGCCTGTCTACGCCAAGGACGTCCCGTCGTACCGGGCGCTGATCCTCAACCACGAGGTCGGCCACTTCCTCGGCCACGGCCACGTCGCCTGCCCCGGCGCAGGAATGCCGGCCCCCGCGATGATGCAGCAGATCAAGGGCATGCACGGCTGCGTCCCCAACGTCTGGCCCTACGACTCCGACGGCCGTCTCATCACCGGCCCCGCCGCCCCCTGAGCCCGCGTCACTTCGCGCGGGGGAAGAGGCGCTCCACGGCGGTCACCAGGGCGGCGCGGCGCGCGGCCGGGGAGGGGTCCGCCGCCTGGTCCGCGGCGGCCGCGCCGATCTCCGGCTGGCCCGCCCAGGTGGCGGCGATCTGGTTGATCAGTGCGAGCACGTCCACCGGATCCCAGGCCGGATCGAGCAGTCCGGCGCGCTGGGCGTCCCGGAGCTGGTCCACCTTGCGGCCGATGACGGCCCGCAGGGGTGCGGAGGTGGGGGAGTGGGCCAGCTCCAGACGGCCCCAGGTGATCAGCCGGTAGTGGTCGGGGCGGGCCGTGAAGTGGTCGAAGAGGACTCCGGCGTAACCGGGCAGGTCCGCCGCGTCCAGCTGGGTGGCCTCGGCGAGCGCGGCCATCTCGCGCTCGGCGACATGGGCGTAGAGAGCCTCCTTGCCGCGGAAGTAGGCGTAGACCCGCTCCTTGCTGGTCCGGGCCTCCTTGGCGATACGGTCCACCCGGGCGCCGGCGATGCCGTACCGGGTGAACTCCTCCTTGGCCGCGGCGACGATCCGCTCGCGGGTGGAGTCGGCGGACCGACCGTCGGCGGAGGCGTCGGCGGACCGGCCGGAGTCGGCGGAGCGGGGCATGAGTCCAGGATAGGCGACCGAACCGTTCGGTTTTGCGCTCGCCCGCTTCCCTGCCCCGCGGTCCCGCCCCACCGCGCGAACTGCTCGGTACCAGGCGAAGACACAGGCGGTGGCGGCACCCTCGAAGTCCGGCTCGCGCAGGGTGCCGGCGGGTGGCGGCGCGGATGCCGCGGCGAGTGCGTCCCGCGCGCCGTGCGCCGCAGCACCGCCGAGCTACCGGCCCGCCTCGGGGGCGTCGCCTCGGCCACGAATGGTCGCCGCCGCGCGCAGGAGTTCGGCGAGCACGGTCCGCACGGCCCGCCGTGCCGTGCGCTCGGGGCGGTACAGGACGTCGATGTGGCGGTGGGCGTGGAGGCCGCTGAGCGGGCGCAGGACCACGGCGGGGTGCGGGCGGGCCGTCCAGCGTGGCATCAGGGCGATTCCACCGCCGGCGGCGACCACCTCGGCGACCACCGTGATCTCGTTGATGCGATGGACGATGTCGACCCTGCGTCCGGCGGCGGCGGAGATGGCCTCGACGGTGGCCATGAGCGGAAAGCCGTCGTGGACGGTGATCCAGGGCTGGCCGGCGACATCGGCCGGCGTCAGGCGGGGCTTGGCGGCCAGGGGATGGCCGGCGGCCAGCGCGATGTCGAGCGGCTCGCGCAGCAGGGCGGTGGCCGTGGCGGTCCGGGGCCACGGCGGCGCATGGTCGAGCCGGTGCGCGAGGACCAGGTCGTAGTGGCGGGTCAGGGGCGGGAAGTCGTGCTGCGCCACGTCCTCGTCATGGAGGGAGAGGACGGGGGACCCCGGGGCACGGAGGCGCTCGAGGAGCAGGGGGTAGAACGCCGCGGCGCCGCTGTGGAAGGCCGCCACCGACACGGCGCCGTCGGCCTCCTCGACGTACTCGTCGACGGTGTGGCGGGCGCGGGCCAGCGCCGTCTCCACCCCGATCGCCGCGTCCGCCAGGGCCTGTCCGGCGGGCGTGAGCACCAGCCGCCGTCCGTCGCGCTCGGTGAGGGGGACGGGCATCGACCGTTGCAACAGCCGGAGCTGCTGCGAGATCGCCGACGGCGTCACCCGCATCGCCTCCGCGACCGCGGTGACGCTGCCCAGCTCACCCAGCTCCCGCAGAACGCGCAACTGCCTCTCGTCCACGCCAGTCAGTGTAGCTTTGCTAAAGGGATGATTGAGTAACACGTCCTTTACTTCAAAATGCTGGTCGGTGAGGGTGGACGTCATGCCAGCCACCCGTCGTACGGATGTGGTGCTCCTGGCCGTCGCCATCGTCTGGGGCTCCAGCTATCTGACGGCGAAGACGGCCACGGCCACCACTCCGGTGCTGATCGTCCTCTTCCTCCGCTACGGCATCTCCGCCGTGGCCTGCGTGGCCGTCCTCGCCGCACTGCGCCGGTCCGGTCCCCTCACCCGCGACGAGAGGGTGTACGGCTCGCTGCTCGGGCTCACCCAGGCCGCCGTGCTCGCCCTCGAGACCTACGGCGTCGCCCACACCAGCGCCGCGAACGCGGGCCTGATCATCAGCCTCACCCTTGTCCTCACCCCCCTCATCGATCGCGTGGGACGACCGGACGGACTGCCTTCGAGCTTCTTCCTCGCCGCCGGTCTGTGTGTCGCGGGCGTCGGCCTGCTCGTGTCCGGCAACGGTCTGCGCACTCCCGGAACCGGCGATCTGCTGATACTCGCGGCGGCGGTGGTCCGGGCGGGCCATGTGGTGCTTGTCGGACGGGTCGCCGCGGGCCACGCCCTGCGCCCCCTGCACCTGACGACGGTGCAGAGCGTCGTGGGCACGGCCCTGTTCCTCCCGCTCGCGGCGGGCGGACTGCCGGCGGCGCTCGCCCGGGCCGACGCCGCGACCTGGGTCCAACTCGTCCACCTCGCACTGTTCTGCAGTGTGTTCGCCTTCCTGGCCCAGACCTGGGCGGTGCAGCGCACCTCCGCGACCCGGGCCAGCCTCCTGCTGGGCACCGAACCGGTCTGGGCCCTCGTGGCCGGCATCGGCTTCGGCGACGAGCGCCTCACCGTGCTCTCCGCCCTGGGGGCCGCGTTGATCGTGACCGGAACGTACTGGGGACGGGCCGTCGAACGCGGCGCACGCCTTGCGCACCCCGCCGACACCGGCCACCGCCCGGAGCCGGCACCCACACCCTGAGCGTCCGCCTACCCCAGGGCGCGCAGCGCGGCCACGCGCTCGTCCAGGATGCCGCGTCCGAAGGCGACCCGGTCCGCGCCGAAGCCTCGGGGGCCGCACTCCACGACAAGGATCAGGCCCAGGTAGAGGCCGTAGAGCGCCAGGCGGTGGCGGAGGCCGGGGGTGAAGTCGAGGCGGCCGCCGGCCTGGACGTAGCCGGCCACGAGGTCGCTGTCCGGGCCGGTGTCCCCACCGAATTCCAGGGAGACCAGTTCGGCGGCCGGATCGCCCCAGAACGCCCGCTCGTGATCGATGATGCCGGTGATACGGGCGTCGGAGCCGTCCTCCGAGGGCTGACGCACGAAGACGTTGCCCGGCCACAGGTCGAAGTGGATCAGCCGTGGCCGGGTGACCTCGTCGAGGGCGTCCTTCCCCTCGGCCACCAGGGCCCGGATCGCGGCGGGCGCCACGCCGAGGTCGGACCGCCAGCGTTCGGCGTCGTCCAGGAGCGCGTCCACCATGGCGGTGAACGCGCCGCGCCAGTCGGCAGCGGAGAGCCCGGACTCGGGGGCCGGATAGCCGTACCGCCCGTCCTCGGGGGCCAGGGTGTGCAGCCGTGCGGTGATCGCGCCCAGCTCGCGCCGCAGCGCCCTCTCCGCGGTGGCGGGAAGACGGTCGGCCACCTGATCCCACGGGGTGCCGTCCAGCACGGACACCGCGAGGAAGTCGTCGCCCGCGTGCAGCAGCGCCGGTGTCGGCACCCCGCGGTCCGCCAGGGGCGCGAGGCGCCGGTACACCATCGCCTCGGTCGCCATGATCCCGCGCTCGTACGTCAGCACGGGCGCGTCGGCCGGTGGCGCGAGCTTCACCACGGCCGTGCGTCCGTCGTCGAACCGCACCCGGTACGCGGTGTTGAACCAGCCGTCGGTCAGCTCCGCCTCCAGTCGGCACCCCACACCCGTCGCCCCGCGCATCAGGGCGTCCAACTCGACGGCGGACAGACGGCGCTTGGTCAGGCTCTGCACGGGGCGGCTCCCTGGTCGATTCGCATCGGTCGACGTCGGCTCGCAGCGGTTCACGCGGCTCAACCGGACTCTGTCAGACCCGCGTGACGTCCTCGGGACGGGGCAACCGCGCGACATCGGAGGCTTCTCGCGCGCTCGTCGGCGTCAGCCCGGCGGATGCGCGGGCCCCCCGAACGCCCCCAGAATCCGCTCCGCGGCCAGTGTGGCCGTCAACTCGCCGTCCCTTACCTGTTGTTCGAGGGCGGGTGCCACGGCTCGCACCGAGGGATCGGCGTGCAGGCGGCCCAGGAGTTCGTCGCGGACCATGCTCCAGGTCCAGTCGACCTGCTGATCGCGGCGTTTGGCGGCGAGCCGGCCGGTCGAGTCCAGCAGCGTGCGGTGCTGTTCCAGGCGCTCCCAGACGGTGTCCAGGCCGGTCGACTCCCGGGCGCTGCAGCTCAGCACGGGAGGGCTCCAGACCGGGTCGGGGCCGTGCATCAGCCGCAGCGCGCCCGCCAGTTCCCGTGCCGCCGCCCGAGCGTCGCGTTCGTGCGGGCCGTCCGCCTTGTTGACGGCGATCACGTCGGCCAGCTCCAGGACGCCCTTCTTGATGCCCTGCAGCTGGTCACCCGTCCGGGCGAGGGTGAGCAGCAGGAACGAGTCGACCATGTTGGCCACGGCCGTCTCGGACTGGCCGACGCCGACCGTCTCGACGAGGATCACGTCGTAGCCGGCCGCCTCCATCACCACCATCGACTCCCGGGTCGCCTTGGCGACCCCGCCGAGCGTGCCCGCGCTGGGGGAGGGGCGGACGAAGGCCGCCGGGTCGACGGCCAGCCGTTCCATCCGGGTCTTGTCGCCCAGGATCGAGCCGCCGGTACGGCTGGAGGACGGGTCGACGGCGAGCACCGCGACCCGGTGGCCGAGCGAGGTCAGCAGCGTGCCGAACGCGTCGATGAACGTCGACTTCCCGACCCCCGGCACCCCGCTGACGCCGATCCGCCGAGCCCGGCCGCTGTGCGGCAGCAGTGCGGTCAGCAACTCCTGGGCAAGCCCGCGGTGTTGAGGGCGGGTGGACTCGACGAGTGTGATGGCGCGGGCGACGACCGCCCGCTTCCCGTCGAGTACGCCCTTCACATACGCGTCGACATCGATCACAGCTCGTGCCCGAGATCGGCCGCCAATCGTGCCACCAGGTCGTACGCCGCGTCCGGGATCACCGTCCCGGGCGGGAAGACGGCCGCCGCGCCCATCTCCAGCAGGGTCGGCACGTCCTGCGGCGGGATCACCCCGCCGACCACGATCACGATGTCCTCGCGCCCCTCCTCGGCGAGCTGTTCCTTCAGCGCCGGTACGAGGGTGAGGTGCCCGGCGGCCAGCGACGACACCCCGACGATGTGCACGTCCGCCTCGACGGCCTGCCGTGCCACCTCGGCCGGGGTCTGGAACAGCGGGCCGACGTCGACGTCGAAGCCGAGGTCGGCGAAGGCGGTGGCGATCACCTTCTGGCCGCGGTCGTGGCCGTCCTGGCCCATCTTGGCGACCAGGATGCGCGGCCGCCGTCCCTCGGCCTCCGCGAAGGCGGACACGAGGCCACGGGTGCGCTCCACGGACGGGGACTCGCCTGCTTCGTTGCGGTACACGCCCGAGATCGTACGGATCTGGCTCGCGTGCCGCCCGTACACCTTCTCCAGAGCGTCGGAGATCTCGCCGACGGTGGCCTTCGCGCGAGCCGCGTTCACCGCCAGCTCCAGCAGGTTGCCCTCGCCTCCGGCGGCCCGGGTGAGCGCGTCCAGCGCGTCCTGGCAGGCCCGCTCGTCACGCTCCGCCCGCAGGCGGCGCAGCTTCTCGATCTGCTGGGCGCGCACGGAGGAGTTGTCGACCTTGAGGACGTCGATCTGCTCGTCGCTGTCGACGCGGTACTTGTTGACGCCGATGACCGGCTGCCGCCCGGAGTCGATCCGGGCCTGGGTGCGGGCCGCGGCCTCCTCGATGCGCAGCTTGGGGATGCCGGCGTCGATCGCCTTGGCCATGCCGCCCGCCGCCTCGACCTCCTGGATGTGCTGCCAGGCCCGGCGCGCGAGGTCGTAGGTCAGCTTCTCCACGTAGGCGCTGCCGCCCCACGGGTCGATGACCCGGGTCGTGCCGGACTCCTGCTGGATCAGCAGCTGGGTGTTGCGGGCGATGCGCGCCGAGAAGTCGGTGGGCAGCGCGAGGGCCTCGTCGAGGGCGTTGGTGTGCAGCGACTGGGTGTGCCCCTGGGTCGCCGCCATCGCCTCGACACACGTCCGCGTGACGTTGTTGAAGACGTCCTGCGCGGTCAGCGACCAGCCCGAGGTCTGCGAATGGGTGCGCAGTGACAGCGACTTGGAGTTCTGCGGGTCGAACTGCTTCACCAGCTTCGCCCACAGCAGCCGCGCCGCCCGCAGCTTGGCGATCTCCATGAAGAAGTTCATGCCGATCGCCCAGAAGAAGGAGAGCCGGGGCGCGAACGCGTCGACGTCCAGGCCCGCCTCCCGCCCCGCGCGGATGTACTCGACCCCGTCGGCGAGGGTGTACGCCAGCTCCAGGTCGGCCGTCGCGCCGGCCTCCTGGATGTGGTAGCCGGAGATGGAGATCGAGTTGTAGCGGGGCATCCGCTGCGAGGTGTACGCGAAGATGTCGGAGATGATCCGCATCGACGGCTTCGGCGGATAGATGTAGGTGTTGCGGACCATGAACTCCTTGAGGATGTCGTTCTGGATGGTCCCGGCCAGCTTCTCGGGCGGTACGCCCTGTTCCTCGGCCGCCACGATGTACAGCGCAAGCACCGGCAGCACGGCGCCGTTCATCGTCATCGACACCGTCATCCTGTCCAGCGGGATCCCGTCGAACAGCTGCCGCATGTCGTAGATCGAGTCGATCGCCACGCCCGCCATGCCGACGTCACCGGTCACCCGCGGGTGGTCGCTGTCGTAGCCCCGGTGCGTGGGCAGGTCGAAGGCGACCGACAGGCCCTTCTGTCCGGCGGCCAGGTTGCGGCGGTAGAAAGCGTTGGACTCCTCGGCCGTGGAGAAGCCCGCGTACTGACGGATCGTCCAGGGCTGGTTGACGTACATCGTCGGGTAGGGGCCGCGCAGATACGGGGCGATGCCCGGATGGGTGCCCAGGAAGTCCAGGCCCTCCAGGTCCTGCCCGGTGTAGAGCGGCTTGACCGCGATGCCCTCGGGCGTGTCCCAGAGCAGGTCGTCCCCGCCGGCCGCCTTCTTCACGGCCGTACGCCACTCGTCGACCCCGCCGTCGCAGGCCGGGGTCCCCAGCTCGATCCCGGAGAAGTCGGGGATTCCCATCAGGACACAACTCCCATGCGGTCGAGGGTGGCGGACAGCACGGCGACGGCGTCGCAGCCCGCGAAGACGTACGTGTCGACATCCGGGTACTGCCCGGGACGCCCGGCGAGGAACACGTGCGAGGCGCCTGCGGCCCTCAGTTCCACGGCCAGGGACTCGGCCCGCTCCTCGTACAGGGCGTCACTGGAGCACAGGCAGACCTCCGTGGCACCGCTCTCCTCGAACGTGCCCTCGGTGACGGGCTCGATGCCGCCCGCCTGGAAGAGGTTCGCGGCGAACGCGGCCCGCGCGGTGTGCGCGGCGGCCGGACCGATCGTCGCCAGGAAGACACGCGGCCGGGAGCCGGTCGCGGCCAGGTGGGCGTCCGAGCGCGTCCGCAGCGCCTCGTACGCCTCGTCGCGGCGCACCCGCGGCAGACCGCCGGACAGCGGAGCGGGCGCGCTCTCGCGGACGACCGGCTTCTCCGCGAGGTACGGGAACTCGCTGACACCGGTGATGGGTTCGCGTCGCCTGGCCAGCTTGGCGCTGCGCGCCTGCCAGGTGTCGGCCAGCCTCCGGCCGAGCTCCCCGGAGCGCAGGGCGGCCGCCTGACCGCCGCTCCGCTCGATCCACTGGAAGAACTCCCAGCCCGCGTGGGCCAGTTCGTCGGTCAGCCGCTCCACGTACCAGGAGCCGCCCGCCGGGTCGATGACCCGGGCCAGATGCGACTCCTCGATGAGGATCGTCGAGGTGTTGCGGGCGATGCGCCGGGCGAAGGCGTCCGGCAGTCCGAGCGCGTCGTCGAAGGGCAGCACGGTGACGGAGTCCGCCCCGCCCGCCCCGGCGGCCAGCGTGGCGACGGTCGAGCGCAGCATGTTCACCCACGGGTCGCGGCGCGACATCATCACCGGCGAGGTCACGACATGCTGGACCTGTGCGCCCGCCCGGGGCGCCCCGCAGACCTCGGCCACCCGGGCCCACAGCCGGCGCGCGGCCCTCAGCTTGGCGATCGTCAGGAACTGGTCGGCGGTGGCCGCGTACCGGAACTCCAGCTGCGCACAGGCCTGTTCGAGACTCAGCCCGGCCTCGGTGAGCTGCCGCAGATAGGCGACGCCGGTCGCGAGCGAGGCCCCCAGCTCCTGGGCGGCCGAGCCGCCGGCCCGGTGGTACGGCAGCGCGTCCACCGTCAGTGCCCGCAGCCCCGGATACTCCTCGGCGGACAGCCGTGCGAGACCGGCCACCGGAGCGAAGTCGAACGCTTCCCCGGTGCGGGCCTCGTGACCGAGCGGGTCCGCACCCAGATTGCCGCGCGCCGCGTCCTTGGCGACGCCCCGCTCCTCGTACAGCCGCAGCAACTCCCGTGCCGCGGGCTCCACCTCGCGGCCGGCGTCGAGGACGACCGGCGCCAGGTCGAGAAAGACGCCGTCGAGGACCGGGCCGAGCGACGCCACCGGGATGCCGCCCTCGCCGACGACCAGCCAGAGGGAGGTGACGCCATTCTCCAGGTCCGCGAGCACCGCGGCGCCGTCGGCCGCCGAATGCCGTTGCCGTACGTCCCACCCGCCGAGGGCGTTCCCCTCGGCGCGGCTGCCGCGCACGAAGGGCGCGAACCCGGGGAGACCCGGCTCGGGCGCGGAGTCGCGCGCGGTGTAGAGAGGCCGGGTGCGCAGCCCGTCCTCCAGCGCGGTGGACAGGGCTTCCTCCGCCTGAGCTCCCTCGACGTCCTTGCCCGACTTGCGCAGCACGCCCGCCACCAGGCGCTGCCACTGCTCGTGGGTGGACTCAGGGAACTCGGCGGCCAGCTCAAGCCCGTCGTCAGGCAGGACCGTCATGCTCGGATGCTAGGCCAGAGGTGCAAAGGAGCAGCAGAGGGCACGGCTGTGACCTTGCCCTCGCCAAGATTGTGACCTCGTTCACCGGGCGGGTGAGGATGGAGGAAGTCCCCTCGGGAAAGAGGTTTCCGCCATGACCGCTGCCCCCGTTCGGAGGGCCGCGCCCGTGACGAGCACGGCCCTCGGGCGCAACCGGCTCCTGCTGCTCGCCTGCGTCCTCCTCGCGCTGTTCGCCGCGCTGGGCGCCGCCGTGTCCGTACGCCACGGCGCGCCTCTGCCGGGCGACGGCGCCGCCCACACCTGGGCGCTCGGGCACCGGCCGCCGGAGGCGGAGGCGTCGGCGCGCGGCATCACCGCGACCGGGGGCGGTGTCGGGCCGTATCTGCTCGCGGTCGCGGCCGGTGTGATCGCCGGCCGGGGAGTCGGGGGAAGGGTCTTGGCCGTCGTGGGGGTCCTCGGCGTCCTCCTCGCGGGGCAGTTCCTGCGCACCGGACTGATGGAGCTGTTCGCCCGGCCCCGACCGGCCCCCGCCGACTGGGCTGCGGCCGCCTCCGGGTACGCCTTCCCCTCCGGCCATACGACCACCTCGGCGCTGGTCGCCGGACTGCTGGCCTGGGCGGTGGCACGGCGGGCCGCGCCGGCCACGGCCCGGACGGCCTGTGCCCTCGTGGTCTGCTGGGCCGCAGCCGTCGGCCTGAGCCGGGTGTACCTCGTGGTGCACTGGGCGAGCGACGTCCTCGGCGGCTGGCTGCTGGCCGCCGGCTGGCTCGGCCTGTGCGCCCACGTCGCCGCCCGCCGTGGGAGACCTGCCGCGGCTCCGTGACCGGTGCCTCGGCCGACCGGCGTTGGGCCGTTCGGCCCTGCCCGGCGAGCCCGGGGCCGGCATGCCTGAAACGTTACGGCGTAGGACATGTCCGGCCCGACCGCTGTGAGGGGTGCGTGATGAGCGACAGCCCGCAGGCCACGCTGACAGGTCTGCCCGGACCCGGCCCGCTCGTGGCCGTCCGGACCGCCTGGAGCCCCCGCGGCGGTCTGTCCCTCGCGGTCGTGGCCGGCGCCTTCACACTGGCCCAGCTCCTCCTCGTGCGACCGGGGATGGGCCTCGGCTGGGACGAGACGGTGTACGTCAGCCAGGTCGGTTCCCACGCACCGGCCGCGTTCTTCAGTGCCCCGCGTGCCCGTGGTGTGCCGCTGCTGGTGGCGCCGGTCGCCGCCTGGTCGTCGTCCACCGCGCTGCTGAGGATCTACCTGGCCGTCCTGTCCGGCCTCGCCCTCTTCCTCGCCCTGCGTGCCTGGCGGGGCGTCTTCCCCGCCCGTGTGCTCGCGACCGGGGGCGCCCTGTTCGCGACCCTGTGGGTGACGCTGTTCTACGGCCCCCAGGCGATGCCCAACTACTGGGTCGCCGTCGGCGCCCTGGCCGGCACCGGGTACTTCCTGCGCGTCCGGGCACCCCGCTGCGACCGCTCCGCCCTGTGGGGTCTGGCCCTGAGTGCCGCCCTCATGGCCTGGATGCGCCCCACGGACGCGGTCTGGGCGACGCTGCCCCTGTTCGCCCTGCTGGTGGGCGTACGACGATGGCGGCGCCCCGCGCCGCTGGTGGCGCTGGCCGGCGGTCTCACCGCCGGCGCCGCCGAGTGGGTGATCGAGGCCCACGTCTCCTACGGCGGCCTGGTGCGGCGCCTGTCCGACGGCTCCGGCATCCAGGGCGGCCTGGGCTGGCACATCGCCGTCGTCGATCAACTGCGCGGTCTGGGCGGACGCACGCTGTGCCGCCCGTGCACCGGCGCCCTCCCGCCTGCCGTGGTGACCCTGTGGTGGTGCGCCCTGCCGGTGCTCGCCGCCCTCGCGGCCGTGGTCGCCGTCCGTGCCCGGCGCCCCGCCCGCACTCTGGTACCGCTGGCGTGCGCCGCCTCCGCGGCCTTCCCGTACCTCTTCCTGATCGGTTACGCGGCACCCCGTTTCCTGCTCCCCGCCTACGCGCTGGTCGCCGTCCCGGTGGCCGATCTGCTCGTGCGCCTGGTCACGGCGCCCGGACGCGTCCGGCGGCCGCTGACCGTGGCGCTGGTCACCGTCGCCCTGGGCGGGCATCTGGCCGTGCAGTACGCGGTGCTGGAGCACACCGTGCGGCGCACCACCGCCGCTCACCGCGAGTGGGCCCGTACCGCCGCCGGGTTGCACCGGCTCGGCGTACGCCCGCCCTGTCTGCTCACCGGGCACATGTACGTCCCGATCGCCTACTACGCCGGCTGCGCGTCCGCGGCGACCGGCGGCCACGACGCCAACACCACCGCGGCCGCCATCCGGCGTACCGCCCGCCGTCTGCCCGTCGCCGCGATCGTCCCACCCGGCGGCGCACCGCCCGGTTACGCCCGTTCCTGGACGCCGGCCCCGGCGGGCGGCCTGCGCGTGTACGTGGCGCCGTCTCCCGGGCAGGACGGCTCGGGCGGCGCACCCTGAGGGATCAGCCGTGCTCCGGTGGCCCGGAGCCGAGGCACTGGAGCGTCCTGCGGACCTCTTCCGCGCGGGGTGAGCCGAGGGCCGTGCAGAGCGTCAGGGCCTTCGGGCGGATGGCGCGCGGCACGGGCCGGTTCGCCGAGCGCCGGCTGACGGCGGCCGTTCCGAAGTGGGTTCGGGCCTGTTCCTCCTGCTCGGCGATGCCGCGCGCCACCTCCAGGGCCGAGGTGTGCGCCGCGAGGGACGGCACAGCGCGAGGGCGGTCTCGTGGTGCCGCAGGGCGCTGCCGTAGCCCCCGAGCCGCCGGTGGACGGCCCCGAGACAGGCCAGGACATCGGCCCTCGCCCCGGGTGTCGCCGAGGGCCTGGGCGTCGGTGTGGTGGCCGGAGCGCTCCTAGGGCGTGTTTCGAAAGTGGCGTCGTCCGCCCGGAGGGCGGGGCCCGCGGCGTCTGGTGCGGTGCATCGCAAGGCGGAGGGTCGTCCGCGTAC
>NZ_JBITLN010000012.1:0-294564 GCF_044465285.1 Streptomyces sp. NPDC049687
TCTTGCGTTTCCGACTCTATCAGATCTTTTCTCGATCCGATTTCCTCGGTGCTTTCCAGGTTCCCGCTTTTGTCTCGCGGTTTCCTTTCCGGCGGTTCCGACTTTATCAGAAGTTCTGAGTCGGCTTTCCCGGCCCCTCCCGGGACTGGTTCCAGCGCACGAGGCGACTGGGTTCCCGTTCAGGCGGAGCCGTAAACGTACTGGAGCGGGGCGCCCCGATGCAAATCGAGGCGCCCCGCTCCAGGTTCACGCGTACGACGGGTCGTGCGTCGCTCAGACCTCCACCACGACGGGGAGGATCATCGGCCTGCGGCGATAGGTGTCGGAGACCCACTTGCCCAGGGTGCGGCGGATGAGTTGCTGCAGCTGGTGGGGTTCGACCACGCCGTCCTGGGCCGAGCGCTCCAGGACCTCGGTGATCCTCGGGGTGACGTCCCCGAAGGCCGAGTCCTCGATGCCGGAGCCGCGGGCCTGAATGTGCGGGCCGCCGGTGATCTTGCCGGTGGAGGAGTCCACGACCACGAAGACCGAGATGATGCCCTCGTCGCCGAGGATCTTCCGGTCCTTCAGGGCCGGCTCGCCGACGTCGCCGACGGAGAGGCCGTCGACGTAGACGTAACCCGCCTGGACCTTGCCGGAGATCTTCGCCTTGCCCTCGACGAGGTCGACGGCGACGCCGTCCTCGGCGATGACGATGCGGTCGTGCGGGACACCCGTCATGGCGCCCAGCTCGGCGTTGGCGCGCAGGTGGCGCCATTCGCCGTGGACCGGCATCAGGTTCTTCGGGCGGCAGATGTTGTAGAAGTACAGGAGCTCGCCCGCGGACGCGTGGCCCGAGACGTGCACCTTGGCGTTGCCCTTGTGGACGACGTGGGCGCCCCATCGGGTCAGGCCGTTGATCACGCGGTAGACCGCGTTCTCGTTGCCCGGGATCAGGGACGACGCCAGGATCACCGTGTCGCCGGAGACGATGCGGATCTGGTGGTCGCGGTTGGCCATGCGGGACAGGGCCGCCATCGGTTCGCCCTGGGAGCCCGTGCAGACCAGGACCACTTCGTGGTCCGGCAGGTCGTCGAGGGTCTTGACGTCCACGACGAGGCCCGGTGGGACCTTGAGATAGCCGAGGTCGCGGGCGATGCCCATGTTGCGGACCATCGAGCGGCCCACGAAGGCGACCCGGCGGCCGTACTCGTGCGCGGTGTCGAGGATCTGCTGGATGCGGTGGATGTGACTGGCGAAGCTGGCCACGATGATCCGCTTACGGGCGTTCGCGAAGACCGTGCGCAGGACGTTGGTGATGTCCCGCTCGGGCGCCACGAAACCGGGGACCTCGGCATTGGTCGAGTCGGAGAGAAGGAGGTCGATGCCCTCCTCGCTCAGGCGTGCGAACGCGTGGAGGTCCGTGAGGCGGCCGTCCAGCGGGAGCTGGTCCATCTTGAAGTCGCCCGTGTGGACCACCATGCCCGCCGGTGTGCGGATGGCGACCGCGAGGGCGTCCGGGATCGAGTGGTTGACGGCGACGAACTCGCAGTCGAAGGGGCCGATGCGCTCGCGGTTCCCCTCCGCCACCTCAAGGGTGTACGGGCGGATCCGGTGCTCCTGGAGCTTGGCCTCGATGAAGGCGAGGGTCAGCTTGGAGCCGATCAGCGGGATGTCCGGCTTCTCCCGGAGGAGGTAGGGGACTGCGCCGATGTGGTCCTCGTGGCCATGGGTGAGGACGATGCCCTCGATGTCGTCGAGGCGGTTCCGGATGGACGTGAAGTCCGGCAGGATCAGGTCGATTCCGGGCTGCTCCTCCTCGGGGAAGAGCACGCCGCAGTCGACGATCAGCAGACGGCCGCCGAACTCGAAGACCGTCATGTTGCGGCCGATCTCACCGAGGCCGCCGAGCGGGGTGACCCGCAGGCCACCCTCGGGGAGCGGCGGCGGCGGGCCCAGTTCGGGATGCGGATGACTCAAAAGACTCTCCTCAAACACGCGCGCCACGTACCGGTGGGCACGTGGCGCGCGTGACGTTCGTGCAGAAGCAGTTGTCGTTGTGGATTGCAGGCACCGGTGGCCTGCCTATTCAGTTGTGAAGTCCGTTGTCAGACCTGTACCCCGCCTGCGGCAAGATCGATCTTGAGCTGCTCGATCTCTTCGGGCGAGCACTCGACCATGGGCGAGCGCAGCGGTCCGGCGGGCAGGCCCTGGAGGGCGAGCGCAGCCTTCGTGGTCATGACGCCCTGGGTGCGGAACATGCCCGTGTAGACCGGGAGCAGCTTCTGGTGGATCTCGGTGGCCTTCTGCACGTCGCCGGCGACGAAGGCGTCGACGAGGGCGCGCAGGTCGGGCGTGACCACATGGCCGACGACCGAGACGAAGCCGACGGCGCCCACCGAGAGCAGCGGGAGGTTGAGCATGTCGTCGCCGGAGTACCAGGCGAGACGGGAGCGCGCGATGGCCCAGCTTGCGCGGCCCAGGTCGCCCTTGGCGTCCTTGTTGGCGACGATCCGGGGGTGCTCGGCGAGGCGGACGAGCGTCTCGGTGTTGATCGGCACGCCGCTGCGGCCCGGAATGTCGTAGAGCATGACCGGCAGTTCGGTGGCGTCGGCGACGGCCGTGAAGTGCCGGTACAGGCCCTCCTGAGGGGGCTTGTTGTAGTACGGGGTGACGACGAGGAGTCCGTGTGCGCCCGTCTGCTCGGCGGCCTTGGCCAGCTCGATGCTGTGGTGGGTGTCGTTGGTGCCGACACCGGCCACGATGTGGGCCCGGTCGCCCACGGCCTCCAGGACGGCTCGTACCAGGTCCGATTTCTCCGCGTCGCTGGTGGTGGGCGACTCACCGGTGGTGCCGTTGATGATCAGGCCGTCGTTGCCTGCGTCCACCAGGTGGGTGGCGAGCCGCTGTGCGCCGTCGAGGTCGAGTGCGCCGTCCGCCGTGAAGGGCGTGACCATGGCGGTGAGGACCCGCCCGAAGGGGGTCTGCGGAGTGGAGGTCGGAGCCATGGGTAACACGCTACTCGTTGCGCACCCCGTGGTCTGCCCTCGGGGGGTCGGGAAAAGTCAGGACAAATGCGGAGCCCGGTACTGCCTGCTCGGGGGTTCAAGCAGTACCGGGTCCGTTTGATCAGGCTAGATGAACTTCTCCAAATGCCGCAATACGGACACTTCGCGCGGATGACCCGTACATGTGTGCCGCGCGGGAGAACAGGCCTTCGTCACGGGGCGACGCGACCGTTGGCGTTGAAGGCGGCGTAGGTGAGCGGCATGAGCTTCGCCCACTCGGCCTCCATCTTCTCGCCGACCATCTCGATCTCGCGCTGCGGGAAGGAGGGGACCTTGGCCAGCTCGTGCTGGGTGCGCAGGCCGAGGAAGTGCATCAGCGAGCGGGCGTTGCAGGTGGCGTACATCGAGGAGAAGAGACCGACCGGGAGGACCGCGCGGGCGACCTCACGGGCGACGCCTGCGGCGAGCATCTCCTGGTAGGTCTCGTACGCCTGGCGGTAGGAGTCCTCCATGGCCCGGCCGACGAGTTCCTGCTGGGCCTCGGTGCCCTCCACGAAGACGTACTTCCCGGGGCGGCCCTCCTGGACGAGCTTGCGGGACTCGTCAGGGACGTAGAAGACGGGCTGGAGCTCCCGGTAGCGGCCCGACTCCTCGTTGTACGAGTTGTGCACGACCACCCCGTTCGCCAGGAAGTTGTGCCAGGGACCTTCCACGGAGAGGTCGTAGGTCATCTCCTCCCCGTCCGCCTCGATGGAGACGACCGGGTCCGGAACCGCCTTCGCGATCTTGCCGCCGCGCTGGGCCAGCGCCTGCTCGCCACCGCTCTTGGCGGTGTGGCAGGGCTCGCATGCGGGAGCCAGATTTCCTTCGTCGAGGGCTCGGGTCAGGTCGCCCGCGACGGGGACGATGTGGTCCAGGGCGAGCTGGTCACGCGGAAATTCCTGCTCACAGAGATGGCAGCTGTCGACCTCCTTGATCAACCGCTGTCGCTGCATGGACGTCCACACGCCGATGCCACGGCTCAGGCTCGGCGGCATCAGGGGCTGAGTGGGCCTGGTGGCGGTTCCTGCCACCATGACGGCGTCGCCGACGGTGAGTTCCCCGGCTTTGACCCAGCCCTCAGGAGTGAACACTGCGTGGTCGACCGTGCTGCGGAGCGTCTTCCCCGAAGCGGTGGTGATCTTGATCAGTGGCTTGACGCCCGATTCGATCACGTCGACGATCCTGGCCCGCTGGGCGAGCAGCGTCTCCTCGTCGTAACAGCGCACATGGTTGCGGCGGACCGGCTCGAGCCTGCGAAGCCGGGTGCTCGGGTGCTCCTCGCGGAACTCGGCGACGGCGGACTCAGCCGCCTCCCGGTTCTCGTACAGGCCAAGGTAGTGGTTGGTCTCGCCGCGTCGAACCTGAGCCATCCACTTGCCCGCCCGGCCGTGCCACGTGACCCCTCCGGCGGAGTGCGGAAGGCGGTCCTCGACGCCCATGTGCCAGAGCTTGTGAAGCTCGGCAATGGTTCGCCGACGGAGGTGGCCGGCCTCGCTCTCCAGGGTGATCTCGGTGTCCCCCGCGATGCACCAGCCCACGCGGTGCCGCATGAACTCGCGGAAGACGAAGATCGGAGCACTGATGAAGAAGGTCATCGAGTTGTGCTCGAAGGGGCTGCCGTGCCGGTCCCGCATCAGGTAGTTGATCAGGCCCTTCGAGCGCTCCGGGTCCTTCTTCAGCTCCTCCAGGGACTGCTCGCCGGCGGTGGAGACACGGGCGGCCCACAGCACGTCGGAGTCGGACGCGCTGTGCTTGACCAGCTCGACGGTGACGTCGCTTCGGAAGCTGGGGGTGAGGTCGTCGGCGGGGGTGTCGGTCACGGGTCGGAGAGTCCCTTCCATCACGTCTCTGGCGGCGCCCACTCTACGACCCGCCACTGACAACGGGGCGTTCGGTGCCGGGCCGCGACATCTTCGGTGAAGGTCTGTGAATTCGGGTCAAGCAGGGCACCTTTTGTGGCACTCGTTCGTCCGTATCGACGACAGCGATGCGTTCGAGCCCCGAGAGGAGCAGTACCCGTCATGTCCCGCCGGAGCGAGCCCGTACCGTTCGCCTTTCTCGCCGAAGCCGACAGTTTCCGCAGCAATGTCGCTCCACCGCCCCCCGAGCGGCCCTCCGCGGGCCAGATGGCCGGGCGCTGGCTGCTGGGGCTCACGATCATCGCCGCGCTCGTGGGCTCGCTGGTCATCGGGATGCCGGCGCTGTCCCTGAACCACACCTCGGCGACGCAGCAGTCGCAGGCCTCCCAGGGGCGCTGAGGACCCGCCGGGGCCCCCGAAGGTGGTGGGCTCCCGCGCGGCCGGATAGCCTCACCGGGCACAGCCCGCATATGCACGAGTGAGGACCAGCCGTGCCCCTGCCCTTCCTGACGGCCGACCGCGCCTTTGAGGCAGCCGAAGACGTAGCGCTGCCCTTCGAGGACCGTGAGCGCTGGCGGCGCCCCTACCGGCCCGGCCCCTGGCGGGTCGCTACGGCCGCGCTGGCGCTGCTGCTCGCCTCGTATGTGCTGTTCGCGGCGGTCGTCATCGCGCTGACCGGCTCGGTGTCCGAGGCCGGAGTGATCTTCGGGATCTCACTGCTGGTGATCGTCGCCGCGCTGCGGCTGCTGCGCATGGGCGTGTGGGTGAGCACGCGCGGGCTGCGGCAGGTGCGGTTCCTCTTCACACGGACGGTGCCGTGGGGCCGGGTCGCGACCGTGCGGACCGCGCAGCAGCCGGTGCGCTGGCTGGGGCTGCCGCGGACCGTCCAGGGGCAGGCGCTGACCGTCGTACGACGGGACCGGCCGGCACAGGACTCCGCGGTGCTGCTGACCACGCACGGCGCGGACTTCCTGGGGCGGGCCGAGGCCTTCGACCGGGCCGCGGACGCTGTCGAGGCGTGGGCCGCGGAGAACCGGCTCGTCTGACCTCGCCGTATGACGAAGGGGCCGGGTCCGCCACAGTGTGCGGGCCCGGCCCCTTCGTCATACGGCGGCGACGTGGCCGTGCGGCTCAGGCGGCCTCGGTCTGCTTGCCGGCGTGGATGTTGATCGCGCGTTGCATCGCCTTGCGGGCGCGCGGGGTGTCGCGGGCGTCGTGGTAGGCGACGGCCAGACGGAACCAGGTACGCCAGTCGTCGGGGGCCGCCTCGGTCTCGGCCTTGCGCCGGGCGAAGACCGCGTCGGCCGCGTCACGGTCGACACGGCCGCCGGGGGTGCGCTTGAGTTCGTCGACGGGGAGGCCGCCCTCCGCGTCGAGTTCGGCGGCGAGGGCGTTGGCCCTGCGGACGAACTGGGTGTTCTTCCACAGGAACCAGACGCCGATGACCGGCAGGATCAGGACCGCCACGCCGAAGGTGACGGTCAGGAGCGTGCCGGACTGTATGAGCATGACGCCGCGGCTGCCGACCAGGACGAAGTAGAAGACCAGGACGGCGGCCGTAAGGGCGTAGGAGAGCTTCGCGCGCATGGCTTCAGGGCTCAGTTCAGGTCGAGGAAGTGTTCCAGGCCGAAGGTCAGGCCCGGGGTGGTCACCACGCGGCGCGCGCCCAGCAGGATGCCCGGCATGAAGCTGCTGTGATGGAGGGAGTCGTGGCGGACGGTCAGGGTCTCGCCCTCACCGCCCAGCAGGACCTCCTGGTGTGCGAGGAGGCCGCGCAGGCGGACGGCGTGTACGGGGACGCCGTCCACGTCGGCTCCGCGTGCGCCGTCCAGAGCCGTGGCCGTGGCGTCGGGGGCCGGGGCGGTGCCGGCCGCGCGACGGGCCTCGGCGATGAGCTGGGCGGTGCGTGTGGCGGTGCCGGAGGGGGCGTCCACCTTGTTCGGGTGGTGCAGTTCGACGACCTCGACCGACTCGAAGTACGGGGCGGCGATCTGCGCGAACTTCATGGTGAGGACCGCGCCGATGGAGAAGTTGGGTGCGATGAGCACGCCCGTCTCCGGGGACGCGGCCAGCCAGCCCTCCAGTCGCGCGAGGCGTTCGTCGGTCCAGCCCGTGGTGCCGACGACGGCGTGGATGCCGTGCCCCACGCAGTACTCGAGGTTGTCCATGACGGAGGCCGGGGTGGTCAGCTCGACGGCTACCTGGGCGCCGGTCTCGGCCAGCGTCTCCAGTTTGTCGCCGCGGCTCAGGGCGGCCACCAGCTCCATGTCCTCGGCGACCTCGACCGCCCGTACCGCCTCGGAACCGATCCGGCCCCTGGCACCGAGGACCGCCACGCGCAGCTTGCTCATCTCTCTTACTTCCTTACCGCAGGTACCGAAGGGGGTCAGGCGACGGCGTCGTGCAGCCGGGCCGCCTGCTTGTCCTTGAGCGGGCCGATGACCGACAGCGACGGGCGCTGTCCCAGGATGTCGCGGGCGACCGAGCGGACCTCGTCCGGGGTCACCGCCCCTATCCGGGTCAGCATGTCGTCGACGGACATCTGCTCGCCCCAGCACAGCTCGCTCTTGCCGATGCGGTTCATGAGCGCGCCGGTGTCCTCCAGGCCGAGCACCGTGGAGCCCCTGAGCTGGCCGATCGCACGGGAGATCTCGTCGTCGGACAGGCCGTGCTCGGCGACGTGGTCCAGTTCGTCGCGGCAGATCTTCAGCACGTCGTGCACCTGCGACGGGCGGCAGCCCGCGTACACGCCGAAGAGGCCGCAGTCGGCGAAGCCGGAGGTGTACGAGTACACGCTGTAGGCCAGGCCGCGCTTCTCCCGGACCTCCTGGAAGAGCCGGGAGGACATGCCGCCGCCGAGGGCGGTGTTGAGGACTCCCAGCGCCCAGCGGCGGTCGTCGGTGCGGGCCAGTCCGGGCATGCCGAGGACGACGTGCGCCTGTTCGGTCTTGCGGCCGAGCAGTTCGACACGGCCGGAGGTGCGGATCGTGCGCCGGCCCTCGCGCGGGGCGAACGGGGTGGCGTCCGTGTTCCCGAGCGCGCCCGCCTTCTCGAAGGCCGTGCGGACCTGGCGTACGACCTTGTTGTGGTCGATGTTGCCGGCGGCCGCGACCACGAGGTGGGTGGGGTCGTAGTGCTTCTTGTAGAAGCGGCGGATCCGGTCGGCGGTCAGGGCGTTGACCGTGTCGACCGTGCCGAGGACCGGGCGGCCGAGGGCGTTGTCGCCGAACATCGTGTACGCGAACAGGTCGTGCACACAGTCGCCGGGGTCGTCCTCGGTCATGGCGATCTCTTCGAGGATGGCGCCGCGCTCGACGTTGACGTCCTCTTCGCGGATGAGCGAGTCGGTCAGCATGTCGCAGACGACGTCGATGGCGAGCGGCAGGTCGGTGTCGAGCACGCGCGCGTAGTAGCACGTGTACTCCTTCGCCGTGAAGGCGTTCATCTCGCCGCCGACCGCGTCCATGGCCGAGGAGATGTCCAGCGCACTACGCCGGGTGGTGCCCTTGAAGAGCAGGTGCTCGAGGTAGTGCGTGGCGCCGTTCAGCGAAGGGGTCTCGTCGCGGGAGCCGACGTGGGCCCAGATGCCGAAGGTCGCGGAGCGGACCGAGGGGAGGGTCTCGGTGACGATGCGCAGGCCGCCCGGGAGGGTGGTTTTACGGACCGTGCCGATGCCGTTCTCGCCCTTGATCAGGGTTTGGGTACGGGCGACGGCCCGCGCCTCCGAAGAGGTGCGGGCCGTCGCCTTGGAGCTGCTCGACGTCACTTGTCGGTGTCGTCCTTCTGCTCGTCAGAGGAGCCTGCGGCGGAGCCGTTGTTGGACTCAGCCTCGCCCTCGATCACGGGGATCAGGGAGAGCTTGCCGCGGGAGTCGATCTCGGCGATCTCGACCTGGACCTTCTGGCCCACGCCGACGACGTCCTCGACGTTCTCCACGCGCTTGCCGCCGGCCAGCTTGCGGATCTGCGAGATGTGCAGCAGACCGTCCTTGCCGGGCAGCAGCGACACGAACGCGCCGAAGGTGGTGGTCTTCACGACCGTACCCAGGTAGCGCTCGCCGACCTCGGGCATCGTCGGGTTGGCGATGCCGTTGATCGTCGTACGGGCGGCCTCGGCGGAGGGGCCGTCGGCGGCGCCGATGTAGATGGTGCCGTCGTCCTCGATGGTGATCTCGGCGCCGGTGTCCTCCTGGATCTGGTTGATCATCTTGCCCTTGGGGCCGATGACCTCACCGATCTTGTCCACGGGGATCTTGACCGTGATGATCCGCGGGGCGTTCGGGGACATCTCGTCCGGCGTGTCGATCGCTTCCATCATCACGTCGAGGATGTGGAGGCGGGCGTCACGGGCCTGCTTGAGGGCGGCGGCCAGGACGGAGGCCGGGATGCCGTCCAGCTTGGTGTCGAGCTGGAGGGCGGTGACGAACTCCTTGGTGCCGGCGACCTTGAAGTCCATGTCGCCGAAGGCGTCCTCCGCACCGAGGATGTCGGTGAGGGTGACGTAGTGCGTCTCGCCGTCGATCTCCTGGGAGATCAGGCCCATGGCGATACCCGCGACCGGGGCCTTCAGCGGCACACCGGCGTTGAGCAGCGACATGGTGGAGGCGCAGACCGAGCCCATGGACGTCGAGCCGTTCGAGCTGAGCGCCTCGGACACCTGACGGATCGCGTAGGGGAACTCCTCGCGGGTCGGCAGGACCGGGACGAGGGCGCGCTCGGCGAGGGCGCCGTGGCCGATCTCGCGGCGCTTGGGGGAGCCGACGCGGCCGGTCTCGCCGGTGGAGTACGGCGGGAAGTTGTAGTTGTGCATGTAGCGCTTGCGGGTCACCGGGGAGAGGGTGTCCAGCTGCTGCTCCATGCGGAGCATGTTGAGGGTGGTGACGCCCAGGATCTGGGTCTCGCCACGCTCGAACACCGCGGAACCGTGCACCCGCGGGATGGCCTCGACCTCGGCGGCGAGCGTACGGATGTCCGTGACGCCGCGGCCGTCGATGCGCTTCTTCTCCTTGATCACGCGCTCACGGACCAGCTGCTTGGTGAGCGAGCGGTACGCGGCGGAGATCTCCTTCTCGCGGCCCTCGAACTCCGGCAGGAGCTTCTCGGCGGCGAGCGCCTTGACGCGGTCCAGCTCGGACTCCCGCTCCTGCTTGCCGGCGATGGTCAGCGCGGAGGCGAGCTCCGGACGGACGGCGGCGGACAGCGCCTCCAGGACGTCGTCCTGGTAGTCGAGGAAGATCGGGAACTCGCCGGTCGGCTTGGCGGCCTTGGCGGCGAGGTCGGCCTGGGCCTTGCAGAGCACCTTGATGAAGGGCTTCGCGGCCTCCAGACCGGCGGCGACGACCTCCTCGGTGGGGGCCTCGGCGCCGCCCTTGACCAGCTGGATGGTCTTCTCGGTGGCCTCGGCCTCGACCATCATGATCGCGACGTCGCCGTCCTCCAGGACGCGGCCCGCGACGACCATGTCGAAGACGGCGTCCTCGAGCTCGGTGTGCGTCGGGAAGGCGACCCACTGGCCGTTGATCAGCGCGACGCGGACGCCGCCGATCGGGCCGGAGAAGGGCAGACCGGCCAGCTGCGTGGACGCGGAGGCGGCGTTGATCGCCACGACGTCGTACAGGTGGTCGGGGTTGAGCGCCATGATCGTGGCGACGACCTGGATCTCGTTGCGCAGGCCCTTCTTGAAGGACGGGCGCAGCGGGCGGTCGATGAGGCGGCAGGTGAGGATGGCGTCCTCGGAGGGGCGGCCCTCACGGCGGAAGAAGCTGCCAGGGATCTTGCCGGCGGCATACATCCGCTCCTCGACGTCCACCGTCAGGGGGAAGAAGTCGAGCTGGTCCTTGGGGTTCTTGGAGGCGGTGGTGGCCGACAGCACCATGGTGTCGTCGTCCAGGTACGCCACGGCGGAGCCGGCGGCCTGCTTGGCCAGGCGGCCCGTCTCGAAGCGGATGGTGCGGGTACCGAAGGCGCCGTTGTCGATGACGGCCTCGGCGTAGTGGGTCTCGTTCTCCACTAGTCGTTTTCTCCGTTACTTGTCGTCTTTTGTCCCCTGGCTGCCCGTATGGCAGGGGGACGGTGGCGGAGAAGCACTCCGTGCGGTGCGGGCCGGTCTTCGATCGAAGCACCCGGGGCTCTCTTCCCCCGGGGGCCACTACCGAGGACCGGCGGCGGCTGGGTGCGCCTCTCCTCGTGCGATGTGGATGATGACCGCCTACCCGCAGCGGGCGCGTGCCATCACTTCATCACTCTGTGTCGTGCGTATGGCGTTGTGCTACCACACTACAAAGGGGTGGTGACACTCCGCACGTTTCCGTACGTACAGCAAAAGGGAGCGGCTCCCTGTGAACGGGAACCGCTCCCTCCATGGCGTCTTACTTGGCGCCGGCCGCACCGCGGCGGATGCCGAGGCGGTCGACCAGCGCACGGAAGCGCTGGATGTCCTTCTTGGCCAGGTACTGCAGCAGGCGGCGACGCTGACCGACCAGGATCAGCAGACCACGACGGGAGTGGTGGTCGTGCTTGTGGGTCTTGAGGTGCTCGGTCAGGTCGGAGATCCGACGCGACAGCATGGCGACCTGGACCTCGGGGGAGCCGGTGTCGCCCTCCTTCTGGCCGAACTCGGCGATGATCTGCTTCTTCGTAGCGGCGTCGAGCGACACGCGTACTCCTCGTAGTCTTTGTGATGGCCACCGAGTGCCCCCGGTCTGTGTCTCGGGGGAGCTTCCGTTACTCGGGAGGCGGGGATCCGCTGGGCGCGGCCTCCAGGGCCCTGTATCAGGGGGCTCCGGGGGTGCGTACACAAACGGCCGAGAGTCAGGGTACCAGCCTGGGGCGATCCGGTCGTACGGGGTATCCGGCGGGGGGGCGGGCCACGCTCTCGACGCCCACCGCCACGGTGTCGGTCTCCCCCATCTCGCCCTTGTTCGTGGGACACCAGCGCTTGCGTCCGGTGTCCAGGTCGACGAGGGCGAGCCGGTCGCAGGCGAGGCGTCCGAGGTTCCCTCGCCCGCGGGCTTCGAGGAGCGGACGACGGAGGTCCGGCCGGCGGCGCCGACCTGCCGGGGGACGGCGCAGATCCGGCCGGGGGAGGTGAGCCCCCAGACTCCGCCGCCTTGCCATCGCATCCTTGAGGCTGATGCCGGTGATCTGCCTCGCGTACCCCTTCGCGAAGGTCTTCCCGGTCGCCCGGGTGCCGTCCGCCATGACATTGGCGCCGACCTCGCGGATCTCCTCGGTGCAGGTGAACGCCAGTCACCTCCACGGACTCGGGGGTTCCTCGACCGTCTCCCGTACCGCGTCGGGGGCCTGGGCCGCGGCCGACCGGAGGCGGGGCGGACGCCGTGCCGTCACCGCCGGCCCGAGGCCCCGGACCGCCGCGTCGAGCAGCGCGCCTGCCGCCCGGCCGAGCAGGAGGCGTCTGCGGCGGGTGCGGGCGCGATGGTCCTCGAGGGCGGACGCGGTGTACGGGATGGGGCGGGGCCGTAATTCAAAGGAACGTCTGAACTGGGAGAACGGTGACAAGTAGGGTGGTTGTGCAGCTCGTTGGCACAGAGGGAAGGACCGGAGCCGCGATGGCCGAAACCCAGGGCACCGAGGACAGCGGAATCAAGGCGCGCAAGGAACGGGAGCGGGACGAGCTGTACGCGCTCGACATCTCCGGGGTCGAGTGGAAGTGCGCGCCGGGGACGGAGGACCACGAGGAGCGCGTCGAGATCGCCGACCTGCCGGGCGGGGCCGTGGCGATGCGGTCGTCGCTCGACCCGGAGACCGTGCTGCGCTACACGGAGGCGGAGTGGACCGCGTTCGTGCTGGGGGCGCGGGACGGGGAGTTCGACCTGGAGCCGGCGCCGGGGGACGGGGGGACGGCGGCACCGTAGCCGGTGCCGGGCCGCCGCCACTGGCCCGTACTCACCGGTTCTTCGCCTCGCTGCTCTCGATGCCGAGGACCGCGTAGACCCACCGCGGCTGGTCCTTGGCCGGGCCGGTGACGGAATGGGCTCCGAAGAAGAGGCGGCCGTCGTGGACGAGGACGTCGTTGAAATCCGTCAACGTGAACGTCTCTGCCTCTGGCGGCAGGTTGAAGTAGAAGAAGGGACTCTCCTCGCCGGTCTTCGGATCGAGCGCGACGAGCGCGCTGGGCGTGATGCGGTCCTGGCTCTCGCGCAGTGCGAGGAGCCGGTCGCCGCTCACCTCGACGGGGATCAGCAGGGCGTCGGGGCCTGACTCGAACTTCTGGGTGGTGTTCCCGGTCGCAAGATCGAAGCCGATGATCCAGTTGGTGGTGTGCTTCGCGATGTCGTCCTTGCTGCGCAGGAAGACCTGGCCGTCGCCGACGGCGACCGTCGGGCAGTCGTCGACGACGAGGTAGTCCTCGTACGAGCACTCGCCGACGTACGTGCCGTTCCGGAGGCTGATCGTGGCGTGGTTCTCGCCGGCGTCGTCGAGAGAGAGCAGTTCCGTGATGCCCGTTTCGCCGGCGGAGACGGCGAGGACAGTGGGCTCGGTGGACGGAATGTCGAGGTCGCGGACGCCCTTGGCGGCGGAGTACGTCCACAGAGTGCGGCCGGTGTCCGGGTCCACCTTGCGGACGTTGTAGGTGGCGAAGTCCCAGCTGTCGACGGGAAGGTTCTTGTCGCCGCTCCAGCACAGCTCACGCACGAGCAGCGCGCCTCCGCCGGCGGCGCCGTTGTCGTGGCAGGTGCCGGTCACCTTGGTGTTCCACCGCTTCGTGCCGCGGTCCATGTCGTACGCGATCGTGCCGCCGCCCCAGGTGACGGCGACCGTGTCGTGTGTGAGGGTCACGCTCGGCGTGTCCTGGAGGCTGCTGGTCGTCGGCTTCTCCGGGGTGGCGCCGATGCCGTGGACGGGGATGTCGTGGGACCAGATCTCGCGGCCGTCGTCGAGGTCGAAGAAGGCCACGTGGTCGCAGAGGGCGTGATCGTCCTCCTTGCCCCGGTAGAGCACGGCGGTGCGATTCTCGACGGTCACATGGCGGGTGTAGCCGCAGATGGGGCCGTCGAGGGGGAGCTTCCACCTCTCGTCGCCGGGTGCGGCGTCGGTGCCGATGGCCAGGCCGACGAGGGTTTTGTTGATGCCCTTGGCAAGGATCTTGTCCGTGGCCCACATGCCGGGCAGTTCGTACTCCTCACCGGGGCTCATGTCGTCCACGGAGAAACGGAAGGCCATCTTCCCGACGGTGCTCGCGGGCTGCTTCTCGACCGTCTCACGGACGTCCAGGCGCCCCTGCGGGGTGGCCTGCTCCCGGTCCGAGATCTTCCTGTCGTCGGCGCCACCGCCCCAGACGAGCCAGCTGCCCGTCCCCAACACCGCGACAAGGAGGACTGCGCCCAACGCCAGCAGTTTCTTCCTACGGCGCTTCCTGTCGCTGGTGTCAGCGGCGATCGTGGAGTGTGTGTAGACGGAGGGTGGCGGGCCGAAGCTCACGTCGGGATGCCTTTCAGACGTGGTCGTGTCCTGATGGTGATGGTCGATCGGTCGGAGCGCGCAGGTCCGACTCGGCTCCGCCCGCCGGCATGCCCCGGACCCGGGCGGCCGCAGAGCAGCACGCCGGCCCGACGGCGACAGCCAGGTCCTGACAAACGGCCGAGGTCGGGTCTCGGTGAGCAGTGCTGTGCGGGGCTGGTCACTTGCTCGTCATGGCCCGTGCCTGCGCGTAGACGTCGAAGACCGCGAGCGCCAGCGGAACCAGCGTCAGCAGGACGAAGGTCTCGGCGATCTCCAGGAAGCGTCCCCAGAAGGGGGTGACTCCGCGCCGCGGGACGACGAGGCCGATCGCGGTGACCAGAGCGATGGCCGCAGCGATGGCCGCGGCGAGCCAGACGCTGCGGAGGTCGAGGGCCGTGCTGTCGCCCTGGAACGCGTCGCGCCAGAACTCGTGGGGTGGATTCAGGGCAAGCCCGAGACCGAGGAAGACGAGGGCGGCGAGCCCCGCCGCGAGCGTGGCGGCGACCTGCGCCGTGTACCGGAACAGGTGGGCTCGCATGAGCATCGCGACACCGGTGGCGAAGGCGAGGAGCTGCGCCCAGACGTTGTCCGAGAACCCGAGGACGATGGACGAGCCCACGGCGACCAGGGCGCAACCGCCGACGAGGCCGACGAGAAGTTCGTGGCCACGGCGGACCTGGGCCGCGATGCGCTCGGCGTCGACAGGTTCCTGAGTGGCCGGGGCGTCTGCCGCGTAGCCGCCGCGCGAGGTGTTGGGCGGCTCGAAGCCAATGGGCAGCCGTGCGAAGCGCATGGACAGGCCCGGCAGGAACGCCAGCGCACCCACTCCGAGCGGGGCGCAGATAGCGGCCGTCTCGATGGGCGTCAGTTCCGTGCGGATTGCGATGAACGTGGCGAGCAGACCGATCGAGGAGGCGAAGACGAACGCCACGAAGGGACCGTCACCACTCGGCGACACCAAGGTGAGCACGACCGAAGCGACGAGGACCGCCACGCAGGCAAGCAGGAACTGGAGCCTTCCGATGCCCTGTCCCTCCGAGAGGGGCACCAGCCCGGAGCCCGCGACGGCGACATTGGGGAGAGCGCCGAGGCCCAGGGCGACCGAGGAGCCCCGGTCGTCGTACACGCGCGCGCGTACGCACGCGAAAGTGATCAGGAGAAGTCCCGTCGCGGCGGCAAGGACGCCCTGGAGGCTGTGCATGTCGTGGCGGATCCGGGAGTTCCAGGCCACGAAGGCGATCAGCGGGGGCAGAATGCCGCCCGCCACGAGACCGGCGGCACGGGTGAGTTCGCCGTTCCACAGCGTGCGGTCGCGGGTGACCGCCGAGGCCACCGCCTCGGAGACGTCGTCGAAAACGGCGGGCGGCAACGACTCGGCGAACGGACGCAGCGTGAGCAGTTCCCCGTCGAGGATGCGCTGTGCCGCGAACGATCGGGCGCTGTCGAGAACGGCTCCGTCGCGTCGTACGAGGTGGTACCCGACGGGGGCTCCCTCGGCGGGATCCTGCCGGGAAAGCCGCAGGATCTCCGGGTAGAGGTCGGCGACCGGCACGTCGTCGGGCAGCGCCACGTCGATGCGGCTGTCAGGCGCCACGATGGTGACCCGGCAGAAGCCGAGTCCCGTGTTCGCCCCCGCAGGGGCCCCGGTGCCCTGTCCGCCGGTCTCGCCCGCCGACACAGAAGCCGTCATGCTCACCTGCTGTTCCCCCTCGTCCGTCGTGCAACCGGCCGCGTCGCCGCCACGCATGCGTCCAGCTGTAAAGATCGTGTGTCTGTTGTGCTGCACCGCCCGCGCTGTGGGTCAACCGCCCGTCACACCCGAGTTCGCGGGAAAAAGTCTTGCTGCGAACGTTGCGGATTGCCCTGATTTTCCGAGGCTGATTCGCACCTGCTCACGCGTCTCACGGGCACCCTACCGCCCGCTGTTCCCAGAGGTTGTCAGTAGGATCACCCCTTGCGATCGACGTCCGCCTGACACGGGGCGGCGGACGAAAAAGCTCGGTGCGCAAGGGAATTGGTGCGAAGTGAGTCACATCGTCGTCAAGCGCCCGCCGCGGGCATTGCCCACCGAAGTGCCCACGGACGAGGTCGCGCTGCAGCCTCCGCCGGAGCTTCCGCGCGGACAGCAGGACGGCGCACTGATGCAGCTCCTGCCCATGCTCGGCATGGGCGGGTCCGTGGTGTTCTTCTTCAACCCTCAGGCCCAGCCCTTCATGAAGATCATGGGCATGGTGATGGTGGCCTCCACGATCGCCATGGGCATCTCGATGCTGGTCCGCTATCGCCGCGGCAACCAGGGGCAGATGGCCGACATGCGCCGTGACTACCTGCGCTACCTGTCGCAGACCCGGCGCACCGCTCTGGAGACCGCGAAGGTCCAACGCGACGTCCAGTACTACCTGCACCCTTCACCGGAGCAACTGTGGGCGTTGGTCGCAGAGGGCAGCCGGGTGTGGGAACGGCGCACCAACGACGAGGACTTCGGACAGGTTCGCGTGGGCCTCGGTCCCCAGGCGCTGGCCACTCCGCTGATCGCGCCGCAGACCGGCCCCGTCGACGAGCTGGAGCCGCTGACCGCGGGCGCCATGCAACGTTTCCTGGCCACGCACGCCACCCTGGACAACCTGCCGATGGCGGTCTCGCTGCGCGCCTTCTATCACGTGACGATCAGCGGTGAGCCCGGCACCGTGCGCGGCACCGCTCGGGCCGTCGCCGCCTCCCTCGCCTCGCTGCACTCCCCCGAAGACCTGGTCATCGCCATCGCCACCAGCCGTGACGCGGCGCCCGAGTGGGAGTGGGCCAAGTGGCTGCCGCACGTCCAGGCGCCGGGCTTGGCGGACGGTGCGGGCAGCATGCGTCTGATCACGACCGACCCGGTGGCACTGGAGGACCTGCTCACCACCCGCCTCCAGGGTCGTCCGCGCTTCCACCCCGCCGGGCCACCCGTTCCCGAACAGCCGCATCTGGTGATCGTGCTCGACGGCGTCTTCGTGCCCCCGACGTCGTTCCTGGCCAGCCCCGAAGGCCTGCAAGGTGTGACGGTCCTCGAGGTCGTGCCCGGCGACCTCAGCGCCGGGCGGGGCGACCTGTCCATCGTCGTGCAGCCGCAGGAACTACTGCTGGAGTCGGCGCAGGGCATGGTCTACGAGGGCACGCCGGACGTTCTGTCGTACGAGGCAGCGGAGGCGCTGGCCCGGCAACTGGCGCCGCTGCGCATGGCGTCGGGTGGTGACGACGACGAACCGTTGCTCGCCGCCCTGGAATTCACGGATCTGCTGAACCTGGGCGACGCGGCCTCCGTGGACCCCAAGCGGACCTGGCGGCCGCGCTCGCAGGCCGAGCGGCTGCGCGTGCCGATCGGCGTCGGCGAGGACGGCCGGCCCGTCATGCTCGACCTCAAGGAGGCGGCGCAAGAGGGTATGGGCCCGCACGGCCTGTGCGTCGGCGCGACCGGCTCCGGCAAGTCGGAGCTGCTGCGCACGCTGGTCCTCGGTCTCGCCGTGACCCACTCCTCCGAGACGCTGAACTTCGTCCTGGCCGACTTCAAGGGTGGTGCGACGTTCGCGGGCATGGCCCAGATGCCGCACGTGGCCGCCGTCATCACCAACCTCGCGGATGATCTGACCCTTGTCGACCGCATGGGCGACTCGATCCGCGGTGAACTCAACCGCCGCCAGGAAATGCTCCGCGACGCGGGCAACTACGCGAACATCCACGACTACGAGAAGGCCCGCGCGGCCGGTGCCGCGCTGCAGCCGATCCCCTCACTCGTCCTCGTCATCGACGAGTTCAGCGAACTCCTCACCGCCAAGCCGGACTTCATCGAGATGTTCGTGCAGATCGGCCGCATCGGCCGTTCGCTGGGAGTGCACCTGCTGCTCGCGTCCCAGCGGTTGGAGGAAGGACGTCTGAGGGGGCTTGAGACGTATCTGTCGTACCGGATCGGTCTGCGTACGTTCTCGGCGGCCGAGTCGCGCGCCGCGCTCGGTGTTCCGGACGCCTACGAGCTGCCGAACGTACCGGGCTCCGGCTACCTGAAGTTCGGCACCGACGAGATGGTGCGCTTCAAGGCGGCGTACGTCTCCGGTGCCTACCGCACGAGTTCGCAGCAGGCGGCGGCCTTCGGGGGGCCGCTCCCCGTGGACCGCAGGCCCGTGCTGTTCACGGCGGCCGAGGTCCCGGTCCAGTACCTGCAGGTGCCGCGGCAGCGTGAGGAGGCGCCTGACCAGACGGACGACGCGCTCGCCGACACCGTCCTCGACGTGATCGTGCGACGACTGGAGGCGCAGGGTCCTGCAGCCCACCAGGTGTGGCTTCCCCCACTGGACAGCCCGCCGTCGCTCGACGCCCTCCTGCCCGGGCTCACGCCGGTGCCGGGCCGGGGCATGACACAGCCCGGTTACGAAGGCGCGGGCCGGCTCGTCATCCCGGTCGGCATCGTCGACAAACCGTACGAGCAGCGGCGGGACCCGCTGTGGGCCGATTTCAGCGGCGCGGCCGGTCACATGCAGATCCTCGGCGGCCCGCAGTCCGGCAAGTCGACGCTGCTACGGTCGATCGTCGCGTCGTTCGCGCTCACTCACACGCCCCACGAAGTGCAGTTCTACGGGCTGGACTTCGGTGGTGGCGGACTGGCTGCCGTGGCCGGCCTGCCGCACGTGGGCGGAGTCGCCTCGCGCCTCGATCCCGAGAAGGTACGGCGCACAACGGCTGAGGTGTACGGCATCCTGACGCGCCGCGAGGAGTACTTCCGTACCGCGGGCATCTCCTCGATCGCGGAGTTCCGAACGCGCCGTGCGCGGGGCGACATCCCGGTGACGGACCAGCCCTGGGGCGACGTCTTCCTGGTCATCGACGGCTGGGGCAACTTCCGTACGGACTACGAGGCGTTGGAGCCCGTGGTGCTGGACATCGCGGCCCGTGGCCTCGGTTACGGCATCCACCTGGTACTCACCGCCTCGCGCGCCATGGAGGTCCGCTCGAACCTCAAGGACCACCTGATGAACCGCCTCGAACTGCGGCTCGGCGACCCCATGGACTCCGAGTTCGACCGCAAGGTCGCCGCCAACGTGCCCACAGGCGTGCCGGGACGTGGCCAGACCCCGCAGAAGCAGCACTTCATGGGGGCGGTTCCGCGCATCGACGGCCTGTCCTCCGACACGGACCTGGCGGAGGCGACAACGGCTCTCGCCGCCGAGGTCTCCCGCCACTGGCAGCAGCCGGGTGCGCCCGAGGTGCGGCTGCTGCCGAGGGAGTTCCCGGCGAGCCAGCTGCCTCCGGGCGACCGGTTCCCGAACCGCGGCGTTTCCTTCGCCCTCGACGAGGACAACCTCGAGCCGGTGTTCGTGGACTTCGAGCAGGACCCGTTCTTCCTCGTCTTCGGCGAGAGCGAGTCCGGCAAGTCGAACCTGCTGAAGCTGATCATCAAGCGCCTCACCGAGCGCTACGACGGCAGCACCTGCAAGCTGTTCGTCGTCGACAACCGGCGTTCCCTGCTGGACGTGACCCCGTCCTCGCACCTGGCCGAGTACATTCCCATGTCGAACCAGATGCAGCACCACATGGAAGCCCTCGCCGACCTGATGCAGCGCCGCACGCCCACCGCGGACGTCACCGCGGAGCAGCTGCGCAACCGCAGCTGGTGGCGGGGTCCCACGGTGTACGTGATCATCGACGACTACGACCTCGTCTCCACGTCCAGCGGCAACCCGCTCGCGGGTCTGACGGAACAGCTGCCGTTCGCCCGTGACGTCGGCGTCCGCTTCATCATCGCGCGCTCCACCGCGGGCGCGGGTCGCGCCGGCTACGAACCCTTCATGCAGCGCATCAAGGAACTCGGCGCCCAGGGCGTGGTCCTCGCGGGTGACCATGCGGAGGGGGATCTGCTGGGTGGGGTGCGGCCCCGCCCCATGCCCGCCGGGCGAGGGGTGTTCGTCTCGCGCAGGCGTGGCAAACCGCTGGTCCAGGTGGGGCTGGTCGCGGACGAGAACGCGTGACGAGAGGCCAGTAAGCGCAAGAGGGTCATACGAACCGGCGGCACCGGTCGCGCGCCAGGCCGGGCCTGTGCACACAGAACGATCAGCGGCAATTCCGTGACGGGAAACGAGAACGGGGTGGGCGCCTCCCGCACGCGCCCACCCCGATCTCCTGCGACTGGTCTACTGCAAGTAGCTGGCAGCCTTCTTGTCGCCTTCCATGTAGGTGCCGCCGGCCGTGAACACCACGTGGCCGATGCCGGTCAACGCGGTGTGAATGTCGGTGGCTTCCTTGTCCCACCTCGCCAGCTTCTCGTCGAAGTGCTGCGCGGCGTCACCCTGCCAGTACTGCTTGCTGTTCAGCACCAGCTGCTTGAGCTCCTGAAGATCCTGGTCAAGCTGCTTCGCCTCGTTGGCAATCTTGGTTGCCGCGAAGTCGAGCCCGTCATAAGTGACGCTCAGTCCGTCGGTGTTACGACCCATTCCCGTATACCTCGTTTCGGTCGCGTGTGCCTGGTAGGCAGCGGATACGGCCAGTGCCCTGAATTCTGCCGGCCTCAGTACGAGGTCAGAGGAGACGCCTTGACGGTGGGAGCACCGTCGTTGAGGTCAATCTTGTTGGCCGCCGCGCGCACCTCGTCTTCCTTGCTGTCCTTGATGTTGCGCGCGGTGGTCATCGCATCGATGACTTCGCTGAGGATGTTGCCGAGGCCCTGCAGCGACTCGTTGATCTCATACTGCTTCCTGTCGAACGCAGCGCGACCGATACCGTCCCACTGGCCCTCAAGACCGTCGATCACACCCTGAAGCGAGTGCACACGCTTCCGGATTCCCTCGTACTTCTCGTACATCTGCTTCTGCAGAAGGACGACTGCTGCGTCTTCAAGCTTCTGATTGTCGGCCATGATCGGTCCGCTCTCCTTTGTCTCTTGCTTGATCCAACGATCTCGGCTCATCGTCAGACGACGGCGAGCGCTCCGTTCATGTCCTGCCCGAACGCCACAGGACTCGGACGGCTGACAACGTCACCTGGCACGCCGCGCTCGCACCACAGCAGCGCCGGTGCCGCCGAGCACGATCACCGCGGCGGCAGCACCCAGTCCGAGCCAGGGCAATTTGCTGTCATTCGACGACTCCGCGCTCGATCCTGCTGCGGAGGTTCCGCCGCTGGAATCCTTCTCCGCGGCTTGTGAGGAGGCTGAGGCGGAAGGGGAGGCCGAGGCTTCCGTCGTGACTCCTCCCCCGTTTTCCTTCGCCAGCGGGTCGACGTTCGCGGGACCGGCGTCGTAGTCGGGGTCCTCGAGGACGATGCGCGGGCGAATGGCTCCATAGCCGAGGTACGTGCTCGGGTCGTCCTTCGCCCAGTCACGGCCGGCCGTGTCGATGAGGGAGCGTACGACCTGGTTGACCGTCCAGTCGGGGTGGGCGGACCAGATCAGGGCGGCGGAGGCAGCGGTGAGCGCGGTCGCGGGGCTTGTACCGGCGCTGTCGTCGCAATATGAACGGAAAGTGGCATCACACCACCCTGGGAAATCCTGGCCCGGTGCCGCCAGGTCGACATAGTTTCCGTGGGAGGAGAACTTCGACACTGTGCCGGACTCGTCCATGGACGACACGCCGATTACGTAGGGATAGGCGGCGGGGTACGACACCAATCCTTTTCCCTCGCCGTCATTTCCGGCACCGGCAATCAGCAACTTGCCCTTTGAGGCGGCATATTGGATGGCTGCCTCACCTTTCGGGCCGGTCAAACCACCGAACGACATACTGATGATCTTTGCGTCGGTGTCGGCAGCCGCTTTGATCGCATCCCATGCCTGGGGTGTCTTCTCCTTTTCCTCCGTCCCACCCTTGAATCCCTCCAGCTGGATTCGGTATGGGACGATCTTCGCTCCGGGGGCAAGCCCCTGCAAGCCACCGCCGGATCCCGTACCCGCGATCAGTTCGGCCATGGTGGTGCCGTGACCCAGGTAGTCGTTTGTCGCACGGTACGAAACCGACTTGGGGACTTCATCGGCCAGGACCTGCCCCTTGAGCGAAGGTGTATTTGCATTCACCCCAGTGTCGATGACAGCGACCTTGACGCCCTTCCCAGTGCTGGCCTCCCACATTTGCTCGGCCTGCATCGGCTCCAGATACCACTGTTTCGATTGCGCGTCGTAGGCGGCGGCGCTCGGTGCGAACCCCGCTGTCACAACGGCCAGGGCGCCGACGACTGCACCCACTGTTCGCGTTCGTCGCGCGCAGCGCGTCCTGAGGAGAGCGGCCCGCTCGGCTCGTCGGCTGGTCCCTGACTCCATGGTGTTGTACGTCCTCGCTCGGCTCAATTGATGACCGGCGGCACATCGCGCCGCGGCTTGGTGGGCAAGTGTGTCTCTTCGTCCTCGACCAAGTAGTCGGGCCGCGGCGTTCCCTGCACGTTCTGTCCGTCAGCGGGATTTTGCCGATTGGCGGGTCCACGCACGAGCCCCGCACCGCCGCGTGTCATGCCGTTTCGTTCCGCCCGGGCAACG
The DNA here is from genome assembly GCF_044465285.1 of Streptomyces sp. NPDC049687. Lineage (NCBI taxonomy): Bacteria > Bacillati > Actinomycetota > Actinomycetes > Kitasatosporales > Streptomycetaceae > Streptomyces > Streptomyces sp. NPDC049687. The sequence goes on from NZ_JBITLN010000012.1 coordinate 22,838, forward strand.
GAGTTGTGAGTCGCGGGCCTGCCTGTGACAGCCTCGGAAGTCCCTGCGCCTCCACGTGTTGAGGGCAGGCTCGAACCGGTCCTCCCAGTGGACTCGGGCGCTCCGAAGACACCACGCTGTCCAGGTGTTCCAGCCGTGGACCGCGAGCTTGGCGCTCCCTCGGCACCAACGACCGTGCCACGGGGCATTCTCGTCCCGCCATTCGCCGAAGGACCAGCAGACGTCGTGGGTCGTCCCCCGACCACGCCGTTCGCGCGCCCCGCGCCGGTGACGGGAGCGCCATTGGCTCGAGGCATGGTCCCACCGGTGGACCGCGGGGTGCCGCCAGTGACGCCTCGGCCCATCGGGGACGGCCTCGCTCCGGAGGCACTGCCCTTGGCGGTCGTCTGCCCGGGCGCTCCCGCGTGGCCCATCTGGTTCGTGACACCTCGGCCCACGGCACGCGCAGGAGCCGAGTTGCCCAGGCCACTGCTGGCCCTGCCCTGAGCGGACACAGGGCTCCGGACACCCCCTGAGCCGCCTGAGGCCCTGCCTGACATGCCGTTGGACACAGGGGGCGGGAAGCCACCCCCGAACGCACCGGGATGGCCGCCGCCCGGGCCGGGGGTACCCGTGACCGGCGGGGTGCTGCCCGTCACGGGAGCCGGGGAGGGCGTAGGCAGAGTGCCGACGCTGTCGATGTTCGTACCGACAGGACGGTCCGGCTGCGTAATGTGCCCTGCGACGTCCGTCGGCTGTGTCGTGGCACCGCTTGTGCTGTGCCCGCTGACATGTACCGAGGCGTGAGGGCTCGTGACCACCCTCGCCGCAGTTTCATGCGTACCGCCCGAAGCGACCTCGCCGGGACCAGGGGTAGGCACAGTGATGGGCGCGGGCACCCCCACATCCGGCATGACAGTGAACTCCGGCGCCTTCAAAGCAGCCAGCTGCTCCTCCGACACCGTGTAGTACGACGACAACCGGTTCATCTGGTTGATCGCCTCTTGGCGGTTCTTCTCCACCTCGACGGCAGCGGTGTACGCGTCGTTGCTCGCCACCCGCTCGACCTTCGGGATGTCCCGGACGGGCGTCGGGTCCGTGCGCGTGTCGCGAGCCGGCATGGCCTTGCGCACGGAAGCCAACCCAGTCGCGGCGGCCATGATCTGGTCACCTGCCGATCCGGCGAAGTCGCTCAGGCCCTTGGTGGTGGTGACGAGTGAACGGCCCCACTTACGGAACGCGTCGCCCGACTCGCCCACCCAATGGACGTTCTCGATGTGGCCATCGAGCTCGGTGGCCGCCGCCTCGATGGCGTCGCGAGCCGCCCACAGGGCGTTGCCCGACGATTCCAGGTCCTCCGGATTCGTCTGCTCGACCAGGTCGAGCATCTCGTTGAGTCCGTGGCTCTCGAAGTTCGTCCGTTGCCGCAAGGCCTGCCCGACCGGCGTGGCGTCGATCGCGGCGCGAACCGTGTTGCGGAAGAACCCACCGCCCGGACGCTCCTCCACACCGCGGGCGAAGTCCGTGAAGGAGTTCTGATGGGAGACCCGCTCCAGGTCGGCCTTGTGCTGGTTGTCGGTCATCGTCAGAGCTTCCCGCCGGTCTTCGCGTCGTTGGTGCGCTGTACGTCGTCCCTCGCGTCCTGGATCTGACGGATCTCGGTCTGGATCTCGGCGAAACGTCGTCGCTGGTCTTCTTCCAGGTTGTCGAAGCCCCGGTGCGCGCCCAGGACGGCGATGCCGATCCCCTCGATCTGCAGGTGCAAGGTCTTGGAGAGCGACGTGAGCTCCTGGTGGACCCTGTTGTACTGCAGGTAGAGACCGTGTGCCTCCGGGAAGGCGGCCATGCTTCCGCTGTTCAGCGACCCGGGCTTGATCGTCTGGGCGCCCACCTTCGTCGGGTTGCCGGCGGACCCTTCAAGGTCCCGCAGCACGGCGTCCACTCGTTTCAGGAAAGTGGACAGCGCCTCACCGCTGGCTTCCAGGTTGGCCGCCGTGGTGGCGGACGCACCGCCCGTCATGTCCATCGGAAGCATGACGCCCCCTCCCCCGTTTCCCCGTAGCGCCCGTCGACAGGGACGGACAGACGCTCGCCGTACGATCGCAAAGCGAGCCGTACCTGACAACGCTTTTACCACTGTAGCCAGCCTGTACATCCAGCCCAACCGTGGTACGTGTGAAGGCAGTTACGAGACCGGACCAGACAGCCCGCTTTGCCCGATTCGCCGGTTCGCCGTGAGGAGTGCAAGCCCTCCACGCCGCGCAGCCCGAGGACACCACCCGTGTGAACAGTGTTGATTCCTTCAGTTCACATCAGTAGCGATCTTCACCGAACTTCCGCGCTTCGATGATCACGACTGCATAGCCGCCGTCCCAAAGAACAACCGGAGTTGCTAGCGTGACTGCCGCTCTCCCCCCGGCGCCCCAGGGTCCGGCGGGAGCGGAAAGCGGTCGGTCGGCGGCACGGGGGAAGGGTCCTGCGGATGGCATGGGACGAATGGGAGCAGCTCAAGAGCGAGGCGCAGCAGCGCCGGCAGAGCTCCGCCCACATGCAGCTCAACCACGTGGATCCTCCAGGGCCCCCCGTCAACACACAGGGTGACCTCAAGGCCAGTCAGAGCGACCTCGCCCGAGTCGGGAACGCCGCGTTCGACCTGCACCAGCAGTTCGAGCACTTCAGCGACCATGCCAGGGTGAAGTCCATCGCGGCCGGCGACGGCCTGAAGGCCGAGGGCTTCGAGATCGGCTCCGCGCTGACCCACGTGGCCGAGCACTGGGTCGACCAGGTCCAGACACTCCTCGACGCGACGGCCCACATCTCCAACCACCTCGACTACACCAAGGGCGCGCACAAGGGCGACGACGTCTTCATCGCCGGCACGGTCAGCAGCATCGCCGACCTCGACAAGGGCTTCGACGAGCGGAAGGGCGGTTGAGCCGATGGATCTCGACGCTCTCCGCTACGGCAACTTCAGCAAGCTCGGTGAGGCCATCACCGACTGGGAGGAGATGGCCAAGAACCTCAAGACGCTCGCCGAAGACGCCGACAAGAACCTCAAGGGCCAGGCCGACAAGGCGAATTGGGCTGGCGTGAACGCGACCGTCACCCGTGAGTTCATCGACAAGACGGCCGGCGAGTTCACCGACGCCCACACCCAGGCCGACACGGTCGCCAAGATCCTCAGCGACACCCGTGGCGAGCTCATCGGCTACCGCGACCAGCTCAACGCGGCGATCGAGCGAGGTGTCGCGAAGAAACTGACCGTGGGAGACGCCGGCGACGGCACCTTCTTCGTCACCGCGAGCATCCGCCCCGACTGGTACTCAGATCCGAGCGGTGGGAAGGATGCGGCCAGCCAGAAGGACGTCAACGACCTGCGCGACGAGATCCAGCGCATCCTCGACAAGGCCACCGAGAGCGACACCACCGCCGCCAAGGCGTTGCGCCTCATCGTCGACTCGGCCAAGTACGGCTTCTCCGGCGCCGACTACGACAACCGGGACGAGGCGGCGAAGGCCATCAAGGATGCCGACGCGATGGCGAAGATCCTCGCGAAGAACCCGCACGACGTGACGAACACGGAACTCGCGTCCCTCAACGCGAATTTGGCCAAGTACAAGAACGATCCCCTCTTCGCGGAGGAGTTCGCCACGACGGTCGGCCCAAAGAAGCTCCTGACCTTCTACGCCGGTGTGGCCGACCCCTACCAGGGGCAGTACGACCCCAAGCGCGCCGAGCAGGTCAAGCAGCTCCAGAAGAACCTCGGAAACACCATCGGCCAGGCCACACTCTCGGACAGCGACAAGATGCAGGGCTGGGAGCAGCAGATGATCAAGCTGGGCCCGGACCAGCTGGGCATCGACGACGCGAGCAATCCGACCGGCTACGCCGTCATGAGCAACCTGATGCGGTTCGGTGACTACGACGACCAGTTCCTGAACGACTACGGCAACAAGCTCCTCGACTACGACAAGAAGGTCAACGGCGAGGGAATCAACCTCTGGGTCAACAACGCCAACCAGGGGGACCTCAACTACTGGGGTTACAAGAACGACCGGGGTCGCGACCCGGTGACGGGTTTCCTCGAGGCGTTGGGTCACAACCCTGGTGCCTCGGAGCAGTTCTTCGCGCGACCCGACGTCACGGAATACACCATCGGCGACAGGGACACCGTCGACAAGGCATCCGAGCTGAACGAGCACCTCAAGTACCTGACCCAGGACCGCGTCTGGGTGTCCGACACCACACTCGAGGGCGACCACGACTACGTCGCGGGGCGCGACGCGCTCGGCCACGCCCTCGAGGCGGCTACAACCGGGTACTCGTACGACGCGACCGCGGCCGAGATCAAGGCGGGCGGCGAGCATCGGACTCCCGCGACCGCTGCCGTGATGGAGGAGGTGGCGTACCTCTACGGCAGCAAAGACGGTCCGAAGTTGCTTCACGATCAGCCCGAGATGGCTGACAGCCTGGGCAAGATGGCCGGCGCGTACATCGATGACATCGACTACAACCTGTCCGGGGTCGGCGAGCACCAGATGGACGCCGGCACCTTCCCCGCCGCATATCAAGGGCGGGCCAACTTCACCAACGAAGGCGCGATCAACTTCCTTAGCGTGCTTGGTCAGGACGAGAAATCCCACAGCGCCGTCACCGCAGCACAGCATCTGTATACGTTGAGCGCGCTCGACAAATATTCGCCGACCAGTGATGCCAATATCGAGCATGCCCATGATGCGCTGATAGCAGGTACCCAGGCGCGGGGCATCCTCGACAACGCCCGTGTCGAGCAAGCCGCGACGGACTACGGCGCGGATTCGGAAGACGCCAACAAGTCACTGGGCCGGTCCGCCGACTGGATCAAGCTGGGGGTCGGTGCGGCCGTGGGCGTCGGGGTCGCCGCCATCCCACTGCCCGGGACGACTGCTGCGGCAATGGTCATCGCACCGGTCGCCGCAGATACCGTCGGAGGGGCGGTGAACACCTTCATCGGTCATCAGATCGACAAGGGCGTGGACGCCGCCGAAGCGGATCCCAGGGAGCAGGCGCAGCTGACCAGCAGCGATTTCTATTCAAAGGGTATCAATCAGATGGGCGCGGCCTACAATGCCTACATTGACGGCGACCCCAAGATCGGCGATATCGTGGATGGCCAGAATTGGGACCAGGATGTCAACGCCGCCTACTACGGAACTGGAACGGGCGAGAACGAGTATCGTGGCCGAGCTCCCTACAAGGACTGAAGTTGTGCGACAGACGAGCGAACGACCGCAGGGCAGAAAAGGAACACTCACCGTACTGCCTTCAGTGATGAGCGCGGCGGCACTGATCTTTGGAGTCTCCGCATGTGGCGGAAACGACGAAAGCACTGAAGAGCCGACCCTGACTGCGTCCCAGGTTTGCGATTCCACACTCGACTCGTCGGCTACTTCGGCACTCAAACGCATGGGCAACACGGAGAAGTTCACTGAACTGCCCGGCACCATGAACTCCGGAGAGCCGAGCAAATTCTCCCTCAAACGGTCTGCGAAGACAATTTACGAGGACATGACGCAGCGAAACCAATGCGTCGTGTTCAAAGCCGGAGACAAGACTGGCCACCCGTTGATGACTGTGGACTTCTCCGCCGTCAATTACCACCCCCGTGCGGATGACGCATCGCAAGACGAGAAATCAGAAAACGTCATTTACCCCATCGGCCTCTATGCAAAGACAAACGGCAACGCCAGCGCAGCTATCTATTTCAAGTGCTCCGCGCAAGCCTCCGGAACGGCCAAAGAATCGGAGCCGTACATCAAGGCATCCCTCACAAGCGCGCCGGGTCAGGTCTCGGTGAAGAGCACAGGCCAAGACCTGGTCACTGTCCTCAATGCCGTCTCTCGTGCCATGGCCGAGCAATTGGACTGCGCATCGGAGGCGGCGCTTCCCACGCAGGTCCCCAAGCCGACAACAGGCTGAAAACGTCCTGCGGCGGACCCGGTCAGCCCAAACAGACCCCCGATCCGACTCCTCATGGATTGACCGCATGGGACTCTTCGACAAGCTGACCGGAACAAGGCGCCCCGCTGACGGGCTGCGCGGCCCTGCTCGGTCTCAACAGCCCTGAAGTCCCTTACGTCATCAGGGACGGCCGTTCGGAGGGGCCGCACTGGTGGCCGAGTGGCGTCTCCAGGACCCGGCCTGGCGGACCTTCTTCGTCCGTACCCAGGTGAGTCGCGTCTTCCAGGTACGCATGCGTCTGGTCCCGGAGAAGAACGAGGTCCGCTCCCTCGACCAGCAGTACGAGGTCACATGGGTCGGTGACACCCCCCAGGCTGGCCATCGCAGCCGAGGCCCAACGCGGCCAGGTGCACACGGTCTCGAATTCACAATCGCACAACACCTTTACACCTTGCGTCTGTTGGATTCTCATCCGCCGACGAGTGACGCCAACAGTTGAGGCGGAAGGCACGGCCGACGATCAGCAGTGGCTCAACGCGATGAAGGACACCTACGTGGGCACAGGATCCGCTGAGGACGACTACCGCGGTCGGCCTCCGTATAAAGACTGAGTGAGGACGGGAAATGCGTCGATCCCTGGGGAGTAACGCACACCGGGCAGCAATGTGCGTCACGGCTGTGCTGGTTGTCGCCTCCGGATGCAGCGACAACTCGGAGCAGAGTGAAACGCCCAGGTCGTCGAGCGGTGTGGCCGCGAATAAAGTCTGTGATGGAACCTTGGACGCGTCGGCCGCGGCAGCACTGCAACGCCTCTCCGGTGCGGAACGGTTCGAGGAGCTCACCGGAACGAATGACGCAGGCGAGCCCAACACGTTCTCAGTGAGCAGGGCGGTCAAGCATCTGCACGACAACTACTCAGCGCAGGGCACATGTTGGGTCTATAAGACGGATGACGACAGCGGACGCTCATTTCTTGAGATCCGGTTCTCAGCAGCGAAAAGTCATCCATCCAGCTCAGCGGGGGAATCCGGCGACGACACAGTCCTCTACCCTATGGGCGTCTATGCGCGGGTAAGCGGCAATGGCGCGGACCTCTACTTCGATTGTCCGACCAAGGCGACCACCGATGACGCATTCACTGGTGACACCGAGTTCGTGAAGGCGGAGATGTACGCGGTGGCCGCCAAAATACAGGGTAAGGATGTGAACAAAGACCGCATAACGATCCTCAATTCGATGGCCAGGGCGGTTGCCGAAGCTGCAGGCTGCGCCTCCACGGCTGCACTGCCGACGCGGGTGCCAGAAGCCAAGAGCGGTTGAGGACTCGCCATACCCCCAACGACATCCAGAGCGTGTACCTCGGCACCGGCCTCACGGCGCCATAACCAGCAACACCGCGGCCACGACGAAGCCGATGACACTCAACTCGGTCAGTGCATCCATGATTCCCTGCCCCGATGCCTCGTTGGTGTGGACGTCCGTTCCGCGGTCACCGCCTCACGCCGGCTTTCCTCCGCCGCGCATCGCGCACAGCCACGGCCGTCCCGCTCAGGCCCGCCACCACGACGAGTCCCCCCACCAGCGCGTACGTCGCCAGGCGGGTGTTACGTTCCTCCGCCGTCTCGCCGAGGTGCAGGGGGGCGACCGCGGGAGCCTCGGCCCTCGTCACTCCCTCCTCGGCTTTCGGAGACTCGACCGGGTTCGCCGGGTCGACGTCCGTCAAGGCCTTGACCGGGTCGACCACGCCCCAGCCGACCAGGCGGTCGTGGCCGGAGATCGATCGTTCCGCCGTCTGTTCGATCTGTGCGACGATCTCGCGAGCCGTCCACTTGGGATACTTGGACTTCAGAAGAGCTGCCACTCCGGCCACGTACGGAGCCGAGAAGCTGGTGCCGTTGTCGGAACAGTGGCCGTCGCCGGGGACCGTCGAAACCATGTCGACGCCGGGAGCAGCCACTCCCACGAACTCGCCCGACTGGGAGAAGGAAGCACGTTCGTTGTTCCGGTCGGAAGCCGCCACTGCGAGGACACCCCCGTACGACGCCGGGTACGTGACCTTGACATTGCCCCCCAAGCCGTCGTTGCCGGCCGAGGCGACGACCACTACCTGGCGGTCGAGGGCATAGTCCACGGCCTGCTTCAGACTCGGGGCCGGTTCGACGGCGTTCGCCGTGTCCTGGGAGATGTTGATGACGTCGGCGCCCTCGTCGACCGCGTAGCGGATCGACTCCGCCAGGGTGAGGGCGGTGCCGTCGCCCTCCGCGTTGTTCTGCTTGATGGGGATGATCGTGGCGTCCGGTGCCAAGCCCACGAAGCCCGTCCCCTTGGCGGGGCGGGCCGCGATGATCCCGGCCACGCGCGTGCCGTGGCCGACGGCGTCCGTGGTCCCCTGGTTGTTTCCGCGGTCGATCTTCTCGCCCTCGGAGTTCTCGGCAGGCAGCAGATTCTTGCCCTTCGACGCGTCTACGGCCATGCTGAGCTGGGGATTCTTGACGTCCACGCCAGTGTCGATCACGGCCACTTGAACACCCTTGCCCGTCGACTGCGCCCAGAGTGCGTCGAGGTTGACGCGTTGCAGCGCCCAGGGACGGCCCTCGTACCTCTTCGACGGAAACGTGCACTGGCCGCCGTCGTCGGCCCAGGCCGCGGTCGGGGGCAGTGCGAACACCGCGGTCGTCCCGATGAAGGCGGCTGCGGTGGCCAAGGCTGCCGTTCTCAACATGAGCTCGCTCTCCTCCATGGAACCGGCTACGAGCCCTGCGGCTGTCGCGCCGCCGCCTCCGACAGCCGCGGGCCTGTCGGAAGGAACGTCGACCACTCCGCGGGGACGGGCGAGGGATTCACCTTCTCGTAGCCCAGGCGGGTCTGGGCGATCTGCGCTTCGTTCAGCTCTTCCTTGCGCTGCCCGGCGGAGGAACCGATGCCCTTGTCATCCGTGGCGCTGTCGCTGTTGGACTGCAAGGCGTAGCGCAGGCCGGTGTCGGTGACCAGGAAGACGCCGCCCGCCTTCGTCTCCGTGCCCTGGAACTGCCGGAAGAGCAGGCCGGACCCGGGGGTGACGTAGGCGCTGGAGGAGCCCGTGGGGAGCTTGGCCGGGAAGTCCGTACTCACCCAGGTGGAAAGTGTCGTCCTGCCGTTCCCCGTGTCCACCGAGCGCAGGACGTTGCAGACCGTGTTGCGGCCGGTGGAACCGCTGGAGCCGTTGTTCACCGTCTTCGGTTTGCGCGTCGGCCAGTTCTTCTGCCCGTCGAACGTCGTGCTGTCCACGACAGCGCCGGGGCTGACCTGCTGCGCCTCGCCCGCCTGTCCGGCGTCCACGAGCGCGCCGCTGTTGAGCAGCAGCGTCGCGGTGAACTCGGAGATGCGCGCCACACGTCCGGGCAGCACCACGTAGTACTCCATCACCTGGCCGTCGTACGCCTTGATGACCATGCCCACCTTGTCGTACTGCTGCAGGCTGCTGGAGGCACCTGCCTTGGTGCCGGGCGTTCCGTCGATCTTCGGGATGGAGATCGGATCCCCCTTGTGGAGGGTGTCGAGCCACTCCTGCGAGACCCGCTGCGGAGCACGGCCCTGGGTGTCGAGGGCCTTGAGCAGTTCCTTGTCAGTGGGGTCGGCCAGCTGGTACGCGGTGCCCTGTGCGTCGACGACGTATTGGGTCTTGCCGTCCGGCCCGACGACATACAACAGGTCGCCCCGGGAGAGCCTGTTGCCGCCCTCGGTCCTGGACCAGTCCTTCTCGGCGAAGACGAACGCCGCTTTTTGGATGGCCCGGCCGCCGTCGCCGGGGCGCTCGCAGACCACCCAGCGCTTGTCGGACTCCGCCTCGTCGGCGGAAGGCAGGCGGTCAGGGGCGTAGGGGATGCCGATCGTCGCTCCATGCGGGGGCTTTCCGCTGTCCAGTACGTCCTCGTCCACGGTGATGACGCTGTCCTTGCCGGGGTCCAGCAGGAGCTTGGCGGAGGCCATGTTGAGGACAGGGTGCAGCTGCGTCTCCTTGCCCGTCTTCAACACCACGTACCGCGTGGTGGAGTCGCTCGCGACGATCACGTGCTCCCCCGGCGTGTCCCACCCGACGGGCGCCGTCGGACTGAACAGGCCGATACCGCCGAACACCGCGAGGATGACCACCCCGACGATGATGCCGGGAAAGACCGCGCCCAGAGGTTTGGGGGCGCCTTCCTCGGAACCCGACGGAGTGGGCTGGACGAAGGACGCGAGTGTGCGGCGCTTCGCGAAGGTGTAGGCGTTGAGTTGATCCCGCCGAGATGCCATCTGTGCCTGTCTCTCCCCGTGTTCCCCGCGGCCCGCGCTCGGCGGGTGTACCATCCCCCGCCCTCCAGCTGTCGTACCGGCCCCCTACTATGCCTGGTACCCGCGCCGACTTGTGGAACGGGTAGGGTACCTGGACCCTCAAGTGCCCTGTGTGGTGCTGGAATACCAACAAAATGCGAGCAAATCGGGGGATGGAGTGATGGCTTCGCGAACACGGGCCCGGTCCGGTGACCGGTCGCAGGCGCGACGCTCTGCGGCAGCCCGGCCGGAGCCGCCACGGCAACCACGCGCAGGGAGTGGGCAGCCGGACGCCCTCCGGCTGGGTACGTCGCACGGACAGGGCGGATCGTCCCGGTTGCAACGACTTGTGCAGCTGGAAATCGCGGCCGCCGTTCTCGTCGTCGGCTGGGTGGTCGGTGTCGTAGCCCTCGTGGTGGCCACCGTCATCGCGGGCGTCCTCGTCGCGCTCACGTTCCTCCGCCGCCGCGGCCGTTCCCTCCCCGAATGGCTGGCCACGGCCCGTGCGTTGCGGGCGCGGCAGCGCAGGGCCGCGACTACGCCCGTGCCGACGGGGACGGAGCCGGGGCTGGCGCCGGCCGTGGAGTGTGATCCGAGCCTGCGGACCCATACCTACGGCAGCCGCGACCGACGGCCCGTCGGGATCATCGGTGACGGCACGTTCGTCACCGCCGTTCTGCAGGTGGAGGCCGACGCCACCGCTCTGCGGGCCGAGCGGACTCGGCAGCCGCTTCCGCTCGCCCTGGTGCGCGACGCCCTCGAAGTCGACGGAATCCGGCTGGAGTCGGCGCAGATCGTGCTGCACACTCAGCCCGCACCCGCCATCCATCTGCCCCAGCAGTCCGTGGCCGTCGCCAACTACGCGCCGCTGCAGGAGCAGACCGGTGCGCCCGCCGTGCGCATCACATGGATCGCGCTGAAGCTCGATCCCGAGCTGTGCCCGGAAGCCGTGGCGGCGCGCGGCGGTGGCCTCGTCGGGGCGCAGAAGTGCGTTGTACGTGTTGCCGACCACCTGGCGAGCCGACTGGCCGGGGGAGGATTCCGAGCCACCCTTCTCGACGAGGAACAGCTGACCGCCGCCATCGCCACCTCGGCCTGCGCCAACCCGCTGGTGACCGCGGAGGTCGGGCGGACGGACACCCGGGAGCGGCGTACCGAGGAAACCGGCCGGAGCTGGCGCTGCGACAACCGCAGACACACCACCTACTGGATCCGCCGGTGGCCGACACTGGGCGGCCAGAGAGCGCCGTCGCTGCCGCAGTTCGTCGCCCTGGTCACGGCCGTCCCCGCGCTCGCCACCACCTTCAGCCTCACGCTCACGCGCGGAGAGCGGCGGGAGCTGTCGCTGTGCGGACATCTGCGGGTGACCGGGCGTGGCGACGACGAACTCGTCGCCGCCCGACGTGCTCTGCAGGCTGCGGCACGCCACACGGGCACGGGACTTGCCCGCCTCGACCGGGAACAGGTGCCCGGCATGCTCGCCACTCTCCCGCTCGGAGGTGCCCGGTGACGGCGATACCCACACGTGCGGGGCAGTCGGCCGCCGGTCGGGGTGAGCCGCAGTCGCCCGCGCTCCCACGGATGGGCGGACTCCTGCGCAGGGGCTTCGGGCTGATCGGTCCGCGGCACGCGCGGCACTCCGTCTCCCCGGAGCAACTGGAAGCACTCGCACTGCCCATCGGGGACGACGGTGTCGTGATCGGTGTGGACGCGGATGGCCGGCCCGCCGTGCTGGGGCTCAACCGGCCGACCCCGTACGACGTCGTCCTCATCGGCGGGCTGTGGACCGCGCAGATCATCGCCCTCCGGGCGGCGGCCACGGGAGCACGCGTCGCCGTGGAGACGGGGAGGCCCCAGGCCTGGATGCAGATGGTGCACGCCATGGGCGGCGGCCAGAACGGCCTGGCCGTGTACGACGTCGGCCGGGTGCCCCCTCAGGGCACCTCGGCCGGCACACCCGTGCTGGTGGTGCGGGACTGCGGGATGCGCCCGCCGCGCGGACGGGTCGCGTCCGGTCCCTGGCAGGCCGTGCTGACCCTGCTGCCCTACCTCAGCCCGGTCGCACCACGGCTGATACGCCAGGCCCGGCTGGTCGGTGTGCAGCGGATCTCGCCGGACGAAGCCGTGGAAGTGGGCCGCGCGTTGGCGCTGCCCAGGGAGAACGTCGAAGTCCTGCCGACGCTCGTCGACGGTTTCACACTGTGGTGCGCCGACCGGGACCGGCAATATGTGATGACTCAGCCGACGGACGCGGAGATCGGGCTGCTGGGCACGCCCCGGCGCATGGACTGAGGCGTCTTCCGGGCATTTGGGGGCTTTGAGAGCTTCTGAGGGGTGGGCGGGCCTGCCGGGGTAGGGCATCTGATGATTAGGCTGGTGCGGGGAGCGATGCCGGAAACCGAGGGTGGGCGTCGGCGTCTCCGGGGAGGGCCGGTGCGTCGGACGATCACGGACGGCCTCGAAACCACTTCTTACGACGAGAAAGGGGTGCCCGCCGCACGACATGACGGTGCGTGAGGGTGCTCGACCACACCAGGAGGAATTGTGAGCAGCGATCGGGACGGGACGCGCGGGGGCTGGGCCACACCCGGCGATGACCAGCCCGACGCGGAGTCCGCCATCGAGATGACGGGCGAGTTCACCATCGACTACGCGCCGCCCGCTTGGTACACGCAGAACACCGGTGGGGGGCCGGGGGCGGACTCGGGAGGGAACGCCGGTGCCGCCCCTCCGCCAACACCGACGACTCCGGCCCCCGCGCCCGCGCCCCCACCGGCTCCGGCACCCACCCCGGCCCCGGCCCCGGCCCCGGCCCCGGCCCCGCCGAGTGTGCCGGGGATGCCTGGGGTTCCGGCGAACATGCCACCCGCGAACATGCCGTCCGCGAACGCGGCGCCTGCGGCGCCGTATGCTCCGCCGGTCGCTCCGTCCGCCCCTCACGCGCCCTTCGCTCCCCCTCACGCACCGTTCGCGCCACCCGCGCCGATCGCCCCTCCCACCGGGGAGCCCGTCGCCGTGCCCGGGCTTCCCGTGAACAGTGGGTTCGAGCCGCAGCAGGCCCAGCAACCGACGGCACCGCAGGCCGAGGCACCGGCTGCCGTGCCAACGCCGGTCGGCGAGGAGAGCGGTTCCGGGAGCGGGGACTTGGAGAGCGGCGCCACGATGCGCTTCTCCTCCGCCGCCCTCAAGCAGCAGATCGCCGAGCAAACCGCCCCGGTCGACGCGGAGAAGGCCGAGACGACGGAGAGCACGCCGAACACGCACGACGCGCCTGCCGCCGTCGCCGGGGAAGCGGGTGACGGGACTCCCGAGGCATCCGCGTCGGGCGACGCTGCGGCCCAGGAGGGATCCGCCGAGTCCCAGGAGGCCGTTTCCGAGGCGGATGCCTCCGGTGAGGCCGCGGCTCAGGACGCCGATGCCGGGACGGAGGCGGGGGCCGAGGCCGAGGGCACCGCTTCCGCAAAGGGCGCGGCAGAGCAGGACGGCTCCGCCGACGGCGACGCGCCGGAGGGCGCCTCCACGGACACCGCCGAGCAGCAGGACGGCGCGGAGGAGCAGGACGGCGCACCCCAGGGCGTGGCTGCCCCCTGGCCGCCCACCTGGACTCCCCCGCAGGTTCCGCAGGCCCCGCAGGCCCCGCAGGCCCCCCAGCCCGGGCTGCCGCCGTTGCCGCCCTCGTACGAGCCCGCCGCTCCCGCGCCGGCGGCCGAGTGGCCCGCCCAGCCGCAGCCGCTGCCCCCGCGGACGGACCCGGCGGCGGCCCAGCAGCCGCCCCTTCAGGCGCCCAGTCAGCCGCCCGTCCAGCCGCAGCCGGCACCGCCCGCGCCGCACGCCTGGAACGCGTCGCCCCCCGAGGCCACCCCGCCCGCACCCCAGCCCGGCTACGGCTTCCCGCAGCCCCCCGCACCCAACGCCCAAGCCGGGTACGGCTTCCCGCAGCCCCCGGCGCCCCACACACCCGACGGCTACGGCTTCCCGCAGCCCCCCGCACCCAACGCCCAACCCGGGTACGGCTTCCCCCAGCCCGCCGCGCCGCAGCCGCAGCCGGGCCCCCACCAGGCGGACGGCCGGCCACCGGCGGCCGCTCCCCAGGGACACCAGCCGCCCCCGCAGGAGGCCCCCCAGGGAGCTCCGCAGGGCTTCCCCGGTCAGCCTCCGCACGGAGCCGCGCCGCACGCTCCCGAGGCCCCGCAGCAGCCCGTCGATCCCCGGCTGGGTGCCGCCTGGCCGCAGCCGGTCCAGCACGACCAGCGGCAGCCGGTCAACCCCGGTGCGGCGCCGCTGGGTTACACCGCGGCCGTCGAGCTGTCCTCGGACCGGCTGCTCAACAACAAGAAGCAGAAGGCGAAGAGCGGCCGCCCGAACGCCGCGCCCTCCCGCTTCAAGATCGGCGGCAAGAAGGAGGAGGCCGAGCGGCAGCGCAAGCTGGAGCTGATCCGTACGCCGGTGCTGTCCTGCTACCGCATCGCCGTCATCAGCCTCAAGGGCGGTGTCGGCAAGACGACCACGACCACCGCGCTCGGCTCCACCCTGGCCATCGAGCGGCAGGACAAGATCCTCGCGATCGACGCCAACCCGGACGCCGGTACGCTCGGCCGCCGGGTGCGCCGCGAGACCGGGGCCACCATCCGTGACCTGGTACAGGCGATCCCGTACCTCAACTCGTACATGGACATCCGGCGGTTCACCTCCCAGGCGCCGTCCGGCCTGGAGATCATCGCCAACGACGTCGACCCGGCCGTCTCCACGACGTTCAACGACGAGGACTACCGGCGCGCGATCGACGTGCTCGGCAGGCAGTACCCGGTCATCCTGACCGACTCGGGCACGGGTCTGCTGTACAGCGCCATGCGCGGCGTGCTCGACCTCGCCGACCAGCTCATCATCGTCTCGACCCCGTCGGTCGACGGTGCGAGCAGTGCCAGTACGACCCTGGACTGGCTGTCCGCGCACGGGTACGCGGAGCTGGTCTCGCGGTCCCTCACCGTCATCTCGGGGGTGCGCGAGACCGGCAAGATGATCAAGGTCGAGGACATCGTGTCGCACTTCGAGACGCGCTGCCGCGGGGTGGTCGTCGTCCCGTTCGACGAGCATCTCGCCGCGGGTGCCGAGGTCGACCTCGACATGATGCGGCCGAAGGTGCGGGAGGCGTACTTCAACCTCTCGGCGATGGTCGCGGAGGACTTCGTACGCCACCAGCAGATGCACGGCCTGTGGACGAGCGACGGCAACCCGCCCCCGGTGGCCGCGCCGCCGATGCCGGGCCAGTCGACGCCCGCTCAGCCCTACCCCGGTCAGCCCTATCCCGGTCAGCCCTTCCCGGGCCAGCCGTACCCGCCGCAGGCGGGACAGCCCTACGCCCAGCCGCAGGCACCGCAGCCCGGTCAGCCGTACCCGCCGCAGCCGCAGCCAGGCCATCCGTACCCCCCGCAGGGCGGGCAGCCGGGACAGCCGTATCCGCCGCAGCCGGGTCAGCCCCACCCCCAGCCGCCCCAGCCCCCGGCGGGCTACGGCTACCCGCAGCACCCCCAGGCACCCCAGCACCCCCAGGCACCCGCACCGCCCCAGCCGGAGGGCGGCCCGCCCCCTCCCCCGCAGCAGTAGCGCGACAGCCATGAGCGACGCCGAAGGGCGGCCGGTGTCCGATGACACCGGCCGCCCTTCGGCCTGTCCGAACCGGAACGGCGGCTACTCGGCCGCCGCCACCAGCTCCCGGCAGCGCTTCACGTCCTGAGCCATCTGCTCCAGCAGCCCTTCCAGCGACTCGAACTTCGCCTGGCCCCGCACGAAGGCGAGGAAGTCGACGGCGACGTGCAGACCGTAGAGGTCGAGTCCGACGCGGTCGATGGCGTACGCCTCCACCGTGCGCTCGGTGCCGTCGAACTGCGGGTTGGTGCCGACGGAGATCGCGGCCGGCATCGCCTCGCCGCCCGCGTGCAGCCAGCCCGCGTAGACGCCGTCGGCCGGGATCGCGGTGTGCGGCAGCGTCTCGACGTTGGCGGTGGGGAAGCCGAGCTCCCGCCCCCGCTGGGCGCCGCGCACCACCACGCCCTCGACGCGGTGCGGCCGGCCCAGGATCTCCGCGGCGCCCGCGACGTCGCCCTCGGCGACCAGGCGCCGGGTCAGCGTCGAGGAGAACGGCTCGCCGCCGCCCGCCTCACCGCACAGCACCAGGTCGACGACCTCGATGTCGAAGTCGTACACCTTGCCCTGCTCGGCGAGGAACTCGACGTTGCCCGCGGCCTTGTGGCCGAAGCGGAAGTTGGGCCCCTCGACGACGGCCTTGGCGTGCAGTTTGTCGACGAGGACCTTCACCACGAACTCGGCCGGCGACAGCTTCGAGAACTCGGTGGTGAAGGGGAGGACGAGGAGCGCGTCCACGCCCAGCTCCGCCATCAGCTCCGCGCGGCGGTGGTGCGGGGCGAGCAGCGGCGGGTGGCTGCCGGGGCGGACGACCTCGCTGGGGTGCGGGTCGAAGGTGACGACGACGGAGGGGACGCCCAGCTCGCGGGCGCGGTCCACGGCGTGCCGGATGATCAGCTGGTGTCCGCGGTGGACCCCGTCGTAAGAGCCGATGGTGACGACGCTGCGTCCCCAGTCCTCGGGGATGTCCTCCAAGCCACGCCAGCGCTGCACTGTGACCGCTCCTCGAACCCGTGTCCGTATGTTTCGTTGCCTCTTACGCAGGTCTAAGGGTGCCATGCCGGGTGCTTCCTGCCCGCATCGGCATGGGCGCTGTGACCCTGCCCACGTGGGTCAGGCGGGCACCCGTACGCCCGCCAGGTTCTCCAGGACGCTGCGCGTGCCGGGGCCGACCAGCACGGCCCACTCCCCCGGTGCCTCGGCGAGCCAGCCGACCACCTGCGCGGCGAAACCCGGGACGAGCCGCCCGAGGTCGACCAGGCCGCGGTCGAAGCGGCGGCCGCCCTCCGGGGTGCGGACCAGGAGCAGCCCGGCGCGGTGGACGAGCGCGCGCAGTTCCTCACCGCTTCGCTGGGTGGCCGCGTGCAGTACGGCGTCCAGGACGGCGGGTGTCCGCTCGTGGGCCAGCAGGAAGTCCAGCAGTTCGCGCCGGAGCGGCCGTGAGTCCACGGTGCCGGGGGCGAGCAGCACGCCGGCCAGCGCGGCCCGCACCTGTTCCGGAGCGCCGCCGTCCAGCAGGCCGGTGACCAGCGGACGCAGGACGGCTCGGACGGCCGGCCCGTGGTCGAGACGCCGGTCGACGTACGCGGCCACGTCCCCGGCGGTCTCCGGCCGCCGCTCCACCGCCTCCCGGACGAGGGCGGCGACCCGGCGGGCGAGCGAGGGCGGGGTGACGTCGGCGAGCGCGCGCAGGGTGCCGCCCGCGCCAGGGCTGCTCAGCCGGGCCCGGACGGCTTCCAGAACGGGGTCGGGATGGGTGTGCAGCGCGGTGAACAGCGCGCTCGGCGGCAGGTGCGGATCACCCGCCGAGAACCGCTCCAGCGCCTGTGGGAGGTGCCGGTCCCGGGTCTCGGGGTCCCGCACGAGGAGGGCGAGCGCACCGCCGTGCACTGAGGTGTCGGCGGGGCGGTCGAGCAGGGCCAGGGCCGCGTGGCGCAGCAGGCCCCGGTCGGCGTCCGTCGTCACCTGCGGGGCGGCCCGCAGCCCGTGGGCCACCGCCGCGGCCCACCGGGCGCGCCGCTCGTCGTGCGCCCAGCGGTCGACGGCCCGGCAGAGCGCGGAGGGTTCGTCCTCCGCCAGCACGGCGAGCAGTTCGTCGGCCCGCCGGTGGCCACAGCCGACGAGGACCTCCAGGAGGTGGTCCACGGCCCGGTGCCGGTGTGTGTGCAGCAGCGCCTGCGCGGCCGTCGCCACGGTGGCGTGCGGGGTCGCGGGCAGCGGCCGCTCGTCGTCGAACCAGTGGGTGAGAAACGGCTGTACGGCGGTGGCGTCGACGGCGAGGAGATCGGCGACGGCGTCGAGGTGACGGGGTGCGCCGACGTCGTCCGGGGCCGGGTCGGCGAGGACCAGCCGGCGCAGGAGGTCGAGGCGGGCCTCGGCCGGGAGGGCGAGCCGCGTCCAGAAGTCGGGGCCGAACTCGGGGCGCCGTACCGCCTGCCCGCCCCCCGTCACGATCCGGTCGGCGAGCAGGCGCAGGACTCCGGTGTACGGGGTCGCGTCCGGGACGCGCAGCAGGGTCTCGGCGAGCAGCCGGGCGGCCCACCAGGACGTCGGGTCGGCCGCCAGGGCGCCGAGCAACTCCTCGAGCCGGGCGAGGAGTCGGTGGGTGCCCTGCTGGCGGGCGAGGAGGAGCAGGGCCTGGACCACGGGGCCGATGCGGTGGTGCGGGACGGGGAGCGAATGGGCGCCCTCGGGGGTGCGGCGGCGGTGGACGAGGGCGCGCAGGGCCCCGTCCAGGTCGAGGTGGACGCCCTGGATCCAGTCGGCGAGTTCCTCGTGGGCGAAGCGGTAGCCGTTGCCGGCGGGTACCAGCAGGCCCTCGGTGAGGACGGCGGACGCCCAGCCGGTACCGCCGCCGAGGCGGGCGGGCGCCGGACCCCAGGGGAACACCGCCTCGAACGACGCCCGGTCCAACTCGCCCTGGCCCGGCCCGAGACTGCGGCGGGCGGCCTCGTGCACCTGCCCGGAGACCTTCGCCGCGAGCCGCCGTACGGCCGTGCCGCGCAGGCCGTTCTCGTCGGCGAGACGGACGGCGACGCGCAGGCACATCAGGTCGAGGTGGGCGGAGAGGACGTCGTCGCGGTCGACGGGGGTGGCGGGTGGCGCGTCGGGCAGGGCGGCGCTGATCTCGGAGATGAGGCGGAGGGTGAGGGGGTGACGGGCGTCGGCGCCGGCGAGGGCGGTGCCGGGGACGGCGTAACGGGCCCGGGCCTCGCGGGCCTCGTCCGGGGTGAGGTCACCGAGCAGGACACAGGGCGGGAGCGTCCCGGTCGTCCCACCCGGCCCGGACTCGCCGCCGTACAGCATCTCCGGCGGGAACCCGGTCCCCGCCCGCTCCCAGTACTCCGCACGGCACGCCACCACCAGCCGCGCCCCCGCCTCCCGCAGCCACCGTGCCGTGCCGTCGGTCCAGTCGGCCAGGCGGTGCGCGAGGACGGGCGGCATCTCCTCGGGGCCGTCGAGCAGCAGGAACAGGGGCCGGCCGGCGGCACGGGCGAGGCGGGCGAGGCGTTCGGGGGCGAGGTCGCCGAGGGCGGCGGGGCCCGGTGCGGAGGGTGCGCCCGGTCCCGCCCCTCGAACGGGCCCTGACGCCTCCCCCGCGCCCGCCACCGGCTCCGCTGTCCGGGCCGGGACCGACGCCGCCACGATGCGTGCCGCCCGGGTCAGGGCTCTGCGGGCCGCGTCGGCGATCGACTCGTCCTCGTCTCTCAGGTCGGCGCCGCGCAGCCAGAGGGTGGGGGCGGGTTCCGGGCCCCGGCCGCGGCGCGCGGCGAGGGCCGCGAGTTCCGTCGTACGACCGCTGCCCGGGGCCCCCACGAGGCCGAGGACGGCCGCCGCGCCCGCGGTGAAGGTGTCGAACTCCCGGACCGGCGCTGCGCGTTCGACCGGTGTCACGCTCCCGGCGCCGGGTCCGCGGCCCGGGTGGCCGGGGAGCGTGCCGGGCGGGCCGTCCGAGCCCACCGAGGTGGAGGTGAGCTGCAGGACGCCCGCGAGGTTGAGGTCGGCGCCGTACGCGGGCACCGTCGCCGCGTTGCGGGCGAGCAGCTCGGCCAGCGGGCCCGCGGCGGCCGGGCGCAGGGGGACGGCGAAGCCGGCGTCCCGGTGGCCGGACTGCAGGGCGGTGCCCAGGACGGCGAGGACCGTACCGGTCGCGGCGTCGAGCACCGGTCCCCCGGCCGCGCCCCCGCCCAGCCGCAGCGCGTCCCGGCCCGCCGTGCCGATCGCCAGTTCCAGGGCGCCGTCGAGGCAGTGGAGACGGTCCGTGGCCGGGTACGTCACCCGCGTCGCGCCCAGCACGCGTGCCTCGCGCCAGCAGCCCGCGGCCAGCCGGACGTACGTGCCGGTGCGGACGCCGTCCCGGACGGTCACCGGGAGCGGGTCCGTGCCGAGGCCCTCGGTGCGGACGAGGGCGAGGTTCAGCTCCGGCAGTGGGGTGACCGCGTCGGCGGTCACGGTACAGCCGCGGTCCCCGGCGCCGTGCAGGACGAGGCGGGGAAGGCCGTCGACGGCCTCGTGGCTGGTGAGAACCGTGCCGAGGTGGTCGGCGACGAAGCCGGTGCCGCGGAGGCGGCCGGTGAGGTCGCGGATGCGGACCAGACAGGCGTCGGCGGGGTCCACCGCGGAGTCCTGCCCGCCGTCGTGCCGCGGTGTCCGCGGGCCCCGTCCCGCCATCGCCGTACCTCCCCGCCACGCCCGCGTGCCCTCGGTTCGACGGTAGGCGTGCGGTGATCAAGAGGACAGGCCCCGGAACGAACGCGCCCCCCTGCGCTCCCTCGGTTCACTCCGAGCGCCTGCCCGGACGGGTGAATGAACGTCAGACGTTGGATACACCTAGGGGTGGGGGAACCGAGGGGGGACCGTGGAGCGGCGGGGCGATGGATCACCCCGTGTCCGCCGCTCCACGGGCAAAGCGGCCCCCGCGCCGACCGCCGGGGTCGGCTCAGCTCAGCACGGCCAGGCTCTTGGCCTTGCCCTTCTGCTCCTCCACCAGGGCCAGGAAGCGGCCCTCGGGGTCGAAGACGGCGACGGGGCCGGCGCCCGCGTACTCCTCGGGCATCTCCAGGCGGACGCCGTTGGTGAGCAGCCGGGCGCGCTTGGCGTCCACGTCCCACCGGGGGAAGGCGGCAGCGGCGGCGTCGGCGACCGGCATCACGCTCAGCTCCTGCTGGAGCTGGTCGAGCGTCTTCGCCGAGTCCAGCTTGTAGGGGCCGACGCGGGTGCGGCGCAGGGCGGTCAGATGGCCGCCGACGCCGAGGTCCGCGCCCAGGTCGCGGGCGAGGGCGCGGATGTAGGTGCCGGAGGAGCAGACGACCGACACGATCAGGTCCAGGACGGGCGTGCCGTCCTCGGCGACGGCGTCCCGGACGTCGTACACGGCGAAGGAGGAGATGGTCACCGGGCGGGCCGGGATCTCGAACTCCTCGCCGTCACGGGCCCTCTTGTAGGACCGCACGCCGTCGATCTTGATGGCGCTGACCTTGGAGGGCACCTGCATGATGTCGCCGCTGAGCTTGGCGATGCCGGCGTCGATGGCGTCCCGGGTGACCTCGGAGGCGTCGACGGAGGCGGTGATCTCTCCCTCGGCGTCGTCCGTCAGGGTCGTCTGGCCGAGGCGGATCGTGCCGAGGTACTCCTTCTCGGTGAGCGCCAGGTGTCCGAGGAGCTTGGTCGCCCGCTCCACGCCGAGGACGAGGACGCCGGTCGCCATCGGGTCGAGGGTGCCGGCGTGGCCGACGCGGCGGGTCCTGGCGATCCCCCGCATCTTGGCCACGACGTCGTGCGAGGTGAAGCCCGACGGCTTGTCGACGATGACAAGGCCGTCGGGCGCGGTGGTCTTGCGGTTCATTCGGCGGTGTCGTCCGTCTCGTCGTCACCGGGCTTGCGGTACGGGTCGGCCTCGCCCGCGTATCCGGCACCCGCGGACACCTCGCGCACCTTCGCGTCGGCGGCCCGCGCCTTGTCGAGCAGGTCGTCGATGGTGCGGGCGTTGTCCGGAAGGGCGTCGGCGACGAAGGCGAGGGTCGGTGTGAACTTCACGCCGGCGGCGCGGCCGACCTCGGAGCGCAGGATGCCCTTGGCGCTCTCCAGCCCGGCGGCGGCGGCCTTCCGCTCCTCGTCGTCCCCGTACACGGTGTAGAAGACGGTCGCCTCCCTGAGGTCTCCTGTGACCCGGGTGTCCGTGATGGTGACGTGGGAGCCGAGCCGCGGGTCCTTGATCCCGCGCTGCAGCTTCTGCGCCACCACCTCTCGGATGAGGTCCGCCAGCCTCTTGGCGCGCGCGTTGTCGGCCACTGGTCCGTCTCCCGTTCTTTCTTGCTTCTCGTGTCTACGTTCTGTGGTCAGTCGTCTTCGCCGTGGAAGCGGCGTCTGACCGACAGGAGTTCCACTTCCGGCCGGCCGGCGACGAGCCGTTCGCACCGGTCCAGTACGTCGGTCAGGTGCTCCGCGTCACCGGAGACCACGGCGAGGCCGATCCGGACCCTGCGGTGGAGGTCCTGGTGGTCGACCTCGGCCGCGCTCACCGCGTACTTGCGCTGGAGCTCGGCGACGATGGGGCGGACGACGGAGCGCTTCTCCTTCAGCGACCGTACGTCGCCGAGGAGGATGTCGAAGGACAGAGTCCCCACGTACATGTGTAGCCGGTTCACCCGCCGGTACGGGATCGATGGCCCTGTCGGCCGTATGGGACAGGGGCACCATGAACGGTACCCCCATCCCGCCGACGACTCGACGGGGTTTCCCACCGCCCGGGTCGGGTGGACGCGGCAGGCTTCCGGAACACGGCGCGGTGCCGGGCCGCGGGGAACGGTGTCCCTGCGGCCCGGCACCCAGAACCCCGGGGTGTTACACCCGCGGCTTCTCGCGCATCTCGTACGTCGCGATGACGTCGTCGATCTTGATGTCGTTGAAGTTGCCGAGGTTGATACCGCCCTCGAACCCTTCGCGGATCTCGGTGACGTCGTCCTTGAAGCGGCGCAGCCCCTCGATGTTGAGGTTCTCCGCGATGACCTTGCCGTCGCGGACGAGGCGTGCCTTGGTGTTGCGCTTGACCTCGCCCGAGCGGATGAGGACACCGGCGATGTTGCCCAGCTTGGACGACTTGAAGACCTCGCGGATCTCCGCCGTACCGAGCTCGACCTCCTCGTACTCCGGCTTGAGGAGACCCTTCAGGGCCGCCTCGATCTCCTCGATCGCCTGGTAGATGACCGAGTAGTACCGGACGTCGACGCCTTCGCGCTCCGCCATCTGCTGGGCGCGGCCCGCAGCGCGGACGTTGAAGCCGATGACGATGGCGTCCGAACCCATGGCCAGGTCGATGTCGGACTCCGTGACCGCACCGACGCCGCGGTGCAGGACGCGGATGTCGACCTCTTCGCCGACGTCCAGCTGGAGGAGCGAGGACTCGAGGGCCTCGACGGAACCGGAAGCGTCACCCTTGATGATCAGGTTCAGCTGCTGGACCTCGCCGGCCTTCAGAGCCGCGTCCAGGTTCTCCAGGGAGAACCTGCGCGTGCGCTTGGCGAAGGCCGCGTTGCGCTCGCGAGCCGCACGCTTCTCGGCGATCTGGCGGGCCGTACGGTCCTCCTCGACCACGAGGAAGTTGTCGCCGGCGCCCGGGACGTTGGTCAGACCCAGGACCTGGACCGGCGTCGACGGGCCGGCCTCGGCCACGTTGTTGCCGTTGTCGTCGAGCATGGCGCGGACCCGGCCGTAGGCGTCGCCCACGACCATCGTGTCGCCGACCCGCAGGGTGCCTCGCTGGACGAGGACCGTCGCCACGGCACCGCGGCCGCGGTCGAGACGGGACTCGATGGAGATGCCCTGCGCGTCCTGGTTCGGGTTGGCCCGCAGGTCGAGCGAGGCGTCGGCGGTCAGGATGACCGCCTCGAGCAGGCTGTCGATGTGCAGACCCTGCTTGGCGGAGATGTCGACGAACATGGTGTCGCCGCCGTACTCCTCGGCCACCAGACCGTACTCGGTCAGCTGACCGCGCACCTTGGTCGGGTCGGCGCCCTCGACGTCGATCTTGTTGACCGCGACGACGATCGGGACGTCGGCCGCCTTGGCGTGGTTGAGCGCCTCGACGGTCTGCGGCATGACGCCGTCGTTGGCCGCGACGACCAGGATCGCGATGTCGGTCGACTTCGCACCACGCGCACGCATGGCGGTGAACGCCTCGTGACCCGGGGTGTCGATGAAGGTGATCTTGCGCTCTTCGTCGTTGACCTCGGTCGCGACCTGGTAGGCACCGATGTGCTGGGTGATGCCACCGGCCTCGCCCGCGATGACGTTCGTCTTGCGGATGGCGTCGAGCAGACGGGTCTTACCGTGGTCGACGTGACCCATGACGGTGACGACCGGGGGACGGACCACCAGGTCGTCCTCGTCGCCCTCGTCCTCGCCGAACTCGATGTCGAAGGACTCGAGCAGCTCGCGGTCCTCCTCCTCCGGGCTGACGATCTGAACCTCGTAGTTCATCTCGCCCGCGAGGAGCTGGAGGGTCTCGTCGGAGACGGACTGGGTCGCGGTGACCATCTCGCCGAGGTTCATCATGACCGCGACGAGCGACGCCGGGTTGGCGTTGATCTTCTCCGCGAAGTCGGTGAGCGACGCGCCGCGGGAGAGACGGATCGTCTCGCCGTTGCCGCGAGGCAGCATCACACCGCCGACCGACGGGGCCTGCATGGCCTCGTACTCCTGGCGACGCTGACGCTTCGACTTGCGGCCACGACGCGCGGGACCGCCGGGGCGGCCGAAGGCGCCCTGCGTGCCACCACGGCCACCGGGACCGCCGGGACGACCGCCGAAGCCGGGACGGCCACCGCCGCCACCGAAGCCGCCGCCACCGCCGCCGGGGCCACCGCCACCGGGACGACCGGCGAAACCGCCGCCGCCACCCGGACGGGCACCGCCACCGGGACCGGCCGGACGGCCGGCGAAGCCGCCGCCACCGGGACGACCGCCGCCGCCACCGGGACGACCCGCACCGCCCGGACCGCGGCCACCGGGGCCACCGCCGGGACGCGGGCCGGCAGCGGGACGCTGCGGCATCATGCCGGGGTTGGGACGCGGACCGCCGGGACGCGGACCGCCGGGGCCTGCGCCCTGCGGACGAGGCATTCCGGCCGGCGACGGACGCGAGCCACCGGGAGCCTGGGGACGGGGACCGCCGCCCTGACCACCGGGAGCCTGCGGACGCGGGCCGGCGCCGGGGGCACCGGGGCCGCCGGCCGGCCGGGGCGCGCCCTGCGGACGCGGGGCCTGCGGACGCGCCATGCCGGCGTTGCCGCCGGAGGTGAAGGGGTTGTTGCCCGGACGCGGACCGGCCGGACGGGCACCGCCGGGACGGGGCGCACCGGCGCCACCGGGACGGGGCCCCTGTGCGGCGGCCGGACGCTGGCCCTGGCCACGGTCCTGACCGGGGCCACCCGGACGACCGCCGGGCCGGGGCGCGCCGGGGCGCGGACCCTGGGCGGCCGGACGCGGGCCGGACTGAGCCGGGGCGGCCGGGGCCGACGGCGGAGCGGTGAACTCCGGGGCGGCGGGGGCCGGACGCGGCGCGGGCTTGGGACCGGGCACCGGGCGCGGACCCTGGCCCGTCGGCGCGGGGGCCGACGAGGCGGCCGGGGCCGGAGCCGGGGCGGCCGGAGCCGCGGGCGGCTGGGGTGCCGCGGGCCTGGGGGCGGCCGGACGCGGGGCGCCCGGACGTGCCGTCTGCGCCGGGGAGGGCGCGCCGGGCTTGGGGGCGGCCTTGCGCGGGGCGGGCTTGGCGGACTTGCCGCTGCCACCGCCCTGGAAGGCGTCAGTCAGTTTGCGGACTACGGGCGCTTCGATGGTCGAAGACGCCGAACGGACGAATTCACCGAGTTCCTGGAGCTTGGCCATGACGACCTTGCTCTCCACACCGAACTCCTTGGCGAGTTCGTATACCCGGACCTTAGCCACTTCGCTCCTTTTAGGTCCGGGTTGCGTCCGGACCGTCGCTACTTCATGGGCGTACTCATCGCGTGCTCATCGAGTGCTCATCGCAATCTCGACCTACTTCCAACTCGCGGGGTACCTGAGCCGCGCGGACGTTCCGCGCGACGCTTCTTACGGTGTCGCCTGGTCGGCAACTGTCGTCTGCTCGACGTGTTGGCGCAACGCCTTTGTGTCGAGCGCTCCCGGGGCGCGCAACGCCCGCGTGAACGCCCGGCGGCGCACCGCCTGGTCGAGACAGACCAGTGCGGGGTGAACGTACGCACCCCGGCCGGGCAGCGTACCGCGAGGATCGGGGACGCAGGCGTCCTTGATCGCCACGATGCGCAGCAGATCCGTCTTGGCCGCCCGCTCCCGGCACCCCACACAGGTGCGTTCAGGGCATGCTCCGGCGTGCGTCCGGCCAGACACAGTTAAGTCTACCTCCCCGCGGCCACCTCACCCCTTTGGGGCAGGATTCGAACAGTTGCCGCGATACATCTGACGTGATCTAAGCGGGCGGCGGCCGGGATCTATTCCCCGGCCTGCCCCGGGGTCACTCCGACGGTTGCTCGGTGTCCGGCCGGATGTCGATCCGCCAGCCGGTCAGACGGGCGGCGAGGCGGGCGTTCTGCCCTTCCTTGCCGATCGCCAGCGACAGTTGGTAGTCCGGCACGGTCACCCGCGCGGAGCGGGCCGCGAGGTCCACGACCTCGACCTTCGAGACCCGGGCCGGGGACAGCGCGTTCGCCACCATCTCGGCCGGGTCGTCCGACCAGTCGACGATGTCGATCTTCTCGCCGTTCAGCTCGCCCATGACGTTGCGCACCCGGCCGCCCATGGGGCCGATGCAGGCACCCTTGGCGTTCAGGCCCGAACGGGTGGACCGTACGGCGATCTTGGTGCGGTGACCGGCCTCGCGGGCGATGGCGGCGATCTCGACGGATCCGTCGGCGATCTCCGGCACCTCCAGGGCGAAGAGCTTCTTCACCAGATTGGGGTGGGTGCGCGAAAGTGTGACCGAGGGACCGCGCACGCCCTTCGCCACCCGAACGACGTACGACCGCAGCCGCATGCCGTGCGGGTACGTCTCTCCGGGGACCTGTTCCTGCACCGGCAGGATGGCCTCCAGCTTGCCGATGTCCACGAGCACGTTCTTCGGGTCACGGCCCTGCTGGACCACTCCGGTGACGATGTCGCCCTCGCGGCCGGCGTACTCGCCGAGCGTCGCGTCGTCCTCGGCGTCGCGCAGCCGCTGCAGGATCACCTGCTTGGCGGTGGTGGCGGCGATACGGCCGAAGCCGGACGGGGTGTCGTCGAACTCGCGGGGCTCCTGGCCCTCCTCGAGGTCCTCGGGGTCCTCCTTCGCCCACACGGTCACATGCCCGGTCTCCCGGTTGAGCTCCACGCGCGCGTGTCGGCGGCTTCCCTCGGTGCGGTGGTAGGCGATGAGGAGGGCCGACTCGATCGCCTCGACCAGCAGGTCGAAGGAGATCTCCTTCTCCCGTACCAAGCCCCGCAGGGCACTCATGTCGATGTCCACGGCTACGCCTCCTCTTCCTTCTCGTTGCTGACTGCGCTGTCCTTGCGGTTGAACTCGACCTGCACCCGCGCCTTGTCGATGCCGGAGAAGGCGAGTCTGCGGGTCGTGGCCCTACGGCCCTTCACGCCCGGCACTTCGAGGTCGAGGCCGTCGTCGTCGACGTTCAGGATCCGGGCGACCAGCTCGCCCCCCTCGGTCAGCTGGAATCTGACCAACCGGTCCACGGCGCGCACGTAGTGACGGTGCTCGGTGAGGGCGCGCTCAGCGCCCGGGGTGCCGACCTCGAGGGTGTACTCGCCCTCGCCCATCGCGTCCGTCTCGTCGAGCTTCGCCGAGAGCGCACGGCTCACATCGGCGATCTGGTCCAGGTCCGCCCCGGTGTCGGAGTCGACGACGACACGCAGCACGCGCTTGCGCCCGACGGAGTCCACGGCGATCTCTTCGAGATCCAGGCCCTGGGAGGTGACGAGCGGTTCCAGGAGCTCTCGCAGCCTCTCGCTCTGGGTGGTGCTCATCCGGGTGACTCCTCGGCCGCGTGTGCTGTTGTGGGATGGGTCGCGTGTCTGGTGAAAGGGTATCCGGTCGCGGGGAGTGTTGCCGTCCACCTGTGTACGGAGGGTGGCGGAGGGCTCGCTCAGCCGAGTCCGAAGGTACGGTGATCACGGGCCCCGTTCCCTTCTCGGTCTTCCTTTCGTACGAGTTCCTCGAGGACGTCTGCCGTGCCGTTCCCGCTCCCGCCGCGCACCCTCTCCGGGCCGCGCAGAAGAACCCTGCTCGCGTCGGTCGCCGGTGCCGCGCTGCTCGTGGGGTGCTCGTCCCGCTCCTCCTCCGACAGCTCCGAGGAGAGCGTGAGCGACAGTCCCTCGGTCACCGAGGTGGCACGCGCGCGTGCGGCACGGGAGAGCGCCGGGCTGGTGGAGCGGTACGACGCCGTCCTCGCCGCCCATCCGATCCTGACGCCGCGGCTCGCACCGCTGCGCGCGGAGGTCGTACGGCATGTGGAGGCCTTCGGGGGCGGCGTGAAGACTTCGGTGTCCCCGTCCCCTTCGATGTCCCCGTCCCCTTCGCTGTCACCAACGGCCCCTCCGGCTTCCGCGGCGCCCTCGGCCCCTCCCACGCCCGGGAAGAACGGCCTCGCGACCGAGAAGGACGCCCTCGCCTCCCTCGCCGCCGCCGAGCGGACGCTGGCCGACAGCAGGACCGCGGCGCTGATGGACGTCCCGGGCGAACTGGCCCGGCTGCTGGCCTCGGTGGCGGCGGCCGGCGCTGCCCACGCGTATCTGCTGACGGAGGGGACCCGATGACGAGGACGAGCGGGGAGCTGACGGCGCTCCAGGCGGCGCTGGCCGCCGAGCACGCCGCCGTGTACGGGTATGGCGTCGTCGGCGGGCGGATCCGCGCGGAGCAGCGCACGCAGGCACGGGCGGGTTACGACGCGCACCGGGCACGCCGGGACGCGCTGGCGCGGGAGGTGCGCGGCCTGGGTGCCGAGCCGGTCGCGGCGAGCGCCGCCTACGCGCTGCCGTTCCCGGTGCCGGACTCGGCGGCGGCGGTCCGGCTCGCGGCCGAGCTGGAGGACCGCGTGGCCGGGGTGTACTCCGACCTGGTGCGGGCAGCCGGGGACGAGCGGCGCCGGGAGGCCGCCGGGGCGCTGCGGGAGGCGGCGGTGCGTGCGGTGCGCTGGCGCGGCGGGAGCGTAGCCTTCCCTGGGCTCGCGGAGCGGGCCGGTACGGATGCGGCCTCTTCAGGAGCGTCGGTGACACCGACGGTGTGACGGGGAGACGGAAGGGAACGACTCGCGCATGGCTTTCGAACCGCCGCAGCGTCTGGTGCGGGCGCTCGGTGAGACGGCACCGAGCGGTGACGACTGGTTGGAGAAGCTGCCGGAGGCGGTCCAACAGGCCGTCGCTCTACGCGAGTTGACCGTCGAGCGGGTGCAGGTGCCGGGTGGCCGGACGAGTCTGGTCGTCCTGGTGCGCCGGGCGGACGGGGCGCCCGCCGCGCTGAAGCTGGCCCCGCCCCGGTTCCGGCCGGAGGCGGAGCGGGCGGCGCTGGCGCACTGGGGCGGTCTGGGCGCCGTCCAGCTGCTGGACGGGCCGGCGACGGAGGGGGTGCTGCTGCTGGAACGGCTGCATCCGGATGTGTCGGTGCGGTCGTTGCCGGAGGCGAAGGCGCTGCTGGAGGCGGCGGGGACGTTGCGGCGGCTGTGGGTGGAGCCGCCGGAGGGGCACGGATTCGAGACGGTCGCCGAACGGACGGGGCGGCAGGCCGAGGCGATGCGGGCGAGCGCCGACGTGGAGGTTCGCGCCTTGGTGGACGCGGCTCTCCTGGCCCGGGAGGAGTTGTTGGCCGCGCCGCCGGAGTCGCGGTTGCTGCACGGGACGTTCCGGCAGAGCAAGGTGCTGGCGGGCGAGCGGGCGCCGTGGGTGGCCGTGGGGCCGGATCCGGTGGTGGGTGAGTGCGCTTTCGATCTGGCGCGGCTGGTCCGGGACCGGGTGGAGGACCTGATCGCCTCGCCGTCGGGGCCGGCTACCACTCGGCGGCGGGTGCGGAAGTTGGCGGAGTCGTTGGAGCTGGATCAGGAGCGGGTGCGGGGGTGGAGTCTCTTCCGGGCCGTGGAGTCGGGGGTTCGGGCGCGCAGGGTCGGGCGGCCGAAGGACGCGGAGTTGTTGCTGGAGTTCGCGGGGTGGCTTTAGAGCTCCGAACAGAAGCGGAGACCGTGACGTTCTGTCACGCACTACGGGTCGGGGAACGATCCGAGAGAGTTCTGGTGAGGCGCCCGTACGCCTCGCCAGAACTCTCCGCGACGACTCTTCAGATCATGCGGTGAGGCGGGCGACCGCCTCGTCCACGGTCAGCTCCTCGCGCTCGCCGGTCCTGCGGTCCTTCAGCTCCAGGACGCCCTCTGCCGAGCGGCGGCCCGCGACCAGGATCTTCGGTACGCCGATCAGCTCGGAGTCGGTGAACTTGACGCCCGGGGAGACCCCGGCCCGGTCGTCGACCAGGACGCGCAGACCGGCCGCCCGCAGCTTCTCGGAGACATCGAGGGCGAGTTCGGTCTGCAGGGCCTTGCCCGCCGCGACGACGTGCACGTCGGCCGGGGCGACCTCGGCGGGCCAGCACAGGCCCTTGTCGTCGGCGGTCTGCTCGGCCAGGGCCGCGACGGCGCGGGAGACGCCGATGCCGTAGGAGCCCATGGTGACGCGGACCGGCTTGCCGTTCTGGCCGAGGACGTCGAGCTTGAGGGCGTCGGCGTACTTGCGGCCCAGCTGGAAGATGTGACCGATCTCGATGGCGCGGTCCAGCTTCAGGCCGGTGCCGCACTTCGGGCAGGGGTCGCCCTCCTGGACGACCACGACGTCGACGTACTCGCCGACCTCGAAGTCACGGCCCGCGACGACGTTCTTCGCGTGCGTGCCCTCCTTGTTGGCGCCGGTGATCCAGGAGGTGCCGGGCGCCACCCGCGGGTCGGCGATGTACTTGACCTTGTCCCCGAGGCCCTGCGGACCGACGTAACCGCGCACCAGGTCGGGGCGGCCCACGAAGTCCTCGGCGGTGACCAGTTCGACGGCGGCCGGGGCGAAGTGCGCCTCGACCTTGCCCAGGTCGACCTCACGGTCGCCGGGGACGCCCACGGCCACGATCTCGCCGTCGACCTTGACGAGGAGGTTCTTCAGCGTGGCGGAGGCCGGGACGCCCAGGTGGGCGGCGAGGGTCTCGATGGTCGGGGTGTCCGGGGTGGGGATCTCCTCCAGGGCGGGGACCTCGGAGCCGTCCACCGGCTTCAGCCCGTAGGTGATCGCCTCGGTGTTCGCCGCGAAGTCGCAGTTCGGGCAGTCGGCGAAGGTGTCCTCGCCGGCCTCGGCGGGGGCGAGGAACTCCTCCGACTTCGAGCCGCCCATCGCGCCCGCGGTCGCGGCGCAGATGCGGTAGTCGAGGCCGAGACGGGCGAACACCTTCTGGTAGGCCTCGCGGTGCAGGGCGTAGGACCGGGCGAGGCCCTCGTCCTCCGTGTCGAAGGAGTACGAGTCCTTCATGAGGAACTCGCGGCCGCGCAGGATGCCGGCGCGCGGGCGGGCCTCGTCGCGGTACTTGTGCTGGATCTGGTAGAGGATGACCGGCAGGTCCTTGTAGGAGGACGCCTGGTCCTTCACGATCAGCGTGAAGATCTCCTCGTGGGTCGGGCCGAGGAGGTAGTCGCCGCCCTTGCGGTCCTTCAGGCGGAAGAGTTCGGCTCCGTACTCGTCCCAGCGGCCGGTCGCGTCGTACGGCTCGCGCGGCAGCAGGGCGGGGAGCAGCACCTCCTGGGCGCCGATCGCGTCCATCTCCTCACGGACGATCCGCTCGACATTGGCGAGGACCTTCTTGCCGAGGGGGAGCCACGACCAGATACCGGCCGCGGTGCGGCGCACATAGCCGGCGCGGACGAGGAGCTTGTGGCTGAGGACCTCGGCGTCCGCGGGGTCGTCGCGCAGGGTCTTCGCCATCAACTGGGACATGCGCTGGACCGGTGCGTTCGCCATGGTTCTCGTACTCCTGCCGGGTAAGGGTGATGGCTAGGAGGTTAGCCGTCAGTCCTGCGCGGCCGGAAATCCATTCCCGGCGGAGGGGGACTGCCTGCGCAGCAGGGGCAGGTGGGCGCCCATCACCGCGTAGGGGCGGGGGGCGCTGGGGAAGAGGACGCGGCGGGCCAGGTCCTCGTAGCCGAGGGAGCGGTAGAGGGCGCGGGCGGGGCTCTCCGTGTCGATCGCGGAGAGGATCGAGCGGGGTTCGTCGGCGCTGTCGGTGATCGTGGTGATCAGGGCCCGGCCCGCGCCGCGGTTCTGGTAGGCGGGGTGGACATGGAGCTCGGTGATGACGAAGGAGTCGTCGAGCCAGAAGTCGTTGCCCTGGGCCCGGAGGTAGGGCTCCACGACGGTGGACCACCAGTGCGTGCGGTCGTTGGGCATGCCGTAGACGAATCCCACCAGCCGGCCTTGCGCCGTGGTGGCGCCGAGGGCTTTCGCGCCCGGGTAGGTCATGTGGCGCAGGACGATCTGGCGGCGGACCGCCACTTCGTCGGGGCCCAGTCCGAAGGCGACTGCCTGGACCGCGAGGGCCTCGTCCACGTGGGCGGGGAGGTCCAGGGGGCCGATGACGAGATCCATGGCGGGGAGCCTACAGGTGGGTCAGAAGAGCACGCTCATGAAGGCGCCGACCTCTTGGAAGCCGACTCGTGTGTACGTCCTTCTCGCCGCGGTGTTGAAGTCGTTGACGTACAGGCTCGCCACCGGTGCCACGTCCGCGAGGGCGTACCGCAGGACGGCCGCCATGCCCGGTGCCGCCAGGCCCCTCCCCCGGTACTCCGGGGCCACCCACACGCCCTGGATCTGGCAGGCCTGTGGGGTCGCGGCGCCGATCTCCGCCTTGAAGACGACCCTGCCCCGGTCGTCGAGGCGGGCGAAGGAGCGGCCGGAGCCGACGAGTTCGGCGACCCGGGCCTGGTAGAGCAGCCCGCCGTCGCCTGCCATCGGGGAGACGCCGACCTCTTCGGTGAACATCGCCACGCAGGCCGGCATGATCGTCTCTATCTCGTCCTTGCGGATGCGGCGGACGGAGGGATCCGGGGCGATGTCGGCGGGCATGCGGTCGGCGACCATCAGGGGCTGTTGGGCGCGGACCTCGCGGGCGGGGCCCCAGTGGGGTTCCAGGAGGCGCCAGAGCTGGGCGGTGGGTTCGGCGGGGCCGACGATGGAGGAGCAGCGGCGGCCCGCCCTGCGGGCCCGGTCGGCGAAGGCGCGGACCGCGCGGGGGGTGGCGCAGATCGGGACCAGGTTGGCACCCGCGTAGCAGAGGGACGTCAGCATGCCGTCCTCGTACCAGCCCCACATCTCGCCGCCGAGCCGCCACGGGTCGAGGCCGGCGACCTGGACACGGGAGGTGACGAAGGCGTTGGCCACCGGCTCGCGGTCGAGGACGGCGAGCGCGGCGTCCAGGTCGCTCGGGTCGAGGACCCGGGAGGTGGTCTGGGTCAACACGTGCGGGGCCTCACACTCAGGGCTGCTGGTCCCCGCACTGTACCCGCGGAAGCTTTGCCGCGCCGCCCCCGGTGTTGCGAAGTGACCGTCGGCTGCCCCGTCCCGCCTTGGGCGGCTGGCGCCCCCAAACCCCCGTCGTCGGCCCCGAAGGGGCCTCGTCCTCGAACGCCGGACGGGCTGGACTGCCGCGACCGGCGTTCGAAAGGCTCCCTCAGCCGGCCACCGCCACCGACGGCTCGCCCGACGCGACGCCCGCTGCTTCCATCTGCTCGGCCAGCTTCATGGCCTCTTCGATGAGGGTTTCCACGATCTTGGACTCGGGGACGGTCTTGATGACCTCGCCCTTGACGAAGATCTGGCCCTTGCCGTTGCCGGAGGCGACGCCGAGGTCGGCCTCGCGGGCCTCGCCGGGGCCGTTCACGACACAGCCCATGACGGCGACCCGCAACGGGACCTCCATGCCGGTGAGGCCCGCCGTGACCTCCTCGGCCAACTTGTAGACGTCGACCTGGGCGCGGCCGCAGGACGGGCAGGAGACGATCTCCAGGCCGCGCTGCTTGAGGTTCAGGGACTCCAGGATCTGGTTGCCGACCTTGACCTCTTCGACGGGCGGGGCGCTCAGCGAGACGCGGATGGTGTCGCCGATGCCCTGGGAGAGCAGGGCGCCGAAGGCCACCGCGGACTTGATCGTGCCCTGGAACGCCGGGCCCGCCTCCGTGACGCCGAGGTGGAGGGGGTAGTCGCACTGGGCGGCCAGCTGGCGGTAGGCCTCGATCATCACGACCGGGTCGTTGTGCTTGACCGAGATCTTGATGTCGCGGAAGTCGTGCTCCTCGAAGAGGGAGGCCTCCCAGAGGGCGGATTCGACCAGGGCTTCGGGGGTGGCCTTGCCGTACTTCTGGAGCAGGCGGCGGTCCAGCGAGCCCGCGTTGACGCCGATGCGGATCGGGGTGCCGTGGTCCTTCGCGGCCTTCGCGATCTCCTTGACCTTGTCGTCGAACTGCTTGATGTTGCCGGGGTTCACGCGAACCGCCGCGCAGCCCGCCTCGATCGCGGCGAAGACGTACTTCGGCTGGAAATGGATGTCCGCGATGACCGGGATCTGCGACTTGCGGGCGATCGTCGCCAGGGCGTCGGCGTCGTCCTGGGTCGGGCAGGCGACGCGGACGATCTGGCAGCCGGAGGCCGTCAGTTCGGCGATCTGCTGGAGGGTGGCGCCGATGTCGGACGTCCGGGTCGTGGTCATCGACTGCACGGAGACCGGGGCGTCCCCGCCCACCGCCACGGAGCCGACCTGGATCTGCCGGCTCTTCCGGCGCTCGGCAACCCTGGTCGGAACGGACGGCATGCCGAGAGAAATCGCAGTCATCTGCTGTGCAACCCCAAGTCGTGGATCAAGGTCCAGGTCCCGTCGATGGCGGGTTCCAGGCTTCGAGATTACGGCACCCGCACAGGCCCGAGCACTCCCCCACCTCGAACCACTCGACGGGGGGACCCCCGTCGGCGGCAACCTGCTCAACGGAGGGCGGCCCGGCATCGAGGACACCGGGCCGCCCTGAACGCCGTGGGGCTACGAGATTCTCACCGGGTTCACCACGTCCGCGATCAGCACCAGGATCGTGAAGCAGACGAAGATCCCGGCCACCACGTACGCCACCGGCATCAGCTTCGCCACGTCGAAGGGGCCCGGGTCCGGCCGGCGCAGGACCTTCGCGGTGTTGCGGCGCAGCGACTCCCACAGCGCGCCCGCGATGTGGCCGCCGTCGAGCGGGAGGAGGGGGAGCATGTTGAAGAGGAACAGGGAGAGGTTGAAGCCGGCGACCACGAACACGGCCATCGCCAGTTGCTGTGATGCGGGGATGTCCAGGGTGGCGATCTCGCCGGTGACGCGGGCCGCGCCGACGATGCCCATCGGGGAGTCCGGCTCGCGCGGGGCGTCGCCGAAGGTAGCGTTCCACAGGGCGGGGATCTTGCCCGGCAGCGCGACGAGGGAGTCGACGGCGTCGCCGACGTGGTCGGTCATCCAGGTCACGGACTCGCCGAAGTCCTGCTTGACCACTCCGGTGGCCGCGCTGAAGCCGAGGAAGCCGGCCTTGACGTACTCGCCCTGGACGTAGGCGCCGGAGCCGTCCTTCTTGGCGACCTGGTTGGTGGCGATGGTCGCGTGCAGGGTGACGTCCTTGCCGTCGCGGTCGACGACGATCGCCACGTCCTTGCCGGCGCTTTCCCGGATGAGGTCGGACAGCGTGTCCCACTTCTCGGTGCGGACGCCGCCGAAGGAGACGATCCTGTCGCCCTTCTCCAGGCCGGCGGCCGCGGCCGGGGAGGGCTTGTCGCTCTTCTTGCAGTCGTCGCGGTTCTCGCTCTGTGCGATGACGCACGGCGAGACCGAGCCGACGGTGGTGGTCTCCTGCTGGATGCCGAAGCCCATGAGCACGGTGAGGAACAGGCCGACCGCGAGGATCAGGTTCATGAACGGGCCCGCGAACATCACGATGACCCGTTTCCACGGCTTGCGCGTGTAGAACATGCGGGTCTCGTCGCCGGGCCGGAGCTCCTCGAACGCGGCCGATCGGGCGTCCTCGATCATGCCGCGCCAGGGGGAGGTGGAGCGGGCCGTGACCCGGCCGTCCTCACCGGGCGGGAACATGCCGATCATGCGGATGTATCCGCCGAGCGGGATGGCCTTGATGCCGTACTCGGTGTCGCCCTTCCTGCGCGACCAGATGGTCGGCCCGAAGCCGACCATGTACTGCGGCACGCGGATGCCGAACATCTTCGCCGTGGAGAGGTGGCCCAGTTCGTGCCAGGCGATCGAGAAGAGCAGGCCCACCGCGAAGACCACTATCCCGAGGATGAACATCAGGGTTGTCATGCACGGGCCTCCGCCGTCTGTGCCGTCAGTTCCCGGGCGCGGGCGCGCGCCCAGGTCTCCGCTTCGAGGACGTCCGGCACCGTGAGTGAAGTTCCCGTCACCGGGGTGCCGTGCTCCTCGACGATCCTCGTCACGGTCTCCATGATCCCGTTGAACGGCAGCGCGCCGGTTCGGAACGCCTCCACGCACTCCTCGTTGGCGGCGTTGAACACCGCCGGGGCCGTGCCGGCGAGCTCGCCCACGTGCCGGGCGAGGTTCACCGAGGGGAAGGCCTCGTTGTCGAGCGGGAAGAACTCCCAGGCCGACGCCTTGCTCCAGTCGAAGGCGGGCGCCGCGTCGGGGACGCGCTGCGGCCAGCCGAGGCCGATGGCGATGGGGCCGCGCATGTCGGGGGGCGTCGCCTGGGCCAGTGTCGATCCGTCCGTGAACTCAACCATCGAGTGGACATACGACTGCGGGTGCACGACCACCTCAATCCGCGAGAAGGGAATGTCGTAGAGGAGGTGCGCCTCGATGACTTCCAGCCCCTTGTTGACGAGTGTCGCGGAGTTGATCGTGATCACCGGGCCCATGGACCAGGTGGGGTGGGCGAGGGCGTCCTCGACGGTGACGCCGGCCAGTTCCGCCTTCGTACGGCCGCGGAAGGGACCGCCGGAGGCGGTGACGACCAGCTTGCGGACGTCGGCGCGGGTGCCGGCGGCGAGGGCCTGGAAGAGGGCCGCGTGCTCGGAGTCCACCGGGATGATCTGACCGGGCTTGGCGAGGGCCTTCACCAGCGGGCCGCCGACGATGAGCGACTCCTTGTTGGCGAGCGCGAGGGTGCGGCCCGCCTCCAGGGCGGCGAGGGTGGGCGCCAGGCCGATGGAGCCCGTGATGCCGTTGAGGACGGTGTGGCAGTCGGAGGCGGCGAGGTGGGTGGCCGCGTCGGGTCCGGCGAGGATCTCGGGGAGCGGCTCGCCGCCGTACTCCGCGCGCAGCGCCTCGCGCAGTGCCGGTGCCACGTCCTCGCGGGCGACCGCGACGGTCCTCACCCGCAGTCGGCGGGCCTGCTCGGCGAGCAGGGCGACCCGGCCGCCGTTGGCGGAGAGGCCGGTGACGCGGAACCGGTCCGGGTTGCGCAGCACGAGGTCGACGGCCTGGGTGCCGATCGATCCGGTGGAGCCGAGGACCACCACGTCCTTGGGGCCGTCGCCCACCGGGTCGTAGACGAGATGGGGGTCGGCGAGGGGGGCTGGACTGTCGCTCATCCCCCCATTGTGGCCGCACCGTGTGGGCGGCAGGACAGGGTGTCCCCCCAAGGAGGACACCCTGTGACCGTATGTGCGGTCTCTCACCTGATCGGGCGGTGGACGTTCTCCCGTTCACTGGGACCGGGGGTCGTGTCCGCGATCCACGCCCCCTCTTCGGACGGGTCGACGATGCCCTGCTCCAGCCACGAGTAGCTGCCCGCGAGGACGTCCTTGACGACCTTGCGGTCCAGGTCGTCGGTGTTGGACCACAGGCGGGTGAAGAGTTCGTCGACGCGCAGCCGGGACTGGCGGCAGAAGGCGTCGGCGAGCCGGTAGGCCTCGCGGCCGTGTTCGCCGCGCGAGCGCAGCAGCTCGGCCC
The DNA here is from genome assembly GCF_044465285.1 of Streptomyces sp. NPDC049687. Taxonomy (NCBI): domain Bacteria; kingdom Bacillati; phylum Actinomycetota; class Actinomycetes; order Kitasatosporales; family Streptomycetaceae; genus Streptomyces; species Streptomyces sp. NPDC049687. Next base: position 60,693 of record NZ_JBITLN010000012.1, read on the forward strand.
GGACGCAGGCCGCGCTCATGGCGAACAGCTCCGCGCCGATGTCGACGATCCGGCCGAGGAAGCCCTGCTTGGTCTCCATCCGGCCCTGCCAGCGGGACATGGCGTAGAAGGTGGAGCGGGCCAGCTTGCGGGCGTGGCGTTCGACGAAGCGCAGATGCGGGGAGAGATCCACGCCGCCGTGCTTGAACTCGCCGTACGACGAGGGCAGTTGGCCTGGCCCCGCGACGAGCTTGGGGAGCCATTTGGCGTAGAAGACACCCGCGTTCGCACCCGCCCTGGCCTTGTCCTGGAGGGACTTGTCGGGGTCGATGAGGTCGCCGGCGACGGAGAGGTGGGCGTCCACCGCCTCGCGGGCGATGAGGAGGTGCATGATCTCCGTGGAGCCCTCGAAGATGCGGTTGATGCGCAGGTCGCGCAGGACCTGTTCGGCGGGGACCGCCCGTTCGCCGCGGGCTTTCAGGGACGCGGCCGTCTCGAAGCCGCGGCCGCCGCGGATCTGGACCAGCTCGTCGGCCATCCGCCAGCCCATCTCGGAGGCGAACAGCTTGGCGAGCGCGCCCTCGATACGGATGTCGTTGCGGTCCTCGTCGGCCATCTGGCTCGACAGGTCCAGTACGGCCTCCAGGGCGAAGGTGGTGGCCGCGATGAAGGAGATCTTCGCGCCGACCGCCTCGTGGTGGGCGATCGGCTTGCCCCACTGTTCGCGGGCCGTCGACCACTCGCGGGCGATCTTCAGGCACCACTTGCCGGCGGCCACGCAGGACGCGGGCAGGGAGAGCCGGCCCGTGTTGAGGGTCGTCAGGGCGATCTTCAGGCCCGCGCCCTCGGGGCCGACGCGGTTGGCGGCGGGGACCCGGACCTGGTGGAAGCGGGTGACGCCGTTCTCGATGCCGCGCAGGCCCATGAAGGCGTTGCGGTTCTCGACGGTGATGCCGGGCGAGTCGCTCTCCACGACGAAGGCCGTGATGCCGCCCTTGTGGCCCTCGCTCCTGGGGACCCGGGCCATCACGACCAGCAGGTCGGCGACCACGCCGTTCGTCGTCCACAGCTTGACGCCGTCGAGGACGTAGTCGTCCCCGTCGGGCACCGCGGTCGTGGCGAGGCGCGCCGGGTCGGAGCCGACGTCCGGCTCGGTGAGGAGGAAGGCGCTGATGGCGGTGGTGGCGCAGCGCGGCAGGAAGGCCTGCTTCTGCTCGGGGGTGCCGAACAGCTTCAGCGGCTGCGGTACGCCGATCGACTGGTGGGCCGACAGCAGCACGCCGACCGCCGGGCTGGCCGAGCCCACCAGGGCCAGCGCCTTGTTGTAGTACACCTGGGTGAGGCCGAGGCCGCCGTACTTGGGGTCGATCTTCATGCCGAGGGCGCCGAGCTGCCTGAGCCCGTCGACGACCTCGTCGGGGATCCGGGCCTCGCGCTCGATCAGCGCTCCGTCGATCTTCGTTTCGGCGAACGCGCGGAGCTTGGTCAGGAACTGCTCGCCGCGCCGGACGGCCTCGTCGGTGGGGAGCGGATGGGGATGGATGAGGTCGAGGCGGAAGCGGCCCAGGAACAGTTCCTTGGCGAAGCTCGGCTTGCGCCAGTCCTGCTCCCGGGCGGCCTCCGCCACCTGGCGTGCCTCACGTTCGGTGACGGTGGGTTTCTTGAGGGGTGGTGCGGACATGAGGCTCACCTCGCCGCGAATCGGGATGTTGGCCACATCGGTTACCGATGGGTGCTACTCGATCGTTGGTACCCGATCCCGGGTGACCCCGCCACCCCTCGCGAGCCGGTTCGGCCCCTCTCAGCCGATGGTGACCGCGTACGACTTCGTGTCCAGGCGCCCGGTTCCCTTGAAGACCTCGGTGCCGGACTCGATGCCGGAGACGTACTTGTCGTTGCTCAGCAGCTTGCGCCGGACGAGTGCCTGGGTGAAGTCGTCCAGGTCGAGGGTGGCCTTGGTGGTGTTGGCGCGGCGGACGAAGGAGTACACCTTCCAGCCGATGTCGCCCTGGTAGATGTCCCACATCGTGCCGTTCAGGCTGACGCTGCCGTACTTGGTGCCCAGCGGGCCCGCGCCACCCTGGCGGTTGAGCCAGATCATGACCTCGTCGGTGGGCTGGTCCTGCCAGTCCGCGGTGTTCTTGGTGTGCAGCCACAGGTCGTAGGCGACGTTCATGGTGCCGGGGTTGGCGGGGAGTGAGAATTCCCAGCTCGCGGTGACCTTCCTGCGGTCGCCGACTCTGATCGGCAGGCCCGTCTTCGCCTTGTCGACCTTCCAGCCCCAGTGCCAGCCGAGGACGGAGGAGGCGTACGACTTCACGTCCGCGTCCGTGCCCTTGCCGTTGTTGGCCCAGGTGTAGCTGGTGCCCCAGGAGATGGTGTCGCCGGCGAGGGAGTTGTCCCAGACGCACTGGCCGCCGGTTCCCTTGTCCTGGCCCCACAGGTTGTTGTTGACGTAGTACTTACCGAGCGTGACCGTGTCGAAGGCCGTGCACTTCTTGCTCGACTCACCCGCCTGGGCGACGGTGACACCGGCGGCCGCCGCGAGGGCGACGGCGGCGGCGGTCAAGGCCTTCGCCTTCTTCGACAGACGGGGGCGGCGGTGCTGCATGGGGATCCTTCCGGGGCGGATGGTGCTGACGTCTCCCCAGTGGCCGCAGGGACCGGAAAGGTTGCCGCACCGCTCTCCTCTCGCTGGTGAGCGCTTGCACGTGGTAGGCAGAGCGCACCTTCTCCGCGAATCCGCCACAACTCGCTGTCGAAGCGCTTCGACAACCTATGGACAGCCACCTTCGCTGGAGCTACTGTCGAACCACCCTCACCCACCCCTGTTCGCACTGCGCACTGTCGAAGCGCTTCACAAACTTGGAGAGCTGGATGGTCACCCTCGCCGAGGTCGCCCAGCACGCCGGAGTCTCGGCGAGCACGGTGAGCTATGTCCTCAGCGGCAAGCGGTCCATCTCCGCGACCACCCGGCAGCGGGTCCAGCAGAGCATCCGCGAGCTTGGCTACCACCCGAACGCGGGGGCGCGGGCGCTCGCCAGCAGCAGGTCGAACATCATCGCGCTGATGATCCCGCTGCGCACCGACATGTATGTGCCGGTGATGATGGAGATCGCCATCGCGGTGGCCACCACGGCGCGTACACACGGCTACGACGTCCTGCTGCTCACCGGCGAGGAGGGCCCCGACGCGGTACGCCGGGTCACCGGCAGCGGGCTCGCCGACGCGATGATCCTGATGGACGTCCAGCTCGACGACGAGCGGCTGCCCCTGCTGCGGGCGACCGACCAGCCGTCGGTGCTGATCGGGCTGCCCGCCGACACCGCCGGCCTCACCTGCGTCGACCTCGACTTCGCGGCGACGGGCGCGCTGTGCGTGGAGCACCTCGCCACGCTGGGTCACCGCGACATCGCTGTCATCGGCGAGGCCCCGGCCGTCTACGAACGGCACACCGGTTTCGCCGAGCGCACACTCGACGGACTCCGGTCCCGTTCACGGGAGTTGGCCGTGCGGTTGCTGCACCGGCCCTGCGAGGGCGGGTACGACGCGATGGCCGTGACCCTCGCCCGCATCCTCGACGAACGCCCGGGCACGACCGGGTTCGTCGTGCAGAACGAGTCGGCGGTGGAGCCGCTGCTCGCGCTGCTGCGCCAGCAGGGCCGTGCCGTCCCCGAGGACGTGTCGGTGGTCGCGATCTGCCCCGAGCAGGTCGCCGTCCAGGCCTCGGTGCGGCTGACCTCGGTCGCCATCCCGGCCCAGGAGATGGGCCGGCACGCCGTGGAACACCTGGTCGCCAAGCTGGACGGCCGGGGCGAGGACGAAGTCGTGCTGATCGCACCCGAGTTGACGGTCCGGGCGAGCACGGGCCCGGCTCCGGCCGTCATCTCCTGACCCCGCTTTCCGTCGCCCTCCGGGCACCCTTATGTCCTTTGGGAGCACCCCACGTGAATCAGCCTGCCGAAAACCGGCCCCAGGTAAGCCTCGCCCAGTCGTCCCCCACCGTCGGCACCTTCCGGGAACGGGACGGCGCGCTGGAGTGGAGCGGCCGCCAGGAGACGCTCCGTATCGAGCCGTGGGGTCCGGACGCGGTCCGGGTCCGGGCCCGGCTCGGCGGTCCCGTGCTGGACGGGATGCCGGGCGCGCTGCTCGCCGACGTCCCGCCGACGCCGTACACGATCAAGACCGAGGACGGGCGGGGGCAGTTGACCGTCGGCGGGCTGACGGTCGAGGTCGACGCCGAGGGCCTGATCCGCTTCCTGCGGACGGACGACGGCGGCGAGGTGCTGGCCGAGGAGCGCGCGCACTTCTGGTGGCCCGGCTCACGGCTCTACACGGCCGTCGGCAACGGCTACCACCGGCTGGAGCAGCGGTTCGCCGCCTACGAGGACGAGAAGCTGTACGGCCTCGGCCAGCACCAGCACGGGCGGTTCGACCAGAAGGGGCTCGTCCTCGACCTGGTACAGCGCAACGCCGAGGTCTGCATCCCGGTCCTCTCCTCCAGCCGGGGCTACACCCTGCTGTGGAACAACCCGGCGATCGGCCGGGTGGAGCTGGCCGGGAACGGGACCCGCTGGGTGGCCGACTCGGCCCGGCAGATCGACTACTGGATCACCGTGGGTGACCCGGCCGACGGCCAGCGCCGCTACAGCGCGGTGACGGGCCGGACGCCGATGCTGCCGGAGTGGGCGGCCGGCTTCTGGCAGTGCAAGCTGCGCTACCGCACCCAGGACGAACTCCTGTCCGTGGCACGGGAGTACAAGCGCCGGGGCCTGCCGATCTCCGCGATCGTCTGCGACTTCTTCCACTGGACGCACCTGGGCGAGTGGAGGTTCGACCCGAAGGAGTGGCCCGACCCGGCGGCGATGGTCCGTGAACTGGACGAGCTGGGCATCAAGTTGGTGGTGAGCGTCTGGCCGTCGGTGTCGCCGTTGAGCGAGAACCACCCGGTGATGGAGCAGCGCGGCTACTTCATCGGCACCCAGTACGGCCCGATGGCGCACGCCGACTGGCCGGACAAGGAGGTCGCGTCGACGGTCCAGGTGGCCTTCTACGACGCGACGAACCCCGAGGCCCGGGAGTTCGTGTGGTCGAGGATCCGGGACAACTACCTCGTGCCGTACGGCATCACGGCCTTCTGGCTGGACGCCTGCGAGCCGGAGCTGAAGCCCGGTTTCCAGGAGAACCTGCGCTACTGGGCGGGCCCGGGCCTGGAGGTCGGCAACATCTATCCGGCCGACAACGCCCGCACCTTCTACGAGGGTCTGCGGGCCGAGGGCGAGGAGGTCGTCACCCTCAACCGCTCGGCGTGGGCCGGCAGTCAGCGCTACGGCGCGGCCCTGTGGTCGGGTGACATCGGCACCGACTTCCCGACCCTGCGCCGCCAGATCGCCGCCGGCCTCAACACGGCCCTCTCCGGCATCCCGTGGTGGAACACGGACATCGGCGGCTTCCACGGCGGCGACCCGGACGACCCCGCCTACCGCGAGGTGATGGTCCGCTGGTTCCAGTTCGGCGCGCTGTCCCCGCTGATGCGGCTGCACGGCTTCCGCGACCCGGGGATGCCGCTGGGCCCGGAGATGACCGGCGGCCCCAACGAGGTGTGGTCGTACGGCGAGGAGGCCGGCGCGGTCCTGGAGAAGTACCTGCGGCTGCGCGAGCGGCTGAAGCCGTATGTGCTGGAGGTCATGCGGGAGGCCCATGAGGAGGGGCTGCCGCCCATGCGGCCGCTGTTCCTGGAGTTCCCCGACGACCCGGCGGCCTGGTCGGTCGACGACGCGTACCTGTTCGGCCGGGACCTGCTGGTGGCCCCGGTGCTGGAGCCGGGCGCGACGACCTGGACGACGTATCTCCCGGCGGGGGCTACCTGGACGGACGCCTGGACGGGGGAGACGTATCAGGGCGGTACGGCCGTGACGGTGGACGCTCCGCTGGAGCGGATCCCGCTGTTCCTGCGGGACGGGGCGCGGCTGCCGGTGGCCGAATAGCGGCGGTGGGGGAGGGAGAACCGGTTACCGAGCGGTAAATGAATCAACTCCTGGGCATGGCTGGGCAGTTGAGGGGGCACTAACCCTCCCCCGTCCGCTCGTGAAAGGACCGCCGCCGTGGCTTCCGGCCCCCTCCCCCTCGCCCTGGCCAATCTCCTGCTCAGGCCCGGATTCGCGTCCCGCCGCACCCCCGACCGCGCCTTCGACCGGCTGGCCGCCCAGGCCGGTCCGGCGGGCGCGGAGTTCACCGCCGAGTTCCGGTTCCTGCTGCGCCACTGGGCCCGGGACGAGCACCTCACCCCGGTCGGCTGGTGGTCGGCGCAGGGCCATGTGCGCCGCCACCTGGCCAACCGCGCCCGGGTCCGGCGGCTGATCGCCGAGCACCCGCGGATCGCCCAGGAGCCCATCGAGCGCCCGGTGTTCGTCGTGGGTCTGCCCCGTACCGCCACCACCCTCACGCACGGCGTGCTGTCCCTCTCCCGACAGCACCGATGTCCCCGCTTGTGGGAACTGCTGACGCCGGACCTGGAGGGGACGCCCGAGCAGCGGAAGAAGGCGGTCGGGGCCGCTCGCATGATGGTCGGCGCGATCAACCTGTTCTCGCCGCGCTACCGCGACATCCACCCGATGACGGCGGAGGGCCCCGACGAATGCACCTTCGCCCTCCCGCACACGATCATGCCGCTGTCCCAGGCCCGCATCCCCGAGTACCGGGCGCGGCACTACGCACGGGACTTCACCGCCGACTACGCCTACCTGAAGCAGATCTACCAGGTCCTCCAGTACGGCCGCCCGCGCCGCCGCTGGGTGCTGAAGTCCCCCCTGCACACCGAGAACCTCGACGCGCTGCTCTCCGTCTTCCCCGACGCGACGATCGTGTGGACGCACCGCGATCCGGCGGCCGTCGTGCCGTCGTTCTGCAGCCTGATCGAGCACGGCATGGCCATCACCCTGCGCCCCCTGGACCTGCACGAGCTCGGCGCCACCTGGCTGGAGCTGCTGAGCCGTTCCGTCACGCGGGGCCTCGCCGCACGCGCGTCGATCCCCCGCGAGGCGCTGATCGACGTCCCGTACTCCTGGCTCGGCTCCGACCCGGCCACGGGTGCCCCCAAGCTCTACGAGGCCGTCGGCGCCCGCTGGACCGACGCCGACGCGGCCCGGCTCCCCGAGGTCGTCTCCCGCCCCAAGGGCGCCCGGCCGCACCGCTACGACCTGGCCCGTTACGGCCTGACCCGTTCGGACGTCGACACGGCGTTCGCCGACTACAACGCGCTGCGGGCCGAGGTCGACCGGCCGTAGGGCGTGCCGGCCGGCCTCGGCCCGGACCTCAGCTGCTGCTCACGGTCTCGCTGTTGGTCTGGAAGTCGAGGCCGCCGGACGACGAGGTGATCTCGAAGCCGAACTGCACGTCACCGATGGTCTCGTTGCCGAACCAGCCCTTGGTGTCCTTGATCCACTTCAGGATCGGGAGGATGTTCACCGTGCCGGAACTGGAGTTGGACGTGCGCACGAACGAGAAGACCTCGTTCGCGCCGTTGTTGCCCTTGTAGACGGTCCAGGTGTGGCCGCCGAGCGTCACGTTGCCCTGCGAGGTGCCGAGCGGACCGACCGCTCCGGTCTTGTTGACCCAGAGCATGATCTCGTAGTCGTAGTCGGTGTCCCAGATGTCGTACGACGTGTTGTACGCGCCGGAGGACGGGACGGTGACGTTGTAGCTGCTGGTCAGCGAACCGAGCGAGGTGATCGTCTTGTTGATCACCTTCTTGGAGTTGGGGTAGGACTTGATGCCGCCGGTGTTGGGGTGGTTGGCCCAGACGCCCCAGTTGGTGCCGGAGTTGGCCCAGAAGCACTGGCTTCCGGCGCCGGAGCCCCAGATGTTGTTGTAGAGGGTGTAGCCGTTCAGGCTGGTGTTGCCGTACTGCTCGCAGGTGCTCCAGACGGCGGCCGAGGCGGGGGCGGAGGCGAGGCCGACGGTGGCGCCGAGTGCGAGGGCGGGGGCGAGCAGGGCCTTGGTGAGCCTGCTCAGGGTGCGTGTCGCCATGGTGTCCCTTCCATGGGTGGGGGGAATAGCGGGGGGTTTACCACGCCCCCGAGGTGAGGACGTGGTCTTCTCCGGCGACCAGGTCGAGCGGCTGTGGATCACCGGTGGAAGTCCGGACTTCGATGCGGGTGGTGCGGTGCGGCCTCAGGACGGCGCGTACGCCGCCGGGGCCCCAGGTGAGGTCGAGCTCGGCGCCGAACCGGGTGCGCACGCCCCGCAGTTCGCCCGACGGGAGCGCCGGGGTGAGCGCGGGGAGCAGGACCAGCCGGCCGGGGGTGGAGTGGACGAGCGCCTCGATGAGCACGGCGGGCAGGGTGTGGGCGGCGTCCGCGTTGTAGACGTCGCGGTGGGGGTAGTGGGCGCTCATCAGGGATTCGTGGAAGAAGTCGCCCTCGATGACCTGGGAGAGGGCGTGCCCGACGCGGTCGCCGTCCCGCAGCCGGGCCGCGATCAGGGCGTGGTGGAGGTGGCCGTGCGCGGAGTCGTTCTCGGCGCCGCGCAGTTCGAGCGCGCGGTGGGCGGCGGCCGCCAGGTGCGGGGTGTCGTAGGGGTTGATCTCGTCGAGCGGCCAGACGCCGTAGAGGTGGCTGAGATGGCGGTGGTCGTAGGTGTCGTCGAGGCCCGGCCAGGCCCATTCGGCGAGGGCGCCGTCGGCGTTGACCCGGTGGGGCGGGAGGCGGTCGGCGAGGGCGCGCCAGCGGCCGACCCGGTCGGGGGTCTCCGGGTGGTACTCGGCCGCCGTGAGCAGGGCATGGCGAGCGGCGGAGAGGTCCATGGCCGCGTTGAGGGCGCCCCAACCCGCGCCCGCGGGCCGGTTCTCGGGCGAGTAGGAGGGGACGACGGTCAGCTGGCCGTCGGCGTCCGTGCGGGTCAGGAAGTCCTCGTAGAACAGGGCGACTTCGGCGAGGGCGGCGGCGGTGCGCGGGTCGCGGGCGCCGCGGGTCTCGTCGTGGTCGACGAGGGGTTTGAGCAGCCAGTCGGCTCCGGCGGTCCACAGGTGCAGGGGGTACTCGCGGCTGAAGTGGTACGTCAGCCCGGACTCGCCGTCGGTGTGCGCGGGCGCGACCACGCCCCGGGCACCGAAGACCGCGCGGGCGTTCTCCCGCCAGTCGTCGAGCTGGCGGTGGATCAGAGCGGCCAGGGCGTCGATGACTTCGGGGAGGGCGGCGGAGGTGGCGGAGGCGGTCTGGAGGTTGACGTTGGCGTCGTTGGTGAAGGCGCCCGCCCAGGCGGTGTTCCAGTCACCGGTCCACAGGCCGGTCAGCCGGGGCGGGTTGAGGCCGGAGGAGGAGAGCAGGTGGTAGCGGCCGGCGGCGAAGAGCCGTTCCAGGAGGGCCTTGCTTCGAGGGCGTTCGAGCAGCTCGGAGCCGGGCAGGGCGCGCTCGGCCGGGTCGGCGTGGAGGTCGAGGGCGACGCGGTCGTAGGCGGTGCGGTGGAGGGTGAGGTGGCGTTCGAGGAGGTCGTCGTAGGAGTGCGGCAGGTCGGTGAGGGCGCGCTGTTCCCCGATGACGTCGAGTTCGCCGGTGTGGCGGCGGACGCGGGTGAGGAGGAGCACGGACTCGGCGCCGGTGATCCGCGCGCCGGGAAGGGTGAGCCCGGTACGGCCGCCGGTGACGACGACCAGGGTCGTACCCGTGTACCCGCGGTCGCTGCCGGGGTAGCGGGCGTGAAGGGTGAGCAGGGCACCGTGCGGGGTGAGGACGGCGCCGTGGCCGACCTTGAGGTCGGCGGGGGCGCCGGGGAGCCGGTGGTCCAGCGAGATGTCCAGGTCCGGGGCGGTGACCTGGTGGACGATCACGTCGTCGGCGCGGGAGACGAAGCCCCTGCTGGTCCAGCCGCCCGCGCCGGTGGCGGTGGTCTCGCCGGTGGTGTAGTCGACGGAGCGGCGGTAGCGGGACGGCTCGGCCGAGGGCGCTCTGCGCAGTCGTATCTGGAAGGCCGGGTGGAAGGGCTGGACCCATTGGAGGGGGCGGTGGTCGGTGAAGCTCTCGGCGGCGGTCAGGTCCCCGGCGAGCAACCGGTCCTGGAGGGCGGGGAGTTCATCGGCGAGCCGGGGCGGGCGGGCGTGTTCGGCACCGTTGGGGCGGACCAGGGTGTGGTGGGTGACGACGACACGGTCGTCGTGGGGATCGCCGAACGTGAGGGTGCCGTGGTGGCCGTTGCCGCTGAGGAAGGCGTCCTCCCAGCGGGCGGCGGGGTGGGGTTCCCAGGTTCCGTGCACGGGGCCGGTGGTGGGGGTGTCTGCGGGGTCTTCGGCGCGGGTGCTGATCACGAGTGCAACACCACCACGTCGTAGCGGCCGAGGGCGATCTCGTCCGTGAACTCCTTGCCGGTCAGCAGGTCGTGGTGGGTGCCGGGAACCTCGACGGTCACCTGCTCGCGGCCGTGGTGGAGGAGGAACAGCAGCTCGCCCCGGCGTACGGCCTCGACACCGGGCGGGAGGCCCTCGAGGACGGGCCGTACGCCCGCCCCGGCCGCGATCCGGGTGAGGAGGGCGCGCAGGGCGTCGGGTTCGGGGAGGGTGGAGACGTACCAGGCGCGGTCGCGGCGCAGCACGGCGGGCAGTCCGTCGAGTTCACCGCCCTTGTACACGGCTTCCACCGCTTCCTGTTCGGCTTCCAGCTCCTCGGACCACAGCGTCCCCCGGAAGCCGTCGCACTCGACGCTCTCCCCCGCCTCCAGCGGCCACCACTCGTGCAGGACGCGGATGCCGAACAGCTCGCGCAGCCGGGGGTCCATGCCGCCCGGGCGGATACGGTCGTCCTCGTCGGCGACACCGGTGAGGAAGCCGGAGACGAGGGTTCCACCGGCGCGGACGTGGGCGAGGAGGTTGTCGATCGCCGCGTCCGTCATGGCGTACAGCTGGGGGGCGACGACCAGCCGGTAGCCGGTGAGGTCGTGTTCGGGATGGGCGAAGTCGGTGGTGAACCCGGCCTCCCACAGGGCGCGGTGCCAGGCGTGGAGTACGGCTGGGTGGTCGACCTGGGCGGAGGGGCGGCCGTCCTGGGAGCCGGCCCACCAGGCGTGCCAGTCGTGCAGGATGGCGACCTCGGACCGCAGGTGACGGCCGGTCGTGTGGGCGCCGAGGGCGGCCAGCTCGGCGCCCAGCTGCTTGACCTCCTGGAAGGTACGGCCGTGCTCGCCCGCGTGGCTGACCATGCCGGAGTGGAACTTCTCGGCGCCCTGACGGGACTGGCGCCACTGGAAGTAGCAGACGGCGTCGGCGCCTCTGGCCACGGCCTGCAGGGACCAGAGGCGGTTGAGGCCGCGCGGCTTGGGATGGTTCACACCGCGCCAGTTGACGGGCCCGGCCGCCTGTTCCATCAGCATCCAGGGACCCCGGGCCTGCGAACGGGTCAGATCCTGGATGAGCGCGCCGTGCTGCGGGCCCAGCGGGTCGCGCGGGTCGGGGTAGATGTCGACGGAGACGACGTCCTCCTCCTCGGCCCAGCGCCAGGCGTCCTGGCCGAGGAACAGCGGCATGAAGTTGGTGGTGACCGGGATGTGCGGGGTGTGCCGGGCGACGATGTCCCGCTCGGCGAGGTAACACTCCAGGAGCATGTCGGAGGTGAAGCGCCGGAAGTCCAGCACCTGGGTGGGGTTCCTCAGGTAGTGGGGGGTGCGCGGGGGCAGGACACCGTCCCAGGTGTCGTAGCCCTGGCTCCAGAACGCCGTGCCCCAGGCGGCGTTGAGGGCGTCGAGGGTGCCGTACTTCGCGCGCAGCCAGCGCCGGAAGCGGACGGCCGCCTCGTCCCCGTGGTCGGCCGTGCAGTACTCGTTGTTGATGTGCCACAGGGTGAGGGCGGGGTGGCCCGCGTAGCGGGCGGCCAGGTCCTCGGTGATGGCGGCGGCGTGACGGCGGTAGGTGGCGCTGGAGTGCGAGAAGTGCTGGCGGCCGCCCCACCACTCGATCCGGCCGTCCTCGGTGCGGGGCAGGGTGTCCGGGTGGAGACGGCCGAGCCAGGGCGGGGGCGAGGAGGTGGGGGTGGCGAGGACGACACCGATGCCGTTGTCGTGCATCAGGTCCATCAGCGTGTCCAGCCGACCGAACTCCCGGGCCCCCGGCTCGGGTTCGAGCTGCGACCAGGAGAAGACGCCGAGGGTGACGGAGTTGACTCCGGCGTCGCGCATCAGACGGACGTCCTCGTGCCAGGTCTCCTCGGGCCACTGCTCGGGGTTGTAGTCGCCGCCGAAGAGGATGCGGCCGCGGGTGGCGTCTGTCAGGTTCGGCATCAGACGGGCTCCCCGTACTGGATGCCGCGCCCGTTGGTGGCGATGTGGACGCGGCCGTGGATGCGCGGGTCGGCGGCGATGGTGGCGCCGATCCATCCCCACTGGTGCTGGTCGTCGTTGACCCGCACCCAGCTGCGCGCGCCGTCGTCGGAGCGGTACACGGCGGTGATCGCGTCCGTGACGCCGACCTGGTAGATCGCCGGGGGGGTCCAGCGGGCGGGGCGGTCGTCCCGTCTGTACGCGCCGCCGATGTCCGTACGGGCGTAGGCGAGACCGCGGACGGAGGGGTGGAGGAGGACGCCGGTGACGAAGCCGGTACCGCCGATGACGGCGGTGCGCCGGCGGTAGGCGGGGGCGGCGGCGTCCGCCGTGTCTGCGGTGTCTGCTGTCTCCGCGGCGTACGCGCGCCCTTGCACGGCGGGAAGCGCGGCGAGCGCGGCGGCGGCTGCCGTGCCGGCGAGGACGGTGCGGCGGCTTGGGGGGGAGGTGGTCATGGGGTACCTCGCAGGGGCTGGGGGCAGCCGGGGTGGGGTTCGTGGACGTGGGTCGGCTGGGCGGGGGGTGCCTGAAGCTCGGTTTCCCGGCCCCAGGGTCGGTGCTGGGCGGGGGTGGGTCGGGCGGCCCGGCGCTGAGGGGGTGCCGCCGCGCCCACCCGTGCCGCCGCAGGGGCACGACTGCCCGCGGCTACGCCGGCCCAAGGGGGGCGGGGAACCGCGCGATCAGTCGCACACCACCCGCAGCCGCCCCACGACCGCACCCTCACTCGGCGCCGGGCGTCAGCCCTTGATCGCGCCGGTCAGCATGCCCTTCTTGAAGTGCCGCTGGACGAACGGGGAGGCGACCGCGACGGGGATCAGGGCGAGGACCATGACCGCCATCTGCAGTCCCAGCGCCGAGAGTTGACCGGTGCGGACCGCCTGCTGGAGGCCGGTCGGCGCCTCGGTGTTCTTCTGGACCAGCTGGATGAGCACGTTCTGCAGCGGCATCATCTGCTGGTCGGTGAGGTAGATGGAGGCGTTGAACCAGGCGCTCCAGTAGCCCACCGCGTAGAACAGGGAGATGACGGCCAGCACCGCCCGGGACAGCGGCATGATGATGGTCAGCAGGATGCGCAGGTCACTGGCCCCGTCGATGCGGGCGGACTCGGTGAGTTCGGGCGAGATGCCCATGAAGAAGGCCCGCAGGACGAGGATGTTGAAGACGCTGACCGCGCTCGGCAGGATCAGGGACAGATAGGTGTCGGTGAGGCCCAGCGACTGCACCAGAAGGTACGTCGGGATGAGGCCGGCCCCGAAGAACATGGTCGCCATCATGGTCATCAGGAAGAACCGGTGTCCCAGACTGCCCGGCCGGGACAGGCCGTAGGCCGCGAGTACCGACACGGTCATCGAGAACAGCGTGCCGAAGAGCGTGATCCCGACCGAGACCATGATCGCCCGGCTGACCTGGCCGCCGCTGAGCAGTTCCGTGTAGTTGACGAAGGTGATGCCCTGGGGGATCACGACGAGGCCGCCGGCCCGGTCGATCACGGGTTTCGGGGAGAGGCTGGTGACGATCACGATCCACAGCGGACCGAGGACCCCCAGGCAGCACAGGAGCAGGAAGCCGCCCTTCGCGGTGAGTCCGGCCTTGCTGGGCGGCTCCTCCCACACGGGGCGGGCGGGAGCCTTGAGGCTGCGGATGAGCTGCGTGTTGAGGCTCACTTCTTGTACACCCCCTGCTCGCCGAGCAGGTGCGCGAACTTGTTCGCGCCCAGGACGAGACAGACTCCGATGGCGCCTTTGACGAGGCCGACCGCGGCCGCGTAGCTGAAGTCGCCGTTCTGGATACCCATGTTCCACACGTAGGTGTCGAGGACCTCGCTGGCCCCGGCCCCGACCGCGTACCGCTGGAGCAGGAACTGCTCGAAGCCGACGCTGAGCGCGTCGCCCACCCTGAGGACCAGCAGCAGTGCGATCACCGGGCGCAGGGCGGGCAGCGTCACGTGCCACATGCGGCGCCAGCGCCCGGCGCCGTCCATGGCGGCGGCCTCGTACAGGTCGGTGCTGACCGCGGCCAGCGCGGCGAGGAAGACGATGATCCCCCAGCCGGCGTCCTTCCAGACGGCCTGCGCGGTGACCAGGTACTTGAAGAGGCCCGCGTTGGTCATCAGGTCGAAGCCGCTCCAGCCGTGGTCCTCCAGGGTCTGGGCGATGATGCCCGCGCCGCCGAAGATCTGCTGGAAGACGGTGACGACGAGGACCCATGAGAAGAAGTGCGGCAGATACATGATCGCCTGGGCCACGGCCCGGACCCGTGGCCGGACCACGCTGTTGATGAGCAGCGCGAGGGCGATCGGGACCGGGAAGAACAGCACCAGTTGCAGCACGAACAGCACGATGGTGTTCTTCGCGGCGCTCCAGAACAGCGGGTCGTCGACCATCCGCGAGAACTGCTCCACGCCGACCCAGGGGCTGTGGAAGATCGCGGTGACGCCGTTGCTGGAGACGTAGGGGTCGTAGTCCTGGAAGGCGACGACGTTGCCGAGCAGGGGGATGTAGTTGAAGAGCAGGAGCAGCACGATGACGGGCAGCGTCATCAGGATGAGCGCGCGGTCGCGGCGCAGCCGGACCCTGAAGGGAACCTTCCCGGCCTTGCTCGCCTTGCCCGGAATCCGGTCCTTCACCACCGCGGCGGCGACCGCGGCCGTCGGTTCCTCGACGGCCGCGGGAGGGCGAGTCCCGTCGGGCCTGCTCCCGGCCGTGAGAGACATCAGTTGCCGCTGCCGTTCTTGTCGATGAGCTCCTTGTACCAGTCGCGCAGCTTGTCGCCGCCGGAGGACTTCCAGGTGGAGATGGCGGCCTGTACGTCGGAGAGCTTGCGGTTGCCGCGCACGTAGTCGATCTCGAGCTGCTCGAACTGGCTGGAGAGGTTGGCGTAGCGGGTCGGCTCGACGATGTTCATGCCGTAGGTGGCCGTCTTCTTCATGAAGGCGCCCATCCGCTGCTGCCACTCGACCTGCTTGCGGGCGACCTCGGGGAAGTCGGGGTGGGCGAAGTAGGCGGCGGGGGCGGCCAGCATCACCCAGGCGTTGACGACCTCGGAGTTGCCCAGGTCGTTCTTGACCGGAACGCCGTTCTTGACGGTGTAGTGGGTGCCCTCGACGCCGTAGTCGACGAGCATCCGCTCCTTGGTGCCGTAGGGCGCGGCCGAGAAGTCGGCGGCGGCCAGCGCGTTCTCGACCGTCGTCTTGGAGGCGCCCTTGCGGATCATCGACCAGATGGTGGCGGGCTGGGAGGCGTACAGCTTGGGGTTCCCGCCGTCGGCGCCGAAGATGTCCATGCCCTCGATCTGGAAGTCCGGGTTGGACGCGGCCTGTTCGGCGGTCTTGCCGTACCAGTGGGACATGTCGTTGTTGTAGACGAGGATCTGCCCGGCGGTGAACCGCTGGCCCTGGTCGCCCGTGCGCGCCTTGTCGTCGGGGTGGACCACGCCCGCGTCGAACAGCTTGCGCGTCCACTCCAGGGCTTCGAGGTACTCGGGCTGCTCGACGCGGTACGTCAGCTTGCCGTCGTCCCCGATGTCCCAGCCGACCGTTCCGGAACTTCGGACACCGAAGATGCTCCACGCGGTCCAGTTCATGTCGCCGCAGGCCCAGACCTTGGCCTTGGCGCTGGTGGCCTCCTTGGCCCAGCTGAGGAACTCGTCGGGCGACTTGGGGACGGTGTAGCCCTTCGCGTCGAAGATGTCCTTGCGGTAGTAGGGCACGATCCAGGAAGCGCTGGCGGCGGGCATCGGGATGCCGCGCAGGGCGCCTCCGAAGATGCCCATGCGCCAGGCGTCGGAGGGGATCGCGGCCAGGTTCGGGTACTTCTTGACCTTGTCGCCCGCCAGGTAGGGGCCGAGGTCCATGAACTTCGCGGTGACCGCGTTGGAGATCTTGCCGACCAGTTCCCAGCCGGGTACGACCACCATGTCGGGTATGGAGCTGGAGGCGAGGACGGCGCCGAGCTTCTCGCCGTAGGTGTTGCCGTCCTGGTTCTGCCAGGTGATCTTGGTGCCCGCGGCGGCGTCGAGCGCCGTGTAGTAGGCGCAGCCCGCCTTCGGCGGGGAGCCCCAGAACGGGGACATGATCTTGAAGGGAGCGCCGGTGCCGAGCTTTTCCGGGACCGAGGCCTTGAGGGTCGCCACGTCGACCTTGCCGGTGTAGCCGGCGGCCGAGCCGTTCTTGGACGGCAGGTCCGGGTTCGCGACCGTGCTGGCGACGAACGTCGGGAGCAGCTTGTCCGCGGCCTTGCCCGACGTGGTCCCCTCGCGCGACCCGCTGTCCGTGCCGCCGCAGGCGGCCAGCAGCGGCATCCCTCCCGCCACCGCTGCGGTGGCGACCGCCGTGGAGGCGAGGAAGCTTCTCCGGCTCGGGCCGGAAGAGGGGGAAGCGGCGTTCGGCGTCATTGCGTCAACCCTTCATGGCGCACCAGGACACCCGGCGGTGGCCGTCGGCTGCGGTGTCTCGAGTGGATCTGGCTGAGCTGAAGCGTCCTTCGACCACGGGGCGGAGCACAGTCGAAGCGCTTCGATGTTGCTGCGAGGTTAAGTGAACACCCGGGGGCGCACAAGGGCCGATTACAAGATTCCTACCTGGCATCCGGGGTGACCTGTTCGTATGCCCTGCTTGAAATACCCGTGAGCTTCTCTTGACACCCGCCCTTACGTCGAATGAGCATCGAAGCGCTTCGAAAGCGTCTCCCCGCTCCAGTGCAAAGGGATCCCCACGTGACCGCACCCACGCCGCCCACGCCCCCTTTCCGCGATCCGCATCTGCCCTTCGCGAAGCGCATCGACGATCTGCTGTCGCGTCTGACCCTGGACGAGAAGGTCTCCTTCCTCCACCAGTTCGCCCCGGCCGTCGAGCGGCTCGGCATCGCCGCGTTCCGCACCGGCCAGGAAGCCCTGCACGGTGTCGCGTGGATGGGCCCGGCGACGGTGTTCCCGCAGGCCGTGGGGCTGGGCGCGACCTGGAACACCGATCTCGTACGGCGGGTCGGCGAGGCGGTCTCCAAGGAGGTCCGGGCGATGCGCGCCCGCGACGAGCGCGTGGGCCTGAACGTCTGGTCGCCCACGGTCAACCTGCTGCGGCACCCCCTGTGGGGCCGCAACGAGGAGGGCTACTCGGAGGACCCCAAGCTGACCTCCGCCATCGCCACCGCGTACACGCACGGTCTGCGCGGCGACCATCCGACGTACTGGCGCACGGCCCCGGTCCTCAAGCACTGGCTCGCGCACAACAACGAGACCGACCGGTCCGTCACCTCCTCCTCCGTCCGCCCGCGCGTGCTGCACGAGTACGACCTGCGGGCCTTCAAGGAGACGGTCGAGGCGGGGGCGGTCGCCGGGGTGATGCCGGCGTACAACCTGGTCAACGGCCGCCCCAACCACGTCTCCCCGTATCTGCGCGAGCAGTTGCGCACCTGGACGGACGAGGACCTGCTGGTCTGCTCCGACGCGGGCGCGCCCTCCAATCTGGTCGACTCCGAGCACTACTTCGACACCCACGAGGAGGCGACGGCCGCCGCCCTCCAGGCCGGCGTCGACAGCTTCACCGACCACGGCACCGACGGCTCGCAGATCACCGCCCGGGTCAGGGGGGCCCTGGAACAGGGCCTGCTGACGGAGGCCGACATCGACGCGGCGGTCCGCCGTCAGCTCTCGGTCCGCTTCCGCCTGGGCGAGTTCGACCCGCACCACGACCCGCACGCGGGCACCGGCGAGTTCGACACCCCGGCCCACCGCGCCCTCGCCGGGGAGGCCGCCGAGCAGGCGATCGTCCTGCTGCGCAACGACGGCGTGCTCCCGCTGGCCGCCGACACCCGGCTCGCGGTGGTCGGCCTGCTCGCCGACGAGTGCAAGCTCGACTGGTACAGCGGCACCCTGCTGCACCGCTCCACCCCCCTGGAGGGGCTGTACGAGCGGTTCGGCGCCGAGCGCGTGGAGTTCGCGGAGGGTGTGGACCGGATCCTGCTGAAGACCTCCGCGGGAACGTACCTGAAGGTCCCCGCCGCCCCCGAGGCCTCCGACGAGGTGCGCGGCGCCGAGGGCGCCCTGGATCCGGCGCTGCTCGCGGGCCGCACCGATCTCGCGCCGCTGACCACGGACGCCGTCGGCACCGAACTCGCGCTCGTCGAATGGGGCGAGGGCGTCCACACCCTCCGCGCCCCCGACGGCCGCTATCTCTCGGTCGCCGAGGACGGCTATCTGCGTGCCTCCGCGGACCAGCCCGGCGGCTGGATCGTCCAGGAGACGTTCCACCTCGAACCCCACGAGAACGGTCACCTCCTCCGGCACGCGGGAACGGGTCGCCACGTCTTCGTCGCCGCCGACGGCGTCAAGGTTGCCGAGGAGGATCCCGAGGTCTTCGAGGTGGTCGTCGTCGAACGCGCCGAGGACGCCGTGGCCCGGGTCACGGCCCAGGCGGACGTGGTTGTGGTCGTGGCGGGCAACGATCCGCACATCAACGGCCGTGAGACCGAGGACCGTACGACGCTGAGGCTCCCGGCCCATCAGAAGCGGATCCTGGAGGCGGCCCGCGCCTCGAACGCGCGCACGGTGCTGGCGCTGGTGTCGGCGTACCCGTACGCGATCGAAACGGACCGGCCGCTGAGCGCGATGCTGTGGACGGCCCACGGCGGCCAGGCCGCCGGCACCGCCCTCGCCCGTGTCCTCGCCGGTGACGTCTCCCCCGCCGGACGCCTCCCCCAGACCTGGTACGCCGACGACGCCGACCTGCCCGACCTGCTCGACTACGACGTGATCGGCGCCCGCCAGACGTACCTGTACTTCGAGGGCCGGCCCCTCTTCCCGTTCGGTCACGGTCTGTCGTACGCGTCCTTCGTGTACGCCGACCTGATGGTGGAGGCCGGGGACGGCCGGGTGCGGATCTCCTTCACGGTCACCAACAACGGCGACATGACCGCCGACGAGGTCGCCCAGCTCTACACCCGCGCCGTGGACCCCTCCGTCACCCGGCCGCGCCGCGAACTGCTCGACCACCGCCGGGTCACGCTCGCGCCCGGCGCCAGGACGGACATCGCCTTCGACGTCCCGCTGTCCGCGTTCGCGTTCTGGGACGTGGCGCGGGGCGGATGGCGGGTGGAGCCGGGACCGTACGACCTGCTGATCGGCGGATCCAGCGAGGACATCCGGCTGCGCGAGACCGTCGTGCTCGTCGGCGAACCGGCCGCCCCGCGCCCGGTCCGCCGACGCGGCCTCGCCGCCGCCGACTTCGACGAGCAGAGCGGCACGGAGATCGTCGACCTGACGAAGGTGTCGGGCGACGCGGTGACGCCGGTCGGGGGCCGCTCGGGCGAACTGGTCTACCGGGCCTGCGACTTCGGGACCGGCACGACCGGCGTGACGGTGACGGTGGCCGGCGAGGGCACGGTGGAGCTGTCCCTGGGCGGCGGCGCGCCCCTCGCCAGCCTGACCGTCCCGGCGCCCACCACGGGACCGTACGACTACCTCTCGGTCGAGGCACCCTTCGCCGCCGACGGCGTGCACGACCTGCGCCTCGCACTGCGCGGCCCGCTGCGGCTGGCGCACGTCGGCTTCTCCGGTTGAGGGTCCGGAGAAGGCCGGCACGAAGAAGGGGTCCGGCACCGGAAGGCATCGGTGCCGGACCCCTTCGGGGACGGCGTGTGAGCGCCGACCGCGAGCCTATCTGAAAATGGTTCCCATTAGCCAGAGCTGGAGAGCCTGGACACTCCCGCCCGTGGCCGCCCGGCATCGTCAGCCGGGCTCGCCTTCCCTCCGCACGTGCGTGGGTCAGAGCGCGAGGCCCGTCAGGACCAGCACCCGCTCGTAGGTGTAGTCGTCCATCGCGAACTTCACGCCCTCGCGGCCGACGCCCGACTGCTTGGCGCCGCCGTACGGCATCTGGTCGGCGCGGTAGGAGGGCACGTCGCCGATGACGACACCGCCGACCTCCAGCGCGCGGTGGGCGCGGAAGGCGACCTGGAGGTCATGGGTGAACACGCCCGCCTGGAGCCCGTACTTGGAGGAGTTGACGGCCGCGAAGGCCTCCGCCTCGCCGTCCACCTTGTGCACCGTGAGGACCGGCCCGAAGACCTCCTCGCAGGCGATCGTGGTGTCGGCCGGCACGTCGGTGAGGACGGTCGGCGCGTAGGAGGCGCCGTCGCGCTTGCCGCCGGCGAGGAGGGAGGCGCCCGCGGCGATCGCCTCGTCCACCCAGGTCTCGACGCGCTTGGCCGCGTCCTCGCTGACCAGGGGGCCGACGTCCGTCGTGTCGTCGGACGGGTCACCGGTGACCTGGGCCTCGACGGCGGCGACGATCCGCGGCAGCAGACGGTCGTGGACCGAGGCGTCCACGATGACCCGCTGCACCGAGATGCAGGACTGCCCGCCCTGGTAGTTGGAGAAGGTGGCGATACGGGTGGCGGCCCAGTCGAGGTCGGCGTCGGAGGCGTAGTCGCCGAGGACGACAGCCGCGCCGTTGCCGCCCAGCTCCAGGGTGCAGTGCTTGCGCGGCACCGAGTCCATGATCGCGTAACCGACCTTCTCGGAACCGGTGAAGGAGATGACCGGCAGCCGCTCGTCCTGGACGAGCGCGGGCATGCGGTCGTTGGCGACCGGGAGGATCGACCAGGAGCCGGCCGGCAGGTCCGTCTCGGCGAGCAGGTCGCCGATGATCAGGCCGGACAGCGGGGTCGCCGGGGCGGGCTTGAGGATGATCGGCGCGCCGGCCGCGATCGCCGGGGCCACCTTGTGGGCGCACAGGTTCAGCGGGAAGTTGAACGGCGCGATGCCGAGGACGACACCCTTGGGGAAGCGGCGGGTCAGCGCGAGCCGCCCCTGGCCGCCGAGGTCGGTGTCGAGGCGCTGGGCCTCACCGCCGTTGAACCGCCGGGCCTCCTCGGCCGCGAACCGGAAGACGGAGACGGCCCGGCCGACCTCGCCGCGCGCCCACTTGATCGGCTTGCCGTTCTCGGCGGAGATCAGCCGGGCGATCTCCTCGGTGCGCTCGGCGAGCCGCTTGCTGACGTGGTCGAGGGCGGCGGCGCGGACGTGGGCCGGGGCGGCGGCGAACTCCTCGCGCACGGCGTACGCGGCGGCCACGGCCTCCTCGACCTGCGCGTCCGTCGGCACGCTGACCTTGCCGACGAGCCGCCCGTCCCACGGCGAGGTGACGTCGAGGCTGTCCTCGCCGGTGGCCTGGCGGCCGGCGAGCCAGAAGGCGTGGGTGGAGGTCATTGGTGGATTCCCGGCCCTTCCGCGTTGGGGGTGTGCTGTGCTTCTCGTGGTCCACGGTAGGGGCGGGAGGGCGCGGAAGCGCTTGTCCGAGTCGTACGGATGGACGGTCGGCGTACTACGGTTTGGCACGGTCGGCGGGCGGGCGGGTCGCCCGGCGCAGGAACAGCCGCAGCGCGCCGAGCAG
This sequence comes from Streptomyces sp. NPDC049687, assembly GCF_044465285.1. Lineage (NCBI taxonomy): Bacteria > Bacillati > Actinomycetota > Actinomycetes > Kitasatosporales > Streptomycetaceae > Streptomyces > Streptomyces sp. NPDC049687. The sequence continues at coordinate 82,360 of NZ_JBITLN010000012.1, forward strand.
CACGGTGCACAGACACCAGCTGGCCACCACGTCCAGCGGCCAGTGGTACCCGCGCCGGACCAGCCCGTAGGACACGGCGAGGACGAGCAGGCCGGCCCCGGCGACGACCAGCCGCCGGGCGAGGGCCGTCGCCAGCCACGGCAGCAGGACCATCGCCGCGGAGCCGTAGGCGACGGCCGCCGTCGCCGTGTGGCCGGAGGGGTAGTAGCCGGTGGCGGGCGGCACGGCGGGCGTGCCGGGGCGCTCGGTCCACTCCTTCAGGGGGACGACGATCAGCGGCACCAGCGTCATCAGGACGACCGCGGCGACCGGCGGCAGCCACCAGCGCGGCCGGCCCGTCCACTGCCCCTGCAGGGCCACGTACACCGTGACCAGCACCAGTGCCGGTACCGCGACCTGCACGTTCCCCAGGTCGGACAGCAGCTCGGAGAAGCGGTCCGGGTGGATCAGGGCCCGGCTGAGGCCGTCGTCCAGGTTCAGCAGGGGGCCGTCCACGGCGACCTGCCAGGTGATCAGCGCGAAGAGGAGGGCGGGCAGGCCGAGGAGGGGGGCGTGGCGCCTCGCCGGCGCGGGCGGCGCGGCGGGGTGAGCCCCGGTCTGCTGGTCGGTGCTGGTGGGCATGCCCTACAGCCTCTCAGGGAGGGGCCGCCCACCAGGACAGAACACGTCCGTGGGGACACGGTCGCCGGGTGCGGGTGCCTTGTGGCCCGGCCGGTCGCGCCCGCGCGGCGGATGCGCCCAGTGGTACGGCCCCGCGCCCCTCGCATCGCCTGTGGCGATCGGGGGCGCTACGAGCGCACCAGGCTTCTCAGCCGCCGCCCGCCGATGCGTCGGCCGAGCCCGCTGAGCCTCCTGCGTATGCGCCGCTTGAGCCCCTTCGGCTTGCGCTTCTTCGCGGCGGTGATGTCCAGGCTGAGGTTGCCGTACGCGGTGTAGTACGGCTTGACCGCCAGGTCGGCGCTGCTTCCGCCGACGGCCGGGGCGAGGTCGTCGGCCTTGCGGGCGCCGTATCTGCGCCGGGTGCTCAGGCCCTGGGTGCGGACGGCGAGATAGACGTCCCACACGCCCTTGGTCAGCGGGCCGCCGTCCAGGGCCTTGGTGATGTCGATGTCGACGGTGAAGCCCGCCGTGCCGTGGTCGGCGTCGAGAGCGGGCGCCGGCGCCGGACGGGTGGGGATGCGCACCTCACGGCCGTCGCTGCGGGCCCGCAGCACCAGCTCGGTGGCCGGCTCACGGGTGGGTACCTTCTCGATGAAGCCGTGGCCGCGCAGCCGCAGGACACCGCGGCGCCCCTTGCGTTCCCACTCCACGGCGTCCAGCCGGTCGTCCTGGCGCAGGTCGCCGGTGACGTCGTAGCAGGAGTCGGGGATAGCGGCCCGCTCGTCGCGGAAGTACGGGTAGGCCGCGTAGGCGCGCCCGCTGTCCACGACGATGTCGTGCGGGGGCCGGCGCTTGGCCCGCTCGTCCTTCAGGAACTCGACGATGTCGATGAGTTCGGCCCGCATGCCGTGCCGCGCGCAGTGCGCGAAGAGGCGGTGGGGCACGGTCATCTGCGCGTCGAGTTCCGGGGTGTAGAACGCGTCCACGTGGTCCTTGACGATCCCCATCGCCGTGATCTGCTGGCTCTCCTCCAGCAGTGGGAACCGCCAGGAGAACGAGTCCAGGAGGCCGCCCCGGAACGTCCGCAGCAGGGCCGCGTCGCGCACCGGGCCGGGTTCGCTGTACGCGCTGATCGCGGCCATGATGCGCCGGGCCGTCTCGAAGCGTTTGGCCAGGTCGCTGTAGCTGCTGGTGATGTTGCCGTTGTCGTCGCGCTTGACCTTGTAGTAGCAGTCCTCGTCGGCGACCACCGAGACCACGGAGGCCTGCAGATAGGCCTTGGTGACGAAGAGGCGGTCCTCGCCGATGCGGATGTCCTCGTCGAAGCGCAGTCCGCGCTCCTCGAGGAACGAGCGCCGGAAGAGCTTGTGCGGGGTCAGGGCGTACCAGACGCGGGAGGTGGCCAGATCGACCACTTCCTGGTTGGCCTCGAACATGGAGCGGGGCACGTCGCAGTCCACGCCCACGTACTTGCCGAGCACCACGTCGGAGCCGTTGCGCTCGGCCATGTCGACCATGCGGCGCATGGCGTTCGGGCCGAGGTAGTCGTCGGCGTCGAGGAAGAAGACGTACCGCCCTCTGGCCAGGCCGATCGCGACGTTGCGCGGGCCGCTGGGCCCACCGGAGTTCGGCTGGTGGACGACGCGCACGACGCCGGGATGCGCGGCGGCGAAACGGTCCAGCTCCTTGCCGGTGCCGTCGGTCGACCCGTCGTCGACGGCCAGGCACTCGAGTGTGTAGGCGCCCAGCGACTGCTCGACCACCGACTCGAGACAGCGGGTCAGATAGGGCATGGCGTTGTACGCGCCGATGACCACGGTGATGGTTGGTTCCGACACCAATTCCCCCCCGGGAACCGTTCATGACAAGTAGGCCCTAGTTTTACCCTTCGTTTACTGGTTTCGCAAAGGGTTCACTCGCGCTTGGCCTGTTAACAGTTGATTTCCCGCCACGACAGGGCGGGGACAGGAAGAACGTGGGCAAGAAGAATGACCCCGGACGCCGTCCGGGGTCATGTGCCGTGGTCTGTGCCGCTGAGGAGAAGAGGAGGAAGGAGGTCGGCCACCCCGGAACAGGGGGGGTGGTTCCGGGGTGGCCGTCCGGATCGGAACGCCGGCCGCCCCGGGGGGTTTGGGGCGGGCGACCGTCCGATCGGTGAGGAGATCCGAAGCCGGAGGCTCCGATTGTGTGCGCGAGGGCACGACCAGGTCGAAGCTGGGGAGGCCCCGGCCTGGGGTTTCGCCCACAGTCCCCTGTGAGCGGGTGTATCTCTCATCTGGATAGAACGTACGGCAGTGGCACGCGGTGCAACAGGCGGAATCGCGTCCCGCCATCCACCCCGCACACCTTCTTCACACTGTCTGCCGTCCGCGGGAATCAGCTGTGCGGGTCCCCGGCTCAGATGCGCGGGACGACGGCTTTCAGCTGCGCGGGACGACGGCTTTCAGATGCGCGCGAAGGCCTGCTCGATGATGTCGAGGCCCTCGTTCAGCAGGCCTTCTCCGATGACCAGCGGGGGCAGGAAACGCAGCACGTTGCCGTAGGTGCCACAGGTCAGGACCAGCAGGCCCTCCTGGTGGCAGGCCTTGGCGAGCGCGGCGGTGGCCTCCGGGTTCGGCTCCTTGGTCGTACGGTCCTTGACCAGCTCGATGGCGATCATCGCGCCCCGGCCCCGGACGTCGCCGATGAGCTCGAACTTCTCGGCCATCGCGGTGAGGCGGGCCTTCATCGTCGCCTCGATCGCCTTCGCCCGGGCGTTGAGGTCGAGCTCCTTCATCGTCTCGATCGCGCCGAGCGCGCCCGCGCAGGCGACCGGGTTGCCGCCGTAGGTGCCGCCCAGGCCACCCGCGTGGGCGGCGTCCATGATCTCGGCGCGGCCGGTCACGGCGGCGAGCGGCAGACCGCCCGCGATGCCCTTGGCGGTGGTGATCAGGTCCGGGACGATGCCCTCGTCCTCGCAGGCGAACCACTGGCCCGTGCGGCAGAAGCCCGACTGGATCTCGTCGGCGACGAAGACGATGCCGTTGTCCCTGGCGAACTCGCTGATCGCCGGCAGGAAGCCCTTGGCCGGCTCGATGAAGCCGCCCTCGCCGAGCACCGGCTCGATGATGATCGCCGCCACGTTGTCGGGGCCGACCTGCTTGGTGATCTGGTCGATGGCCTGCGCGGCGGCCTCGGGACCCGCGTTCTCCGGGCCGGTCGGCCAGCGGTAGCCGTAGGCGACGGGGACGCGGTAGACCTCGGGCGCGAAGGGGCCGAAGCCGTGCTTGTACGGCATGTTCTTCGCGGTGAGCGCCATCGTCAGGTTCGTACGGCCGTGGTAGCCGTGGTCGAAGACGACGACCGCCTGGCGCTTGGTGTGGGCGCGGGCGATCTTGACCGCGTTCTCGACGGCCTCCGCGCCGGAGTTGAACAGCGCGGACTTCTTGGCGTGGTCACCCGGGGTGAGCTCGGCGAGGGCCTCGGCGACCTCCACATAGCCCTCGTACGGGGTGACCATGAAACAGGTGTGGGTGAAGTCGGCGAGCTGCGCGGAGGCCCGGCGTACGACGGCTTCGGCGGAGGCGCCGACGCTCGTCACCGCGATGCCGGAACCGAAGTCGATCAGACGGTTGCCGTCGACGTCCTCGATGATGCCGCCGCCCGCCCGCGCGGTGAACACCGGCAGCACGGAGCCCACGCCCTGCGCGACCGCGGCGACACGGCGGGCCTGCAGCTCCTGCGACTTCGGGCCGGGAATGGCGGTGACGATCCGGCGCTCCTGCGGAAGGGCGGTCATGAGGCGCTCCTGGGTCTTCCTGGCGTTCTGCGGACGCTTTCCTTCTTTTCTCGCAGGTTAGGACGGGGGCCGGGGGGTGGGCATGCTCCATGTGGGCGGTGTCGGCGACGCCGGTTGTCCGCCATGGACAGTGACGGCCGGACCGCGATCGCGCGGGCCTGGCCGTGTAAGCGGTGAACTCCCTTTGCGGGGGCGTTAGATTGACCGCTGATGGTGGACGGAGCGGCTGGTCAGGGGGCAACGGCGATGGACAGCGACGGGACGCGGGACGCGCGGGGCACGCATGCGAATCCTGTGCCGCGCCCTGCGGGGCCTCCGGCGGTACCGCCTCGTCCTGCACACGCCCCCAGCACATCGGCGGCGGCGGAATGGCTCGACGCCCCCCGGCCCAAGGCGAAGCCCGGGATCTGGCGGCTGCGGTACAGGCTGCCGAAGGGCGCGCAGGAGACGGAGCGGCTCGCGCCGATCACCGTCGTCGGGATGCTGATTCCCCTGGTTGCTGGTTTCATCATCTGGTCGTTCTGGCTTGAAAGCGCGATTCCCTACCAGTGGGCCTTGTTGCGCCTGCTCACCCCCGACGACTGGTGGTACGGCGCCTCGCAGATCTCGGCCAAACCCGAGGGGTTCGGCCGCCAAGCCCTCACCGCCTACGAGGGCGCGGCTTTCGCAGTGCTCGCCTACGCCATGGGGCGGCTCGGCAGCTGGCACACACTCTTCCGTCACTACTTCAGGCAGAAGCCGCAGCCCAAGCGCGCTCTGCTCGCTCTGGCCTGGGCGGTGGTGGTGTGCGGATGGGTGTTCCCCAGCGCCGTTCCGGGGTCGTTCTGGGATCCGGTCGTTCTCGACGCGATCTTCAACCTCGTGGTGGCGGTCTCGGGCGGCTACGGCTTGTTCGCTTCCGCGCTGTTCGTCTACAGCCTCTATGCCGTCGTCACCCTGCTCATCCTCTGGCCGTTCGCGGTGGCAGGCGAATGGCTGCAGTATCTGAAGGAACGACGCCCCACCGAAGGTGCGTCGCCGGCCGCCGCGCCGGCCGCCGAGCGACCCCGCTCCCAGTGGCCGGAGCTGCGGGACGCCGGGCAGCACGAGGCGGCCGAGCTGCTGACCGGCGAGGTGGCCGCCGGGCGGATGAACGACGTGGACTGCGCGCGCGTGCGGCGGGCCTGGACGGTGGGTCTGCCCGACTTCCGGGATACCGTGCTGCGGCAGGGCGGTGCCGCCTGGACCCACCCGTCCGGCGCCCGGGACCTGCCCCGGCGCACCGCGCGCCACGACCTGCTCGCCGGCCAGGTGCGCATCGGCCGCTGGGTGGCCGCCGAGCGCGCCCCGGTGACGTATCACGACGCGGGCGCCGCGCTCGGCCCGGACGTGCTGGGCACCTCGCTGCTCGCGGTCGGCCCGTCCGGCTCGGGCAAGACGCGCACGCTGGTCGAGCCGCTGACGGAGGCTCTGGCCCTGCAGGCGCTGACCGGCGGCTGCGCGGTCGTCGCGGTGTCCTCGCCCGGCGGCGGCCCGCTCGGCGCCGACTCCTCCTACGACGTGATCGTCCGCGTCGGCGACCCGTCCTCGGTGCACGACCTGGACCCGTACGCCGAATCCGACGACCCCGACGAGGCGGCCGCGATCCTCGCCGAGGCGCTGGTCGGCGACCTCGACGCGGTGAACGGCCAGAGCGCGGCCACCGCGCTCGCCCAGTTGCTGGGCCCCCACCGGGCCGCGCACGGCCGCTTTCCGACCCTCCCTCAGCTGCGGGAGCTCCTCGAAGGCGAGCCGGGCGCGCTGGCCGCGCTGCGGGAGGCGGTGGCCGGGAACGAGGTGATGCGCCGCGAGCTGGAGGCGCGGATCCGGCAGACGGGCACCCCGGGCGATCCGGGCCGTGCCCTCGCCGACCGGCTGTCGCTGCTGAACCGGCCGGTGTTCGACGGCTTCTTCGGCGGGGACGGCGACACGCACCGCGCGTTCTCCCTCCGCGCCGTCGCCCACCATCCGCTGCGGGTCCGCATCGACCTGCCCGAGCGCGGCCACGAGGAGGCGGGCCGGCTGATCACCCGGCTGGTCCTGGCCCAGTTCCACGCCGTCGTGCGGGAGGGCCGGCGCGCCCACTTCGTCTGCCTGGTGCTGGACGACGCGACGGGCGCGGTCACCGCCGACTCGGTGCGCCGGATCCAGCGGCTGCGCTCGCAGAACGCGGGCGTGGTCCTCGCCCTGCGCACCGTCGGCGACGTACCGGAGCCCCTGCACGGGCCTTTGTACGGGGCCGTGGGCTGCCGTATGGCGTTCTCCGGGATCACCACCTGGGACGGCAGCCGGTTCGCGCAGACCTGGGGCACCGAGTGGGTGGAGACCACGGAGGTCGCCAAGCACACGGTCTTCGCCGACCAGCCGATGACCCGGGCCATCCACGCGCTGCGCAAGCTGGTGACCGGCAAGGCGGTGACCACGGACGCGGTGACCGTGCGCCAGGTCGAGCGGGAGCGCTGGTCGGCGTCCCGGCTGGCGCACGAGGTGCCGCCGGGGCACGCGGTGCTGTCCCTGACGAGCGTCGAGGGCGAGCACGCGCCGCCGCTGCTGGTGGACCTGAGGGGCTGAAGCGACGCACGGGACTCCTCCAGTGAGGCAGAATCGACCCAGGCCCTTCATACGCAGTGGCCAAAGGATCACTCTCCTCCACGGAAGGCCCCATGCCTCCCACGCTCGCCTCGCTCGTCCACCATTCCGCGCTGAAGCTGACCGTGCGGGCTGGCGAGGACCGCCTGGACGTACCGGTGCGCTGGGCGCATGTCAGCGAGCTCGCGGACCCGGTGCCGTACATGGAGGGCGGGGAGCTGCTGCTGATCACCGCGCTGAAGCTGGACGCGGAGGACCCCGAGGCGATGCGGCGCTATGTGAAGCGCCTGGTCGGGGCCGGGGTGGTCGGGCTCGGCTTCGCGGTCGGCGTCAACTACGACGACATCCCGAAGGCCCTCGCCGACGCGGCCGAGCAGGAGGGCCTGCCCCTGCTGGAGGTGCCGCGCCGGACGCCGTTCCTCGCGATCAGCAAGGCGGTGTCGGCGGCCATCGCCGCCGATCAGTACCGGGCGGTGACGGCGGGGTTCGCGGCCCAGCGGGAGCTGACGAAGCAGGCGCTCACGGACGGCCCGGAGGGGTTGCTGGCCGCGCTCGCCGCACAGGTCGACGGGTGGGCGGCGCTGTACGACGCCTCGGGCGCCGTCGTCGCGACCGCGCCGGAGTGGGCGGGCCGGCGGGCCGCGCGGCTCACGGCGGAGGTGGAGCGGCTGCGGGAGCGCCCGGCACCGGCGTCGGTGGTGGTCGGCGGGACGGGGACCGCCGAGAACGGCGAGAGCGCGGAGAACGCCGACCGGATCGAGCTGCACACCCTGGGCACCGGCCGCCGCCCGCGCGCCGCGCTCGCCGTCGGCACGGCGGCGGCGCCGGGCACGGCGGAGCGGTACGCCGTGCACTCGGCGATCGCCCTGCTCACCCTGACGACGGAGCGCTCCCGCTCGCTGCACGCGGCCGAGCAGCGCATCGGCGCGGCGGTCCTGCGCATGCTCCTGGCGGGCGAACCGGACCACGCCCGCGCCGTCGCCGGCGACCTCTACGGCGAACTGCTCGACGCCCCCTTCCGGGTGATCGTGGCGGAGCCCGCGTCGACCGCCGACCCGGACGGCGACGCCCTCGGCCTGTTCACCGAGGTGGTCGAGGCGGCGGCCGCCCGCTCCGGCGAGGCCGTGCTGGTGGTGCCCGAGGGTGAGCGGCTGGTGGTGCTGGCCGCGGACGGGGGCGCGGCGGTGGCCGCCTGCGCGCGGTACGCGACGGCGCTGGAGGGGGCCCGCGCGAACGGCGAGGGACGTGAGGACGAGGAGCTGGTCGTCGGTCTGTCGGCGCCGGCCGGGCCGATCGCCGCGGCGGCGGCGTACAAGCAGGCCGAGCAGGCGCTGTCGGTGGCCCGGCGCCGGGGCAGGGTCTTCGTCGAGCACGAACAGCTCGCGGCGGGCTCGGTCCTGCCGCTGCTCGCGGACGACGCGGTGAAGGCGTTCGCCGACGGTCTGCTGCGCGCGCTGCACGAGCACGACGCGACCGGCCGCGGCGATCTCGTCGCCTCCCTGCGCGCCTGGCTCTCCCGGCACGGCCAGTGGGACGCGGCGGCGGCCGACCTGGGCGTCCACCGCCACACCCTCCGCTACCGGATGCGCCGCGTGGAGGAGATCCTCGGCCGCTCCCTCGACGACCCGGACGTACGGATGGAACTGTGGCTGGCGCTGAAGGCGACGTCGGCCGACTAGGACCTGTGCCGCACACCCTGTGCCGCACACCCTGCGGTGTGCGGCACGGTGCCCGATGGGGTGAATCCGGTCAGCTGTCGAAGCCCAGCCCCAGCCGGTCCATCGCCTTCAGCCACAGGTTGCGCCGCCCGGCGTGGGCGTCCGCCCGCGCCAGCGACCACTTGGTGAGCGCGATCCCGGTCCAGGCGAACGGCTCCGGCGGGAACGGCAGCGGCTTCCTGCGGACCATCTCCAGGGCCGTCCGCTCGGTCCGCTCCCCCGCCAGCAGGTCCAGCATCACCTCGGCGCCGAACCGGGTGGCCCCCACGCCCAGGCCGGTGTACCCGGCCGCGTAGGCGACCTTCCCCTGGTGGGCGGTGCCGAAGAACGCCGAGAAGCGGGAGCACGTGTCGATGGCCCCGCCCCACGCGTGGGTGAAACGGACGCCCTCCAGCTGCGGGAAGCAGCCGAAGAAGTGCGCGGCGAGCTTGGCGTACGTCTCCGGCCGGTCGTCGTACTCGGCGCGGACGCGACCGCCGTAGGGGTAGATCGCGTCGTAACCGCCCCACAGGACCCGGTTGTCGGCGGACAGCCGGAAGTAGTGGAACTGGTTGGCGCTGTCTCCCAGCCCCTGGCGGTTCTTCCAGCCGATCGAGCCGAGTTGCTCGGCGGTGAGCGGCTCGGTCATCAGGGCGTAGTCGTAGACCGGGACGGTGTACGCCCGCACCCGCTTGACCAGGTTCGGGAAGATGTTCGTGCCGAGGGCGACCTGCCGGGCCCGGACCCGCCCGTACGGCGTGCGTACGGCCATCCCCGCGCCGTACGGCCTGAGGTCCAGCGCGGGCGTGTGCTCGTGGACGCGGACGCCCAGCCGGACACACGCCTGCTTCAGGCCCCAGGCCAGCTTGGCGGGGTGGAGCATGGCCACGCCCCGGCGGTCGTACAGGCCCGCCTCGAAGGTGGGCGAGGCGACCTGCTCGCGGACCGCGTCGGCGTCGAGGAACTCGATGCCGTCGGCGAGACCCTTGCGTTCGAGCTCCTCGTACCAGTCGCGCAGTTCCCATGCCTGGTACGTCTCGGTGGCGACGTCGATCTCGCCGGTGCGCTCGAAGTCGCAGTCGATGCCGTGCCGGGCGATCGCCGCCTCGATCTCGTCGAGGTTGCGCGCGCCCAGCTCCTGCAGCTTGTGGATCTCGTCGGGCCAGCGGGCCAGCCCGTTGGGCAGCCCGTGGGTGAGGGAGGCCGCGCAGAAGCCTCCGTTGCGGCCCGAGGCGGCCCAGCCCACCTCGCGGCCCTCCAGCAGCACCACGTCCCGCTGCGGCTCGCGCTCCTTGGCGACGAGCGCGGTCCACAGTCCGCTGTACCCGCCGCCGACGACCAGCAGATCGCAGGTCTCGGCGCCGGTGAGCGCGGGTTCGGGGTGGGGCTTGCCGGGGTCTTCCAGCCAGTACGGGACCGGCTGGGCTTCGGAAAGGGCCTTTGTCCAACGGCTCATGGCGCTTGGGGCCATGATTTCAACTCCCTACGAAGGGTTTCCGAAAGGCTTACGCCTTCTGCTTGTTACGGCGATTACCGACGACCATCGACATCAGGACGAGCAGCACGGCGACGAGGAACATGGCCGTACCGATGACATTGATCTGAACGGGCGTTCCACGCTGTGCCGAGCCCCAGACGAACATGGGGAAGGTGACGGTCGAACCGGCGTTGAAATTGGTGATGATGAAATCGTCGAAGGAGAGCGCGAAGGCGAGCAGCGCGCCCGCGGCGATTCCGGGGGCCGCGATGGGGAGCGTGACGCGCAGGAACGTCTGCGCCGGTCCGGCGTAGAGGTCCTGGGCGGCCTGCTCCAGGCGCGGGTCCATCGACATGACGCGTGCCTTGACGGCCGTCACGACGAAGCTGAGGCAGAACATGATGTGCGCGATGAGGATCGTCCAGAATCCGAGCTGGGCACCCATGTTGAGGAACAGGGTGAGCAGGGAGGCGGCCATGACGACCTCGGGCATCGCCATCGGCAGGAAGATCAGCGAGTTGACGGCGCCCCGCGCGCGGAAGCGGTAGCGGACCAGCGCGAAGGCGATCGCCGTGCCGAGCAGGGTCGCGCCGATGGTCGCCCAGACAGCGATCTGGAGGCTGATCGACAGCGAGCCGCACATGCCGGCGACCCCGCAGGGATCCTTCCAGGCGTCCGTGGAGAACTGCTGCCACTGGTAGTTGAAGCGCCCCTTCGGCTTGTTGAAGGAGAACACCGTGACGACGACGTTCGGCAGGAGCAGATAGCCGAGGGTCAGCAGTCCCGCGATGACGACGAGATGGCGCTTGAGCCAGTTGACGAAGGGCATTTAGACCAGATCCTCCGTCCCGGACCTGCGGATGTAGAAGGTGATCATGAGGAGAATCGCGGCCATGAGGATGAACGACAGCGCGGCAGCCGTCGGATAGTCCAGCACGCGCAGGAACTGTGTCTGGATCACGTTTCCGATCATGCGGGTGTGGGTGGAGCCGAGGAGTTCCGCGTTGACGTAGTCGCCGGCCGCCGGGATGAAGGTCAGCAGCGTGCCGGAGACGACACCGGGCATCGACAGCGGGAAGGTGACCCTCCGGAAGGTGGTGATCGGCTTGGCGTACAGATCGCCGGCCGCCTCGTGCAGGCGTACGTCGATGCGCTCCAGCGAGGTGTAGAGCGGCAGGATCATGAACGGCAGGAAGTTGTACGTCAGACCGCACACCACCGCGAGCGGTGTGGCGAGGACGCGGTCGCCGGCCGTCCAGCCGAGCCAGCCGGTGACGTCCAGGACGTGCAGCGAGTTGAGGGCGGCGACGACCGGGCCGCCGTCCGCGAGGATCGTCTTCCAGGCGAGGGTGCGGATCAGGAAGCTGGTGAAGAAGGGCGCGATCACCAGGATCATGATCAGGTTGCGCCAGCGTCCCGCGCGGAAGGCGATCAGATACGCCAGCGGGTAGCCCAGCAGCAGGCAGAGGACGGTCGCGGCGGCCGCGTAGAGGACCGATCGCGCGAACTTCGGCCAGTACTCGCTCAGCGCGTCCCAGTAGGTCGCGAGGTGCCAGGTGACCTTGTAGCCGTCCTCCAGCGAGCCCGTCTGCACGGAGGTGGAGGCCTGGTAGATCATCGGCAGCGCGAAGAACACGATCAGCCAGAGCATGCCGGGCAGCAGCAGCCAGTACGGCGTCCAGCGGCCGCGTCTGCGGGGCGGCTTCTTGTCGGGGGCCGTCGGGGAGAGAGGCGGGGGCGCCTCGGTGAGCGTCGCCATTTCAGACCGCCGTCTCTTCCTGGATGCCGGCGTCCATGTCCTGGGAGGCGTCGAGGCCGAAGGTGTGGGCGGGGTTCCAGTGCAGGACGACGTCGGCGCCGGGGACCAGCCGGGAGTCGCGGTCGATGTTCTGTGCGTAGACCTCGAACCCGGGGCAGACCGCGCTGTCGATGACGTACTGGGTGGAGACGCCGATGAACGAGGAGTCGGCTATCTTCCCGGTGATGCGGTTGCGGCCCTCGGGGACCTCGCCCGCGTCGTCGGCGTGGGTGAGTGAGATCTTCTCCGGGCGGACGCCGACCAGCACCCTGCCGCCGGTCGTGGCCGGGGCGGAGCAGCGGGCCTCGGGGAGCACCAGCTTGCCGTCGCCCGCCTTCAGGACGATGCCGTCGCCGGTCCTGGAGTCGACCTCGGCCTCGATCAGGTTGGACGTGCCGAGGAAGTTCGCCACGAAGGTGGTGCTCGGGTTCTCGTAGAGGTCGGTCGGCGAGCCGAGCTGTTCGACGCGGCCCGCGTTCATCACGGCGACCGTGTCCGCCATCGTCATGGCCTCCTCCTGGTCGTGCGTGACGTGCACGAAGGTGATGCCGACCTCGGTCTGGATGCGCTTGAGCTCCAGCTGCATCTGGCGGCGCAGCTTGAGGTCGAGGGCGCCGAGGGGCTCGTCGAGGAGGAGCACCTTGGGGTGGTTGATGAGGGCGCGGGCCACGGCGACGCGCTGCTGCTGGCCGCCGGAGAGCTGGTGGGGCTTCTTGCGGGCCTGCTCGCCGAGCTGGACGAGCTCCAGCATGTCCTCGACCTGCTTCTTCACGCTCTTGACGCCGCGTCGGCGCAGGCCGAAGGCGACGTTCTCGAAGATGTCGAGGTGCGGGAAGAGGGCGTAGGACTGGAAGACGGTGTTCACCGGGCGCTTGTACGGCGGGAGGGCCGTGACGTCCTGGTCGCCGAGGTGGACGGTCCCGGAGGAGGGTTCCTCCAGACCGGCGATCATGCGCAGGGTGGTGGTCTTGCCGCAGCCGGAGGCGCCGAGCAGGGCGAAGAAGGAGCCCTGCGGGACGGTCAGATCGAGCGGGTGGACGGCGGTGAAGGAGCCGTAGGTCTTGCTGATGCCGGTCAGTCGGACGTCGCCGCTGCCGCTGTCGGTGGTCTTCATCGTCGTCACGCCCCTGTGAGCTTCGCGAACTTCGCCTCGTAGGCGGTCTCTTCCTTCGCGCTCAGGGAGCGGAAGGCGTGGGACTTCGCCTGCATGGCCTTGTCGGGGATGATCAGCGGGTTGTCCGCCGCGTCCTTGTCGATCTTCGCAAGCTCGGCCTGCACGCCGTCGACGGGACAGACGTAATTGATGTAGGCGGCGAGCTCGGCGGCCGGCTCGGGCTCGTAGTAGTAGTCCATGAGCCGCTCGGCGTTCGTCTTGTGACGCGCCTTGTTGGGGATCAGCATGTTGTCGCTGGACGTCAGATAGCCGCTGTCCGGGATGACGAAGTCGACGTGGGGGCTGTCCGCCTTGAGCTGGACGACGTCACCGGCCCAGGCGATGCAGGCCGCGAAGTCGCCGCTGGTGATGTCGGACGTGTAGTCGTTGCCGGTGAAGCGGCGGATCTGGCCGCTGTCCACGCCCTTCTGGAGCCGTGCGATGGCCGCGTCGTAGTCGTCGTCGGTGAAGTTCCCCGGGTCCTTGCCCATGTCGAGCAGGGTCATGCCCACGCTGTCGCGCATCTCGGTGAGGAAGCCGACGCGGCCCTTGAGCTTGGGGTTGTCGAGCAGGTCGGAGACCGACTTCACCTCGACGCCGTCGAGTGCCTTCTTGTTGTAGGCGATGACCGTGGAGATGCCCTGCCAGGGGTACGAGTACGCCCGGCCCGGGTCCCAGTCGGGGCTGCGGAACTGCTGCGACAGGCCCGCGTAGGCGTGCGGCAGGTTGGACGCGTCCAGTTTCTGGACCCACCCCAGGCGGATGAGGCGGGCGGCCAGCCAGTCGGTGAGGACGATCAGGTCTCGGCCGGTGTCCTGGCCCGCGGCGAGCTGCGGCTTGATCTTGCCGAAGAACTCGTTGTTGTCGTTGATGTCCTCGGTGTACGTGACGTTGATGCCGGTCCGTCGGGTGAACGCGTCGAGCGTCGGGTGGCGCTTGCCGCTGTCGTCGACGTCCATGTAATCGGTCCAGTTGGAGAAGTTGACGGTCTTCTCCTCGGCCGAGTGGTCCTCGGCGGACGTGCCGCCCCGGGTCTTGCCCGCGGCGGGGATCCCGCAGGCGCTCAGCGCCCCGAGGCCGCCCAGGGTGAGCGCGCCGCCCGCCGAGGCGCGCAGCAGCGACCGGCGGGTCATGGCGGCCCTGCCGCTGCGGAAGCTGCGCCTTATGGCGGCCAGTCGGGCCGGGCTCAGGCGGTCGGGCTCGTACTGCTCCATGCGCGTGGTGCCCTTTCGGGAGGTCCGGCCGTGGTCGGCGGCCGATCGTCGTCGCTTATGAGTCCCCGAAGATGGTGCGGTGCCAGGGCTTCCGGGCCACCGCAGTGTTGTCGAACATGACGTGCTTGATCTGGGTGTACTCCTCGAACGAGTACGCTGACATGTCCTTGCCGAAGCCGGAGGCCTTGTATCCGCCGTGGGGCATCTCGCTGATGATCGGGATGTGGTCGTTGATCCACACGCACCCCGCCTTGATCTCGCGTGTCGCCCGGTTCGCCCGGAACACGTCCCGGGTCCACGCGGAGGCCGCGAGCCCGTAGGGGGTGTCGTTGGCGAGCCGGATGCCCTCGTCGTCACCGTCGAAGGGCAGGACGACCAGCACCGGCCCGAAGAGCTCGGACTGCACGACCTCGCTGTCCTGGGCCGCGTCCGCGATCAGGGTGGGGAGGTAGTACGCGCCGTCCTCGAGCTCGCCGCGCGGAGCCTCGCCGCCGGTCACCACGCGCGCGTGGGCACGCGCCCGGTCGACGAAGGCGGCGACGCGGTCGCGCTGGACGTGCGAGATCAGGGGGCCGATGTCGGTGCCCTCGGCGAACGGGTCGCCGACCCGGACGGTCGCCATGAGGGCGGCCGTCCGCTCGACGAACGCCTCGTACAGGGGCCGCTGCACGTACGCGCGCGTGGCGGCCGTGCAGTCCTGGCCGGTGTTGATGAGCGCGCCCGCGACGGCGCCGTTGACGGCGGCGTCCAGGTCGGCGTCGTCGAAGACGACGAAGGGGGCCTTGCCGCCGAGTTCCAGGTGGAGGCGCTTGACGGTGGCGGTGGCGATCTCGGCGACGCGCCTGCCCACGGCGGTGGACCCGGTGAAGGAGGTCATCGCCACGCCGGGATGGCCCACGAGGTGCTCACCGGCCTCCTTCCCGGTCCCGGTGACGATGTTGATCACACCGTCCGGGATCCCGGCCTCGGTCGCCGCCCGGGCGAAGAGGAGGGAGGTGAGCGGGGTCGGCTCGGCCGGCTTCAGCACGATCGTGTTGCCCGCGGCGATCGCCGGGAGGATCTTCCAGGCGGCCATCTGGAGGGGATAGTTCCAGGGGGCGATGGAGCCGACCACGCCGATGGGTTCGCGGCGGACGTATGAGGTGTGGTCACCGGAGTACTCCCCGGCCGACTGGCCGGCGAGATGGCGGGCGGCGCCGGCGAAGAAGGCGGTGTTGTCGACGGTGCCCGGCACGTCGAACTCGCGGGTCAGCTTCAGCGGCTTGCCGCACTGGAGGGACTCGGCGCGGGCGAGGTCCTCGGCTCGGTCGGCGAGGACGGCGGCGAAGCGGTGCAGGGCGTCGGAGCGCTCGGCGGGCGTGGCGCCGGCCCAGGCCGGGAAGGCGGCGCGGGCGGCGGCGACGGCCGCGTCCACGTCGGCGGTCGAGGCCAGCTCGTAGGTGAGCACGTCCTCGCCGGTGGCCGGGTCGATCACGGCGTGGGTGCGGCCCGAGGTGCCGCGGGCGAGGCGGCCCGCGATGTACTGAGCGCCGTCGGCGAAACGCTCCCGCGCGGGGAACCTCTCGGCGGGGTCCGGGGTGGCGGTGCCCGGGTTCTGCATGTCGCTCTCCTCCGCCTTCGCCCCGCGGTGTGCGAGGGCGGGTGGCGTAGCTCCAGCTTGATTTGAGTGCCGATCCTGACAGAGCAACGGCACTCCAACAAGTGATTCCGTTGTTGCCTTTTGGTTACGCGACGGAATCTGTCGACCAGGTGTCGAGTCGGGGCGGAAAAGGCGGGACGCACTGTCAGTGGCGGCTGACATGCTGGCGTGCATGGAGAAGGTCGACGGGCGGGAGGCCCTGGTCCGGGAGGTCCGGGCCGGGGCGAAGATCAAGTATCTGCACTTCTGGGGGCACCGGCCGAGGCCGGACGGCAGGCTCGGCTCGAGCTGTCTGAGCCAGTGGTGGCCGTCACCGTTCGTGGTCGACGGGGTCGCCTACGCGACGGCCGAGCACTGGATGATGGCGGAGAAGGCCCGGCTCTTCGGCGACGCGGAGGCGGAGAAGCGGGCGCTGGCGGCGGGGCACCCTTCCCAGGCGAAGAAGGCGGGGCGGCTGGTGCGCGGCTTCGACGAGGCGATCTGGGAGCGGGAGCGCTTCCGGATCGTCGTCGAGGGCAGCGTCCACAAGTTCGGCTCGGATCCGGAGCTGGCAGCTTTTCTGCTGGGCACGGGCGAGCGGGTGCTGGTGGAGGCGAGCCCCGTCGACCGGGTGTGGGGCATCGGCCTCTCGGCGGACGACGAGGCGGCACTGGACCCGGAGCGCTGGCGGGGACCGAACCTGCTGGGCTTCGCACTGATGGAGGCCCGACGGCAGTTGCGGGGAGCGTGAGCCGGGTGCGGCGCCGTCCTGCCCTGAGGGATGTCCGTCGGACCTCACTCAGGGCAGCAGAAGGATCAGCAAGCCCAGCCCGGCCCCGAGGGCGATGCCCGCGGCCCCGCAGATGATGCCGGCCAGGGCCTGACCCGGGTTGTCGGCCTCGCCCCGGTTGGCCTTCGCACGGCCGATCGCGCCGAAGACCACGCCGAGGACGCCGACGACGATCGCCACCGGCCACAGGCAGAAGATCACGGCCGAGACGATCCCGAGCACCATCCCGGTGACGCCCAGCCCGTTGCTGTCGCCCTGCGGCGTGCCGGGCCAGTAGGAGCCCTGGGGTGGGGAGGGGTAGCCGTAGCCGCCGGGATAGCCGTAGCCGTAAGGAATCTGGCCGGGGCCGTCCGGGGATATCGGCGGCGGGGGGACCGCCCCGTTCCGGGCGACCGGGGGCGCGAAGGGGTCGGGCGGCGGACCGCCCGCCGCCGTGGCGGGGTTCGGCGGCGGGAAGGAGGCGAGGGGGCCGGGGCCGTTCCAGGCCCGGGGGGCGCTGTCGGCGGGCGGGGCCTGGGTCACCGGCTCGTTCGCGGCGACGGTGTGGCCGGGGCCGACCCGCGCTCCGTCACCCGGGGCCGCCCACGGGTCGGCTGCCGCGGCCCTCTTGTCCAACGACACCTTGGGAGCCGCGTCCTGCGGACCGTCCGCCTCGTCGGAGGCAGGCGCGGGCCACGGATCACGACCGGCGTCATCGGCCGGAGTCGGCGCGTGGTCGGGCATGCGCGGGATCCCCTCTGTCGTACGTTCCGTCATGCTACGGCCCGAGGACGGTCCGCCGGACCCCCGCCCGTCCCGTCCGCCTACGATGATCCTGACCCACCGATCAGCCGATCACCCGCGTCCCGTCCGGCCCCTCGCGGCCCGGGACGCCGTCCCGGGGAGGACCCCTTGACCGACCGCCTCGACGCCTCCGCAGCCGTCGCGTCCGGCACACCCGCCGGCTCCACCGCCTCCGGCGCTCCCGCCGGACCCACCGAGGCCGCCGCGGCCGGGGCCCGCGATCTGCACGCGTTCATCGCCGGGCTGCCCAAAGCCGAACTGCATGTCCACCACGTCGGCTCCGCCTCCCCCCGGATCGTCTCCGAGCTCGCCGCCCGGCACCCCGACTCCAAGGTGCCCACCGACCCCGAGGCCTTGGCCGACTACTTCACGTTCACGGACTTCGCCCACTTCATCGAGGTGTATCTGTCCGTCGTGGACCTCATCCGCACCCCGGAGGACGTCCGGCTGCTGACCTACGAGGTGGCCCGGGACCTGGCCCGGCAGCAGGTGCGGTACGCCGAGCTGACCATCACGCCGTTCTCCTCCACCCGGCGCGGGATCGACGAGTCCGCCTTCATGGAGGCGATCGAGGACGCCCGCAAGGCGGCCGAGGCCGAGTTCGGGACCGTACTGCGCTGGTGCTTCGACATTCCGGGCGAGGCCGGGCTGGAGTCCGCCGAGGAGACGGCCCGGCTCGCCACCGACGACCGCATCCGCCCCGAGGGGCTGGTCTCCTTCGGGCTGGGCGGGCCCGAGATCGGCGTCCCGCGCCCGCAGTTCAAGCCGTACTTCGACCGGGCGATCGCCGCCGGGCTGCGGTCCGTGCCGCACGCCGGGGAGACGACCGGCCCCGAGACCGTGTGGGACGCGCTCACCCACCTGCGGGCCGAGCGCATCGGGCACGGCACCAGTTCCGTGCGGGACGAGAAGCTCCTCGCCCACCTCGCCGAGCACCGCATCGCGCTGGAGGTCTGCCCGACCTCCAACATCGCCACCCGCGCGGTCCGCACCCTGGACGAGCACCCGATCAAGGAGTTCGTGAAGGCCGGCGTCCTGGTCACGGTCAACTCCGACGACCCGCCGATGTTCGGCACCGACCTCAACAACGAGTACGCCGTCGCCGCGCGCCTCCTCGAGCTCGACGAGCGCGGTCTCGCCGACCTCGCCAAGAACGCCGTCGACGTGTCCTTCCTGGACGAGGCCGGCAAGGGCCGTGTCAAGGACGAGATCGACACCTTCACGGCCGGGTGGCTCGCACCCTGAGAACCATGGACACAATGGGCCCATGCAGACCCTGACCGCCGTGGCCCATCGCGGCGACCCCTACCGCTTCCGTGAGAACACGCTCGACTCGCTGCGTTCCGCGCTCGCCCTGGGCGCGGACGCGGTGGAGTTCGACGTACGCCTCACCAGCGACGGTGTGCCCGTGCTGCTGCACGACGAGACGCTGAGGCGGCTGTGGGAGGTGGACCGGCCGCTGGTGTCGCTGTCGGCCGCCGAGGTGCGCGGGCTGACGGCGGGCGCGGTGCCGACCCTCGCCGAGGCGCTCGCCGCTACCGACGGCAGCCGGGTGATGCTGGACCTGCCGGGCACCCGGGAGGTCCGGGCCGCGCGCCGGATCGTGGACGCCGTCCGTGAGGCGGGAGCGGCCGACCGCGTCTACTACTGCGCCGACGCCACCGCGATGCTCGCCGTCCGCGCGGCCGACCCGTCCGCCGAGATCGCCCTGACCTGCACCAGTCTGGCGCCCCCGCGCCCCGCACTGGTCGCGGCGGTGAAACCGCGCTGGCTCAACTACCGCTTCTCCCTGGTCACCCGCGACCTGGCCGCCCGCGTCCACCACGACGGCTGTCTGCTCTCCGTCTGGACCCCCGACACCCGCCGCTCCATGCGCCGCCTCATCGGCCTGGGCGTCGACTCGATCACCACCAACCGCGTCGACGTCCTGACCGCCCTGCGCAAGCACTGACCGCCCGGCTACACACTCGAGCGCTGGGGCACCGTCGCCGGATCGGCCGGCGTCTCGCGGGTGGCGTACTGCGGGACCGGGGTGTCGTCGTCGCCGGTGTCGCGGACGAGGCCGTAGCGCTTGGCGCCCTCGGGGGGTCCGCTGGTCACGTCCTCCTCCACCTTGTCCCAGGTGGTCGGGAAGACGCTCAGGCCGTAGTCGGCGCCCCGCTCGTTCACGGTGAGGGTGACGCTGCCGTCGACGTAGAAGTACTCGTTCTGCCACATCTGCTGGGTGCCGGCGGGCAGGACGGCGTAACCGGTGGTGGAGTTGCCCATGCCGGTGGCGGTGGCGTCGGTACCGCTGACGGGGTCGTCCATGCGGCGGCCGCCGCCCGAGGCCACGTGGAAGAGCCTGCCCTTCAGGCCGGTCCAGCTCGGCATGACCAGGCTGCCCGCCCGGTACTGCGGCGAGATCTGCCAGCGCACGAGGACATAGCCCTGGCCGCCGAGCGTCACGCTGTCCCCGCGGTGGTTCATGGTGGCGTGCGCGCCGCCGGTGCTGGTGACGCCGGACGCGGGCCGGTGCGGCAGCGCCGCGGGCGGGGTGTCAGGGGCCGGCGCCCGGTCCACGGCGTCGACGACACCGCCGTACCGGGCCGTCCTCCTCGCGCTCACCGACGGGGAGGGGGAGGCCGACGGCGAGGCGGAAGGGGACGCGGTGGGTGAGGGCGGCGGCCCGGCGGTCGTGCTCGCCGCCGTCGGCGTCGTAGCCGCGCGCGGCGGCGGGTCGTCGGGCGTGTGGACGGCGACGTAGGCGCCGCCCGCGGCGAAGGTCGCGCCGGCCGTCACCGCGACGGCGGGCTTGGTCAGCACGCTCAGCACCTTCGCGGACCAGCCGACCGAGGCGGAGCCCGCAGCGGCCACCGCGGTCTTCCCACCGAGGCCGAGCGAGAGGGTGAAGCCGACCGGGACCGGGACCAGCGCGATGCCGACGAGAAGGCGTTCGGCCGGTACGACGGTCTCGCGGGTGTCGCCGCAGTAGCCGCAGCCCCGGATGTGCCGGGCCAGCCGCTTGCGCCAGACGGAGTCGGGGCGGCCGTCCCAGCGGGCGGTCAGTTCGCGCAGGCCGGGGCAGGCGCCGTCGAGGGCGCGCACGATGCCCCGGGAGACCTCGAGGCGTTCCTTCACCCGCTGGACGCGCACGGCGGCGTGCTGCCGGGTGATGCCGACGGCGGCGGCCAGCTCGCGGCGGCTGAGTTCGCCCGCGACCTCCAGCCACCACAGGGACAGCAGCTGCCGGTCCTCGTCGTCCAGCCAGCGCACCGCCTCCGCGACCTCGCGCCGCTGGCCCTCCAACTGGAGCTTCAGCACGGTGAGTTCGGCGAAGTCGGAGGCGCCGTCGTGGGCCGCGCCCTCGTCGAGGTGGGTCGCGGTCCTGCGGCGCGCCCGGTCGCGGATCTGCCGCATGGCGATGGCCACCAGCCAGGAGCGGAAGCTGTCGGGGTCGCGCAGCGAGCCGAGGTTGTCGACGGCGCGCAGCATGGTCTCCTGGACGACGTCGTCGACGTCCGCGTGGCCGTTCAGGGCACGGCCGACGATGTTGTAGACCAGCGGCAGCCAGCCCGCCACGAGCTCGTCCAGCGCGTGCCGGTCACCGGCCTGCGCGGCGGCGATGGTGGCGCGCCAGTGCCGGTCGGCCTCGGCGTCGGCGTACGTCCTCATGCCCGCACCCTCTCAGCCGGGCCCCCACTGTTGGCGGTGCCAATGTCAGAGATCACACCCGTGGGGACGGACCGAGCGGCCCCGGGATAACAGTTTTTTCTGCCCCCGTAGGGGGTCTCCCCCCACAACTCCCCTATGGGGCACGGAATTTGCTCGGGGTCCGGTCAGGGACCGCCACCCTCCTCAGCGACGATCCGGCACGCCCGTGTCCGCTGGAAGATCATCACGATTCGTCCGACGCCCTCTGCTTCCCTGGAGCCTGCCCATGCGCGCTCGCCGCCGTACGACCGTCCTCGCCGCCTCCCTCGTCCTCGCCCTGACGGCGGCCGGACCGCTGGCCGCCCACGCCTTCGCGTCCGCCCCGGCGGCCGTCACCGACCAGGTGGGCGGCCTGGACACGAAGGCGCTGGCCACCGCCCTCGCCGGTCTCCCGGACACCGACGCGACCGCCGCCCTGGTCCGCGTCGGCGGCACGGACGGCACCTGGCGCGGCAGCGCGGGTGTGCACGACCTGGCGAGCGGCTCGCCGGCGGACCCGGAGGCCCGGTTCCGGGCCGGTTCGACGACGAAGGTGGTGACGGCGGCGGCGGTGCTGCGGCTGGCGGCCGCCGGGCGGATCGGCCTGAACACGCCGATCCAGCAGTATCTGCCCGGGCTGCTCGGCGGGCGGTTCCGGCCGGTCACCGTACGGCAGCTGCTGAACCACACCAGCGGCATCCCGGCGGGCGACGGCCTCGGCAACTCCTTCGAGGAGCTGTACGCGCACCGCTTCGAGTACCAGACGCCGCGGGAGGTCGTCGCGTCGGCGGCGGCGAAGGGGCCGGAGTTCGCTCCGGGCGGGAAGCAGCACTACCTGAACATCAACTACACGATCCTCGGCCTGCTCATCGAGAAGGTGACCGGCCACTCGTACGCGTCCGAGGCCACCCGGCTCGTGCTGAAGCCGGCCGGGATGCGGAGCACGTACTTCCCCGGCACCGACCCGCGCGTGCTCGGCCCGCACAACCACGGCTACCAGGCGGTGGGGAGGAGGGACGGGACGAAGGAGTTCGTCGACGTGACCGAGTGGATCCCCGCGGACGAGGCCGCCGGCGGCATGATCTCCACGACCGCCGACCTGGAACGGCTGCTCACCTCACTGTTCCGGGGCCGGATCGTCCCGCGGCCGCAGCTGCGGGAGATGTTCACCGTCCCGGCGGGCATCGACGGCGCCTCCTACAGCGCCGGACTCCAGCGGTTTCCGTACGAGGGGAAGGTCTACTGGCTGAAGACCGGTGCCCGGTACGGCTACAGCACGATGCTCGGCGCGACCCGCGACCTGAGCCGCACTCTCGTCTACTCCGTCAACTCCACGGACGCCAAGGGCGAGGGAATGAACCCGGTGGCCGAGCGGATCGCCATGGCCGCGCTCAGGTAGCGCGCGGTCCTCACCGCAGCGGCTCCTCCGACGGCACGTTCCGCACCCCCGGCAGATGCCCGTCCAGCTCGCCGGGCTCGAACCGGCACATGCCCACGGCGTGCCAGAACTCGCCGCTGACGTCGCCCTCGTACTTGTAGCCGCCGGAGGGCGCCAGCGCGGCCCAGCCGCCCGGGAGCCCGACCAGGGTGGCGCGCAGGGCCGCAGGGCCGTCGGCCGGGAGGTCCCACAGCCGGACCGTGCCGTCCTCGCCGCCGCTGGCGAGCAGCGAGCCGTCGGGGCTGAAGGCGACGGCGAGGACCCGGCCCGTGTGACCGCTCAACGCCGCCGTCTCACGGCCGGTGCGGGCGTCCCACAGGCGGACCGTGCGGTCGTCGCCCGCGGTCGCCAGCAGGGGCCGCAGCGGATGCGCGGCCGCCGTCCACAGCCTGCCGGTGTGGCCGGACAGCCGGTGCGCGGCCGCCCCGTCCCGCCAGATCACCGCGTCCCCGTCCCAGGAGGCGCTGGCCAGCCAGGAGCCGTCGGCCGCGAACGTCACGGCGTACACCCGGTCGGTGTGGCCGTCGAGGACGTCGGTGATCCGGTGCTCGGCCAGGTGCCAGACGCGCACCTTGCGGTCGTCGCAGCCGGTGGCGAGGACCGCGCCGTCGGGCCGGAAGGCGATGGAGCGGACCCGGCCGTAGTGCTCGCCGATGGTGGTGACGTGCGCGCCGGTGGCCCGGTACCAGAGCTGCACCGTGTCGTCGTCGTTGGCGGTGGCCAGCAGCTCCCCGTCCGGGCTGAACGCCTCGGCCCAGACATGGTCCGTCTCGACGTCCATCTCCCGCTGGTACTCGCCCGTGGAGGCGTTCCACAGGTACATGTCGCCGTCGCTGCTCGCGGTGGCCAGCAGGGTGCCGCCGGGGCTGAACACGGCCGATATCAGCCGGTCGCTCTGGCCGGTCAGCTCCCGCAGGTGGCGTCCGGTGACGGAGTCCCACAGCCGGATCACGCCGTCGTTGCCGCCGGCCGCGAGCAGCGAGCCGTCGCCGCTGAAGGAGAGCGTCCCGATCCGCCGCCCGTGCCCGCGCAGAATGCGCCGGCCCTGGCTGGTGGCGGGGTCGTGGAGCCGTACGACGCCGTCGTTGCCGCCGGTCACCAGCAGCGAGCCGGTGTCCGGGGCGGGTGCGTCGCCGTGCGGGCGGAACTTGCACACCCAGACCGAGCCGCGGTGTTCGGCGGGCTGCCGGGTGAGCGGCGCGGCCACCGGGTCGGACTCGGGGGCGATCCGCCAGATCCGGACCACGCCCTGGCTGTCCCCGGCGGCGAGCAGGGTGCCCTCCGGGTCGAAGAGGACCTGGTAGACGGCGCCCCGGCAGCCGCCGAGGAGCCCGGCGGAGGCACCGGCGGCCAGGTCCCACAGCCGGACCTCGCCCTCGGTGTCCCCGCTCACCAGGAATCGGCCGCCGGGGTGGAAGTCGAGGGTGTAGACCCGGCCGCTGTGCCCGGTGAACTCATGCCGCAGAGCGCGCTCGGCGAGGTCCCACACCCGGACCGTGCCGTTGTGCCGTCCGTCGCCCCGGTCGCCGGTCGCCAGCAGGGTGCCGTCCGGGCTGAACCGCGCCCGGTACACCGCGCTCTGGTGACCGGGCAGTTCGCCGACGCGCCGCCCGGTGGCGAGGTCCCACAGCCGTACGGCGGTGGAGGCGTCCCCGGTGACCAGGGTGGCGTTGCCCGGTCCGAAAGCCACGGTGTAGACGGGCGCGGAGTGGCCGGGCAGCCGGTGCAGCACGGTGCCCGTGGCGGTGTCCCAGACGGTGACCACGCCCTCGGCGTCGCCGGTGGCCATCAGGGAGCCGTCGGCGTCCAGGGCGACCGGCCACACTCCGCGCGGGTGGATCTCCAGCAGGTGGCGGCAACGGCCGGAGACCGGGTCCCACAGCCGGACGGTCCCGTCGGCGCTGCCGGTGGCGAGGACCCGCTCGCGGAACTTGACGGCGTAGACGCGGTCGGTGTGGCCCTCCAGGGTGCGCAGGGGGGTGCCGGTGGTGGCGTCGCAGACCAGCACCCCGCCGTCCTCGGCGCCGACGGCGAGGAGTTCGCCGTCGGGGCTGTAGGAGATGGGCTCGGGCAGCCGGCTGGTGCGCATGTCGAAGCCGTACGGCACGCCGACCGCGGAGGGCCGGAAGCCGGAGTCGACGGCCATGCCGGGGGCGAGGGCGGCGGCCGCCAGTTCGGGGGCGTCCGGCAGGCCGGGACCGGTGGTGGCCGCGATCAGCGCGGCCCGCCGCCAGCGGCCGCCCTCGACGCGGGCCCCGGTCAGGTCGGTGCGGATCAGGCGCGCCCGGCGCAGGTCGGCGCCGCGCAGATCAGCGCCGGTGAGGTCGGCGCCGTCGAGCCGGGCGCCGGTCAGCCGGGCGTCGCGCAGGACCGCGCCGGAGAGGTTGGCGCCGACCAGACGGGCGTCGGTGAGGTCGGCGCGGGTGAGGTCGACGCCGGAGAAGTCGCGGTAGGAGAGGTCCTCGCCGGCGAGGGCGGCCCCGCGCAGATCGGTGTGGGCGGGCACGCGCAGCCGGGAGAGGATCTTCACGGCGTTGGCGCGGGCCACCTCGTCGTCGCCGCTGTCGAGCGTCCGCTCGGCCCACTCCTGGCAGGCGCGGTGGTCGGCGAGGTCGCAAAGGAACTCGACGGCGAGCTGGCTGAGCGGGCGCCGGGCAAGCAGGGCGCTGTCACCCGCGGCCAGCCGGACCGCGCACTCGCGGGCGATGAGCCACTCCACCACCGACCCGTGGATGAACCGGAACACCCCGTCCTCGCTGCGGACCAGCAGGCTGCCGGAGCCGACGGCGTGCGCGGCCTGCCCGGGGGACAGCCGGCTGTCGGCGAGCCCGGTGAGGGTCTCGGCGACATCGGTCAGCTCGTCGAGCCGCAGCGACTCCTGGCCGCTCTGCCAGAGCCGGAGGGCGAGCGCGGTGACCGCGTTCCACAGCTGGTCGAGGCTGAGCCCGGGGGCCCGGCCGGGGCCGCCGGCGGCGCGCTGCTGCTCGAAGGCCAGCCAGGCGGTGAGGACCTCCTGGTAGAGGCCGGCGGGGCTGAGGGCGCGCCCGGCTCCGGCGACCGCGCGCAGCTGGTCGTCGTCGAGGTCGGCGACGAAGCCGAGGAGGCGGGGGTTGCGGCACAGGGCGAGCAGGTCGGGGATGGCGTCGAGCAGACGCACCCGGCGGTCGGCGGCTCTCTCGTCGCCGTCGTAGCGGTTGACCAGGTAGGCGTGGATCTGCTGCGGGGTGAACTCCTGGACCACCAGCACCCTGCGGTGCGGGAGCATGCCGACGCGTTCGCCGAGGGCGGTGAGCACCTGGCCCTGGGAGCGGAAGTGCTGGGTGCGGCTGCTGACGACGATCTTGGCGCTGTCGACGGCGGAGTCCAGCAGCACCTGGAGGCGTTCGGCGGCGCGGTCGTACGTCACCCGGGTGACGAGTTCGTCGAAGCCGTCGAAGAGGAGCACGATCCGGCCCTGCTGGAGCATGTACCGAAAGGCGCGCAGATCGATGTTGTCGACGCCGTGCGCGGCGAGGTGGGCGGCGACCAGGCCCTCGAAGGAGTAGGCGCGGTCGAGCGCGTTGAGCTCCACCAGCAGCGGGACGAGATGCGGCAGTTCGGCGGGGATACGGCGGGCCAGCTCGCGCAGCGCGAACGTCTTGCCGTGCCCGAAGTCGCCGAGCAGGAGCAGGAAGCGGCCCTGGTCGGAGTCGAGGAGGCGGAGCATGTCGTCGACCAGGCCGTCGCGGTCCTCGGCGTCCAGGCGCTCGACCTCGCGGTAGCGCTGGGGCAGGTAGATGCCCGGGGGGTAGCGGGGGTCGGTGCGCAGCCGTTCGCTCTGGGCGCCGACGTAGGCGCGCAGGTCGAGCAGGCCCTGGAACTCGGTGAAGCTGCGCACCCGGACGCCTCTGCGGCGGGCGTGGTCGCGCAGTTCGCGGGCGGGCGGCGGGCCGTCGTGGACGAGTTCGGCCTCGGTCTCGGAGTCGGCGGCGTGCACGAGGGCGACGACCCGGTCGACGTCCTCGGCGGTCGGGGTGCCGGTGTGCACGGCGACCCGCTGCTGGCGGACGAAGCCCGACTGGGTCCAGGTGACGAGGAGCTGGGGCACGGGTCCGTCGACCCGGCGGATCTGCGCGCCCTCGTGCCGGGTGCGGCAGACCTCGGCGACCCGGGCGAGCAGCACCTCGGCCGGGGACTGCACGGCCCGCGGCTCGGGGTCGGGGGTGAGGCCGGTCCCGGGGTCGGCCGCGGTGGTGTCGCCGGGGGTGAAGGCGCGGTGGGCACGGCGCCACTCGATCCGGTCGCGGCGCGGTTCGCCGGGGTGCGGCCAGGTAGCCAGGCCGTCCCGGCCGATGCGCAGCAGCTGGTGCCGGGCGGGGCCGGCGGCGCCGAGCAGGGGCAGTTCGCCGGAGGCGGTGGCCAGCGCGGGGCGGGCGCCGGGTCCTGCCGGGCCGTGCAGCAGCAGATGGAGGCGGGGCGCGGTGAGGCGGGCCAGCACCTCGGTGTCGCGCAGCGGCCCGGCACCGTCCTGGGCCGCCCCGCGCAGCACCCCGGGCCGGGCGGTGCCGGGGGCGTGCCGCAGGGCGCCGATCCGCAGCCACCCCTCCTCCTCGTACGGCCTCAGCGCCTGCGCGAACCAGGCGGCCTGCTCGGGCCCGACCATGCCGTACTGGTCGTCGGGCCGGTGGCTGTAGGCCATGGAGGAGTTGAGTCCGGCGACGACGGTGTGCAGTTCGGGCACGGGGAACAGGGTCCACGGCTGGTCGCTGTCGAAGACGGCGTCGAGCCCTTGGTAGAGCTCCTGGAAGAGCCGGGCGAAGTGGCGCCACTTGGGCCAGTAGGGCGGCCGGGGCGGCATCTCGTCGGCCTCGCAGGTGCTGAAGTAGGCCCGGCAGGCGGCCTGGTTGACGTCGTGGCCGCCGGGGACGAGGGCGACGCGGTGCGGTTCCAGGCCGAGGAGGGCGCGCAGACCGGTGAGGAAGGCCAGCGCCTGGTCGTACTCGCGGGGGCTGCCGGAGGCGGTGAGGTCACCGGTGACGACCAGCAGGTCCGGGGAGGGCGCCCCGGCGTCGGTGAGCTCGACGAGGTCGCCCCAGATCGCCGCCTGTAACGCGGCCGGCTCCTCACCCCGCCCGAAGGCGGGCCCGGCCAGGTGCAGCACGGTGACGGCCTCGCGGGCCGCCGGGTCCGAGGTGACCCGGGGATAGGCCGGCGGCGCGGCGGGCCGGCGCCGGCCGGCCCACCCGGGCCGCCCGAGCGGCCGAGCCGTGTGCGGGGCGACCGGCACGGCGGGGGCGGGCGGCACGGGCCGGCCGTTGCCCGGGTAGTCGGGCCGCAGGCTGGGCCGGGCCCGGCCGTCGAGGGCCTGCCGGACGCGGGTGAGCAGCAGGGCGCGGGCGGCGGACGGCTCGGTGACCGGCACCAGGTCGACGTAGGTGATGGTGGCGAGCAGCCCCTCCACCGGGATGTCCTCGACCCGGACGGTGATCAGCCTCCGCTCGGGCATGTCGGGGTCGGCCCGCAGGGCGGCCTGCCACTCCATACGGCCGTACCGGGAGCGCTCGTAGTTGCGCGAGAGGACGGCGATGACGGCCGCGGACTCGCTGACCCCCCGGTCCATGAAGTCGACGAAGTTCGTGCCCGGCACGAAGTCCCAGGCCTGGAGGACGGTCCGGTAGCCGGCCTCCTCCAGCGTCCAGGCGATCCAGGACGCCCACCGCTCGTCGGCGGGCGAGTAACTGACGAAGAAGTCCAACGGTCCGGTGTCACCGGTCATCTGACGAACCCCCATGTCCCCCATGTATTCATGATGCAATGAACGAGCGCCGATGGGGACCGTTCGCGCAGCAACCCCCTGGTCACGCCGAGGCACAACTGTGCGACCCTTCCCCCGTGTCTGTCTTGAGGCGTCTGCATGTGCTGGACCGGGTGGCCATCGGTCTGCTCGCGATCGGGCTGGTGTGCGTGGCCTCGGGGTTGCTGCCCACCGCTCGGGCGGGTGACGCGATGACCCGGATCGCCCCGCTGCTGGCCTTCCTGGGCACGGTGATCGCGCTGGCCGAACTGACCAGCAGGGCCGAGGTGTTCGACGTGGTGGCGGCGAAGGTCGCGCGGGCGGGCCGGGGCAGCTACGCGCTGCTCTTCCTGCTGTGCGTGGCCTTCGCGTCGGTCACGACCGTCTCGCTCAACCTGGACACCACGGCCGTGCTGCTGACCCCCGTGATGCTGGCGCTGGCGTCCCGGGTCGGCATCGCGGCGGTCCCGCTGGCGATGACGACGGTCTGGCTGGCCAACACGGCGAGCCTGCTGCTCCCGGTCTCCAACCTGACGAACCTGCTGGCGGCGGACCGGGTGGCGCTGTCCTCGCTGGGGCTGGCGGGCCGGATGTGGGCTCCGCAGCTCGCCGCGATCCTGGTGACGATGGCGTGCCTGTGGGGGTTCTACTGGCGTCGGGGGAGGCGTACGGCCGAGTCGGCGGGCGGGCCGGGTGCGGTGCTGGTGGCGGAGGGCGTACGGCGCGGCGGCGCCGACCGCTACGAGCCGCCCGCGGCGCACCGGCCCGCCGACCCCGTCCTGTTCCGGGTGTGCGCGGTGGCCTGTGCCGGATTCCTGCTCGCCATCCTGGTCGCCGACGTGGAGCTGTGGATGGCGTCCGCGACGGCGGCGGCGGTGGCCGTGGGGGTGTTCGCGCTGCGCGACCGTTCGGCGCTGCGGTGGTCGCTGGTGCCGTGGCGGCTGCTGGTGATGGTGCCGGGGATGTTCCTGGTCGTGGAGACGGTCAACGTGCACGGCCTGCACGAGCTGCTGGCCGCCGCGGTCGGCGACGACGGCGGCCTCCTGGGCCAGTTCCGCGCGGCGGCGGTGGGCGGCGGCCTGTCGAACGTCCTCAACAACCTGC
Source organism: Streptomyces sp. NPDC049687 (assembly GCF_044465285.1). Taxonomy (NCBI): domain Bacteria; kingdom Bacillati; phylum Actinomycetota; class Actinomycetes; order Kitasatosporales; family Streptomycetaceae; genus Streptomyces; species Streptomyces sp. NPDC049687. The sequence goes on from NZ_JBITLN010000012.1 coordinate 111,862, forward strand.
CCGTCTACCTGGCCGGCGAGGCGGCGGTCCCGGTCGGCAACCACGACCAGCTCCTCGCCCTGCTCATCGGCACCAACGCGGGCCCGGTGATCACGCCGTGGGCCTCCCTGGCGACCCTGCTCTGGTACGAGCGGTGCGTGGCGTACGGCGTCCGGGTGCCGGTGGCCCGCCTGATGGGCACGGGTGCGGTCCTGGCGGTCACGTCGGTGGCGGCGTCGGTGACGGCACTGGCGGTGACACGCCAGGGCGTGTGGTGAAAGTCCCGCCTTCCCGGCGGCGCCTGGCACGCTCGCCGCGTTGTCGGGGTCGCCCCGGCACATCCGGTATCGGGGCGACCCTCCGCCTTGCGATCGCACGCACCAGGCACCGCCGGGCCGGCCCTCCGGGCGGACGACGCTCCTTTCACCACACGCCCTGGGCGGGACGCCGGGCTGGGGCGGCGTCCTCCTGAGCGGCCGGGCCTTTCAGGGCACCGGTCCGAGCAGCGGTGTCGTGGCGGTCGCCACCAGGTCCAGCAGGGCGGGCAGGACCTCCGGGCGGGCGGCGACGAAGGAGCGGTCCGTGTCGGGGCCGGTGAAGGTGGGAGTGAAGGCGCGGCCGTCCAGGTGGCGCAGGGCTGCTCCGGCCTCGCGGGCCAACAGGGCGCCGGCCGGCAGGTCGATAGCCTCGGCGCGGTAGCCGACGAAGCCGTCGATGTCGCCCCGGGCGAGCATGGCCCAGGCGACCAGCGGCGCCCAGAGCTGGAGGAGACGGCGGGAGCGCAGTTCGAGGGTGTGGCGCAGGGCGCGGGCCATGGGGTCGTCGCGGGCCACCGCGTGGCCCTGGGTCCAGGCGAGGAGCGGGCCCGAGGGGGACACGGGCCGGGGGGCGGGGGTGAGACGGCCGGCCGGGCCGTGGGCGCCGGCGCCGTGGCGGGCCGACCAGGTGCGGCCGGTCACCGGGTCGTGGACCACGCCGACCACCGGCAGCGCCTCGTCGCACAGGGCGATGCCGACGACGTAGACGGGCAGCCCGATGACCACGTTGTTGCTGCCGTCGAGGGGGTCCACCAGCCAGGTGCGGGCGCCTGCGTCGCCGGGGGCCGCATCGCCCGTCTCCTCCGCCAGGATCCGGTCGTGCGGGAAGTCCGCGCGGATCCGGTCGACCACCAGTCGCTCGGCCAGCAGGTCCAGGTCGGTGACGACATCGCCGCGGTCGCCCTTGGGGCGGGCCGCGAAACCGTCCGGGAAGCGGGAGCGCAGCAGCGCGCCCGCCGCCTCGGCGGCCGCCACGGCCGTACGGCACTCAGGGGTGAAGTCGGGGTTCGGGCTCATGGATCCTCCTGAGCGCGGCCTGGGCGATCCGGGAGGTCTGGGCCGCGTCGCACATCCTGCGGACCACCCGGTGGCCCGGGGCCCGCAACGGGCCCAGGGAGAGGTCCGCCCGGCCGGGCAGCGTCCGCCCCAGCACCAGGGTGGCGGTCGGACGGCCGTCCGACACCACGGTGGTGTGGAACTCACCCGCCGGAAGGGCGTAGGTCTGGCCCCGTGAGCTGGTCTGGCCGGGGCCCGGCACACAGCGCACCAGCCGTCTGGTGGGCCGCAGTTCGTCCACACCGGTGGGCCGGCTGTGCACCTCGAACACCCGGTGGGTGGGGGCCGCGGTCTCCTCGGCCACCCCCATCCGCCGGTTGTCCAGCTGCCCGTAGAGCACGGTGCTGATCAGGTCCCAGCTGTGCGAGTGCACTTGATGGTCGGTCAGGATCGGGTCCGTCGGGCCGAAGACGTGCACGCAGACTCCGTCCGGCCCGTCCCGCAGCACCGGCAGGCAGACGAACCCCAGTGGATGGCGCACCGCGCGCAGCTCACCGCGGCCGTTCGCGACCTGCTCCAGTTCCGATGCGGCGTGCCGCACCAGCTCGGCGGAATCACCCCGCCGGGCGGCCCGTTCCAGGGCCGGGTAGTCCATCGTCTCCCCCTCGCCGGATCGAGGACCGGACCGAAGTGAGGCGCTCCCCCCTGCGATGTCTCATCTGCGGTAGGGGTCCTCCGCGCGCAGCGCCCGGTCGATGATGTCGCCGACGTCACGGTCGCTGAAGCTCGTCGGCAGCGGCAGTCCGAGTCGGTCCAGCAGCCGTCTCACCTCATCGACGGTGGGCTCGTCGCTGAGCTCGGTCGCCTCCCGCAGATCGAGCTTGACGGCCTGCTCGCGGCTCTGGTGCAACTCGGTGACGTAGTAGTCGTACAGCGGCCGGTCCCGCTCCACACAGAGGCTGACGCGGCGCGGGTCGTCCTGGGTGATGATCAGGCAGGTGTCCGACAGGTCGAAGCGCAGCGCCGGGGCCACGGAACTCAGGTGCACGTCGATCTCCAGGGTGTCCAGCCGCTGCCGGTGCCAGCTGGCGGCCAGGACGGTGGCGTACGACTCCTTGCGGGTGCGCTCGGTGGTCCAGCCGCCGGTGTCGCCGTGGCCGAAGGTGCGGCGGAAGCGGGCGTAGGCCTCGCAGACCTTGTCGTCGGCCGGGTTCACGATGTCGATCTTCATGCTGAGGGCGCGGCGCTGCCGCTGCGCCTCCAGGACGCACTGCGGCAGGGTGACGGCCCGCAGATAGGTGCCGGTGCCGCCCTTGAACACCCAGCGGGCGGTGGAGCGGCGGGCCTGTTCGTGTGCCAGGGCCACCTCGGGGCCGGCCAGGGTGCGCACCATGGCCAGATCCTCGATCGCCCGCCCGGTCGCGGCGGTGGCGGCCCGGATGTCGGCCATCCGGCGCCGGCGCTCGGTCAGCGAGCCGTACACCAGCGCGGCCAGCACGAGCAGGATGGAGCCGGTGACGATGTCGTTGTCGAAGTCCTTGTTGGTGATGTCGAGCAGGCCCACGATGAGGGCGACCGCGATGGCGACGACCCCGTCCGCGTTGCGGACCGCCCAGGCGATCGAGTCCTCCAGCCGGCGCCCCGACGGCTGCGGTGTACTGCGCGACACGTCCCCCACCCTCCCCCCCCGACGGCGACTTCCATGGTAGGAGCAAGCGGCGGGCGACGGCTACGGCGCGTCAATCGGCCTCAACGGCGCGTACTCGACTTCGTGGACTCGATCGTGCGCTGGTCCTCAAGGATGGAGCCGGTGGTGGAGGGGGCCGGACTCGCGGCATCGGTGGCGGCCGGAACATCGCCGGTCGGGGCCCCCTCCGAAGGGATGGGCAGCGCCGAGTCGTCCGACGCGGAGGACAGGGTCGGCGCGGGCGTGGCGTCCGACGGGGCCGCCGTGTCCGGCGCGGTCGGCGCGGTCGGCGTGTACCGGTTCGACGGCGGGGCGAGCGGGACCGTCGGGGTGGCGGGCCCGCCGTGCGTGCCCGGCAGCAGGACGGCGAGCGCGGCGACGGCACAGGCCACGCCGGCCCCGGCCGCCGTGCGCAGCAGCCGGCGGCGGGCCGCGCCGCGGCGGACCTCGGCGTAGCGGCCGGGCGGCGGGGCGAGGTGGCCGTGGGCGGGCCGCAGGATGACCGTGAGCGGGTCCTCGGGGTCGAGTTCCGCGGACTCCGCGCCGTCGTCGAAGTCGTCAGCGGGTGTGATCAAGGCTTCTCCTCAAGTGGGCGCGGAGCAGTTCGCGGGCCGCGTGCAGGTCGGCCTTGACGGTCCCTTCCTTGCGCCCGGTGAGCACGGACACCTCCCTGATCGGCATGTCAGCGTAGTAGTGCAGCAGGATGGGCAGCCGCAGCCGGTCGGGCAGCGACTGCACGAGCAGACGGACGGACGGGTCGTCCTGTTCGGCGTGCGGGTGCACCGAGGCCTCGACGGTGGCCCGGTGCACGGCCCGCCGCTCGCGCTCCAGCTTGCGCCAGTGGTCGCGGACCAGGTTGGCGGCGGTGACGTAGAGGAAGCCCTGGGGTTCCGCCACGGACGTCCAGCGGGCCCAGAGCCGGGTGAAGGCCTCCGAGGCGATCTCGTGGGCGGTGCCGTCGTCGTCGACGAGACGGCGGCACCAGCCCGCGAGGCGCGGGTAGAGGGCGGCGAACAGCTCGGACGCCGCCCTCTCACGGGACCGAGTGGGCCGTTTCAACGTTCTCCCGCGGGGATCAGGGCGGCGAACACGATCACGTTGTCGCGGTATCCGTCCCCGGAGCGGGGACCTCCGCACGTGATGAGACGCAACTCCGGCCGGTCCACGTTCCCGTAGACGTCCTCGGTCGGGAACTCGCTCTTGTCGACGGTCCGTACGCCGGTGACGGCGAACTCGGCCGTGGTGCCGTTCTCCAGGCGCGCCGTGATCCGGTCGCCCCGTCCCAGCTCGACGAGGTGCCGGAAGACGCCGTCGCCGTACCGGCCGACGGTGACATGGCCGAGGATCACGGACGGTCCGGTCTGGCCCGGGGTGGGCGAGTGCCGGTACCAGCCGGCCCGGTCGTCCTTCTCCACGGGGGGCACCTCGACGCTGCCGTCGGAGGCCAGCCCGAGCCGCATCACCGGAGTGTCCACCCCGATGGCCGGGATCCGCAGCGCGACCGGTACGGACCGCGCGAGGGGACGCACGGACTGCGTGGTCTGCCCCGGGGAGGCCGTGGGGGTTCCGGCGGTGGCCCCGGGGGTGGCCTGGTCGGTGCCCCGGTCGGCCGGCGAGCCGCCGCAGCCGGCGAGCAGCACGGCGAGGGCGGTGGCGGCCAGGGCGCGCCTGGAGAACGGGCTCATGCGCCGGTCGCCCTCCGGCGCCGTACGACGTAGAAGCCCGCGCCCGCCACGGCGAACGCGGCGGCGGAACCGGCGCCGATCAGGCCGCCGTTCCCCTCGGAGGGCTTCTCGACGCCGGTGTCGGCGGCGCCCCGCGGCACCTCGCCGACCTGGCTCGGCACCGCGCTCGGGGCCGTGCTGGAGTCCTCCGCCGGAGCCTTGGTGGAGTCCTCCGACGCGAGCCCGGTGGCGTCCGTCTTCTCGGCGACGCTCGGCACGGGGGACGCCGACTGGTCGGCGGCGAACGCCGGCGCCGCACTCATCAGCAGGGCCGTGCCCGTGACGGCCAGGGCGCCGAGGCCCGTTCGGGACATGAGTCGCATGGGTCGCTCTCTTTCATCGGTCCGTTGACGGATCGAGCGGAGAGACGAGGCAGCGGGGGACGGGGTTGTAAAGAGATGGCAAAGCCGGAAGGCGGGGTCCGCGTGGGCCCCGGAGCGGGGCTGTTGTGCAGTGCGAAATTTTGTGTTGCAGAAGTGGTGCCCACCCTCGCCCACCTCCTACGTTCCCCTCTCAACAGACCGGTCCTCACCCCCCACTCACCCGACACCCGGGCCTCTTCGACGGCCCGGGCACCCTCCGAGGGATTCGAGGAACTTCGATGAACGCTCGTTCTGTACGTGGTGCGGTGGCCGTCGCCGCGTCCCTCTGCGCACTGGCCGGGGTCGCCGCGTGCAACGTCCAGTCGGACAGTGGCACCGCCGCCGCGGACGCCGGCGCCTCGCCCGCCAAGGCCAAGAACCTGAGAGTCGGCTGGTCGACGATCTACCTGACCCCGTCGTGGATGCAGCAGACCCTGAAGATGCTGCAGACGGACGTCGACAAGCTGAAGTCGGCGGGCAAGGTGTCGTCCTTCAAGACGTTCAACGCCAACGGCGACACCTCGCAGCAGATCGCCCAGATCCGCGCCATGATCCAGCAGAAGTACGACGTGATCCTGGTCGACGCGGGCTCCTCCACCGCGCTCAACCCGGCGCTGGAGCAGGCCGTCGCCGCGGGCATCACGGTCGTGGCCTTCGACTCGCTGCCGACCACCACCAAGGTCGTCACGGTCGGCACCGACCAGAAGGCCTGGGGCTCGATGATGGCCACCTGGCTGGCCAAGAAGCTGGACGGCAAGGGCAGCATCATCGCGATGAACGGCCCGGCCGGCGTCGCCGTCAGCGAGGACCGGTGGTCGGGGGCCGAGGCGGTCTTCAAGAAGTACCCGGACATCAAGATCGTCAGCAATGTGCACAGCGAGTACAACCTCGCCCCGGCGGCCCAGGCCTTCGCCTCCGCCTACTCCGCCCACCCGGACATCAACGGGGTGTTCTCGCAGGGCGGCGCGCTGTCGGCGGCCGCGCTGCAGACGCTGGTCAAGCAGGACAAGAAGCTGGTGCCGATCACCGGCGAGAACTACAACGGCTTCCTGAAGCTGTGGCAGAGCAAGCAGAAGGAAGGTTTCTCCTCGCTTGCCACCGCCCAGCCCAACTACCTCTCGGTGATCGCCCTGGAGGCCGCCGTCGCCCAGCGCGAAGGCGTGAAGGTGCCGCAGAACGTCGTCGTGCCGCTGCCCGAGATCACCGACAGCAACCTCTCCCAGTACGCCAAGCCCAGCGAGCCGGACGACTCCTACCCGATCAACGACATCCCGCAGTCCCAGATCGACAAGCTCATCGGCAAGTGAGCGGGTGACCCAGTGCCGCCGCTGCTGAGTGTGGAGAAGGTGTCGAAGTCGTTCGCGGGCAACCGGGTGCTCACGGACGTGAGTTTCGACGTCGAGCCCGGGGAGGTACTGGCCCTGGTCGGCGAGAACGGGGCCGGCAAGTCCACCGTCCTCTCCCTCGTCACCGGGCTCCTCGCGCCCGACTCCGGCCGTGTCGTCTTCGACGGCACCCCCGCGCCCCGGGCGTGGTCTCCCCACCGGGCCCGGGCCACCGGGATCGGCTCCGTCCACCAGGAGCTGAGCCTCAACCCGCACCAGAGCGTCGCGGAGAACGTGTTCCTCGGGGCCTGGCCCACCCGCCGGGGCCTGGTCCGGCGCCGTGACCTCGCGGCCCGGGCCCGGCCGCTGCTCGCCCGGGTCGGCCTCGACGTCGACCCGGGCACCCCGGCCGGCCGGCTGCCGCTCGGCAGCCGCCAGCTGGTCGAACTGGCCAAGGCGCTGGCGGGCGAGCCCCGGCTGCTCATCCTGGACGAGGCCACCTCGGCGCTCGACGAGGACCAGGTGGGCGCCGTCTTCCGGGTCGTGCGCGAACTGCGCGACCAGGGCGGTTCGGTGATCCTGGTGAGCCACCGCATGGCCGAACTCTTCGCGATCAGCGACCGGCTGACGGTCCTGAAGGACGGGGCGGTGACGGCGACCCGGGAACGGCAGCGGACCGACCACGACGACATCGTCCGGCTGATGGTGGGCCGGGAACTGTCGGACCTGTTCCCCGCGAAGGCGGCGACCGCCGGCCCCGGCCCCCTGCTCCGCGTCCGCGGCCTCACCGTCCCCCGCGCCTGCTCGGGCGTGGACCTCGATCTCGTGCCCGGCCGCATCACCGGCCTCGGCGGACTGCAGGGGCAGGGACAGCGCGAGGTGCTGCGCGCCCTGTTCGGCCTCGCCCGCCACACCGGCGACATCACCTTCGAGGGCCGTCCGCTGCGGCTCGCCTCGCCCAGGGACGCGATCCGACGCCGCATCGCGTACGTCCCCGAGGACCGCAAGACGGAGGGCGTCCACACCGGGCGCGGCGTCCGCGACAACCTCGCCCTGCCCAGCATGCGCGCCCTCGCCCCCGCGAGCCGGCTCACCACCGTCTCGCGCGGCGCCGAGACCGCCCTCGTCGACGACCTGATCCGACGGCTCCGCGTCAAGGCGGCCTCCCCGGCGCAGGAGACCCGCCGCCTCTCCGGCGGCAACCAGCAGAAGGTCGCGCTCGCCAAGTGGCTGCCCACCGGGCCCCGCGTCCTGCTGCTCGCCGAGCCGACCCGGGGCATCGACATCGGCACCAAGCGCGAGATCTACCACCTGCTGCGCCGCCTCGCCGACGACGGCCTCGCGGTGCTCGTCACCTCCGGAGACACCATGGAACTGGTCGGCCTGTGCGACGAGGTGGCCGTCCTGTACGAGGGAACGGTCGTCGACCGCCTCGGCGGACCCGACCTGACGGAGGAACGTCTGGTCCGGTCGTCGGTGATGGGCACCGGGGGCGTGATCCATGCGTGAGCGCGTCCTCGGTGCCGCGCGCGGCAACACCGACCTCCTCGCCCTGGCGGCCCTCCTGCTGGTCCTGCTGATCGCCTACCAGCACTACGACTCCGGCCTGCTCACCCCCGCCTCCGTCACCATCCTGTCCGCCCAGTTCCTGCCGCTGGTCCTCGCCGCGTCGGGCCAGACCACGGTGATGCTGCTCGGCGGGATCGACCTCTCGCTGGGCGCGGTGCTCGGCCTCGCCATGGCCGTCTTCGCCACCTACGACGCCCAGGGCGCCGGCGGAGTCGTCACGGCCGCCGCGCTCGCCCTGTGCGTGGCCGCCCTGGCGGGCGCGGTCAACGGGACACTGGTCGCCTACGCCGGACTGCCCCCGATCGTGGTGACCCTCGCCGCCTCCTTCCTGTGGGGCGGGGTCACCCTGGTGGTTCTGCCGCAGCCCGGCGGCGCGGTACCGGGCGGGCTGGTGAAGGCCTACAACAACGGCTGGAACGGCATAGCCCTGCCGGCCGTCGCGATCGCGGCCGTCCTCGCCCTGTGGAAACTGCTCCGCGCCACCCGCCACGGCCTCGCCCTCTACGCGGTCGGCGGCAACGAGCACGGCGCCTACGCCAGCGGCCTGCACACCCGGGGCGTGAAGATCGGCGGATACGCGCTGGCCGGCGCGTTCGCCGGTCTCGCCGGGATCGGCCTCGCGATCCAGACCGGCTCGGCCGACCCGACGATCGGCGCCCCCTACACGCTCAACTCCATCGCCGCCTCCGTGCTCGGCGGCGTCAGCTTCTTCGGCGGGGTCGGCCGGATGCGCGGCACGGTCCTCGGCGCGGTGGTCATCGGCCTGCTGACCAACCTGCTGCTGTTCACCGGGATCTCGCCCTTCTACCAGCTCATCCTGCAGGGCGTGATCCTCGTGGTGGCGCTCGCCCTGAAGACGTACCTCACGAGGGAGGCGGCCGTATGAGCAGCCTGGCGCTGCAGAACAGCAGCAGAGCGGCCTGGGCGTTCGGCGTGCTGGCCGTCACCTGGCTGGCCGCGGTCCTCTTCGCGGACGGCTTCGACACCGTCTCCAGCTTCCGCTACCTGGTGCAGACGGCGTCCTTCCTGGGCATCGTCGCGGTCGGCCAGACCCTGGTCGTCATGATGAGCGGCATCGACCTGTCGGTGTCCGGGGTGGTGGCCCTGTCGGCGGTGGTGTGCGCCAAGGTCGCCGCCGGCACGGGCGGTGGCGGCACGGCCGTGGCGGTCGCGCTGCTGCTGAGCGCGCTCGTGGGCGCGGTGAACGCGGCCGGCGTCGTCTGGCTGCGGGTACCGCCGATGGTGATGACGCTGGCCACCGGCACGATCCTGTCCGGCGCGCTGCTCGTCTACACCGACGGCTCCCCCAGCTCGGCCCGGCTGCCCCTGCTGGACTCGCTCGCCAACGGCCGTCTGCTGGGCGTCCCCCGGTCGTTCCTGCTGTGGCTGCTCGTCACGGCCGCCGCCTTCTGGCTGCTGCACCTGTCCCGCACCGGCCGGTACGCCTTCGCGCTCGGCGCCGGCGAGGACGCGGCCCGGGCGTCCGGGGTACCGGTCGTGTCGACGGCGTTCACGGCGTACGTCTCCTGCGCGCTCCTCGCCGGGGTGGCGGGCCTGGTGCTGCTCGGCTTCACCGGCACCAGTTCGCTGACCATGGGCAACCCCTACCAGCTCCTGTCCATCGCCTCCGTGGTGCTCGGCGGCACCTCCATCCTCGGCGGCCGCGGCCACCTCCTCGGCACGGTCGGCGGCGCCCTGCTGCTCACCCTGCTCACCGCGCTGCTGACGTCCTGGAACCTCTCGGAGGGGGTACGGCAGGTCGTGCTCGGCGTCCTGATCATCGGCCTGCTGCTGGTCTACGCGAGGGAGCGCCGTACATGACGCCGGACACGACCTCGGCGGAGGACCTCCTGCGGGACCTCGTACGGATCCCGTCCGTCAACCCCCGCGAAGGGGCGGGCGACGGGGGTGAGACGGCGGTCGCCGCATACGTACGGGACTGGCTGGAACGACGCGGTGTGCGGGCCGAGTCGCACGAGGTGCTGCCGGGACGCTCCAACGTGGTGGCCGTCGTACCGGGCCGCAGCGAGTCGGCGGTCCTGCTGGAGTCGCACCTCGACACGGTCGAGACGGACGGCATGACCGTCGGTCCCTACGACGCCGAGGTCCGCGGCGGCCGGCTGTTCGGGCGGGGCGCCTGCGACGCGAAGGGCCCGCTTGCCGCGTTCCTGCTGGCCCTCGTCGAGCTCGCCGCCGGGGACGACCCACCGCCGTACACGGTGGTGCTCGCCGGGGTCTGCGACGAGGAGCACGCCTACCGGGGTGTCCTGCACCTGGTGGACGCCCTCGCGGACCGGGCGGTCGTGGGCGCGATCGTCGGCGAGCCGACCGGGCTGGTCCCGGCCGTCGCGCACAAGGGGGTCGTCCGCTACACCGTGCGGACGCGGGGACGCGCCGGACACAGCTCGCGCCCCGAGGAGGCCGTCAACGCGATCACGCTGATGGCGCCGGTCGTGACCCACCTGGCCGGGAGTGCTCCGGACGTCCCGCCGCACCCGCTCCTCGGCCCCGCCACCCGCTCGGTCACCCGCATCCGGGGCGGCACCGGCCCCAACACGATCCCCGGCAGCTGCGAGGCGGACGTCGACCGCCGCACGCTCCCCGGCGAGGACCTGGACACCGTCTGGCGCCGGGACCGGGACGAACTCGCCGCGCTGGGCGCGGAGGTGGACCCGCCGTTCACGGTGGACCCCGCCCTGGACACCGCGGCGGACGCCGACGTCGTCACCGCGCTGTGCCGAGCGCTGGACGAGCACGGGCGGCCCTCCGAGGTACGCGGCATGCCTTTCGGTACGGACGCCAGCAAGCTCGCCCGGGCCGGGATCCCGTCGGTGGTCTTCGGCCCGGGCTCGGTGGGGGACGCGCACTCGGCGGCGGAGTCGGTGGAGCTGACGGAGGTGGAGCTGGCGGCGCGGGTCGTGCTGGCCGCCGTACGAGGAGTGGGGGAGCCGCGGTGCGCCTGACCGACCACGTCACCCTCATCGCCAGCGGCGCCGCCGGCTTCGACCTCAGCGACCCCCTGGACTGCCACGTCTACCTCGTGCGGGGTACCCGGCACACCGCCCTCGTCGACGCCGGCGCGGGCCGGTCCGCACTCCCCCTCGACGGCACACCCCCCGACCACCTCCTCCTCACCCACGGCCACGCCGACCACGCGGGCGGGGCCGCCGCGCTCGCCGAGCGGTTCCCCGCACTGCGCGTGCGCGCCGGTGCCGCCGCGGTGGACTGGATCGCCACCGGTGACGAACGCGGCCTCAGCGTCGACCGGGGCAGAGCCGCCGGCGTCTACCCGCCCGACTACGCCTTCACCCCCTGCCCCCGCGTCGAACCGATCGCCGACGGCGAGGAGACCGACCTGGGCGGCGGGGTGGTCCTGACCGCCGTCGCGACACCCGGCCACGCCGACGGCCACACCTGCTACCTCCTGCGCACCCCCGGCCGCCGCGCCCTCTTCTCCGGCGACTGCGTCTTCACCGGCGGGCGCATCTCACTGCAGAATCTGCACGACAGCCGCGTGCCCGAGTACGCGGCCAGTCTCACCCTGCTGGCCGCGCTCGACGTCGACGCGCTCTTCCCGGGCCACCACGAGTTCTCCCTCGCCCGGGCCGGGCGGCACCTGGCCGCCGCCCGCGACACCGTCGCCCGCGGACTGCTGCCTAGGAGTACTACTTGACCGTCACCACAGGACCCGCCCCCGGATCGCCGGGCCGCCGCAACCAGTCCTCCTCGCTGCGCCGCGCCCTCACCGTCCTCGAGCACATCCGCGACCACGCCGGCACCGGCCGGGGCATCTCGCTGACCCGTCTCGCCGAGGAGCTCGGCATCAACAAGAGCACGGTGCTGCGGCTCACCACGCCCCTCATGGAGGCCGACCTGCTGGTCCGCGACCGCGAGACGGGCTGGTTCCGGCTCGGCCACGGCACGCTCCGGCTCGGTCAGGCCTATCTCTCCTCGCTGGACCTGCGGACCGTGGCCACCGAGCCGCTGAGACTGCTCCAGCACGCCGTCGGGGAGACCTGCCACCTGGTGGTGTACGAACCGCCCGACGTCGTCTACATCGACAAGGTCGAGAACGAGACCAACGTCCGGATGGCCTCCCGGGTCGGCAGCCGGGTCCCCGCCTACCGCACCGCCGTCGGCAAGGCCATCCTCGCCTGGCTGGGCGAGGAGGAGTTCCGGGTCGTGGTCGCCGCCGGGATGCCGCCGGTCACCCCGCACACGACCACCGACCCGCAGCGGCTGCGGGCCGAACTGGCCCGGGTCCGGCGGGAGGGCTACGCCATCGACGACCGCGAGAACGAGCCGGAGGTGCGGTGCGTCGCCGCGCCCGTCTTCGACCACACCGACGCCGCGGTCGGGGCGGTCAGCGTCTCCGGTCTCACCACCAGGATGACGCCGGCCCGGGTCCGCGAGGTCGGCCCGATGGTCGTCCGCACCGGCCTGGAGATCTCCCACGTCCTCGGCTCTCCCCGGGCCCGGGACAACAACGGCAACAGCAGCGGCAACTGACTCCCCCGGAGGGGCCCGGCATGGAAACGTCAACGGCGTCGACGTACGCCTTCGTCGAGGATCTGCGCGCCGAGGGCGTCGGCACAGTGCTCGACCGCGTCCTCGGGACGTACGGGTGCGACACCCTCACCGTCGCAGCCGCCTACCATCGCGCCCGTGACGTCACCCCGCACGGACCGGCGCGGGTCACCCTGCGCCGCGACGGCACCCACTTCGTCCCGCCGGCCGACCTGTTCGGCGGACTCCGTCTGACACCGCCCGTCCAGGCGGGCGCCGAGGAGGAGCCGCTGCGCGAGGTGCGCAGGCGGACGGCGGAGCGGGGCGCCGCGCTGCACGGCTGGACCGTGTTCCTGCACAACACCACGCTCGGCCTCGCCCACCCCGACGTCACCCAGGAAAACTGCTTCGGCGACCGGGCCGCACCGGCCGACCTCTGCCCGGCCCACCCCGAGGTGCGGGCGTACGCCGTCGCGCTGGCCCGCTCCGTGGCCCGGCTGGGCGTGGACGCTGTGGTCGCCGAATCCCTCCACCACGGCACCTTCGGCCACGGCTACCACCACGAGCGCAGCTTCGTCCCGCTGGGCCCGCTGGAGGACTTCCTGCTGGGCCTTTGCTTCTGCCCACACTGCGTGGGCCACGCCGAGGCCGCCGGAGTGGACGCGGGCGCCGCGCGAGCCGAGGCCGCCCGGGCGGCCGGCCTCGTGCTGGACGGCGGGGACCCCCGGCCGTGGGAACTCCCCGAGACCGTCGCCGCGTACGTCCGCACCCGCACCGACACGGTCACCTCGCTCGCCGCGACCGTGGCCGAGGCGGTGGCCGCGGAGGGCTCGCGACTGGTCTTCCTCGATCTCACCGGCGCGATCAAGGGCTACGCGGACGGCCGGCCGACGGGTCCGCTCGCGGTGGACGAGGCCTGGCGGACCGGTGTCGATCCGGCCGCGATCAGCACGGTCGTCCCCGGCTACGCGGTGCTCGCCTACGCGCAGGACCCGGAGCGGATCGCGGCCGACCTCGCCGCCTACCGGTCCGCCCTCGCCGACGGCTGCTCGCTGCGCGCGGTGCTGCGCCCAGGAGTCCCCGACACCGACTCCGCCGCGCACCTGGCGGCCAAGACCGCCGCGGCCACCGCTCCCGGCAGGGCCGACGCCGTGGACTTCTACCACTACGGCCTGGTGCCGTACCCGGTGCTGGACCGCATCCCGGTGGCGCTGAAGGAGCGTTGACCGGTGGAAATCATGTCGGGGGGGAATGGTGTCGGGCGTGTGTGCGGGTTCTGGAGCACCCTTGCGACGGTTTCCGCCGTGCCGTAGTCACGTGAACCATGAACCTGTTCACCCGTGCGGCGTCCCGGCACCGCCCGGCTCCCCCCACCGCCCCACGACTCCCCCACGACTCCTCGGCTCTCGCCACCACCGGCGGCCTGCCCGATCCCGCCCTGGCGGCGCTGACCGGGGAATGGATGATCGACCCGGCGCACAGTCGTATCGGTTTCTCCGTCCGCCACGCCCTGGTGACGACCGTGCGCGGGGCCTTCACCGAATACCGGAGCCGCCTCTACTTCGACGGCCGCGATCCGGCTCGCTCCCGCGCCGAGATCCTCCTGTCCACGGCATCCGTCGACACCGGGGTGGGACAACGCGACGCCCACCTCACCGGCCGCGACTTCCTGGACTCCGCGGCCTATCCCCGGATGCGCTTCGCGAGTACGGCCGTACGTCTCGCGGACAGGGACGTCTACCGCATGACCGGCGACCTCACCATCAAGGACACCACCCGCCCCGTCGACCTGGAACTCACCTACATAGGACACGTCACCGACCCGTTCGGATACGAGCGGGTCGGCTTCGACGGCACGACCACCATCAACCGCTCTGAATGGGGCCTGACCTACAACCAGCGACTGGCCGAGGGCGGCGCGATGGTGAGCGAGAAGGTACGCCTCCAGTTCGACATCGCGGCCATCCGCACCATCCCCGGCGGCTGACCGGCGCCCCGGCCGGCGCGTCATGGCCGTTACTTCGCGTCGCTGTTGAACTTCGAGGCCGACCAGAAGTAGCCGAGCACCGCGAGGCCCAGGCACCAGGCGAGGGCGATCCACCAGTTGTTGCCGATCCCGGTGCCGAGCAGCAGGCCGCGCAGGGTCTCGATGGCCGGGGTGAAGGGCTGGTACTCGGCGATCGGCTGGAACCAGCCCGGCATCGTGTCGGCCGGGATGAAGGCGCTGGAGATGAGCGGGAGGAGGATGAGCGGCTGTGCGCTGTTGGCGGCCGCCTCGGCGTTCGGGCTGGACAGGCCCATGCCGACCGCGATCCAGGTGAGCGCCAGGGAGAACAGGGCGAGCAGTCCGAACGCCGCCAGCCATTCCAGGGCGGTGGCGCCTGTGGAGCGGAAGCCGATGGCCACGGCGACGGCGCCGACGAGGACCACGCTGGCGATGCACTGCAGCACGCTGCCGACGACGTGCCCGATGAGCACGGCGCCGCGGTGGATCGCCAGCGTGCGGAAGCGGGCGATGATGCCCTCGGTCATGTCGGTGGCGACGGACACCGCGGTCCCGACGACGGTGCCGCCGATCGTCATCATCAGGATGCCCGGGACGATGTAGGCGATGTACTCGGAGCGGTCGGCGCCGCCGTCGCCGATGCCCGCGCTCATCACGTCTCCGAAGATGTAGACGAAGAGCAGCAGCAGCATGACCGGCGTGAGCAGCAGGTTCAGGGTGAGGGAGGGGTAGCGCCGGGCGTGCAGGAGGTTGCGGCGCAGCATCGTGGACGAGTCGCGCACGGCGAGGGAGAGGGAGCTCATCGGGCGGACTCCTTGGGCTGGGTGGGGACCTTGGGGCCGGTCAGGGCGAAGAACACGTCGTCGAGGTCGGGGGTGTGCACGGTCAGTTCGTCGGCCTCGACTGCGGCCGAGTCCAGCCAGTCGAGGATGGAGCGCAGCTCGCGCTGGCTGCCGCCGCTGGGGATCTGCAGGGCCAGCGCCTCGTCGTCCCGGGCGACCTCGCGCAGGGCGGCGGCGGCGCTCCGGTAGGCGGCCGGGTCGGTGAAGCGGAGCCGGACGTGTCCGCCGGGGATCAGCCGCTTGAGCTCCTCCGCGCTTCCCTGGGCCGCGATCCTGCCGTCGTGGAGCACGGCGATACGGTCGGCGAGCTCGTCGGCCTCCTCCAGGTACTGGGTGGTGAGGAAGACGGTGACGCCGTCGGAGACGAGCTCGCGGATGATGTCCCACATGGTGTGGCGGCTGCGGGGGTCGAGGCCGGTGGTGGGCTCGTCGAGGAAGATGATCCGTGGGGTGCCGACCAGCGTCATGGCGATGTCGAGGCGGCGCTTCATGCCGCCGGAGTAGGTGGAGGCCGGCTTCTTCGCGGCCTCGGTGAGGTCGAAGCGCTCCAGGAGCTCGGCGGCGACCTGGCGTCCCTCGCGGCGGGAGAGGTGGTGCAGGTCCGCCATGAGGAGCATGTTCTCCTCGCCCGTGATCAGGCCGTCGACGGCGGAGAACTGCCCGGTGACGCCGATCGCGGCACGGACCGCCTGCGGGTCGGCGGCCAGGTCGTGGCCGCCGACGCGCAGGTCACCGGCGTCGGCGGTGATGAGGGTGGAGAGGATCTTGACGGCGGTGGTCTTGCCGGCGCCGTTCGGGCCCAGGAGGGAGAAGATCGTGCCCTCGGGCACGGTCAGGTCGATGCCGTCGAGCACGACCTTGTCTCCGTAGGACTTGCGCAGCCCGTTCGCCGCGATGGCCAGGTCGGTCATGAGGGGTGCTCCCTGGAGAGGTTGAGGGTTCAGAGGCTGCGGGCGGTGATGTCGCCGTGGGAGGTGGTCGCGTGGATGTTCAGTTCGGCGGCGTCGCCGTCGGTGTTGTTGAGCGCGTTGTGGATCCGGCCGTGGCCGGTTCCGGCGTCGAGGGTGGCGGAGACTCCGCGGGCAGCGCCGACCGAGATCCGGCCCTGCTGGGTGCTCAGCGTGACCGTGCCGCGCACGGCCTCGGTGACGCGGATGTCGCCCTGCTGGGTGCTGATCTCCGCGGGTCCGCCCAGGCGGCCGACGCTGACGTCCCCGGCCAGCACGGTCAGGCGGGCGGCCGCGGTCTCGTCGAGCTTGACCTGGCCGAGGGCGCCGTCGATGGCGACGTCGCCGAGCCGGCCGACGCCCCTGAACTCGGCGCCGGGCGACTTCGCCTCGACGCGGGAGCCGGCGGGGAGCCGGACGGTCACCTCGACCGAGCCGGACGGGCCCAGGATCCGGTTCTTCACCGGCGCGGTGGCCGTGATCCGCAGGGTGCCGTCGGCGTATTCGACCGTGGTCTGCTCGGCCAGCTTCACGTCCCGGCTCTTGGAGGGGTCCGCGGGCAGAACCTCGACCGTGGTGTCGGCCCGGTCGGCGGCGATGACCTGCACCCGCCCGGCCTGGATGTCGAGGACGGCGGAGATCGGGGCGGTGGTGTCGAACTTCTGCATCACGCTCTCCTGTGACTTGGCGTTTCCGATGAAGGAAAAGCTACGTTGCATTTATAGATCCAGCAACTCTCTCGTTGCGCAGTCTCATAATCAATGCAGGTCAAGGCCGCAAAATCGTTGCAACAACCTGGCGGATAACGCAACAATCCCCCATCCACTCGTTGCAATGAATTGAGGGTGAACGCTATGCTTGAGGCACCAAGGACCACCGCAGGGCACGAAGGAGACCGCGATGCCGGGAGGCAGGCTCACCCAGCAGGAACGTCAGCAGATCGGGCTGGGGCTGGCCGACGGCCTCGCCTACGCGGAGATCGCCAGGCGTCTCGATCGTCCGACCTCGACGATCACGCGCGAAGTGATGCGGAACGGCGGCCCCGCCGCCTACCGCGCCGACCTGGCCCACCGCGCCACCGAACGCCGCGCCCACCGGCGCAGGCAGGCGGCGCCCCGAGGGGCGGGGGCGCCCGAGCAGGCCCACGGACGCGACGCCGAGGCCGTGCGCGAGTTCGAGGAGACGTTCACCACCGTCATGATGGCTTCGGGCGCGCCCAAGATGATGGCCCGCGTGATGGCCTGCCTCACCCTCACCGACAGCGGCAGCCTCACCGCGGCCGAGCTCGTCGAGCTCCTCCAGGTCAGCCCGGCGTCCATCTCCAAAGCCATCACGTTCCTCGAGAGCCAGGGCATGGTGCGCCGGGAACAAGGCGAACGCCGCCGCGAGCGCTACGTCGTCGACGACGACGTCTGGTACGAGTCGATGATGGCCAGCGCACGGTCCACCGCCCAGGTCGTCGAGGTCGCGCGGCAGGGCGTCGGCGTCCTCGGCCCCGGCACCCCGGCCGCCGTCCGCCTGGAGAACGTCGCCCGTTTCCTCGACTTCGTCTCCGAGAGCACCGCCCGCGCGGCGGAGCAGGCCCGCGAGATCCTCCGCACGAAACCCGGGACACCCTCGGGCGGCACGCCGGACCAGAGGTGACCGCGATCGGCAGCCACCTGCCTGCCGGGGCCTGAGCCGGCCTCGGTCCGCAGGCGAGTGGCTCCGCCGCATCCGGCCACGGAGCCTCCGCCGAAAAAACCGATGGCGGACCACGGCGACCACTGCTAGCTTTCCGGAGGCCGTGCGAGAGAACGAGGAGGTGGTACCCGTGAACGCAGTATCGACATGGGTGCTCCCCTCCGGGGTCACGGTCGGACGAGAGGTCGTCCGGGAGCGCCGTTTCTGAGCACTCCCGAAAGGCACGACCATGCGATTCACTTCCGAACAGCGCCTCGCCGACGGCGTCCTCGAACGCGAATTCACCCTCGGCGAGATCCCCGGCACCCTGTGGACGCCCGGATCGGCTCCTGCCCCGCTGGTGCTGATGGCCCACAACAACGGCCTGCCCAAGGCTGACCCCCGGCTGGTGGCACGGGCCCGGTACACCGCGGCGCGCGGCTATGCGGTGGCCACCATCGACGCCGCCGGGTGCGGTGACCGTCCCCGGTCCGCCGCCGACGAGCAGGCCCGTGCCGACCTGCGGCGGGCGATGCAGACCGGTGAGCCGGTCGACGAGATCTTCGAGTCGTTCATCGGCCCGCTGGTCGACAACGCGGCCCCGGAATGGCAGACCACTCTGGACGCCCTCCTCGAGCTGCCCGGGATCGGCGGCCCCGTCGGGTACTCCGGGGGGTGGACCGCCCTCGGCATCCGGCTGGCGGTGGTCGAGCCGCGCATCGCGGCCGCGAGCTTCTTCGCCGGGGGGTACGTGCCCCGTGCCCAGCGCGAGGAGGCCCGGCAGGTCACCATTCCCCTGCTGTTCCTGCTGCAGTGGGACGACGAAGGGAACCCCCGGCAACGCGCCCTGGACCTGTTCGACGCCTTCGGCAGCAAGGAGAAGACGCTGCACGCCAATCCGGGAGGGCACACCGGCACCCCGCCGTTCGAGCTGGAGGACGGGTGCCGGTTCCTGGACCGGCACCTGAAGTGAGGCCGGGCCGTCGGGCCGCCGACGGACGGTAGGCGTCGTCGGCCGGGACGCCGCTCACGAGCGCGCCGGGGACGGCGGTGCCGCCGCGGGAACGCGGGAGGAGACGGCGGGACGGGGGACGGCCTCCTGGACGGGAGGGGCATGCGCGCGGCATGCCCCTCCCCCCATGTGGACCGGCGATCACACGTCCAGGGACGTCATCACGTGCTTGATCCGCGTGTAGTCGTCGAAGCCGTACGCCGAGAGGTCCTTGCCGTAGCCGGACTTCTTGAAGCCGCCGTGCGGCATCTCGGCGACCAGCGGGATGTGGGTGTTGATCCACACGCATCCGAAGTCGAGCTTCTTGGACATGCGCATCGCGCGCCCGTGGTCCTTGGTCCACACCGAGGAGGCGAGGGCGTACTCGACGCCGTTGGCCCATTCCACCGCCTGGTCCTCGTCCGAGAAGGACTGGACGGTGATGACCGGGCCGAAGACCTCCTTCTGGATGATCTCGTCGTCCTGCTTCAGGCCGGAGACGACGGTCGGGGCGTAGAAGTAGCCCTTGTCGCCGACCTGGTGGCCGCCCGCCTCGACCTTGGCGTGCGCGGGCAGCCGCTCGATGAAGCCGGTGACCTGCTTGAGCTGGTTGGGGTTGTTCAGCGGGCCGTACAGGACGTCCTCGTCGTCCGGCTGCCCGGTCTTCGTCTCGGAGGCGGCCTTCGCCAGCGCCGCCACGAACTCGTCGTGGATCGCCTCCTGGACGAGGACGCGGGTGGCCGCCGTACAGTCCTGGCCGGCGTTGAAGAAGCCCGCCACGGAGATGTCCTCGACGGCCTTGGGGATGTCGGTGTCATCGAAGACGACGACCGGCGCCTTGCCGCCCAGTTCCAGGTGCACGCGCTTGAGGTCCTTGGACGCCGACTCGGCGACGGACATGCCGGCGCGGACCGAGCCGGTGATGGAGGCCATCGCCGGGGTCGGGTGCTCGACCATCAGCCGGCCGGTGTCACGGTCGCCGGTGATGACGTTGAAGACGCCCTTGGGGAGGATCGAGCCGACGATGTCGGCGATCAGGACCGTCGACGCGGGGGTCGTGTCGGACGGCTTCAGAACGACCGTGTTGCCCGCCGCGATCGCCGGGGCGAACTTCCATACGGCCATCATCATCGGGTAGTTCCACGGCGCGACCTGCGCGCAGACGCCCACCGGCTCTCGGCGGACGATCGAGGTCAGCCCCTCCATGTACTCGCCGGCCGAGCGCCCCTCCAGCATCCGGGCCGCGCCCGCGAAGAAGCGGATCTGGTCGACCATCGGCGGGATCTCCTCGGAGCGGGTCAGCCCCACCGGCTTGCCCGTGTTCTCCACCTCGGCCGCGATGAGTTCCTCGGCCCGCTCCTCGAACGCGTCCGCGATCTTCAGCAGGGCCTTCTGGCGCTCGGCCGGGGTCGTGTCCCGCCAGCCGGGGAAGGCCTTGGCGGCGGCCGCCATCGCGGCGTCCACGTCCGCCTGGCCGGACAGCGGGGCCGTGGCGTACGCCTCGCCGGTCGCGGGGTTGACCACCTCGGTGGTCCGTCCGTCGGCGGCGTCCCGGAACTCACCGTCGATGTAATTGCGCAGACGACGCAGCTCGGTGCTCACTGACCGGCCTCCAGTTCGGTGTCCATTGACTTCGGGTGTCCATTGGCTGAGACATCCACCCTAATCCGCCCGCCCACGTTTTCAACACCCCCGATCCCGTGTCGACTGCGGAATCCGCAGATCTCAGTCACGTAAACAACGAATTTCATCGCCTCAACCTTGCGGAACTGTCGAGGTGTCGTGCACAGTGAGGCCGTGGCCAGTCGAAGCGCAGAGCACAGGGACTCCCGCGAGTCCAGGAACGGCAGCACCCCCCACCTGGATGCCGTCAGCCTCGCCATCATCGAACAGCTCCAGGAGGACGGCCGACGGCCGTACGCCGCGATCGGCAAGGCGGTCGGCCTCTCCGAGGCGGCCGTGCGCCAGCGCGTCCAGAAGCTGCTCGACCAGGGCGTGATGCAGATCGTCGCCGTCACGGACCCGCTCACCGTGGGCTTCCGCCGGCAGGCGATGGTCGGGATCAACATCGAGGGCGATGTGGAGTCCATCGCGGAATCGCTCAGCGACATGCCCGAGGTCGAGTACGTGGTGATGACCGCGGGCTCGTTCGACATCCTCGCCGAGATCGTCTGCGAGGACGACGACCACCTGCTGGACGTCATCAACAAACGCATCCGCGCCCTGCCCGGCGTGCGCTCCACCGAGAGCTTCGTCTATCTGAAGCTGAAGAAGCAGACCTACATGTGGGGAACCCGATAACCGTGAGGACCCGATAACCGTGAGCACCAAGGACCTCAGCCGCACCGCGTACGACCACCTGTGGATGCACTTCACCCGCATGTCCTCGTACGAGAACTCGCCGGTCCCGACCATCGTCCGGGGCGAGGGCACCTACATCTACGACGACAAGGGCAAGCGCTACCTCGACGGTCTCGCGGGCCTGTTCGTGGTCCAGGCCGGTCACGGCCGTACGGAGCTGGCGGAGACCGCCTTCAAGCAGGCCCAGGAGCTGGCGTTCTTCCCGGTCTGGTCCTACGCCCACCCCAAGGCCGTGGAACTCGCGGAGCGCCTCGCGGACCACGCGCCGGGCGACCTCAACAAGGTCTTCTTCACCACCGGCGGCGGCGAGGCCGTCGAGACCGCCTGGAAGCTGGCCAAGCAGTACTTCAAGCTCCAGGGCAAGCCGACCAAGTACAAGGTCATCTCCCGGGCGGTCGCCTACCACGGCACCCCGCAGGGCGCCCTGTCCATCACCGGCCTGCCGGCCCTGAAGGCCCCCTTCGAGCCGCTCGTCCCCGGCGCCCACAAGGTCCCGAACACCAACATCTACCGCGCCCCGATCTTCGGCGACGACCCCGAGGCCTTCGGCCGCTGGGCCGCCGACCAGATCGAGCAGCAGATCCTCTTCGAGGGCCCGGACACCGTCGCCGCGGTCTTCCTGGAGCCCGTCCAGAACGCCGGCGGCTGCTTCCCGCCCCCGCCCGGCTACTTCCGGCGGGTGCGCGAGATCTGCGACCAGTACGACGTCCTGCTCGTCTCGGACGAGGTCATCTGCGCCTTCGGCCGGCTGGGCACGATGTTCGCCTGCGACAAGTTCGGCTACGTCCCGGACATGATCACCTGCGCCAAGGGCATGACGTCCGGCTACTCCCCCATAGGCGCCTGCATCATCTCCGACCGCCTCGCCGAGCCCTTCTACAAGGGCGACAACACCTTCCTGCACGGCTACACCTTCGGCGGCCACCCGGTGTCGGCCGCGGTTGGCCTGGCGAACCTCGACCTGTTCGAGCGCGAGAACCTCAACCAGCACGTCCTCGACAACGAGGGCGCCTTCCGCGCCACCCTGGAGAAGCTCCACGACCTGCCGATCGTCGGTGACGTCCGCGGCAACGGCTTCTTCTACGGCATCGAGCTGGTCAAGGACAAGGCGACGAAGGAGTCCTTCAACGACGAGGAGACCGAGCGCGTCCTGTACGGCTTCCTCTCCAAGGCTCTGTACGACAACGGCCTCTACTGCCGTGCCGACGACCGCGGTGACCCGGTCGTCCAGCTCGCCCCGCCGCTGATCTCCGACCAGGGGACGTTCGACGAGATCGAGCAGATCCTGCGCGCGACGCTGACGGAGGCGTGGACGAAGCTGTGATCAGCTGACCCTGTGATCAACACCGGCCCCGGAGTCTGCCGTTCGAGTGAGAAACGGCGGCCCGGGGCCGTGTGCTGTCCGGCCCGCCCCTCCGGCCTGCCTAGCGTGCTCGTGACCCATCGGCCCTGCCTTCGTTCCCCCGGACGGGGGATCGGCACGGTATTACGGATCTGAACCGAGGTGTACGCCCATGGAGGCCCCGCCGGACAACGACGTGCTCTGGGCACGCTCGCTGCACTTCACGCACCGCGACGGCTCACCGGCGCTCGGCGGTGTCACGCTGGGCGTGCGGGAGGGCGAGATCCTCGCCGTCAGCGGCCCGCGCGGCAGCGGCAAGACGACTCTGCTGCACTGCCTGTCCGGCCTGGTGCCCACCCAGCGCGGCGAGGTCTGGTTCAACAGCGTGGCGGTGCACACCATGGGGCCGATGGCCCGCGAGCGGCTGCGGCGCGACCGCTTCGGCTGGATCGACCCGGCGCCGGTCCTCGTCCCCGAACTGAACGTCTGGGAGAACGCGGCCCTCCCCCTGATGCTGCGCGGCACCAGCCGCCGTCGCGCCAAGGTCGCCGCGCTGGAGTGGCTGGAACGCCTCGACATCGGCGACAAGTCCCGATGCCGCCCCCATGAACTCACCCAGGCGGAACGCCAGCGCGTGTGCATCACCCGCGCACTGGCCCCCGCCCCCTCGATCCTCTTCGCGGACGAACCCACGGCCCCCCTGCACCGCGCCGACCGGGCCCACGTCCTGCGCACCCTCACCACGGCGGCCCGCTCCCACGGCATCACGGTCGTGCTGGCCACCCACGACCCGGACACCGCGGCCCTGGCCGACCGCCGCATCTCCCTCCTGGACGGCCGCCGCATCACCACGGTCCACCTCCCCCCACCGACAGACCCGGAAGACCGGAGCACTCGCCCCACGGGCCAGGGGACCGGACCGCAGGGCCGGGAGGACGCGCCGCAAAGCCGGGAAGCCGCCCAGCAGGCCGGGGAACCACGGCCGGACGGCCGGGACCGCACGCCGCAGGGCCACGGAGTCGGGGCAGGCAGTCGGGGGGCCGAGCCGGAAGGCCAGGGGGCCGCGTGCTCGCTCTCCGTCTGACCCGCAGCGCCCACCCCGCCGTCCAGCTGCGCCGCCTCCTGGTGGCGGCGGCCTCGGCGGCCACCGGCTTCCTCCTCCTCTCCGCCCTCGGCCACGCCCTGGCCCACCCGGAGGCCTCACCGGCCTCCCTCCTCCGTCTGGCCTGGTGCACGGTCCCCCTGTCCGCGACGGTCCACCTCGCCCTCGCCGTCGCCCGCACGGACCCCGGCACCCGCCCACGCCCCGGCCTGGCGGCGATCGGCCTCGGCCCGGCCCGGCTGATGGCCGTCTCGGCCACGACCACCGCCCTCTCCACCCTCCTCGGCTCCCTGCTGGCCCTCCTCTTCTTCCTCCACCTGCGCGGCGACCTCACGGGCATGCCCTTCGACGGCGCGGCAGCGGACTTCCTGGCAGCGGACCGCCCCTTGCCCCTACCGGCGGCCCTGACCCTGCTGTCCCTGGTCCCCGTAACGGCATCGGTGTCCGTGGCCCTGATGCTCCGCCCGAGAGACGCCTTCCTGGCGGCCCAGGCGGCACCGAGGCTGTTCGGCGGTTTCGGGTCGTTCGGCAGGCAGGAAACCAGGGAGCGCTTCGGGACGTACGGAAGGTCCGGCGCCCGGCCGGCCGGCGGCGCCCGCGAAGCCGGGAGCGGGGAGGACACCCCGACCCAGCCCTCAGCCCCCGTCAACGGCACCGAGCACACCCCGGCCCCGCTGCCCGACCCACCGCCCCTCAACCCCACCGCCCTCCCCTGGGGCGCGGCCCTGCTCGCCGCCGGCCTGGCCGTGGAGGGCTACGCCAGCCGCACGACCACCGCCGCCCCCCTCCCCCTGCCCACCGGCCTCCCCACCGCCCCCACGGCGGTCCTCCTCGGCTGGACCCTCACCGCCCTTGGCCTCGCCCTGGCCGGCCCCGGCCTCACCCACCTGTGCGGCCGCCTCCTGCAAGCCGCCCGCCCCGGCGCCCTCCGCCTCCTCGCGGGCCGCGGCCTCATGGAGGAGGCGTCCCGCATCGGCCGCCCGCTCGGCGTGGTCTGCGCGGTCGCCTCGGGCGCGTACACGATGGCCGCCCTGTACGACCCCGCCGACCCATCCTCCGGCCCCCTCACCACCCTCGGCGCGACGGTCGTGGCGGGCTGCACGATCGCCACCCTCCTCACCGCCGCGGTGGAGGCCAGACAGGCCCGGGCCGCCACCACCGCCGCCCTGCTCCGCCTGGGAGCCCCCACCAGGACCCTCCGCACCGCCGCCGCGATGCGCACCGGCGCCCTCCTGACCCTCTTCGTCCCCCTGACCGCGGTGGTGGCGGAACTCGCGTCGCTGCCGCTGGCCCGCTGAGGACCGCGCAAAAAAGGATCGCGCCCACCGATGAGTTCCGCGCGACCCCCGGGTCTACCCCACCGAACAGCACGCACCGAGCACACAGCACGCACCCGTTGGGAGAGACTCGATGACCACCCCCGCCTACCAGCAGATGATCTTCGTCAACCTGCCCGTGAACGACCTCGAGGCCTCGAAGAAGTTCTTCACGGAGCTGGGCTACACGATCAATCCCCAGTTCAGCGACGACAACGCGACCTCCGTGGTCATCAGCGACACGATCGTCGCGATGCTGCTCACCAAGCCGTTCTACGCCACCTTCACCAAGAAGGAGATCGCGGACGCCTCGAAGACCAGCGAGGTCCTGATCGCGCTGAGCGCCGAGAGCCGCGAGAAGGTCGACGAGCTGGTCGACAAGGCGCTCGCGCTCGGCGGCTCCCCGGCCGGCCAGACCCAGGACATGGGCTTCATGTACGGCCGTTCCTTCGACGACCTCGACGGCCACACCTGGGAGGTCGTCTGGATGGACCCGTCGGCCATCGAGAGCTGAACCGCGGCGGCCCAAGTCGGTAACTAGCATGGGCGGGTGCATCCGACGACACCCGCCCAGCCGTTCGACGGTTCCCACGACCGTGAGATCGAGTCCCTCCCCGAGTTCGACGAGGTGATCCGGGACCACGGCACGCTCTCCCACTTCCGTGTCCAGGCCGTCGATCTGACGGACCGTACGGAGGTCCTGCTCGCCCTGGACACCTCGGGCGCCGTCTTCCTCGGCTGCCCGATGGGCCCCGAGGCCGCGGCGAAGGCGCGCGCCTCCGGCGCCCTGGTCCTCCCGCCCGTACCGGGTCTGTCCTTCGACCCGTACCGCGGCTTCGTCTACTCCCCCGACGAGCTCTTCGACTCCCTCGACGAGGGCTACGAGGCGACCCCGGACGCCCTGACCTACGCCTGGTTCCAGCAGACGAAGTCCGACGGCGACATATTCGGCTCGATGCTCCGCTCGATCCACGACGACGCCGTGTCCGACGCGCTCGACGAACTGCTCGTCGGCGCCCGGGTGGTGGGCGTGATGGGCGGGCACGCCATGGCGCGCGGCACGGAGGCGTACGCCGGCGCGGCCCGCCTCGGCCGTGAACTCGCCCGCGCCGGACTCACCGTCGCGACGGGCGGCGGTCCCGGCGCGATGGAGGCGGCGAACCTCGGCGCGTACGCCGCCCCCTTCGACGACGCGATGCTCGCCGACGCGCTGCGCCTGCTCGCCAAGGCACCGACGTTCACGCCGTCGGTCACCGACTGGGCGCGGGCCGCCTTCGAGGTACGGGCCAACTGGCCGGGCGGCGGCCCCTCGGTCGGCATCCCGACCTGGTTCTACGGCCACGAGCCGCCGAACCCGTTCGCCGCGCACATCGCCAAGTACTTCTCCAACGCCATCCGCGAGGACGGCCTGCTGGCCCGCTGCGACGCCGGTGTGGTCTTCCTGCCGGGCGCCGCCGGGACCGTACAGGAAATCTTCGACAACACGACGCCCAACTACTATGGATCGCGGGGCGAGCCGACGCCGATGGTGCTCGTGGACCGGGCGCACTGGACGGAACGCCTGCCGGCCTGGCCGCTCTTGCGGTCACTCGCCCGGGAGCGGTCGATGGAGTCCCGTATCGCCCTGGTTGACCGGATCGAGGAGGCTCCGGAGGCATTGAAACGTCTCGGTGGTTAATAAACGGGCAAAGCCAACGGCTCAGAGGGGTCCTCGCATTGACACTTCTTATGTAACGCTTATAGACCTGTGAGTCTGCTGGGGATGGTGACGCACTCGGCATCACCGGGGGCGCCATCTCCCCCTCCACCCCCCGCAGTTGCGCTTCCCCGTAAAGGACAAACGTGTCCCTTTCCCGCCGTACCGCCGCCCGTCCGGTGCGTTTCCTCGGTGTCGCCGCCGCCTCCGCCGCCCTCGCGTTCAGTGCCGCCGGCACCGCGCTGGCCTGCGAGATAGGCGAGTTCTCCGCCGCCGCCGGGTGTGACGGCGCCAAGGGCGTCATCACCGTCACCGACAAGGACCCGTCGGGCACCCCGGCCGTCGTCACCGTCTTCCTCGAGAACAACGGCGCCGACCTGCGGCAGGTCGGCGAGGCGACGGTCGAGGGCTCCAAGAAGGGCGTCACCGTCACCTTCGACGAGGACTGGGAGCCGAACGCGGAATACCGGATCCACATCAAGGCCACCAAGAAGGACAAGGTCCTGGTCGACGCGGACATCAAGGGCAACCTGACCACCCCGGCCACGGCCTGCACGGCCGAGGACACCTCCTCCCCGTCCACCGCCCCGTCGGACTCGGAGAGCCCCTCGGACTCCGCCTCCACCCCGGCCGACACCACGTCGCCCAGCCCGTCGGACTCGGCGAGCGACAGCGCGGCGTCCGCACCCTCCGCGAGCAACGCCCCGTCGGCCGCGGCCCAGGAGTCCAACCTCGCCGAGACCGGCGCCAGCTCCAACACCGGTCTGATCGCGGGCATCGCGGCCCTGCTGGTCGTCGTGGGCGGCGGAGCGGTGTTCTTCGGCATGCGCCGCCGCGGCTCCGGCAACCGCTGACCTCCCGGCCCGTCCCTCTCCGGGGCGGGCCCTCAGTCGAGCACCACGGTCTCGGTCGCGTCGAACACCACCCCGACCCCGTCCCCGACCTCCGGCGCCTCGCGCAGCGCACACGCCGCCTCCAGCCGCGGCGCGCCCTGCGGCTGGAGGTGGACGGCGACATGGGTGCCCTTGAACGTGCGGGCGGCGACCGTGCAGCGCAGGCCCTCGTCGGCGGCGACCAGACGGACGCCGGCCGGCCGGACGAGCAGCGTGCGCTGCCCCTGCGGGGAGCCGTCCGGCACCGGCACCTTGCCCCAGGGCGTGACCGCCACCTCGTCGGCGACAGCCGCCTCCACCACGTTCTCGAAGCCGAGGAAACGGGCCACGAACGCGTCCGCCGGCCGCTGCCACACCTCAAGAGGCGTACCGGACTGGGCGATCCGTCCCTCCCGCATCACCACGACCCGGTCGGCCAGCGCGAACGCCTCACCCTGGTCGTGGGTGACCGCGAGGACCGTGGTGCCCAACCGCCCGAAGAGTTCGCGCAGTTCGACGACCAGCCGTTCCCGCAGCGAACGGTCCAGCTGGCCCAGCGGCTCGTCGAGCATCAGCAGCCGGGGGCGCGGCGCGAGGGCGCGGGCCAGTGCGACGCGCTGCTGCTCGCCGCCGGAGAGCGCGGCGACGGCCCGGCGGGCGGCGCCGGGAAGACCGACCAGGTCGAGCAACTCCCTTACCCGCTGATCCTGTTCCTTCTTGCCGGCCCCGTGCATGCGCAGCCCGAACGCCACATTGCCGCCCACGTCCCGCTGCGGGAACAGCTGATGGTCCTGGAACATCAGCCCGAGTTCCCGCTTGTGCGCGGGCACCCCGGCCTGATCGCGCCCGTCCAGCAACACCCGCCCCGCGTCCAGGGGCTGGAGCCCGGCGACCGCCCGCAGCAGCGTCGACTTGCCGCTGCCGCTCGGCCCGAGCACGCACACCACCTCGTGCTCGGCGACCCCCAGATCCACGGCGTCGAGCACCGCCCGGCCACCGAACCGCACCGTCCCACACTCCAGTTCGAGCAGCGGCACAGCAGCGGGTGGCGCCGGAGCCGGTGACACAAGTGCTGGTGGCATCAGAACTCCCCCGTCCGGTCGGCCCGCAGCCGCTCCAGCACCAGCAGGGCCACCGCGCACACCACCATCAGAATCGTCGACAGGGCCATCGCCTGCCCGTAGTTGAGCTCACCGGCCCGGCCGAGGAGCCGCGCCACCGCCACCGGCAGCGTCGGGTTGTCGGGCCGCGCGATGAACACGGTCGCCCCGAACTCCCCCAGTGACACCGCGAAGGCGAACCCGGCCGCGACGAGCAGCGCCCGCCGCACCATCGGCAGGTCCACCTCCCGCCACACCCGCCAGGGAGACGCCCCGAGGACGGCCGCCGCCTCCCGCAGCCGGTGGTCCACCGCCCGCAGCACGGGCAGCATCGTCCGTACCACGAAGGGGACCCCGACCAGCGCCTGGGCGAGGGGAACGAGGATCCAGCTGCTCCGCAGGTCCAGCGGAGGCTCGTCCAGCGCGATCAGGAACCCGAAGCCGACGGTCACCGCGGACACGCCCAGCGGCAGCATCAGCAGCGCGTCGAAGCCGCGGACGAGCCGCCCGGCGTCCCGCCGGGTGAGCGCGGCCGCGGCCAGCCCGCCGATCACCACCGCGATCGCGGTCGCGGCGACGGCGTACTCCAGCGAGTTGCCGACCGCCTCGATCGGCGGGACCAGGAAGACATTGCCCTCCTCGTCGGCCAGCGCCCGGTAGTAGGCGAAGCCGGGCGCGTCCAGGGACCGCTGCACGAGTACGGCGAGCGGCAGCACCAGCAGCACGGCGATGCTCGCGAGCACCCCGGCCAGCAGCGCCCACTGCCCCGCCCCGTACGGCCGCCGGGCGGTCATGTTCGCGTCCACCAGCCGCAGCGCGGTCTCCCGCCGCCGTACGGTCCAGGCGTGCACGGCGAGGATCGCGCCCACGGCCACGAACTGGACGATCGTCAGGACGGCGGCCGTGGACAGGTCGAAGATCTCGGAGGTCTGCCGGTAGATCTCCACCTCGAGGGTGGAGAAGGTGGGTCCGCCGAGGATCTGGACCACGCCGAAGGAGGTGAAGGTGAAGAGGAAGACCATCAGCGCGGCGGCTGCCACGGCGGGCCCGAGGGCGGGGAGCGTGACCGTGCGCCAGGCCCTTCGGCGTGAGGCGCCCAGCATCCGCGCGGCCTCCTCCTGCCTGGGGTCGAGCTGGGCCCACAGCCCGCCGACCGTCCGGACGACCACCGCGTAGTTGAAGAACACGTGTGCGAGCAGGATCGCCCACACGGTCGTGTCGAGGCGTACGCCCCACAGCTCGTCGAGGAGCCCGCCGCGTCCGACGAGCGCGAGGAACGCCGTACCGACGACGACCGTCGGCAGCACGAACGGGACGGTGACCACGGCCCGCAGCAGCTGCTTGCCCGGGAAGTCGAGCCGGGCGAAGACATACGCGCCCGGCAGGGCGACCAGCAGGGTGAGCGCGGTGGAGGCGAGCGCCTGCCAGGTGGTGAACCACAGGACGTGCCGGATGTCGGACTGGCCCAGTACCTCCGTCAGCCGCCCGAGCTGCCACACCCCGTCGACCCGCAGCCCGCGCGCGACGATCGCGGCGACGGGGTAGGCGAAGAACAGCCCGAAGAACGCGACGGGCAGGACCATGAGCCCGAGCCGCGCCGCGCTCCCGGAAGGCCTTTCGGCCGGGGCTACTTCAGTACGAGCGAGGTCCACGACTTGACCCACTGGTCGCGGTGGTCGGCGATCTCCGCCGGGTCCATGGTCTCGGGGTCCTTGGCGGCGGGCCCGTACTTCGTGAACTCGGCGGGCACGCTCGCGCCCTCCACCACCGGGTAGACGAACATGTTGAGCGGCATGTCCTCCTGGAACTTCCTGGTGATCAGGAAGTCGATGAGCGCCTTGCCGCCCGCGCTGTTGCGCGCGTTGCTCAGCAGCCCGGCGAACTCGATCTGCCGGAAGCAGGTCCCGGCCGCGACCCCGGTCGGGGCGGTGCTGGGCCTGGGGTCGCCGTAGATCACCTCGGCGGGCGGCGAGGAGGCGTAGGACACGACGAGCGGCCGGTCCGCCTTGGCCTTCTTGCCGCCGGCCGACCCCGAGAACTCCTCGTTGTAGGCCTGCTCCCAGCCGTCGACCACCTTCACACCGTTGGCCTTGAGCTGCTTCCAGTACTCTTCCCAGCCTCCCCCGCTCTCGGCTCCGCTCGAGCCGGAGGCGCCCCCGTCCCCGTACCGGGCGGCCGTACCGAGCAGGAAGCCGAGGCCGGGCGAGGAGGTGGAGGCGTTCTCGGTGACCAGGAGGTTCTTGTACGCGGGCTTCACCAGGTCGGCGAAGGTGGCCGGCGGGGTCAGCTCGTGGTCGGCGAAGTACTTCTTGTCGTAGTTGACGCAGATGTCGCCGTAGTCGATCGGCGTGACCCGGTGCTTGCCGGCGTCCAGCTGGTACGCGCTGCCGACCTGGTCGAGCCCCTTGGCCGCGTACGACTGGAACAGGCCGTTGTCGAGGGCGCGGGAGAGGAGGGTGTTGTCGACGCCGAAGAAGACATCGCCCTGCGGGTTGTCCTTGGTGAGGATGGCCTTGTTGACGGCCTGCCCGGCGTCGCCGTCCGTGAGGACCTTGACCTTGTACCCGGACTCCTTCTCGAAGGCGGCGAGCACGCTCTTGGAGGCGGCCCACGAGTCGTGGCTGACGAGGGTGACGGTCTTGGAGTCCGCCGGGCTCTTGGCGTCGGACGACCCGCACGCGGACAGCGTGAGCAGGCCGAGGCCGACCGTCGCCGCCACGAAGGTCTTGGTGTGCACTGGATGTCCTCCTGGGGTTGGCCAGGAAGAACGCGGCCCCGCCCGGGGACGCCCGGGCAGGGCACAACAGCTTGAGTGGTGACCGAACTTCCTACCCAGAATGACCTGGGCGAGGTTCAGAGGGTCTGCGGCCCGTTCGCCGCACTCTCAGCGCTGTGGCGCTCCCCTGTCGGAATATGAAGATATGTGGACGTGGCCAGATTTTACCGCTCGGTGGCGGCCAGCTGACCACAGGCTCCGTCGATCTCCTGGCCACGGGTGTCCCGGACGGTGACCGGCACCCCGTGCGCCGCGATGGCCTCGACGAACGCCTTCTCGTCCTCGGGACGGGACGCGGTCCACTTCGAGCCCGGGGTCGGGTTCAGCGGAATGAGATTGACGTGCACGGGCTTGCCCCTGAGCAGCCGGCCGAGCCGGTCACCGCGCCACGCCTGGTCGTTGATGTCGCGGATGAGGGCGTACTCGATGGAGAGCCGACGGCCCGACTTCTCGACGTACTCAAAGCCCGCGTCGAGCACCTCGCGCACCTTCCACCGCGTGTTCACGGGGACGAGGGTGTCGCGCAGCTCGTCGTCCGGCGCGTGCAGCGAGATGGCGAGCCGGCACTTGAAGCCCTCGTCGGCGAACCGGTGGATGGCGGGCACCAGGCCGACCGTCGACACGGTGATGCCACGCTGCGACAGCCCGAGCCCGTCCGGCGCCGGGTCCGTGAGCGCCCGGATCGCACCGACGACCCGCTTGTAGTTGGCGAGGGGCTCGCCCATCCCCATGAAGACGATGTTGGAGAGCCGGGCCGGCCCGCCGGGAACCTCTCCGTCCCGCAGCGCCCGCATCCCGTCGACGATCTGATGCACGATCTCGGCGGTCGAGAGATTCCGATCGAGCCCCGCCTGTCCGGTGGCGCAGAACGGGCAGTTCATCCCGCACCCCGCCTGCGAGCTGATGCACATGGTCACCCGGTCCGGGTACCGCATCAGCACCGACTCGACGAGCGTCCCGTCGAACAGCCGCCACAGCGTCTTGCGGGTGGTGCCCTGGTCGGTCGACAGATGCCGTACGACGGTCATCAGCTCGGGCAGCAGGGCCTCCTGCAGCTTGCCGCGCGAGCCGGCCGGGATGTCGGTCCACTCCGCCGGATCGTGCGCGTACCGCGCGAAGTAGTGCTGCGAGAGCTGCTTGGCACGGAACGGCTTCTCACCGATCTCCGCGACGGCGTCCTTCCGCTCGGCAGGCGAGAGGTCGGCAAGGTGCCGCGGCGGCTTCTTGGCTCCGCGGGGGGCTACGAATGTGAGTTCTCCGGGCTTAGGCATGGCCGTACCAGTGTCGCAGATCCAATCGGGTGCCCCCGGCGCCGAGCCCGTACCGTGTCAGGAGCGCCTGTGCCGCCGCGTCCCTCGGTCGCCGCGACGGCGCCGGGCGCCGGGGCGAGGCCCCCGCGCCCGCGAGCAGCCGCTGCCACGAGGACCACCCCATCCCCTGAACGCCCCGACGAGCAGAAGCGCGGGGGCCAGGGCGAAGAGCAGGACGTTCTCGACGGATCGGGTCCCCCGGACCAGGTCGCCGCCGGCCGTCGGGAAGCCCTTCGGATCCACTCCGGCGCCCAGCCGGTCTATGCCGTGCGGTGCTCCAGTCGGTCCTTCAGCAGCCGTTCGTTGAGCGGCAGCTCCTTGCGCATCTGGGGGCGGACGACCAGAGGGAGCAGGACCTTGCCGATGCCCTTGCCCTCGAAGTCGACCTCCATGGTCACGCGGGACCGGCGGCCCTCGTCGAGCGGGTCGATCTCACCGTGGACATGACCGCGGATGGGGCCGTCGACGCCTTGCAGACCCCAGACGTACGGCGGCTCGTACTCGGTGTACTCCATGGTCATCGGGATCTCCCGGCGGCCGACGTGCCGGGTGATCCGTACTCGGGAGCCGACACCGATCGGGCCGGGGTCGAGCGGCTCCGCCGAGACCGCGCTCGCCTGCCATTCGGGCAGGTGGGACGGGTCGTTCAGGTACGCCCACACCTCTTCGGGACTGCGGTCGACGTCGATCGATTCGCGGAAGTCGGACATGACGCCCGCCCCCTTTCAGGGCGATCCCCCCTGTGAGGCCTTCCATGGGAATCGTCCCACTCACCCGCCCACCGGGCCACGGCAGCGGGCCCCCGCCCTGAGCGACCAGGACGGGGGCCCGCGAAAAACCGTGGCGTGCGGACGGTCAGCCGGAGCCCACGAACAGCACGAGCAACAGCCATACGACGGGAGCCGTCGGCAGGAGCGAGTCCAGACGGTCCATGATGCCGCCGTGACCGGGGAGCAGGGTGCCCATGTCCTTGATGCCCAGGTCCCGCTTGATCATGGACTCGCCGAGGTCGCCGAGCGTGGCGCTGGCCGCGACCGCGAGGCCGAGCAGCAGACCCTGCCACCAGGTGCCGTCGTCGATCAGGAACTGCATGCACAGCGCGCCCACGACCATCGCGAACGACACGGCGCCCAGCAGGCCCTCGCGGGTCTTGCCGGGACTGATGCGCGGGGCGAGCTTGTGCTTGCCGAAGCGCCAGCCGACGGCGTACGCGCCGGTGTCGCTGACGACCGTGAGCAGCAGGAACGTCAGCACGCGCCGCGGGCCGTCGTCGGCGGTGAGCATCAGGGCGACGAAGGTGGCCAGGAACGGGACGTAGAAGGCCGCGAAGACGCCGGCCGTGACGTCCTTG
Source organism: Streptomyces sp. NPDC049687 (assembly GCF_044465285.1). Classification (NCBI taxonomy): domain Bacteria; kingdom Bacillati; phylum Actinomycetota; class Actinomycetes; order Kitasatosporales; family Streptomycetaceae; genus Streptomyces; species Streptomyces sp. NPDC049687. The sequence goes on from NZ_JBITLN010000012.1 coordinate 146,000, forward strand.
AGGTAGCCCTCCGGCGGCTCGGTCATCCGCCAGACCAGGACCGCGAGCGCGGTCAGGGCCATGGCGACCCAGGCGCCCTCGGGTCCCCTGACGTATCCGGCGACGACCATCGCGGCGCCGCCGAGCGCCAGCGGCACGAGCGGTGCCTTGATCTCCTTGCGCTCCTGCAGCCTGCTGGTCAGCTCCCACAGACCCACGACGACGGCGACCGCTATCACACCGACGAACACGGCCTTGACGATGAACAGCGACACGACGATCAGCGCACCGAGCCCGACCCCGACCCCTATGGCCGCGCTCAGGTCTCGGCCCGCGCTCTTCTTCTGCGGTGCGGGCGCCGGCTGAGGGGCGTCGGGCATGGGCTCCGGATTCTGCGGCACCGCCGCATGGGGCCGTGCCGACGGTGTGTGGTCGCCGTGAGCGGCGCTGCCGTACGGCTCGTCGTGGAACAAGGGGCCGCCCAGCCGAGCGGCCCCCCTGTCGTCATCCTGGTCTCCGCCGTGAGCGGGTAGGTCGGGGACGATGGGCATGGGGCGAGTCTGCTGCGCCTCAGGCGCATCGTACGCGGGACCCGCCGGGGCAGCCCCCTGGACAGGTCCCTGGTCGATGGGCCCCCAGTACCCGGCCTGTGACCCGGCTTGCGGCGGAGAACCCCAGGAAGAGTCGTTCATCAGACCTCGAGCAGCTCCGCTTCCTTGTGCTTCAGGAGCTCGTCCACCTGAGCGACGTACTTCGCGGTGGTGTCGTCGAGCTCCTTCTCCGCACGGCGGCCCTCGTCCTCGCCGACCTCGCCGTCCTTGACGAGCTTGTCGATCGCGTCCTTGGCCTTGCGGCGCACGGAACGGATGGACACCCGGGAGTCCTCCGCCTTGCTCTTGGCGACCTTGATGTAGTCGCGGCGGCGCTCCTCGGTGAGCTCGGGGAACACCACCCGGATGATGTTGCCGTCGTTGCTCGGGTTGACGCCCAGGTCGGAGTCACGGATCGCCTGCTCGATGTTGCGCAGCGCCGTCTTGTCGAACGGGGTGACGACCGCCATGCGCGGCTCCGGCACGGAGAACGAAGCCAGCTGGTTGATCGGCGTCGGCGCGCCGTAGTAGTCGGCCACGATCTTGTTGAACATCGCCGGGTGCGCACGGCCGGTGCGGATCGCGGCGAAGTCCTCCTTGGCGACCACGACGGCCTTCTCCATCTTCTCCTCGGCCTCGAGGAGGGTCTCTTCGATCACCACTTGCTCCTGCGTGTCTTGAGTAAGGCCCGGCTGCGGTTCCCTGTCGGTGGCGGCGGCCGGCTGCGTCGCGTCTTCTTCCTGCACGGTTCCCGACCGGCAGGACATTGTCCATCCTCCGACCAGGGTCCGTCCCCCGGTCACGGGTTGTCGTGCGAACCCGGGGGGTTTTCCGGTCAGGCCCGGCTGTCCTGCTCACCCACAAGCGTGCCGATCTTCTCACCCTTGACGGCGCGAGCGATATTGCCCTCGGCCAGAAGCTCGAAAACGAGGATCGGAAGCTTGTTGTCGCGGCACAGCGTGACGGCGGTGGCGTCGGCGACCTTGAGGTCGCGCGTGATGACCTCGCCGTAGCCGAGGGCGTCGAACTTGACGGCCTCCGGGTTGGTCTTGGGGTCGGAGTCGTACACGCCGTCGACCCCGTTCTTGCCCATCAGCAGCGCCTCGGCGTCGATCTCCAGGGCGCGCTGGGCGGCGGTGGTGTCGGTGGAGAAGTAGGGCATGCCCATACCGGCGCCGAAGATCACGACGCGGCCCTTCTCCAGGTGGCGCACGGCGCGCAGCGGGATGTACGGCTCGGCGACCTGGCCCATGGTGATGGCGGTCTGGACGCGGCTGTCGATGCCCTCCTTCTCCAGGAAGTCCTGGAGAGCGAGGCAGTTCATGACCGTGCCGAGCATGCCCATGTAGTCCGAGCGGGCCCGGTCCATGCCGCGCACCTGGAGTTCGGCGCCGCGGAAGAAGTTGCCGCCGCCGATGACGACCGCGATCTCCGCCCCGTCGCGCACGACGGCCGCGATCTCACGGGCGATCTTGTGCACCACGTCGGGGTCCACGCCCAGGCCCCCGCCACCGGCGAACGCCTCTCCGGACAGCTTCAGCAGAAACCGGCCGCGTACTTTGCCGTCGTCGCTCTTCTGGGCCTTGGTGGTCATGGGAGATCCCGCCTCTTTCACGTGGTGCACATACGAAGAAGGCCATTGCCGGTCGGGTGTCCTTCGCAACCCATGCGCGGCAATGGCCTCCTCGTCAGATCTGCTGTCGTCCATCACGCACGCGCGCGTGACGGCGTACCGGGACGACTGCTTACGACCCTATAGCGGCCGGGCGTCCGTCGCGGTACGGACTCAGATGCCGACCTTGATGCGCGAGAAGCGCTTCAGGGTGACACCGGCCTCGTCCAGGACCTTCTGGACGGACTTCTTGTTGTCGAGCGCGTACGGCTGACCGAGCAGCGTCGCGTCCTTGAAGAAGCCGTTGAGGCGACCCTCGACGATCTTGGCGATCGCGGCCTCGGGCTTGCCCTCGGCGCGGGTGGTCTCCTCGGCGATGCGGCGCTCGGACTCGACGACCTCGGCCGGCACGTCCTCCTTGGAGAGGTACTTCGGCGCGAAGGCGGCGATGTGCTGGGCGACGCCCTTGGCGACCTCGGCGTTCGGCTTGTCCAGCTCGACGAGGACACCGATCTGCGGGGGCAGGTCGGGCATCGTGCGGTGCAGGTACGCGGAGACGAAACCGTCGTCGAACTGCGCGTAGCGGTCCAGGACGATCTTCTCGCCGAGGTTGGCGTTGGCCTCGTCCACGAACGCCTGGACGGTCTTGCCGGCCTCGATCTCGGAGCCGAGCAGCGCCTCGAGGTCGGCCGGGGAGGTCTTGGCGACGTGCTCGGCGATGGCGTTGGCCACGGCCTGGAACTTGTCGCCCTTGGCGACGAAGTCCGTCTCGCACTTCAGCTCGACCAGGACGCCGGAGGAGTTGTCGTCGGCGATGATCGCGACCACGGCGCCGTTCTCGGCGGAGCGGCCCTCGCGCTTGGCGACGCCCTTCTGGCCCCTGATGCGGAGCGCCTCGACGGCCTTCTCGACGTTGCCCTCGGCCTCGTCCAGCGCCTTCTTGCAGTCCATCATGCCGGCGCCCGTGAGCTCACGGAGCTTCTTGACGTCGGCGGCGGTGTAGTTCGCCATGAGTCTGTGAATCTTTCTCGAAGTCTGGAAGATCGAAGATCAGGGGGTCTGCCCCGTCCCCAGGGAGCGGGGAGCGGCTGACACGCCGCCGATCTACGGGTGAACGGCGGGGGCGGACTTCATGTCACCGCCCCCGCCGTCAACCTTGACGCTGACGGGACGGTCAGGCCTGCTCGGCGTCCGCGGCCGGGGCCTCGGCGGCGGGAGCCTCGGCGGGCGCCTCGGCGGCCTCGGCAGCCGGAGCCTCGGCGGCCGGAGCCTCGGCGGCCGGGGTCTCCTCGGCCTTCTTCTCGCCCTCGAGCAGGTCGCGCTCCCACTCGGCGAGCGGCTCGCCCGCGGCCTTCTCACCCTTGTCACCGGTGGCGACGCCGGAACGGGCGATGAGGCCCTCGGCGACGGCGTCGGCGATCACGCGGGTGAGCAGGGTGACGGAGCGGATCGCGTCGTCGTTGCCCGGGATCTTGTAGTCGACCTCGTCGGGGTCGCAGTTCGTGTCGAGGATGGCGACGACCGGGATGTTCAGCTTCCGGGCCTCGCCGACCGCGATGTGCTCCTTCTTGGTGTCCACGATCCAGACGGCGCTGGGAACCTTGGACATCTCACGGATACCACCGAGGGTCTTCTCCAGCTTGGCCTTCTCGCGCGAGAGCACGAGAAGCTCCTTCTTGGTCAGACCGGACGCGGCGACGTCCTCGAAGTCGATCTGCTCGAGCTCCTTGAGGCGCTGCAGACGCTTGTAGACGGTCGAGAAGTTGGTGAGCATGCCGCCCAGCCAGCGCTGGTTGACGTAGGGCATGCCGACGCGGGTGGCCTGCTCGGCGATGGCCTCCTGCGCCTGCTTCTTCGTGCCGACGAACATGACCGTGCCGCCGTGGGCGACGGTCTCCTTGACGAACTCGTAGGCGCGGTCGATGTACGACAGCGACTGGAGCAGGTCGATGATGTAGATGCCGTTGCGCTCGGTGAAGATGAAGCGCTTCATCTTCGGGTTCCAGCGACGGGTCTGGTGACCGAAGTGGACGCCGCTCTCCAGCAGCTCCCGCATCGTGACGACGGCCATGGCCGTTCTCCTTGGGTTTCTCGGTTGTGCCGCGGATGCCGGACGGCTCCCGCGCCTGACGCCCGCGGTGCGCCGAGCCACGAAGGACCGAGGGGCGCGGATACCGGAGAACCGACCGTGGCCGGCCCCCGATACCGGGGCGTGCGAAGTCGACCCGGTGACCCGGATCGCCAGAAGAAGTGTACGGGACCCGCGGGCCACCGGGTGACGCCGCTCTCCACAACCGGAAGGTTGTCCACAGGTCTCGGCCGGGATCGACTCCCGCGCGGGACGGTTCTCCCCATGGACACGAAGCGATGCGCGGGCCTGGGGCTGTTGCTGGTGCCGGCCCTGCTGGCGTCCGTGGCGTGGGCGGACCCGTCTCCACCGCCGCCGGCCGCCCCTCCCCCACCCGTACCGGCGATCGGCAGAACCTGGCCGGTGGGAACGCGTCCGGCGGTCCTACGGGGCTGGGAGCCCCCGGTGACGGCGTACGCCCGGGGCCACCGAGGCGTGGACCTGGCGGCGGCACCGGGCGCACCGGTACGAGCGGTGGCCGCCGGCCGGGTGATGTACGCCGGCCGGGTGGCGGGAAAGGGTGTCGTGTCCGTGGAGCTGACCGGCACGGACCTCAGAACGACCTACGAACCGGTACGGGCCTCGGTCCCGAAGGGCGAGGAGGTGACCGCGGGCGAGGTCATCGGCACGGTGGAGCCGACGGGCTCCCACTGCACGACACCGTGCGTGCACTGGGGCCTGCGAAGGGACCGGACGTACCTGAACCCCTTGGCGCTGTTGCCCCCGTCGCTGCTGCGGCGGGGCCCGTCGAGGCTACTGCCCCTGTCCTCCTAGGGCAGGTTCTCGGCGCGGGCAGTCGTGCCTCCCCCAGTGCCGCACACCCCCCGCAGCACCATGCGCACCGCTGCCTCGGTGATCGCCTCCGGCGTCTCCGCCGCCCCCAGCTCGATCCTCCGCACGGCCGAGTCCACGACCCCCTGCACCAGCATCGCCGCCAACCGGGGCTCGCCATGCCCCATCTCCCCCAACGCCGTCACGATCATCGCGACCAGCCCTCCGTGCGCGGCCCGGATCTTCTCCCGAGCCCCCGCATCCAGCTCGCTCGCCGAGATCGCCACCACAGCCCGGTGCCGCCGGTCCCCCACCAGCCCCAGCTGCCGCCGCACATATGCCTCGATCTTGGCCTCGGCTCCCTCCGCCGCGGCCATCGCCGCCTCGACCTCCGCCGCCCACACGGGGAAGTCCACCTCGCACAGTTCTTCGACCACGGCGGCCCGCGACCGGAAGTACTCGTACACGGACGAACGCGCGAGCCCCGTCCGCTCGGCGAGCGCGGGGAAGGTCAGCGCCTCCGTCCCGCCCTCGGACAGCAGGGAGCGTGCCGCGTCCAGCAGGGCGGCACGCTGCATCGACCGGTGCTCGGCCACGGAGGCCGCTCGAATCCTTGGCACGTGACCACTTTACGGACGTGGCACCCCCGGCGGGAGTGATGGTGCGCGCTCGGCCCCGTCCGGCCCGGTCACCGCCCGAAGCTCGCCAGCTTCGCGCGCAGTTGGAGCACGGACTTGGTGTGGATCTGACTGACCCGGCTCTCGGTCACGCCCAGCACGTTCCCGATCTCGGCGAGCGTCAGCCCCTCGTAGTAGTAGAGCGTCACGACGGTCTTCTCCCGGTCGGGCAGGGTGTTGATCGCCCGCGCCAGGAACCTCCGCAGCTCCCGGTCCTCGGCCACCTCCACCGGATTGTCGGCGGCGGTGTCCTCCAGGGTGTCCATGAAGCTGAGGCCGTCGCCGCCCTCGTCCCCGACGTGCAGCAGCTCCTCCAGAGCGACCACGTTGGCCAGCGACAACTGGCTGAACACCGCGTGGAGTTCGTCGACGCCGATCCCCATCTCGGCGGCCACCTCGCCCTCCGACGGCGTACGCCGCAGCCGCGCCTCCAGGGTCGCGTACGCCCGCTCCACGTTGCGCGCCTTCTGCCGCACGGACCGCGGGATCCAGTCCAGCGCCCGCAGCTCGTCGATCATCGCGCCCCGGATGCGGGTGATCGCGTAGGTCTCGAACTTGATCTCCCGGTCGAGGTCGAACTTCTCGATCGCGTCGATCAGCCCGAAGACCCCGGAGGAGACGAAGTCGGCCTGCTCGACATTGGGCGGCAGCCCGACGCTGACGCGCCCCGCCACGTACTTCACCAGGGGCGAGTAGTGCAGGATCAGCTGCTCCCGCAGCCGCTCGTCTCCCGTCGCCTTGTACGACCGCCACAGCTCGTCGAGCGTCGAGGGAGCGGGCGGCCGCACGCTGCCACCGTCACGGGCGGCTGGGGGGATCGCCGCCCGGTCGGACCCGGAGGTGTGCTGGGGCATTCGTCGCCTTGTGCCGTTCTGCCGTGAAGTACGTGGAGTCGGGGGTGCCTGGGTGGCCTACTGGTATGAAGTCGCTCTGCTGCCGTTCTGTACCGGAATCCTCGTGAGCGTAGCGTGACTGGAGTGTCGCGGTGCGCGAAGGACGTGACCGGACCGGTACGCAGATACGTTCCGCTGGGTGCCCCAAAGGGGCGGGGCGGTCGCTCCGGGTGACCGCCGAAGGAGGTCAACTACGGGAAATCCCAAGGGCTTCGGCGTTCCCCCGGACGGCCGAACAGGGTCGGTCAGCAGGGGCTTCCACCCCCTCGAACGGAGACCATCGCCTGGCGTGTCAACTTCCAGCCGTCGCCGTGTCGTTCGACGTAACCGAGTGCTCTGAGTTCGTACAGTCTCGCGATCGCGTCGTCCGGGCTGGTCCCGGCGCCGCGGGCCACCTCGTCCGCCGTGACGGATCTGCTGCCGGGGAGCGCGGCGAGGACACGGCGGGCGCCCGGTTCCAGCAGGTCGCGCGGGAGCACGGGCCCGCGCCGGTCCGGGGCCAGATCGCCCATGTCGCCGACGAGCTCGGCGACCTCCGCGGCGTCGGTGACCAGCACGGCCCCCTCCCCGCGCAGTATTTCGTGCACCCCGGCGGAGAGCCCGCTGGTGGCCGGTCCGGGTACGCCCATGGTGTGCCTGCCCAGCCGCTGTGCCGCCCGCGCGGTGACCAGCGAGCCGCTGCGGTAGGCGGCCTCGACGACCACCGTGCCGCGGGTGAGCGCGGCGATCACCCTGTTGCGCAGGACGAACCTGCTCTGCGTCGGATGGTCCCCCGGTGGCAGCTCCCCCACCACCAGCCCCTGGCCGGCGATCCTGTTGATCAGCTCGGTGTGGCCGCGCGGGTAGGGCCGGTCGACCCCGCAGGCCAGCACGGCGACGGTGGCGCCGCCGGCGCCGAGGGCGCCCCGGTGGGCGGCGCCGTCGACGCCGTAGGCCCCGCCGGAGACGACCACCCATCCCCGTTCGGCGAGGCCGGCGGCGAGGGTGGCGGCCATGTGGGCGCCGTACTCGGTGCAGGCGCGGGCGCCGACGACGGCGACCGAGCGCAGTGCCCACATCCGCAGGCTGGGCCGCCCCCGCACCCACAGCCCGAGCGGGCGCGCGTCGCCGAGGTCGTCCAGGGTTCCGGGCCACTCGGCGTCCCCCGGACACACGAACCGCACCCCGGCGGCCCCGGCCACCTCCAGATCCCGCACCGGCTCGGCCGCGGCGGCCCTCGCCCTGAGCCCCTCCCACCGCCGTGGAGTCACCCCGGGCAGCGGTTCGTCCTCCCGCAACCGCCGCACCACCTCCAGGGGCCCGCGCTCCCGCACCCACCGCCCACCCACCTCGTCCCCGGGCTCGACGACCCGGGTGAGGAAGACCCGGGCGAGCCGGTCGGGTCCCGGCGCGTCGGTGCCGTTCACGTCAGGGCCCCGAGCGCCATCGGTACGCCGCGCGGCACCCCCGTGCGCAGTTGCAGGGCCAGGGCGACGTCCGTCACGTCGGGCCGGTCGTGGCCGACGAGGTCGGCGATGGTCCAGGCGACCCTGAGGACACGATCGAGCCCACGGGCCGTCAGCACGCCCCGTTCCAGGTTTCGCTCGGCCTCGTCCATCGCGCCCGTCGCCGCGTGCCAGCGGCTGCGCAGCTCCCGTCCCGGCACTTCGCTGTTCGTGCGCCACGGCGTGCCCGTCAGCCTCGCCGCCGCGCGCTCCCTGGCCGCCCGGACGCGGTCGGCGACGGTCGCCGTGGACTCCCCTCCGGGGCCGCGGTGGGCGAGTTCGTGCCGGCCGACCGGGTCCACCTCGACGCGCAGATCGACGCGGTCCAGCAGGGGACCGGAGAGCCGGGCGTGGTAGCGGCGGATCGCCGACGGCGGGCACTCGCACTGGGTGTCCCGCTGGGAGAAGCGGCCGCAGGGGCAGGGGTTGGCCGCGAGCACCATCAGGAACCGCGCGGGGAACCGCACGACGCCCGCGCTGCGCGCGATCACGACATGGCCGGCCTCCAGGGGCTGGCGCAGGGCGTCGAGGGTCTGGGTGCTGAATTCCGGAGCCTCGTCGAGGAAGAGCACGCCCCGGTGCGCCAGCGAGACGGCACCGGGACGGGCGATTCCCGGACCACCGCCGACCAGTGACTGCATCGTGGCCGAGTGGTGCGGGGCGCAGTAGGGGGCGACGTCGATCAGGGGTTTGCCCGTCGGCAGGAGTCCGGACACCGAGTGCACCGCCGTGACCTCCAGCGACTCCTCCCTGGTCAGCCTGGGCAGGACGGCCGGCAGCCGCTCCGCGAGCATGGTCTTGCCCGCCCCCGGTGGCCCTTCCAGGAAGAGGTGGTGGCCGCCGGCCGCCGCCACTTCCACCGCCGTCCGTGCCGAACGCTGCCCCACCACGTCCGCGAGGTCGTGCCCTTGGTCGTACGGGGCGCCGCCGCCGTGCATGCCGGTGGCCGCGCCCGTGCCCGGCATGCGCAGGCCGGCGAGGAGCGGATCCGGCCGGCCCACGTCGTCCGGTTCCTCCTCGGGCACCGGCTCGTCCGCCAGAACGGCGATCAGCTGCCGCAGACTGCGCACCCCGAGCACGGAGACGCCCGGCACCAGCGAGGCCTCGGCCGCCGCGCACTCGGGGACGACCACCTGTTCGTAGCCCGCTTCCGCCGCGGCCAGGACGGCGGGCAGGATGCCCCGGACGGGGCGCACCCGTCCGTCCAGGCCGAGCTCCCCGATCATCACGATGTCGGCCAGGACGCGGGGGTCGATCCGCTCGGCCGCGCCGAGGACCGCGCAGGCGACGGCGAGATCGAACCCGCTGCCGGCCTTCGGCACCGACGCCGGGCTGAGGCCGACGGTGAGTTTCCGCTGCGGCCACTCACCGCCCGAGTTCACCACCGCCGCCCGCACCCGGTCCCGGCTCTCGCTCAGGCTCTTGTCCGGGAGGCCCACCAGGGTGAACGCGGCGACCCCGGGTTCCAGGTCCGCCTGGACCTCGACGACGACGCCCTCGACGCCCACCAGCGCCACCGAACACGTACGCGCGAACCCCATCTCAGGCCACCCCCCGCACGTGCTCGACGACGGCCGCTCCACGGCGGGGCAGGACGACGCCGACCAGGTCGATGCGGACCCCGCCCGGCGGAGCTCCTCCGTGGGCCTGGACCCATCGCTCGGCGAGGCCGCGCAGACGCTCCGCCTTCTCGGCTGTCAGCGCCGCCATGGGGTGCTGGAAACCGCCGCCCCTGCGGGTCTTGACCTCGCAGACGACCAGGACGTCCCCGTCCCGCGCGACGATGTCGATCTCGCCGGTCCTGCCACTGCGCCAGTTGCGCTCCAGGACCGTCATCCCGGCCCCGGCCAGCCGTCGGGCGGCCAGCTCCTCGCCGTACCTGCCGAGCGCGCCCCGCGCCAGATCCGTGTTCGTGCTCATGTGGGCACCACCTCCGGCACCCACGGTCACGCATCCGCCACCATGAAAAGGATCTTGGTGGACACGTCAGCGCCTGGGGAAAACTCCGTCACCCACACGAGCGGCCAGGACACGGCCTCAGCTGCCCGGCAGCTCCAGGTCGCTCTTGTTCAGCTCCTCGATGTTCACGTCCTTGAACGTGAGCACCCGCACCTGCTTCACGAACCGTGCCGGCCTGTACATGTCCCACACCCAGGCGTCCGCCATCGATACCTCGAAGAACACCTCGCCCTGGACCGAGTGCACCTGCATCTCGTAGTCGTTGGTCAGATAGAAACGACGCTCGGTCTCGATCACGTATTTGAACAGACCGACGACATCGCGGTACTCCCGGTAGAGCTTCAGCTCCATCTCGGTCTCGTACTTCTCGAGGTCCTCGGCGCTCATGGCATGTTCCCCTTCAGCCGTGCGATCCCCCCATTGTGCGCCAGTCCCGCGAGCCCCTAGACGATTTCCGTGTCAAGGGTTACGGGTCTGGCCGGGGGACCTTCGTCCAACAGCCTGCCCAGCAGCTCGGCGAGTCTGATCGGATACACCGTCTCATGTGCCTGGGTCAGTTCCTGACACGTCCACCAGCGCGCTCCGGCGACACTGCGCCGCTCCAGCTCGGTCAGGGCGGTGGCCCGGGTCGCCGTCACGGTCGTACGGGCCAGGTAGTACCACTCGTCCTGGTCCCAGCGGCGGCCCGCGAACGGGAACGAACACCTCCGCCGCCACAGCACCGGGCCGAGTTCGACGTCGGTGATGCCGGTCTCCTCGGCGAGTTCCCGCAGGGCCGCCTCTTCACGGGTCTCGTCGCCCTCCACACCGCCGCCGGGCGTGAACCACCAGTCGTCGGCCGGATCGTCCGGCTCGTGGCCGTGCAGCAGCAGGATGCGGTCCCGCGGGTCGAGCAGGACCACCCGGGCCACCTTGCGCAGGCCGCCCTCGTGCGTGTCGGCGCCCGCGTCCGCCGTCTCAGCGGGCACCGGCAGGCTCCGGCAGGGTGCGGGTGCGGCGCCCGGACGTCCGCTTGGCGATCGGGCCGTAGGCGGCGCCGCCGAGGATCAGCACGGTCCCGCCGACGACCATCCACAGGATCACACGCAGCGGGCCCTGCTCGGACAGCGCGCCCAGCGTCTCGAAGCCCGTGGGGCGCTTCAGCAGGCCCTCCCAGGGCCAGACTACGGCGTCCACGCGCGCCAAGACGGCGGTGCGCGCCACCGTGCCCTGCGCCGCGTCCGTGAGGTGCGCGGTGGAGTCCAGGGAGCCCTGCCGCTCGTCGCCGAGGAGGAAGAGCCGGCCGGCCGGTACCTTCACTGTCGGGAAGCCCTTGAGCTCGGCCAGGCTGCCCGGCGGCAGATACGGTTCCTTGATCTCCTTGCCGTTGACGGTCAGCTTGCCGTCGGTGCAGCAGGAGACCGTGTCGCCGCCGACCGCTACCACCCGCTTGACCACGGGCGCGTTGCTCACCCACGTCTTGTCGGTGAAGACGACGACGTCGCCGCGGCGCACCTCGGCGCCCTCCACCTTCTGGGCGAGCACCCGGGAGCCGGGCTCGATCGTCGGGCTCATGGAGCCGGTGGGCACGGTGTACGGCCGGTAGACCAGCGCTCCCCAGGCGAACCCTCCGAGGAACAGCACAAGGCCCAGTGCGACGACCAGGCCGGACAGACGCTGTCCGGTCCGGCTGCCCACCGGGCCACTGCTGGTGCCACCGCCACTGCGCGGGGCCGTACGTGTCGTGCTCTCGCCGCCCATGGGTCCGCACCCTACCCGGCGGTACCGAACGAGGTCAGCCCTTCCTCCCCAGCCGAGGTCACAAGCTTGGGAAAGGGTTTACAGACCGGGGGCCGACGGCGTCAGCGGGTTTCCGCCGCCTGCGCGCGCCGGCGGCGCAACAGGACCAGCGGCACGGCTCCGGCGAGTGCGAGGCCCTCCGGGGCGACCGTCAGGACCGCCGCGGCCGAGGACTGGTTGTCGAGGCCGGACTGGTCGAAGGTGTCCGGCACCGGCAGCGTGCCCCAGCGGTTGATCGGCCAGGCCTTGACGATGGCGCGGCCGACGACCTGGTCGACGGGGACCATGCCGTGGTTCTTGTCCGACTGGTTGTAGCGGGAGTCGCGCGAGTTCTGGCGGTGGTCGCCCATGACCCAGATGGAGCCCTTGGGGACCTTGACCGAGAACTGACCTCCCTGGTCGTCCTGGCTGCACGGGGTGTTGCCCGGGTACACGTACGGCTCGTTCAGCGCCTTGCCGTTGACCTTCAGCGGGCCCGTGCCGCTGCAGGAGACGGTGTCGCCGCCCACGCCGATGACCCGCTTGATCAGGTCCTTCTCCTCCGCGGACGGCATCAGGCCGATCCAGCTGAGGAAGGTCTGCACGGCGTTCGGGTCGGTCGTCGCCTCGCCGGCCAGCCAGTTGTCCGGGTCGTGGAAGACGACGACCTCGCCGCGCTCGGGCTCGGAACCGAACCACGGCGTCAGCTTGTCGACGAGGACCCGGTCGCCCTCCTTGAGGGTGTTCTCCATCGACGCGGACGGGATCGAGAACGCCTGCACCAGGAACGTCTTGATGATCAGGGCGAGGACGAGCGCGATGACGATCAGGATCGGCAGCTCCTTCCAGAAGGAGCGCTGCTTCTTCGCCTTCGGGAACCCGTCGTCCGGCCCGTCACCGCCGCCCCGCGGGGGCTCGTCCGCCGGGGGGCCCTCGCCGCCCGCCGCCGGGTCACTCCCGGAGGTCACGGCGCCGTCCCCGGCCGGGTCGGCGGTGTCCACGGGACGTCCGCGGTGCTCCTCGCCGTCGTGCCCGGACCGTGCGCCAACCGCCACATCCCCCACGCCAACTCCTTACTCCGTGCCGCTGCCTGCCGCCCCATGCACGACGCAGGCCCACCACTCCCATAACGAGCGGGAGTTCCGCAGGGCTCGGGAGTTGTCGGATCGTTCCGTTCGGATCGTCCGAGGCAACCCTATGCGACAGCCGGGCGGACGAAGTCGCCGTGGCGGTCGAGCCGGTCACCGAAGAGAAAGTTTGCGGTTCCTTGAGACGCTCCCAGTGGCCGAGCGGCCAGGCGATCACCATGGCCCTACCGACGACCTCGTCCTCGGAGACCGTGCCGCCGTAGTCCGTGTTCTGGTGGGAGCGGGAGTCCGCGGAGTTGCCCCGGTGGTCGCCCATCACCCACAGCCGGCCCTGGGGGACGGTGATGTCGAAGGCCGTGTCGGAGGGGTTGTTCCCGGGGTACAGATAACTTCCCTCTTCCAGGGGAACGCCGTTGACGGTGACTCGCCCTTGCGTGTCACAGCACTTGACGTGGTCACCGCCCACGCCGACGACCCGCTTGATGAGGTCCTTCTCGTTGTCCGAGGGCAGCAGACCGATGAAGGTGAGACCTTCCTTGATCTGTTTGACGACGACGGGGTCCGACTTCTTCGTCGTGGTCGTCTCGTCGTTGAGCCAGCCGCCGGGGTCCTTGAACACGACGACGTCCCCGCGCTGCGGCTTGGAGCCGAACCACGGGGTGAACTTGTCGACCAGGACGCGGTCGCCGATGCGGATCGTCTGCTCCATCGAGCCGGACGGGATCACGAAGGCCTGCACCAGGAAGGTCTTCAGGACCAGGGCTATCAGGACGGCGACACCGACCAGGAGCGGGATCTCCCGCACCGCCGACCGCCTGCGCTTGCGCTTGACCTTGCGCTGGAGCTTGCGCCGCTCCGCGCGCGTGCGGCCACCGGCGGGGCTGGCGGCGCGCCGGGCGCCGGTGGGCAGGAGCTGGTCCGCGGCGGATGTCGGGACGCCGCGAGGTTTGCCGCGGTTACCCATGGGCGCCCTCCGCGCCGGGCACCCGCGCGTAGGCGCTCGGGCGGGACACACGGGTCATGTGCGCGTACGGCCATACGATCCAGTCGGCACGGCCGATCACCCGGTCCACGGGGATCATGCCGCCGCCCGGTGAGCCCAGGTGGTCGCGCGAGTCGCTGGAGGCACCGCGATGGTCGCCGAGGACGAACAGGGTGCCCTGGGGAACCGTGACGTCGAAGTCCACCGTGGACGGGCTGTCGCCCGGATAGAGGAACGTCGACTCGTCGACCGACCGGCCGTTCACCTGGATCCTCCCTCCCTTGTCACAGCAGACCACGTGGTCTCCGCCTACACCCACGACGCGTTTGACGTAGTCGGAGTTCCCGAAGTACTCGGTGCCGTCGAACACGACGACGTCGCCGCGCCGCGGCTCGGCCCCGAAACGGTACGCCAACTTATTTACGAGAACGCGGTCGCCGATCCTCAATCCGTTTTCCATGGATCCGCTGGGAATCTGGAACGGTTGAACCACGAAAGCGTTGAGGGCAAGCAAAAACACCAGGCAGATCAGGAGAGTCAGACTGATCCGGCCCCCCGGAAGCCACTGCGTGATCCGCGCCGCCAACGAGAAACGCGACCGTCCCTCCACAGCCCCTGGATCAGGGCGGGAGGAGCGGTCGCGCTCCGTCGTCGGCTGAGCTTCGGTGTCCATCGGGTTCAGATGCTATCCGGCCCCTCTGTGGATCACCCGAGTGTGCTCAGTGGATCAGCAGTGGATCCACCGTGTGCGCTCAGTTGTCGCGCTTCTCCTTGATCTTCGCGGCCTTGCCGCGCAGCTCACGGAGGTAGTACAGCTTGGCGCGACGCACGTCACCGCGGGTGACGAGCTCGATCTTCTCGACGATCGGGGTGTGCACCGGGAACGTGCGCTCGACGCCGACGGAGAACGAGACCTTGCGGACCGTGAAGGTCTCGCGGACACCGGCGCCCTGACGGCGGATCACCACGCCCTTGAACTGCTGCACACGGGAGCGGTTGCCCTCGATGACGCGGACGTGGACGTTGACGGTGTCACCCGGGCGGAAGGCCGGGACGTCGCTGCGCAGCGACGCGGCGTCGACGGAGTCGAGCAGGTGAGACATTTCGTCTGCTTTCTTCGCCGATGCCACAGGTCATCAGCGGAACTAGGTTTCCAGGAGGTCTGCCGTGCCCGTCGGGGCGGGCGTCGTGTCCCCCTGTGGCAGGGGCGCACGCCGGACGACGCACAACAGCGGCCTATTCTTCCACGCCGCCGGTCCTGCGCCAAAATCGACCGTACGGCTCACCTGCCGGGTCGGGTTCCCAGCCCAGGATCGAGAGCATCTCGCGGTCCTTCTTGTCGAAGGCCTTGGGTTCGCACCGCTCGATCAGGTCGGGCCGGTGGGCCGTCGTACGGCGCAGGGCCTCGTCGCGACGCCAGCGGGCGATCCTGCCGTGGTGGCCGCTGAGCAGCACGTCCGGGATGCCCCGGCCGCGCCACTCCGTGGGCTTGGTGTAGACCGGCCCCTCCAGCAGGCTGGCCATGGCGCCGGGCGCGAACGAGTCGTCGCGGTGGGACTCGGCGTTGCCGAGGACACCGGGCAGCAGCCGGGCCACGGCCTCGGTGATGACCAGGACGGCCGCCTCGCCGCCGGCGAGGACGTAATCGCCGATGGAGACCTCGTAGACCGGGATGCGGGTGGCGTACTCGTCGACGACCCGTCGGTCGATGCCCTCGTAGCGGGCCGGGGTGAAGATCAGCCAGGGGCGCTCGGAGAGTTCGACGGCGAGTTCCTGGGTGAAGGGACGGCCGCTGGGGGTCGGGACGATGAGCGCGGGCTGCCGTGAGCCGGTCTCGTAGCCGTCGGCGAGGACCGAGTCCAGGGCGTCGCCCCAGGGCTCGGTCTTCATCACCATGCCGGGCCCGCCGCCGTACGGCGTGTCGTCGACCGTGTTGTGGCGGTCGTAGGTCCACTCCCGCAGGTCGTGCACGCGCACGTCCAGCCGGCCACGCGCGCGTGCCTTGCCGACGAGGGAGACGTTCAGCGGGTCGAGGTACTCGGGGAAGATCGTGACGACGTCGAGACGCATTACGCCTCGTCCCGGGAGGAGTCGATCACCGCGCGGTCGTCGATCAGGCCGGGCGGCGGGTCGATGACCGCCTTCTGCTCGCCCAGGTCGATCTCGGTGACGATCTCCTCGACGAACGGGATCATCACCTCGCTCCCGTCGGGCCTCTCGACGATGAAGAGGTCCTGGGAAGGAAGGTGCGAGATCTCGGTGATCCGGCCCACCTCGACACCGTCCTCGGTCACGACGTCGAGGTCGATGAGCTGGTGGTCGTAGTACTCGTCCTCTTCCTCCGGCAGCTCCTCGGGATCGACGTCGGCGATCAGGAGGGTGTTGCGCAGGGCCTCGGCGGCGTTGCGGTCGGCAACTCCCTCGAAGCGCAGAAGCAGCCGGCCGCTGTGCACCCGGCCGGTCTCGATGGTGAGCGGTCCGGCGGAGGCCGGGTCGGTGGCCAGGACGGCACCCGGGGCGAGCCTGAGTTCCGGCTCGTCGGTGCGGACCTCGACGGTTACCTCGCCCTTGATGCCGTGGGCGCGGCCGATCCGGGCGACTACGAGCTGCACTTCTGGAGATCTCCTGTCGTAACGAACACGGGCCTCGCATACGAACACGGGCCGGGGACGGCCCAGTGGCCCTCCCCGGCCCGAGCCGGTTGCGATAAGCGTCAGCGGACGTGGTCCACGTCGACGAGGTCGACACGGACACCGCGACCGCCGATGGCGCCCACGACGGTGCGCAGAGCGCGTGCGGTGCGGCCGTTGCGGCCGATCACCTTGCCGAGGTCGTCCGGGTGGACCCGGACCTCGAGCACTCGCCCGCGGCGCAGGTTGCGCGAGGCGACCTGCACATCGTCAGGGTTGTCGACGATGCCCTTCACGAGGTGCTCGAGAGCCTCCTCGAGCATGCTCAGGCCTCGGTCGACTCGGACTCAGCCGCGGCCTCGTCCTTCTTCTCGGACTTCTTCTTCTGGGTGATCGCCTCACCCTTGCCCTGGTCGTCGCCACCGAGGGCCTCGAACGACGGGCGCGCCTTCTTCGGCTCGGCGACGAGCAGCGGAGCCGGGGCGGGCTCGCCCTTGAACTTCTGCCAGTCGCCGGTCTTCTTCAGGATGGCGAGGACGGGCTCGGTCGGCTGCGCGCCGACACCCAGCCAGTACGCCACGCGGTCGGCGTCCACCTCGATGACCGACGGGTGGTAGGTCGGGTGGTACTTGCCGATCTCCTCGATCGCACGACCGTCACGACGGGTACGGGAGTCGGCGACGACGATGCGGTAGTGAGGCGAACGGATCTTGCCCAGACGCTTCAGCTTGATCTTGACTGCCACGGGAGTGGGTTCTCCTGGAATTGACGTGGTTGGGCACGGCGAGAAAGCCGCGTGGGGTTGCGGTACCCGAGTGCCCGATGGACGCGTCAGCCGGAGGAGAGAGGGGTCCTGTGCGACTGTCGAGTACAGCTAGCCATTGTGCCATACCCGGTGGGTCGCCCTGGGCCGAGGGGCCGTGGCCTGCGTCCGGGCATGCCTGAATAGCACCCGGCGCCGCGGTGGGCGTGCGTCGGGTGCACGGCCCGGTGCCGGCGGGGTGCCGCCGCGTCCACTCGTGCCGCCCGCGGCACGACTGCCCGCAACGGGGTGCACCCCGCCGATGACGCCCGGCCCGAACCGACAGCCACGAGATGCCGGTGCTGGGCGGTACGCCGTTACGCCGCGCCCGCGATCTCGGGGATGCGGAACGGCTTCCCGCAGCCGCCGCACACGATCGGGGCCTGGGCCAGGACCGACGGGACCACCCGGACGTTGCGACCGCAGTCGCAGACCGCCTTCACCCGGACGCCGCCGCCGGAGGAGCCGTGGCGGGCGGCGGGGCCGCGGAAGGTGCGGGTGGTGTTGTCGGCGGAGGTGGCCACCGTGTGGGCCTTGAGGGCCCGCTGCAGGCGCTCGATCGTCGGGCGGTAGCGGCGCTTGGCCTCGGGGTTGAGCGTGACCAGCGAGAAGCCGCTGCTCGGGTGCGGTTCCTCGGGGTGGTCCAGGCCCAGTTCCTCGGCGATCGCGAGGAATCTGCGGTTGTGGTAGCGGCCGGCGCGGGAGGTGTCGCGAACGCCGCGGGCTGCGGCGATGCCGTGGACTGCCTCATGGAGCAGTCGCTCGAAGGAGAGCTCGTGACCGCAGGCGGACGACGACTCCCCGATCAGGGACTCTGGCGCGGCAAGGTCCGGCAGCTCGGGGTGGTACCGCTGAATGTCGGCCCACGCCTGTGCCAGCTCTGCGGCGAGAACAGGTGGTGTCTGTGTCGTGCTCACGTAATGACAACGAGCGGGGGTGCCGCTGTGTTCCTATTCCGGGGCATCCCAAATAATTTGCACGTACCCGTCAGTTGCCGCTGATGCGTCCTGACGAGGGCGGGTGCGCTGATCTGCGGAGAAGCCTCACAGCTCGTACCAAGCTGGTGCGTAGTTCGCGGTACGCCCCGGCGCGTACGAGTTGTCCGCGCGCCGGGGAACAGGAGTGCGGCGGGGCGCAAGGGGCGTTTCGGTCGCTCTGCCCGGCGGAGGGCGCTGTCTCAGTAAGCGCGCGCGACGACGGCGACGTTACCGGGCGCGTCCCCGTCGTCCGGCACCGACCCGTCCTCGGCGACCAGACACCGCACGGTCACCGCGTGCTCGGCGAGCCGGGCCTCTCCCTCCTCGCCGAGGACGGCCCAGGGGATGCGGGCCCAGCGGCCGGCCGTGGCCGCCTCGACGGCCTCCTCGATCGTCGACACGTCCGTCGTACGGGACTCCCGCCGCTCGCGGGACTGCCTCAGCAGCAGCGCCTGGTCCTCTTCGAGGACGGCGGGCAGCAGCTCCACGAGACCGTCGAGCGCCGTCGGCTCCTTGCCACCAGGAATCCGGCGGGCCAGCATCGCCGTGCCGTTCTCCAGGTCGCGGGGGCCGATCTCGATGCGCACGGGCACGCCCTTGAGCTCCCAGTCGACCGCGCGCCGCCCGAAGGGGACGTCGGTGCGGTCGTCGACCTGGACGCGGATCCCGGCCGCCCTCAGCCGGTCGCCGAGCTCGCGGACCTTGGCCAGAACCGCCTCGTCGCCCTTGATCGCGAGGACGACGGCCTGGACCTCCGCCAGCCGTGGCGGCACCCGCAGACCGTCGTCGTCGCCGTGGGTCATCACCAGCGCGCCGATCATGCGGGTCGTCGAGCCCCAGGAGGTCTGCCAGACGTGCTCCTGCGTGCCGTCCTTCGTCAGGTACCGAGTGTGGAAGGCCTTGGCGAAGTTCTGGCCCAGCTCATGGCTGGTGACCATCTGCAGGGCCTTGCCGTCACCCATCATGCTCTCGAGGGTCAGGGTGTTGATGGCGCCCGCGAAGCGCTCCTTGACCGTCTTGCGGCCGGAGACGAAGTCCATGGCGAGGACGTTCGTCAGGAAGTCGCCGTAGACCTCGCGCTGGATGTGCGCGGCGAAGTCGCGGGCGTCCTCGTAGGTGGCGTGGGCGGTGTGGCCCTCCTGCCACAAGAACTCCGAGGTGCGCAGGAAGAGCCGGGGCCGCAGCTCCCAACGGACCACGTTGGCCCACTGGTTGATCAGCAGGGGCAGATCGCGGTAGCTCTGCACCCACTTGGAGAAGTACTCGTTGACGATGGTCTCGGAGGTGGGCCGGACCACCGCCGGCTCCTCCAGCTCCTTGCCGCCGCCGTGTGTGACCACGGCCAGCTCGGGCGCGAAACCCTCGACGTGGTCGGCCTCGCGGGTGAGGTAGGACTGCGGGATCAGCAGCGGGAAGTACGCGTTGCGGGTGCCCGTCTCCTTGATGCGGGCGTCCATCTCGGCCTGCATCCGCTCCCAGAGCCCGTACCCGTACGGTCGAATGACCATGGTGCCGCGCACCGGACCGTTGTCGGCCAGCTCTGCCTTGTTGATCAGATCCTGGTACCAGCGGGGGAAGTCGTCCGCCCGCGGGGTGAGAACGGGTGCCTTGGCCATGGCGCGATGGTACGGGCCCAAGTTGCGGGAATGTGAATTCTCGCCACGCGCACCGCAGGTCCACAAGCCGGGGACCCTAGACCTCTGGACGCGGCAGCGGAGGGGGAGTTACCTGGCATACGGGGGAAGTGCGCACGCACTGTCACGGGGGCCACCTGATCGGTACAACGGCAACTCTCGGCGGATTGGGGCGCTTATTCATGACACCTGTGCTCGTGCGGCAGCACCTTCCTCACGCGGGGCCGGTGTCCCGCGCGGACCTGGGTGCACGCGCGCGTGACTGGTCCGAGATCCAGGAGCGCATGCTGGTTCCGCTCTACGAGGCCGTCTACGAGCGTCTGGAGGTCGGGGCGGGCACCCGGCTCCTGGCACTCGGCTGCGGCTCCGGGCTCGCCCTGCTGATGGCGGCCTCCAGAGGCGCGGCGCTCACCGGTGTCGAGCCCTCCTCCCCGCAGCGGCTGACCCTCGCGCGCGAGCGGCTGCTGTCCGGGGCGGAGGAGGCACACGCGCGCGGAGACATCCGGCTGACCGACAGGTCGCCCGGGGACCGGGCCGACGCCGGGACGCCCGCGTACAACCTGGTGACCGCCTTCGAACCGATCGGCTGCCTCGAGGGCGACGCGGAGGGCCTGGTCGGCCTGCTGGAGGCCGCGACCCCGCGCGCCGAGCGGGGGGCACCCGTGGTGCTGGTCGGCTGGGGTCCGCCGGAGCGCTGCGCCACCTGGGGCGTGCTGCGGGCCGTGGCCGGACCGGACTCGATGGCTCGCGCCGGCGGGCCGGACGGTCCGCCGGGCGGAATCGGCCGGTTACGTCAGACGCCGCGGGACGACCTGGAGGAGGCCGCCCGGCGGGCCGGGCTGAGGCCGGACGGGTCCGGGCGGGTGGCCTGCCCCTTCGGGTACGCGGGGGTGGACAGCGCCCTCAGGGGCCTGCTGTCCACCGGCCTGTTCGACCCGGCGGTCGCGGCCACGGACCAGGAGCAGGTCGACAAGGAGCTGACGGAGGCGCTGCACCCCTACCGGCGGCGGGACGGCACCGTGTGGATGCCGAACGTGTTCCGGTACCTGATCGCCCGGACGCCCTGACGCCCGCTCCGCGGAGTCATCCCTCCTCCTTGCGCAGGCGGGTGATGCCCGCCACGCGGTACGCGTCCACCTCGTCCAGCGTCTCGTGCTCCATCAGCGCCTCGGCCAGGGCGTCCAACTGACCGCGGTGCTCCCGGAGCTTGTGGCACGCCTCCTCGTAGCACTCGTCGACGATACGGCGCATCTCGTGGTCGATGACGTCGAGCGTCCCCGGGGCGGCGGCGAGGCCGTACGCCTGCTGTGCGTCACCGGGGAGAGCGGAGAGGCGGCCCACGCGCGGGCTCATGCCCCACCTGGCGACCATCCCGCGCGCGATGTTGGTGACCTGTTCGAGGTCGTTCTCCGCGCCGGTCGTGACGACCCCGTAGATCACCTGCTCGGCCGCCATCCCGCCGAGGGCGCCGATGATGCGGCCGCGCAGGTACTCCTCCGAGTGCGCGTACCGCTCCACCTCGGGGGTCGACATGGTGACTCCGAGGGCACGGCCGCGCGGCACGATGGTGACCTTGCGGACGGGATCGGCGCCCGGCTGCAGCATGCCGAGGAGGGCGTGGCCGCTCTCGTGGTAGGCGGTGCGGCGGCGGTCCTCCTCGGGCATGATGAGGGTGCGCTCGGCCCCGAGCTGCACTTTCTCCAGGGCCTCCGACAGGTCGGACCGGGTCACCTGCTCCTGTTTGCGCTTGACGGCGAGCAGGGCGGCCTCGTTGGCGAGATTGGCCAGATCCGCACCCGTCATGCCGGGGGTCGTGCGGGCCACCTGGGTCAGGTCCACGTCGGAGGCGAGGGGGATCCCGCGGGTGTGGATGCGCAGGATCGCCTCGCGTCCGCCGCGGTCGGGCGGGGAGACGTTGACCACCCGGTCGAAGCGGCCGGGCCTGGTCAGCGCCGGGTCGAGGATGTCGGCGCGGTTCGTCGCCGCGATGACGACGACGCCCTCCGAGCCGGAGAAGCCGTCCATCTCGGTGAGGATCTGGTTCAGCGTCTGCTCGCGCTCGTCGTGACCGCTCACCGACGCGCCGCCGCTGCGGACGCGCCCGATGGTGTCGATCTCGTCGATGAAGATGATCGACGGGGCCACCTTGCGGGCCTCGGCGAACAGCTCACGGACCCGGGACGCGCCGACGCCGACGATCATCTCGATGAACTCGGACGCCGAGGCGGAGAAGAAGGGCACGCCCGCCTCGCCGGCCACCGCGCGCGCCAGCAGCGTCTTGCCGGTGCCGGGCGAGCCCGCCAGCAGCACCCCGCGGGGCATCTTGGCGCCCATCCTGCGGTAGGCGTCAGGATGTTCCAGGAAGTCGACGACGTCGTCCAGCTCGCCCTTGACCTCGTCGATGCCGGCCACGTCGGCGAAGGTCGTGCGCTGGGTGCCCGGCCGCAGCTCGACCGGTTTGGGCGGCGCCTTGCGGCCGAGCATGCCGCCCGCCCCGCCGAGGCCGCCGCGGAACCGCCGGGCGAAGAAGACCCACACGGCGACCAGGATCACGATCGGCGCCAGCGAGAGCAGCAGGTTGGACAGCAGGCTGCGCTGCTGCACGACCGGCCGCGCGGTCACCGTGACGTCGTGGCTGCTCAGGTTCCGCCACAGGTCGTCGTCCGCGAAGGCGGGCCGCTGGGTCTTGAACTTGGTGTAGTCGCCGCCGCCGTCGGGGTTGTCCCGGGCCTTCTTGAGCTGGCCCTGGATCGCGTCGCCCTTGGAGTAGATCTTGTCGACGTTGCCCTGGTCGACCTGCCTGCTGAACTCCGTGTACGAGATCGTCGGCTCGTTGCCCCCGAGGTAGTTCAGCCCGATGTAGACCAGCAGGAACACGACCACGGCGGTGACGGCGAGCCCCCACCACCGGCCGCGGATCCTCCTGCCGTCGGGAGGCCGTCGCCCCTCGTCGGGAGTGCCCTCGGTGCGCCATGGCTGGTCAGGTGCCCTGCGCGGCGGAGCGGCATTGCTCATACCTGGACGTTACGGCACACGGCGTGCCCCGGCATGCGCTGAGGGCGCCCTCCCGAGCGGGGGGCGCCCTCAGCGACGTGTCCCGAAAGGCGTCAGCCCATGAACTTCTTGAACTCGTCCGGCAGTTCGAAGTCCTGAGCGCCCTGCTGCGGCAGCCCGAAGGCGTTGCCGCCCTGGGCCTGGGCCTCACGGCGCTGGGCCGCCTCCAGCTCCTGCTGCTTGCGCTTCATCGGGTTGCCGGAGCGCTGCTTGCCCTTGGCCTGCTTCGGCTGCTTCTTCTGCCGGCCGGGGCCGCCGCCCATGCCCGGGATCCCCGGCATGCCGGGCATGCCGCCGCCCTGGGCCATGCGGGACATCATCTTGCGGGCCTCGAAGAACCGCTCGACCAGGCCCTTCACCGCGCTGACCTCGGCGCCCGAGCCCTTGGCGATACGGGCGCGGCGGGAGCCGTTGATGATCGCCGGGTCCTGGCGCTCGGCCGGAGTCATCGACTTGATGATCGCGGCCATGCGGTCGACGTCCCGCTCGTCGAGGTTGTTGATCTGGTCCTTGATCTGCCCCATGCCCGGCAGCATCCCGAGCAGCTTGCTGATGCTGCCCATCTTCCTGACCTGTTCCATCTGGGACAGGAAGTCGTCCAGGGTGAAGTCCTGGCCCTTCTTGGACGCCAGCTTCGAGGCCATCTTGGCGGCCTCTTCCTGGCTGAACGTCTTCTCCGCCTGCTCGATCAGGGTGAGCAGGTCACCCATGTCGAGGATGCGGGAGGCCATCCGGTCGGGGTGGAACGCGTCGAAGTCGTCGAGCTTCTCGCCGTTCGACGCGAACATGATCGGCTTGCCGGTGATCTGGCGGATCGACAGGGCCGCACCGCCGCGGGCGTCACCGTCGAGCTTGGAGAGGACCACACCGTCGAAGCCGACGCCGTCGCGGAAGGCCTCGGCGGTGTTGACGGCGTCCTGACCGATCATCGCGTCGACGACGAAGAGGATCTCGTCGGGCGAGACCGCGTCGCGGATGTCGGCGGCCTGCCGCATCAGCTCCTGGTCGATGCCGAGGCGGCCGGCGGTGTCCACGATCACGATGTCGTGGACCTTGGACTTCGCGAAATCGATGGAGTCCTTGGCGACCTGGACCGGGTCGCCGACGCCGTTGCCGGGCTGCGGGGCGTAGACCGCCACACCGGCGCGCTCGGCGACGACGCTGAGCTGGTTGACGGCGTTGGGGCGCTGCAGGTCGCAGGCGACGAGCAGCGGCGAGTGGCCCTGCTCCTTCAGCCAGCGGCCGAGCTTGCCCGCGAGGGTGGTCTTACCGGCACCCTGCAGACCGGCCAGCATGATCACGGTGGGCGGCTGCTTGGCGAAGCGCAGCCGGCGGGTCTCGCCGCCGAGGATCGTGACCAGCTCGTCGTTGACGATCTTCAGGACCTGCTGGGCGGGGTTCAGCGCCCGGGAGACCTCGGCTCCGAGGGCGCGTTCCTTGACGTTCTTGATGAACGTGCGGACGACCGGGAGGGCCACGTCCGCCTCGAGAAGCGCGATGCGGATCTCGCGCGCGGTGGCGTCGATGTCCGCCTCGGAGAGCCGTCCTTTGCCGCGCAGGTTCTTGAAAGTCGCTGAGAGGCGATCGGAGAGAGTATCGAACACGGCGCTCGCGGTCCTCGGGGTCGGTGATGGCTTCAGGGAATCGCCCTCCAGGGTATCCCGGCGTGACAAGACCGGGTCACGATCGTGCCCGGACCCGGTCCGTCCGCCCCGAACTCAGCCCCGGAGGGTCTCCTCCAGCTTGCGTGAGAGAGACGCCGCCTCGTCGCTCGGCAGGGGCGAACCCTGCGCGCCGGTGACGTAGAAGGCGTCCACGGCGTTGGCGCCGAGCGTGCTGACGTGCATGCTGCGCACCCGTACGCCCGCGTCCTCCAGGGCCGCCCCGATCCGGAACAGCAGTCCCGGCGCGTCCTGGGCGCGGACCTCGATGACCGTGGCGTGCCGGGAGGCCGCCGGGGCGACCGTGACGCGCGGCGGGGGCGCGACCACGCCACGGCGCCGGGGGTAGGCCGCGTCGCGCTCGGCGAGCCGTCCGGCGATGTCCAGGGAGCCGTCCAGGGCGCGGACGAGGTCGGCGCGCAGCCGGGCGGCCTGCGGCAGGGAGCCGTACTCGGCGGCGACCCGCCAGTTCAGCAGCAGCACGGAGCCCTCGACGCCGTCCGGCAGGTCCAGGGCGCGCAGCTCGGCGGTGCGCACGGTCAGGCGGTGCATGGCGAGCACACCGGCGACGGCGGGCAGCACGCCCTCCTGGTCGGGTACGGCGATGAGCAGCTCCACGCCGAGCGGCTCGGGATCGCCGACGGGCTGCTCCCCCGCGGAATCGGCCGGCGCCTCGGTCTGCGCGCGCAGGGCCAGCACCGGGCTGCCCGTGGCGACCGCCTCGATGGCCAGCCGTTCCTGCTCGGCGGTCGGCGCGGCGGCGTCGGGCTCGTCGGGCTCGTCGCCGGCGAGCACCGCCGCGACCCTCTTGACCAGGTCGGCCACGAGCGAACCTCGCCAGGAGGACCAGGCGGCGGGCCCGGTGGCCAGCGCGTCCGCCTCGGTGAGCGCGTGCAGCAGCTCCAGGGTGCTCTGCGAGCCGACGGCGTCGGCGACCGAGCGCACGGTGGCCGGGTCCTCCAGGTCGCGCCGGGTCGCCGTCTCGATGAGCAGCAGGTGGTGCCGGACGAGGGAGGACAGGACGGCGATGTCCGCGCGGTCGAAGCCGATGCGGCCGGCCACGTCCTTGGCGATGATCTCGCCCGCGACGGAGTGGTCGCCCGGCCAGCCCTTGCCGATGTCGTGCAGCAGCGCGGCGACCAGGAGGAGGTCGGGGCGGCTGACGCGGCGGGTGAACTCGGAGGCGCGGACGGCGGTCTCGATGAGATGCCGGTCGACGGTCCAGATGTGCACGGCGTTGCGCTGCGGCCGGCACCGCACCCGCTCCCAGTCGGGCAGCAGGCGGGTGATCAGGCCCTCGGCCTCCAGGGCCTCCCAGACCTCGATGGTGGGCTGGCCGGAGCCGAGCAGGGTGACCAGCTGTTCGCGGGCCTCGGCGGGCCAGGGCGTGGGCAGGGGGCGCACGGTGGCGGCCAGGCGCCGTACGGCGTGCAGGGAGAGCGGGAGGCCGGCCTGCGCGGCGGCGGCCGCGGCACGCAGCGGAAGCACGGGGTCACGTTCGGGTCGTGCGGCACGGGCGAGCACCACTTCGCCGTCCTGCTCCACCACGCCTTCGGCCAGCGGCGACCGCTCGGCGACGGGCTTCCCGCCCCCGAGCATGGCGCGCAGCCTCGGCCGCACGGCGCGCGAGCGCAGGACGCGCCCCACTTCACGCCAGGTGACATCGCTCGCATACGAAATGACGCGCGCCGCCTCGTACACCTGCCGCAGCAGGGTGTCGGCGTCGAGCAGGCCCAGCTCGGCCGCGACCTGGTCCTGCTCCTGGAGGGCCAGCCGGTCGGTCGCGCGGCCGGTGGCCAGGTGCAGGGCGTCACGGACGTCGAGGAGCCGGCGGCGGGCGTCGTCGAGGCCCTCGCGGGGGGCGTCGGCCAGCCAGGAGGCGGCCACGGCGCGCAGGGCGGTGGCGTCCCGCAGGCCGCCGCGCGCTTCCTTGAGGTCCGGTTCCAGCAGGTACTGCAGCTCGCCCTGACGCTCGGCGCGCTCGGCGCACAGTTCCTGGAGTTCGGGGAGGCGCTTGGGCGCCTGGTTGCGCCAGTCGGCGAGGACCGATGTGCGCAGTCCGGCGGTCAGGCCGAGGTCTCCGGCGAGGTGGCGGGCGTCCAGCAGACCGAGCTGGACCTTCAGGTCCTCCCCCGCCGTCCTGCGGGCCTCCGCCGGGGTGCGGACCGAGTGGTCCAGGGCGAGGCCCAGGTCCCAGATGGGGTACCAGAGGCGGTCGGCGAGGGCGGCGACCGCCTTGCTGTCACCGCCGTCGTGCAGGAGCAGCAGGTCGAGGTCGCTGCGCGGGGACAGCTCCCCGCGGCCGTAGCCGCCGACGGCGACCAGGGAGACACCCTTGAGGTCCTCGGCGCCGGCCGTGAACAGTCCGGCCAGCCAGTCGTCCGTGAGTTCGGAGAGGGCCGCACGGCGCGGCGGCCCGGACCGCGCCTCCTCGGTGAGGAGGCGCAGCCGGGCCGCCGCATAGCCGCTGGGTCCCGAGTCCTCTGCTTCTTTTCGCACATCCGTGCTCGACACCCAGCAGCTCCTGTTCTGTTCTGCGATCAGAGCGCGTCCGGGCCGCGCTCGCCGGTGCGGACCCGTACGGCCGTCTCGACCGGGAGGGACCAGACCTTGCCGTCACCGATCTTGCCGGTGCGGGCCGCCTTGACGATGACGTCGATCACCTGCTCGGCGTCGTCGTCCTCGGCCAGCACCTCGATGCGGATCTTGGGGACCAGGTCGACGGTGTACTCGGCACCACGGTAGACCTCGGTGTGTCCCCGCTGACGACCGTAGCCGCTCGCCTCGGTGACCGTCAGACCGTGCACCCCGAAGGCCTGCAGGGCTTCCTTGATCTCGTCGAGCCGGTGGGGCTTCACGACGGCGGTGATGAGCTTCATGCGTCCACCTTCTTGCTGTCGGCACCGACTCCGGCCGGGACGGCGCTGCGGGCGGCACCGCCGCCGGCACCGCTGAAGTCGTACGCGGTCTCGGCGTGCTCGGCCTGGTCGATGCCCGAGATCTCCTCGTCCTCGGTGACCCGCATACCGATGGTCTTGTCGAGGAGGAAGGCGAGGACCGCGGAGACGACCAGGGAGTAGCCGAGGACGGCGAAGACACCGGCGCACTGCTTCCAGAACTGGTCCATGCCGCCGCCGTAGAAGAGGCCCTCGACGTCGGACTGGCCCTTGCCGCTGGCGAAGAGGCCGATCAGCAGGGAGCCGACGACACCGCCGACCATGTGGACACCGACGACGTCGAGCGAGTCGTCGTAGCCGAACTTGTACTTCAGGCCGACGGCCGCGGCGCAGGCGACACCGGCGATGACACCGACCGCGATCGCGCCCATCGGGGAGACCGCGCCACCCGACGGGGTGATGGCGACCAGACCGGCGACCGCGCCGGAGGCGGCGCCCAGCGTGGTGAACGCGCCGTGACGGATCTTCTCGTAGGCGAGCCAGGCGATCATGGCGGCGGCGGTGGCGATCTGCGTGTTGACGAACATCAGCGGGCCGACGCCGTCATCGTTGCCGAGCCAGGAGCCGGCGTTGAAGCCGAACCAGCCGAACCACAGCAGACCGGCGCCGAGCATGACCAGCGGCAGGCTGTGCGGGCGCATCGGGTCCTTCTTGAAGCCGACGCGCTTGCCGATGACCAGGATCACGCCGAGGGCCGCGGCACCGGCGTTGATGTGGACCGCCGTACCACCGGCGAAGTCGATCACACCGAGTTCGAAGGCCCAGCCTCCGGTGCCCCAGACCCAGTGCGCGACCGGGAAGTACACGACCGTCGCCCACAGGACGAGGAAGATCGACCAGGCGGTGAACTTCACGCGGTCCGCGATCGCGCCGCTGATCAGCGCGGGCGTGATAATGGCGAACATCATCTGGAAGACGGCGAAGACGAAGACGGGGATCGTGTATCCGGACCAGATGTCGGCCTTGTCGATGCCGGTCCATCCGACGAAGTCGGACTCCCAGCCGATGAGTGAGCCGTGGTCCGTACCGAACGCCATGGAGAAGCCGTAGAGCACCCACAGGATGGTGACGATACCCATGCTGATGAAACTCATCATCAGCATATTGAGGGTGCTCTTGACGCGGACCATGCCTCCGTAGAAGAAGGCGAGGCCCGGGGTCATGATGAGCACCAGGGCGGAACAGATGAGCATGAAGCCTGTGTTGGCGGCAGACAGTTTGTCTGCGGCAAGCGTGATGGCTGGTGCCATCGGCGTCTCCTCGTCGTAGGTACGGCCCCGTGCGGGCGAAGCCAGAGGCGGGGGTCATGAGGGGTGGGCCGGTTATGCGCCATGAGATTGACGCAGCGCGGTTTCGGTGGAAGCCCCTCATTGTTTCGCCGCCGTGACGAAGGCGCCTTGTGCGTTACGCCTGAGTGAACTGTCTGATTGTCGCGGAGTGGATCGTTATCGTGGCGCAACCTTCCCCGGGAGGGAAGGAAACCGGCCACGGACGGCCTTCCGATGACCTGGCATGGGGGAGCCGAGTCGGGCACTTCGGGAGGGCCGGCCGCGGCCGGGGTTCAGGGGTTGTGCTCGGTGGATCAGGGGTGCGGCTCGGTTGTCAGACGGCTTCGGCCGTCTCCGGCAGCTCCTGCGCGAGCCGCTCGGTGAGGTCCACGACCTCGGACAGATCGCCGAAGTCGCGGACGGCGGTGTCGACGGTCTTTCGAATACGAGTGTTGACGCGCTCGGAGCGGACCTTCTTCGCCTCCTTCATGGCCTGTGCGGCCAGGGTGGCGCTCTGTTCGGGCTCGCGGCGCAGCAGATGGACGGTGGCCATCCCGATCAGGTTCAGCACATACGACCGCTGGTGGTCGGTGTCGCCCGCGAACAGCTCTACGGCCTTCTGCATCAGGGGCTCGGCGAGGGAGGCGTAGGTGGGACTGCGGCCGGCGACGTAGGCGAGATCGCGGAAGGAGTGGCTGTTCTCGCCGTAGAGCTCGGCCTCGGAGAAGAACGTGATCCAGTCGGGGTCGGGCTCGTCCCACTCGTCCGCCTCGGCGAAGGTGTCCTCGGCCATCCGCACCGCCCGCTTGCACCGCCCGGGCTGCCCCATGTTGGCGTAGGCGCGGGCCTCCATCGCATACAGCATCGACTGGGTGCGGGGGCTCGCGCAGTCCCGGCTGCCGTACTGCGCGAGGTGGATCAGTTCCAGGGCGTCCTCGGGCCGCCCGAGATGGATCATCTGGCGGCTCATGCTGGAGAGGATGTACGAGCCGAGCGGCCGGTCACCGGCCTCCTTGGCGGCGTGCAGGGCGAGGACGAAGTACTTCTGGGCGGTCGGCTGGAGTCCCACGTCGTACGACATCCAGCCCGCGAGCTCCGCCAGCTCGGCGGCGACCTTGAACAGCTTCTTCGAGGTGGACTCGGGGTGGGGCTCCTGGAGGAGGTCCGTCACCTCGTGCAGCTGGCCGACGACCGCCTTGCGGCGCAGTCCGCCGCCGCACTGGGCGTCCCACTGCCGGAACATCACCGTGGTGGACTCCAGCAGGTCCAGCTCGGGCCGGGAGAGCCGGCCGCGGGCCCGGCTGGTGGGGACGGACTCCGGCTGCGGGAGCGGGGCGGGCGGCGAGGGGACGAGCCAGCGCTGCATGGGTTCGATGAGGGACGGACCCGCGGACAGGGCCAGCGAGGTCCCGAGGAAGCCGCGCCGTGCCAGCATCAGGTCGCTGCGCGAGAACTCGCTGAGCTGCGCCACCGTCTGCGGGCCCGTCCAGGGCAGGTCGACGCCGGTCGCGGAGGGTGCCTGGCGCGCGGCGCGCAGACCGAGGTCCTCGACGGAGACGACACAGCCGAACCGCTCGGAGAACAGCTCGGACAGGATCCTGGGGATGGGCTCGCGGGGGTTCTCGCCGTCCAGCCAGCGACGCACCCGCGAGGTGTCCGTGGAGATGTGGTTGGCGCCCAACTGACGTGCGCGGCGGTTCACTTGGCGGGCCAGCTCACCCTTCGACCAGCCGCTGCGCACGAACCACGAAGTGAGCAGCTCGTTCGGGCGCTTGTCCGCGCTGGCAGGGTTGCTCCCGCTTCCGTCGTTGCCGCCCACTGGAACGCCCCCATCCCTGAGACCACTTGTCACTGAGTGCGCCAAGCCTTATCAGAATGCCGGTAAATACGGCCCCTCGTCCGGTAGTTGTCACCCTTCGAACGGAAAGTCGACTTGCCTCCGGCATACCCATACGCGCATGTGCCCCCAGGACCCGCACACTCAGCGTAATCCCACGATCACGACCTCGGTCCCGGCGATCCCGGAAACGCCACCATTCGCCACCCCTTCGAATGAACTCCCGATGGCCTGTACGCGATTCACTTGACACGGGACGGCCGGGAATGAGCGGAGCGAAGCACTCAGGGGCGCGCGCAGCCGACCACACCACCCGGCGCGCTTCCGTACGCCGCCTGGAACGGGCGGACGACGGGCGGCGGAAGCACGCAGAGTTACGACATGCGTCCGTAACGTAACCATCGGTGCGTCGAACCCGTTGGAGGGGGTATGGGCTTCACGATCGGCGGCATTCGCGAGATCCGCTCCGGCGCGCGCAGGCGCGGTCGCTCGTCCGAGTGCACCGCCGTCGCCGAATTCACGGGACTGTGGGGCTGGGACGTCGTCCCGGGCGCCCGGGCCGCGGCGGGCGCCTGCTCCTGCGGCCGCCCCGACTGCCCCGCACCCGGCGCGCATCCCCTGGACTTCGCTCCGCGTGTCCCCGCCGGCGCCACCCTCGACGACGTGACGAGAAGCTGGGCGGAGTTCCCGGGCGCCTCGGTGATGCTGCCGGTGGGGCGCGCGTTCGACGTGATCGAGGTGGCCGGGGCCGCCGGGCGCCGGGCCCTGGTCCGCCTGGAGCGCATGGGCCTCCCTCTCGGGCCGGTCACCGCCACCCCCGAGGGCCGCACCCAGTTCTTCGTCGCCCCCGGCGCCGCCGCCGAGCTGACCAACCTGCTCTACCGCATGGGCTGGGACGACCCGGCCGCCCTCGACCTGCGCGGCCTCGGCCCCGGTACGTACGTCACGGCCCCGCCCTCCGACCGTGGCGGCCTCGGTCCGGTGCACTGGCTGCGCCCGCCCGCCCTGGACTCGGCGACCAGGCCGCCGGAGGCCAGGCTGCTGCTGGGGACGCTGGCGTACGTCGCCCACCGGTCCCGCGCGTAGCACCACCGCCGTAGACAGCGAAGCGCCCGCCCCCTGACGTCACCTGGGGACGGGCGCTTCTCACCGCTACCGGATCCGGGAGCGGGTCACTCTCCGATAAGGGCGTCAACGAACGCCTCCGGCTCGAACGGCGCCAGGTCGTCCGCGCCCTCTCCGAGACCGACGAGCTTGACCGGGACGCCCAGCTCGCGCTGGACGGCGACCACGATGCCGCCCTTGGCGGTGCCGTCGAGCTTGGTCAGCACGATGCCGCTGATGTCGACGACCTCGGCGAAGACCCGGGCCTGGACGAGACCGTTCTGCCCGGTGGTGGCGTCGAGGACGAGCAGCACCTCGTCGAGCGGCGCGTGCTTCTCGACGACCCGCTTGACCTTGCCGAGTTCGTCCATGAGCCCGGTCTTGGTGTGGAGCCGGCCGGCGGTGTCGATGAGGACGACGTCGACGCCCATCTCCTTGCCTTCCTTCACCGCGTCGAAGGCGACGGAGGCGGGGTCACCGGCCTCGGGACCGCGCACGGTGTGGGCGCCGACCCGCTCGCCCCAGGTCTGCAGCTGGTCGGCGGCGGCGGCACGGAAGGTGTCGGCGGCTCCGAGCACGACGGTCCGCCCGTCGGCCACGAGCACGCGGGCGAGCTTGCCGGTGGTGGTGGTCTTTCCGGTGCCGTTGACGCCGACGACCATGACGATCCCGGGCTTGCGGTCCTCGGGCTCGGTCTTCACCGTGCGGTCGAAGTCGGTGCCGATCAGCGTGAGCAGCTCCTCGCGCAGCAGGCCGCGCAGCTCCTCGGGGGTGCGGGTGCCGAGCACCCGCACCCGCTCGCGCAGCCGCTCCACCAGTTCCTGGGTGGGCTGCACGCCGACGTCGGCGGTGAGCAGGGTGTCCTCGATCTCCTCCCAGGTGTCGTCGTCGAGGTGCTCGCGCGAGAGCAGCGTGAGCAGACCCTTGCCGAGGGCGTTCTGGGAACGGGACAGACGGGCGCGCAGGCGTACGAGACGCCCCGCGGTGGGCTCCGGGATCTCGATCTCCGGGGCCTCGACGACAGGCGGCTCCTCGACCGCGACCCCGGTCGAGCCACCGTCGGGAAGATCCACCTCCTCTATCGTGCGGCGCGGTTCGTCGCGCGGCGTCTCGGCCTCGTCGCCGACATGCGGCTCGGCCGGAGGCGCGGTGATGTCGGGGGCTGCGGGGGGCGGCGGGGGCAGCGGCTTCTTGCGCCGGCTGCCGACGACGAGCCCACCGAGCACCGCGAGCACGACAACGGCGATGACTACAGCAAGGATGACGGTTTCCATAACGCGTCCAGTATCCATCCCGCCTCGGCCGGGGGCCCGGCTCCCCGGGGCGGGTGTCTCCACATCCCTGGTTACCTGACGGTCTGTCAGCTACGGTCCCCCCACATTCGCCGAAGGGGGTTTCCCATGCCCGTCACCGTCGTCCGTTTCAACCTCGTCGCTCCCGGCGCCTCCCCGTCCGAGCTGGGCGTGCGGTACCGGGCCGCGCTGGAGATGGCCGCGTACGCCGACGAGCGCGGGGTCACCACCGTGCAGACCGAGGAGCACCACGGCGTGGACAACAACTGGCTGCCGTCGCCGTTCGCCTTCGCGGGAGCGGTGCTGGGGGCGACCCGGCGGCTCGCGGTCACCGTCTCAGCGGTCATCGGCCCGCTGCACGACCCGCTGCGGCTCGCCGAGGACATCGCCGTACTGGATCTGCTGAGCGGGGGACGGCTGGTCACGGTCGCCGGGATCGGGTACCGGCCGGAGGAGTACGCCCGCGCCGGCGTGGACTGGAAGCGCCGGGGCCGGCTCCAGGACGAGCTGCTGGAGACCGTACTGAAGGCGTGGACCGGGGAGGAGTTCGAGTACCGGGGCCGTACGGTACGGGTCACCCCGCGTCCGCAGACCGAACCGCACCCCCTTCTCCTGGTCGGCGGTTCGTCCAGGGCCGCCGCCCGTCGGGCCGCGCGGCTCGGGCTGCCCTTCTTCCCGAGCGCTCATCTGCCGGAGCTGGAGGCGTACTACAAGGAGCGGCTGGTGGAGTACGGGACGCAGGGGTGGACGATGATGCCGGGCGCCGAGACGCCGTTGCTGCACGTGGCCGAGGATCCGGACCGGGTGTGGGCGCAGTACGGCGGGCACTTCCTGCACGAGGCGCGGACCTACGCCTCCTGGCAGTCCGGTGAGATCCGCTCGGCGGTGCGGTCGGGGGCGGCGACGGTCGAGGAGCTGCGGGCCGAGGGGGTGTACCGGATTCTCACGCCGGACGAGTGCGTGACGCAGGAGCTCGACAACTTCGTCCTGCATCCGCTGGCGGGCGGGATGCCGGTGGCGGAGGGGTGGCGGAGTCTGCGGTTGTTCGCAGAACGGGTGCTTCCGGCGCTGGAGGGCTGACCTGCGCCCGCCTCGACGCGATCGCCCGCGAGCGCCGTCATGAGTACGCCGCCCCCGGCCGGGCAGGGGCCGGGCCGGGGGCGGCGGACGGGTACGGGGAGAGGGGCAGCGGGGACTTCGCCCTTCTCCCCGGGTACGCGGGGGTGGTCAGCCCATCTCCTCCAGCGCCTTGCCCTTCGTCTCCTTGACGTACTTGAGGACGAACGGGATCGAGAGGGCCGCGAAGACCGTGTAGATCACGTAGGTGACGGAGAGGTTCCAGTCGGCCAGCGACGGGAAGCTGGCGGTGATGGCCCAGTTGGCGATCCACTGCGCGGAGGCGGCCACGCCGAGGGCGGCGGCGCGGATCTTGTTCGGGAACATCTCACCGAGCATGACCCAGACGACCACGCCCCAGGAGAGGGCGAAGAAGAGGACGAAGACGTGGGCCGCGATGAGCGCGGTCCAGCCCTGGGCGGCGGGCAGCTTGCCGTCGACGAGGTCGAAGGAGAAGGCCCAGGCCTCCAGTGCGAGGCCGATCACCATGCCGACCGAGCCGATGATGGCCAGTGGGCGGCGGCCGATGCGGTCCACGAAGATCATCGCGATCACGGTGCCGACGATGTTGATGATCGAGGTGGTGAAGGAGTAGAAGAACGACTCCGTCGGGTCGACGCCCACCGACTGCCACAGGGTCGAGGAGTAGTAGAACGCGACGTTGATGCCGACGAACTGCTGGAAGACCGAGAGGCCGATGCCGATCCAGACGATCGGCTTGAAGAAGAAGCCTCCGCCGAGCAGGTCCTTGAAGGTGGACTTGTGCTCGCTGTTCATGGCGTGCTCGATCTCGGCCACGCGGGTGTCGAGGTCGGCGGACTCGCCCTCGACCTCGGCGAGGATCTCGCGGGCGCGCTCACGCCTGCCGACGGAGATCAGGAAGCGCGGGGACTCGGGGATGGCGAAGGAGAGCAGTCCGTAGAGGACGGCCGGGACGACCATGACGCCGAGCATGACCTGCCAGGCCTCCAGACCCATCAGGGTGCCGCGCTGGTCACCGCCGGCGGAGTTGAGCAGACCCCAGTTGACCAGCTGCGAGACGGCGATGCCGATGACGATCGCGGCCTGCTGGAAGGAGCCGAGGCGGCCGCGGTAGGCCGGCGGGGCGACCTCGGCGATGTAGGCGGGGCCGATGACCGAGGCCATGCCGATGGCGAAGCCGCCGACGACCCGCCAGAGGGCGAAGTCCCACAGGGAGAAGGGCAGGGCCGAGCCGACGGCGCTGACCGTGAACAGCACGGCGGCGATCTGCATGACCCGGATGCGGCCGATGCGGTCGGCGATCCGGCCGGCGGTCGCGGCGCCGATCGCGCAGCCGATCAGGGCGATGGCGATGACCTGGGCAAGGGCCGCGGAGCCGATGTCGTAGCGGTCCCGGATGGCTTCGACGGCGCCGTTGATCACGGAGCTGTCGTAGCCGAACAGGAAACCGCCCATCGCCGCTGCCGCCGCGATGAAGATGACGTGCCCGAGATGATCGGGGTGAGCCGTCCCGGCTCCTGACGTGTGCGGGTGCGCTGTGCTGGTCACGTTCAACTCCTAAGGCCACCGGCAACGTTGCCTGAAGGCAAAAACAACGTGGACGACCCTATGCCTTCAAGTTTCGAAATCTCTAGGCGAGAGTGTGTGAGAAAACAGGCACGTTTAAGGGGACTGTGTTCAAGAGTTGAAGAAGTGAGGCCTAGCGCAACCGCTGGCTGATCACCTTGGACACGCCGTCGCCCTGCATGGACACGCCGTACAGCGCGTCGGCGACCTCCATGGTCCGCTTCTGATGGGTGATCACGATCAGCTGCGAGGACTCCTGCAGCTCCTGCATGATGCGGATCAGCCGCTGCAGATTGGTGTCGTCGAGGGCGGCCTCGACCTCGTCCATGACATAGAACGGGCTGGGCCGCGCCTTGAAGATCGACACCAGCATGGCGACGGCGGTCAGCGACCGTTCACCGCCGGACAGCAGGCTGAGCCGCTTGACCTTCTTGCCCGGCGGCCGGGCCTCCACGTCCACACCCGTGGTGAGCATGTTGTCGGGATCGGTCAGGATCAGCCGGCCCTCACCACCGGGGAACAGCCGGCCGAAGACCCCCTCGAACTCCCTCGCCGTGTCCCGGAAAGCCTCCGTGAAGACCTGCTCGACGCGCTCGTCGACCTCCTTCACCACCTGCAGCAGGTCGGCGCGGGTCTTCTTCAGGTCCTCCAGCTGCTCGCTGAGGAACTTGTGGCGCTCCTCCAGCGCGGCGAACTCCTCCAGCGCCAGCGGATTCACCTTGCCGAGCTGCTGATAGGCCCGCTCGGCGGCCTTCAGCCGCTTCTCCTGCTCGGCCCGGACGAAGGGAACGGGCTGGTTGCGCGGATGCTTGGGGTCCTCGGGCAGCACCTCTCCCTCGGCGGGCGGGGAGGGCGGTACGAGCTGATGGGGACCGTACTCGGAGACGAGGCCCTCGGGCTCCACGCCCAGCTCCTCCAGCGCCTTCGACTCCAACTGCTCGATCCGCAGCCGCTTCTCGGCACCCAGGACCTCACCCCGGTGCACCGAGTCCGTCAGCTTGTCCAGCTCGGCCTTGAGATCGCGCCCGGCGGTACGGGCCGCGGCCAGCTCCTGCTCGCGGCGCGCCTTGGCGGCCTCCGCGGCGACGCGCTCCCGCTCCCCCCGCCCCAGGGACACCTCGACGTGGGCGAGCAGTTGCCGCGCCCCGGAGGCGACGGCCTCGGCGACGGCGGCCTCGTGCCGCAGCCGGGCCCGCCGCTGCTCGGCACGCGCGCGTGCCTCGCGTTCCGCCCGCGCGGCCCGGTCCAGCGACTCGGCCCGCCCGGCGAGCCCCTTGACCCGCTCCTCGTGCGTACGGGCCTGGAGCCGCGCCTCCATCTCGGTCTGCCGCGCGTTGGCCCCGTCCGCGGCGAGCCGGTCCCGCACGGAGGTGTCGGGCTCCTCCTCGACGGGCATCTCCTCGGCCACGGCCAGCCGTTCGGCCAGTTCCTCGGCCTCCTCCACGGCCCTGTCGAGCGCTTCCTGCGCACGCGCCGCCGCTGCCGTGGACCGCTCGGCCTCCCCGGCGGCGCCACGCGCCTGGCCCGCGAGCCGCCCGAGCTGCTGGGCCACGGCCGACTTCTCCCGGTCGGCGGCCCGGCGGCGCTCCCCCAGCTCCTCGACCAGCGCGGCGCACTCCTTGCGCCGCTCACCGGCCGCGTGCTGGGCCTCGGCCAGTTCCTCGCAGCGCACGGCCAGCTCCTCGAGCTCGGCGGCGGCCTCGTCCACGGACGCCTGCACTTCGAGGAGGCTGGGCGCCCCGGCGGACCCGCCGTGCGCGAAGTGGGCGCCGAGCAGGTCGCCCTCGGCGGTGACGGCGGTCAATTCCGGATGCCGGTGGATCAGCTCCTCGGCGTCCTCCAGGGTGTCCACCACGACGACACCGTGCAGGAGGCGGCGTACGGCGGGCATGAGGTCCAAGGGAGCGCGGACCAGGTCGGCGACGAAGAGGAGGGCGCCTTGAGGGCCGGCGGTCGCGGATTCGTCGTGGCCGGTCGCGCCCAGCGGCGAAGCCGCGGTCGGCCTCTGCCCCGCGTCGCCCCGGGGCGCTTCCGGCGCCCCCGCCAGCAGCAGCGCCGCTCGCCCCGCGTCCTGTTTGCGCAGCAGGCGGAGCGCGTCGGCCGCGGAGGCCGGGGTCGTCACGGCGATCGCGTCGGCGGCGGCACCGAAGGCGGCGGCCAGGGGGACCTCGTAGCCCGGGGTGATCGTCAGCAGTTCGGCCGCCGGGCCCAGCAGGCCGGTGAGCCGGTCCCGCGCGCCGAGCAGCGCGCCCGTGCCGTCCTTGCGGCGCAGGCCCAGGGCCAGGGCCTCGTGGCGGGCCTGGGTCGCGGCGCGCCGGCGTTCGGCCGCGGTGGCCGCCTCGCGGGCGGTGGTGAGGGCGGCCTCGGCCTCGGCCAGCTGCCGTTTCGCCGCCTCGTGCCGCGCGGCGAGTTCGGCGTCGCCCGCGTCGAGGCCGTCGACCTCCGCCTTGAGGGCCTCGTACTCCTCCTGCGCCGCGAAAGCCCGCTCCTGGGCCTCGTCCCGCGCCGCCGCCAGACGGTCGATCTCGGCCTGGGCGGAGGCTGCGCGCGAGCGGGCCGCGTTGACCTGGCCGTTGAGCCGGGCGAGCCCCTCGCGGCGGTCGGCGATGGCGCGGGCGACGTCCTTCAGACGGCGTTCCTCGAGGGCGAGTTCGCGCTCCAGGTCGGCGCGGTGGGCGACGGTGTCGTCGAGGGCGCGCTGGGCCGCTTCCAGGGCGGCCTCCAACTCCGCCTCCTGCTCCCGGACACGGGCGGCCTCGCGCTCCATGTCCTCGGGGTCACGGCCGCGCCGCTCCTCGGGCGGCGCGGAGGTGGCGCTCTTCACCCGGGCGTCGGCGAGTGAGACCGTGCCGCGGACCCGTTCGGCGAGCTGGGAGAGCTCGTACCAGGTCTGCTGGGCGCGCTGGAGGCGCGGGGTGAGCCGGCGGACCTCGTCCTCCAGGAGCGCCTCGCGCTGGAGGGCCTTCCTCAACTCCTGCTCGGCGGCCTCCTTGCGTTCCTTGAGCGCGGCCTCGTCGGCCACCTCGGCCTGGAGCGCCTCGCGGAGTCGTACGAGGTCGTCGGCGAGGAGGCGGAGACGGGCGTCGCGCAGGTCGGCCTGGATGACGGCGGCCCTTCTCGCCACCGCCGCCTGCCGGCCCAGCGGCTTGAGCTGACGCCGCAGCTCGTCGGTCAGGTCCTGCACGCGCGCGAGGTTGGCCTGCATCGCGTCCAGTTTGCGGAGCGCCTTCTCCTTGCGCTTGCGGTGCTTCAGGACGCCCGCCGCCTCCTCGATGAAGGCGCGGCGGCCCATCGGGTCGGCGTGCAGGACGGAGTCGAGCTGGCCCTGGCCGACGATGACGTGCATCTCGCGGCCGATGCCGGAGTCGGAGAGGAGGTCCTGGATGTCGAGGAGACGGCACGTGTCGCCATTGATCTGGTACTCGCTGCCGCCGTTGCGGAACATGATCCGCGTGATGGTGACCTCGGCGTACTCGATGGGCAGGGCCCCGTCGGAGTTGTCGATGGTCAGGGACACCTCGGCGCGGCCGAGCGGCGGGCGCCCGGTGGTGCCGGCGAAGATGACGTCCTCCATCTTGCCGCCGCGCAGCGACTTGGCGCCCTGTTCGCCCATGACCCAGCTGAGCGCGTCCACGACGTTGGACTTGCCCGATCCGTTGGGCCCGACGACACACGTGATCCCGGGCTCGAACCGGAGTGTGGTCGCCGAGGCGAACGACTTGAACCCTCGGAGGGTCAGGGCCTTGAGGTGCACGGCGCTGGACTCTACCTGCCG
This sequence comes from Streptomyces sp. NPDC049687, assembly GCF_044465285.1. Lineage (NCBI taxonomy): Bacteria > Bacillati > Actinomycetota > Actinomycetes > Kitasatosporales > Streptomycetaceae > Streptomyces > Streptomyces sp. NPDC049687. Next base: position 185,576 of record NZ_JBITLN010000012.1, read on the forward strand.
GGGATGTCTCACTCCATGAACCCGCGGTTTCACCCATGAACGCGCAGGGCAGACCACACGTTAAAGACAGTGAAAGGGTGGGCGGTACAGACAAGGCGCGAGCGGGGGAAAGAAAGAAGGGACGCCGAAGCGTCCCTTGCAACTTCTGACAACTTAGCGGTCCGACGCGGTTGACATGATTCGCCCAACCGCTGCGCGTGCTGTCGTGGAGCGGTGCAGCGATCAGGTGAGCGCAGGCTCCGCCTGGTGTGCGTCGATGCTCTCCATGAACCTGTCGTGAGAAGCGGCAGCCGTCAGAGCGTCGTTCTCGGCCTGGATCCGTACGAGCTCGGATTCGAGGTCCTGGACGCGCTGCTGGAGCCGTCGCATCTCGGCGAGGAGTCGCGGGTCGGAGCCGCCGACGTAACCGAGAAGCGCCTTTGCCATGATGGATGGTCCTCCACACTGAGTGACCGACCGAAGCGGTGTGGGTCGTGAGGGATTCGCACCCGCGGTGTTGACAGGATCTTGTTCGTACTGCCGTTCATCCATGCCAAACAGCTAGGTGCGCGGGGTGCTTTCAGCGTCTCACCAAAAAGTTTGACGGTCAACACGATCACGCCCCGTATTGGTGGGCAACCCGCTGGCGCGCGGCCGAAACGGCGGCGCAGCGACTCCTGCGGGACCCTCAGGGCGTGGCGATCATCCTTGCGTGCGGAGCCTGCCATCGCAAGCGATTCTTGGCAACCACCTGCTCATTTCTGCCGGGGCACATGCTGGTGGCATGTCCCCCCGCCTCTGCGGCGCCCCTGCGCGTGAGGGGCTCAGCGGATCGCGAAGCCGTCGTAGCCGCCGCGCGGTGTGTCCCATATCTCGGTGACTCCGTCCACGCGGCCGGGCGTGTCGTCACCCAGGAGCCAGTCCAGCAGGCCCTCACAGCCCTCCCGGGCCCCCTCCGCGACCACCTGGACCCGACCGTCGGCCAAATTGAGAGCAAAGCCACTCAGGCCGCCGATCTCCAACGCCTTCGCCCGCGTGAACCAGCGGAATCCCACCCCCTGGACGTGTCCGCGCACCCAGGCGACCAGCCGTACATCCTCGCTCATGGGTGCAACCTAACCGGCCAATGTCCCTCCGGGCACTTCCGTCCCCAGCGGCATGCGGTACCGTCCCGACCCAATGATTCTCATATGAAACTCACTCGATCGGGTGAGATGGGTTACTCCCAAGATCGTGTGAGACGGGTTGACCGCAAGGACGAGGAAGGCAAGGACATGGGACGCCACCGACGCTCCGCCGCCGGCCGCGCCGCCACGGGCCGCGCCACGGGGGTCACACAGACGCACGGCTCGCACGCGGAGGGCCCGGACGGACCGGACACGCTCGGCATCGCGCCGTACCTGAACCCGGAGGCGTACGCCGACACCGTCGCGCGGAGCCAGGAGTACCTGTACTCGACGGGCGACGAGCACACCGAGTACACCTGGGAGAACGAAGAGACCGCGGTGTTCGCGGCCGACGGCTTCACGCCCGACGGCGGTCCGGTGCGTCCGGGCTCCGGCCGGGGCGGCTCGGGGCGCCGTCGTCGTAAGAAGAAGGCCGGGACACCGGTCAAGGCGGGCCTGCTCGGCGTGTCCGCGGCGGTCGCGCTGGGCACGGTGGCGGTGGCCACGGGCGTGGTGCCCGGTCTGGAGAGCTACAAGCTCGGCGGCAGCACCGGCCCCGGCGACAACGTGCAGGCCGCCGACAGCCCGAGCAACTCGGCCTCCGAGCTGGGCGGCACCTCCGGCTCCGCCACCGGCCGCGGCGGTACGTCGACCAGCCGCGACGCGGGCCGCCCCGGCTCGCCCTCGGCCTCGGACGCGACCTCGCCGACCCCGTCGGCCTCCGAGTCCTCGGCCTCCGCCTCGGCCACGCCGAGCAAGACGGCCACCAAGAAGCCCGAGGTCACACCCTCGGAGGAGCCGGCGACCACCCCGTCCACCTCGAAGACGGCCACCAAGGCGCCCCAGAAGTCGGGGTCCGCGGTCACGGTCTCGGCCGAGGCGCAGGCCGCGGCCGAGGTGCTGAAGCTCGTCAACGAGGAGCGGGCCAAGGTCGGCTGCAGCGCCCTGTCCGCGAACAGCGCGCTGTCGGAGCTGGCCGAGAAGTTCAGCGACGACATGGCCGCGCGCGGCTTCTTCGACCACACGGACCCGGACGGGCTGACCCCGTGGGACCGTGCCGCGAAGGCCGGCATATCCGACCTGGGCGGCGAGAACATAGCCCGGGGTCAGGCCGACGCGGCCGCGGTCATGGAGGCCTGGATGAACAGCCCCGGCCACAAGGCGAACATCCTGAACTGCGACTTCAAGACACTGGGTGTGGGTGTCCACTTCGGGTCCGGCGGACCCTGGTGGACCCAGGACTTCGGCTACTGAGCAGGGCGAACGCGCCCCGGAGGCCTACCGGAAGACCTCCACAGAAACGATCATGCAGCGGACTGGGTCCGGCCGGCCAGGAAGACCTTCGCCGTCTCGGCGACCCGCCGGCCCAGATGCTCCGCCGTCGCCGCGTCGGCCTTGTGGACGGCGTCCGCACCCTCGTCGACGTTGGTCTGCGCGGCCGCGCCGAGGAACACGCCGAGCCGGTTGAGGTCGTGCTCGGAGGCGGTGGAGCTGTTCCAGCCGGGCAGCAGGCCGAGGTTGACCCAGTGCATGCCGAGCTGCGCGGCCAGGATCTGGAAGAACTGCAGCGTGTGCAGCTTGTCGCCGCTCTTGGAGCCGGAGTTCGTGAACCCGGCGGCCAGCTTGTCCTTCCAGGCCTGGGTGGCCCAGCGCGCGGAGGTCGCCTCGGCGAATCCGTGGAAGGCGCTGGACGCGGTGCCCATGTAGGTGGGCGAGCCGAACACGATCGCGTCCGAGTCGTCCAGCAGCGCCCACTGCTCCTCGGTGATCTCGTCGACCTTGATCAGGTGTACCTCGGCACCCGCCTCGACAGCGCCGGAGCGAACCGCTTCGGCGAGGACGAGGGTGTGGCCGTAACCCGAGTGGTAGGCGACCGAGACAACGGGCTTGGACATGGAAACTCCTCGAAATGGCACGTCAGCAGCAGTGATCAAAGGAAAGCACTAACTATGGGTTAGTGCAACCTGTTGGTTAGCGCTGCTTTCACGTACCCTTGGCACATGACCAGCACCCAGGAGCGCACGGAGGACATGGACCTCCCGTACAACGTGTTCGCCAAGGCCTGCCCCTCGCGCGGCACGCTGGAGCACGTCACGGGCCGCTGGGGCGGACTCACGCTAGGGGCGCTGTACGAGGGATCGCTGCGCTTCAACGAGCTGCGCCGCCGGGTCGACGGCGTGAGCGAGAAGATGCTGTCCCAGACGCTGCACGCGCTGGAGCGCGACGGCCTGGTGCACCGCGAGGCGCAGCCGACCAACCCTCCGCGCGTGGACTACCGGCTGACCCCGCTGGGCCGCGAGGTCGCCGAGCGGCTGCTGTCCCTCATCCACTGTGTGGAGGGCCGCATGGACGACGTCCTGGCCGCCCGCGAGCGCTACGACGGGACGCGCGGCACCCTCTGACACCTCGGGCAGAAGTAGCTGGACCGGTTCATCCACGGCCGCCTGCGCATCGGTGTGCCGCACCGCTTGCAGGGCAGGCCCTCACGGCCGTACGCGTCCAGGGACCGGTCGAAGTAGCCCGACTCGCCGTTGACGTTGACGTACAGGCTGTCGAAGCTGGTGCCGCCGACGGCGAGGGCCGCGTTCATCACGTCCCGGACATGACCGAGGAGTTCCAGGGTGCGGGGCCGGGTGAAGCCGGCCGTCGGGCGGTCGTAGTGCAGGCGGGAGCGCCACAGGGCCTCGTCCGCGTAGATGTTGCCGACGCCGCTGATCAGCGACTGGTCGAGCAGGGCCCGCTTGATGGTGCTGCGCTTGCGGCGAAGTGCCTGGTGGAAGGCCTCGTCGTCGAACAGCGGGTCGAGGGGGTCGCGGGCGATGTGCCCGATGACGTCGGGCAGGCCGTCGGGGGTGGTGTCGTGCAGCGAGAGGCCGCCGAAGGTGCGCTGGTCGACGAAGCGGAGTTCGGTGGCGAGCGCGTCGGCGAAGCGCACGCGGATGCGCAGGTGCTTCTCGTCGGGCGATCCCTGCGGCTGGACCAGCAGCTGGCCGCTCATCCCGAGGTGGGCCAGGATCGCCTGGCCGGTGTCCGCCAACGGCAGCCAGAGATACTTGCCGCGACGGCTGGGGGTGCCGATGCGGTGGCCCTTGAGGCGGTGCGCGAAGTCGTCGGCGCCGGCGAGATGGCGGCGTACGGCACGCGGGTGGAGCACCTCGGCCTCGGCGACCGTGCGCTGGGCGACCCACCGCTCCAGACCACGCCGGACGACCTCGACCTCGGGCAACTCGGGCACCGTACTCCTCCGGGCGGCTGTGGACTGGGGTGTGCGCAGCGTATCGCGGCGGCCCGCACGGGCCGCCGGGCCGGTGGCCACCACCCGTCCGTCGGCGGTGAGTGCCCGCGGCGCAGCGCGTCGCCCGTCGTGAGCCCGAAGAGGCCGGCGCCGTGCCGTCCAGGGCATACCGTCCCACGGCCTCGTCGAGGTCGCCCTCCGCGATCGCCGGCGTCCGCTCGCGCGCCGGTATGTCCCGCCGACCGCGCCGGCAGCGGGTCGAGGTCTCCGAGCCGCCGAGCGCCCGCCCCCGGTGTGGGCGGGGCGGGCGGTCGGAGGGTTGGTTCGGTTCGTCAGGCGGAGGCGGATTCGGGGTCCGCGGCGGCTTCGGCGGCCGCGGCGGCATGAGCCGCCTTCGCCGCCTGGGCGCGCTCGTCCGCCGCGGCCCGGATGGACCGCCACGCGGACTCGGCGGCCTGCTGTTCCGCCTCCTTCTTGCTGCGGCCGGTGCCGGTGCCGTACGAGACGCCTCCGACGCGGGCGGCAGCAGTGAAGGTCTTCTCGTGGTCGGGGCCGGTCTCCGTGACCAGGTACTCGGGCACGCCGAGGCCTTCGGTCGCGGTGAGCTCCTGGAGAGACGTCTTCCAGTCCAGGCCGGCACCGAGGTTCGAGGACTTCTCGATCAGCGGGTCGAACAGGCGGTGCACCAGTTCGGAGGCCGCGTCGAGGCCCTGGTCGAGATAGACCGCGCCGATCACCGCTTCGAGGGTGTCGGCGAGGATGGACGCCTTGTCCCGGCCGCCCGTGCCCTCTTCACCACGGCCGAGCCGGATGAAGGAGCCCAGGTCGAGGCCACGACCGACCTCCGCCAGCGCACGCGAGTTGACCACCGCGGCCCGCAGCTTGGCCAGCTGTCCTTCGGGCAGATCGGGGTGGGTGCGGTACAGCGTGTCCGTGACGACGAGGCCGAGCACGGAGTCCCCGAGGAACTCCAGCCGCTCGTTCGTCGGCAGACCGCCGTTCTCGTACGCGTAGGAACGGTGGGTCAGCGCACGCACCAGAAGGGCGGACTCGAGCTTGTAGCCGAGCCGCCCTTCCAGAAGCGTGTGGGACGAGGCCGTGTTGTCCGCCTTTTTCTTGGCGGTCGAGTCCGCCTTGGCGTCAGACATGAAGCCTCTCACCAGCCGCTCAGACCTCGAGGACCTGGCGCTTGTTGTAGGTGCCGCAAGACGGGCACGCGATGTGCTGCTGCTTGGGCTCGTGGCAGCGCTCGCACGCAACCAGGGTGGGGACCGCAGCCTTCCACTGCGACCGGCGGTGGCGCGTGTTGCTGCGCGACATCTTCCGCTTCGGAACAGCCACGGCTACTTCTCCTGCTTCTCGTCGACGCCCGCTTCGGCGCCGCTCATCTCGTCCTTCTCGCCGTCTTCGAGTGAACCGGCGAGTCCCTGCAGTGCCGCCCAACGGATGTCGGCGGCATCGTGGTGGTGGTCCGGGTCGTCCGCCAGCCGGGCTCCGCACTGGGAGCACAGGCCGGGGCAGTCGTCCTGGCACACCGGCTGCATCGGCAGTGCGAGCACCACCGCATCGCGCAGCACGGGTTCGAGGTCGAACAGGCCGTCCTCGAGGAAGAGCCTGTCCTCGTCGTCCTCGGCGTCGTCGTCGGGTTCCGCTTTGACGCGGCCCCGCTCGTCGGCGTCGTGGTACGAGAACATCTCCTGGAAGTCCGCCTCGAGTTCGAGCTCGAGCGGCTCCAGACACCTTACGCACTCCCCCTCGGCCTGTGCACGGGCGGTGCCTGTGACGAGCACCCCCTCCATGACCGACTCGAGGCGGAGTTCGAGCTCGACCGGGGCGCCTTCCGGCACTCCGATCACTCCCTGGATCCCGAGATCCCTGGGGGCGTCGATCTCGCGGGTCAGGCGCTGCAGCGCGCCAGGACGCCGCCCCAGCTCGTGTGTGTCGAACACGAGAGGGTTGCGGTGGTCGAGGCGGGCGTTCAGGGCCATTCCTGCTTTCGATCTTCTGAGCTCGGGGCACTGCCCTTCGGTGTTCCCGGGCAGCGTTGATCGCGGACGTACGCGCGACCGAAGAGCCAGGATACTGGAGCTTTCGCCCACAGCCCAATCCGGTCCCGCAGACCCCGCTTCTACAAGCCGCGGCCCTGTTCGTAGGCGCGCAGCTGCTCGGCGCTGATCATGCCGGTGTCGAAGAGGCTGGTCTCGTCGAGGGCGTAGCCGACCTGCTGTTCCTGGGGCTGGGCCGGCGCGGGGACCTGGTTCGGGTCGTAGGCGGCCTGGTGGGTGTCGTAGCCCTGGTACGCGTAGGGGTCGGCCTGCTGGTAGCCGTAGGCGTCCGTCTGCTGGCCGTAGCCCTGCTGCTGGCCGTAGCCGCCGCCGTACGGGTCCGGCTGCTGCTGGTAGGCGTAGGCCTCCTGCGGCTGCTCGTACGGGCTCTGAGCGGGCTGCTCGGCGGCCTGGGTGTCCTGCTCGGCGAGGGCGGCCAGGTCGGCGAGGTAGTCGGCGTCGGAGGAGTGCTGGAAGGTCGTGGTGTCGTCGGCGAGGGCGCCGAGGTCGTCCGTGGCGATCCGGCCGTGCAGCTTCTGCCGGCCCTTGCCGACCGCCTCCAGGGTCTTGGTGAGGACCGCCTCGAAGGCGCCCAGCTTGACGTCGACGTAGGCGTCGGCGTCCTTGCGCAGGGTCTCGGGGTCGTGGCTGCGCTCGGGGGCGTCCTCGTCCTCGTAGCCCCGCTCGTCGAGGCCGGGGCCGGTGCCCAGCAGCTTCTCGCGGCCACGGCCGACCGAGCCGATGGTCTTGGTGAGGACGACCTCGAAGTTGGCGAGCTTGGAGTCGACGTAGTCGTCGGCCTCGGCGCGGATCTCCTCGGCCTCCTTGCGGGCCTCGGCGAGGATCCGGTCGGCCTCGGCCTGGGAACGGCGGGCGATCTCGGTGTCGGAGATCAGCGAGCCGCGCTCGGCGTGCGCGGTGGTGATGATCCGCTCGGCCTCCTGGCGGGCCTGCTCGACCATCTGCTCGCGGCCGCCGATCAGTTCCTGGGCCTGGGCGAGCGAGTCGGGCAGGGCCGCGCGCACCTCTTCCAGCAGGGCGAGCAGCTCGGCGCGGTTGACCACGCACGAGGCCGACATGGGCATGGACCGGGCGCTGGAGACCGCCGTGACGATCTCGTCGAGCTTCTTCTGCACGTCCACCGGTTGCTCGCCACTCTCTACAGCTGTGTTGGAGACGGACGGGACGACTGTAGCCCCATCAGTCCTTGCGCAGACGCTTGTTGAGCGCCTCCAGAACGATCGGCGGGACCAGGTGGGAGACGTCTCCGCCCCAGGTCGCCACCTCCTTGACCAGGGAGGAGGACAGGAAACTGTAGGTGGGGTTGGTGGGTACGAAGAGCGTCTCGACCCCGGACAGCCCGTTGTTCATCTGGGCCATCTGCAGCTCGTAGTCGAAGTCGCTGACCGCGCGCAGGCCCTTCACGATGGCGGGGATCTCGCGCTGCTTGCAGAAGTCGACGAGGAGGCCGTGGAAGGCCTCGACCCGTACGTTGCCGTACGCGGCGGTGACCTGGCGGATCAGGTCGATCCGCTCGTCGATCTCGAACAGGCCCTTCTTGGACTTGTTGATCATGACCGCGACATAGACCTCGTCATAAAGACGGGAGGCGCGGGAAATGATGTCGAGGTGTCCGTTGGTGATCGGGTCGAACGACCCGGGACAGACGGCGCGGCGCACTTGTGATCCCTCGCTCTCCGGTCCGGTCATCGTGCGTCTTCGCACGTAGAGGCGGCGCGACCGTACCAAAACGTTCCCTCGCCGTAGCGACGGGCCCGGAGTGCCGCGAAGCCGTCCGGCCAGTGGAACTCCCCGCCTCTGGTGCTGCGCTCCACGGTGACGATCGCCTCGGGCGCGAGCCAGCCTTCCGAGCGGAGTGTGAGCAGAATCTCCCGAAGATCGTCGTCCGTGACGGCGTACGGGGGGTCGAGGAAGACGAGCTCGTACGGCTCCGCCGGCGCCGTCTGGATCACCTGCCGGGCCTTGCCCGCTCTTACCTCGGCGCCGGGGAGGGCGAGGCTTCTCACGTTCTCCCGGATGGTGCGGGCCGCTCTGGCGTCGGCCTCGACCAGGAGGGTGTGGCTCGCGCCGCGGGAGAGGGCCTCCAGGCCCACGGCGCCCGATCCGGCGTAGAGGTCGAGGACCCGTTCGCCGTCGAGAGGAGCGCCGAGGAGGGATTGCCAGGTGGAGAAGAGACCTTCGCGTGCGCGGTCGGAGGTGGGGCGGGTGCCGTGGCCCGGCGGGACTGCCAGGCGTCGTCCGCCGGCTGCGCCGGCGATCACGCGGGTCATCATCGGTCCTTGGTCGTGGGTCGCTACAGGTTCAGTGTGGCCGGTCGCGCTCGCGCGGCGGTAGCCGCATACGCGATGCGGCCCCGGGCCCCTTCGGACGGCATGCTCACCCCTTTTCCAAGTACTGCTCCCTTTCGTCGTCCAAGAGGGCGTCCAGTGCGGTCCGCAGGCCCGGTAGCCGCTCCAGGTCCGGGTCCGCCGCCACCACCGCCACCGCCTCCTCCCTCGCCTCCGCGATGACCTCCTCGTCCTCGATCACGGCCAGGACCCGCAGGGAGGTGCGGGCGCCCGACTGGGCCTGGCCCAGGACGTCGCCCTCACGGCGCTGTTCGAGGTCGATGCGGGACAGCTCGAAGCCGTCGAGGGTGGAGGCCACGGCGTTGAGGCGCTGGCGGGCGGGACTGGCCTCGGGCATCTCGGTGACGAGAAGGCAGAGGCCGGGGGCCGAGCCACGGCCGACACGGCCGCGCAGCTGGTGGAGCTGGGAGACGCCGAAGCGGTCGGCGTCCATGATCACCATCGCGGTGGCGTTCGGGACGTTGACGCCGACCTCGATGACGGTCGTCGCGACCAGGACGTCGGTCTCGCCTGCGGCGAAGCGGCGCATGACCGCGTCCTTGTCGTCCGGGTGCATCCGGCCGTGCAGGACTTCGACCGCGAGGCCCTGCAGGGGGCCTTTGGCCAGTTGGTCGGCCACCTCGAGAACTGCCAGCGGCGGACGCTTCTCGGCTTCGTCCTCGGCGGACTTCCTGGCCTTCTTGGGGTCGTCCTCCTCATCGCCGATGCGCGGGCAGACCACGTACGCCTGGTGGCCCTTCCCCACTTCCTCCCTCACCCGTTCCCAGGCGCGGGCGAGGAAGTGGGGCTTGTCGGCTGCCGGGACGACATGGCTGGCGATCGGGGAGCGGCCGGCCGGGAGCTGGTCGAGGACGGAGGTCTCCAGGTCGCCGAAGACCGTCATCGCGACCGTGCGCGGGATGGGGGTGGCGGTCATGACGAGGAGGTGCGGCGGCTGTTTTCCCTTGCCGCGCAGGGCGTCGCGCTGCTCGACGCCGAAGCGGTGCTGTTCGTCGACCACGACCAGGCCCAGGTCGTGGAACTGCACCTTGTCCTCGATCAGCGCGTGCGTGCCGATCACGATCCCGGCCTCGCCGGTGACGAGGTCGAGCAGTGCCTGGCGGCGGGCGGCGGTGCCCATCGAGCCGGTCAGCAGCACCACCTTGGTGGCGTGTTCGGCCCCGCCCAGCATGCCGCCCTCGGCCAGCTCCCCCATCATCTCCACGATCGAGCGGTGGTGTTGCTGGGCGAGGACCTCGGTCGGGGCGAGCATGGCGGCCTGCCCGCCGGCGTCGACGACGGCGAGCATGGCGCGCAGGGCCACCAGCGTCTTGCCCGATCCGACCTCGCCCTGCAGGAGGCGGTGCATCGGGTGGTCGGTCGCCAGGTCGTCGAAGATCTCCTTGGAGACCTTCTGCTGGCCCTCCGTGAGGGTGAAGGGGAGGCGGTCGTCCAGGGCGGTCAGGAGGCCGTCGGGGGACGGCCTGCGGGGGACCGCCGGGAGTTGGGCGTCGGCGTGGCGGCGGCGGGCGAGGGCGACCTGGAGGACGAAGGCCTCGTCCCACTTGAGGCGGGTGCGGGCGGCCGCGACGTCGGCCTTGGTGTGAGGACGGTGGATCTTGAGGAGGGCCTCGGGGAGGGAGACCAGGCCGCGGCCCTCACGAAGGGCGGAGGGGAGCGGATCGACGGCCTCCTGGGCGCTGGGCAGGACGGTCTGGATCGCCTTGCCGATCTTCCAGGACTCGAGTTTGGCCGTCGCCGGGTAGAGGGGGATCAGGGCGCCGGCCCAGGTCTCCACCGCCTCCGTCGCGTTGTCGCCGTCTCCGCGGAGCAGTTCGTACGCCGGATGTGCCAGTTGCAGACGGCGGTTGAAGACGGAGACCTTGCCCGCGAACATCGCGCGGGTGCCCGGCAGGAGCTCCTTGTGGGGTTTGTGGACGCCGTTGCCGAAGAAGACGAGCTGGAGTCGGCCGCTGCCGTCGGTGATGGTGACTTCCAGCCGCTGGCCCTTGCCCCGCGGGGCCTTGGCGGAGGCGAAGGAGTGCAGGCGGGCGTCGGCGACCATGGCGACCACCGTGACGTGCTCGTCCATGGGGAGGTCGGCCAGGTGCGTGAGCTGGCCGCGCTCCTCGTATCTGCGCGGATAGTGGTGCAGGAGGTCGCCGACGGTGTGCAGGCCGAGGTGCTCGGCCATCACCTTCGCGGTCGGTGGGCCGAGCACCTTTTTCAGTGGTTCTTCGAGTGCGGGCACGAGATCCATTGCACACCACGCCACTGACATTGCTCGATACGTGTCCTGAAACCCCTGGTCAGACGGCTCGTTCGGGCCCTAGGATGGCGCGCCTCCGGCCATCATCCGCGGTCACCGCCCCACCGGGACCGCCCGACCCCGCGCCGTGCTCATCCCCACTTCGCGGCGCTGCAGCGATGGACTCCCAGACCTCACAGTCATCCCAGGCATCACCGTCACCTCATACGTTCCAGGTCGACCTGCGTGGTCTGGTGGACCTGCTGTCCCATCACCTCTACTCCAGTCCCAAGGTCTACCTGCGCGAGCTGCTGCAGAACGCCGTGGACGCCATCACCGCCCGGCGGGGCGAGGAGCCCGACGCCCCGGCGCGGGTGCGGCTGTTCGCGTCGGGCGGGGCGCTGCGGGTGGAGGACTCCGGCGTCGGGCTCACCGAGGCCGACGTCCACAACCTGCTGGCGACCATCGGGCGCAGTTCCAAGCGGGCGGAGGGCCTGCAGGAGGCCCGGTCCGACTTCCTCGGTCAGTTCGGCATCGGGCTGCTGGCCTGTTTCGTGGTCGCCGAGCGGATCCGGGTGGTCAGCCGCAGCTCCCGTACGCCGGGCGCGCCACCCGTGGAGTGGACGGCGCGCGACGACGGTTCGTACACCGTGCGGACGCTGCCCCACGACGAGCGGCCCGAGCCGGGCACCACCGTGCATCTGGTGGCGCGGGCCGGGGCCGGGGAGTGGCTCACCGAGGAGCGGGTGCTGAAGCTGGCGCGGGAGTTCGGTTCCCTGCTGCCGTACGACGTCCGGGTGGGCGACGAGGCGGTCACCGACCTGCCGGCGCCCTGGGACCGGCCGTACCCCTCCCCCGCCAACCGGCGGGTGGCGCTGGCCCGGCACTGCCATGGGCTGTTCGGGTTCACGCCGTTGGACACGATCGAGCTGGACGTGCCGCTGGCGGGGATCCGCGGGGTGGCGTACGTGCTGCCGGCGGCGGTCAGCCCGGCGCAGCGGGCCACGCACCGGGTGCATCTGAAGGGCATGCTGCTGACCGAGCGGGCCGAACAGCTGCTGCCCGACTGGGCGTTCTTCGTGCGTTGTGTCCTGGACACCGACAGCCTGCGGCCCACGGCCTCCCGCGAGTCGCTGTACGAGGACGAGACGCTGGCCGCCGTACGGGAGGCGCTGGGGGAACGGATCCGGTCGTGGCTGACGGGCCTGGCGGCCGGTGACCCGGAGCGGCTCTCGGCCTTCCTGGCCGTGCACCACCTGGGAGTGAAGTCGCTGGCGCGGCACGACACGGAGATGCTGCGGACGATGCTGCCGTGGCTGCCGTTCGAGACGACGGACGGGCGGCTGTCGCTCGAGGAATTCGCTCAGCGGCACCCGGTGGTGCACTTCACCCGGTCGGTCGAGGAGTACCGGCAGGTGGCGCCGATCGCGTCGGCGCAGGGCGTCGGGGTGATCAACGGCGGTTACACGTACGACAGCGAGCTGGTCGAGGCGCTGCCCTCGGTGCGGCCCGGGACGGTGGTGGCCGAGCTGGACGCGGACACCGTGACGGCTCACCTGGACGCCGTGGATCCGGCGGAGGAGCTGGCGCTGTCCGGTTTCCTCGCCGCCGCGCGAGCGAAGCTCGATCCGCTGGGCTGTGACGTCGTGCTGCGGGCCTTCCATCCGCTGTCCGTGCCCGCGCTGCACCTGGACGACCGGGCGGCGCGGCACGAGCAGGCGCGCGCGGAGGCCGAGTCGCAGGCCGACGACCTGTGGGCGGGCATCCTGGGCTCGCTGCGCGGCAGCGCCCCCCGCGCGCGTCTGGTGCTGAACCATCTCAACCCGCTGGTCCGCAGGATCACTTCGCTGCGCGAGGCCGAACTGATCGGCACCGCCACGGAGTCCCTGTACGGGCAGGCGCTGCTGATGGCGCAGCGGCCGCTTCGCCCCGCGGACTCGGCGCTGCTGAACCGGGCGTTCATCGGCCTCCTGGAATGGGCCACCCACGGGGAGTCCGCACACGGGGAGGACGACCACCGATGAGTGACATCAGGGACTTCGAGTCCCTCCGCCGGGCGATGGCGGAGAACGGCGAGCAGCCGGAGGGTCCGGCGCGCAACGCGCGCGCGGAGCTGCTGCTGGCGGAGGCCGAGAAGCTCAACATCCCGCTCGCGGTGATCGAGGCGCTCGGGCACCAGCTGAAGGTCTACAACTACAGCTCCGAGAAGGACAAGATGTTCGTCCCGTTCGCGCGGTTGCTGCGCATGTGGGACGAGCGGCCCGGGGACTTCGACGAGTACGAGACGCACTCGCTGCACTGGGTCTTCAAGTGGATGTCGGCCGGCATGCTCGACCAGCCGCATGTGCCGCTGGCGTCGGTGGAGAAGTGGCTGGGCGAAATGGAGCACCGCTACCGGCTCGCCGGGCACTCCGAGCGCGCGGTGCGCAGCGCCGAGTTCAGTGTGGCCGCGCACGTCGGGGACGTCCCGCGCGCGGAGCGGGCGTTCGCCGCCTGGCTGGCCGCGGACCGGGACTCGATGGCCGACTGTCACGCGTGTGAGCTGCACGGGCAGGGCTGGTGGCAGGCGGAACGGGGGCGGGACGTGGAGGCGCTCCGGTTGTGGGCGCCGGTCCTGGAGGGTGACTACACGTGCGCGCACGAGCCGCACACGGTGCTCGCCTCGTCCCTGCTGCCGCTGCTGCGGCTGGGCCGCGTGGAGGAGGCGCGCGCCAACCATCTGCGGGGCTTCCGGCTGGTACGGCCCATGGAGAGCATGCGGGGCGCGTACGCCGACCACGTCGAGTTCTGCGCGCTGACCGGGAACGAGGCGCGGGGCCTGGAGCTGCTGGCGGAGCGTCCGGCGTACTTCACCGACGACGGGCATCCGCGCAGCAAGCTGGAGTTCCTCGGTGTCGTGGTGCTGCTGATGGAGCGGCTGGCCGAGCTGGGTCTGGGCGGGCAGCGGGTGCCCGGTCCGGCCGGGCGGGAGTGGACGGCCGCCGATCTGGCCGCCCACGCGCGCGGGGAGGCCCTGGCGCTGGCCGCGCGGTTCGACGAGCGCAACGGCACGGCGCACGTCAGTGAGCGGGCACGCGCGCGTATGGGGCAGCGTCCGCTGCTGGAGCGGCTGCCGCTGGGGGTGCGGGCGGTGCGGCCGCCGACCACGGTGAGCGCACCGCCTCCGGCCGTGGTCCAGGAGGTCGCCGCATCCGATCTGCCGGCTCTGCTGGCCGAGGCCCGGCGGTTGTCGGACACCCTGCAGCCGGACGCCGTGGAGGCGTGGGCGGCGGTCGCACGGGCCGCCGAGGGCGCCGAAGGGGTCGTCCTGGACGCGCGCGACCGTGCGGAGATCGCCGAGCACGAGGCGATCGCGCTCGGCCCGCGGGGCGCGGAGACCTTCGAGCGGGCGGCGGAGCTGTACGCGGAGGGGGACGACCCCGGCGAGGCCCTGGCGGCACGCGCGCGTGGGGCGTTCGTGCGCGCGCTCGCCGGGGGCGACGTCGAGGAGGCGCTCGCGGCGGTCGCCGGGCCGTACGACGGCGTCCTGGCGCTGTACGCCGAGGGCGGCACCGAGGTGCGGCAGGTGGCGGGCGTGCTGATGGCGCGGGCGCGGATCCTGATGCGGCGCGTCCACGAGGCCGACGGGTCGCTGGAGGAAACGGTTCTGGCGGAGGCGGAGGCCGCCGTACGGGAGCTGCTGGCGCTCGTCGACGGGCGGACCGGGGACGACGTACGGCTGACCGCGCGGGTCGCCGAGGGGCACGCCATGCTCGGGGAGCTGGCCGTGCACTCCGGGGACGTGGAGGCGGGCGCGGAGCTGTTCGCGCGGGCGGCGGCGGAGTTCACCGGTGCGGAGCTGCCCTGGTTCGCGGTGGAGTACGAGGCCCGGCTGGCCGGTCTCGCGCACCATCTGGGCGACATGGTGGAGGCGGAGCGGGCGCTGCGGGCGGCCCTGGAGCACGGCGGGCCGTATCTGGAGCCGGTCGGGCGGGCCCAGCTGCACCTCCAGCTCGCCGAGGTGGTCGGGGGCCGGGGGGAGGCCGACGAGGCCGCGGAGCACGCCCTGGAGGCGGCGCACTGGGCCGACGAGGCGGGCGAGGGCCCGACCTTCGGCGCCTGGGCGCGGCACCAGCTGGGCGGCTACCTGGTGCGGCAGGGCCGCTGGGCCGAGGCCGCGGAGGTGCTGGAGTCGGCGCTGGCGGACCTGCGCGCGGAGACGCACGGTGACGGGGCGGTCGTCCAGACGCAGTGGTGGCTGGGCGACTGTCTGAGCGAGCTGGGCGAGCACCGGGACGCGGCCGAACGCCGGCTGCAGGCCGCCGAGATCGCCCGGCACTGGCCCGAACAGCACGATCACGCCACCCTCGCCCACCTGGCCGCCGAGTCCCTCGGTCAGGCGGGGCTGCACGAGGACGCGGACCAGGCGTACGCGCGCGCGGGTGAGCTGTGGCGTGGCATGGGCAATGTGCACGGTCTGGTGCGCTCTCAGCGTGCCCGCGCGTGGCTGGCCCTGCGCAAGGAGGGCGGTACGGAGGGGGCGCGTGCGCTGATGACGAGCGCCGTGGAGGAGTGCGCGGACGCGCTCGCCGTGGCGGAAGAGGAGGAGGAGCGGCTGCGGCTCGTCGCCGAACTCGGTCACACCCATCGCCAGTTCGGGGATCTGCTGGCCCGCTCGGCGTCCGAGGACGCCGACGACGACTCGATCCGGGACACCCTGGAGGAGGCTCTGGCCCAGGTGGCGGAGGCGGTCGCGGTGTTCGTCGCCCTGGACGACGACGCCCTGCACGCCCGTACCGGGGCCGAGCTGGCCGCGGGCTGGCTGGAGACCGACCTCGGACGTCCGGCGCAGGCGGCGGCACGGGCCCGTGCGGTGCTGCGGGCCTACGCGGAGGCCGCCGACGAGGACGAGGAGGACGAGACGGTCCGGGGTCGGCGGGTGGAGGCGGAGCAGTTGTTGCAGGTGGCGGAGGAGCAGAAGGATCGTTGAACGATCCCCGGGAGCATGGGGATCGTTGAACGATCCCCGGTACTCCTACTCCACGCCGATCAGCAGCAGCGCGCCCTGCCGTCCACCCCGGTAGACCACCGTGTCCACGGCCAGGTACGCCTCCCGCACCCGTGCCTCCAGGTGTTCGGCGATCCCCGCGGGGGCCTCGTCGCCGAGCACCAGGGTGACCAGTTCGCCGCCCGCCGACAGCATGCGGTCCAGGACGGCCGCGGCCGTGGCGGTGACGTCGGCGCCGATGACGGCCACGTCGCCGTCGACGAGCCCGAGGACGTCGCCGGCCTGGCAGATGCCGGCCATGGTCCACGACTGGCGCTCGGCGACGGCGACCTCGGCGTAGCGGGTGGCGCCGGCCGCCGAGGTCATGGAGACGACGTCCTCGTCGAAGCGGCGGTCCGGCTCGTGCACGGCGAGCGCGGCGATCCCCTGGACCGCGGAGCGGGTGGGGATCAGCGCCACCCGGATGCCCTCGGCGCGGGCCTGTTCGGCGGCCGCGGCGGCGGTGTGGCGCAGATCGGCGTCGTTGGGCAGCAGGACGACCTCGCGCGCGTGGGCGCGCCGTACGGCTTCGACGAGTTCCCCGCTGGCGGGCGGCTCCCCGGGGAGCGCGAGGACCGTGGTAGCGCCGGCCTCGGCGTAGAGCCCGGCCAGGCCCTCGCCCGGCACGACGGCGACGACGGCCCGCTGGGCGCGCTCGCGGGCCGGACGTTCGCTCCCGCGCGTGTGCGCGTCGCCGGCGCCGAAGTGGGTGATGCGGATCCGGTACGGCCGTCCGGCCTCGACCCCCGCCTCGACGGCGGCGCCGGCGTCGTCCACGTGCACATGGACGTTCCACAGGCCGTCGCCGCCGACCACGACGAGTGAGTCCCCGAGGGCGTCGAGGCGCCGCCGCAGCCGGTCCACTGCCGCGTCCTCGGCCTCGAGCAGGTAGATCACCTCGAAGGCGGGGCCACCCTCGCCGTCCGGCCCGTCGGCGCAGTCCTCCGCCGGAACGGGCTCCACGCGCGTGTGCGCCCCGGCCACGGATCCGGTCACGGCCCCGGAGAGCACCGGCGCCTCCCCCGTGAACGTCTCCACCAGGGCCGCGAGAACCGCGACCAGTCCCCGCCCGCCCGCGTCGACCACTCCGGCGTGCTCCAGGACCGCCAGCTGGGCCGGAGTCGCGGCCAGCGCCGCGCACGCCCCCCGGTAGGCCGCGCGGGCCACCGTCCCGCAGTCTCCGCCGGCTCCCTCGGCCGCGTCGGCGGCGGCCGCGGCGACCGACAGGACCGTGCCCTCGACGGGGTGGGCGACGGCCCGGCGGGCGGAGTCGGCCGCGTGCCGCAGAGCCAGCCGCAGCCCGTCCCCGTCGGCGCGAAGGGCCTCACCCTCCACGGCGAGCACCTGGGCCATGCCGCGCAGGAGCTGGGCGAGGATCGTCCCCGAGTTCCCGCGCGCCCCTATGAGCGCGCCGTGCGCCATCGCGCGCGCGGCGTCGGAGAGGGAGGGGTTGCCCGGGGAAGCGCCGGCCTCGTGCCCCGCGAACACGGCCTCCACCGCGGCCACGGCGGACTCGACGGTCAGATAGAGGTTGGTGCCGGTGTCCCCGTCCGCGACGGGATACACGTTGATCGCGTCGATCTCCTCGCGCGCCCGGCCCAGCGCCGTGAGCGCGAGTCCGCACCAGGTGCGCACCGCGAGAGCATCGAAGAATGTCTGCGGCACCTGCGCCACCTGCGCCTCCCTGAGCTGCTGGACTGGACGCAGCGTAGACCCCGGGCGGGAAAGCACCCGACCGGCCGTGGTAGTTTCGTTGTACTGGCGCAGTCGTTGTATGCTGCTCCGGTTGCCCGATGCAGATCGGGCTCTTCCCCTGGCAACGCCACTCAGATCCCATGATCCTGATCCCGGCATGCCGGGATCAACCGTAAGTGCATCTGAAGTCTTTGGAGTGACCCGTGGCTGCCAACTGCGACGTCTGCGGCAAGGGGCCGGGCTTCGGCAACAACATCTCGCACTCGCACCGCCGTACGTCCCGCCGCTGGAACCCGAACATCCAGCGTGTGCGTACCGTGGTCGGCGGGACGCCGAAGCGCGTGAACGCTTGCACCTCGTGCATCAAGGCCGGCAAGGTCTCGCGCTGACGCACAGCTAAGCGCGCGGCCACTGCTGGTTCGCTGCGAAAAGCCGGTCCACCTCGGTGGACCGGCTTTTCGCTGTACCTGACAACGGAACCCACCCGACAGACTCGAGAACGCCCTGGAGCGTGCGCCGCCAGTGGTTCGGCATCGGCGAGACCGTGCGCATCCTCGTCGGCCGGGTGGCGCTGCTCGGGGACGCCGGGTACGGGGCGACGATGGGCGGGATGGGGACGGGCGTGGCGATCGTCGGCGCGTACGTCCTCGCGGGTGAGCTGGCCCTGGCGGGCGTTGACCACCGGACCGCGTTCGCCGAGTACGAGACCCGGATCCGGTCCTTCGCCAAGGGCTGCCAGAAGATCTCCGGCAACGCGGGCCCGTTCTTCGCCCCGCCGACCGAGCGGCGCATCCGCAGCCGGGACCGGATGTACCGGCTGCTCGGCTCCCGCCTGGTGGCGGGCTTCTTCCGGAGGCTCACCTTGAAGGCGGCGACCGGCATCAGGCTCCGCGCCTACCCCGTGTGAGGTCCCAGCCGTGGTCCACGGGTCCGATCCCGCCGCCGAGCGCGAAGCCGGCGGCGATCGCCCCGGTGACGTACTCCTTGGCCGCCCTCACCGCCTCCGGCACGGGCCGCCCCAGCGCGAGGTGCGACGCGATCGCCGACGCGAGGGTGCAGCCCGTGCCGTGCGTGTGCCGGTTGTCGTGCCGTGGGGCGCGCAGCCAGTGCTCCTCGGTGCCGTCGGTCAGCAAGTCCACGGCGTCGCCGGGGAGATGGCCGCCCTTGACGAGCACCCATCGCGGCCCGTACGACAGGACGGCCGCGGCGGCCTCCCGCAGGTCGGTCTCCGACTCGACCCGTACGCCGGTGAGTTGGGCGACCTCGTCGAGGTTGGGGGTGGCGACGGTCGCCGCCGGAAGCAGTTGGGAGCGTACGGAGTCCAGCGCGGAGGCGGCCAGCAGCGAGTCCCCGTGCTTGGAGACTCCCACCGGGTCCACGACGGCCGGGACGTCCGTGCCCGCGATCAACTCGGCCACGGTCTCGACCAGTTGAGCGGAAGCCAGCATGCCGGTCTTCACGGCCCGCACCCCGATGTCGTCCACCACGCTGCGGTACTGCGCCCGCACCGCCTCCGCCGGCAGCTCCCAAGCACCCTGTACGCCGAGGGAGTTCTGCGCGGTGACCGCCGTGACGACGCTCATCCCGTGCACCCCGAGCGCGAGCATCGTCTTCAGGTCCGCCTGGATGCCCGCCCCGCCGCCGGAGTCGGAGCCGGCCACCGTCAGCACGGTGGGCTTCACGACTCCATGTCCCCGAAGTGGTCCCAGCCGCCCTGCAGGGTCCAGGGCGCCCCGTCGACCGTCACCTGGGGCAGCGCGGACGGGTTGAGGACCTCGCCGATCACCTTCCAGCGGGCGGGCAGCTTCACGTCCGGCGGGAAGGTCGCCACGATCGCGTGGTCCTCTCCCCCGGTCAGCACCCACTGGATGGGGTCGACGCCGACGGCCTGTCCGATGTCGTTCATCTGGGTGGGGATGTCGATGGCGCCGGAGCGGATGTCGATGCGGACCTTGCTGGCCTCGGCGATGTGCCCGAGGTCGGCGATGAGTCCGTCGCTGACGTCGCACATCGCGGTCGCGCCGAGCGCGGCGGCGGCCGGGCCCGCGTGGTACGGCGGCTCGGGGCGGCGGTGGGCCTCGACGAAGGCGCGGGGCGAGCGGAAGCCGCGGGAGAGGACCGCGTACCCGGCGGCGGACCAGCCCAGCCAGCCGGTCACCGCGACGAGGTCGCCGGGCTGGGCGCCGCCCCGGGTGATCGGCTCCTGGTTGCGCAGATCGCCGAGGGCCGTGATCGACACCATGATCGTGTCGCCGCGCACCACGTCACCGCCGACCACGGAGGCGCCGGCGACCTGGCACTCGTCGCGCAGGCCGTCCATCAGCTCACTCGCCCAGGTGACCGGCAGCTCGGCGGGCACGACGAGGCCGAGCAGCAGGGCGGTCGGCACCGCGCCCATGGCGGCGATGTCGGCGAGGTTCTGGGCGGCGGCCTTGCGGCCCACGTCGTAGGCGGTGGACCAGTCGCGGCGGAAGTGCCGGCCCTCCAGCAGGATGTCGGTGCTGGCCACGACCCGGCGGTCGGGCGCGGCGACCACCGCGGCGTCGTCGCCGGGACCGACCCGCACCGCCGAGGTGGTGGTGAGACGGGAGGTGAGCTCCCTGATGAGCCCGAACTCCCCGAGCTCACCAACAGTGCCCTTCATTTCCCTTACGCCCCTTCTGTCCTGTCACGTGCCCGGTCGCGCAGGACCAGTGTCCTCGATACGGTCGATGTGACCGTCAACCTCTGCCATCCCCGCACCCCGGCACGGGGGCCGCGCTCCCCCCGGGTCTCCCCGCGGCGCGTGGCGACGCGATACCGTGGCGTTCCTTTTCCCCACATGATCCTCGTGGCCGCCCTGGAGGTTCCGTGGTACAGGCGTACATCCTGATCCAGACGGAGGTCGGCAAGGCGTCGACCGTCGCCGAGGAGATCAGCAAGATTCCCGGCGTGGTCCAGGCCGAGGACGTGACGGGACCGTACGACGTGATCGTGCGGGCCCAGGCCGACACGGTGGACGACCTCGGCCGGATGGTGGTCGCCAAGGTTCAGCAGGTGGACGGGATCACCCGTACCCTGACCTGCCCGGTCGTGCATCTGTAGCCCCCGTCTACCCTTGGCCGGTGAACCTTTTCCGTCACCGGCTCAGTGGTGTGCCCGCCCTTGTTCTGCTCTGCGCCGCCGTGGGCTGCTCATCGGCAGACGACGGCGCGTCGGCCGCGGTTCCCAGCCCCACGACGAAGGTCGCGCGCCTGTGCCGGAACCTGGACGAGGCACTGCCGTCGAAGGTGGACGGTATGGACCGCCGGGATCCCGAGCCCGCCTCCGCGCTGACCGCGGGCTGGGGGAACCCGGCGATCATACTGCGCTGCGGTGTTCAGCGGCCGCCGAAGATGGTGGATCCGAAGGTGGCCCAGGGCGCCGACCCGGACGCGGTCGCGGGCGGCGTGAACGGCGTCGACTGGCTGATGGAGAAGAGGGACGGCGGGGGGTACCGGTTCACCACCGCCGGTCGCCGCGCCTATGTCGAGGTGACGGTGCCGGAGGGGACGGACAGTTCGTCGGCGCTGATCGACCTGGCGTCGGCCGTCAAGAAGGCGATCCCCGAGGGGATCGCCGACTGAGAACTACCGCAGTCCTGTGGACCTGCGAAGTGCTGCCTGGATCAGGCGGTCCACCAGTTCCTCGTAGGTGATTCCGCTCGCCTGCCACATCGCGGGGTACATCGAGATCGGGGTGAAGCCCGGCATCGTGTTGATCTCGTTGATGACGAACTCACCGTCCTCGGTGAGGAAGAAGTCCGCGCGGACCAGTCCCTCGCAGGAGGCGGCCTCGAAGGCGTCCACCGCGAGCCGCTGGACCTCGGCCGTCTCCTTCGGGGTGAGCGGGGCCGGGACGATGCCCGGGGTCGAGTCGATGTACTTCGCCTCGAAGTCGTAGTACGCGTGCGCGTCCGGCGGCGGGATCTCGGCCGGCACGGAGGCCCGCGGGCCGTCCTCGAACTCCAGGACGCCGCACTCGATCTCACGGCCCCGCAGCGCCGCCTCGACGAGGATCTTCGGGTCGTGGCGCTGGGCCTCGGCGATCGCCTCGTCGAGCCCGGACAGGTCGTCGACCTTGGTGATGCCGATCGAGGAACCCGCGCGCGCGGGCTTCACGAACAGCGGCCAGCCGTACTCGCCGGCGAAGTCAACGATCTTCTTGCGGGCGGCGGACTCGTCCTGCTGCCACTCGCGCGGCCTGATCACCACGTACGGGCCGACCTTGAGCCCGAAGGAGGTGAACACCCGCTTCATGTACTCCTTGTCCTGGCCGACGGCCGAGGCGAGCACGCCCGAGCCGACGTACGGGACACCGGAGAGTTCCAGGAGACCCTGCAGGGTGCCGTCCTCGCCGTAGGGGCCGTGCAGGACGGGGAAGACGACGTCCACCTCACCGAGCGCCTTGGGCACCGATCCCGGCTCGCTGTAGACGACTTCGCGGTTGGCGGGGTCGACGGGGAGCACCACGCCGCCCTCCCGCGACTCGGCGAGCGCGTCGATGTCCGGCGTACGGCGGTCGGTGATCGCCATGCGCTCGGGGTCGTCGGCGATGAGGGCCCACCGGCCGTCCCGGGTGATACCGATCGGCAGGACCTCGTACTTGGTCCGGTCGATCGCCCGGAGGACGGCTCCTGCGGTGACCACGGAGATCCCGTGTTCGGAGCTGCGGCCACCGGACACGACGGCCACTCGCGGCTTGCGAGGCGGCTGCTCGGGGCTCTGGGGGAGGTTCTCGGTGCTCATATCGGCATGAGAGTACCCGGTGGTAGGGCCGGGAGTCAGCGTCCACCCGCCGGGTTCGCTCAGCGTCGTTCGGGCTTCGCGCTGCGCGACATCAGTTCCTTGAGCGCGACCAGGGGAGGCTTGCCCTCGTGGACGATGTCCACGACCGTCTCGGTGATGGGCATGTCGACGCCGTGCCGGCGGGCCAGATCCGCCACGGACTCGCAGGACTTGACGCCCTCGGCGGTCTGCTTGGTGACCGCGATGGTCTCCTGCAGGGTCATGCCCCTGCCGAGGTTGGTGCCGAAGGTGTGGTTGCGGGACAGCGGCGAGGAGCAGGTCGCCACCAGGTCGCCCAGACCCGCGAGTCCGGCGAAGGTGAGCGGGTCGGCGCCCATGGCGAGGCCGAGGCGGGTGGTCTCGGCGAGGCCGCGGGTGATGAGCGAGCCCTTGGCGTTGTCGCCGAGCCCCATGCCGTCCGCGATGCCGACGGCCAGACCGATGACGTTCTTCACCGCGCCGCCCAGCTCGCAGCCCACCACGTCGGTGTTGGTGTACGGGCGGAAGTACGGGGTGTGACAGGCGGCCTGGAGGCGCTGGGCGACGCCTTCGTCGGTGCAGGCGACCACGGCCGCGGCCGGCATGCGGGAGGCGATCTCCCGGGCCAGGTTGGGGCCGGTGACGACGGCGACCCGGTCCTGGCCGACCTTGGCGACGTCCTCGATGACCTCGCTCATCCGCATGGTCGTACCGAGTTCGACGCCCTTCATCAGCGAGACGAGGACGGTGCCGGGGGCGAGCAGCGGGGTCCAGTCGGCGAGGTTGGCGCGCAGCGTCTGGGAGGGGATCGCGAGGACGGTGAAATCGGCGTCCCGGGCGGCCTCGGCGGGGTCGGCGGTGGCACGGAGGTTCTCGGGGAGCTCGACGCCGGGGAGGTAGTCGGGGTTGGTCCGGGTGGAGTTGACCGCGTCGGCGAGCTCCGGGCGGCGCGCCCACAGCGTCACCTCGCAGCCCGCGTCGGCGAGGACCGTGCCGAAGGCGGTACCCCAGGATCCGGTGCCGAAGACAGCCGCCTTGACGGGCTTGCTCACTTGCTCTTCTCCCCCTCATGACTGGACTGCGCGGCGATTTCCGCCTGGGTACTGGACTGCGCAGCGGTTTCCGCCTGGGTCCGGCGCCGCTGTTCGATCCGCTCGCGGCGCGGGTCGTACGGCGTCTTCGGCGCCTTCTCGCCGCGGATCTCCTCCAGCTGGCGGGTGATGGCGGCCATGATGACCTCGGTGGCCTCCTTCAGGAGTTCCGGGGTCATCTCCCTGTCGTAGAAGCGCGTCAGGTCCACGGGCGGGCCGGCGAGCACGTGGTGGGTCTTGCGCGGAAGAAGGTTGAGCTTCTTGGCGTACGGCGGCAGCAGTTCGTTGGCGCCCCACTGGGCGACCGGGATCACCGGGCACTTGGTCTGCAGGGCGACGCGCGCGGCACCGGTCTTGGCGGTCATGGGCCACTGGTCCGGGTCCCGGGTGATGGTGCCCTCGGGGTAGAACGCGACGCATTCGCCGCGCTCCACGGCGTCGATCGCGGCCCGGAAGGCGCTCAGCGCGTCCGTCGACTCGCGGTAGACGGGGATCTGCCCGGTGCCGCGCATCGCGGCGCCGACGAACCCCTCCTTGAACAGCGCACTCTTCGCGAGGAACCGCGGCACTCGTCCGGTGTTGTACTGGAAGTGCGCGTACGCGAAGGGATCGGCGTGCGAATTATGGTTCACCGCGGTGATGAATCCACCATCGGCGGGAATGTGCTCCATTCCACGCCAGTCCCGCTTGATCAGAACCACCAGCGGCGGTTTGCAGAGGACCGCTGCGAAGCGGTACCAGAAGCCGATTCTCCGGCGGGGCACACGGACACCTTCCTCTAGGACTTCCCTGGCTTCCCTTCGGGCCTGGGGCCGCACAAGTGTCGCCCCGGGCCGCCGGTCTGTCGAGAACACCGTACGCCCGGCCGCCCGACCGGCGGATGGGCCGGGTGACAATGGCCGCGAGAAGAGAGGGACGGTACGCCGTGCAGTGGACCTTGGTCATACCCCTGAAGCCCTTGGCGCTGGCCAAGAGCAGGCTCGCGGACACCGCCGCGGACGGGCTGCGCCCGGGTCTCGCCCTCGCCTTCGCCGAGGACACGGTGGCGGCCGCGCTGGCCTGCGCCGCGGTAGGGGATGTGGCGGTCGTCACGGACGACACGCTGGCCGCGCGCACACTGGCGGCGCTGGGGGCCGGCATCGTCCCCGACGAGCCCCGCGCGGGCCTTAACGCGGCTCTGACGCACGCGGCGGCAGTCGTACGGCGATCAGGTCCCGAAACTCCGGTGGCGGCCCTCAACGCCGATCTGCCGGCCCTGCGCCCGCTGGAATTGGCCCGGGTCCTGGACGCGGCCGCGGAATTCCCGCGCGCTTTTCTTCCGGACGCGGCCGCAATCGGCACGACACTTCTCGCGGTCTCCCCCGGCCGTGAATTGCTCCCCGCATTCGGCCCGGATTCCCGCGCCCGGCACCGCGCCTCGGGCGCCGAGGAACTCCGTCTCACGGCGGTGGATTCCGTACGCCAGGACGTGGACACCGGCGACGACCTGCGGACGGCCCTGGCGCTCGGCGTGGGACCCCGGACGGCCGCCGCGGCCGCGCGACTGCTGGGTATCGGGCAGTAGGCTGCGACCATGCAGGCCACCGCATACACGTACGACGCCGACACCCGCAGTGGGCAGGTGCTGCTGGACGACGGCACCCCGGTGCCCTTCGACGCGCCGGCGTTCGACGCGGGTGGGCTGCGGTTGCTGCGGCCGGGGCAGCGGGTGCGGATCGAGACCGAGGGCGAGGGGGACGCCCGGCGCATCACCCTCGTCACCCTGCACACGTTCTGAGCACGGGGCCGAACACGCCGCGGGCCGGACTCCGAGAGGGAGTCCGGCCCGGCGCGTGAGTGCCCTTGCCGCCGTTGGTGTCCTACGACTGGCTGCTGCGGGCCGTGGCCTTCTTGGCGGTGGTCTTGCGCGCGGTCGACTTCTTGGCCGGGGCCTTCTTGGCCGTCGCCTTCGTCGCCGGGGTGGTCTTCTTCGCGGCGGCGGTCTTGGCGGTGCTGGTCTTCTTGGCGGCCGCCGTCGTCTTCTTGGCGGTCGTCTTCTTCGCGGTGGCCGCGGTCTTCTTCGCGGCCGCCGTCGTCTTCTTCGCGGGGGTGGTCTTCCTCGAGGCGGCCGCCTTGGTGGTGGCCTTCTTCGCGGCGGCCTTCTTGACCGTCGCCGAGGCGCCACCGGTCAGGCTGCCCTTGGGGGCCTTCTTGACGGCGACCTCGCCACCGCGCGGCAGCTTCTTGGAGCCGCTCACCAGGTCCTTGAAGCCCTGGCCTGCGCGGAAGCGCGGGACGGACGTCTTCTTGACCCGAACCCGCTCGCCCGTCTGGGGGTTGCGAGCGTAGCGGGCCGGCCGGTCGACCTTCTCGAACGAACCGAAGCCGGTGACCGAGACCCGGTCACCCGCGACGGTCGCGCGGACGATGGCGTCCAGGACCGCGTCGACCGCGTCGGCGGCCTGCTGGCGGCCGCCCAGCTTGTCGGCAATCGCTTCTACGAGCTGCGCCTTGTTCACGTCTTCCCCTTCGGAGACATCGCCAGAACGAAAGTGTTCAAGCTTTTTCGCACGTTAGGCAGATATATACCGCAAATCAAACACGAAACGGGCTAATCACCCTTGTGCCGCAACGAACTCGGCTGCTTTGGAGGCGATCAACGCTTCTCTTCGGGCATTCGCCCCTCGTCGAGGTCCGTCATAAACCGCTCCAGCCGCCTTGTCGCATCGGCGAGATCGTGCTTGGCCGCGGCCGTAATGACCAGCAGCTTCCGGGTCAGCGCCATCCGTACGCCCTCCGGGACTTGCAGTGCGCGCACCGCTGCGTGCGCTTCCTTGAGCTGGTTCGCGACCGCCGTATAGAGCTCGAGTTGGCCGTCGTGTTCCATGCACAGATTGTGCCATCTGGGGCGAGTTGTCGCCCGCCCAGGGGGCAACTGCCGCCTCAAACGGCCGTCCGGGCACCGACGGAGGCCACGTCCACACAAGGCGCGTACCCCGACAACCACCGGCCTAACGTGGGAAGTTGGGAGGAACGGCGAAGGTTCACCGGTTCGCACGGCCCCAGACACGGCTGTACCCCCGATCGGGTCGATCGGGGGTACAGGAGGGATGTGAGGGTGGCCGAAACTCGCCTTGCCCCCGGGGCTCCGGCTCAGATCTGGAGCGTCCTCGGCTTGTACGTCGGACGCTTGGCCTCGTACGCGGCGATGTCCGCCTCGTTCTGGAGGGTGATGGAGATGTCGTCCAGCCCGTTCAGCAGCCGCCAGCGGGAGTTCTCGTCCAGCTCGAAGGAGGCCGTGATGCCCTCGGCGCGCACCTCACGCGCCTCAAGGTCCACAGTGACCTCAGCAGTGGGGTCCTTCTCCGTGAGCTCCCACAGCGCGTCCACGATCTTCTGCTCCAGCACCACCGTGAGCAGGCCGTTCTTCAGCGAGTTGCCACGGAAGATGTCGGCGAAGCGGGACGAGATCACGGCCTTGAAGCCGTAGTTCTGCAGCGCCCAGACGGCATGCTCACGGGAGGAGCCGGTGCCGAAGTCGGGGCCGGCGACCAGGACGGTCGCACCCTGCCGCTCGGGGCGGTTGAGGATGAAGCTCCCGTCCTTGCGCCAGGCCTCGAACAGACCGTCCTCGAACCCGTCCCGAGTGACCTTCTTGAGCCAGTGAGCAGGGATGATCTGGTCGGTGTCGACGTTGGAGTGGCGCAGCGGGACGGCCCGGCCGGTGTGCGTGGTGAATGCTTCCATGACTGATCAGACTCCAGCGGGCGTACGGGTCTCGGCGTCGGACAGGTCGGCCGGGGAGGCCAGGTGGCCCAGGACGGCCGTGGCGGCCGCGACCTGCGGCGACACCAGGTGCGTACGACCGCCCTTGCCCTGCCGGCCCTCGAAGTTGCGGTTGGAGGTGGACGCGGAGCGCTCACCGGGGGCCAGCTGGTCGGGGTTCATGCCCAGGCACATCGAGCAGCCCGCGTGCCGCCATTCGGCGCCGGCCTCCTTGAAGACCACGTCCAGGCCCTCGGAGACGGCCTGCAGACCGACCCGCGCGGAGCCGGGAACGACCAGCATGCGTACGCCGTCGGCGACTTTGCGGTCCTTGAGGATGTCGGCGGCGGCGCGCAGGTCCTCGATGCGGCCGTTGGTGCAGGAGCCTACGAAGACGGTGTCCACCTTGATGGAGCGCAGCGGCTGTCCGGCCTCCAACCCCATGTATTCCAGGGCCTTTTCGGCGGCGAAGCGCTCCGAAGCGTCTTCGTACGAAGCCGGGTCGGGGACCTCGGCCGAAAGCGGCGCGCCCTGGCCGGGGTTGGTGCCCCAGGTGACGAACGGCGAGAGCGAGGCGGCGTCGATGTGCACCTCGGCGTCGAAGACCGCGTCCTCGTCCGTCTTCAGCGTCTTCCAGTACTCCACCGCCGCGTCCCAGTCCTCGCCCTCGGGAGCGTGGGCGCGGCCCTTGATGTACTCGAAGGTCGTCTCGTCGGGGGCGATCATGCCCGCGCGGGCGCCGGCCTCGATCGACATGTTGCAGATGGTCATCCGGGCCTCCATCGAGAGCTTCTCGATGGCGGAGCCGCGGTATTCGAGGATGTAGCCCTGGCCGCCACCGGTACCGATCTTGGCGATGATCGCCAGGATCAGGTCCTTGGCGGTGACGCCCTCGGGCAGCTCGCCGTCGACCGTGATCGCCATGGTCTTGGGGCGGGCCAGCGGCAGCGTCTGGGTGGCCAGCACATGCTCGACCTGCGAGGTGCCGATGCCGAACGCCAGCGCGCCGAAGGCGCCGTGCGTGGAGGTGTGCGAGTCGCCGCAGACGACGGTGGTGCCCGGCTGGGTCAGCCCGAGCTGCGGACCCACCACGTGCACGACACCCTGCTCGACGTCACCGAGCGGGTGCAGCCGCACGCCGAACTCCGCGCAGTTCTTGCGCAGCGTCTCCAGCTGCGCGCGGGAGATCGGGTCGGCGATCGGCTTGTCGATGTCGAGGGTCGGGGTGTTGTGGTCCTCGGTCGCGATGGTGAGGTCGAGACGACGCACCTGGCGGCCGTTCTGACGCAGACCGTCGAAGGCCTGGGGGCTGGTCACCTCGTGCAGCAGGTGCAGATCGATGAAGAGGAGGTCGGGCTCGCCCTCGGCGCGCCGGACGACGTGGTCGTCCCAGACCTTCTCCGCGAGTGTCCTACCCATCGCTTTCCCTCCGGCCGGCAATGACGCACCGGCCCAACTAGAGATCTTGTGGAGGCGACGCCCACGGCCCCTGTTCCCGGGCACCCGCCGCCAGGCCCGCTGGTCTCCGGGCCGCCATGCATCCAAGGGTTGCGCGTCTCACGGAAAAATGAACTTGCGTTTCACAGAGTGAGACGGGAATATCGTTTCATGGACAACAGTAGCGGCGTGGGCGTTCTGGACAAGGCAGCCCTTGTCCTGAGCGCCCTGGAGTCCGGTCCGGCCACCCTCGCGGGACTGGTCGCGGCCACCGGGCTCGCACGACCAACGGCCCACAGACTGGCCGTGGCCCTGGAACACCACCGCATGGTGGCACGTGACATGCAGGGCCGTTTCATCCTCGGCCCCCGCCTCGCGGAACTGGCGGCGGCGGCCGGCGAGGACCGCCTCCTCGCCACCGCGGGCCCGGTGCTCACGCACCTGCGGGACGTCACCGGCGAGAGCGCGCAGCTCTACCGCCGCCAGGGCGACATGCGTATCTGCGTCGCCGCGGCGGAACGCCTGTCCGGCCTTCGGGACACGGTCCCGGTCGGCTCCACGCTCACCATGAAGGCCGGCTCCTCGGCGCAGATCCTCATGGCCTGGGAGGAGCCGGAGCGCCTGCACCGCGGCCTTCAGGGCGCCCGCTTCACGGCGACGGCCCTGTCGGGCGTACGACGCCGGGGCTGGGCCCAGTCCATCGGCGAGCGCGAGCCGGGCGTCGCGTCGGTCTCCGCGCCCGTACGCGGCCCGTCCAACCGCGTGGTTGCCGCCGTGTCCGTCTCCGGCCCGATCGAGCGCCTCACCCGCCACCCGGGCCGCATGCACGCCCAGGCGGTCATCGACGCGGCGGCCCGCCTGTCGGAGGCCCTGCGCAGGACGGGCTGAGCCGCCCTCTCACGAGCACACTCCCGGAAAAGAGCCGGCCCCGACGCCGCGGCAGGCTCTTCGGGACCGGCTCAGGCTTTCCGCTCCGACCGGTACGCGTACCTGTCCTCCGCGTACCGCCCCCTCTGCTCCAACGGCACCTGCCCGTGCGCCGCCGCGAGCCCGAACGCCGGCATGTCCCCGTAGACCGCCTCGTACGACCCCTCCGGCACGACATACGCCTCGTGCCAGATCCCCACGTGCCCGCGTACCTTCCCGCCCTTCTCCAGGCGGTTGATCCTCGCCCACACCCGATGATGGAACGCGTCGGGCGCGCTCGCGTACGCGTAGAGCTTCTCTTTGGACTCCCAGTACTGGACGACGTAGTACGTGCGCGGCGAGGCCGTCAGCAGCACCCGGGAGAGCAGCCCCCGGCTCGGCTCCTTCTTCAGCTCC
This sequence comes from Streptomyces sp. NPDC049687, assembly GCF_044465285.1. Lineage (NCBI taxonomy): Bacteria > Bacillati > Actinomycetota > Actinomycetes > Kitasatosporales > Streptomycetaceae > Streptomyces > Streptomyces sp. NPDC049687. The sequence goes on from NZ_JBITLN010000012.1 coordinate 215,697, forward strand.
GCCAGCATCCGCAACATCGCCAGCATCACCGGCACCCACTGGTGCACGGCCCAGAAATGGTTGACCCTCATCCCGATGAGCAGGACGACCACGTCACCCTGCGCATCCGCGGTGGTACGGCTGACTGCAGACATGTTTGGATAGTGGCGCTGACCAAGAAGGGGCGCAAGGGATGCGACTGGCCGAGCTGAGCGAGCGCAGCGGGGTCGCCACGGCGACGATCAAGTACTACCTGCGCGAGGGCCTGTTGCCGCCCGGCCGCCAGATCAACACGACGACCGCCGAGTACGACGAGGAGCATCTGCGCCGGTTGCGGCTGGTGCGGGCGATGATCCAGGTGGGCCGGATCCCGGTGGCGACGGTCCGGGAGGTCCTCGGGCACGTCGACGACGACTCCCTGGGCCGTACGATCCGCCTCGGCGCGGCCCTGTGGGCGCTGCCCCAGGTCCCGGAGCCGGACGCGGAGGACGAGCACGTACGGGCCGCCCAGCAGGAGGCGGACGAACTGCTGCGCACGCTGGGGTGGGCGAACGCCCGCCTGCTGACCACCGTCTCCCCCGCGTACCGTTCGCTCGTGGTGGCCGTGGCCGCGCTGCGCCGCCTCGGCTACGACTGGAACGCCGAACTGCTCGTGTCGTACGCCCGGTTGATGCACCAGGCCGCCGTGCTCGACCTGGACTTCGTGGAGACGCGGGAGTCGGAGGCGGAGCGGATCGAGACGGCGGTGCTGGGCGCGATCCTCGTCGAGCCGATGCTGCAGGCACTGCACCGGCTGGCCCAGGAGGAGGAGTCGGCGCGGCGCTACGGCTTCGCGTGAGACGTGAGACCGGACACGGGAGAAGGCCCTCCGCCGAAGCGGAGGGCCTTCTGTGACGTACCCCCGACCGGATTCGAACCGGCGCTACCGCCTTGAGAGGGCGGCGTGCTAGGCCGCTACACAACGGGGGCGTTGGACGCTGCGTTTCCGCAGGTCCGAGCTGGTCTACCTGGACTCGAACCAAGACTAACTGAACCAGAATCAGTCGTGCTGCCAATTACACCATAGACCAATGTGGTTTAGACCAGTCGTACCCCCGACCGGATTCGAACCGGCGCTACCGCCTTGAGAGGGCGGCGTGCTAGGCCGCTACACAACGGGGGCCCTAGCGGTTCCGAACCGATCGGAACCAGTACCCCCGACCGGATTCGAACCGGCGCTACTGCCTTGAGAGGGCAGCGTGCTAGGCCGCTACACAACGGGGGCTTTGCAGATGAGCTCTGCGAGCTGGCCTACCTGGACTCGAACCAAGACTAACTGAACCAGAATCAGTCGTGCTGCCAATTACACCATAGGCCACTGGAACGCAAGCCCCGGAGGGGATCTTGTTCTAGTTTGCTCCCCCGGGTTCCGGCCTTTCGGCCCGCTCCCCGGCGGCGCAGGAAGAACATTACCCGAAGGTGGACTGCGCTCCAAAACGGGTATCCGGGGCGAGGATCGCGGGCAGTTCGGCGAGGGTGGCGATCCGGTGCCGTCCGGGCGTCACCTCGACGGCCGCCGTACCGCCGTACCGATCGATCCACACCGAGAGCAGGCCGGCGTCGGCGGCGCCCCGTCCGTCGATCTCCGGGTGGTCGCCGACGTAGGCGACTTGGTGCGGGGCCAGCTCCAGGGCGTCGCAGGCGGCGAGGAAGGCGGCGGCCTCCGGCTTGGACACACCCAGTTCCGCCGCGCACAGGATGGTCTCGAAGCGGTCGTGCACCCCGAGGACGCGCAGCTTGTGGTCCTGGACGGTCAGGCTGGAGTTGGAGAGCACCGCGTGCCGGTGGGTGGCGGCGAGGGCGTCCAGCACGGGCAGGACGTCCGGGAACAGCGCCCAGGCGGCCTCGTAGTGCGTGCGGTACCGCAGGAACCAGTCGTCGGCCTCGTCGTCGGTGAGCCGCGCGCCCAGGAACACCCGCACCCGGTCCCGGCGCTGCCCCTCGAACGTGACCTCCCCCGCCGAGAACCGCGCCCACTGCTGATCGGTGACCTCCCGCCACCGGGCGAGAGCCTGCTCCGCGGTCCCGAACCCGGCCATCAGCCCCTCGGCGACCAGATGCGCCCGCATGCCCTCCCGGTCCGCGGTCGTGTAGTCGAAGAGAGTGTCGTCAACGTCCCAGACCACGGCGCGAATGCTCATGATCCGACGGTAACGCGGAGGTGACCGCGCTGTCCGGGGGACGGCGAAGGGGCGGCACCCGAGTCCACCGGTGCCACCCCTCACGCATGTCCCGGCGTTATGCCGCGAGCTTCGCCAGCGCCGCGTCGACGCGGGCCAGCGTCTTCTCCTTGCCCAGGATTTCCAGGGACTCGAAGAGGGGCAGGCCGACCGTGCGGCCGGTGACGGCGACGCGGACCGGGGCCTGGGCCTTGCCGAGCTTGAGGCCGTGGGCCTCGCCGGCGGCCAGGACGGCCTCCTTGAGCGACTCCGGGGACGTCCAGTCGGCCGACTCCAGCTTCTCGCGGGCCGTGCGCAGCAGCGCGTCGCTGCCCTCCTTCATCGCCTTCGTCCAGCTCGGCTCGTCGAAGACCGGCTCGGCGAGGAAGAGGAAGTCGACGTTGTCGGTGATCTCCGACAGGACCTTCAGGCGGGTCTGCGCGTGCGGCGCGATCGCCTGCCACTTGGTCTCGTCGAAGTCCTCCGGCGCCCAGGGGGCGAACGGGGCCCCGAGCCAGGGGCGGCAGCGCTCCGTGAAGTCCTTCACGTCCAGCAGGCGGATGTGGTCGGCGTTGATCGCCTCGCACTTCTTCAGGTCGAAGCGCGCCGGGTTGGGATTGACGTCCGCGATGTCGAAGGCGGCGACCATCTCGGCCGTCGTGAAGATGTCCTGGTCGGCCGAGAGCGACCAGCCGAGGAGGGAGAGGTAGTTGAGGAGGCCCTCGGGGAGGAAGCCGCGCTCGCGGTAGAGGTTGAGCGACGACTGGGGGTCGCGCTTCGACAGCTTCTTGTTGCCCTCGCCCATGACGTAGGGGAGGTGGCCGAAGTGCGGGATCCGCTGGGCGATGCCCAGTTCGATCAGCGCCTTGTAGAGGGCGACCTGGCGCGGGGTCGAGGAGAGCAGGTCCTCGCCCCGCAGGATGTGCGTGATCTCCATCAGCGCGTCGTCGACCGGGTTCACCAGGGTGTAGAGCGGCGCGCCGTTCGCACGGACGATGCCGTAGTCCGGGACGTTCTCCGGGGTGAAGGTCAGCTCGCCGCGGACCAGGTCCGTGAAGGTGATCGTCTCGTCGGGCATGCGGAAGCGGACGATCGGGGTGCGGCCCTGGGCCTGGTACTCCGCGACCTGCTCGTCGGTCAGGTCACGGCAGTGGCCGTCGTAGCCGGACGGCTTGCCGGCGGCGCGGGCGGCCTCGCGACGGGTGTCCAGCTCCTCCTGGGAGCAGTAGCAGTGGTAGGCGTGGCCGGCGGCGAGGAGCCTCTCGGCCACGTCGCGGTAGATGTCCATCCGCTGCGACTGGCGGTACGGCGCGTGCGGGCCGCCGACCTCGGGGCCCTCGTCCCAGTCGAAGCCCAGCCAGCGCATCGAGTCCAGCAGCTGGTTGTACGAGTCCTCGGAGTCGCGGGCCGCGTCGGTGTCCTCGATACGGAAGACCAGGGTGCCCTGGTGGTGCCGGGCGAACGCCCAGTTGAACAGGGCGGTGCGGACCAGGCCCACGTGGGGGTTACCGGTGGGCGAGGGGCAGAAACGGACACGGACTGCTGGGGCGGATGCGCTAGCCACGCTTGACAACCTTGTTGGTGAGAGTGCCGATGCCTTCGATGGTGACGGCGACCTCGTCGCCGACAGCCAGGGGGCCGACCCCTGCCGGGGTGCCCGTGAGGATCACGTCGCCGGGGAGCAGCGTCATGGCCTCGGTGATGTTGACGATCAGATCCTCGATGGAGTGGATCATCTCGCTGGTGCGGCCGAGCTGGCGCTGCTGGCCGTCGACCGTGAGCTGGATCGTGAGGTCGGACGCGGTGGCGAGGTCCAGGTCCGTCTCCACCCAGGGGCCGAGCGGGCAGGAGGTGTCGAAGCCCTTGGCCCGCGCCCACTGCTTCTCGCGCTTCTGGACGTCCCGCGCGGTGACGTCGTTGGCGCAGGTGTAGCCGAAGATCACGTCCGCCACGCGTTCGCGCGGGACCTCGCGGCACATACGTCCGATGACCACCGCGAGCTCGGCCTCGTGGTGCAGTTCCTCGGAGAACGCCGGGTACTGGATGTCGTCGCCGGGGCCGATCACCGAGGTGGACGGCTTGAAGAAGGCGAACGGGGCGTCGGGCACCTCGTTGCCCAGCTCGCGCGCGTGCTCGGCGTAGTTGCGGCCGAAGGCCACGACCTTGTTGGGCAGGACGGGCGGGAGCAGCCGGACCTTGCTCAGCGGCACCTTCGTACCGGAGAGCTCGTGGTCCGCGAACGGGATGCCCTTGATGATGTCGAGGACGAGCTCGTCCGGCTTGTCGCCCTCGACCGCGCCGAAGGCGACGTTGCCGTCGATGGAGAACCTGGCGATGCGCACGGGTTGGTTGGCCCCTTGACTGAGCTGGCTGGAGTGTGACGCTCCAGGCTAACGCGGAAGGGCGCCCCCGGCCGGGGACGCCCTTGACATCCGTGGGGGCCGCTTTGAGTATTCGGCGGCCGGTTTCCGTTCTACTCGGTGACGGAGGCCGCGACCGGGGCCTCCATGAGGATGGTGCGCTTGGGATTGGCAGTCTGGGCGGGGAGTTCGACGGAGTGCTCCGGCTGCTCCGGGAGCTGCAGTTCGTCGGCGTCCTTGAGGTGCGCCAGCGTCGTGCGCTGCGGGTTGGCGATCCTGTGGAACATCGTCGTCGTCTTCACTGTTGTACTGGGCCCTGTCTGCTCGGGGGTCGGCTTGTCGGTTTTGCCATCTCTGTAAAGCGTCAGGCTAAACATGCGATTCCCGGGGAAGGCGTGAAGGCCTCATGATCACCGTGTGAGTTTGCTCACGAACTGACAGTCAAAACGGTCAATTCACACCGGCGGCCGACCATCGAGCGACCGCAACGAAACGGGCATTATGCCCATGAAGCGCCCATTCCGCTCCTGATCATGGCGACTGGGACACCCGCCACCCTCCGGCGCTTCGCACGCTTATGCCCGCTTTATTCGGGATCAGTTTCTACGTCCCGTAACGTCGCCCTCACAAGCTGTCACGCATGTCACAGCCCGGCCAACACACCTTGTTGGAGGTCCGGCACTGTGCTGGAATCTCACGGACCGCCGCAGGATCGAGCCGGCGCACCGGGGCGCACAAGCGCCGAGTGGCGGCGAGATAGGGGGAACCAGCGGCCGGTCACTCCCCGACCACCCGAAGGGCGTAATTCAGGGCGCCCCTCAAATCGCCGACACCGTCCTTCCGTTCATCCGGAAGGGCGCCTGGTCCAGAGGTTGCGACGCTAGTGCAGGGACGTTTCAAGAGGGATGGCAGTGCTTCGGCGGAGCCGGAGCCGCACGGCGGGACTGCCCCCAGCAATGGCAGCTCCTCGCCCCAGCACGCCCAGAACCCGGGCCCGGCCCCGTCCGGCGACGGCGGTGAGCGCCCCGGGCGCCCCGGCGCGTCCGCGTCGCCGAGCCCCCTTACCCCGACTCCGACGGTCAAGCCCCCGGCCGGCCCCCCCGGCCCCGGCCCGCGCGTGGCGCTGCGCAACTGGCGCATCTCCACGCGTCTGGTGGCGCTGCTGACCCTGCCGGTGGTCGCGGCCACCACGCTGGGCGCGCTGCGCATCAACCAGTCCATGGACGACATCAAGCAGCTCGACAACATGAAGCTGCTGACGGACATGACGAAGCAGGCCACCGAGCTCGCCGTCGCCCTCCAGGAGGAGCGCGACCGCTCGGCCGGACCGCTGGCGCACGGCACCAAGGCGACCGACTTCGGCATCAAGGGCTACCGGACCAAGACGGACCGGTCGGTGACCGCCTTCCAGGACGCCTCCGAGGAGATCAACACCGCCTCCAAGGACGGCAACCTCCAGGGTGTCCGCGACAGCCTCATCGGTCTCCTCGCCGACCTGGCCAACCTCCAGAAGATCCGCTCTACCGCCTACACGGAGAAGGACAACTCCTCCCAGACGGTCGACGCCTACCACCAGCTCATCACCAAGCTGCTGGACCTCTCGCAGGACATGGCCCAGGCCACCAGCAACCCGGAGATGATCCAGCGCACCCGCGCGCTGGCCGCCTTCTCGAGCGCCAAGGAGTTCGCCTCCGTCCAGCGCGCCGTGCTCGCGGCCGCCCTCCCGGCGAACCGCACGACGTACGGCGACCTCTCCAACAACGACCGCCAGTACGGCGCGGCGGCGTTCGACAACGAGGACTCCGAGCTCTCGAGTTTCCGCAGCATCTACGGCGACGACGGCGCCGAGGAGCTGCTGAAGCCCATCGAGCAGAACAACCCGGTGATCGAGGAGTCGGACACCTACGCCTCCCGCGCGTTCGCCTCCGCCAGCGGTCTGACCTCGCAGGACCAGCGGTCGTACCAGGACTGGATCGACGACTCGACCACCAAGATCCGTCAGATGAACAACATCGAGCACACGCTGCTCGAGCAGATGGAGCAGAAGGCGCGTGAGCTGCGCGCCGAGTCGGAGCGCGAGGCGATCATCTCCGGTGCGCTCATCCTGCTCGTGCTCGGTGTGTCGCTGGTCGGCGCGTTCATCGTCGCCCGCTCCATGATCCGCTCACTGCGCCGGCTCCAGGAGACCGCCACCAAGGTCGCCCAGGACCGGCTGCCCGAGCTGGTCAAGCAGCTCTCCGAGTCCGACCCGCAGGACGTCGACACGTCCGTGGAGTCGGTCGGTGTGCACTCCCGGGACGAGATCGGCCAGGTGGCCGCGGCCTTCGACGACGTGCACCGCGAGGCCGTCCGCCTCGCCGCCGAGCAGGCCCTGCTGCGGGGCAACGTCAACGCGATGTTCACCAACCTCTCGCGCCGCTCCCAGGGTCTGATCCAGCGCCAGCTCTCGCTCATCTCCGAGCTGGAGTCCCGCGAGGCCGACCCGGACCAGCTGTCCTCGCTCTTCAAGCTCGACCACCTCGCGACGCGTATGCGCCGTAACGGTGAGAACCTCCTCGTCCTCGCGGGTGAGGAGCCCGGCCGCCGCTGGACCCGTCCGGTCCCGCTGGTCGACGTGCTCCGCGCCGCCGCGTCCGAGGTGGAGCAGTACGAGCGCATCGAACTGGCCTCCGTGCCGTCCACCGAAGTGGCCGGCCGGGTCGTCAACGACCTCGTGCACCTCCTCGCCGAGCTGCTCGAGAACGCCACCTCGTTCTCCTCGCCGCAGACCAAGGTCAAGGTCACCGGTCACGCGCTGCCCGACGGCCGCGTCCTGATCGAGATCCACGACACCGGTATCGGTCTCTCCCCCGAGGACCTCGCCGCGATCAACGAGCGGCTCGCCTCGCCGCCCACCGTGGACGTGTCGGTCTCCCGGCGCATGGGCCTCTTCGTGGTCGGTCGTCTGTCGCAGCGCCACGGCATCCGCATCCAGCTGCGCCCGTCCGACTCCGGCGGTACGACCGCGCTGGTCATGCTGCCCGTGGACGTCGCCCAGGGCGGCAAGAAGCCCCAGCCCAAGCCCGGTCAGGGCGGTGCCGCGGGCGGTCCGGCCGCCGCGCAGGCCGCCGCAGGCGTTGCCGCCGCGCGTCGCCAGAGCGGTCCGCAGGGCGGTGCGCTCGGCGCCGGTGCCCCGGGCGGTGGCGGTGCCCTCGGCTCGGGACAGGGCGGCAACGGCCGGCTCGCCCCGGGGCAGGGTCCCCGGGCCGCGCTGCCCGGCCGTGACGGCGGTGGCCGTCCCGGCCAGCCGCCGCGCGGGCCGCAGTCCCCGGCGTCGCCGCAGCAGGGCCGTCCGGCTCCGGCCGGTGCGGGCGCCGGCTTCGGCGGTCAGGCGCCGGGCGCGCCGCAGGGTCTGCAGAGCGCCGGCACCGACGGCCAGGGCCAGGACCTCTTCGGCGGCGGACGCGCGCCGCGCAAGAACAACAACGGCGAGCAGCGTGGCCGTCAGCCGCAGCTTCCGCCGCGCGGCGGTCCGCGCGCGGAGCTGCCCGGCGGCAACCCGCAGCCGCGCGTGACCAGCTGGGGCGACGAGAACGCCCAGCCGCCGGTGCCGCGCACCCCGCTGGACGCCCCGCGCGGCCACGAGGAGCCGGACGTCGCGCAGACCTCGAGCATGCCGCGCATCGACGACCTCCGGGGTCCCGGCTCCACCGCCGAGATACCGCGCTTCGACGATCGTCAGGGTCCGGCCGGTCCGGCCGACTTCAGTGCGAACGGTCTGCAGGGCACGGGCCAGTTCCCGGCCGTGGGCGGTCCTCAGGGCCGCAACGGGCGGCTGGACAGCGGCCAGTTCCAGCGCCCGGGCACCAGCGCCCCGCAGGACAACGGCTTCACCCGGTCCGACGTCTTCGGCACGCCGGGCGGGCAGAACGCCCCGGCGAACCCGAACCAGTTCGCTCCGCAGGCGTACGACAACGGCTCCACCGGCCAGTTCGGCACGCCCGGTTACGACAGCTCCTCCACCGGCCAGCACGCGCTGCCCGGCCGCCAGGACCCGTCGTCCACGGGACAGTTCGAGCGTCCCCAGAGCAACGGGGCCGGCGGTTACGGCACCCCGCAGCCGCCGGTTCCGCCGCGTCCCGCGCAGCGGCCCGCCGAGGGCCGAGGGCCGGACGACGGGTGGGCACTGCCGCCGGCCCCGGGTCCGGGCGACGGCCGCACCCCGCTGTACGACACCCTGGAGACCAACTGGTTCCACGGTCAGCAGCAGGGCGGTCCGGCTCCGCAGCAGCAACAGCCGCAGGCTCCGGCCGCTCCGCAGCGCCCCGCTCCGACCGGTCCCACCAGCGCCTCGTGGCGCACCTCGCCGAACGACGAGCTCGTCCGGCAGGCCGAGCGCGTCCGGCAGCCGGCCGCGGGCGGCGTCACCACTTCCGGTCTGCCGCGCCGGGTGCCCCGGGCGAACCTCGTCCCGGGCACAGCTCAGCAGCAACAGCACCAAACCGGTCCGCAGGTCTCGCGTGCGCCTGACGACGTGCGCGGACGGCTGACCAATCTTCGTCGGGGCATCGCGCAGGGTCGTCAGGCCGGCAACGGTCAGACCGGCAGTTTCCCGAGCCCCACTCACCCGCAGGAGCGTTAGTTGAGCCAGATGAGCCAGGCGGCACAGAACCTGAACTGGTTGATCACCAACTTCGTGGACAACACCCCCGGGGTGTCCCACACCGTCGTCGTGTCCGCCGATGGGCTCCTGCTCGCGATGTCCGAGGGTTTCCCGCGCGACCGTGCCGACCAGCTGGCGGCGGTCGCGTCGGGGCTCACCTCGCTCACGGCCGGTGCCTCCCGGATCTTCGAGGGTGGCAGCGTGGCCCAGACGGTCGTCGAGATGGAGAGAGGATTCCTCTTCCTCATGTCCGTCTCGGACGGCTCTTCCCTGGCCGTGCTCGCACACCCCGAGTGCGACATCGGCCTCGTCGGCTACGAGATGGCGCTGCTGGTCGACCGCGCGGGCGCGGTCCTCACCCCAGACCTGCGCGCCGAGCTCCAGGGCAGTCTGCTCCACTGACCCGCCCCGGTACCACCCACCTCACGAATTCACCGTCCGGCCGACACACTCCCCCCACCGGCCTCGACGGACGGCACGACTGACCGAGAATGCTGTCCCGCCCGGAGGATCCATGACCCCGCCCACCGCCCATCATGATCCGTACGCGGAGCCGTACGGGGATGAGGGCGACCAGCCGCTGGTGCGTCCCTATGCGATGACCGGTGGCCGGACCCGGCCGCGCTATCAGCTCGCCATCGAGGCGCTGATCAGCACGACGGCCGACCCGGCAGCGCTCATGGGGCTGCTCCCGGAGCACCAGCGCATCTGCCATCTGTGCCGCGAGGTGAAGTCGGTCGCCGAGGTCTCGGCACTGCTCGCCATGCCCCTGGGTGTGGCGCGGATCCTGGTGGCGGACCTCGCCGAGGCCGGTCTGGTGGCCATTCACCAGCCGGGCGGCGACGAGAACAACGGCGGCGCTCCGGACGTGACGCTGCTCGAAAGGGTGCTCAGTGGACTTCGCAAGCTCTGACGGAGGCCGGGCCACCACTTCCGCGAAGATCGTGGTGGCGGGTGGCTTCGGCGTGGGCAAGACCACGTTCGTGGGAGCGGTCTCCGAGATCAACCCGCTGCGTACCGAGGCCGTCATGACGTCCGCTTCGGCGGGCATCGACGACCTCACCCACACCGGGGACAAGACCACCACCACGGTGGCCATGGACTTCGGCCGTATCACCCTGGACCAGGACCTGATCCTGTACCTCTTCGGTACGCCCGGCCAGGACCGCTTCTGGTTCATGTGGGACGACCTGGTGCGCGGCGCCATCGGCGCCGTGGTGCTCGTGGACACCCGGCGGCTGGCCGACTGTTTCCCGGCGGTGGACTACTTCGAGAACAGCGGTCTGCCGTTCGTCGTCGCCCTCAACGGCTTCGACGGTCAGCAGCCCTACCAGCCCGAAGAGGTGCGCGAGGCGCTGCAGATCGGTCCGGACACCCCGATCATCACGACCGACGCGCGGCACCGCTCGGATGCCAAGAGCGCGCTGATCACACTGGTTGAGCACGCGCTCATGGCGCGACTGCGGTAACTTTCAAGTACGCAGTCACGTACGGCACTTGTCGTAGACAGTTCGGAGCCGACTGTGGCCTTTGACACGGTCGGCTCCGGTGTTCATAACGTTTCGGCAGAGGAATCGGGTGGTAGCGCAACGCGTCGCGGTCACTTGGTCTCGCTGTGCGCACGAAGGCCCCGCCTTTTGGCGGGGCTCGTTCTTTTTGACCGTTTTATCTGGGGCTTACATCACTTCGAACCGGCACTTCTCCATGTTTGGAGGAGCGCAGGGCGTCATGCTGGAATGCCTGAACTGCCCAATAGTCAATGACGTACTGATGGTCGATGGCTGACCGGGCTCTGAGAAACCGCGGCACGGAAAGGTGCCGACCGCCGAGAGGTTGTTGGTCGAGTGAGGCGAAGCAAGAAAAGTCCCGAGCCTGCGGCCCGGGGCAACTTCACGCCGCCGCCGCGCGGAGCGGCGCCCGCCCCTGTGTCCGGCTCGGAGCCGTCGGCCGCACCCGCGAAGAGCGGCGGCCGTCTCTCTCCGCGCAACTGGCGGGTGCCCACCCGGCTGAACGCGATCCTGCTCATACCCGTGCTGGTCGGCCTCGTCATGGGCGGCTTCCAGGTGAAGGGCTCGATCGACACCTGGCAGGAGGCCCGCGACGCGGAGAAGGTCGCGAAGATCGTGGCCGCCGCCGGTGAGTACGCCGAGGCCCTCCTCAACGAGCGCGACCTCACGGCCGAGCCGTTGCTGGAGAACAAGACGGACGACGCCGCCGTCAAGCAGGCCCGCGCGCTCACCGACGAGAAGGCCACCGCCTTCCACCAGGAGACCGCCGGGATGCCCGACAAGGAGGGCCTCAAGCGCCGTCTGAACCTGGTCGACCAGGCCGAGCCGACGCTGACGAAGATCCGCGCGGCCGCCTACACCAAGAAGATGGACCCGGTCCAGACCGAAGAGGGCTACGTAGCCGTCGAGCACCTCCTGATGGAGTTCTCCAACGAGCTCGGCCTCGGCACCGGCAACATCACCGCCTACGGCCGCACGGTCTACGCGATCGCCCTCGCCAAGGGCGCCGAGTCCCTGCAGCGCGCGATCGGCATGCACCTGCTGGTGCGGCCGAGCCCCGACGAGAAGACCCTCGCCAGGCAGGTCACCGCCTTCACCTCGTACGCCTACCTCGAGAACGTCGCCCTCCAGGAGTACGTCTCCGGCGGCACCACCCAGGACGCCGCCCGCCTCAAGGAGGTCATGGCCGAGAAGCAGGCCGAGGGTGAGAAGGCGGCCGCCGACGCCAAGGCCAAGACGGAGGCCGCGGGCAAGGAGTACACCGCGCCGCCGGCGATGAACGACATGATCACGGCGATCGGCAGCGGCCAGTTCTCGACCGCCCAGCTCGCCGCGCAGGGCATCACCGCCCAGTCGTGGATGGGCGCCGCGACCCTGAAGTTCGACGGTTACAGCCAGGTCGAGAACGAGCTCATCAACCGCGCGGTGGACGACGCCGGCCAGATCGCCTCCGACGCCCAGCGCGACGCGATCATCAACGGCGCGATCGTCATCATCGCGCTGCTGGCGGCGTTCATCATCGCCTCGCTCATGGCCCGCCAGATGAGCACGTCCATGCGCCAGCTGCGCAACGCCGCCTTCGGTATCGCCGAGCAGCGCCTGCCGATGCTGGTCGACCAGCTCTCGCGCACCGATCCCGGCCGGGTGGACACCCGCGTCCAGCCCATCCCCATCAACACCAGGGACGAGATCGGCGAAGTCGCCCGGGCCTTCGACCAGGTCCACCGCGAGGCCGTCCGGCTCGCCGCCGAGCAGGCCCTGCTGCGGGGCAACATCAACGCGATCTTCACCAACCTCTCGCGCCGCAACCAGTCCCTGATCGAGGGCCAGCTGACCCTGATCACCGACCTGGAGAACAACGAGGCCGACCCGGACCAGCTGGAGAACCTCTTCCGCCTGGACCACCTCGCGACCCGTATGCGCCGCAACGGCGAGAACCTCCTGGTCCTCGCCGGCGAGGAGCCCGGCCGCCGCTGGGACCAGCCGGTCCCGCTGGTCGACGTGCTGCGCGCGGCCTCCTCCGAGGTGGAGCAGTACGAGCGCATCGAGCTGTCGGGCGTGCCGGAGGCCGAGATCCACGGCCGCGCCGTGACCGACCTCGTGCACCTGCTCGCCGAGCTCCTGGAGAACGCGACGACGTTCTCCTCCCCGCAGACCAAGGTCCGCGTGACCGCGACCCGTCTCCCCGACGGCCGCGTCATGATCGAGATCCACGACAAGGGCATCGGCCTCACCGCCGAGGACTTCGCGGACATCAACCACAAGCTGGCCAACCCGCCGACCGTGGACGCCGCGATCTCCCAGCGCATGGGCCTGTTCGTGGTCGGCCGGCTGTCCGACCGGCACGGCATCCGCGTCCAGCTGCGCCCCTCGGGCGAGCAGGCCGGCACCACCTCGCTGGTCATGCTCCCGGACGCCATCACCCACGGTGGTGGCGGCGAGCAGGCACCCGATCGCGACGAGTTCACCGTCTCGCAGATCATCCCCGAGCAGCAGCTCCCGGGCGAGGACTTCAGCAACGGCCTGCCGATGCGCACCGCCGCCGAGCTCGGCTTCGACGACAGCCGCTACGAGGTCCCCGACGACCTGCGCGACCTGGACCCGGTCGGCCGCTCCCTGATGCGCGAGGAGCGCAAGGCGGCCCTGGAGTCCCAGGCCGTCCCGCCGCAGCAGACGCAGGACATCCCCGCCTTCACCGAGGGCTTCGACGGCACTCCGCGCCAGCAGCAGTCGTACGACAACGGCTTCGACCCCGCCCCGACCGGCTACGACAGCAGCCGGACGGCCTTCGTGGAGCAGCCGGCGCAGTACGACGGCCCCAACGGCCAGAACGGTCACACGGCGTACGAGCAGCCGCAGCAGGCACCGTACGAGGAGCAGCGGCGTCCGGCCTACGACGACCAGTACTTCGGGCAGAACGGCGGTCTGCCGCAGGGCGAGTCCTTCTCGGCCAACGGCGGCGGACCGCAGAACGACGGCTACTCGTCGAACGGCGGCTACCCGGACCCCGCGTATGCGGAGCCGGCCCAGGAGGAGCGCGCGTCCGCGGCCGACAACTACCCGTCGTACGAGGACAAGCCCTACCAGGACGACTGGCCCCAGCAGACGGGTTACCAGAACGGCTACCCGGACCAGTACGCTCCGGAAGCGGAATCCGCGCAGGCCGCTGACGTGAGCGAGCTGGACCGCGTAGGCTTCGACCGTCCGGGACCGGCCCCCTCCGCCGTCCACGAGCTGACCGACGCCGGGCTTCCCCGCCGCGGATCCACCGCGGCGAACGGTTCGAACGGCGCCGTGCGGCCCGTGAACGCGGAAGCGTCGGCCCCCACCTCGGAGAGCAACGGCGACAACAGCTGGCGTTCGGCGAACGACGCGCGCTGGCAGCAGGCCTCGCAGCTCCGGAAGCCCAAGGCAGGCGGGGTCACCTCGTCCGGTCTGCCGCGGCGGGTGCCCAAGGCCAACCTGGTCGAGGGCGCCGCCGAAAGCACCCCTCAGGGAGGCCCACAGGTCTCCCGCGCTCCGGAGGACGTCCGGGGCAGGCTGAGCAACCTGCGTCGAGGCGTCCAACGCGGACGCAGCGCAGGCAGCAGTGAAACGAACGGCCAGGGCTTCGGTCCTGACAGCACCTACAACCAGGAGCGTTAGTGTGAGCCCGATGAGCCAGGCGGCACAGAACCTGAACTGGTTGATCACCAACTTCGTGGACAACACCCCGGGGGTGTCCCACACCGTGGTGGTCTCCGCCGACGGACTCCTTCTGGCGATGTCCGAAGGCTTCCCCCGCGACCGCGCAGACCAGCTCGCGGCCGTCGCATCCGGTCTGACGTCACTGACGGCAGGCGCTTCCCGGATCTTCGAGGGGGGCGCCGTGAACCAGACGGTCGTGGAGATGGAGCGGGGATTCCTCTTCATCATGTCCGTATCCGACGGTTCCTCGCTCGCCGTTCTCGCGCACCCCGAGGCGGACATCGGCCTCATTGGGTACGAGATGGCCCTTCTGGTGGACCGTGCCGGCACGGTTCTGACGCCCGACCTTCGTGCGGAGCTCCAGGGCAGCCTGCTCAACTAACAGACGGACGGTGCGTTTTGGCGTCCCGGGGCCGTAAGGTTTCGGGACGCGGCTTCCACGTGATGGGTGCCCGGCGCAGTCGGAGGAGGAGAGAAAGTGGCAACACCCCCAGGCGGTTCACATTCGGGCAACTGGTCGTACGGTCCTCCCCAGGGCCCGGGCGACGGTTCCCAGAACCCGAACCGTTACAACTTCCCCTCCGCACCGAGCCAGCAGCGGCCGTACACGCCGCAGGGACCGCAGGGCCCCGGGCCGTCGCCGTACGACCAGCCGCCGGCCCCGCGCATCCAGCCCGTGCAGCCGCATCGCCGCACCCCCGAGCCGTCGCCCGCCGGGGCGTCCAACAACCCCCTGGTGCGTCCGTACGCCATGACCGGTGGCCGGACCCGCCCGCGCTACCAGCTCGCCATCGAGGCGCTGGTGCACACCACTGCGCAGCCGCACCAGATGCAGGGCCAACTGCCCGAGCATCAGCGGATCTGCAACCTCTGCCGTGAGATCAAGTCGGTAGCCGAGATCTCGGCCCTCCTGACGATCCCTCTCGGCGTGGCCAGGATCCTCGTCGCCGACTTGGCGGAGGCGGGACTGGTCGCCATCCATCAGCCCGGCGGCGACGAGAACGCCGGCGGCCAGCCAGACGTGACACTGCTCGAAAGGGTGCTCAGTGGACTTCGCAAGCTCTAGCGGCGGTCCTTCCCGCTCCACCACCTCGGCGAAGATCGTGGTGGCGGGTGGCTTCGGCGTGGGCAAGACCACGTTCGTCGGGGCCGTCTCGGAGATCAACCCGCTGCGTACCGAGGCCGTCATGACGTCTGCTTCGGCGGGCATCGACGACCTCACCCACACCGGGGACAAGACCACCACCACGGTGGCCATGGACTTCGGCCGAATCACCCTGGACCAGGACCTGATCCTGTACCTCTTCGGTACGCCGGGCCAGGACCGCTTCTGGTTCATGTGGGACGACCTGGTGCGCGGCGCCATCGGCGCGATCGTCCTGGTGGACACCCGCCGCCTGGCCGACTGCTTCCCCGCGGTCGACTACTTCGAGAACTCGGGTCTCCCCTTCGTCATCGCCCTCAACGGCTTCGACGGCAACCAGCCGTACAACCCGGACGAGGTCCGCGAGGCGCTGCAGATCGGCCCCGACACCCCGATCATCACGACGGACGCCCGCCACCGCGCCGACGCCAAGTCCGCGCTGATCACCCTGGTGGAGCACGCGTTGATGGCTCGCCTCCGGTAACACCCGCCCTGCGCAGCCGAAGGCCCCCTCCGCGAGGAGGGGGCCTTTCGCGTGGGCCGGCGCGCACACGGCGAAGGGGGCCCACCCGGGGGGTGGGCCCCCTTCGGGGCCGTACAGGTCTCAGCGCCAGCTGTGGGGGGCGCGGAAGCCGCCCTCGCGCTCCAGGCGGCGCCAGCGCGCCTTGGGGCGGGCGTGGTGGGCCTGGGTGGGCTCGGAGGTGCGGGCGGCGGCGCGGGCCAGGAGGATCGCCGTGATGGCGGCGACCTCCTCGGGCTCGGCGTGGCCCTTCTCGACGCGGATGTCGGGAGTGTTCATGGGTGTCAGTCTCCGTGAGAGAGGTTTCCGCGGGGGTACCGCGAAGGATCCGCCGGGTTACTGCGGAG
Organism: Streptomyces sp. NPDC049687; assembly: GCF_044465285.1. Classification (NCBI taxonomy): domain Bacteria; kingdom Bacillati; phylum Actinomycetota; class Actinomycetes; order Kitasatosporales; family Streptomycetaceae; genus Streptomyces; species Streptomyces sp. NPDC049687. The sequence goes on from NZ_JBITLN010000012.1 coordinate 232,082, forward strand.
GGTTGCCGTGCTTGCGGGAGGGCAGATCGGCGTGCTTGGACTGGAGCATCGCCAGGGAGCGGATCAGCACCTCGCGGGTCTCCGCCGGGTCGATGACGTCGTCGACCAGGCCTCGCTCGGCCGCGTAGTACGGGTGCATCAGCTCGGACTTGTACTCCTTGACCATGCGGGCCCGCATGGCCTCGGAGTCCTCGGCCTCGGCGATCTGGCGCCGGAAGATGACGTTGGCGGCACCCTCGGCACCCATCACGGCGATCTCGTTCGTCGGCCAGGCGAACGTGAGGTCCGCACCGATGGACTGGCTGTCCATGACGATGTAGGCACCTCCGTACGCCTTGCGCAGGATCAGCGAGATCCGCGGCACGGTCGCGTTGCAGTAGGCGTAGAGGAGCTTGGCGCCGTGGCGGATGATTCCACCGTGCTCCTGGTCGACGCCGGGGAGGAAGCCGGGGACGTCCAGAAGAGTGACGATCGGGATGTTGAAGGCGTCGCACATCTGCACGAAGCGCGCCGCCTTTTCGCTGGCCTCGATGTCCAGCACCCCGGCGAGCGTCTGCGGCTGGTTGGCGATGATGCCGACGACCTGGCCGTCGAGGCGGGCCAGCGCGCAGATGATGTTGCGCGCCCAGCGCTCGTGGACCTCCAGGTACTCGCCGTCGTCGACGATCTCCTCGATGACCTTGGTCATGTCGTACGGCCGGTTGCCGTCCGCCGGGACCAGGTCGAGCAGGACGTCGCCGCGGCGGTCGGCCGGGTCGCCGGACTCGACGCGCGGCGGGTTCTCACGGTTGTTCTGCGGCAGCAGCGACAGGAGGTAGCGCACCTCCGCGATGCAGGTCTCCTCGTCGTCGTACGCGAAGTGGCAGACGCCGGAGGTCTCGGCGTGCACGTCGGCGCCGCCGAGGCCGTTCTGGGTGATCTCCTCGCCGGTGACCGCCTTGACGACGTCCGGGCCGGTGATGAACATCTGCGAGGTCTCGCGGACCATGAAGACGAAGTCGGTGAGGGCGGGGCTGTAGGCCGCGCCGCCCGCGCAGGGGCCCAGCATGACGCTGATCTGCGGGATGACCCCGGAGGCCCTGGTGTTGCGCTGGAAGATGCCGCCGTAGCCGGCGAGGGCGCTCACGCCCTCCTGGATGCGGGCTCCGGCGCCGTCGTTGAGCGACACCAGCGGGGCGCCGGCCGCGATGGCCATGTCCATGATCTTGTGGATCTTGGTGGCGTGGGCCTCGCCGAGGGCGCCGCCGAAGATACGGAAGTCATGGGCGTAGACGAAGACCGTGCGGCCCTCGACCGTGCCCCAGCCGGTGATGACACCGTCGGTGAACGGCTTCTTGGCCTCCAGGCCGAAGCCGGTCGCGCGGTGCCGGCGCAGCTGCTCGACCTCCTGGAAGGAGCCCGGGTCCAGGAGCAGCTCGATGCGCTCCCGGGCGGTCAGCTTGCCCTTGGCGTGCTGCGCCTGGGTCGCCTTCTCGCTCGGGCCGGCCAGCGCCTGCGCGCGGATCTCGTGCAGCTCGGCCACGCGCCCGCGCGCGTCCGTGGGCTCCGAGGGTTCCGCGGCCGGCTCACCCGTCGTCTCTTCCAAAACGGTCATGTAGTGACCATACGAAGCCCACCAAGCAAACCGAGACGTCGACTCCGTACAGTCTCCAGCGCGTTTTCCTGGTAGCACTGAACAGAACCATGTCGACGTGCAGCCGTTCTGACTGCTCAGGAGGCATACGGGTTGTGGGGGTCACACAAAGACGGAGGACGAGACTCCCTTCACACCGGCCCGCGCGGCGCGCCGTGCGGCATCCGCCGGGGGAGTGACGCGGCGAGCCTGACCGGCCCCGAGCCGGAATAGGTCTACGGTACTTCGTGTTCACCTCGTTGAAGATTCAACAGAAACGATCTTCTCCGTCCCCAAGGAGCACGTCATGGGCATCTTCGGCCGCAAGGACACCACCGAGGGCACCGCGACCACCGCCACCGCGGTGAACCCCGACCTCGCCGCGCTCACCGGCGACTACGCGATCGACCCGGCGCACTCGACGATCGGCTTCGTCGCCCGCCACGCGATGGTCACCAACGTCAAGGGCAAGTTCAAGGACTTCACCGGCACACTGCACCTGGACGGCACCGACCCGTCCCGGTCGACCGCCTCCCTCGATGTCACGATGGACAGCATCGACACCGGGTCCGCCGACCGCGACGGCCACCTGAAGAGCTCGGACTTCTTCAAGACCGACGAGTTCCCGACGATGACGTTCCGCTCCACCTCCGCCGAGGCCCTGGGTGGCGAGGACTACCGCATCACCGGCGACCTGAGCATCCTCGGCATCACCAAGCCGATCACCATCGACCTGGAGTTCAACGGCTCCGCCAAGGACCCGTTCGGCAACGAGCGCGTCGGCTTCGAGGGCAAGGCGGAGATTCTGCGCTCCGAATGGGGCCTGACCTGGAACGCGGCGCTGGAGACCGGTGGCGTACTGGTCTCGGACAAGATCAAGCTGAACTTCGACATCTCGGCGATCAAGAACGCGTGAACCGGGATCCCAGCAGGACAGAAAACGGCGGGAACCGGTAGATAGCGGCCGGAAGCGGAATGCTCCCGGCCGCTACCTGTGATCCGTGCCACAGTCACGGTCATGAGCACCAGGACCGGACCCCAGCACTACCCGGGCGCGAACCGCGACCACTGGTACCAGAGCAAGTTCGGCGGTGACCGTATGGAGGTCAACGCCGTCGTTCTCCACACCACCGAGGGCCGTTCACTGCCCGACTACCAGGGCGGCGCGAGCGCGCCGAACCTCACGGCGGTGCCGGACGTCGCCGCCAGGCGGCTGAAGTGGTACCAGCACTTCGACATCGACATCTCCTCGCGCGCGCTGGTCAACCTGCGCGGCGGCGTCGAGACGAACACCCTGAACGTCTGCCAGGTGGAGCTCGTCGGCACCTGCGACCCCGCCCGCCACAGCAAGTGGCGGACGAGCGACCTGGACCACGTCTACTGGCCCAAGGCCCCCGAGTGGGCGCTGCGCGGCGTCGCCCAGTGCCTGGCGTGGCTGAACATCCACCACCACGTGCCGCTGCGCGGGCCGTCGCTGTGGCCGGCCTACCCGAAGTCCACGGGGAACGGCGGCGGGCAGCGGATGAGCCACGAGCGGTGGAACGCGTTCAAGGGGGTGTGCGGGCACATGCACGTCCCGGAGAACACGCACGGGGATCCCGGAGCGATCCACTTCGAGGAACTGCTCGACTTCGCCGAGTCGGCGGCCCAGGACTGACCCGCGGGCGCCACCCGGCGGCAACCGCACGGCCACCGGCGACCTCTGCCGTTGCCGGCCACCGGGGTTCGCTCGGCCACGTCGCGACGGGGCGAACGTTGCCTGCCGCGGCACTAGGGTGCACTCGGCGACGAGTGGAGGCGGCCGGCGATGGGCGACGGGGACTACTTCGACTTCCGGGGCGGTGTCTTCCACGGGCCTGTCACCGGGGTGGAGCGTGGGTCCCCGTCCGACGCGGTGTCCAACCTGCTCGGCACGCCCGCCCTCTTCACCGGGCGGGACGAGGAGAGCGAGCGGCTCCTGGCGGCGCTCGACCCGGCCGGTCGGGTCAGAGTGGCCGCCGTCGCCGGGCTGGGCGGGGTCGGCAAGACCGCGCTCGCCCTGCACGTGGCGCACACGGCGCGGGAGCGGGGGTGGTTTCCGGGCGGGGCGCTCTTCGTCGACATGCGGGGGTACGACGAGGTTCCGTCGACCTCGGACCACGCGGTGCTGTCGCTGTTGTGCGCGCTCGGCGGTGGCGAGGGCCGCGAGGAGGACCCGTACGGGCGGTACCGGGCCGAACTCGCCCGGCGCGCACCGGTGTTGATCGTCCTCGACAACGTCTCCGACCCCGCCCGGGTCGCACCCGTACTGCCCGGCGAGGGGAACGGACACCGGGTCCTCATCACCTCGCGGGAGGTCCAGGACGCCCTCCCCCTACGGCAGTTCACGATCGGCGTGCTGGAAACCGAGGACGCGTGCCGGCTCGTGGACCGCTCCCTGCGTGAGCACGATCCCGAGGACCGCCGGGCGGCCGAGGAACCCGAGGCCGTCCGTGAACTCGTCGACCTCTGCGGCCGTCTGCCCCTGGCTCTGCTGATCGCCGCCGCGCTGTTGCGACGCCGTAGACCGCGCCCGGTCACCACACTGACCGCCGAACTGCGGGAGGCGGCCGACCGGGTGCGGGCGTTGCGGTTCAAGGGGGTCGACCAGTACCGGCGGGAGCTGGCGCTGCGGCCGGTCTTCGACGTGATGTACGGGCGTCTGGAGCCGGAGACCGCGCGGGTGCTGAGGGCGTTCGGGCAGGCGCCCACCCCGGAGGTGTGGATGGGCTCCGCGGTGGTCCTGGCAAGCATGCCGATCGAGGAACTGCGGCCCCTGCTGGACGACTTGGTCGCCGCGTCCCTGCTGACGGCGGATCCCGGCGGTGAGCTGTGGCGGATGCACGATCTGGTGCAGGTGTACGTCCGCGGCGTGGCGGCCGGGGATCCGCAGGCCACCGAGGAGGCGCGAACCGCCCGGCGGCACCTCCTCGATGTCGCCGAGACCGGCTTGCGGGCCGCCAACAACTGTCTCCGTCCCGGCTCGCACCCCGATGCGCCCGATGCCTTCATGGGCGACTACCGGCGGGCGCTGAACTGGCTCGACGCGGAACGCCGGACGCTGCTCGGCCTGGCCGGGTGGATGGACTGCGACGACCCGGTGACAGCCACGACGGCCATGGCGCTGGGACTCAACCTCGACGCGTATCTGCATCTGCGCCGGGCCTTCCACGACTGGCTGGAGGTGGCGAGGTCCGCTCACCGCACCGCGCGGCGCCTGGGAGACACGGTGGCCCTGGCCGCCGCGTGCCAGTCGCTCGGCGTGTGCCTGAACAGGCTCGGCCGGCACGAGGAGGGCGTCCCGTTCCTTTACCGCGCGACGGAACTCTGGGCCGAGACGGAGAACCGGCGGTCCGAGGCCGGCACGTGGGCGAACCTGGGCGCGGTGCTGCGCCAACTGGGCCGGCACGCCGAGGCCCTCGAGGCCCACCACCGGAGCCTGGACCTCTACAGCGCTCTGGGTGACCGGGGTTCCCTGGGCAGCGTGCTCGGCAACTACGCCATAGTGCTCTACGCGCTGGCCCGTTACGACGACGCGCTCCGGGCCAACGCGACCGCGCTGAGCATCCATCTCGAACTGGGCAACAGGTCCGGCGAGGCCGGCGCGTACTGCTTCCTGGGCCACCTCTGCATGGTGGCGGGCCGCACCGCCCAGGCCGCCGACGAGTACCTGCGCTCCGCCCGGCTGTACTTGGAACTCGACGACCCGCACAGCGCGGCGACCGCCTGCCTCCACATGGGCCACGCCCTGCGCACCCTGGGCCGCCACGCCCAGGCCGACCACATCCTCGGCATCGCCGCCCAACTCTTCACCTCGGCCGGCGCGGAGGAGGAGGCGGCCGAGGCCGGAAGGCCGGCGGAGGAGGCGTAGCGGCGCCGGGCGATGCGGTGTCGATACCGGTGCGCCGGCCCCGCTGGCTGAATCGGCCCCCTTGTGCGGGGGCTCACGGGCTTCGCATAATCCAGCAACGGATTTGACCTGACCATGCCATCGCATGGGTATTTCTTTGTCGCGTGATGTGACATGGGCACGTCAGAACAGCAGCGTCCTGCACTCTCCACCCCCCACGGAGGCAGCACAGTGAAGAAGCTCCTCACCGTCCTCAAGAGACTCGCGGCCGCCGGGGCGACCGCTCTCGCGATCGCGAGCCTTCAACCCGTGTCGGCCGCACAGGCCGCCCCCTCGCCCGTCATCGGCGGAAGCCGTGCCACACAGGGCGAGTTCCCCTTCATGGTCCGGCTCTCGATGGGCTGCGGCGGCGCGCTCTACACCCAGCAGATCGTGCTGACCGCCGCGCACTGCGTGAACGGGACCGGCGCCAACACCGGCATCACCGCCACCGCCGGCGTCGCGGACCTCCAGTCGACCAGCGGCCGGGTCCAGGTGAAGTCGACGTACGTGTACCGGGCCCCCGGCTACAACGGCAACGGCAAGGACTGGGCGCTCATCAAGCTCGCGCAGCCCATCAACCTGCCGACGCTGAAGATCGCCACCACCACGCAGTACAACACCGGCACCTTCACCATCGCCGGCTGGGGCGCCGCGACCGAGGGCGGCGCCCAGCAGCGGTACCTGCTCAAGGCCACCGTGCCGTTCGTGAGCGACGCGACCTGCCGGACGTACAGCGGCTACAGCGGACTGGTCGCGAGCGACGAGATCTGCGCCGGGTACGCCTCGGGCGGCGTCGACACCTGCCAGGGCGACTCCGGCGGCCCGATGTTCCGCCGTGACGCCGCCAACGAGTGGATCCAGGTCGGCATCGTCAGCTGGGGCATCGGCTGCGCCCGGCCCAACGCCCCCGGCGTCTACTCCGAGGTGTCCACCTTCGCCTCGGCCATCGCCTCCGCGGCGGCCTCTCTCTGAGTCCGCACCCACGAGATCCACGGGCCCGGCGCCACCCCGCGCCGGGCCCGTGGTCGGCTCAGACGGACGGAGCGGTCCAGTGGCACGGGGGGGTACGACAGGACTCAGAAACCGCCCCCGAAGTCCCCTCCGCCGCCGAAGTCCCCTCCTCCCCCGAAGTCGCCGCCCCCGCCGTCGCCGAAACCGCCGCCGAAGTCGCCGGGATCGTAGTCGGCGCCGGAGACGTCACCGCCCTCGTAGCCGCTCGCTCCGAAGTCGCCGTAGCCGCTGCCGTAGTCGGCGGCGTAGGACGGGGTGGCCATCAGGCTGCCGAGGAGGGTGCCGGCGAGGAGGCCGGGAAGGAGGCCGCCGCCGAAGTAGCCGCCGGCCCAGGGGCCGTAGGCCGGGCCCGCCTCCCAGTAGGGGCGGCGGCCGTAGTCGCTGTCGACCTCGCGGATCACCGGGTCGCGGCCGTCGGCCAGACGGGTGGCGTCCGCCGCGCAGACCGGCACCTCGCGCGAGGCCCCGCCCGGCGGCGTCCAGGTGGCGTCGGTGACCGAGGGGCCGTGCCGGGGGTCGAAGAAGCAGGGCGGGCGGCGCTCCGGCAACGGCATGCCCTCGCGGCGGGCGGCCAGTTGGGCGAGGGAGAAACGGCCGTCCTCCAGAGCCTCGGTGACAGCCCGCACGTCCTCCGGCCTGGCCGCCGCTGCCATCGCCGACTTCGCCCGGTCGTAGGCGTTCAGGGCGCGCTCGTAGTCGGCGCGCATCGTGTCGTCGGCACCCGGCTCGGCGGGGTGGAAGTCGAGCCGGTCCAGTTCCTCGCCGAAGGCGGTGATGTCCTCGTCGACGACGACCCGCAGCCGCTCCAGGGCCGCTCGCTGCTCCTCCGCATGGCGCCGGCGGTTGCGGCGGACCAGGGTGTACGCGCCCGCGCCGCCCGCGACCAGGACCACGCCCGCGGTGACGAGGGCGCCCGTCGAGACGCCCCCGTCCGAAGTGCCCCAGGACGACGGGGCCGAGCCGCCCATGTTGGCCAGGGCCCGGTCGGTGAAGTCGGCCAGCTGGGTCGCGGCGTCGTTCTCGCCCTGGACGCCGGCCACCAGGTTCTGTACGGCCGCGCGGGGCAGGACGGAGGAGTCGGCGCGGGCGTCGAAGCGGTCGCCGAGGCGGATCGCGTAGAGGCCGGTGACGCCGGTGGCCGTGCGGAGGTCCGTGAAGAGGTCGGCGGTCGGGTAGCCGGCGGGCAGGACCGCGATGAACAGCGGTTTGTCGGCGTCCTCGATCTGCTGCCGGAGGTCGTTCGCCTCCGCCCGGGAGAGCTGGGCGGACGCGGCCGGGTCTACGTAGACCGGGCTCTCGCGGAGGGCCTCGGCGACCTTCGAGACGCCGGTCGCGGCCGTCGCCCGGGGCGCGAGCACGGTCAGGACGGCCAGCGCCAGACCCAACAGCAGCAGCACCGGGAGGCTCCGGGGCCGTACGACACCCTTCATGCTTCGAAACTACCCGAAGCCCCCCAAACCGGTCACCCCATCCGCACGCTCATCCCGCCCGGTACGCCTCCGCCAGCTTCGCCACGGCCGCCCCGTACCGCCCGGCGAGCAGCAGGTGGTCCGCCTCGGCGAACGGCTTCGCCATCGCCTCCGTGATGCTCCGGCCCGCCTTCCGCTGGACGATCAGCCGTGCCTTGGTGACCAGGGCGCGGCCCACGGCGCCGGTCCCGGCCCGTTCGGCGGCCGTCGCCGCGAGGCCGAGGGTCCTCAGGGTCGTCGCGCCGCCCTCCGGCACCTTCGTCAGGGTCGTCAGGCCCCAGCCGTACGGGAACTGCGGGTCGTAGGCCGGGTCGCCGACGTTGACCGGCAGCTGGGCCTCGGAGCGGGGCCAGGTGACGGGCAGTTGCCCCGTGAAGGCGCGCCTGCCGTAGAGGACGTCGGCCACGCCGTCGCCCTCCGTGCCCGGCAGCCAGGAGGCGACCAGCGCGTCGATCGCGCCGAGCCGGTCGCCGATCAGCTGGGGGCGTCCGGAGACGATCAGCACCGCGCACCTCGTCGCGGCGCACACCTTGTCGACGGCGGCCTTGTCGGCGGCGGTCAGTTCCAGGTCGTTGCCGTTGCCGACATCCCCGACGCCCTCGGCGTACGGGGTCTCGCCGACGACGACCACACCGAGGTCGTAGCCGGTCAGGGGGGCGGAGGCGTCCCTGGAGTACGTGATGTCGCCGCCGGCCCTGCGCATCCCCTCCAGGATGGTCGTGCCGGGGGTGGTGTTCCCGGACCCGCCCTGCCAGGTGACCGTCCAGCCGCCGGTCTGGTTGCCGATGTCGTCGGCGTTGGAGCCGGCGACGTAGACCTTCTGCGTCTTCTTCAGGGGCAGGAGACCGCCGTCGTTCTTCAGGAGCACCTGGGACTCGGCGGCGGCCTGACGGGCCACGGCCCGGTGTGCCGGGGAGCCGATGCGGGAGGCGCCGGTGGTGTCGGCGTAGGGGTGTTCGAAGAGGCCGAGCCGGAACTTCTGGGTGAGGACCCGGGAGACGGCGTCGTCGATCCGGGCCGTGCTGATCCGGCCCGCCTCGACCTCGTCGATCAGCGCCTCGGTGAAGTCCTTGTAGGTGTACGGGACCATGATCATGTCCAGGCCGGCGTTGACCGACGTACGGACGTCCGAGGCGTAGTCGCCGGGGAGCTGGTCGATGGCCGCCCAGTCGCTGATCACGAAGCCGTCGAAGCCCATACGGCCCTTGAGGACACCGTTGATCATGTCGGCGCGGGCGTGCATCTTCACCGGACCCCGGCCGTCGCCGGCGAGGTCGAGGGAGGAGTACGACGGCATGACCGAGCCGACGCCCCGGTCCACCGCCTCCTGGTACGGCGCCAGGTGGACGGCCTCCAACTGCCGCCTGGTGACCTCGGTGACGCCCTGGTCGACGGTGTACGTGCCGGTGGTGGAGGAGCCGTAGGCGGTGCCGCCGTCGCCGACGAAGTGCTTGGCGGTGGCGAGGACCTTGTCGTCGCGGCGCAGGTCCCGTCCGTCGGAGTGGCCCTGGAGGCCCTGGATCACCGTCTCCATGGATTCGACGAGCGCCGGGTCCTCGCCGAAGGACTCGTAGGAGCGGCCCCAGCGTTCGTCGCGGGTGACGCAGAGGCAGGGGGCGAAGTCCCAGGGGACGCCGGTGGCGCGGACCTCGGCGGCGGTCACCGCGCCGGTCCTCTGGGCGAGTCGGGGGTCCCGGGTGGCGCCGATGCCGATGTTGTGCGGCATGACCGTGGCTCCGACCAGGTTGTTGTGGCCGTGGACGGCGTCGACGCCGTAGATGAGGGGGATCTGGAACCTCGTCGCCCGCGCCCGGAGCTGGAAGCCGTCGATCATCCTCGCCCAGGCCTCGGGGGTGTTGGGCGTCGGGGTCGAGCCGCCGCCGGAGAGGAGCGAGCCGAGGTGGTACGCGGCGATGTCGCCCGGGGCGGCCAGCGCGGCGCGCTCGGCCTGGGTCATCTGGCCGGCCTTCTCCGCCAGGGACATCCGGGAGAGGAGGTCGGCGACCCGCTTCCGCACCGGCAACGCGCGGTTCAGGTACGGCAGTCCGTGCGCGTCGACCACGATCCGCGGGGTCTCGGCGGGGGGCTTGGCGCCCGTCACGGTGAGCTTGAGGGGGATGGTCTCGGCGGATTCGGCGGCCTTGTCCTTGCGTGTGGGGACCTCGATGGTCCGTGTGACGCCGGAGGCGGTGCCCGCGGGGAAGGTCAGGGTGCCCGTGACGGGGATGTAGTCCGCGCCGGGCTCCGCGGTGCCGCCGGTGGTCTCGTAGGTGACGGTCACCGGTTCGTCGACCGGGGCGGAGCCGGTCGTGGCGAGGGTGACCCGGACGGTGGCCGTGCCGCCCTCCGCGACCGGGTGGACGGCGGAGTCGGTGGTGATGGTCGCCCGCAGGGACTGGTCGGCCTTCCCGTACAACTCGACGTCGTCCATGGCGAAGCGGCCCCGCACGCCGACGGGGAGGGTGACGGCGTACCCCCACATCCCGGTCAGCCCCAGGACGTGGTCGATGCCGCCGACGGGTTGGTAGTCGGTGCGGTACACGAAGTCGGTGAAGGGGATCTCGATCTGTTTCCAGCCGGAGAAGTCGTCGGTGAAGGACGTCGTCCAGAGCTCGGAGGCCTCGCCGTGCGCGCCTCCGTCCTTGATCTCGAAGGCGACCTTCTCGCCGTTGTCCCGGCCGTCCCACCAGAAGCGGATGCCCTGGTGGGACGACCAGTCGTGGGCGGGTTCGTTCGCGGCGAAGTCGTGGGTGAAGCCGCCGTAGCCGCTGATGTCGTAGGTGCCGCTGAGGACCTTGTCGCCCTCGGGCGCGTCGGCGCGGGCGGTCAGATCGAGCGCCGGCGGGTCGTCGCCGTCGCCGCCCCAGGTGAAGATGCCTTCGGCGGGCTGGGAGGCGAAGGGGACCTCGCCCTCGAAACGGTCGACCGGGACGGGCGCGGGGGCGTCGTCGGCGCGCGCCGAGGAGAGCGGCAGCGCTGCGGCGAGCAAGGCGGCGGAGACGAGCAGGGCGGTTCTCGGCATGGACCTTCCCTCGGCTCTCATGATTCACTCAGGGCTTAGCTCACGTCGTGAGTGAACTAACGCCTCATGACCCCGTCAAGACCGCGGAAGCTGTTCGGCGGTGACGGGTGGACCATGGAGGAAACCGTCACGGCACTGGAGTGGGACATGACCACAGCTCGGGACCTGCTGATCGTCTCTCTGGACGTCCCGTCCGGCCGGCCCGTCGAGCGGGGGGACCTGTCGCTGGCCCTGGCGGGTGCCGAGCTGGTCGATCTGCTCGCCGCCGAGGCGGTCACGCTGGACGACGACCGGATCCTGCCGGGTCTGGTGCCGGGCACGGGTGACCGGCTGCTGGACGAGGCCGGGGCGGCGCTCGTCCGGCAGCCGCCCTACGAGTCCGTCGAGGACTGGCTGTGGCGCCGGGGGAACGGTCTGGCCTCGGCCTATGCCAACGCCCTGGAGACGGAGGAGCGGGGCGGCGGGTCGGGGCACCGCTGGCTGCCCCGGCGCGGCGGGCGCCCCGTCCGGGCCGACTCGCCCGCCAGGCGCCGGGCCGCCGACCGCTGGGCCGCCGCGGAGCCCGTCCTCGTCGGCCTCGCGGCCGCCCTGGGCATCCCCGAGGGAGCGGCCGACGAACCCGCGGAGCCTGCCGCCGACGGGGCCGACGACCCCGTGGTGACCGTGCTGGCCGCCGTCCACGGCGCGCTGACGGAGCTGGAGGGCGTCCGCCAGCGGCGGCGTATCGAGGACGCGGCCTTCGACAACATCTGGCGCGCCCCGTGACGGGTCACTCGGCCGGATCCACACCCGCCCGCAGCAGGCCGTACGTGTAGGCGTCCTCCAGGGCCTGCCAGGAGGCCGCGATCACGTTCTCCGCCACGCCCACCGTGGACCACTCCCCCGACCCGTCGGTCGTGGAGATCAGGACGCGGGTGGTGGACTGGGTGCCGTGGACGCCCTCGAGGATGCGGACCTTGTAGTCGACCAGGTCGAGCTTGGCCAGCTGGGGGTAGATCTTCTCCAGGGCGACCCGCAGCGACCGGTCGAGGGCGTTGACCGGGCCGTTGCCCTCCGCCGTGGCGACGATGCGCTCGCCCTTGGCCCACAGCTTGACGGTGGCCTCGTTGGCGTGGGTGCCGTCGGGGCGGTCCTCGACGATGGCCCGCCACGACTCGACCTCGAAGTAGCGCAGCGGCTTGCCGCCCTGCACCTCGGTGCGCAGCAGCAGCTCGAAGCTGGCGTCCGCCGCCTCGTAGGTGTAGCCCTTGAGCTCGCGTTCCTTGACGCGCTCCACCACCCGGCCGACCAGTTCCCGGTCGCCGCCGAGCTCCACGCCGAGTTCCTTGCCCTTCAGCTCCACCGACGCCCGGCCCGCCATGTCGGAGACCAGCATGCGCATGGTGTTGCCGACCAGCTCGGGGTCGATGTGCTGGTAGAGGTCCGGGTCGACCTTGATGGCGGAGGCGTGCAGGCCGGCCTTGTGGGCGAAGGCGGACACCCCCACGTACGGCTGGTGCGTCGACGGGGTCAGGTTGACCACCTCGGCGATGGCGTGCGAGATCCGGGTCATCTCGCGCAGGCGGCCCTCCGGCAGGACCTTCTTGCCGTACTTCAGTTCCAGGGCGGCGACGACCGGGAACAGGTTGGCGTTGCCGACGCGTTCGCCGTAGCCGTTCGCCGTGCACTGGACGTGGGTGGCGCCCGCGTCGACCGCGGCGAGGGTGTTGGCCACCGCACAGCCGGTGTCGTCCTGGGCGTGGATGCCCAGGCGGGCGCCCGTGTCGGCGAGGACCGTGGAGACGACCGCCTGGACCTGGGCCGGGAGCATGCCGCCGTTGGTGTCGCACAGGACGACCACGTCCGCGCCGGCCTCGGCGGCCGCCCGGACGACCGCCTTCGCGTACTCCGGGTTGGCGCGGTAGCCGTCGAAGAAGTGCTCGCAGTCGACGAAGACCCGGCGGCCCTGCTCGTGGAGGTACGAGACCGTGTCCCGGACCATCTCCAGGTTCTCGTCCAGCGTGGTGCGCAGTGCCAGCTCCACGTGCCGGTCGTGGGACTTGGCGACGAGGGTGATGACGGGGGCACCGGAGTCCAGGAGCGCCTTGACCTGCGGGTCGTCGGCCGCCTTCGCACCCGCCCGGCGCGTCGCGCCGAAGGCGACCAGCAGGGCGTTCTTGAACTCGATCTCCTGCTGGGCGCGGGCGAAGAACTCGGTGTCGCGCGGGTTGGCGCCGGGCCAGCCGCCCTCGATGAAACCGACGCCGAAGTCGTCCAGGTGCCGTGCGATCGCGAGCTTGTCGGCGACGGTGAGGTTGATGCCCTCCCGCTGGGCGCCGTCGCGCAGGGTGGTGTCGAAGACGTGGAACGAGTCGTCGAGCTCGCTGGTTGCCGTCTCGGTCATGGTCTCAAGGCTCCTGTTGTGGATCTTCGGTCTTACCGGAATGACCGGCTCCACCGTCCCCAATGGTTCCCTCGTGCGCTCGCTCCCGGCTGCGGGTGGGCCAGAAAAGCGAAAAACCTCTCGCGGGTGCGAGAGGTCTGCGCGCGGGTCGAGGACGACGGTGGCCACCCGTACCTGGTCGTACGTGGCGGTCACTGCGGACCGGCGCGCCTGCTGCCAATAATCGTGGCGAACGAGAACACGGGGGCAGTCTGGCACAAGCCGCCCGGCCGTGAGCGCGGTGTCTCAGGATGCGAGCAGTGACGTATCAGGAAACGCGCGGACGTGCGCGAACACCGGTCCCGGTCCGTGCCGCGCGGTCCGACGGCGACGTGGCGGGAGAAGCCTGTCCAGCAGCGCCGCAGCAGCGCCGCGAACCGGTCGGCGTCGACGTGGCGGAACTCCCCCTTGGACATCCCTTCCGCCGGCAGGGCCACCAGGTCAGCGGTGCCAGGCGCCCCGATGGCGGCCCCGTGGAACGCCGAAGGGCCACCCCGGACGGGTGGCCCTGGGCCGGGAAGGGCGGACAGGGCGTGTGGTGAAAGTCCCGCCAGCCCGCCGGGCGGACCGACGCTACTTTCGAAACACGCCCTAGCCCAGCTTGTGCATCCAGCCGTGCTTGTCCTCGGCGACCCCCCGCTGAATGCCGAGGAGGGCCTCGCGCAGGCGCTGGGTGACCGGGCCCGGGGTGCCGTCGCCGTGGCTCCAGGCGTCGTCCTTGGTCTTGGCGTGGCCGATGGGGGTGACGACGGCCGCGGTGCCGCAGGCGAAGACCTCGGTCAGGGCACCGGAGGCGGCGTCCTCGCGCCACTGCTGGAGGGTGACCACTCCCTCCTCGGCGGTGTAGCCGAGGTCGCGGGCGACCTGGAGGAGGGAGTCGCGGGTGATGCCCTCCAGGATCGAGCCGGTCAGCTCGGGGGTGACGATGCGGTCGCCGTAGACGAAGGCGATGTTCATGCTGCCGGACTCCTCGACCTTGGTGCGGGTCACCGCGTCGAGGTAGACGACCTGGTCACAGCCGTTCCTGGCGGCTTCGGCCTGGGGCAGCAGGGAGGCCGCGTAGTTGCCGCCGGTCTTGGCGTCGCCGGTGCCGCCGGGGACGGCGCGGACATAGTCCTCGGAGACCCAGATGGTGACCGGCTTGACGCCGCCCGAGAAGTAGGCGCCGGACGGGGAGGCGATCAGCATGAACAGGTACTCGTTGGCCGGGTGGACGCCGAGCGCGGCCTCCGTGGCGAACATGAACGGGCGTAGGTAGAGGGACTCCTCGCCCCCGTGCGGCGGAACCCAGTCGGCGTCCTGGGCGAGCAGCGCGTCGAGGGCGGCGATGAACAGGTCCTCGGGCAGCTCGGCCATCGCCATGCGGCGGGCGGAGTTGCGGAAGCGGCGGGCGTTGGCCTCGGGGCGGAAGACCGCGACCGAACCGTCGGCCTGTCGGTAGGCCTTCAGGCCCTCGAAGATCTCCTGGCCGTAGTGGAGAACGTGGGTGGAGGGGTCGAGGGAGATCGGCCCGTACGGAACGAGCTGCGCGTCGTGCCAGCCGCGGCCCTCGGTCCACTTGATCGTCACCATGTGGTCGGTGAAGTGGCGTCCGAAGCCGGGGTTCGCCAGGATCGCCTCGCGCTCGGCGGCGGAGGTGGGGCTGGCGGAGGGCTTGAGCTCGATCGTGGGCGTCGTCATGAGTAGGTGTCCTTCACCGGTTGTAGTGACGGGCCGCGCTCACGCCCGTACGGCCGGTGGCCAGTGCTAGGACGTCCGAGCATTCCCTCAATCCGCGGCTCCGCGTTCGATTATCTCAAGCGGCATCCGAGGAAGAAAACGGCGTGAATGCGACCCAGGGTTGATGGTGGCACCCGGCGGGGGACATGCGAAAGCCGCCGGGTGCGGATGCGCCCCGGCGGCTTCGAAGTGTTTCGAGTGGCGGCGGGGTCAGCCGGCTACTCGTACGGAGAGCGCGTCGCCGATCTCGGACGTGCTGCGGGCGGGCTTGCCGGTGCGCTCCGCGAGGTCGGCGGAGACGGCCTCCTCGATGCGGGTCGCCTCGGCCTCGTAGCCGAGGTGGCGCAGGAGGAGGGCGACGGACAGGACCGTGGCGCTGGGGTCCGCCTTGCCCTGGCCGGCGATGTCGGGCGCCGAGCCGTGCACGGGCTCGAACATCGAGGGGAACTCGCCGGAGGGGTTGATGTTCCCGCTCGCGGCCACGCCGATGCCGCCGGAGACGGCCGCGGCGAGGTCGGTGATGATGTCGCCGAAGAGGTTGTCGGTGACGATGACGTCGAAACGGCCGGGGTCGGTGACGAGGTAGATCGTCGCCGCGTCGACGTGGATGTAGTCGGTGGTGACCTCGGGGAACTCCACGGCCACCTTGTTGAAGATGTTCGTCCACAGGTGGCCGGCGAAGGTCAGCACGTTGTTCTTGTGGACGAGGGTGAGCTTCTTGCGCGGGCGGGCCTGGGCGCGGGCGAAGGCGTCCCGGACCACGCGCTCGACGCCGAAGGCCGTGTTCACGGAGACCTCGGTGGCGACCTCGTGC
Organism: Streptomyces sp. NPDC049687; assembly: GCF_044465285.1. Classification (NCBI taxonomy): domain Bacteria; kingdom Bacillati; phylum Actinomycetota; class Actinomycetes; order Kitasatosporales; family Streptomycetaceae; genus Streptomyces; species Streptomyces sp. NPDC049687. Next base: position 248,061 of record NZ_JBITLN010000012.1, read on the forward strand.
GGGGTGCCCTTGCGGATCGTGCCGCCGTTGCCGGTGTACGGGCCCTCGGTGCCCTCGCGGACCACGACGAAGTCGATCTGCGGCTCACCGGCGAGCGGCGTGGCGACACCGGGCAGCAGCTTGCTCGGGCGCAGGTTGACGTGGTGGTCGAAGGCGAAGCGGAGCTTGAGCAGGAAGCCGCGCTCCAGGACACCGGACGGGACCGACGGGTCGCCGATGGCGCCGAGCAGGATCGCGTCGTGCTGCTTCAGCGCGTCGAGGTCGGCGTCGGTGAGGGTCTCACCGGTGGCGTGGTAGCGCTGCGCACCGAAGTCGTACTCCTTGGTCTCCAGCTTCACATCCTGCGGAAGGACGGCGGAGAGGACCTTCAGACCTTCGGCCACGACCTCCTGGCCGATGCCGTCACCGGGAATCACTGCGAGATTGATGCTGCGAGACATGTCGGCACCGTACTCCTTGTCCCATGTGATGACACGACCCGTCCGCCATCCGGACACCCGGACGGCGGTACGGCGCCTGCCCTTCGGACGGCGTTCACCCGTACGCAGGACGGCCGTTGAGGAGCCCGGGAAGCTTCAGGGCATGGAGACACCCGATGTCGGCATCCCACCCCGGCTCGCCCGCGGCATGAGTATGGCGGAGCAGCACGACTACCTGCGCACCCGCACGACCCGGCGCCGGACGCTGGTCACGGCGGGAGCGGTGGCGGGCGGGCTGCTGACCGGTTGCTCGGGGACCACCTCGCCGGCCCCCACGGCACGGACGACCCCGGCGACGAGCCCCTCCGCCGGCGCCGGAGTCACCCCCTTCGGCCGCCGTGCACGCGGGGGACATCTGCTACGCGGACGGCACCGGACAGGGCAGGAAGACGGGCCACAACCATGTGTACGAGCGGACGGACGCCCTGACGGGCGGACGGGTGGGCCGGGCGGTGCCGGTCGGCGGCTCCTGCGATCCGGCGCGCGACGGGACCGTGTATGTCACGGCGGGCGGGGGCGGCCGCGATCCGCACGGCTTCCCCGCGGGAGTGCCGGAGAGCTACGAGGGGCATGTCCGCGACCGCGAGTCCGTGGACACCTTCCACTGGACGCGGTCGCGCGAGAACGCGGCGGAGAGCGTGGAGTGGTCGCGGGTGCGCTACCGGGGTTTCTCCTGCCTCACCGTGGAGGCGACCGGCGGGGCGGCGCCGAGACTGACGGTGTCGGCACTGGCGGAGGACGGCGGGCGCATCGACCGCTTCGAGGTGCGGCGCAGGGCCTGAAGTCCCGTTCGGGCCCCGCACCGCGCCCCGTGCGGGTGCGGCTCCCGGACTGCGGGCGGCCGGGCGGCCTACAGGTGGCCGGTCTCGCCACCGTTGTCACGGCGGTCGAGGGCGCGCTGGAGGGCCGCTGCGGCGTTCTTGCGGTCGGATTCGCTCGTACGGGAGGTGTGGCGGACTCGGCGGCGGACGGTCGTCTCGGCCATGGGAAATCGACTCCTTCGAAAACGGCAGGGAGTGCGGAAAGGGTTGCGAGACGCCGGAGGGCGGGGAGCGGTGGCCGCAGGGATTGCCTGCACGGGGCCCGGCTCACGACCGCCATTCGCTTGGTCGAGCGAGACGTTCGGCTCCTACAAAGCTAAGCGAGGAGCTCGCGCCTGTCTCCACAATTACTCGGACTTCCTACTATCTGAGACGGTGGATTGGATCACACGTCGCTGACCTGCGATGTCAGTTGGGCAGGACCGAGAGGACCGCCGCCCGGAAGCCTTCCGGCTCCTCGACCCACGGCATGTGCCCGGCCTCCGGCAGGACCACCCGCCGCACCCGGGGCAGGGCCCGCTCCAGGGAGTCCACCGCCGAGCGCGGGCGGATGTCCCGGGCGCCGTCGACGATCAGTGCCGCAACGTCGAGGCTCTGGCAGGCGGCCTGGAGGGCGGGGGTGCCCCAGTCGCGCTTCCGCTCCTCGTTGAGGGCCCTGTTGCAGGTGCCGTTGAGCCCGAACCAGGGGTCGGCCATCTGCCGGGCGAGCTCCAGGGCCCGGTCCCGGTCCTCGAACTCGATCGACCACTGGAGCACGGCCCGCTCCCGCGTCTCGTCCTCCGTCGGTTCCGGCCGGTCCGTCAGCTCCTGCCAGCGGGCGAGTCGTTCGGGCGGGTCGCCCAGCCGGGCGAGGAAGTTCTCCCGGAAGGCCGGGTGCCAGTCGGCGTCCGGTCCGATGCCCGTGCCCGAGACGTAGACCAGAGCGCTCACCCGCTCCGGGTGCGCGAGCGCGTAGCTCAACGCCAGTTGGGCGCCCCAGGAATGACCGAGCAGCGCGATCCGGGAGAAGCCGAAGTGGGCGCGCACGGCGTCCAGGTCGGCGACGAAGCGCTCGCTCGTCCACGGCCCGTCGCAGCGTTGCGAGCGCCCGCAGCCCCGCTGGTCCCAGCGGACGACGGTGGCCCGGTCGGCGAGCAGGGCGGAAACCCCGTCGAGGGTGTCCCACAGTCCGGGTCCGCCGTGGCAGAGCACCAGCGGCCCGCCCCGGCCGGACGCGCTAGCCCACAGTCGTACGCCGTCGTCCGCGATCACCGTCTCCATGGGCGCCAGTGTGCCGAACGGGCCGGCTCCCCGACGGACCCGGCCCGTTCGCTCGCGCGGTTCTCAGCCCATGTGCGGGTAGGTGTAGTCGGTCGGCGCCACCAGGGTCTCCTTGATGGCGCGGGTCAGCGTCCAGCGGGTGAGGTTCTGCGGGGCGCCGGCCTTGTCGTTCGTACCGGAGGAGCGTCCGCCGCCGAAGGGCTGCTGGCCGACGACGGCGCCGGTCGACTTGTCGTTGATGTAGAAGTTGCCGGCCGCGTAGCGCAGCTTCTCCATCGTGTACGCCGCCGCCGCGCGGTCGCCCGAGATGACCGAGCCGGTGAGGGCGTAGTCGGACACCGACTCCATCTGGGTCAGCATCTCGTCGTACCTGCCGTCCTCGTAGACGTGCACGGCGAGGATCGGGCCGAAGTACTCGGTGGTGAAGACCTCGTTCTCCGGGTCGGTGCACTCGATGACGGTCGGGCGGACGAAGTAGCCGACCGAGTCGTCGTAGGAGCCGCCGGCGACGATCGTGCAGGTGGGGTCGGCCTTGGCGCGGTCGATGGCGGCCTTGTTCTTGGCGAACGCCCGCTCGTCGATGACGGCGCCGATGAAGTGGGAGAGGTCGGTGACGTCACCCATGGTGAGGTGGTCGACCTCGGCGGCGAACTCCTCCTTGAAGCCGGAGTTCCAGATGGAGGCCGGGATGTAGGCGCGGGAGGTGGCGCTGCACTTCTGGCCCTGGTACTCGAAGGCGCCCCGGGTGAGGGCCGTCTTCAGCACCGCGCGGTCGGCGCTCGGGTGGGCGACGACGAAGTCCTTGCCGCCGGTCTCGCCGACCAGGCGCGGATAGGAGCGGTACTTCTCGATGTTGGCGCCGACCGTCTTCCACAGGTACTGGAAGGTCTTCGTCGACCCGGTGAAGTGGATGCCGGCGAGGTCGCGGTGCTCCAGGGCGACCTCGGAGACCTCGATGCCGTCACCGGTGACGAGGTTGATGACGCCCTTGGGGAGACCGGCCTCCTCCAGCAGCCGCATGAGCAGGACGGCGGCGTGGGTCTGGGTCGGGCTCGGCTTCCACACCACCACGTTGCCCATGAGGGCGGGTGCGGTGGGCAGGTTGCCGGCGATGGCGCTGAAGTTGAACGGCGTGATCGCGTAGACGAAGCCCTCCAGCGGGCGGTGGTCGAGGCGGTTCCACACGCCCGGGGAGTTCGCCGGGGGCTGCTCGGCGAGGATCTGGCGGGCGTAGTGGACGTTGAAGCGCCAGAAGTCGACCAGCTCGCAGGGGGTGTCGATCTCGGCCTGCTGGACGGTCTTGGACTGGCCGAGCATGGTGGAGGCGGCGATCGTCTCGCGCCAGGGGCCGGCCAGCAGTTCGGCGGCGCGCAGGATGATCGCGGCGCGGTCGTCGAAGGACATCGCGCGCCAGGCGGGCGCGGCGGCGAGGGCGGCGTCGATCGCGTCCCGGGCGTCCTGCCGGGTGGCGTTGCGGTACGTGCCGAGGACGGCCCGGTGGTTGTGCGGCTGGACCACCTCGAACTCATCACCGCCGCCCATCCGCTGCTCGCCGCCGATGGTGCAGGGCAGGTCGATCGGGTTGTCGGCCAGCTCCTTGAGCTTCGCCTCCAGCCGGGCACGCTCGGGCGAGCCGGGGGCGTAGCCGCGGACCGGCTCGTTGACGGGGGTGGGGACCTGGGTCACAGCGTCCATGAGATCCGTAACTCCTTGTTTTTGAGCGGGTGTTGCTTGCTCAGCGCTTGCTGACCATCGAGCGGAGGAAGAACCGGAGGTTGGCGGGCTCCTCCGCGAGCCGGCGCATACCGCGTCCCCCCGGGGGACAACCCCCGGACCCCCGGCCGAAACCACGCCACAACCACGCCACATCAACCACGACCGATCACACTCCGCAGAAAGAACCGCAGGTTCGCCGGCTTCTCCGCCAGCCGGCGCATGAAGTAGCCGTACCAGTCGGTGCCGTACGCGGTGTAGACGCGCATGCGGTGGCCCTCGGCGGCCAGCCTGAGGTGTTCCTCGCCGCGGATGCCGTAGAGCATCTGGAACTCGTACTCGTCGGGCTTGCGGCCGGCCCTGCGGGCCAGTTCCTGGGCGATGGAGATCAGGCGCGGGTCGTGGGACCCGATCATCGGATACCCGTCCCCGTCCATCAGAGTCCTCAGGACCCGGACGTACGCCTTGTCGATCTCGTGCTTGTGCTGGTGGGCGACCTCGGCCGGCTCCTTGTACGCGCCCTTCACCAGCCGTACGCGGCTGCCGTTCGCGGCGAGGCGGCGGGCGTCGGCCTCGGTGCGGAAGAGGTAGGCCTGGATCACACAACCGGTCTGCGGGAAGTCCTTCCGCAGCTCCTCGTGGATGGCGAACATCGAGTCGAGGGTGGTGTGGTCCTCGGCGTCGAGGGTGACGGTGGTGCCGATGGCGGCGGCGGCCTCGACGACGGGCCGGACGTTGGCGAGGGCGAGTTCATGGCCGCCGTCCAGCGCCTGGCCGAACATCGACAGCTTGACGGACATCTCGACGCGCTCGCCGAGCTCCAGCTCCTCGAGCCGGGCGACCAGCTCCAGGTAGGCGTCACGGGCGGCGCGGGCCTGCTCGGGGGTGGTGATGTCCTCGCCGACGACGTCCATCGTCAGCTCCAGGCCCTTGCCGGTGAGGTCCTCGATGATCGGCACGATGTCGTCGACGGTCTCGCCCGGGATGAAGCGGTCGACGACCTGCTTGGTCACCGGGGCCGCCGAGATCAGGCGTCGCATCCGGTCGCTGCGCGACGCGGCGAGAATCACGGGACCCAGCACGGGGCACCTCCACAGACGTAAAGCACCAAGTCACCGTGAACCTAAGGATCCCTCCGATCGTCGGCCATCGACAGCTGTCACGCATCCGTGCCGCAGATCTCAGACAGATGTATGAAGGGCCTGCGGAAATGCAGGAGAATGGCCGGGTGACCGCCGATGACAAAGGTGACTACCAGGAGCTGGTCGATGAGATCTCGGAGCTCCTCGGCGCCCCCGCGACCCTGGAGAACCGGAACTTCGAGCTGATCGCCTTCGGCGCGTACGACAGCGAGGGTGAGCTGGACGCGTCCGCGCTGGACCCCGTGCGGACCCGCTCGATCCTGACCCGGCGCTCGACGGCGGCCGTGCGGACCTGGTTCGAGGGCTTCGGCATCACCCGTGCCACCGGCCCGGTCCGCATTCCACCGACCCCGGAGGCGGGGGTGTACCGGGGGCGCGTCTGTCTCCCCGTACGGCATCGGGGGGTGGTCCTTGGTTACGTCTGGCTCCTTGAGGACGATCCGGGGCCCTCGGACGCCCAGCTGACGGCGGCGATGACGGTGACCGTGCGGATCGGCGCCCTGCTCGCGGACGAGGCCCAGCACGGCGCCGACCTCACCCGGGAACTACGGGCGGCGCTGACGGCCGAGGAGGGCTGGCCGCGGGACATGGCGGTGGCGGAGCTGCGCACCGCACTCGGCGCCCGCGCGGACGGCCCGCACACGGTGGTCTGCGTGGCCCCCTGGCCGTCCACCGACCCGGACGACGCCCCCTCCCCGCGCACGCTCCCGGGGGCGACGGCTCTGTGCACGGTGCCGTGGGGAGCTTCCGGCCAGTGCCTGGCGGTACTGGTACGGCTCCGCTCGGCCGACCTCCTGACCCCGGCGACCTCGGCGGCGACCCGCCTGCTGGAGCGGGCGGCGGACACCACCGGGGCCGGGGCGGGCGGGAGCGGCTCGGGCGGGGCCGGCTCGGCCCGGGCCGGAGGAGACGCCGGCCGACGGGCCGCGGGGGTCGCCGGTGGGCGGCTCGGGCTGGCGGAGGTCGGGGTGGCCTGGCAGGAGGCCTCGGCCGCGGCGCGGGCGGCGCTCGCGGAGCCACGGCTCGCTCCGGTGGCCACCTGGGCGGCGATCGGACCGTATCGTCTGCTCACGGCGCTGCCCCCGCGGACCGCCGACGACCCCGCCGTACGGACCCTGCTCGTCCCCGCCCACCGCGAACTCGCCCGCACCGCCGAGGTCTACCTGGACCGGGCGGGCCAGGCGGGCCGCACGGCCGCGGAGCTGGGAATCCACCGCCAGACCCTTTACTACCGGCTGTCGCGCGTGGAGCAGCTGACGGGTCTGGACCTGGGCGACGGGGAGGACCGGCTGCTGCTGCACATGGCGCTCAAGGGGGCCCGGCTGCCCTGAGGTTGACGTCGGGCGGGAATGTCGGACATCGCGGCATGCGGCGTCCGGGAACGCTAGCCTCTCGTGCTGTACCGCGCGGCCGACGGCTATGGGGGGCGAGGGCGTGAAGAGCGACGTGGCGGCGTTCCGCCGGATGGAGCGTCATCTGCTGGGCTCGGCGCAGGAGGCCAACTACCTGGTCGACCTGTCCAACGTGGTCCGGGACACGGCGCTCGGCGGCGGCTCCCCCCGGGCCCTGCAGCGGTTGCGGCTGGTCCTGCGGGCCCTGCGCGAGTCCACCGGCGACCAGGAGGTCACCGTCCACGCGATCGCGGACAACAGCCTGCTGCACCCGCGCCACGACGGGGAGTTCCCCGATCCCGAGGAGGGAGCGCTGCTGCGCGAGTGGCGGGACCGCGGTCTGATCGCCGCCATCGCCAAGGCGGACCCGGATCTGCTCGACCACGCGAAGGAGTTCGGCAGCCGGGTCATCAGCGGCGACTACTTCAAGGGGCACCGCGGAGAGCACCCCTGGATCCAGGGGGACCGCGAGCACTTCCTCAGGCCCGAACGGCGCGACGGCGGTGCGGTGCGGCTGGTGCTGCGGGACATGCGCGTGTTCGCCGACCGTGAGGTCTCCCGCGAGGGCGAGCGCGACGCGCTCAAGGCCCGCAACCTGCTGGACTTCAGGGGCCGGCCGCGCTCGGACGTACTGGGGCGCTCCTGGCGCTGCCCGCGCCCGGGCTGCAATCCCGGCCCCGCCATCCAGGGCGGCAAGGTGGTCTGCCGGTCCCACCGCACGCTGCTCACGGACACGGGCCCGCGCCGCCGCCGGATCCAGCTCAAGATCTTCGTCGACGGGACGTGCCACGCCTGGGAGAACCTGACCGAGCGCCCCGACGGTCAGGACAGGGAGATCCTGCTCGGACGCAACCACCTCGCGCGCATCGAGGAGTGCCATCTGTCCGAGGAGCGGCGGCGCGGGATCAGCAGGCAGCATCTGATGCTCCTCTGCAGCCGGGGCGTGCTGCGGGTCCTCGACACCAGCAGGGTGGGCTGCCGGATCCGTACGCTGCGGCCGGGTGGGGAGCCCACGCCGTGGAAGCCCCTGCCGCGCCTCGACACCGGGGCCGGCGGCGGGCCCGGGGAACGGCTCCCGCGCGCCTTCGGACCCGACGACGAGATCGAGATGGTCCCCGGGATCGTGCTGCGCCGCAGTGGCCAGCGGTGGCCGGAGGAACGCGCGGAGGGCGTACGCGCCAGGCCGCCGAGGCGTCCCCGGGGCGGCGACGAGTTGACGGAACCGGGCTGAGCGGGCCCGGCGAGAAGTGACAGGTGGGGGGTTGAGTGGAGCCGCTGCGGGAGGACGATCCCGAACGGATCGGCGGGCACCGGCTGTTCGCGTTGCTGGGCGAGGGCGGCTGGGGAAGCGTCTACTTCGCCCGGAGCTCGGACAGCGGCCGCGGCCTCGCGCTGAAGACGATCCGACCCAAGTGGCTGGACGAGCACCCGGAGCGTTTCCGTAGCCGTTTCGCCAGGGAGGTCGAGGCGGCCAGGGCGGTCGATCCCCGGCACACCGCCGAGGTCGTCCACTACGACACACGGGCCCCGGAGCCCTGGTTCGCCACCCGTTACATCGCGGGGGTGAATCTGCGTGAGGCGCTCGACCACTGCGGGAGCCCTCTGCCGTTGCGGACCTGGCGGATGCTCGCGGCGGGCCTGACCGACGCCGTGCGGAGCATCCACAGCGCGAAGCTCGTCCACCGCGACCTCAAACTGGACAACATCCTCCTGGCCGCCGAGGGCGCCTCCGTCATCGACTTCGGAATCGCCCGGCACCTCTCCCCCGAGGACGGTGTCACGCTGACCGGAACCGCGGGCAACCCGCGGACCACCAGTTTCGCCTCGCCCGAACAGCTCCGGGACGAACGGGTGGGGCCGGCGAGCGACGTCTTCGCGCTGGGCCTGGTACTCGCCTACACGGCCCTGCACCGCCATCCGTTCGGAACCGGTTCACCCATGCAGATCGGCTCGAACATCCTCCACGGCCGACTGTCGCTCGACGGCCTGAGTCCCGTGGTCGAGCGGGTGGTCCGGCCGTGTCTGGAGGCGAAGCCGCAGAACCGGCCCCGGCCCGCGGAGATCGCCGAGCTGCTGGCCGCGGACGCGTCGCCGAAGGCGAAGGAGTGGCTGCCGCCGGGACTACGGGCCAAGATCGACCAACGGTCCCGTTTCGCCATCGACATCGACCGGCCGCTGCGTCCACGGCGCGGCGGCGGGCAGGGCGGCCCGGCACCGGCGCGTTCCACCTCCGCGTCCGGCCTCACGTCCGATCCGACCCCGGCGGAGTCCCGCGCGGCGCCGAGCGCCCGGAAGCAGCGGGAACGCGACCTGTCGTCGGCCCGGCCGGACCGGGCCGGCACGGACACGACGACCCTGCCCCCGCCCGTCGCTCCCCGGGTGAACACTCCGGCCAAGGCCGTACGACAGTCCGGCGCCCCTGACAGCGCTCCGGCCAAGGCCATGTCGCGGGCCGGCGCCGACGACGGCGCCCGGGACGGAGCCGTACGGCAGGCAGCCGCCGAGGACAACGCCCGGAGCAAGAACCCGCCGCAGGCCGCCGCCCCCGATGTGGACGCCCAGCTCCGTGCCTCCGCCGAGGCCGGGAACGCCGAGGCCATGCGCTGGCTCGCCGCCCGCTACAAGAGCGCCCAGGACCTGAACTCGGCCCTGCTGTGGTATCAGCGTGCGGCGGACTCCGGTAACCCCACGGGCGCCCGCGAGGCCGGGCAGTTGCTGGAGAGGTACTTCCCCGAACGACGGGCGCAGGCCCTGGCGCTGTACCGGATGGCGGCGGACGCCGGGGAGGTCTTCGCGAAGACGCGGCTGGAGGAGCTGCAGGGGCAGAAGCAGGCGGGCAGGCCCGCCGACGCCCCGAGGCGGAACGAGAAGGCACCGGCGAAGACGGTCCCCGCCGCCGAGCAGGCGCTGCTCCGCGAGCACCGGGCCGCCGCCATGGAGGGGCGGATCGGCTCCATGCTGGCCCTCGCCGACTGGTACATGCAGCAGAAGCGGGACCAGGACGCGCTCGTCTGGTTCTGGCGGGCGGCCGAGGCCGGTCACCCGCACAGCATGCTGGCGACCGCACAACTGCTCGCCAAGGATGCCCGGCGCAACGGGGACGCGCTCCACTGGTTCCGCAAGGCCGCCGCCGCGGGCAACACGGAGGCGCTGTACCAGCTGGGGCGTCGTATGGCGCAGGAGGGCAACCAGGCGGCCGCGCTCGGCTACTTCCGTGGCGCCGGCGACAAGGGGCACATGAACTCCATGGTCGAGGCGGCCCGCGTCCTGGAGCAGACGGGACAGCTGCAGCAGGCACTGGACTGGTTCACCCGGGCCGCCGAGAAGGGCAGCCCCTCCGCGCCCAAGGACGCCGAACGCCTCCGTGCCGACCTGCGGCGGGTCTCCACGCCACCGCCGCAGCCCAAGGCCTCCCCGCCCCCGAAGAAGACCGGCGCCGGCACGAAGGGCGGCGGGACCTCCGTGACCTCCCTGCGCAAGCAGGCGGCGCTCCACGAGAAGGAGGGCCGCCTGTCGAAGGCCCTGAGCACCTACGCCCAGGCCGAACAGCTCGGAGACGTGGCCTCTCAGCGGGACGTCGCCCGACTGTGCCTGCAACTGCGCGACCGCACCGCCGACGCGGAAGAGCGCAGGCGCCTCAAGAAGAGAGCGGTCAGGCTGTACCGGAAGCTGGCCGAGGACGGTGACGCCCGGTCGGTCAAGGCCCTGGCCGAACTGGACGCCGAGGGCGGCCGCCAGGCGCAGACCCAGTTCCAGTCGCAGGTGCAGGCCGCCGAGGCGGGAAGCACCAAGGCCATGCGCACCGTGGCACGGACGCTCCTGAACAGCGGAAGCGAGGAAGACGCGGAACGGGCCCTGGCGTGGCTGCGCCAGGCCGGCGAGCAGCGCAACACCGGCGCCATGCTGGACGGGGCTCGTGTGTTGGAGGAGCGCGGCCGGTACCGGGAGGCCATGGAGTGGTACGCCTGGGCCCGGGAGCACGGCGACCGGACGGCGGCGGCGCACATCGAGCGCCTCGCGGCCGAGCACCCCGGCACCGCTCTGCTCCACCGCCTCAAGCGCTGGCGCCTCTCCTGGTCGTGACGCCCGCCCGAGGCGGGGGTCATTCCTTGCCGGCCGCCTCGATGACCCGCCGCAGGCCCTCCGTCAGATCGTCGGCCGTGGTCGCGCTCGCCGGGTCGAAGAGCCACTGCACCATCAGGCCGTTGAGGAGCGCCTGGTAGAAACCGCCGACGGTGCGGACGGTGCGTTCGTCGAGGGTGGACTCGTCCTGGCCCGTGAACATGGCGACGAGTCCTGAGCGGCCCTCGAGCTGGGCCTCCGCCATCAGTTTGCGCAGCTCGGACGCGCGCTCCCCCTGGGTGGCGATCTCCAGGCTGGCCGCCCAGACGGGCCGGGACTCGTCCAGGGTCTCCAGCATCCGCGCCCACACCCCCCGGAACCGCTCGAGGGAGCCGCCGTCCTCGGTGTCGCGCCGGGCGGCCGGGGCGAACTTCTCGCCCCACTCCTGCACCAGCTCCACGAACGCCTGGGTGAGCAGGGCGTCCTTGGAGCCGTAGTGGTAGCCGATCGAGGCGAGGTTGGTCCCCGACTCCTTCACGATGTCGCGCGCCGTCGTGCGCACGAACCCCTTCTCCAGCAGGCAGCGCTTGGCGCCCTCGAGCAGATCCTCACGGTGTCCCATGCCACCACCCTAGCGCCGATCCATACAGATGTCCTATACGAACGACTTATACATTCGTCCTAGACAAGCGTTTAATACGCCCGTACAGTCCTCGGCATGACGAACTCGACGAGCACCACGACACCCCCGGCGGCCCGCGCCGGCCGCCGTGAATGGACCGCCCTCGGTGTGCTGATGCTGCCGCTGCTGCTGGTCTCGATGGACGTCTCGGTCCTGTACTTCGCGATCCCCGCGATCAGCGCGGACCTGGAGCCGAGCGGCACGCAGCAGTTGTGGATCTTCGACATCTACGCGTTCGTCCTGGCCGGCCTGCTGATGACGATGGGCTCACTGGGCGACCGCATCGGCCGCCGCAAGCTGCTCCTGGCGGGCGCCGCGGCCTTCGGCGCCGCCTCCCTGGTCGCGGCCTACGCGGGCAGCGCCGAGACCCTGATCGCCGCCCGAGCGGTCCTCGGCATCGGCGGCGCCACCCTGATGCCCTCGACGATGGCCCTGATCCGCACGATGTTCACCGATCCGGCCCAGCGCGCGAAGGCGATCGGCCTGTGGTCGGGGGTGATGACGGCCGGGATCGCGCTCGGCTCGGTGATGAGCGGTGTCCTGGTCGAGTACTTCTGGTGGGGCTCGGTCTTCCTGGTCAACCTGCCCGCGATGGTCCTGCTGCTGCTCCTCGGGCCGGTCCTGCTGCCCGAGTCGAAGGACCCGGACCCCGGCCGCTTCGACTGGCCGAGCGTCCCGCTGTCGATGGCCGCCGTGCTCCCCGTGATCTACGGCCTGAAAGAGATCCCCTCCGAGGGCTGGCACACCGGGTACGTCGTCTCGATCACCGTCGGCCTGCTCTTCGCGGCCCTCTTCGTCCACCGCCAGCGCACGGCCACGGACCCGATGATCTCCCCCGCCCTGTTCCGCGGCGGCGGCTTCACCCCCGCGGTCGTCCTGAACCTCGTCTCCTCGTTCGGGATGATGGGTTCGGCCTTCTTCACCACGCAGTACCTGCAGTCGGTCCTGGACAAGAGCGCGCTGGAGGCGGCGCTGTGGGCGCTGCTGCCCTCGGTGCCGATCGGTCTGGCCGCCCCGATGGCCACCTCTCTGGTCCAGAAGGGCGTCAACCGGGCCTACGTCGTCACGGCGGGCTTTCTGATCGGCGCGGCCGGCTACGGCCTGCTCGCCCTCGCCGGCACCGACTCGATGTGGCTCGTGCTGATCGCCTGCGGCGTGCTCGCCTCCGGGATCGTCATGGTCATCTCCCAGATGACGGACCTGGCGATGGGCGCGGCCCCGACCGAGCGGGCAGGCTCCGCCTCGTCCCTCCTGGAGACGGGCGCCGAGTTCGGCGGCGCCCTGGGCATGGCGGTCCTCGGCTCCATCGGTACGGCGGTCTACCGCCACGAGATCCCGTCCTCGGCGCCGGCTCCGGCCCGGGAGACGCTGGGCGGCGCACTGGCGATGGCCGACCGGGTCCCGGGACTCGCCACGGCGGCGCGAGAGGCGTTCACCAGCGGGATGCAGGGCGCGGCAATCGCGGGGACGGTGCTGCTGGCGGGGGCGGCGGTCGCGGCGGCCGTGACCCTGCGGAGGATCCGGGTGTAGTGACGGGACATGCAAAAACGCCGGACGGGCTGACCGAATCAGCCCGTCCGGCGTTTGAGGACCAGGCCCGTTCAGGGCCGAAGCGGGGGCCCGGGGGCGGCAGCCCCCAGTCGGGCGGCAACCTCAGACGAGGTTCACCGACCGCGCGGACGTCGCGCCGATCTCCTCCGCGACCTCGGCCAGGACGGCCGCGGTCACCGTGTCGTCGACGGTCAGGACGGCCAGCGCCTCGCCGCCGGCCGCCGCGCGGGCGACCTGCATACCGGCGATGTTGATGCCCGCCTCGCCGAAGATACGGCCGACGGTCCCGACGACACCGGGGCGGTCCTCGTACTTGAGGACGACCATGTGGTCGGCGAGGGCGAGGTCGACGTCGTACTCACCGACCGCGACGATCTTCTGGAGGTGCTTCGGACCGGCCAGCGTGCCGGAGACCGACACCTCCTCGCCGTCCGAGAGCGTGCCGCGCACGGTGACGACGTTCCGGTGGTCGGCCGACTCCGAGCTGGTCGTCAGCCGCACCTCGACCCCGCGCTCCTGGGCGAAGAGGGGCGCGTTGACGTACGACACCGTCTCGTCGACGACGTCCTCAAAAACGCCCTTCAGCGCGGAGAGCTCCAGCACCTTCACATCGTGCTGGGTGATCTCGCCGTAGACCTCGACGTCGAGGCGGACCGCGACCTCACCGGCGAGCGCCGTGAAGATCCGGCCGAGGCGCTCGGCGAGCGGCAGACCCGGCTTGACGTCCTCGGCGATGACACCGCCCTGGACGTTCACCGCGTCGGGGACGAGCTCACCGGCGAGGGCGAGGCGCACCGACTTGGCGACGGCGATCCCGGCCTTCTCCTGGGCCTCGTCGGTGGACGCGCCCAGGTGCGGGGTGGCGACGACCTGGTCGAACTCGAACAGCGGCGAGTCGGTGCAGGGCTCCTTGGCGTACACGTCGAGACCGGCACCGGCGACCCGGCCCTCCTTGAGGGCGGAGTACAGCGCCTCCTCGTCGACGATGCCGCCACGCGCCGCGTTGACGATCCGCACGCTCGGCTTGACCTTGCGCAGCGCCTCGTCGCCGATCAGACCGACCGTCTCGGGGGTCTTCGGCAGGTGGACGGTGATGAAGTCGGAGACCTCGAGCAGCTCGTCCAGCGACAGCACCTTCACGCCCATCTGCGCAGCGCGCGCGGGCTGGATGTAGGGGTCGTAGGCGACGACCTTCATCCCGAAGGCGGACATGCGCTGCGCGACGAGGGCGCCGATCCGCCCCAGACCCACGACACCCAGGGTCTTCTCGGCGAGCTCGACGCCCGTGTACTTGCTGCGCTTCCACTCGCCGTTCTTCAGCGCGGCGTTGGCCTGCGGAATGTGGCGGGCGGTGGCGACGAGGAGGCCACAGGCCAGCTCGGCGGCGGTCACGATGTTGGAGGTGGGGGCGTTGACGACCATCACGCCGGCCTTGGTGGCGGCGGAGACGTCGACGTTGTCCAGGCCGACGCCGGCTCGTGCGACGACCTTCAGGCGGCGGCTCGCCGCGATGGCCTCGGCGTCGACCTTCGTCGCCGAGCGGATCAGGATCGCGTCGACGTCGGCGATGGCGGGGAGCAGCTCGGATCGGTCCGCTCCGTTGCAGTGCCGGATCTCGAAGTCCGGGCCAAGTGCGTCCACGGTCGCGGGCGACAGCTCTTCAGCGATGAGTACGACGGGTTTCGAGCTCACGTGAGTCCTCACAAGTCCAAAGCGTGCGGACGGCCGTCCCGACGGCCGCAGGCGGAGGAGGGGCTAGCCGCGTGGAAGACGCACGACGCTGTGGGCCTGAACGCGTATATAGCAGCAGTGTAGTGCTGTGACGGAGGTCGCCTCACGCCTCCGCGGAAGGATCACCCGTCCGTGTGGGACGGGATGGCCAAGGGGGCCGGGGCGATTCGCCCCGGCCCCGCGACCTGAGGCTCACGCCTCCTCGTTCACCCAGCTCATCAGCTTGCGGAGCTGCTTGCCGGTGGTCTCCAGCAGGTGCTCGGAGTCGGCGGTCTTGTACTCGTTGTACTTCTTCAGGCCGCCGTGGTACTCGGCCATCCACTCACGCGCGAAGGTGCCGTCCTGGATCTCGGCGAGGACCTTCTTCATCTCGGCCTTGGTGGCGTCGGTGATGATGCGCGGGCCGGTGACGTAGTCGCCCCACTCGGCGGTCTCGGAGACGGACCAGCGCATCTTCTCCAGGCCGCCCTCGTACATGAGGTCGACGATCAGCTTCAGCTCGTGCAGGCACTCGAAGTAGGCGATCTCCGGCTGGTAGCCCGCCTCGGTCAGGGTCTCGAAGCCGGCCTTGACCAGCGCCGCGGTGCCACCGCAGAGGACGGCCTGCTCACCGAACAGGTCGGTCTCGGTCTCCTCGGTGAAGGTCGTCTTGATGACACCGGCGCGGGTGCCGCCGATGCCCTTGGCGTACGACAGCGCGAGCGCGAAGGCGTTGCCGGTCGCGTCCTGCTCGACGGCCGCGATGCACGGAACGCCGCGGCCCTCCTCGTACTGGCGGCGCACCAGGTGGCCCGGGCCCTTCGGGGCGACCATGCAGACGTCGATGCCGGCCGGGGGCTTGATGAAGTCGAAGCGGATGTTCAGGCCGTGACCGAAGAACAGCGCGTCGCCGTCCTTGAGGTTGTCCTTGATGGACTCCTCGTAGACCTGGGCCTGGATCGGGTCCGGGACGAGGATCATGATGACGTCGGCCTCGGCGGCGGCCTCGGCGGGCGTCACCACGCGCAGGCCCTGCTCCTCGGCCTTCGCCTTGGACTTCGAGCCCTCGTGCAGACCGACGCGGACGTCGACACCCGAGTCACGGAGCGACAGCGCGTGGGCGTGGCCCTGGCTGCCGTAACCGATGACCGCGACCTTGCGGCCCTGGATGATGGACAGGTCGGCGTCGGCGTCGTAGAACAGCTCGGCCACTTTGGGTTCTCTCCTTGAGTGCAGGTGTTGCGTCCCACCGTATGACGGCGGGCGGAAGGGAAGTTTCCGGGTCTCGGTATACGGGCGGCCGGTGTCACCCGACCGCCCGAATTCCAGCCTTACGCCGATCGGTCCAGAGCGCGCAGCGAGCGGTCCGTGATCGAACGGGCACCGCGGCCGATCGCGATCGTGCCGGACTGGACGAGCTCCTTGATGCCGTACGGCTCCAGCATCTTGAGCATGGCGGTCAGCTTGTCGCTGCTGCCGGTGGCCTCGATGGTCACGGCCTCCGGGGAGACGTCCACGGTCTTGGCGCGGAACAGCTGGACGATCTCGACGATCTGGGAGCGCGTCTCGTTGTCGGCGCGCACCTTCACCAGAACGAGTTCGCGGTGCACGGCCTGCAAGGGCTCCAGCTCGACGATCTTCAGCACCTCGACGAGCTTGTTGAGCTGCTTGGTGACCTGCTCCAGCGGCAGGGCGTCGACACTCACCACGATGGTGATGCGGGAGATGTCGGGGTGCTCGGTGACGCCGACGGCGAGGGAGTCGATGTTGAAGCCGCGGCGGGAGAACAGGGCGGCGATCCGGGCCAGGATGCCCGGCTTGTTCTCCACCAGGACGGAGAGCGTGTGCTTGGACATTTCTCTTTGCGTCTCTCTCGCTCAGTCGTCTTCGTTGTCGCCGAAGTCGGGGCGGACGTCCCGGGCGGCCATGATCTCGTCGTTGGAGGTGCCGGCGGCGACCATCGGCCACACCATCGCGTCCTCGTGGACGATGAAGTCGACGACCACGGGGCGGTCGTTGATCGAGTTCGCCTCCTCGATGACCTTGTCGAGGTCGTCCGGCGACTCACAGCGGATCGCGTAGCAGCCCATGGCCTCCGACAGCTTCACGAAGTCGGGGACGCGGGTGCCCCTCGCCTCCGGGTTGACGTCGTTCGGGCCGCTGTGCAGCACGGTGTTGGAGTACCGCTGGTTGTAGAAGAGGGTCTGCCACTGGCGGACCATGCCGAGGGCGCCGTTGTTGATGATGGCGACCTTGATCGGGATGTTGTTCAGGGCGCAGGTGGTGAGCTCCTGATTGGTCATCTGGAAGCAGCCGTCGCCGTCGATCGCCCAGACCGTCTGGGCGGGCGCGCCGGCCTTGGCGCCCATCGCGGCCGGGACCGCGTAGCCCATGGTGCCCGCGCCACCGGAGTTCAGCCAGGTGGCGGGCTTCTCGTACTGGATGAAGTGGGCGGCCCACATCTGGTGCTGGCCGACGCCGGCGGTGAAGATCGTGCCCTCGGGCGCGAGCTGTCCGATGCGCTCGATGACCTGCTGCGGGGAGAGCGAGCCGTCGGCGGGCTGGTCGTAGCCGAGCGGGTAGGTCTCGCGCCAGCGGTTCAGGTCCTTCCACCAGGAGCTGTAGTCGCCCTGGTTGCCCTCGCTGTGCTCCTTCTGCACGGCCTGGATCAGGTCGGCGATGACCTCGCGGGCGTCACCCACGATCGGCACGTCGGCGGCGCGGTTCTTGCCGATCTCCGCCGGGTCGATGTCCGCGTGGACGATCTTGGCGTGGGGCGCGAAGCTGTCGAGCTTGCCGGTGACGCGGTCGTCGAAACGGGCGCCGAGGGCGATGATCAGGTCGGCCTTCTGCAGACCGGTGACGGCGGCCACCGAGCCGTGCATGCCCGGCATGCCCAGGTGCTGCGGGTGGCTGTCGGGGAACGCGCCCAGCGCCATCAGCGTGGTGGTGACGGGCGCGCCGGTCAGCTCGGCGAGGACCTTCAGTTCGGCGGTCGCGCCGGCCTTGAGGACACCGCCGCCGACGTACAGGATCGGCCGCTTGGCGGTGGTGACCAGCTTGGCGGCCTCGCGGATCTGCTTGGCGTGCGGCTTGGTCACCGGGCGGTAGCCGGGCAGGTCCATGACCGGCGGCCAGGAGAAGGTGGTCTTCGTCTGGAGGATGTCCTTGGGGATGTCGACCAGCACGGGTCCGGGGCGGCCGGTGGAGGCGATGTGGAACGCCTGCGCGATCACCCGGGGGATGTCCTCGGCCTTGGTGACCAGGAAGCTGTGCTTGGTGATCGGCATGGTGATGCCGACGATGTCCGCCTCCTGGAAGGCGTCCGTGCCGATCGACGAGGACACCACCTGGCCGGTGATCGCGACCAGCGGCACGGAGTCCATCTGCGCGTCGGCGATCGGGGTGACCAGGTTGGTCGCGCCCGGTCCCGAGGTCGCCATGCAGACGCCGACCTTGCCGGTGGCCTGCGCGTAGCCGGTGGCCGCGTGGCCGGCGCCCTGCTCGTGGCGGACCAGGACGTGGCGCACCTTGGTGGAGTCCATCAGCGGGTCGTACGCCGGAAGGATCGTGCCGCCAGGAATGCCGAATACCGTGTCGGCGCCGACCTCCTCGAGAGAGCGGATGAGGGACTGCGCACCCGTGACGTGCTCGACGGTGGCGGAGTGTCCTCCGGATCGGGGCCGCGGCTGCGGATGATGGGCCCCGGTGGCCTGATCGGTCATCGGCATTCTCTTCTCGATGCTGAGGTTCTACTGCGGGTTCACTGCGGTTTTGTGCAACAAAAAACCCCTCGTGCCGTAAGGCAAGCGAGGGGAGCGCGCCGGGTGCGGGTCGCTGGGAGTCCGGGTGTTCCGGGCGTCACCAGCTTCAGCCGACGCGCTTTCCAAGTACGAGAATTCGGGTGCGCATGGCATTGACCCTCCCCCTGGCGCGCACCGACTGTCAAGTGGGTGGGACAGGAGTCTCAGTATGTGAGCGAAGGGCACTTCCGCTCCCCAGGACGGCGGTGACACCACCCGCGACCACACCACTGGTGTACACCCCCGGGGCACCACCCGCGAACGCGGGTTCGGCGGGACCGTGCGGCACCGGATAGCGGCCGGTGGCGAGCCCCCGGCGCAGCCGGTACTCGTCCAGCGGCCCGGAGAAGGCCATGCCCTGTCCGTGCGTGCAGCCCATGGCGCGCAGCGCCACCACCTGTTCGGGCAGATCCACGCCTTCGGCCACGGACTGCAGCCCGAGGTCGCAGGCGATCCGCAGCAGCCCGCTGGTGATCTTGTGCAGCCGCGCGGACTCGACGACCCCCTCGACCAGGGAGCGGTCGAGCTTGAGTACGTCGACGGGGAGGCGCCGCAGCGCTGTCAGAGCGCCGTAGCCGCTGCCGAAGCCGTCGAGGGCGATCCGGACGCCGAGCCGGCGCAGTGCGCCCAGGCGGCGCTCCAACTCCTCCAGTGACACCTTCGGGTCCAGATCCGCCAGCTCGACGACCAGTGACCCCGAGGGCAGCCCGTGCCGGGTGAGCAGCGCCTCCACGGACCCCAGCGGCATCGACCGGTCCAGCAGCCGCCGGGCGCCGATGCGCACGGCCACCGGCACGGTGAGTCCGCTCCCGGCCCGGTCGGCGGCCTGTTCGACGGCCTCCTCCAGGATCCAGCGGCCCAGCTCGGCGGTCTTGTCGCTGTCCTCCGCGACCCGCAGGAACTCGGCGGGCGTGAACAGCACCCCTTGGGAGGAGCGCCACCGCGCCTGCGCGGAGACCGACGAGATCCGGCCGTCCTCCAGCCGCACCACGGGCTGGTGCAGCAGGGCGAACTCGCCGTCGTGCAGGGCTGCCCGCAGCCGCGTGGCCAGCTCCGTCTTGCGTACGACGTCCTGCTGCATCTGCGGCTTGTACAGCTCGACCCGGCCCTTGCCGCCCGCCTTGGCGCGGTACATCGCGAGGTCCGCGTTGCGCAGGAGCTCGCCCGCCCCGAGGCCCGGTTCGGCGAAGGCCACGCCGATGGAGGCGGCGACCCTGACTTCGTTGCCATCGATCAGGTAGGGCTCCGAGAGCGTGATCCTGAGGCGGTCGGCGAGCTCCAGGATGTGCCGCTCGCGGGCCGCGCGGTCGCGGGTGGTGTCGCCGACGATCAGGGCCGCGAACTCGTCGCCGCCCAGCCGGGCGGCGGTGTCGCCCTGGCGGACCGCGTCGTGGAGCCGGCGGGCGGCCTGGACGAGGAGTTCGTCGCCGGCCTGGTGCCCGATGGTGTCGTTGACCGCCTTGAAGCCGTCGAGGTCGATGAAGAGGACGGCCGTGTTGCGCAGGGCGGTGCCCCGGTCGGAGCTGCGGCGGCCGGACAGGGCCTGCTGGACGCGCCGGGTGAACAGGGCGCGGTTGGGCAGGTCGGTGAGTGGGTCGTGTTCGGCGTTGTGCTGCAGCTGCGCCTGCAGGCGCACCCTTTCGGTCACGTCCCGGCTGTTGAAGATCAGGCCGCCGTGGTGGCGGTTGACGGTCGACTCGACGTTGAGCCAGCCGCCGTCGCCGGAGCGGAACCGGCACTCGATGCGGGTCGTGGGTTCGTCCGGGGGGCTGGCGGCGAGGAAGCGGCGCACCTCGTGCACCACGCAGCCGAGGTCCTCCGGGTGGATGAGATCGGCCAACTCGGTGCCGACCAGGGCCTCCGCGGGCCGTCCGTAGACCCCGGCGGCGGCCGGGGAGACGTAGCGCAGGACACCGCTGGGGGCGGCGATCATGATGACGTCGCTGGAGCCCTGCACCAGGGAGCGGAAGTGGTTTTCCTTCTGCGCGAGCTCCTGGGTGAGGGTGATGTTGTCCAGCAGCATGATCCCCTGGCGCACCACGAGGGCGAGCACGACCGCGCCGCCGGTCAGCAGCACCACGCGGTCGACGCTGTGGCCGTTGAGGACGTTGTAGAGGATCCCCAGGGTGCAGACGGCGGCCGCCAGGTACGGGGTGAGGGCGGCCAGGGAGCCGGTGATGGGCCGGGTGGCAGGATACCGGCTGTGATCACCTCCCTGCGGGGGAGTCTGCGGTGACGACGGGGAGGCCGTCTGCGCGGACGGGTTCGCGGCGGTGTGCGCGGCCGCGTGCGGGTGGCCGCCGGGGCGCTGCCCGGGCACGTGTTCGTGGACCACGCGCGTGTGTCCCTCGTCCGCGGCGGCCCCGTGCTGCCGGGAGGCGGCCCAGGGCGCGTACGCCAGGAGCAGGGAGCCCGCGAACCAGCCGGCGTCCAGGAGCTGGCCGGACCGGTAGTTGTTGTGCAGCAGCGGTGAGGTGAACAGGGCGTCGCACATCACGGTCAGCGCGAGGGCGCCGACGGCCGTGTTGACCGCCCTGCGGTTGACCGGTGAGCGCCGGAAGTGCAACACGAGCACCATGCTGACCAGGGCGATGTCGAGCAGCGGGTACGCCAGCGACAGCGCCGCGTGCGCCACGCTGGGGCCCTCGAACTGCGCGGCCTGCGCGAGGGCGAGGCTCCAGGAGAGCGTGAGCAGCGAGCCGGCGATCAGCCAGGCGTCCAGCGCCAGGCAGACCCAGCCCGCCTTGGTGACGGGCCGGGCGGCCAGCACCAGCAGTCCCACGATGGCGGGGGGCGCGAAGCACAGGAAGAACAGGTCGGCATAGCTGGGACTGGGGACGGGACGGTCCAGGACGACCTCGTACCACCCCCAGACCAGGTTGCCCAGGGCGGCCATGGCGGAGGAGAGGGCGAACAGCAGCCAGGCGGGTCGAAAGCGGACGCGGCGGGTGCGGGCGTAGAGGAAGCAGGACACGGAGGCGGTGGCCGCGGCGGCGGTCAGCCCGAAGTCGCCCATGATCACGGCGAGCTCGTGGGAGCCCCAGCCGATCGCGGCGCCGATGGCGTATCCCCCGCACAGCAGGGCCAGCACCAGTTGGCGCGCCAGGCTCGACCCGGCGCGGGAGGACGGCTGCCGCGGCGTCTTGGCCGGAGCCTGCGCGCGCGGCGCGGGCTCGACGCCGTCGAGGAGGGTCGTGGAGGTCGTCGGCGTACTCACCGGGTCCTCCCGGTCCGCGCTCCCGGGTCCCCGGTGTCCCGGTGCGCATGCTTCCGGCGGCCGTTGTGCCTGTGGTGGTGATGGCCGGGGTGAGTGTCGTGGCCGCGTCTGCTCGCGGCCGTGCGCCAGGGTCGCCGCCGGCGGCTCCGCCGCGTCGGATCGTTCGTCCATAGGCCGTGCATCGCCCGTCGCCCCCCTCACAAGTCTGAAATGTCCATCCCAGGCGCCGAAAGGTCGCGGCGCAGCCCCTGTCGGGACGATACACCAGTCTCGTCACTCAGGGACATAGGTTCTCTACGCTCCGTGACGATCAACGGCATATGCATACGGGCCGCGCCCGGGGGACTGCGGAGGGTGCCCGAACCGGACTACACGGCTGCCGCACCCGTCGTCAGGATCACGTGGCGCAGGGGCTCCCGGTTCACGAAGCGGTCCAACTGGTCCACCAGCAGGCGCTTGGCGCGGGGCAGGAAGGCGGACGTGGGGCCGCCCACGTGCGGGCTGATCAGCACGCCCGGCGCGTGCCACAGCGGGTGGTGCGGGGGCAGGGGTTCCGGATCGGTGACGTCCAGGGCTGCGGTGATGCGGCCGGTCTCCAGCTCGGCGAGCAGCGCCTTGGTGTCGACGACCGGGCCGCGGGCCACGTTGACCAGCAGCGCGCCGTCCTTCATGCGGGCCAGGAACTCGGCGCCGGCCAGGCCGCGGGTGGTCTCGGTGAGGGGCGTGGACAGGATGACGACGTCCGCCTCGGGGAGCAGGGCGGGCAGTTCGGTGAAGGGATGCACAAGACCGCGCGCCGTCGTGCGCTGGGAGCGCGCGACGCGCGCCACCCGCGCCACCTCGAAGGGCACGAGCCGGTCCTCGATGGCCTCGCCGATGGCGCCGTAGCCGACGATCAGGACGTTCTTGTCGGCGAGCGCGGGGTGGAACCCGCCCTCCCAGTGCCCCCGGTCCTGGGCGCGCACGAACTCCGGGATCCCGCGCAGCGAGGCCAGCGTCAGGGTGAGCGCGAGCTCGGCGGTGCTCGCCTCGTGCACCCCGCGCGCGTTGCACAGCCTCACCCCGGGCGCGAGGTCCGACAGCCGCGCGGTGATGTCGTCGACGCCGGCGGTGAGCGTCTGCACGACCTGCAGCCGCCGCATCCGCGCCAGCGGCCCCACCCGTACCCGTTGCGCCTTCATGTACGGCACCACGTACACCACGCAGTCCGCGGGATCCCCGGGGTACGGCTGATCGCCGTCCTCTCCCCCGTCCCAGAAGAGGTAGTCGAGCCCTTCGGGAAGACCGTCGATCTCCTGCGGGGGGATGGGCAGCCATACGTCACGCGGTGTGTCGATGCTCATGCCAGGAGGCTAATTCAGGTACGCGTGCGCGTAGAGGTTAGGTTGGGGGGTCGGGAGAGAGAGGGTCACGAGCAGGTGGAGCGCAGGACGATCGGCGCGGGGGCGCTTGCGGTGGGGGCCGTCGGACTTGGGTGCATGCCGATGAGCTGGGGGTACAGCGGTTCCCGGCAGCGGGGCGACGAGTCGCTCAGGGCGGTGCACGGGGCGCTGGACGCGGGCTCGACCCTCCTGGACACGGCCGACATGTACGGCCCGTTCACCAACGAGCTGCTGCTGGGGCGGGTGTTGAAGGAGCGGCGCGGGGACGCGTTCGTGTCCACGAAGGTCGGCCTGCTCGTGGGCGACCAGCACATCGTGGCCAACGGGCGCCCGGGATACGTGAAAAGGGCCTGCGACGCGTCGCTGCGGCGGCTGCAGACGGACGTCATCGACCTCTACCAGTTGCACCGCGCCGACCCCGAGGTTCCCGTGGAGGAGACGTGGGGCGCGATGGCGGAGCTCGTGCGGGCCGGAAAGGTAAGGGCGTTGGGGCTGTGCGCGGTGGGCGCGCGCGGCGGCCGGCGCTCGGGCGGGCGGCTGCACGACGCGACGATCCGGCAGTTGCGGCGGGTGCAGCAGGTGTTCCCGGTGAGCGCGGTGGAGGCGGAGCTGTCGGTGTGGTCGCCGGAGGCGCTGGACACCCTGCTGCCGTGGTGCGAGGCGCGCGGGGTGGGCTTCCTGGCGGCGATGCCGCTGGGGAACGGTTTCCTCACGGGCACGCTGACCCCGGGCGAGGGCTTCGAACCGGACGACATGCGTGCCCGGCACCCCCGCTTCACCGCCGAGATGATGGCCGCGAACCAGCCGATCGTCGCCGGTCTGCGCCGGGTGGCCGCCCGGCACGGGGAGGGCGTGACGGCCGCGCAGGTGGCGCTGGCCTGGGTACTGGCCCAGGGGCGGCACGTGGTCCCGGTGCCGGGGGCCAAGCAGGCGCGATGGGTGGCGGAGAACGCCGGGGCGGCCGGGGTGCGGCTGACGCCGCAGGACCTCGCCGAGGTGGCGGGCCTGCCGGCCGCGCAGGGATCGTGGGAGTGAGCACCGATTTCGCGCCATCGCTTCGGGTACCGCTTTCGGGTGGGTCGGCGACGATCGGGAACCCCGGAGGCGTGTCCTGCGTAGGACAAGTGGAAGCTGCCGCGGGACCGCCGCGTCGAAGGGAGCGGGATCGTGCAACGTGGGGTTGTGACGGCCGTGTCGGCCATGGGCGCACTGCTGTTGACGGCCGGCTGCTCCTCCGGCGACGGGGGATCGTCCGGGAGCGGTACCACCCCGTCCGCGAGTCGTACGACGGTCCAGGGCTCGTCCTCGCCCAGCGCCGAGGAGACACCGCCCGCGAAGGGCACGGTCAAGGTCGTGCGTACGGTCGCCGAGGGCCTGAACTCGCCCTGGGGCCTGGCCCCGCTCCCCGAGGGCGGCCTGCTGGTCGCCTCGCGCGACGAGGGCACGATCACGTACGTGGACGAGTCCAGCGGCAAGAAGACCCGGGTCGGCGAGGTACCGGGCGTATCGGCGGCCGGCGAGGGCGGTCTGCTCGGCCTCGCCCTCTCCCCCGACTACGCCTCGGACCACATGGTCTACGCCTACTTCACCTCGGTCTCGGACAACCGGATCGTCCGCATGCTCTATGACGCGAAGCGGCCCGCCGGTGATCAGCTGGGCGCCCCCGACACGATCTTCAAGGGCATCCCCAAGGGTGTGATCCACAACGGCGGGCGGATCGCCTTCGGCCCCGACAGGATGCTGTACGTCGGCACGGGCGAGAGCGGTGACCGGGGTCTGGCGCAGGACAAGGAGTCCCTGGGCGGCAAGATCCTGCGCCTGACCCCCGAGGGCGAACCGGCCGCAGGCAACCCCTTCCCCGACTCCCCCGTCTACTCGTACGGCCATCGCAATGTGCAGGGCCTGGCGTGGGACTCCCGACAACGCCTGTTCGCCGCGGAGTTCGGCCAGGACACCTGGGACGAGCTGAACGCGATCGTGCCGGGCGCCAACTACGGCTGGCCGGCGGCCGAGGGCGAGTCCGACGACGGCAAGTACCGGAACCCGATAGCCCAGTGGCACACCGACGACGCCTCCCCCAGCGGCATCGCCTACGCCGAGGGCTCGATCTGGATGGCCGGCCTCAAGGGCCAACGCCTGTGGCGCATACCCCTGAAGGGCACGGAGGCCTCCGCGGACCCCCAGTCCTTCCTCCAGGGCGAGTACGGCCGGCTGCGCACGGTGGTCGCGGCGGGCGACGACAAGCTCTGGGTCACCACCAGCAACACGGACGGCCGGGGTGCCCCGAAGCAGGGCGACGACCGGATCCTGGAGCTGGAGGTGAGCTGACCGGCGTCATTCCTCGCCGGCCTCCGGCTCGGGCAGCCGTACGACGACCTTCCCGGAGGCGAGATCTATCGGTCCCCGCCCCGGATCCGCGTCCCCGACGTCCTCCCTGGTCAGCTCCAGCCGGTTCTCTTCGTCACGGGTGTGCTTGCGGCCCGGTGAGAACAGCTCCTCGAAGGCGTTGAACATCGCGGTTCCCTCCCGGGTCGGCGTTACCTCGTTCCATCATCACGCGAGGACCCGCTCTCCGGCCTCCGGCCTCCGGCGGGAACATCCCGAGGCGGTGGGCCAGGGCCCGCCGGACGAGGGCGGTCACGGCGTCGGCCAGGGGGGCGGGCCGCCAGGTGCGTGGCCCCGGCGTGCGCGGGGCGAAGGAGTTCCGTGGCCCGCGCGCGGTCGTCCTCGGTACCGGTGGCCAGGAGTGTCTCGGCGAGGTGGTGGCGGGTGCGGGCGAGGTCGTAGGGGCGTTCCAGACGCTCGAAGGCGGTGACCGCCTCGGACCAGGCGTCCGGGTGGGTGCGCCCCTCCGCGCGCAGGAGTTCGGCGCGCAGCCAGTGAGCTCTTGAACACGGGTGAGGGGTCTCAGGGCCGCCGTAAGGTGCTTACGGCGGCCCTGAGACCCCTCGTGACGTGCGCGGGCTCAGGCCGCCGAGGGCAGGCCGAGCAGGGCGTCGGTGTACTTGAGGACGGCCAGCAGGAGGCCGATCACACCGAGCACGACGCCGGCCCAGGACACGGACTTGATCCAGGCGGCCTGTGTCCGGGCCGGGTTGCCGAAGGCGGGGCGGGCCAGCACGACGACGCCGGTGACCAGGGCGGCCAGCGCGAAGAAGCCGGCCCACAGCGCGGTGGTCTGCCAGGCGTCGCCGTAGACGGCCTGGATCTGCTTGGCGACGCTCGCGGTGGAGGAGGTCTGCAGCTGGCCGACCAGGGTCTGGCGGGCGCCGGCGACGGTGCCGATCCAGCTGCCGCTGAGCGACAGGAAGCCCAGCGCGGCGGAGACGACGGCGCCCGCGCCCTGGCCGGCGCCGGTGAAGCCGTCCTCCTTGGCGTCGTCGTCTGCGAGGCCGTCCTCGAGGCCGTCCTCCAGGACGTCGTCGTCCGTGTCGTTCTCGGTCACGTCGTCGGACGCGTCGGTCTTGGTGATGTCCACCGCCTGCTCGTCGTTCTTGGCTTCGGTGGTCTCGGAGCCGGTCTCGGCGCCGGCCTCGTCAACAGTCTTGGTTCCCATGCCTCGCACCGTACGGACGCTCTCTGAGAGGTCTCTTAATGATCGTCAACGCTCTTGGTGAGCGACACGCGCGCGTGCGGCGCGCCACTCCTGGGCCAGCACTGACCACACTTCGAGGTCGTGCCGCACCCCACGATAGGGGTAGGCCTCCCGGCGCACACCGTCGCGGGTGAACCCGAGCCGCCGGGCGACGTTCAGACTGTTGGTGTTGCCCGCGCTGGCGACCCACTCCACGCGGTGGATCCCGCGCTGCTCGACGGCGAAGTCGATCAGTACCCGCATGGCCCGGGTGACCAGTCCGCGCCCGGTGCCGGCGGGCTCCAGCCAGCAGCCGACCTCGCAGTTGGCGTTCTCCGCGTCGAAGTTCAGGAACAGCACCCCGCCGACCAGCTTGCCCTCCAGCCACAGGCCGTGCAGCGAGCCGGTGTCGGCGGCGCGCATGTCGGCGTACCGCTGGAGCACCTCGCGGGCGCCGGCCACGTCGGTGGCCCGGGAGCCGAAGGGGACGTACTCGTTGATGAACTCCCGCCCCCGGTCGAGGTGGGCCAGGAGTTCCTCGGCGTGCCAGGGCTCGAGGGGGCGCAGTTCGGCTCCGTCGTCACCCAGCGATATCGCGTACATCCCTCTGCGGCTCCTTCTCGAAGTCCTCCACGACCCGGTCGAGCCTCTCATGGGCGGCACGGCACTCGGGCGCTTCGATGCTGATCCGGGGCAGGCGCCGGTCGAGCACGCGTGGCAGCCACCAGTTGGCGCCGCCGAGGAGATGCATCAGCGCGGGCACCAGGAGCGTGCGCAGGACGAAGGCGTCGAGGGCCACGGCGGCGGCGAGCGCGATGCCGAACATGGCGATCACGCGGTCGCCGCTGAGGACGAAGGCGAGGAAGACCGAGATCATGATGACCGCGGCCGAGTTGATCACACGGCTGGTCTCGGCGAGCCCGACGCGCACGGCCCGGCGGTTGTCGCCGGTCTCCAGCCACTCCTCGTACATGCGGCTGACGAGGAAGACCTGGTAGTCCATGGAGAGGCCGAAGAGCACCGACACCATGATCACGGGGAGGAAGGGCTCGATCGGTCCGGCCCGTCCGAGGCCCAGCAGCTCGCTCCCCCACCCCCACTGGAAGATCGCGACGACGACCCCGAAGGCGGCGGCGACGGCGGCCACGTTCATCACGGCGGCCTTCAGCGGGATGCCGACGGACCGGAAGGCGAGCAGGAGCAGCAGACAGCCCAGGCCGATGACGACTCCGACGAAGAGCGGCAGCTTGCCGACGATGACCTCGGCGAAGTCGTCATAACCGGCCGTGACGCCGCCGACCTGCAGGTCGAGGGAGGTGCCGGCCTCGACCCCGGGCAGCACCTCGGTACGCAGCCGGTCGACGAGCTCGCTGGTGTGCTGCGACTGCGGGGAGGAGTCCGGTACGACGGTGAGGTACGCGGTGTGTCCGCCCGAGTCGAACGCCACCGGCGTGACCGTCGCCACGCCCTCGGTGCCGCGCAGGGTGGCGTCGAGGTTGTCGAGGGCGAGCTTGTCCTCGGCGCCGTCGACACGGGTCACCAGGGTCAGCGGGCCGTTCACCCCGGCGCCGAAACCGTCGGCGAGGAGGTCGTAGGCCTGCCGGGTGGTGGCGGTCTTGGGGCCGTTGCCCTGGTCGGAGGTGCCCAGGCGCAGGGAGAACGTCGGCAGGGCGAGGACGGCGATGACGACGACGGCGAACGTGCCGAGCAGCTTGGGGTGGCGCTCGACGAACGCCGACCAGCGGGCGGCGAAGCCGGTCGGCAGCTCCGGCTCGGGCCCGTGTTCGGCGAGCCGGCGCCGTTCTCGGCGGCTGAGGGCGCGGGGGCCGATGAAGGACAGCAGGGCGGGCAGGAGCGTCACGGAGGCGGCGACGGTCAGGACGACGGTCAGGGAGGCCGCGATCGCGACGCCGTTGAGGAAGTTCAGGCGCAGGATCAGCATGCCGAGCAGGGCTATGCACACCGTGGCGCCCGCGAAGACGACCGCGCGTCCGGTGGTCGCCACGGCGTTGGTGGCGGCCTCGGTGACCGTGAGGCCCCGTTTCAGGCCGCGCCGGTGCCGGGTCACGATGAACAGGGCGTAGTCGATGCCGACGCCGAGCCCGACGAGCATGCCGAGCATGGGCGCGAAGTCGGCGACGGTCATGGCGTGCCCGAGGAGCTGGATGCCGGCGTAGGCGGTGCCGACGCCCACCAGGGCGGTGGCGATGGGCAGCATCGAGGCGGCGACCGAGCCGAAGGCGAGGAACAGCACGAGGGCGGCGACGACCACGCCGACGACCTCGGCGAGATGCCCGCCGGAGGAGTCGGTGAGCGCGATCGCGCTGCCGCCCAGCTCGACCTGGAGTCCGTCGCTCTCCGCGGCCTTGGCGGCCTTCACGACGGCCTGCGCCTCGGCCGTGTCGATGTCCTCGGCGCGGTCGGCGAAGGTGACGGTGGCGTACGCCGTGTGCCCGTCCTCGCTGATCTGCGCGGCGCCCTGGCCGGCGTAGGGACCGGCGACGGAGGCGACGCCCGGGAGGTCGGCGATCCTCTCCAGCGCGCGGGTCATGGTCTGTTCGACGTCGGCGGCGCGGACGGTGCCCGTGGTGGTGTGCCAGACGACGGTGTCGCTGTCGCCGCCGAGGGTGGGGAAGCCCTCCGCGAGCAGCGCGGTGGCGCGGCCGGACTCGGTGCCGGGGACCTCGTAGTCGTTGGAGTAGGCGGAGCCGGTGGCGACGGCGGCGGTGGCGGTGCCGACGAGGGCGAGGAGCCAGAGCAGGACCGCGACGAGGCGGTTGCGGACACACCAACGTGCGAGGGCTGCCACTGACGTGCTCCCGGGGGTGAATGTGGATCTTTGACCGGGAACAGCCCGCAAAGAACGTATGAGCAGATCGCGTGAGCGATCGAAAGTCCACTCTCGCAGGCGTCAGAGATCGTTTGCTTCGATCGTGTGGCTTCTCACGAGAGTGGGAGGCAGATCACAGGACAATAACGACGACGGTGTCAGTCGGCCTGGTCGCCGAGGGCCATCACCATCACTCCGGCGATGAGCAGCCACAACGCGCGCCGGGTACGGCCGCGGGAGCCGAGGAGCGCGGCGAGGGCACAGACGGCGGCGCCGAGGGCGTAGGCCGCCGGGACCAGGGCCGGGGCGGTGCCGGACAGGCGCATGAGGGACGCGGCGAGACCGGCGAGGGTGAGGAGGGTGCCGGTGGCGGTGGCCGTCCAGCGGGCCCGCCGGGCGTCTTCGTAGGCGTACTCCTCGTCGCTGCCGTCCAGGTCGTCCTGAGGGTCTGAGTCGGTGCGTGCACTCATGGCGGGGGAGCGTAGCGCTTCCGGCTGGGAGCGCGAGAGGGGGTGCGCCCCTGCGGACGCACCCCCTGCCACGCGGTTACCCCGGGTCAGCCCTCGCTGACCCCCAGCTTCTCCAGGATCAGTTCCTTGACGCGGGCCGCGTCGGCCTGGCCGCGCGTGGCCTTCATCACTGCGCCGACGAGGGCACCGGCCGCGGCCACCTTGCCGCCGCGGATCTTGTCGGCGACGCCCGGGTTGCCGGCGATGGCCTCCTCGACGGCGGCGGTCAGCGCGCCCTCGTCGGAGACGACCTTCAGCCCCCGCTTCTCGACGACCTCGTCCGGGGTGCCCTCGCCCGCGAGGACGCCCTCGATGACCTGACGGGCCAGCTTGTCGTTCAGATCGCCGGAGGCCACCAGCTTGGTGACCCGGGCGACCTGCTCCGGCGTGATCGCCAGCTCGTCCAGGGACGTACCGGACTCGTTGGCGCTGCGCGCCAGTTCGCCCATCCACCACTTGCGGGCGGACGCGGCGTCGGCACCGGCGTCGATCGTGGCGACGATCGGCTCCAGGGCGCCGGCGTTGAGGATCGCCTGCATGTCGGTGGCGGAGATGCCCCACTCGGCGACCAGCCGGGTACGGCGGGCCAGCGGCAGCTCGGGGAGCGCCGCCCGGATCTCCTCGACCCACTCCCGGGAGGGGGCCACCGGCACCAGGTCCGGCTCGGGGAAGTACCGGTAGTCCTCGGCCTCCTCCTTCACGCGGCCCGAGGTCGTCGACCCCGTGTCCTCGTGGAAGTGCCGGGTCTCCTGGATGATCGTCCCGCCACTGCTCAGTACGGCGGCGTGCCGCTGGATCTCGAAGCGGGCCGCACGCTCGACGGACCGCAGCGAGTTCACGTTCTTGGTCTCGCTCCGCGTGCCGAACTTCTCGGTGCCGTTCGGGCGCAGCGACAGGTTGACGTCGCAGCGCATCTGGCCCATCTCCATCCGGGCCTCGGAGACGCCGAGGGCACGGATGACCTCGCGCAGCTCACGGACGTACGCCCGCGCGACCTCGGGAGCACGCTCGCCCGCCCCGACGATCGGCTTGGTGACGATCTCGATGAGCGGGATGCCGGCGCGGTTGTAGTCGAGGAGCGAGTGCGAGGCGCCGTGGATACGGCCCGTCGCGCCGCCCACGTGGGTGGACTTGCCGGTGTCCTCCTCCATGTGGGCGCGCTCGATCTCCACGCGGAAGGTCTCGCCGTCCTCCAGCTGTACGTCGAGGTAGCCGTTGAAGGCGATCGGCTCGTCGTACTGGGAGGTCTGGAAGTTCTTCGGCATGTCCGGATAGAAGTAGTTCTTCCGGGCGAAGCGGCACCACTCGGCGATCTCGCAGTTCAGCGCGAGACCGATCTTGATCGCCGACTCCACGCCGGTCGCGTTGACGACCGGGAGAGAGCCGGGCAGGCCGAGGCAGGTGGGGCAGGTCTGCGTGTTGGCGTCCTGACCGAGTTCGGTCGAACAGCCGCAGAACATCTTGGTCTTGGTGCCGAGTTCGACATGGACCTCGAGGCCCATGACGGGGTCGTACGACGCCAGCGCGTCCTCGTACGACACCAGGTCGGTCGTGGTGGTCACGGTGAAACTTCCCTCTCAGCCCAGCAGGACGTCGTCGTCGCCCAGCCGCTTCAGCTCGCGGTAGAGGATGGCGAGGCCGGTGACGATGGCGACGGCGGACACGGTCGCGTCGATCAGGACCAGGGTGTCCTTCTCGGCGCGGGCCTTCTTGAGCCGCTTGGCGACGCCGAACGCGCCGAACGCGGTCCCGGCCATGGACAGGTACGTGCCGGACTTGGACTTCTTGAAGCCCTTGGCCTTGGTCAGTGCACTCACAGCGACGGAGCCTCCTCGAGCAGCGGGTGCCCCCACCTTTCCACGAAGGCGGCCTCGACGGCGGCGCCGACCTTGTAAAGACGGTCGTCCTTCAGCGCCGGGGCGATGATCTGCAGCCCGACCGGGAGGTTGTCCTCCGGGGCGAGACCGCAGGGCAGCGACATGGCCGCGTTGCCCGCGAGGTTGGTCGGGATGGTGCACAGGTCGGCCAGGTACATCGCCATCGGGTCGTCGGCGCGCTCGCCGATCGGGAAGGCGGTGGTGGGGGTGGTCGGCGAGACGATGACGTCCACCTGCTCGAAGGCCTTCTCGAAGTCGCGCGTGATCAGGGTGCGCACCTTCTGGGCGGAGCCGTAGTAGGCGTCGTAGTAGCCGGAGCTGAGGGCGTAGGTGCCGAGCATGATGCGGCGCTTGACCTCAGGACCGAAGCCCGCCGCCCGGGTGAGGGAGGTGACCTCCTCGGCGGAGTGCGTGCCGTCGTCGCCGTTGCGCAGGCCGTAGCGCAGACCGTCGAAGCGGGCGAGGTTGGAGGAGCACTCGGACGGCGCGATCAGGTAGTACGCCGACAGCGCGAGGTCGAAGGACGGACAGTCCAGCTCGACGATCTCGGCGCCCAGTTCCCTCAGCAGCGCGACGGACTCGTCGAACCGCTGGATGACGCCGGCCTGGTAGCCCTCGCCGCGGAACTGCTTGACGACACCGACGCGCATCCCGGCGACGCTGCCGTTGCGGGCGGCCTCGACGACCGGCGGGACGGGGGCGTCGATGGAGGTGGAGTCGAGCGGGTCGTGCCCGGCGATGACCTCGTGCAGCAGCGCCGCGTCCAGGACCGTACGGGCGCACGGCCCGCCCTGGTCGAGGGAGGAGGAGAAGGCCACCATGCCGTACCGGGAGACGGCGCCGTACGTCGGCTTCACACCGACCGTGCCGGTGACGGCGGCCGGCTGGCGGATGGAGCCGCCGGTGTCGGTGCCGATGGCGAGGGGCGCCTGGAAGGAGGCGAGCGCGGCGGAGGAGCCGCCGCCGGAGCCGCCGGGGATCCTGGTCAGGTCCCAGGGGTTTCCGGTGGGCCCGTACGCGCTGTTCTCCGTGCTCGACCCCATGGCGAACTCGTCCATGTTGGTCTTGCCGAGGATGACGACGTCGGCGGCCTTCAGCCGCTTGGTGAGCGTCGCGTCGTAGGGCGGGATCCAGCCCTCGAGGATCTTCGAGCCGACGGTCGTCGGGATGCCCTCGGTGGTGAAGATGTCCTTGAGCGCGAGCGGGACGCCGGCCAGCGGGCCGAGCTTCTCGCCCCTGGCCCGCTTCTCGTCGACGGCGCGGGCCTGCGCGAGGGCGCCCTCGCGGTCGACGTGCAGGAAGGCGTGGACCTTCTCGTCGACGGCCTCGATGCGCGCCAGGTGCGCCTCGGCGACCTGGACGGCCGTGAGCTCGCCGGAGGCGATCTTCGCGGCGGTCTCGGCGGCGGTGAGCTTGATGATGGTGACGTTGTCCGTCATGGCGGTTAGTCCTCCCCCAGGATCTGCGGCACCTTGAAACGCTGCTGCTCCTGGGCCGGGGCGCCGGAGAGCGCCTGCTCGGGGGTGAGCGACGGACGGACCTCGTCCGCCCGCATGACGTTGGTCAGCGGGAGCGGGTGCGAGGTCGGCGGTACGTCTTGGTCGGCGACCTCACTGACGCGGGCGACCGCGCCGATGATGTCGTCCAGCTGTCCCGCGAAGTGTTCGAGCTCTTCGGGCTTCAGCTCCAGACGCGCCAGCCGGGCGAGGTGGGCGACCTCCTCGCGCGTGATGCCAGGCATGCGGCGTTCCTCTGGGGGTGAGTGCGTGTGGTTTGGGTCCTAATCCTAGGGGGCAGGGCCCGCAACCCGTGAAACGGTTTGCCCGGCGGCCGGTGCCTCAGCCCCTGCGGCCGTCCCAGGCATCGCTGCGCAGGAAGTGGTTGTCGTAGAGCTCCTGCACTTCCAGGAGGCTTTCGGGGGTGGCCTCGCCGAGGCGGATGCGCTGGAGATGGCGGAAGTAGTCGAAGCGCTCCACGCCCGGGGCGATCACGATCAGGAGGTCGGCGGCGCTGCCTGGGGTGGCGGCGAAGGCGTGCGGACGGTTCGGGGGGACGATGACGAGGTCGCCGCGTTCGGCGGTGAGGACGTCGTCGCCGGAGAGGACCTCCGCCTCGCCGTCGAGCAGGAAGAACATCTCGGCGGAGTTGCGGTGCAGGTGGGGGCGGGCACCGTCGGCCCCCTCCCCGAGGGTGACGCGCACGGTGGACAGCGCGCCGCCGGACGCGCTGCTGTCGGCGAGCAGCTTGACGCCGACGGGTGCGCCGCCGAGGACCTCGGCCTCGGCGTCACGGACGATGACGGTCTCGTCGAACTTCGGCACGAACAGCGACATCTTCGAACCCCCTGTCGATGATGTGGACGCGCTCGGACCGCGAAGAGCAGCCCGGCGCTTGTCAGGACAACCACAGCCGGGGTTATTCGTCGGCGGCTGCCGCCGGGAGCGCTGCCGCCGGGCGTTGCCAGCCTCGGGAGCCTCGGGCCCGTAGCCAGGCCGTCGTCTCCTCGGGGGGCATCGCGGCGGCCACCAGCCAGCCCTGGACCGCGTCGCAGCCCAGATCGCGCAGACGCTCCCAGGTCTCGTCGTCCTCGACGCCCTCGGCGACCACCAGCAGCCCCAGGGAATGCGCGAGGTCGACCGTGCAGCGCACGATCTCCGCGTCCTCGGTGTCGACGGCCAGCCGCGCCACGAAGGAGCGGTCGATCTTCAGCTCGCTCACGGGCAGCCGGCGCAGGTGCACCAAGGACGAGTAGCCGGTGCCGAAGTCGTCCAGCGACATCTTCACGCCGTGTCCGGTCAGCCCGTTGAGGGTGTCGGCGGCCCGCTGCGGGTCCTCCAGGAGGACGTGTTCCGTTATCTCCAGTTGGAGCGCTCCCGCCGGAACGCCGTGCCGGGCGAGGCGCGCCGCGACGGAGCCGGCGAAGCCGGGGGTGTGGACGTCGCGCGGGGAGACGTTCACCGCGACGGGGACGTAGAGCCCCTGCGCACGCCACTGGGCGACCTGGCCGAGCGCCGTCTCCAGCACGTACTCCGTGAGATGGGGCATCAGCCCCGACGACTCGGCGATCGCTATGAACTCGTCCGGCGGCACCTTCCCCCGCTCCGGGTGCACCCACCGCACCAACGCCTCGAGGCCCGCGACCTGCCCGTCGAAGCGCACCTTCGGCTGGTAGTGCAGCTGCACCTCGTGCGCGTCCAGCGCCCGCCGCAGATCGCCCAGGAGCCCGAGCCGGTCGGGGGTGTTGGAGTCTCGCTTGGACTCGTACACCTCCACGCCCGTACGGTCCCGCTTCGCCTGGTACATCGCCACGTCGGCCCGGCGCAGCATCCCCTCCGCGTCGAGCGCGTGGTCGGGGAAGACGGCGACGCCCGCGCTGGCCTCCAGGACGAGGGTGAGCCCGTCGAGGTCGAGCGGCGAGCTGAGCGCGGAGACCAGCCCGCGGGCGACGCGGGTCGCGGAGGTCGTGGAGTCGGCGACCGGGAGTAATACGGCGAACTCGTCCCCGCCGAGCCGCGCGACCTCCGCCCCGCGCGGCAGGGCGAGCCGCAGCCGTTCGGCTATCTGGAGGAGGAGGCGGTCGCCGGCGAGATGCCCGAGGGTGTCGTTGACCGAACGGAAACGGTCGAGGTCGATCAGCATCAGGGCGGCCCGGGCGCCGATGCGCTCGGCGTCGTCCAGGGCGGTCCAGATGCGCTCGAGCAGCCACTGCCGGTTGGGCAGTCCGGTCAGCGGGTCGCGCAGCTGTTCCTCGGCGCGCGCCCGGGCTATCCAGAGAGTGGAGTCGAGGGCGATCAGCGGAATCGCGAACAGCGGCAGCAGGATCGGCTTGGCCACCGCCACCACACAGACCAGCGGGGCGATGCCGAGCAGCGCCACCGCGACCAGGCCCTGTCTGACCAGGGCGGTGCGGGCGACCGTCGGCAGTCCGCCGGAGCGGGGGGAGTGCAGGTACCACAGGAGCACGCGGGTGACGGCGAGGTAGGCGACGGCCACCAGGGCCACCTGGGGGCCGGTGTAGACCGTCCAGGTGTCGGGGTACCAGGGGTGTTCCACGGACGGCACCCGTCCGCACGCGGCCAGCAGGAGCGCGCCCGCGCCGATGCCGAGGATGTCCACCGCGCCGTGCAGGACGCCCTGCCGCCAGCGGTGGCGCCTGGCTATGCCGACCAGCACGACGACGGTGAGGCTGACCATGCCGGCCGGTACCCAGCCGTACAGCAGCAGGACGGCGAGGGTGAGGGCGGCGCCGGAGCCGGTGCCGCCCCACCAGCGGGCGCGGCCGAGCATGACCAGATGGCCCACGATGACGCCGGTCAGCAGGGCCAGCGACCAGCCGACCGTGCCGGACGGGAAGAGGGCGTGGTTGCCGGTGAAGGCGCGGTAGAAGCCGGCGCCGAGGGCGAAGGCGGCCGCCCCGACGACCGCCGCGGGCAGCGCGGGCCAGGACAGGTGCCGGTCGGGTTCGGCGCCGGGCAGCCCCTGGGTGCCGGGCAGCCCGGCGGTCCCGGACAGCGCCGAGGTGCCGGGCAGGGCGGCGGCCGCGGGCCGCCCGGAGGCGGAACCGGCGGGCCGTGCCGGGGCGCGGAGGTCGAGGCCGGTGCGCGGTGGGTACTCCGCCGCGCCCGGATGGCGCTCGGACCGCCCGGCCCACAGGCTCCCCCACCGGACGCCGACGCCCCGGAATCTGCGCAGCCGGGAGTCCGGGGCGGCGCTCTCGGTCGGTTCCATTCCCGTCCCTCTCACAGCCGGCGGTGCCCGCGCCACGCGGCCCGATGCCCGACAACACCTGGGCGGCGCCGGGTTGGAAAACCCCTCCCCCCGCTCGTGAGAGCGAGGAGATGCCCCGACCGCAGCTGGGCACGGCAGGCGCACATCTCAACAGTAGGCCGCGGAAGGCGTCCACGGGCAGCGGTCGTCGACGGTTGCCCGAATGCGTCCTGGCCACCCTTATGCATCTGGTATGCGCCGATCGGGTGACCTTCAACCGCCACCTTCGCTACTCCTCGACCGGAAGGGCGGCTTCGGCGGCCGCGTCCGGGCCCTGTTCGAGGAGGACGGTGAAGCCGTCCTCGTTCAGAACCGGCACCTTCAGCTGCATCGCCTTGTCGTATTTCGATCCAGGACTGTCACCCACAACGACGAACGACGTCTTCTTCGAAACAGAACCGGTCACCTTCGCTCCCCGGCTCTGCAGAGCCTCCTTGGCGCCGTCGCGGGTGAAGTGTTCGAGCGTGCCGGTGACGACGACGGTCAGCCCTTCGAGGGGACGCGGCCCTTCGTCCTCGCCGGTGCTCTCCTCCGCCATGCGGACGCCGGCGGCCCTCCACTTGCGGATGATCTCCTGGTGCCACTCCTCGGCGAACCACTCCTTGAGCGAGGCGGCGATGATCGGCCCGACGCCGTCGGTGGCCGCCAGCTCCTCCTCGCTCGCCTGCTCGATACGGTCGATCGAGCGGAACTCGCGGGCGAGCGCCTCGGCGGCGACCGGTCCCACGTGACGGATCGACAGGCCGGTGAGGACGCGGGCCAGCGGACGCTCCTTGGCCGCCGCGATGTTCTCCAGCATGGCGAGCGCGTTCTTCTTCGGCTCGCCCTGCTGGTTGGCGAAGACCGTGGCGATCTTCTCCTCCCCGGTCCGGGGATCGCGCTTGGGCAGTCCGCTGTCCTGGTCGAGGACGTACGCCTTGATCGGCAGCAGCCGCTCGACGGTGAGATCGAACAGGTCGCCCTCGTCGGTGAGCGGCGGGTCCTGCGGCTCCAGCGGCTTGGTGAGGGCGGCCGCGGCCACGTAGCCGAAGTGCTCGATGTCCAGTGCCCTGCGGCCGGCCAGGTAGAAGAGGCGCTCGCGCAACTGGGCCGGACAGGTACGGGCGTTGGGGCAGCGCAGGTCGACGTCGCCCTCCTTCATCGGCCTGAGGGGCGTACCGCACTCGGGGCACTCCGACGGCATCACGAACTCGCGCTCGGTGCCGTCGCGCAGGTCGACGACCGGCCCGAGGATCTCCGGGATGACGTCACCGGCCTTGCGCAGCACCACCGTGTCGCCGATGAGAACGCCCTTGGCCTTGACGACGTCCTGGTTGTGCAGGGTCGCGAACTCGACCTCCGAACCCGCCACTGTCACCGGCTCGACCTGCGCGTACGGCGTCACCCGGCCCGTACGGCCCACGCCCACCCGGATGTTGACGAGCTTGGTGTTGACCTCCTCCGGCGCGTACTTGTACGCGATCGCCCAGCGCGGTGCGCGGGCGGTGGAGCCGAGCCGCCCCTGGAGCCGGATCTCGTCGAGTTTCACCACCACACCGTCGATCTCGTGCTCCACGGAATGCCGGTTCTCGCCGTAGTGCGCGATGAACCGCCGTACGCCGTCCAGGTCGTCGACCACCTGGTTGTGGCGGGAGGTGGGCAGGCCCCAGCCCTTGAGGAGGTCGTAGGCCTCGGAGAGGCGGTTCAGGCCCTCGTAGCCCTCCAGGGCGCCGATGCCGTGGACGACCATGTGCAGCGGGCGGGTGGCGGTGACGCGCGGGTCCTTCTGGCGCAGTGAACCGGCCGCCGCGTTGCGCGGGTTGGCGAAGGGCTTGTCGCCGGCCTCGACCAGACGGGCGTTGAGTTCCTCGAACTTCTCCATCGGGAAGTAGACCTCGCCGCGGATCTCCACCAGCGTGGGCACCCCGTGGCCCGTCAGCCGGTCCGGGATCTCCGCGATGGTGCGCACGTTGGGCGTGATGTCCTCGCCGGTGCGGCCGTCGCCCCGGGTCGCCGCGCGTGTGAGACGGCCGTTCTCGTAGGTGAGGTTGACGGCGAGGCCGTCGACCTTCAGCTCGCACAGGAAGTGGTACGCGGACGCGCCCACGTCCTTGTGGACGCGCTCGGCCCAGGCGGCCAGCTCCAGGTCGTCGAAGGCGTTGTCCAGAGAGAGCATGCGCTCGCGGTGCTGGACGGCCGAGAAGGCCGTGCCGGCGAACGCAGCCTCGTACGCGCCCGCGACCTTCTGGGTCGGCGAGTCCGGGGTGCGCAGCTCGTGGTACCGCTCCTCCAGCTCCTCCAGGGAGCGCAGGAGCCGGTCGAACTCCGCGTCGCTGATGACGGGGGCGTTCTTCACGTAGTACCGGAAGCGGTGCTCCTCGATCTGCTCAGCGAGCTGCGCGTGCTTCTCCCGTGCCTCGGCGGGCACCGTCGTCTCCGCTTGCTTGTCGCCGGCCACCGTGTTGTCCTCCCGTTACTCTGGGTTGTCCGCGAGGGATCTCGCCGCCCGGACGCAGTGGGCGAGGGCCTGACGGGCGTACGCGGGGGACGCCCCCGCGAGTCCGCACGCCGGTGTGATCGTGACCGCCTCCGTGAGGAGCCCCGGTTGCAGCCCCAGCCTGCGCCACAGCGTCCTGACACCCATGACGCTACCGGCAGGGTCCGACAATGCGGAGTCCGTGCCCGGCACGACACCGGCGAACAGCCGGGTACCCGCTTCCACCGCTTCCCCGATCGCGTCCTCGTCACGCTCGGTGAGCAGCGAGAAGTCGAAGGAGACGCCGGCCGCGCCGGCCCGGCGGAGCAGGGCGAACGGCACGTCCGGCGCGCAGGAGTGGACCACGACGGGGCCGTCGGCGTGCACCCCGACGACCTCCCGGAGGGTGGCCTCGACGAGTTGCCGGTCGACGGCGCGGAGCGTGCGGTAGCCGCTGGCGGACTTCACCCGGCCGAGCAGGACGGCGGTGAGGGACGGTTCGTCGAGCTGGAGGACGAGCCGGGCGCCGGGGATACGCCGCCGCAGCTCCGCGAGATGCAGCCGCAGGCCCTCGGCCAGCGAGGCGGACAGGTCGCGGCAGGCGCCGGGGTCGGAGAGGGCGGCCTCGCCGTTCCTCAGCTCCAGCGAGGCGGCGAGGGTCCAGGGGCCGACCGCCTGCACCTTCAGCGGGCCCTGGTAGTCCTGGGTGCACTCCTCAAGGGCGTCGAGGTCCTCACCCAGCCAGGAGCGGGCCCGCTTGGTGTCCCGGCCCGGACGGTCGCCGAGCCGCCAGCCGCTGGGCTCCACGCGCGCGTACAGCTCGACGAGCATTCCCGTGGTCCGGCCGATCATGTCCGCGCCGGGACCGCGGGCCGGGAGCTCGGGCAGGAACGGGAAGTCCTCGAAGGAGCCGGTGGCGGTCTTGGCGGCCTCGCGGGCGTCGCCGCCGGGGAGGGAGCCGACGCCGGTGGCGGGGCCGTAGGTGGGATGTGCGTTCACATCTGAAGCCTACGTAGCCGGGCCGGTGGTCATCGCCCCGGCCGTACCGTCAGATCGTTGACCTCCGCGTCCCTCGGCAGGTCGATCGCCATCAGGATGGTCGTCGCCACCGACTCGGGGTCGATCCACTCGGCGGGGTCGTACTCCTTGCCCTCCTGCTGGTGGACCTTGGCCTGCATGGGGCTGGCCGTGCGGCCGGGGTAGACGGAGGTGACCCGGACGCCATGGTCGTGCTCCTCGTTGCGCAGGGCGTCGGCGAGGGCCTTCAGGCCGTGCTTGGAGGCGGCGTACGCGGACCAGTCGGCGTTCGCCCGCAGGCCCGCGCCGGAGTTGACGAAGAGCACGTGACCGCGCGTGGCGCGCAGTTGGGGCAGGAAGTGGCGGGTCAGCTCGGCGGGGGCGATCAGGTTGACGTTGAGCTGGTGGCGCCAGGACTTCGGGGTCAGCTCACCGACCGGGCCGAGGTCGACCACCCCGGCGACGTGCAGCAGCGAGTCGATCCGGTCCGGGAGCGTCTGGTGGGAGAAGGCCCAGCTCAGCCTGTCGGGGTCGGCCAGGTCGCCGACGAGGGTCCGGGCGCCGGG
This sequence comes from Streptomyces sp. NPDC049687, assembly GCF_044465285.1. Taxonomy (NCBI): domain Bacteria; kingdom Bacillati; phylum Actinomycetota; class Actinomycetes; order Kitasatosporales; family Streptomycetaceae; genus Streptomyces; species Streptomyces sp. NPDC049687. The sequence continues at coordinate 288,869 of NZ_JBITLN010000012.1, forward strand.
GAACTCGGCCGCCAGTTCCTTCGCACGGCCCGCGTCGCGCGCGTGCAGGACGAGGTCGTCCCCGCGCGCGTGCAGACGGCGGGCGACGGCCGCGCCGATGCCGGAGCCCGCTCCGGTGATCACATGAGTAGCCATGCCCGCCATGCTCGCATCACCCACGGTTCACGCGATGCCCTGGCTCTCTTCCAGGTAGGCGAGGGCCCCCACGGGCTCCTCGGCGAAGAACACCAGGTCGGTGAGGGGACGTGGCAGGAATCCCTCGTCCTCCATGCGCCGGAACTGCTCCTTCAGCCCGTCGTAGAACCCCGCGGTGTTCAGCAGCACGACCGGCTTGTCGGTGTGCCCGTGCTTCTTCAGCTCCAGGATCTCGGTCGCCTCGTCGAGGGTCCCCGTCCCACCGACCATGATCACCACCGCGTCGGCCTTGTCCAGGAGCAGCCTCTTCCTCTCGGCGAGGTCCTTGGCGATCACCATCTCGTCGGCGCCCGCGCGGGCCTTGGCGGCGAGGAAGTCCACCGACACCCCGCACAGCCGCCCGCCCGCCTCCTGCACCCCGTCGGCCACGACCTTCATCAGCCCCACGTCGGAACCGCCCCAGACGAGCGTGTGGCCGCCCTTGCCCAGCAGCTCCGCGAACTCACGCGCGGGGCGTGTGTAACGGTCGTCGAGGTCGGCGGCGGAGAGAAAGACGCAGATACGCATCCCGCCACCGTACGCGGGAAGAACCGGGGGCCCGCGAGCGCTTTTCCCGGCATGACCCAAGGACACACGATCACGATCGAGCAGGGCACCCGGCACGTCAGGGTCGTCCACGGAGACCACGTGCTGGCCGAGACCGACCGGGCCCTCGTCCTGCGCGAGACCGGCTGTCCGGTGCGGTACTACATCCCCGAGGCGGACGTACGGCTCGATCTCCTCACCCCCTCCGACACCCGCACTCACTGCCCCTTCAAGGGCACGGCGTCCTACTGGTCGCTGCCCGGCGCGCCCGACCTGGTGTGGGCGTATCCCGATCCGAAGCCCGACGTCGCCGAGATCAGGAACCACCTCTGCTTCTACGAAGTGGAAGTGTCGTAGGCCGACGACCGCCGTGTCGTGCGGCAGTCTGGTCTGACATGGACAAGAAGACTATTTCGCGCGACGGCACCGAACTCGCGTACGCACGCACAGGGCAGGGGCCGGCCGTCGTTCTCGTCAGTGGCGCGATGTCCACGGGCGGCACCGTGGCGCCCCTGGGCGGGCTCCTCGCGCAGCACTTCACCGTCCTGTGGTACGACAGGCGGGGCCGCGGCGAGAGCGGGGACACCGCGCCGTACGCGGTGGAACGCGAGGTCGAGGACCTGGCCGCGCTGATCGACGCGGCGGGCGGCGAGGCGTCCCTGTACGGCATCTCCTCGGGCGGCGCGCTGGCGCTGGAGGCGGCGGCCGGCGGGCTGCCCGTGCGGCGGGTGGCCGTGTACGAGACGCCGTACGCCCTGGAGGAGGAGGCGCTTCAGGAGCGGGCCGAGTACAGCGAGCGTCTCGGCGAGGCCTTGGCGCAGGGGCGGCACGGGGACGCGGTCGAGCTGTTCCTGCGGCTGACGGGGCTGGCCGAGGAGATGATCCAGCGGGCCCGGCAGTCGCCGATGTGGGCCGGCATGGAGGCGATCGCGCCGAGCCTCGCGTACGACGACGCCGTCATGGGCGGTGGCCGGCTTCCCGGCGAGCGGCTGGCCTCGGTGCGGGTGCCGGTGTTCGCCGTCGCGGGCGAGGAGAGCCCGCGGTGGCTGCGGGAGGCCACGCGCGCGGTGGCGGAGGCGGTGCCGCGGGGGACGTACCGGACGCTCGAGGGGCAGACCCACATGGTCGATCCGAACGTCCTGGCGCCCGTACTGGCCGAGTTCTTCGGCCAGTAGCGGGTCGCCGAGCGGGTCAGGCCACGCCGGCCGTCGCCCGCACCGTGGACGCGATCGTCGCCGAGCCGACCACGCGGGTCCCGTCGTACAGGACGATCGCCTGGCCGGGGGCCACGCCGCGGGCCGGCTCCCCGAACGTCACCCGCAGCTCGCCGTCGACCAGCTCCGCGGTCACCTCGGTCTCGCCGCCGTGGGCGCGCAGCTGGGCGGTGTAGGTGCCGGGGCCGGTGGGGGCCGCTCCGCACCAGCGGGGCTTGATCGCCGTCAGGCCGCTGACGTCCAGGGCGGCGGCCGGGCCGACCGTCACCGTGTTGTTCACCGGGGAGATGTCGAGGACGTAGCGCGGCTTGCCGTCGGCGGCCGGGGTGCCGATGCGCAGCCCCTTGCGCTGGCCGATGGTGAAGCCGTACGCGCCCTCGTGGGTGCCGATCTTCGCTCCCGACTCGTCGACGATGTCGCCCTCGGCCTTGCCGAGGCGCTTGGCCAGGAAGCCCTGGGTGTCGCCGTCGGCGATGAAGCAGATGTCGTGGGAGTCGGGCTTCTTGGCGACCGCGAGGCCCCTGCGCTCGGCCTCCGCGCGGATCTCGTCCTTCGTGGTGACCGTGTCGCCGAGCGGGAACAGGGCGTGCGCCAGCTGCCGCTCGTCGAGGACGCCCAGGACGTACGACTGGTCCTTGGCCATGTCGGACGCGCGGTGCAGCTCACGCGTGCCGTCCTCGTTCACGATCACCTTGGCGTAGTGGCCGGTGCAGACCGCGTCGAAGCCGAGGGCCAGGGCCTTGTCGAGGAGCGCCGCGAACTTGATCTTCTCGTTGCAGCGCAGACAGGGGTTGGGGGTGCGGCCGGCCTCGTACTCGGCGACGAAGTCCTCGACGACGTCCTCGCGGAAGCGGTCGGCGAGGTCCCAGACGTAGAACGGGATGCCGATGACGTCGGCTGCGCGGCGGGCGTCGCGGGAGTCCTCGATGGTGCAACAGCCCCGCGCGCCCGTGCGGAACGACTGCGGGTTGGCGGAGAGCGCGAGGTGGACGCCGGTCACGTCGTGGCCGGCCTCCGCGGCGCGGGCGGCGGCGACGGCGGAGTCCACCCCGCCGGACATGGCGGCGAGTACGCGGAGGGGGCGGGGACGCTGCGAGGTCTCAGTCATAACCCTTCCAGGGTACGGGTCGCCGGGAACCGGCACCCGCGGGTATGCGTTGACGATCACGAGGGGCCGGGCCCGATCCACCTGCCGGGCCCGAGGGAAGGACAGTCCATGGGGGAGACAGTGCGCGACTCCGACCGGCGGATCGGGCGGCGAGCCCTGCTGATCGGCGGAGCGGCGGCCGCCGTCGGCTCGGCGGTGCTGGCCCGCGAGGAGCTGGCGCATCTGTACTGGCGGCTGCCGGGCGTGCGCAGGAAGCGGGTGGAGGGCGCGGTCGACTTCCGGGGCGCGCGGTGGGTGGCCGCCTCCGAGGCGAACTTCCGCTGGGCGGACCGGCCGGACGACTACGGCGTCGACATGGTCGTCATCCATGTCACCCAGGGCGACCTGGCCAGCGCGGTGAAGGCGTTCGAGGACCCGGGGCACCGGGCCGCCGCGCACTACATCGTCGGCCAGGACGGCGGCGTCACCCAGATGATCCGCGAGCTGGACGTGGCGTACCACGCGGGCAACCGCGCGTACAACGAGCGGAGCGTCGGCATCGAGCACGAGGGCTTCGTGGACCGGCCGGAGGACTTCACGGACGCGATGTACGCGGCCTCGGCGCGGCTGACCGCCCGGATATGCGCGCGGTACGGCATCCCCGTCGACCGGGACCACATCATCGGGCATGTGGAGGTGCCGGGGACGGATCACACCGACCCGGGCGAGCACTGGGACTGGGACCGGTATCTGCGGCTCGTCCGAAAGGCCCGCACCGCTTCCGCCTGAGCACGAGCTATGTGACTCAGATCACATGCGCTCGTTTTCGTGAGCAATTGATGAGGACGGACGTCCGATGTGTCCCGCACGTCGAAGATGACCTGCGACCCTCCAACTTCCCGTTCCCTCAGTCGAGTTGACCTGCAGTGGGAGCGCACAGCATCCTCGGCTCGCTCCTACTTTCGCCTCAGTCTTCACATAGCCCTTAGCCCAAAGCTCCACGGCCATGAGCCACACGACAGATCCCGCCTCCGGTGCGGGAGAGCAGAGCAAGGGTGCCCACGCGCGCAGCGGACGGGGCGGCAAGGGCGAGCACGCGAAGAGGTCGAAGGGCCGGAGCGGGAAGGGTCTGCACCGGCGGAGCTTCCTCGGCGGCATGGCCGGCGTGGGGCTGGGCGCGGTCGGCGCGGCGGGAGCCACCTTCGCCCTGCTGACCGACGGCAGGAGCAACAAGGCGTCCGCCGCGGACGCCACCGGCACCCTCAACATCCCGGAGCTGCTGGAGGGCACCACCTCCGACGGCACCACCACCTACACCCTGACCGCGAAGACCGGCACGAGCGAGGTGATCAGCGGCGTCAGCAGCACCACGGCCGGCTACAACGGCTCGTTCCTCGGCCCCACCATGAAGTGGACCAAGGGCGACACGGTCCTGCTGAACATCACCAACAGCCTGGGCGACGAGACGACGGTCCACTTCCACGGCGCCCACATCCCGCCGAAGATGGACGGCGGCCCGCAGAACGCCTTCGCCGACGGCGAGACCTGGTCGCCCACCTTCGAGGTGCTCGACGAGGCCAAGACCCTCTGGTACCACCCGCACGCCCTCGGCACCACGGCCGAGCAGGTCGTCCACGGCCTGGCCGGGATGATCATCGTCGAGGACGACTCGGACACCTCGGCCGCGCTGCCGAGCGAGTACGGCGTCGACGACATCCCGATCATCCTGCAGTGTCTGGCAGCCGACGCCTCCGGCGACATCAAGTACAACGTCACCGGCTACCTCAGCTCCGGCCTCAGCTACCCGGTGCTGTGCAACGGCACCAACGTCGACTCCACGACCCTCGGCTTCACCGCCACCAAGAAGCGCACCCGCTTCCGGGTCCTGAACGCCTCCCCCGCCGACATCATGACCATCCAGCGCGGCGACGGCGGCACGCTCACCCAGATCGCCACCGACCAGGGCTACCTCGCCGAGGCCGCCGAGGTGACCACGATCCGGCTGGTGGCCGGCGCCCGCGCCGAGTTCGTCCTCGACCTCGAGGACGCGGTCACGCTCCAGGCCGTGGTCACCACCGGGTGGATCCGTGGCGGAAGCGGCACGTACGACTTCCTGACCGTGACCCCGGACGCCTCCGACACGCCCGACGACCTGCCGAGCACGCTCAACACGATCACGCGGTACGACACGAGCGACTTCACCGCGCGGACGATCACCCTCGGCCAGAGCGGGCAGACCATGACGATCAACGGCTCGGCGGGCACCAGCATGTCCTCGATGGCGATGATCAGCACCACGCTGGACGCCGAGGAGGTGTGGACGATCAAGAACGGTACGCAGCTGGAGCACTCCTTCCACCTGCACGACGTGCCGTTCCAGCTCATCGAGATCAACGGTGAGGAGCCGTCCGGCGTCGACCTGGGCTGGTTCGACACCTACGAGGTGGTCGGCGGCGGCTCGATCAAGATCGCGATGAAGTTCACGGACTTCACCGACGACACGTACATGTACATGCTCCACTGCCATCTGCTCCAGCACGAGGACGAGGGCATGATGGCGGCCCTGATGGTGACGGAGAGCTAGGGCGTGTTTCGAAAGTCCCGTCTGGCCCGCGACGCCTGGCACGGCGCCTCGCCGCGTTGTCGGGATCGCCCGCGTACGCCCAGTACGCGGA